>NZ_JBMOUE010000005.1:0-428300 GCF_049319685.1 Chryseobacterium sp. Mn2064
ACAAGTTTATTTAACATAAAATTCATCTTGAAGTAATATTAATTCCTTAAACAGCTGATAAACAAAATGAAAAATTTTAAACATTTGTTTGGAGAAGAGAAATGAGGGATGAACGAGGGTGAGAGTTGGAGGGTTTGAAGGGATGAATAGTGAAAGGTATACTCTATATAATAAGGTCATTGTGTGTTTATAAACCACAGATCACGCAGATTGACACAGATGATTGGGTTTTTATTGGGTGATAGGGAAATGGGTTTTAGAAGGAAGGAGGGATTTTGGGGGTATTTTTAATTTTCGATAAGGATTATAGCCCTGATAGTAATGATTACCCCGCAGCAGGTGTTAGAAAGCTGATGGATTTGGTGAGGAAAGCATTGGAGCGAGGAGTAAAAATGGATAGCAGGAAATAGCTTCTAAAAAACATCTTATATATTAGGAATGAAAATACCTGTTATTAATTACCTTATCAGATTGAATTAGTGTTATAGTTATATGTCTATTTCTTATAAGGGTGTTTATTTTTTAGTGATTTACCTTTTCAACTGTAATAATAGATGCAATAGTAGTGAAAACAGAAAAGTATTTTTTTTCAATTCCTTACATTTGTATTACGTTCTGAATTTTGAAGAATGAAATCTATATCTATGATCGACAAAAAATATAAGGAAACGGCTCACACCGATCCCAACCATTACGAATATACAACCATTACCCACGACGAGAATAAAGTAAGAATCTATACGTTGAAAAACGGACTTAAAGTTTTTCTTGCACAAAATTTTGATGCCCCAAGGATTCAAACTTTTATCCCGGTAAGAACTGGGAGCAATAATGATCCGGCTGACAACACCGGTCTTGCCCACTATCTTGAACATATGATGTTTAAAGGTACCTCCAAAATAGGTACTCAAAACTGGGAAAAAGAAAGTCAGCTGATTGAGCAGATCTCCTCATTGTATGAAGAGCATAAAGCTGAACAGGATGCTGAGAAGAAAAAAGAAATCTATAAAAAGATTGATGAAATCTCTCAAAAAGCCAGTGAATATGCTATTGCCAATGAATACGACAAAGCTATTTCTTCTTTGGGTGCAAGCGGTACCAATGCCCATACCTGGTTTGACGAAACGGTTTACAAGAACAATATTCCGAACAATGAGCTTGAAAAGTGGCTGAAAATAGAAAAAGAAAGGTTTTCTGAGATCGTGCTGCGTCTTTTCCATACAGAGCTGGAATCTGTGTACGAAGAATTCAACAGAGCACAGGATAATGATACGAGACTTGTGAATTATGAACTGATGGACGCTTTATTCCCTACTCATCCCAACGGGCAGCAGACCACTTTAGGAAACCCTGAACATTTGAAGAACCCTTCCATGAAGGCAATTCATAAATATTTTGATGAATATTATGTTCCCAACAACTATGCAATGGTCTTGGTTGGTGATCTCAATTTTGAGGAAACCATTCAGCTGATTGATCAGTATTTTGGTGTTTTACCTTATAGAGAATTACCTAAGAAAACACCTATTATTGAAAAACCTATTACAGAAGTTGTAACAAGAACAGTAAAAAGTCCTACTACTCCACGGGTTCAACTGGCCTGGGGAACAGAAAGCTACGGAACAAGAGAGGCCATGCTGGCTGATGTGGTTGCTAATATTCTTAGTAACAGAGGGGAAGCCGGTTTATTGGACCTTCACATCAATCAGACTCAAAAAATGCTTTGGGCACAGGCTTTTTCTGTAGGGTTAAGACAATACGGCTATTTCTCTATTGTAGCTGTTCCTAGGGAGACTCAAACATTAGAACAAGCAAAAGAAATGGTTTTGGAGGAAATTGAACTTATCAAAAAAGGAGATTTCCCGGATTGGATGCTTCCGGCTATCATTAATGATTTCAAACTTCAGCGAATGAAAGGCCTAGAAACTGCAGAAGGCTTGGCCACCAATCTTTATGATACCTATATAAAAGGAAGAACCTGGGAACAGGAACTGAATGAAATGGATGAATACGCAAACTTTACCAAAGAAGACGTGGTGAATTTTGCGAATAGCTTTTTCAAAGAAAACTATGTGGTTGTGAATAAAGAGAAAGGAGTTAACGACAGACTTATCAGGGTTGAAAATCCAGGAATTACCCCTGTAAAAATCAACCGCGAAGCTCAATCTGAGTTTTTACAAGAGATCTTGTCTGATACAACCGAAGACATCCAGCCTGAATTTATTGATTATCAAAAAGAAATTATTACAGACGATATTAAAGGTAAAAAATTAAGTTTCGTAAAAAATAAATACAACGATATTGCTCAGGTACATTTTATTTTCCCTCTGGGAAGTGATCATGACCGTGATCTGGGAATTTCAACTCAATTATTGCAATATTTAGGAACAGAACGTCTTTCGCCGGAAGATCTGAAGAAAGAGTTCTTTAAAATAGGGATCAGTAATGATTTTAAAACCAGCAATGATCAGTTGATTATTTCTCTAAGCGGATTGGAAGAAAATATAGAAAAAGGAATTGCTCTTCTGCAACACTGGATGCACGATGTGAAACCTGATCAGGAAGTGTATCTTCAGTTTGTAGGTACTGTATTGGAAAACCGCCAGGCCGTGAAGAAGGACAAAAACCGCATCATGACTGCTTTAACGAATTATACTAAATTGGGTAACAATTCACGTTTTACCGATGTTATTTCGAAAGAAGAATTGGAGAGCAGCTCTTCTGAAGTCTTCACCAACCGTATGAAAACTCTTTTCCAATATCCTTATCAGATATTCTTCTACGGAAAAAATATTGAAGGATTCAAAGGATATATCGGAAAGTATACAGAAAATGAAAGCCTTCAGATCCCGGAACCAAAGAAATATCCTGAACCTGCGACAGGAGGTAATGTATATTTCATTAATTATGATATGGTTCAAATGGAAATGAGTAAAATAGGAAAAGGAAACCTTGTAAATACCAACTATTTTGGAAAGATCAATGTTTTCAACGAATATTTCGGAAGAGGATTGTCTTCAATTGTTTTCCAGGAGATTCGTGAAAGCAAAAGCTTGGCATATTCAGCCTATGTATCTTATGCTGCCAATTCTCAATTGAATCATCCTGATTATATTTCTACCTACATCGGAACTCAACCTGATAAACTGATGATTGCTGTAGACACCATGAATGAGCTGATGAACGAGCTTCCAGAAGTAACGATACAGTTTGAAAATGCTAAAAATGCAGCTCTGAAGCAGATTGCTTCTACCAGAGTTACCCGAAATAATGTATTCTTTAATACATTAAGGCTAAAAAAACTGAATATTCATCATGATTTCAGAAAGGATATTTACCATCAGATACAGGATTTAAAGTTTGATGACATCAGGGAGTTTTATCAGACAGAGATTAAATCAGTGCATTTTAACACTGCTATTATCGGGAAAAAGGAAAACCTAGATATGGAAGCGGTAAGCAAAATGGGTACTTTTAAAGAAGTAGAACTGAAAGATATTTTCGGACACTAAAAAACAGAAACGCTCAACACATAATTTGTTGAGCGTTTTTTTATGTCTATAATATTCTCTGCCGAATTGGCCGTGGATACTTCACTACTTTCTCAGGTCATCATACAATCGGCATCACCATCCTGAAATTGAGGATTAAAATCGGCAGGCAATTCCTTGAGTAAGTCTTTATGAAAAAGATATTCTCTTTTGAAGTTTCTTTCATAGATTTTCGGAAATGATTTTGAATGCCCGATCGCCTCATTTAAACGAGTCTGATAGCTGGTAAAACCTTTCACTTTATTTTTAACAATAAAATAATGAAGAAATTGGACAACCTTATTCAAATCTGTATTGGAAAAAAGGTACGGAATTTTAAGATATCCATCCCGAAGCTGGAGCAAAAAACAGTCTGTAATAATATTATTCTCATCAAAAATCTTGATCCAGAAATATTGAAATTTCCTGGCAAAGCTTGAAAAGAGATACTTCGGATCTTTTTTCCCTTCCAAAACCCATGGACGCTCTATAAAAATATTGATTGTTTCCGCATCGCGTACACTCGGAAATGATTTGATAAAACGACTGCTTTCATCATCAATACGGGTAAGAACTTCGTAACGAAAATTCGGTTTTTCTGCTCCCATGTTTTTGATAGAGATCAAAGAGTTGGCAACAGCATCCAAAACATGGAAAAAAGGTTTCCACTTTTCTGTCTTCGGGTTTTTCTCGGGAACGATGGTAGCAGCATCCGTTCTGAAATAATACCGTTTTCCGTTTTTTGGGAAGACATCATCAAAAACACCCATAATTGTATACAAAGCTTCTGCTTCTTTCGTAAATTCTGTAATGGCAATTTTTCCGTGATACTCTTCAAAAACTTTTTTCAGTAAAATTTTCGAAGGCCTTTTTTTCCTGAATTCCGGGTTTACATAGAGTGTGCTGAGCCAGGCATAATGAATCGTTTTTCCATCTGCAATCAATTGATCAGGAAAACAACCCACATATCCAATGAGCTGATCTTCAAAAAAAGCCAAAATAAGAAGAGTATCTTCATCCGATGCCTTAGGATTTCTGACTTGTGACAAAGCCCTGTGTTTTGTAATAGGAAGAAAGTCATACTGCTGATAAGCTCCAGATACAACAAACTCTTCCAGTTCTTTTCTGTTGAACGTTTTCAGCTGTATCATTTTCTTAGAATCGTATTTTTATTGATCAGCTTTTTCAGCTTGAAGTAGGCTATTTCCTTTTTAAGAATAGCTTCACTACTCTCCCCCATTTCCATAGGAATTCGCTGGAAATTTCGCTTTTCGCTATCCAGTTTTACTCCGGCACATCCAAAGCTACAGTACATTTCTTTGTTTTTAAAAAGCTCATCAAAGAAATCCTTTTTCACCTCAAAATCGGTAAAAGGGAAAGCAAAACTTTCATACAGAAATCCATTATCTTTTAAATAAGTAAAAGTTTGGTCTGTAGTTTCCATCTGCTCTTTTAATGACAAGTCCTTGTATTTTGGATGATCCCAGCTGTGAGAGGAAATTCCGAATCCTTTACCGGTAAGTGTTTTCAATTCTTCGAAACTTAAATAAGGTTTATATTCTGCGGAATATGCTTTGAAATCAACCTCAAGTTTCTCTGCAAGCCACTCCAGAATATTTCTTTCCTGATAATTGACAGTTAAAATTTTCTTTTGTAAAATTGCTTTATCCGCATCTTTAAGTGATAATGCAAGATATATGTCGGGATCTATAGTTTTCTTTTTCTCAACAGCATCGGCAATAAGGCTGGCTTTGCACCTGAACATCATCTCCTTATTATCTACAAAAGCCGGATTGATAAAATTGCAGGCATAAATTCCTTTGCGTTCCAGAATAGGAGCAATAATATCGTAAAATTGACTGAAACCATCGTCAAAAGTAAGTAGTGCTATTTTTTTCTTCGGATTGAAGTTTCCTGAAGTAAAGTCTTTAAACTCTCTCCAGTCTACAAACTGAAAATGCCGTGAGATATAGTCCAGATCTTGTTCAAACTGTTTTGTCGTCTTATATCGGATCACATTCCGAATATGGGGAAGGTCCTGATCAGAAACGGTATGATAAAGCGGCAAACAGTAATCCAGTGGAAAAGATTTCCCAAGATGGTCTGTTTCGAGCGCAGCCAGTGCATTAATGATCTTATCTTTCATCATGATTATAATAAAAAAGAATCTATTCAAAACTTAATTTAAATAGATTCTTTAAAGGTATAACTTTTAAAAATTATTTTATAATCTTCATTTCGTCAACAAGCCATTTAGAATCGGCAAATTTCTCGATGATGAAAAGGATATATTTTGTATCTACCATGATATTTCTGCTGAAACGAGGATCAAAATTGATATCACTCATCGTTCCTTCCCACTGTCTGTCGAAGTTAAGCCCTACAAGGTTTCCGTTAGCATCCAGCGCCGGGCTCCCTGAGTTTCCTCCTGTTGTGTGGTTGGTAGCAGTAAATCCTACCGGAACATCACCTGTTTTATCTTTATAGATTCCAAAATCTTTTTTGTTGTAAAGATCGATCAGTTTTTTAGGAACATCAAATTCATAATCTCCAGGAACATATTTTTCCATAACTCCGGCTAAGTGGGTCTGATAACCGTAAGAAACGGCATCTCTAGGAGTAGATCCCTTTACTTTACCATACGTTACACGAAGTGTTGAATTCGCATCCGGGAAGAATTTTCTGTCTTTATCGGTCTGCATCTGCTGTGCCATGAATTTTTTCTGCAACGCATCAATTTTTGTCTGCATAGAAGTAAACTGAGGATCAGCAGTCTTCATATACGTCTCTCTTATAGAAACATACAACTGATAAATAGGGTCTTTTTTCAGGGTTTTGATCAGCTTATCCTGATTAGAGAATGCTTTTTCAATATCTGTATTTAATGCCGCTCCGTTTACAGCAGTTCTTCCTGTAATGATGGAGTTTTTAGACATATCTTCCACCACAGGGATATTTGGAGCTTCATCTTTATATTTGTTGAAACCAGCTGGTAAAAACTGTGGTGCTGTTTTATTAACATATAATGCCAATAATTTTGCCGTCACCTTTGCATCCAGCTCTGCACTGTAATCTTTGTAGAAAGACGTCAGTTTTGTTTTAAGCTTCGCAAGTTCTTTTTCGTCCATTCTTCCGGCTTCAACGGAAGTGATAAAGTCGTAATAATCTCCTGCCAACTTCAATGTTTCAGCATTTCTTATTACTTCTGTATAGTAAGCATTGTTTAATGCATAAGGAGCCTGATCATTGTAAAACTTGTTCAGTTGGTCTAAAGTCGTTTTGATTTCTGGATTTTTAGCCACTAAAGATCCTTCATACATTACTTTTTTCTCTACAGCATTAGATTTTTTCAAACCTTCTACTTCTCCTATCCATTTTTTCCAGTAGTTTGCTACTGATGCATATTTTGATGCATATTTGATACGCGTTTCGTTATCAACACGCATTTTCTCGTCCAATGTTTTTAAAGCAACATCACGTACGGCAATTCTTGCAGGATCTATTTCCTTCATGATCTTCTCTACCGCTACAGCAGGAAGATATTCCGTAGTTTTTCCAGGGAAACCGAATACAAAAGTGAAATCGTTTTCGTTTTTATCTTTTATAGAAACCGGAAGGTAATGTTTGGGAACGTAAGGTACGTTGTCTTTTGAATATTCTGCCGGTTTATTGTCTTTACCTGCATAGATTCTGAACATTGAGAAATCTCCGGTATGTCTAGGCCAAACCCAGTTATCGGTATCACTACCGAATTTACCGATACTTTGAGGCGGTGCTCCTACAAGACGGATATCTTTATAGGTTTCGGTGGTGTATGCATAGTATTTGTTACCATAATACATCGGCTTTACCAAAATCGACTGGTACGATTCAATTTTCTGAGAATTTTTATACACCTCAATATTATTATTGATCTTTTTAGTAAGTTCAGGTTCTGTAAGATTATCTGTACCTTCTAAAATCTGATCACTAACGTCTTTTATATCTACTATAAAATCTACTTTTACTCCCGGGTTAGGAAGTTCTCCTTCTGTATTTTTTGCCCAAAATCCATTTGAAAGAAGGTCATTCTGAACGGTAGAATGTGCCTGAATCTGTCCAAAACCACAGTGGTGGTTGGTAAGTAGCAATCCTTTAGGTGAAATGATTTCTGCTGTACATCCACCATTAAACTGTACCACCGCATCCTTTATGCTCGGCTTCTGAGGGTTGAAAATATCTTTAGCAGAAATTTTCATTCCCAAATCCTTCATTTCCTTTTCATTCAGCTCTGTAGGAATCCACATTCCTCCATATTGTTGTGCAAATGCCATTGCAGCCGGCAAAAGAAATACAGATAAAAGTATCTTTTTTGTCATAATCAAAATTTTGCCCGAATTTACGAAGAAAAATATGAATGGGCTCCATAAAACTGGCGGAAAAGTTATTATGAGGTCGTTTTTAAAAATAAAGATCGTCAATAGTAAATTTTGCTTCCCGAATAAATGGTGAATCTTTACAATCATATGGAACTTCCAGATTGATTATAAATTCATTAAAAACTGACAAGCGAAGCGAATTCACCGTTCACTTATATTTCCTTCCGTGGCTTGGTTTTTGTTGATTGGAAGTCATTTCACTTTTAAAAACCATTATTATGATGAAAAGCAAAATGCTTATTGCCGGAATGGGAGCTGCTGTATTCTTGGCTTCCTGTACTAAAAACGAAAAAGCCGGAGAATCGGTTGGTGCAGGATCAGATTCAATTGCTGTTGTTCAGCCTGCTCTTTCAGACAGTATAACCAAAGCAACTCCAACAGCTGCAGGTGATACTTCTGAAAATGCACTGGACTGGGCCGGAACCTATACCGCTACTTTACCATGTGCAGACTGCCCGGGAATAAAAACGTCTTTATTATTGAACGATGATAAGACCTTCAGCATTACGGAAGAATATATCGACAGAAACTCAAAGAATCAGGATAAGGGAATTTTTTCCTGGGACAGTACTGGAAGTAAGATTATTTTAAAAGGTAAAACAACCAATTATCAATATAAAGTCGGCGAAAATATGCTCATCCAACTAGATATGGAAGGTAAAGAGATTGAAGGCCCCAACAAGGACATGTATATTTTCAGAAAAAAATAAAAAATAAGGGCTCCGGCCTTTATTTTTTTATTTAAAATTGATAAGCTGTAATTTTCGGATCATCTACCAAACGTCTGATGACTTCTTCATGATATGTATTTTTCCCCGTAATTCTCCAAGTAACTGCCAAACTTCCCTGACTATACATCTGTTTGATCATCAAAAAACTTAGATGATGTTCTTTGAAAATAGTCTCACAATACTGAATATCTTTGGAAGTTGTTAATGATATTCTATATTCCCTTACTTTATGATAGTTATCTATAAAATTCTGAAGATACGTTAAAGCGCTCAGAATAAGAAGCACCAAGGCTGTTCCTAAAAGTGAAAGATAAACATATCCGGAACCTACAGCCATCCCTATAGAAGCCGTTGCCCAGATTGTAGTTGCTGTGGTAATTCCTTCAATCTTATTTTCTCCCTTAAAGATAACCCCTGCTCCAAGAAAACCAATTCCTGTAATGATATTGGCCGCCAAACGGTCCGGGTTGGCGACTCCTATTTTGATGGAAAGAATCGTAAACAAACAAGCCCCAAAGCAGACTAAAATAAAGGTTCGAAGGCCTGCAGACTTATTCCTGTACTCTCTTTCTGCTCCGATCAGTAATCCCAGAATCACAGAGATAAAGATAAGTACCAATTCGTTTTTTACAGCATAGTGATCCTGAAGAAAATCCATTGTTTTTTATAATTTAAACCAAAAATAAAATTACAATAAAAAAAATTACAGAACTATTTTTGATGCGAGAATTTGTTCTGTTACTCCAACTGGTTTCCCGGAAATCTTTTGTAATATTATATTTCGATATTGAAACTCTGTATGAAAAACCTTGCGTTTACATGGATTGTGCTTATCTTTGGAAGTTCATTTTTCTGTGTGCAAAAAGCATTTGAGGAATGACTTTTGGGAATTCAACATTCCGTCTGTATGATCTGAATACCGGAGATTTTATCAATCAGGACTTAGAGAAACTCAATGTTAATATTGGAGCTTCACCAGGAATTTCGATGATAACAGGGATGCTATACATTTAGGAAAAGTCCCACTTATTAAAAAATATAAAAAACAAAACGTATATAAAACTTCACTTATGGATAAAGAAATTTCACACTTCTGGTTAGGGTATTTTAAGACCGAAGAAGACTTTTATAATTTTGTAGAAGAGGATGAAAACTATTATATAGAAGAGGAAAATGAAGACCTGTATATGTCTAAATTTGCAGAATCACAAAACATTCAATGGTTTGATGACGACTTCATGGAGTATGGCTTCGAAAATGAAAACTTAGGTCTTTACGAAAAGTTCTCAGAGTATTCTTATGCAGATGAATGGCTTCCGATCCTTGAAAACAAACTGAACGAAATGAATCTGGATACACCTGTGAATGCTATTATTTTTGCGAGCAGATTTGTTATCCCTAACCCGGTTTCTGTAGATGGAGAAGAAAACAAACTCTATTATATGGGAGAAATTGAATTCAATACCTAAATTATTCTGAGATTTCATTATTTCTTTTATGGAATTCATATCAACAATATCCCGGAATATTGACTGCAAAAGTTGATGTTCCGGGATATTTTGTAAGAATATATCTATTAAAGATTAACTTCCTGAAGGTCTTTCCTGTTATTAGTTTTATCTTTACTATTATTTATTTTTACTTTTATCTGTTGAGAAATTTCTTCAATGATTCTCAAAAACTAAATATACCATGGCAATAGCAAAAAAAGGACTCAGAAAGATTGTTGTAAAGAACGAAGTTTTCTACTGGAAAATAAGGCGAAAAATCTCTCATAATGAACAACATAACAGTGATTATGAGATTCCCATACGACATGAAAGTGAAGGACGGTTTCTATTAATCAGCGTAGGTTTTTGCAGATCTATATCGTATGGACGCGAGCCCATGCAAATCACTCCTCAGCTTATTCAATCCAAAATATCTGAAGCGATTGATCTTGGATGGGTTTATAATGAACCCGGAGCCTCTGTTCAACTCATCCATGGAAAACTTTTTTATCCGGAAAAATAAATAATCCTTCCTTTCTCTATAATACCCATGAAAGTATATTCTACCCTTCAAATCGGAGACTATCATACGCTCCACTGTGAAGATGACCTTATCATCAAAAAAATAAGTACCGACAAAATGATATGCGCTGTAATGGATGGCTGCTCCACTGCTATGGACAGTCATTTTGCCTCTACTTTAATTGGGAAAATCCTTCGTAAGATTATCGTCGAATGCGGGTACAGGGAATTATATGAAAAAGATAGCAGCCTAAGTCTTGATCAACAGCTTAAAGATATTATAAAAAGTCTTTTTGAAGAAATGAGGTTTATGAAAAAGTATCTCATGTTGGACGAAAAGGAGTTACTGAGTACTCTTATTATTCTGTTTTATGACCATTCTCAAAACAAAGGAATTATTTTATCTATAGGTGACGGCATCGTTTGTATTAATGGAGAAATCACTGAATTTGACCGTGATAATAAACCTGATTATTTGGCGTATCATCTAAATAAAAATTTTGAAGAATGGTATAAGTCTCTTCATCAGAAAATACATTTTGATCATCTGGATGATGTGTCTATTGCTACTGATGGAATCCTTACTTTTTCTCAAGTAAAAAAACAGATATTGATGAATCTATCAATGGTATAGAATATCTTATGATAGGTCCAATCGATGATGAGTCCGATGAAATGCTGAATAAAAAAATAAAAAAGCTGGAACATCATTATGGAATGAAGCCAACAGACGACCTGGCATTAATAAGATTAATAAAAAAATAAAACACGTTTATATTTTGGAAAGGACTGAACCCAAATCTCACCGTTTTTTAATCTTTTTGAAGAAAATATCAATCAGCATTCTGATCATTTTCGCAATTACTATGATACAGTTCTACTGGTCGATGGGTTATCTTTCCGATCATATGTCAAGTGGCTGTCTGGAATGCAGTTTTCTAGAAGATGCTGTTTTTATGTCCTTTTTTACAGGAATGTTTCTTTCTTCTGTTTTTATTCTGTTTTCATTTATAAAAAAAATTTTTGTCCGAATTGCTATTGAATTTCTGATGTTATGTTTTGTCTGGATTTTTTGGAACTATTCTATTTTTGTAGACAGAGAGTCTTTGTGGAGCACTTACGATTTTAACGCTGAACTCTATTATACTATCTCTTCATCCATTTTTCCTGTGATTACTCTTGGATTCATCAGTATTTGTTTGCTTCATTATAGAAAAATTAAGGAAAAACTCATGCCCTGATTCCTTATCAGACGCTTCTATTACTTTCTTATAAGAATATTTCAGTTACGGATTTCCGTAAGTATATCCTCAAAATACGTCATAGATTTGATGATATAATAACAATGTCATGAAGCGTATTCTCAACTTATTTTTCTTTTTTATCCTTTGTATTGCTCCATTATCCTGCTCCACCAATTATTACACTGTTTTATTATCTGAAGAAGCCAAAATCTATAATGCTACAGATTCTTCCAATGTAGTTATGGTAATTCCTAAAAACACAGAAATTTACCTTTCTTCAAATTCGAATAAGAACAGTTATAAAAAGGTAAAATGGGGAAATTATTCCGGCTGGCTCTACAATCCGGTATATACTTCTTATAGTAACTATACTTCATTGAGCAAAAGCCCTTCTCCTGCTTCAACGTCTCAATACAAACCAAGCAGCGGTTTCTCGGGAGGAAGTGTGAGCGTAAAAGGCTATTACAGAAAAAATGGAACTTATGTAAATCCTCATACCAGAAGTGCTCCTTCAAGAAGAAGATAGTTTCATCCACAAAAAAACTTCCGCAGGGCTGCGGAAGTTTTTTATGTTTTACAATGATGGAGAGGTTATTCATTCTTTACCCATTCTCCATTCTGATATTCAAATATTTTGACGGATTTCTTACCGTTGATATATTGGTTTACTTCAACCTTATATCCTAATACATTCTGAAAATCAAAGAAAAGAGTGTCCATTACTTCTTCAGAAGATATTACCAAAGGGGTCTTATCTTTTTTAGAGTAATAAAAAAATTCTCTTTCACTTTCTTCTTTTTTTCCTTTTTTAAAACTGTTAAATATAGAACTCGTTTCTTCATCAGTATAATAAAATCCTTCTTTATAACCGAATCCGCTGCTTTTTTTACTCGGAATGATAATTTTGTCGTCAAAAACACTTCCCAGATATTTCAGGTCACCGGCAGTCCAGCTTTTACGACTGTAAAAAGGATCTTTAGTATTATATTCTTTAATACAGTTATATTCTTCCGGATCTACAGTATCACATAAAAGTTGAGAAAACTGATAACAAAAATTAATATATTTCCTTGTAAACTGTGTTTTATCCAGATCGTTAATAATGGCTCTCGTCAACTCATAGAAGTCCATTTCTGAAGCTTCTTTTTTCAATCTCATATATTCGGCCTTATCTTTTTGATTCTGCTCCTGACATTTTATCCTCTGAGAATTATACCATTCTTTCTCGGGGCTGCGTTTTGCCTGAGAAGGAATAAGAACCGGAAAAATAAAAAGAATATATAAGATTTTAACTTTCATATCTTGTTGTTTAGTGAGCTTCCAGCCAGTTGTCTCCTACTCCGATTTCTACCAGTAATGGAACCTGTGTTTTTAAAGCACTTTCCATTTCTGTTTTTATTAATTTTGAAGCAGCTTCAACCTCATCAATTGGAGATTCAAATACCAATTCGTCATGTACCTGAAGCAACATTTTGGTTTCTAATTTTTGTTCTTTCAGCTCTTTATCAATTTTAATCATGGCCATTTTTACGATATCCGCTGCACTTCCCTGTACCGGAGCGTTTACCGCATTTCTTTCGGCATGGCCTCTTACTACAAAATTGTTGGAGTTGATGTCTTTCAAGTGTCTTTTTCTTCCTAAAATAGTTTCCACATATCCTATTTCACGAGCTCTATTTACCTGTCCGGCCATGTATTCTTTCAGTTTTGGATAGGTCTCGAAATAAGCTTCGATCATTTGCTTGGCTTCTGTACGGGATAAACCGGTTTGTTCTGCTAACGCAAAAGCTCCCTGTCCATAGATGATTCCAAAGTTTACTGTTTTCGCCTGACTTCTCTGCGTTTTGGAAACTTCTTCTAAAGGAATTTTAAAGAGTTTGGCCGCTGTAGAAGCGTGAATATCTTCGCCATCCTGGAAGGCTTTGATCATATTGTCTTCTCCTGAGATCTCAGCAATAAGACGAAGTTCGATCTGGGAATAATCGGCAGAGATAATCTTTTTTCCTTCTCCTGAAACAAAAGCTCCACGAATCTGCTGTCCTCTCAAAGTTCTGATCGGGATGTTCTGCAGGTTCGGGTTCACACTGGCAAGACGTCCTGTGGCAGCCGTGGTTTGGGAGAAATTAGTATGGACTCTGTTATCTTGTTTATCAATCTGTGAAGGTAAAGCGTCTACATAGGTTGATTTTAATTTCTGATAGGTTCTGTATTCGAGAATATGTTTGATGATCTCATGTTTTGAAGACAGTTTCTGAAGTACGTCTTCTGAAGTTGCATATTGTCCGGTTTTAGTTTTCTTAGCTTTTGGATCAAGCTGCATTTTTTCGAACAAGATTTCTCCAAGCTGCTTGGGTGAGTTCATGTTGAATTCTTCTTCTGAAAGTTCGAAAATCTTAGCTTCCAACTGTTTCAAATCGTTTTCAAGATCAACACTTTCCTGCGCCAGCCATTTTTCGTCCAGAGAAATTCCGATAAGTTCCATTTTGGCTAAAACTTCCATCAGAGGCATTTCTATGTTGTAGAAAAGTTCTTCAAGGTTTTCTTTTTTCAGTTGCGGTGCGAACAGCTCATATAACTGGAATGTTACATCGGCATCTTCAGCAGCATAATCTGTCTGTGTTCTCAAATCTGCATCTCTGAAAGTTCCTTGTTTTTTGCCTTTTTTCCCGATAATAGTTTCTATGGATACAGGTTTATAATTCAGATATACTTCTGAAAGGTAATCCATTCCGTGTCTGCCATCTGGATTTAAGAGATAATGGGCAATCATGGTATCAAACATGGCTCCTTTTACGGTAATGTCGTACTGTCTAAGGATTTTATAATCGAATTTCAGATTATGAGCAATTTTCAATAGGTCTTCTTTCTCAAAAAACGGTCTGAAAATCTCCAAAGTCTGCAATACTTCTTCCCTGTTTTCAGATAAAGGAATGTAATAGGCAAGTCCTTTTTTATAAGAAAAGCTCATTCCTACCAACTCTGCTTCCAGCTCATTCAGAGAAGTGGTTTCTGTATCAAAACAGACGGCTCTTTGTTTCAATAGATTTTCTACCAATTTTTTCTGAGCCTTAGGATTATCTATGAACTGATAAAGATGGTCGTTGTGCTCAATATTAGATTTTGTAGAGGTAGCCTGATCGAGTTCTTCGAAATTGGCAAAAAGGTCAAGCTGCATGGCCTGTCCTTTCACCTCTGCTGCTGTGGGAGTCTGTTTTTCTTTTACCTCCACTTCGCTCACTACTGATGCAGTTTCTGTAGTTGCGGGAGCAAAAGCTCTGTAAAGGTTTTCATACAGCCTTCTAAATTCTATTTCTTCGAAAACTTCTTTTGCTTTTTCAAAATCAGGGGTTTCAAGATCATATTGTTCCTGATGAAATTCTACAGGAACATCACAGATAATGGTTGCTAATTTCTTAGACATGATACCGCGTTCTGCTGAAGCTTCTACTTTTTCTTTCAGTTTTCCTTTTAACTGGTCTGTATTAGCCAGAAGGTTTTCAATACTTCCATATTCTTTAAGGAACTTCATTGCGGTTTTCTCTCCTACTCCATCAAGACCTGGAATATTGTCTACCGCATCTCCCATCATGGCAAGATAATCGATCACCTGTTTTGGATCTTCAATTTCGTATTTTGCCTTCACCTCATCTACTCCAAGAATTTCTATATCCCCTCCTTTCAGACCTGGTTTATAGATTTTGATTTTGTCTGTTACCAACTGAGCAAAGTCTTTATCGGGCGTCACCATAAAGGTAGTATAGCCTTCTTTTTCTGCTTTACAAGCAATGGTACCAATTACATCATCGGCTTCATAGCCTTCTACTCCAAGAATTGGAATATGCATAGCTTCCAAAATTCTATGAATATATGGAACTGCAATTTTAATGGCTTCGGGAGTTTCGCTTCTGTTGGCTTTATAGTCTGCAAAATCATCTGTTCTTACACTTGCCTGTCCTACATCAAAAACGACTGCCAAATGGGTAGGTTTTTCTCTCCTAATCAATTCGATAAGAGAGTTTGTGAAACCAAAAATAGCAGAAGTATCCAGACCTTTGCTGGTTAATCTCGGATTCCTGATCAGTGCGTAATATCCTCTGAAAATCATCGCATAAGCATCGATGAGAAACAGCCTTTTATCTTGTGTTGCGTCCATATTATCTATAATGAACAAATATATGAAAATAGGATAGAAATTGGGAACTGAAAATGGAAAGTTGAAAACTAAAAATGAGTCCGAAATGGCTAAAAGTTTAGTACTTAAACGCTTTTGGACTCATTTTCTGAGGGTTTATTTTTGTCTTATGATTTAGCTGTTAACAGTCATGATTTTCATAGTTCAGCTTTTCCATTTTGTCTTCATAAGTCTGCATTTCTTTTTTACTTATGTTTACTTTTTTAAGCTGTACCGGGATTTGCTTTTTATTATCCGGGCTTATCCAGGTTCCGTTCATCATCTCTCCTTCTTTTTTCAAAATCATGAGACCGGTAAAACCTTCTTCTACCATGGCAAATTGTTGTTTTGCCCCTTCAGTTACATTAAGTTGCAGCCAATTGCTGACTTTTTCGTAGCGATACATACCGTTATAGAAAGGATCGCCTCCACAGCCATTTTCTACCGACTGTAGGAATAGGGTTACCTGCATTTTTCCATTTACGGTTCCTTTGTATAAAGTAGAAGTATTCTGTGCCTGTAAGGAGGTAAAGTAAGTTATAAAAGCAATAATGAGTAAAAATTTTCTGAACATTTTTTTATTTTAGATCTGAGGATTGATAACACAAAACAGTACACTCCATGAGCATACTGTTCTGTTGTAATTTTTTTATTAAAGTGTATCGGCTTATTTACCTGATGAAGGCCATAGTCCAGCGTACTCAGAAGTACCGTATCCGATAGTTTCTGCGCTTACTACGAAGCTGATCAGCATACTGTTGCTGTCGATAGCGTCAAAGTCTACTTCGTGTTGGATAACGTATCCGTTTTCCCATTTTAGAGTGATCAGCGTTCCTTCTTCGTGTGACTTGTTGAATGTAATTTCACCTACTGTAGGTTTGTATTTTCCGTTCAATAAGCTTTCTAGGATGTCTGATTTTTCAGTAGCTTCTACTGTAACTTTGATCAATGCGTTAGAAGGGTCTGATGCTACACGTCCAGATACGTCTGTAGATCTTGAAACGCTGTAGTTCATTTTTAACAGCTTCTGCCCTTCTCCGTTGTTGAATTTTAAGATTCCTCTTGAATTTCTTTCTGCCATGATTGTAAATTTTAATCGTTAGTAATAAATTGTAATTCAATAATTATATAACAAAGATAAAGCCCCAGGTTTTGAAAAAAAAGGTTTTGAGGGGAAATCTGAAAAAGTGTAGTAGTTCTACGATTTTGTGTCGTAATTCTACGACAATGGAGTTAATAAAACAACACAAATGTCTAGTAATAAATATTTTATATATCATATTGCAGAAATAAACAAGCGAAAATTAATACACAAAAATGGGAAATAAAATGAGTAAAAATGAGTACTTATTGGGTGTAAAATCCATTTTAATTTTATTCATTTATGAATAGATAGGGATTAAATAGTATGATATTTATTTTGGAGCTCCAAAACATACCCCATAATAAATAATAAACCCGCCAAGGAAAAATATCAGTTTGAATCCTAATTTTATATTATCAACATTATTGATTACAAATTTTATAGGATTTCTGTCTATATTCTGAGAGTTATTGGCCTGATGAAATCTTATTAAAACATTCTCTAAAATAGTATCAACAAAAAACAGAACAAAAAAACTAAAAAAGAATAATGAAATAATTCCCATGCATAGATTTAAAAACTGTTTTTCATACACTCGAAGGCTATTGTCATATTGGGAAGCATACATTAAAAAGACAAAATACGCTATCATTAAAAACATAAAACCGGCAATGATTCCCACTCCCGTAATGATTAAAACTTTTCTCTTTGAATATAATGTAGGGAGTTTGAAAAGAAGGAAACCATACAAAACTATAAATGTGACATATAATAAAATCTTCATTTTATCCAATTATTACGATTGTAGAACAGGCTAAATTTTTCTCTCAATAAATTTTGAACAACTTATTATATATTGATTATATATAAAACACATCCTATAGTTATTATCGAAATAAGTACTAATAACAATGGTAAATAGGCTATACAATCAACAATCAGATTTCTACTTTTTTTACCTTTCAATACTTTATCGATATATTTACTAAGCTGATCAACATTATTCGAATCTATTGTTGTGTAACTAGCCAAATCCTTTGAAACAATATAAAATATGCAGTTGCCTTTATCTGTTTTAATATGAAGTAAAAATCCAAGTCTTTTAGGTAGTATATTTCTATAATAATACTTATTTATCACATAAATATCTTCTAAAGTATTCTCATTCCCAACAACTACCAAATCAGTGTCAGCATTGAAATAAAAATTAACGACTTTGGATTTTTTTACATTGACACGATACATTATCAATGTATATAAACTTAGCCCAGCAATAATTATATAGGTTTGTTGAGTTGTATACTTCATCTCTGTACCCAAACAATAGAGAGTTCCACACAATAATATTGCCCCTATACATCCTAATATGGTGGTCCGTTTATTAGCTATTCTTACTTCAAAACTATTCATTATATTCTATTTCGAAAAGAAGATAGAAGTCAATTAAAAAATAGAATATAAATTATTATACTTTTACTGAATATATTCTATTTTTTTAACACCAGCTTTTATCTAAAAAAGACCTTTTCAGGTCTCTTATTTTATCTTTGCTTCCGCTCTAATGAATCCAATATTTTAAAATTAATTTCCAAATCAGAAGTACCTAACTGTCTGGCTTTTTCTAAAAATTGTTTGCCTTTTTCTAAATCTCCAGAATATAAATAGCTCATTCCTAAAGAAATCAAAACCTTTTCATAATCTTGAGTTCCTTTTCCATAGTCAATATCATAAGCTTTCTTTAAATTTTGAATTGCATTTCTATAATCACCAATTTTTAGGTAAGAAGATCCTAGCCCAACCAACACATCAGGTTTCTTAGTTGGATCAACATGGTTAAAATTGAAGATTGCCATTTCATATTGTTGTTTGTCATAGGCATCCCAACCATCATTATATGATTTTGTATTGGCATCAGTAAAAAAATTGTCTTTAATAATCACTATTAAAAAACCAAGTGCAATTACCCCTAAAATTATTTGTAGTATTTTTTTCATATCTTAAACTATTAAGTTGACAAACAAAAGAATAAAACATAAAATCATCATTCCACCTATTTTATGCTCTAATTGTGAGTCTTTATCTTCCTGTAATGAAACTTTAAAAATTTTCTTTGTTATAAAGATGATTATATAAGGCAATACAAGTAAGATAAAAGCAGTTAAAATAGAATAATTGTATTTCCAGATATCTAAAAATAAAAATAGTTTATTGGATTCCAAATATATTTTTCTTAGTCCAAAATAAGGGATAGGTTCTATTTCATTGAGTTCTCCACCAAAAATATCTTTCCGATGTTTTATTTCTTTGTTTTTAATTCTATCACTATCTTTTTGGCGGATATAAAAAGAAATATCGACTTTATTTTTCTTCTTATCAATATCCCAAAACCACGTATTAAGGCCTTCAAAAATTCCCGGATACTTTCTACTAATTCTTATTTCATTTCTTATAAAATTATAAGTAACAGTAGTACTTCTTCTACTGGAATAAACTGTTGTTTGATTTTCGGCCTGAATCCAATTTTCATGTTTTACATGAAAAAAATCATAGCCTGTAAGTACTAATGAGTATAAAAAATAAATTAGACAAAAGTATAATGTAATGAGATGGAATTTTGCGGCGTTTATTTTTTTCATATAATCAATCTTTCCCAGCCAATACTGTTATTTTTGCTCTTGCGGATGCTTCTTCATTTTGCATAGCCTTTATCAAATCTTCCGCTTGTCCTTTTAAAATAAAATTGGTTATTCCTTTATAAGTATCTTGTACTAATCCCATAAAAACTCCGCCTCCTTTCGGCCCTTCTTGCCTACTAAATGATGGAAGTCCTTTTTGATCCAAATAAGCATTTTTTAGTGAATTTCCAAATGTACCTGGAACATTTGATCTGCTTATTGGATTGTATTGAGAATTAGAAGTGAATTGATTTTCTTCAATAATCTGATACCGGCCTCCATAGTCTGATCCTGTTACAATTCTATAAGGAGTACCAACATTAGGGTTTCTACCTGGAATAGCTCCATCAATTCTGTTTGCTGACGATGTTTGCATTGCCCCTCTTTCTTCAATATCATCTAAACGGACCGATGAAGATGTTGTCTGCTCATAATATATTGATGTTCTATTCCCGACAGTTTCTTTTCCAACTCCTGCAGCTCCTCCTACATCATTTGTGTGTTCGTAAATGGCTTTGTCTCCATTAGAATTGGCAATTTTATAATTTTTCACTAATTCTTCTGGATCAGTTTCAAACCCATCTACATATGTTTTTACTGTATTCCCATCACCAGTAGGTACAATAGAGTAAACACCTCCTTTAGCCTGATCTATGCCCCAGCCAACACCATAAGCTGTTCCCGTTGTCAATGCAATTCCTCCTAAATAATTCCAGCCGGCAACAGCTCCGAAAGTTGCAAAAGTAGTTTTAACTGTAACCGCTGTTGTCCCTATTGCAGCCAATGCCGGATATAAAATATACGAAAGAGCTATTACTCCTACAGTATTTATAATTGTTTTTCCTAATGTAAGGTCAGTAAATTCATCTGCTGCTTTTTCAGAGTATAGTATCATCACGTTTCCACCTAGTCGACATGGTATTTGTGAATTTTCTAAAAGTGGATGTTTTCCAACAGTTAATACATCAGTATCAAAAGGAGTCCAACTATGAAGTAACATTCCACAAATTGATGGGATCAATGATGCTCCGGCTCCTGCAGCAGCTCCTGCCGCCGCAACAGCTGCAACGGCTAATGCTCCACCTGATAATATTGACCCTGCGACAAGAGCAAGACCTGCTACTGCCCCAATAATTGCTCCTGCAACAATCATCTTACCACACATAAAATTTCCACCAGGTCTATCATCTACCGTTGCTTTTAGGTATCCCCCTGCAATAGTCACTTTTCCCTGGCTGGTCACTTTTATCTGTTGTTTTTTCATTCCATTGGAGCATACCAACCATGCTCCGTCCGGCACATATAATTTAGCCATTTTTGTTGATTTTTGTAAGTTCTATTTTGTGCTCTGTCAAATGACTATATTTATTACTTGCCTGTTCTTTGATTTTAGAATGGCACAATAACATTTTACCTTGTAGAAAATCAAAATGATATTCCAAAGACCATGTTAATGAATAGCTGTAAGGCTCTTGCAAAAAGTCTTTCAATTTCGTATTATAAATTTCTCTTAAATGTCCATTTTTATTTGAATCAGACTCAGAATAGAATTTTATTTTAACAATATTTCCTTCTCTCTCCACTTTCCTTTTCTTAGAAAGAGTTACTTTTTCATTGGCAAATATTTGTGAAACATATTCCTGCTTTTCAAGTTCAGCAAAAATATTGAGTTCGGTGTACTCATAAAATACATCATTAAAAAACAAAGTATAAAGAACATTATTTTTTATCAAAGGCAAAGTATTACTGAAATCTTTATCCCCACCTTCAATCATATTTTTTTCTTCGAGTGTATTTCCGAGCTCAGGTTTTAAACTTTCTTTTAAGACATTCCAAGCTTGTCTTATTTCCTCCTGATTAGTCAGCGATTTAATATGACCTTCAGGAAAAAGTTCAACATTCAGATGTTCCAGGGGCTTATTAAATTTCTGCATATACTCGGCAAACTGTCGATAAATAGATTTAATATATTTTACCTGATGTGATTTCTGAATAATATCTCCATAAAAGCCATCCTCTTTTTTTATTTTATTAAAACCCCAGACTATTTCTGTCTCTGAATCTATCATACTGCTCCCAGCAACCTGCAAATCTATTGTTTGCAGAATAGTATACTGGCTTTCTTTAATTTCTTTCTGTGTAAGTATAACTTTTTCCGTAGACAATAAATCTTCTTTATTTTTTTTAAGAATTTCAACAGAATTCGGAATAATAATATAATCTGACCACGTAGGTAAAGTATTGTCAGCTTTAATCCATTCATGTGGCCTTGAACTATTATTATGATATTCTTTCAGTTCAGAAACAGTCAACCCAAGTTCTTGAGCTATTAAGACTAAAGTATCTGCTGTTTTTATGTAATATTTGTGTAATTCCAAATTTATATCTTAATTTTCTATGATTTGACTTCCAGAGATTGTCGTTTTTCCACTGAATAAAGCTTTTGCCGGGCTTGCACCTTCTATTGATGACGAAGTTTTTCCCTTTATTTCAATGACATCACTTTGAATGGTAATTTTTCCACTTGTGATTTCAATATAGCTGGTATCAGATACTTTTATCTTAACTGAGGTTTTCCCGCTCAAATCAATTACACCATCATTTCCCATTGTCAGGACACTTTGTCCATCTCCTACATTGTGAATACTCTTTGAAGTTACATTAACCGTGCTATTGTTTTTAATTTTCACCGTGCTATCATGTCCAATATCTTCCGTACTATCATTGCTTACCTCTGTCTTGATATTCCCGGTTCCACTCAATGTAACATGATTTCCACTCCTATCTTTAATTTCAATACCACATCCATCATGAAACTGAATGATATTACCACTTTTACTGCTTAGGCTCATCACATTATTTCCAGCTCCACCTCCAGCACCTATTCCGCCATGGAACATTCCACCCATCACAAACGGACGATCAGGATGCTGATGTACAAAGTTGACAATGACTTGATCTCCAACTTCAGGTATGGACATAAATCCTCTGTTTTTGTTCACTTTATCACTGCTTCCGGCATCAGGTGACATCACCCGGATAAATTCTGTAATATCCGGTCCGTTTTGCCAGTCAAACTGTACCTGAACTCTTCCTTGATTCTGAGGATCTGTATTGGAAATTACTTTGGCAAACTGTGCTTCCGCTCTTGGATTTTCGAACTCAGGTCTTGGAATGAAACCCGTATCTGCAGCAATGGCCTCAAAATGACCATCATAATATCCTCTGGCATCTACCTCATGAACCACTCCAATGATCATTAATTTAGTAAAATAGGCTGTATCATTAGTATCTGCTTTACGCATTTCAATGTCTGCAGTACATCCTGGATATAAAAAAGGGACAGTAGTGGTTCCCGAAGTGATAAAAACTTCTGACGCCTTACTTCCGGCCGTTCCTTTCTGAGAAGCATCAATATCCATAAAAGATGATGCCTTGATAGGTGCCACTCTTAAAGAAGGAGTGGTAAATGTTTTTTCTGAGATTTCATAAGCCCGTCTTGCAATATCTGAAGTGTGATTGATCTTTGAACTTCCGCCAGTTAATTTTTCATGCTTACTACTGTTGTATCCGTAGAAACTTGGACTTACATGCTGGGCTTTCATCTTAACAGCAATATCGCTTACGCTACTTCCATAGGTAAGTTTTATAGGTTTTTCCTGTGGAGGAAGCTTACCGAAGTGCAGCACTTCTCCATCATAATAGAACTGCTCGCCATAAGCCTCTGCCATTCTTGCAAGATAATTGTAATGGGTTTCTTCGTATTGTGAGCTGTAGGAAACATTTCCATGTTGGGCATCTACTCTAAAGTCAAATTTATTTTGTCCCAGCCCTTCCCTGATTACATGATCTGCAATACTGTTCAAACTTACAGGCTGACTGCCTCCAAAGCTTTGAATATGAGGGGCAGCATCCAATAATACGGTTGGGCTGTAACCTTTCAGTACAATATTTCCCAGACTGCCTTTTTCCTGGCTGAATCCTACTTCTGTAACGACTCCAACAAAGTTTCGTTCAGCACCTTTATCAATATCTTTATACTTGAAAACTACCGTTATTCTTTTTCCTAAAAAATTCTGTGCTTCTTCCAGGTTGTGGTTTTCTGCGCTTCCTAATGTGTCATGTGCCAATGTAAGACTGAATTCATGATGTTTGGCTGCGCTTTGTACCAATCTAAAATGTTTGAAGTGATTAATAATCTGACCTTCAATAACGATATCCAGTTTTACCACGCGGTTGATTCCCGCAATAAAACTTTCTGCAATGGCTTCTACATTATGTATTTTTGAGGTAGGCTGCTTGGCCCACACTTTATTTTCAACGATGGAAGGATTATTGGGAACGAAGGTCTGATTCATGAACAAATCTGCTCCCTGTACAGCGGCTACACTTTGTTGTCCTGTTGTTACAGTTTTTTTAATTTTTCCGCTTGCTTTACTCACTTTTTCTTCTGCTTTTTGAGTAATATTTTCTTTGACAGCATCTTTCAGCTGCTCTTTACCTGCCTTCAAGCTGGCATCGGAGTTTTCTACTCTAATTGTTTTGTCATCCTGAAACATAGTGTTTTGTGTTTTGGTTATATATTAAATAAATGATTGCTGATACAGCAAATACAGAATCAAGATATATTTTACAGCTATACTCACAAAGAATACGTCTGAAATATCATGGTATTATATGGAAAAAACAGAACAGTATACCCTTACGAGTGCACTGTCCTGTACCAATTTTATTTTTACTAAGATGATGAATAGGCTTATTTACCTGATGAAGGCCACAGTCCAGCGTACTCAGAAGTACCGTATCCGATAGTTTCTGCACTTACTACGAAGCTGATCAGCATACTGTTGCTGTCGATAGCGTCAAAGTCCACTTCGTGTTGGATAACGTATCCGTTTTCCCATTTTAAAGTGATCAAAGTTCCTTCTTCGTGTGATTTATTGAATGTGATTTCTCCTACTGTAGGCTTATATTTTCCATTCAATAAGCTTTCTAGGATGTCTGATTTTTCAGTAGCTTCTACTGTAACTTTAATCAATGCATTAGAAGGATCTGATGCTACACGTCCTGACACGTCTGTAGATCTTGCTACGCTGTAATTCATTTTTAACAGCTTCTGACCTTCTCCGTTGTTGAATTTTAAGATTCCTCTTGAATTTCTTTCTGCCATGATTTGTAAATTTTAATCGTTAATAATATTTTGTGATTTGGTGATTGTTCAACAAATATAGAAGGTCTTTTTTAGTAAAAAAAACTTTTGAATGTAAATCTGAAAAATTGTAGTAGTTCTACGATTTTGTGTCGTAATTCTACGACAATGCATTTAATAAACACGCTCAAATGGCTTCAGAAAAGCCTTTTTATATATGATTGATTACTTTAAAAAAAGGAAATTTTGCACATCACAGAGAAATAATCATGATTAAAGGGAAGAATTCTGTTCAAAAAAGGAGATCTTAAGCAACTATACTTAAACTATTTTCATAACTCTATTTTGTGCTATTTTTTTTACTATACTCAAAAGATCAATCCATAAGAAAAGATCTCCTTAATACGAAGGAGATCTCTATAATAAAAGTTTTTACTGTCATTTTATTGCTGAACGGCTGCTCCCACTTTTATGGAACGCATCAGTATTTTATTTTTTCTTAGCAGAAAATCCGGCATCAGATCAGTGGGAAGGAAAAATGTACTTTCACCTTTTTTCTGTAATTCTTCTACAATTCCAGGATTCCATGATAAAATTCGGTCTATCTCAACATTCAGTTCGTCTGCAACCACTTTCAGATTAAACCCTGCATTGATCTCTGTTTCGGCTAGGTTTTCAGTTACGGTTTTTCTATTTCCGTTTTCAAAGAATATCTTATTGATTCTTGCTGAATTATAGTTATTCAACACGCTTTGAAGTTCTCCTGTCGCATAGCAGGCATTAAGATACTTCTTTACGTGATTAATGGTCTCGGCCGGAAGATATTTATAAAATTCGTGGTATTGGGAAGACCCTGCAGCCTGCATTGCTTTCGCTATATTTCCTTCACCACAGTTATAGGCAGCTACTACAGTTACCCAATTGTTGTACTTTTTATAAAGATTACTCAAAGAGATCGTTGCTGTTTTGGTACTCTTATAAATATCTGTACGCCCTTGTTCCGTGAGCCCGTATTGATTGGCATGAGCGGTCATAAACTGCCAGATTCCCACAGCACCGGCTCCTGAGGTAATATTTTTATTAAAATGTGATTCTATAAGAGCCAGGTTTCTCAAATGCTTTGGAAGTCCTTTTTGAAGGAGCAACTGCTCAATAAATTCAACAAGATCTTTGTTGGCATTAATGATTCCCTGGTATCTTTTTACACTGCTTTCTGAGGTATCTGAAGCCTCCAGGAATTGTCCGTTTACAAAAACAACGGTTCCTAAAAGCATCACCCCTGTAAAAATGTTTCTGAAAATCGTTTTCATTTTAAATATATTTGAAAGGCAAAAAGGTAAAAAATGGATTCGTAAATTTACTTTTTTGCTTCATGATTAATCTACTTTCCAGCTTAGTTTTTCTTCTTCTTTATTCCAATCTACATGAATAGTCTGTCCGGATTTCACTTCTTCTCTAACGATCATTTTAGAGATTGGTCTTGCAAGCTGTGCACGGATAACTCCTGAGATCTGTCTGGCTCCATACTTACTGCTGAATCCTCCTAAAGCAAGGTTTCTTACGGCATCATCACTTATTTTTAAAGCAATTCCCAGTCTTGTCAGTGAAGTATGAAGTGATTTCAGCTGAATATTGAAAATTCTTTCTGCAATAGATTCTGTAATCGGAGCAAAAGGAATAATTTCTGTAATTCTGGCCAAAAATTCGGGTCTGAATCTTCCCGAGTTGGACATAATCTGCATCAACGAGGATGATTCCGGGATTTTCCCTTCTTCAAATTGTTTTACGATTTCTTCGCTTCCGATGTTTGAGGTAAAAAGGATCAAAGCATTGCTGAAGTCTCCTTCTTTTCCCAGTTTATCATGAACTTTTCCTTCGTCCATGATCTGAAGAAATACATCAAATACGGAATGGTGTGCTTTTTCAATTTCATCAAACAAAACAACGGTATAAGGCTGCTGTCTGATTTTATTCACCAGCATACCTCCTTCTTCATACCCAACATATCCCGGAGGCGCTCCATATAACAATGCTGCGGAATGTTCTTCTTTAAATTCCGACATATCGAAACGTACCATCGCTTTCTCATCATTGAAAAGCAATTCTGCCATAGATTTTGCCAGCTCTGTTTTTCCGGTACCGGTAGGCCCTAAAAGAAAGAATGATCCAATTGGCTGGCCTGGCTTATTCAGACCACTTCGGTTTTCAACGATAGCATCGGAAAGGATTTTCAGAGCATGATCCTGACCTACAACTCTGTTCAATAGCAGAGATTCCATATTTAGGAGTTTTTCCTTTTCCTGAGCCTGAATTTTTCCGATCGGGATATTAGTCTTTGCAGCCATTACTGCGGCCAGTTCAAGTCGGTCTACTTTCTCTCTCTTCTTAGCAGCGTGTTGTAAAAGTTCTGCGTAAGTATCTTCAATAATCTTCTGAATCTGATCTACAGGCATAGAATTATCTATCGCCGGCTGCTCACTGAGTGATCCCCAAAGAATAGGGCTTATTTTATCTCTCAGGAGATTGTAAGTCCAGATCAGTTCGTCTGCTTTATCTTTATTGTCTGTAAATTCTTCTTTTAAAATAGATTCATAGCTTTCTTTCCAGCTTTCCAGTTCTTTTTCGGAAAGTTCATCGAGCATTTTGATGGCAGCCATGGTTCTATCTAATAAATCGATGGCAGCATCTGGTAATTTTTTACCTTTTGCATATCTTTTTGCCAATCTTACACATTCCGGAAGGGCTGTTTTTTCAACTTCAATACCGTGGTGCTTTTTATAACCTTCCAGCAATACATCAATCATTTTCACACACGTTTTTTCATCCGGTTCGTTCACTGTTAACACTTCAAAACGACGGTTGAAAGCCTGTTCCGGTTCAATAATTTTTCTATATTCTTCCTGAGTGGTGGCTCCAATTACAGTAATTTCACCTCTTGCAAGTTCCGGTTTCAGAAGATTCGCTACATTTCCGATGCTTCCTTTTGGATCTAAAAGGGTATGGATTTCGTCAATAAACAAAATGGCCTTTTCAATTTTCTTACATTCATTGATCACCTTTTTCAGACGGTCTTCTATTTCACCTTTATATGAAGTTCCTGCTAATAGTGCTCCGGTGTCCAACTCCAAAAGGGTTCCGTTTTTCAACATTTCCGGTACATTTCCTTTGGTTATTTCGATGGCGAAACCTTCTACCAAAGCTGTTTTTCCAACACCGGGTTCACCGATGATGATGACATTTGGTTTGCTTCTGCGACAAAGGATTTCTACAAGCATTCTAAGCTCTTTATCTCTACCAATGATATTTTCAAGATCTCCTTTTCGGGCCTGTGCTGTTCTGTCTACACAATAGCTTTTAATGGATGGAAAAGATGAATCTGAATAGTCTGATCCATTTGAAAATACGGAAGAAAAATCTCCATCTTCTGAAATAGTAAAAGGTGTATCTTTTCTATACAGATTGAATATATCGTGTTCTCTTAGCGGAAGAGATTTTAACTGTTGGAGCGAGAATACGACTTGCGGCTTTACGATAGCTGTCAGAATACAGATGGGCGTAATCTCATCCAGTCCCAGTTTCAAGCGGATGTCGTCTGCTTCTTCGATAAGGGTGTCTACTGCATCATCCTGCCCCACTTCATCTGGGAGATGAGCTGTTTTAGGATATTCTTCAATACGAACATCTGCCCATTCATAGAAATAGCCTGGATCTTTATCTATACTTTTCAGGAATTCATTAAGTCCGATATCTTTATGCATCAACGCCTGCAGGATATGTGGTCCTCCATACGTTCCGTTATAGTTTTCCTTCGCTATCGACTGAGCAATGTGAAATAGTTGCTTTACTGTTTCGTTGGTTACTAGTACTCCCATTTATAATTTTTCTTATATTAATATATTTGCGTTCTGTTTTACTTTTTTCAGATGATTTGATGTCTGAATTTTCACTTTTCTCTTCCCTGGTGATGGAGGAATGAAAAACGAGTATTTTATTTTGCTAAAATTAAATATTTTATTCTAAATGTGATAAAGATAGTTAATTCTTCAGTCAGAGAAGTAATAGCCGTTGTTTTCCTCTCTTTGGGTGTGTTGTATGGTAAAGTTGAAACCTCCAATTTCTTCTTTTAATTTCCTTTCTTCTACCCAATAATTATATATTCAAAAAATACAGAAGAATCAAACTTATCCACTGAAGTCCAATGTAGATATAAAATATCATCGCAGAAGGTTCTGCTAATTCATGGAGCTTTTCCAGCAATTGGATTTTAATGATTTCTGAGAAGTCTGCATTTTCCGCTCCAAGATTCAATTCATCAAATTTTATCTTGTTGAGAGTATAACCAATGATCTTTTTGAGTATTTTGTTTTCAGAGCTGTTTTTAAATTCGTTCAGCAGTTTAACTTTCGCTATGGCAAAATCTGCACTGGACCTAACTACTGTAGGCTGCTTTGCTTTAAATACATTAATCACCTTATCAATAAAAGGAGTTACAATGGTTTTTGAATGATCCTGAAGCAATTTATGAATGACAACCGACATTGCATATTTCGTAGCAAAAACAGCGGTAAAAAACGGTGCAACAATTGTTAAAATATAAAATAAACCTGCAGACACCGGCTTTGCCATTACAGTTGCCACTAAAAAAGCAGCAGCTCCGCTATGTCCCAATGATGAGCCCAAAGTTTCTGAAAGGATATAAATTCCCAGAACCAGAGTAATAATGGTTGAAAAAACTCCTAATGCATAAATTTTAAAAAGGCTGAAAACAAAGACTGCGGAAAGTTTTGAAAAATATTTGAGGTGAGTGGTAATGGTATTCATTGATGGTTTAGTTTTTATATGATGTCTTAATGTAAAGGCTGTATAACCCTCTGCGTTCTTCTCTTTAAGAAACTTAGTAACAGAGTACATAGAGAAAAAAACGTTAGCACAATATACATTACATTTTCCAAAGCCTCAAATCTTGGATTGTAATAAAACAATTCAGAGATGTAGAATAATTCAAGAAAATATATCAAGATGATTCCTATACAAGCTATAATACGATGCCAGATGGATTCCTGCTCTATAAGAAATGCCGAAAAAAGCAATACGAAAATATTGACAATAAAAAGCAACAACATGGCTACGGCAGAGCCTAGTTTTATGATATTGAAAAATAAAACCAGCAGTACAACCATTAGATATTGATACTTCTTTTTTAGGATCAATCTTCCCGCTACTATTAGTATAAACAATAGAATCCAATTAAAAATAATGCTTTTTTGAGCCATTTCATAGCAGTCTGTACTCACATCGCAAAAAAGTCCTAAATCAAATGAAGAATTGTATACTAAACGATACCCAAAATAACTGACCATACCGATCAGAAGGTATATTAAAAAAAAACGGATTGTTGCTTTCATGGTTTGTTCTTAACGTATACTTTTTTGTTTTTTTGAATAGTACTAAAGATAAAAATAATTTACAAAACTGCCTTAAAACTAATTGATTTACAAAATATTGTATAAAAATTTCGCAGTCAAAAAAGACTGCCTTCAGTAGAGACAGTCTTTTTCTTATGAATGTTGATAATGTGTATAAATTCTAGCTGCTTGGCCAAAGTCCTGCATATTCTGAAGAACCGTAGTCGATAGTTTCTGCGCTTACTACGAAGCTGATCAGCATACTGTTGCTGTCGATAGCGTCAAAATCAACTTCATGCTGGATAACGTAACCGTTTTTCCAATTTAGTGTGATTAATGTTCCTTCTTCGTGTGATTTGTTGAATGTAACTTCTCCTACTGTTGGTTTGTATTTTCCGTTCAGTAAGCTTTCAAGAATATCAGATTTCTCAGTAGCTTCTACTGTGATTTTGATAAGAGCATTGGAAGGATCTGATGCTACGCGTCCGGAAACGTCTGTAGATCTAGAAACGCTGTAATTCATTTTTAACAGCTTCTGTCCTTCTCCGTTGTTGAATTTTAAGATTCCTCTCGAATTTCTTTCTGCCATGATTGGTAAATTTTAATCGTAATTAATATTTTGTGATTCGGTGATTGTTCAGCAAATATAGAAGGTCTTTTCCTGTAAAAAAAACTTTTCTTCATAAATCTGAAAAATTGTAGTAGTTCTACGATTTTGTGTCGTAATTCTACGACAATGGATTTAATAAAATCACTCAAACAAGCATTGGAAAGTATTTTAGAACTCCTAAAAAAACACAAATAAAAAGGATATTTTACACATAAAAGAGAAATAAACGCTCTAAAAAGCCAAAAATATTCATTATAAATGGATAATTCATCATACCCATTGAGGGCTCAAAATTTTAGTTTCAAAATGGCTCATCTTTGCAAAAACAGAGCTTCAATTTCTACTTTTATCTTCTCATTTTCAAAAAAAAATAAAAAAAGCAGAAGTACGAGCCTTCTGCTTTCAATAATTATAAAAATTAAATATTTGTTTTCTTTTAATGCTTAGTATATTCCGGTTGTTCCGTCGGAATTCTTGTTGGGGTAAAGTATTCGTTCAACCAATAGAAAGTCTGTCCGTTTTGCTGAATTTTTACCGCCGGGTTATTTCTGTTGGCAAGCATTCTATCCGCTAAATCTTTGTAATGATGGAAATAGTTTCTTACGGTTTCGCTGGAAACGATTTTTGATTTTTTCCATCCTTTCAATTTATACTTAGACATCAACTCTTCTTCTGAAAGGTCGAAACCTGTACTCATTCCGACAGCATAAGCCATTGGCATTTCATAAAGAGCGCCTTTATCCAGAAACTTGATGGTCGGGTTATATTTCTTCAGCAACTTCACGTATTCTTTGATCGCTTTAGACTGGCTGAATCCTGGTTTGTCTGCTTCAGTATTTCTATAGACTTCTGTGTAGAATGCTTTTAAGTTATCATATTCTGCTTCAGAAATAAGGATTCCTTTTTCTATACCAGGTGTGAATTCTTTTAATTCTTTAGGGATATAACCTTTTACAAGGAATGGGCTTCCATAGTTGATCAGCTGAGCCGCAATTCCTGCAGAAACCGGATTGGTAAGCCCTGGATACAGATATTTGTATTTCACGTCTACATCTGTTCTTCCTGCTCCCACCGATGAATGGAAATATGCATTCAGAGATTTGTCAACAGTCTGATTATCTAAAGTAACCTGAGAAATAAGGCTGTCTACTGATTTTTTCAGGAACCCCGGAGTTGTGATGTCTCCTTTTTTAGGGAAAATTACAAATCCTTGAGACATACTCTGCTTAGGATAATCTAAAGAGAAAAATCCTGCGTCTCCTTCTACAAGGCTAAAGTTATTTTTGGTAAGAACATCGTATTGGTTAATGAGCTTCTGTTTTTTAAGTTCCGCAATGTTTTTTGCCGTATTGGTTACTACATTTTCGGCCATTAATACAAAATCGTTATAAGTATCTGAAGATCTTGCACTGGTCTGGAACATGATCAGCCTGGCCTGAGCCTGGGTAAGTGAACTGATAACGCTGTACATATTTCCGCTCTGGTTGGCAGATGTTCCTACTGTTACAACAATATTGGTTTCATCGGAAACATTGGAAAGTAGATTTCCTGCTGCAGTAAGCGCTTCCCCAACAGGTTGATAGCCATTATTGCTGGCACAGTTCATTTCATTGGTTTTCTGATCAATAAATGAGCTGATCTTGCTATAGTCTGTACTTAAGTTTGAAACAGAAATATTGTTTCCACAAGGATTATTTTTATATAAAACCACTCCGTATTTTACATTGTTGAAATAAGATGGTTTTTCAAATCTAAGCTGAAGATCCTGCAGCAATGATTTTACAATAGGAGTATAAGGGGTGTTCGGCGCACTGATGTCCAATGCAAAAACAATGTTTATATTCTTATCTCTCTCTGTAATTTCTCTGTACCTGTCAAAGTAAATAGGTTCTCCCAATACGTTAGAAACAAAGTTTTTGCTGTAATCTAAAATATTAGTAAAATATTTCGTTTTTGTATCAGGAGCCGGAGTTTCTTCTAAGGAAAGATTCACAGGGAAGATATTTTCAAGAGGAGTTCTCTTGTTGACTTCTGTAAGAAGTACCGCAGTCTTATTTTCAGCATCGGAAGCTGAACCTCCGGGATATCCTTCGTGAATTCCCAAAGCTGATTCGTTAATTCCTGTTGTATTTTTCAGTTTTATAGCAGAACGTTCGCCCCACGAAGAGATTACGTTGGAGCTTACCCATCCGTAAAGCCCTGTATTGATGCTATCTATATCTATTGAAGGTCTCTTACCTACTAAAAATCTTTTGTTATTTTCAGCCTGTTTATAGACGTATACGATCTGACCGTTAGGAATTTTTACTTTAGCATTTTCAATAAGGCTTGGTGAGTTGAACACCATGATAGAGTCATTTTTATAATACCTTTCAGCGTTTCTGATAACTTCACTATTGCTTGGTACTACTGCGACTCTTACCGGATACCCTGTTTTTTCGCTTTTTAAGGAGTTGTTCCAAAGAAGCAAATCAGATTCATGAATCCAGCCGTATGTTTTAACTGATTTTGGTGAAACTTTTTTCATTAAAGCATCCGGAACATATTCCGCTACTTTCACCATTCCGTCTCTATGTTTTAAAACCATCAAAGGTTCAAGGAACTTTACTTCTTTGTATGATTTTTCGTTGTCTTTGTCTAAATAAGCCGTATTTCTGGATCTGTCGGAAATAACGATCCAGGGAGTAGACTTTTTAGGATACCCATTGACTACAGGAGAGCTGTCTATCTGCCCATACTGGGAAGGTTCAGGCGTCTTCTTTGATGGAAGCTTTACCTGACAACTCGTCAACAATACCGATAGTCCTATATAATATGCTGCTAGAGGAAATTTATTTTTCATCCTATTTTATCTTTTTATGATTGGCACATCCGTACAAACGGACGATATTATTTGCTTTGATTGATATCTACTTTAGTGACACAGTTTTGTTTATCATCCAGGTTCACTTTTACTGTCTGGATCACCACGTTTTTGTCAAACTGAAGACCGGCACAATACATATAGAAGTTATTTGCCTTACTGTCATTTACCTTTACTACCGTGTTTTCGTTGTTACACAAGTATGTTTTCAACAGGTAATTATAGTGCATATTGAAACTGTTTCCGTTGGCAATCTGCTGCAGGTGATATTTGAAATCGCTGTCAACCTTTGCATAAGAATCTTCTACTGATACTTCATCTTCTGCAAGAGCGTCATAAACAGGAAGAATTTTGATACGGTGATAGATTGGCTCTTCTGTTTCTTCTGTGTATAAAGTAACCAGATAATCTCCCGGCTTTTTATAAGAATAAATAGTAAACTTGTCTTTAGAGTCTGTATTTCCCGTCTCTCCGAATTTCCATGCAAATTGTTTTGCTTCAGAAACGGCACGAAACTGTACGTTTTCGTTCTGCATAGCCTGTAGTGGTGCTTCAATTGTTGTTTTAGCCTTCACCGTATCTTTGGCTTTAATGCTTCTTGCCGATACCATTACCGGGAAAGATTTTGTGTACTTGTTGTCCACAATAAGACTCACCTGATAGTATCCCGGTTTATTATAGAAGTGAATCCCTGTATTTTTATCAGAAGTAGTACCGTCTCCGAAATTCCATCTTTTGGTTTTTGCAAATTGGGTTTTATCTTCAAATAAAAGGGTATCTCCTACCGCCAGTGAAGACGGATAAACCACTCCAACAATATCGTCGGCAGAGTGTATCACTTTTTTCTGCAGCCATAGAGCCACAAGTGCAGCAATGAGCAAGGTTGCGATAACACCGATAATAATGTTTTTCTTGTTCTTTTGAAAATAATTCATAATTAAGTAATTGTGATGTGTTTTATAGTTCCTAGTATTTAAATTTTGTTTACTGCATTCTTTCCTTTAATGCTTTTTCACGGTCATAAAGTTTGTTCTGCTTATCTTTAAATCCAATTCGACATTCTTCTACCTGCTTCTGAAAGATCTTAATGTCTTCAGTAGTTGTAGAAATTACTTTCTTGTCGTCGAAATACATTTTATAGAATTTTGCAATCTGAGGATAAGCATCTTTTCGGATGTCGATTACGTCATAGCCATTAAAGTAGCTGTTGAGATCGTTTACACCTAGCTGGATATTATTTTCCACAAAGGGCTGTGGTGCTTCATTGGTAAGTTTGCTGATCATGGTATAAGTACTGTCCATGATGGGTAGAATTACTTTTTGGTGGCGTTCAAATTCTGCTTTTTGTTCAAGATTCTGGATTCCTCTTACGTCTTCATCGGAAAACGGAGATACAAATCCTTTTAAAAAGATAACCCCCAAAAATAACATGGCTGTTACAAGCATTAGTATCAAATAAAAAAACTGATAATGCCTTTCTTTCTTAGATAGTGTGATTTGTCCTTGCATATCTTTTCTTTTTATTTCTTTTTCTTACTTCCGGTGAAGTTTCGGGTAGGGTCTATTCTAAGCTGATTGTTTGTAACCCTTACTTTGCCAATACATTCATCAAGATCTCTTAAAACTCTCTTTTTGTCGGTTTCTACCTCAATGATTTTGGCTTTCAAATTCATCATAGGAACGATCTGCTTCATCAGTATTGCATAATGCTTAAAGCTTTGGGCACTGTCTTTACCCATAATATTCTGAGCATCCCTCACGTTATCCATAATACTGGTTCTGAGGAAAATGTCATTATCCACCTTATTAATACTAAGCTGGTTCATTTTTTCATAAATATCATCAATATGATCTTTCAGTACATCGCTTCGAAGCATCAGTTCTTTATAAGCTTCTGCTTCTCGGCTGATTCCTTCCCGCTGTATATCATAACTCTTAAAGAAGAGAAATAGACAAGCAAAAGATACCACCGACAAAACGGCAAAAGATAGTATAAACTTCCAAATGCCTATTCTGACGTCAGATTTGTTCAATTTTTTTTCCCTGTTCGAAGACATAATTTGCGATTTGTTTGGCCTGTGAAAATATAAAAAAAAAATTTTATGCACAATACGTAATTTCCCCGTGGCGGTTTCGTGAAATCCCTGATTAACTTAATATTAATTTTCATTTTAATAAGTTTTTCCTAAATTAGGCCTCTGAATTTTAAATATCAGTTGCCAAATCGATATTAAGAATGAGTAAAATATTATCTAATACCGTACGTTTTTCTATTGCAGACAGTGATTTTTATTTTAAAAAAATAATGATCAAAACACTGATGGAAAATCCTTTCTATATGCTTCTAAATGACTGTAATAACGGGCATGAGCTTGTGAACAGAATATACAGAAGACAGGAAGACGTGTTCGTTATTGAACTCTTTATGCCGGTATTAAGCGGAATTGAAGCCATTAAGTACATCAGGAAAAACAATACTGAAACTCCTATTATCACCTATTCCAACACGTATCAGGAAGATATGGCTGATATTCTTTCAAAGATTCCTAATATATATTACTGTCAGAAAAAAAGTACCATTATTAAGGATATTATTAAAGGAAGTATTGCTTCTGAAGATTTCGACTATCAGTCTTACTCTAAAGAATGGGAGCAGCAGCCACTGGCCGTGCAAGAATATATGGACCGTCAGAAAAAGGGCCAGGAAGAGCTTTCTCCTGCTGAAATACAGCTTATGAGATTCTGCTATGAGGGATTCAGTAACAAAGAAATTGCGGAAAAACTTAACCTGAGTACAAGAACCATCGATACCTATATCAATCGTCTTACAGAAAAACTGGGCCTTAAAACCAAACTTCATCTTATTCGTTTTTGTGTAGAAAATGGTTATTATAATTCCAGCCTTTAAGAAGGAAAATCAGGAACAGAAAATTTTACACGGGTTGGAACAGAAAACCTTGATAAATATCAATATAAGTCGTTTTTTCAAAATATTTCCATAGTTTTTTATATTATTATTGTACTATGTTATTTTATTATTAATTTAGCTGCGGCCGCCTTAATATAGAGTATACATGAAAACGTCCAACTCTCTGAACAAAAATATTTTGCCACTAATTTGCTAGTATTCAATTTTTTTAACTAAATTTGCACACCTAAAATTTAAAATTAAAATAAGGAAATGACAAAGGCAGAATTGGTAAACACCATCTCAAATAAGTTGGGAACAGAAAAGAATGAAACACAGAAAGTTGTAGAAGCTTTTATGCAGGAGATCAGAACTTCTATGTATAATGGGGATAACGTTTATCTGAGAGGTTTTGGATCTTTTATCATTAAAACAAGAGCTGCTAAAACAGGAAGAAATATTTCTAAGAATACTGCGATTGAGATTCCTGCTCATAACATTCCTGCTTTCAAACCTTCAAAATCTTTTGTTGAGAAAGTAAAAACTAAAGTTGCAGTAAAATAAGAACATTAACTGAATATTAACTAGTTACTAAAAAATTAAAATTATGCCAAGCGGAAAGAAAAGAAAAAGACACAAGGTTGCGACTCACAAAAGAAAGAAAAGAAGAAGAGCGAACAGACATAAGAAAAAATAATCTCCTCTTCTCGAGATTTACAATATAATAATATAGTTGGTGGTTTTAAATTTCTAAAGTTCACCGACTATATTTTTGTTTGCAACTATAAGATTTCGCGGAAAACGGATGGTTTCAAATATTATTTTAATAAAAATATAATGATTTTCATTCAAAATCCTTATATTTATTAGATGAATTAATCGACAACATTACCGAATTTCCTATAATCTTAAAATTTTTATCTTATACCAAAATGAAGAAAGAACTAATAGTTTCGCATGAAGATGATCTTACAAAGATTGCCCTGCTGGAAGACGGAAGACTATGTGAACTTCATGAGCAAGAAGACAAAAGCGATTTTATAGTTGGAGATCTGTTTATAGGAAAAGTAAAAAAGCTGGCTCCTAACCTGAATGCGGCATTCGTAAATATAGGATATGATAAGGATGCATTTCTGCATTATCAGGATCTGGGCCCTCAATATCTTACATACAGAAAGTTTTTAAGAGATACTATTTCTAAAAAACAAACTACTTCAAGCTTAAAAAATTTCGAGATACAACCCGAAATAGATAAAAACGGAACGGTAGATAAAGTAATTGCCAAAGACGATGTCGTTTTGCTGCAGATTACCAAAGAACCTATCTCTACCAAAGGCCCCAGAATATCTACCCAGATTTCACTTACGGGACGTTTTCTGGTATTAATTCCTTTCGACAACAAAGTTTCTATTTCCAAAAAAATCAGAAGCGCTGAGGAAAAAGAAAGACTAAGAACCCTTATCGACAGCATCAAACCTGAAGGTTTTGGGGTAATTATCAGAACAGTTGCCGAAGGAAAAAAAGTAGCAGACCTTCATAATGATATGAACCAGCTGGTTCAAAAATGGGAAAGCACTTTCAAAAACATCCAGAAAAACAAAGTTCCATCCAAAGTTTTAAGCGAAGAAGACAAAGCTTCAGCTATTTTAAGGGACAATTTTAATCAGGATTTCGTGAATATTATCTGTGATGACGAGCAGATGGTGAATGAAATGAAAAATTACGTCGAAGTAATTGCTCCTGAAAAGAAAAATATTGTTCAGTTTTATGATTCTCATATTCCTCTTCTGGAATATTACAATGTTGAAAAACAGCTAAAACAGAGCTTCGGAAAACACGTTAACATTCCAAGTTCTAAAGGCGCTTATCTTGTTATTGAACACACAGAAGCACTTCACGTGGTAGACGTCAACTCCGGAAACAATATTACCACCGGAACCGCCGTCAACAAAGAACACGCACTGAAAGTGAACAAAATGGCAGCCACCGAAATCGCAAGACAGCTTCGTCTGCGTGATATGGGAGGTATCATTGTAATCGACTTCATCGATATGCCAAACTCTGATCATAGAAGAGATCTCTATGAGCACCTTAAAGAGGAAATGAAGCGCGACAAAGCTCGCCACAAAATACTTCCTCCAAGTAAATTTGGACTGATCCAGATCACCAGACAAAGAAACCGTCCGGAGAAACAGATTGAAACCAAAGAAGAAAACCCGAACAAAGACGGAGAAATTGTAGCTCCTATCGTTATCGTGGAAAGAATGGGTGAAACTTTAAGAAATATCCTGCAGAAAGAAAAAGGAAAAATCTACCTGCACGTACACCCTTTCGTAGAAGCCTACCTAACCAAAGGCATCAAAAGTATCCAAATGAAATGGTTCATTAAATACAAAAAATGGGTAACCATTGTACCAAGGGATTCTTTTAAATATTTAGAATACAAGATCTACAATTCCAAAAAAGAAGAATTGATAGAATTCTCTAATTAAGACAAAATTCAAACCTCTAGTTTCTACTGGAGGTTTTTTATTGTTCTGAAGAGGTTATTACTAAAAAACATCCTTACATTTAAACTGGCGTGAACCAATATAATTTTACTATAGATTTACAGTATGAAAAAGCACCATTACAAAACCATGATCCACTGGACAGGCAATAAAGGAACCGGAACGAGCAGCTATAAAGATTACGAAAGAAGCCATACTATTTCAGCAGAAAATAAAATTACGATTGAAGCTTCCTCTGATCCTGCATTCCGTGGAGATAAAACGAAATACAATCCCGAAGAAATGTTACTCTCCTCCCTATCGTCCTGTCATATGCTTTGGTACCTCCATTTCTGTTCTCAAGCGGGAATTATTGTAACAGATTATACAGACGAAGCTATAGGAATAATGAATGAAACGACTAATGGAAGCGGGTATTTTGCAGAAGTTACTCTACATCCTATTATTACGGTAACAGAGGAGTCAATGATTGAAACTGCCAAGGAACTTCATCATAAAGCTAATGAATATTGCTTCATCGCTAACTCGGTTAATTTTCCTGTAAAACATATCCCCACAGTGTTAGTTAAATAAATTCATTCTCAATAAAAAAATCACCTAACTACCTATATCACTACATTTTCACAACAATAATTCTAACTTTTTCAATAAAAACTCAACAAAAAGAGATTTATTTACAAAATAAACAACAAAAACAATATTTCATTACGAATAAATACGCATAAAATTGAAAATATCTGACAATTACCATTCAAATGTGAAGTTTTTTTTATATTTTTATATAAATAAAACAAACCATGATGAAACCAAAATTAACGATTTTTGATGAACCCATTCTGTATACTGAAGGGTTATCAAAACTACTTACACAAAGCAAAATTTTCAATACCATTGATATTTGTAATTCCCTGGAAACCCTTTCCAGACACTTAAAAGAAGAGCCCCCCGAAATTCTTGTGATGAGTTCCAATATGCTAATGCTTACCGAACTTTATAAAGTCATAGAAAATGTTATTTCCGAGCATAATAGCATTAAAATTATCATTATCGGAAACTGTTATGATATGATTGATATCAGAAAGCTTTTCAACAAGGGTATCAAAAGTTATCTTGATAAAAACAGCAACTATAATGAGTTTTTAAAATCGATCAACGCTCTCCTACTCAACGAAATTTATATTTGTGATCATGCAAAAGAAAGGATGATCAGTTTCATCAGTAATGAGCAGGATAAACGAAATCCACACATCAAGGAACCTCTTACCCGTCGTGAAATGGAAATCCTTAAATTGATCTGCGATGGGCTAAGCAGTAAAGATATCTCAGAAAAACTTTTTATCAGCATCAATACGGTAGAAACACATAGAAAAAGAATTCTTTTAAAACTTAATGCCAAAAATTCTGTAGGCATCGTAAAATACGCGATCGAAAACCATATTATAGACTGAACAATCTATTTATACAGAACACAAACAATTCCGGGCCGTACGGCCCGGAATTGTTTTATCCATAAACTTTTGTTAGCATGAAAAAATTTTATGATAAAGCCCACTCAAAAAAGATGAAAAAACCAGAGGCAAGACCTGCAAGTATCATAAGAATTCTTAGACTTGAAGGCTTGAACTTTAAACCCTATTCCGGTCTTTCATCTTTAAAGCTGACTAAACTGATTATTCGTAGTCCGGCATCTCTCCATTAGTAAAAACGGATGACCTTGAAAGATCTGTCATACTGCTGTTCAGATCAATCACCATAATATTCTTCTGTGAGATATTATCATTGGAAGTATTCATAAAGATCACCTGTGCGTTATTTGGTGAGAATCTTGGATCGAGATCGTTGGTTCCCATTGGTTTTTCGCTTTCTGCAGAGATATCATTTACGGTATCATTGGTGAGATTGTAGATAAAAATATGAGTATCGAGCTGACGATAGTTTCCACTTCCATCCTGATATCCGGAAATATCACGGGTAAAGAGAAGAAGTTGTCCGTCTATGGAGAAGTTCAATCCCCCGCTGGCTCCTGAAGCACCTGTTAAAACCGTTTTCATAACATTACCGTTTGTATCAATAACATAGATTTTAGTATTATAGCCGCTATAGTCGTTGGTTTTGAGAGCTATTTTACTTCCATCATAGCTCCAGTCACATTCTGAGATCATACTTCCATCAGGAGTTGTATATATCAGGTTCAGACCACTGCCATCTTTATTAATCCTATAGAGTTTATTAAAGTTTGAATAAATGATCTCCTGTCCGTTGGTACTCCAGGAAAAGTCCATTTCATAATTATTAAAACCTGCGGCAGCCACCGTTGTCACTTTAAAAGGATTGGAACCATCAGGATTGACTGTATAAATATGGGTACTTCCACCTTCCGTACGAAGAAATGCAATAAGGCCGGCATTATTATTTTTCCTTGGTCTCCAACTGTTGTAAGATGAACTCGTAAGCTGAAAGCTATTACCCTGTCCGTCACTTGAAATGATCACGAAATTACCGTTCTGTTTCTGTACATAATGATACCTGTTGACAGGAACTGTATTGGTGGTAAATTTACTGATCTGACTTAAAACTGGCTGGTGAATGCCGTCCGAAACAGACACCTGCCAGAAGTAACTTACACCAAACTTCAAATTTGAAAGCGTATAATGATTAGCCGTCAAATCATTAACCTGAATCACATTAGTGTCAAGATTATTTTTAATTGTCAAACTGTACTTTAAGACATCCGTAGTATCAGGATCTGTGGCATTCCAGGTCAATTCAACACTTAAGGGCTGATTAACCGCATTATCAATCGGACTGAGCAGCTGCGGTGCCGTGGGAGGAGAATTGAGTGAAGTATCATCACTCATCTCAAAAACAACCGTTACCACCTGATTTTGATTCTGTATATTAACGGCCTGGAAATTGGTTATGTATCCTGAAAGTTCTGCCTTTACAGAATAATTTCCTATGGGCATAGATGGAATCTCAAAGGATCCGTCTGCAGCACTGAAAACCGTTTGTGTAGTAGGTGTGGTGAAAATCTTCACATTGGCAAGAGGTACATTACTTCCTCTTTTTACTACTTTTCCTTTTAAAGCTCCTGTCTGAGCCTGTTCTACAAGATCTTCACTACATGAAAACAGACAAAAGGCAAAGATCAATATGCTGAATATTTTTATTAGAGTTTTCATAATTCGTGTTTTTATTTGTTTCCAAGGTAAAAATTGATTCCCAATGCAAAGCGTAAAGCCTGGTCTTTTCTTTTTCCGTTTACAAGGCCTTCCCAATCGTCTTTGAAACCGAGATCATACTGAGCAGAAGCTCTGACAGAAACGGTATGGCCAAGCATATATTCAAGTCCGCCTCCCAACTGTCCCTTATACTGAGGTTTATATTTCGAATACATCGCACCGGCCCCACCATAAATAAAAGGGCTGAATCTATATTTTGGAAAAAGGAGATATTCAAGATTAACTTCAGGAACGAAATAGTTTCGTTTTACAATATTTGTATTCTCAATGGTAAAATAACTTCCGTTGAGCTCTACATTAAAATTTGGATTGAGAAAATATTTAAATCCAAGTTTTCCTCCTACGTTCATTTTAGGATTTACATAATCATCTCTTACTTTCTGTGCCTCTACATTGGCAAATACGGACATTTTCTGTCTGCCATATTCCGGAAATCGGTTTCCTATTACTCTTCCGTTGTTTTGTTCCTGCTCATTGTTGTATTCATTGATCAAAGATTGATAGCCATTTGTTCCATCTACTGCTTTTCCCCAGATCTTGTCTCTTATTCCCTCTACAATCAGAGATTTTACAGCTTTTTCAATAGCCTCGGTTACAGCAAGTTGAACAGGTTCGTTTTGGGTAAGTCCCACTTCCGCTTCCAAAAGTCTTTCCGTATCAATGTATCTGAAAAAACTTCCGTTTACGCTGGTAGAAAGTATGGTTTTTGAGGTATAAACAGTTTTAAGAATTTCCCCGTTAAGTGTAGAAACAGCGCGCAGATAGATAGTAATTCTGTCCTGGCGATATTGGGTAGAAGCTCCTATACCGAAATATCTGGCTCCAAGCCCGCCCGTCAAAATATTACTGTCATAAGAAATAACACCGCCTTCCAGAAGAATTCCGGCATAGAGAAGCGGTGGCAGTGACTGGCTGTTTTTATCGGCGTCTTTTATATATTCCTGTCTTGTAGAGCGGATGATTTGTCTTTCGTTGAGAAGATTGGCAATATTTTCTCTTTCAATAGGAATAAACCATCTGCTGTCTTCCAATGCTTTAATAAGGATTGTTGTCGTTCCCTGAGGTACGGCAGTACTCCAGTTATTTCCGGTTTCTGAAGGTTTGTATTGCCCGGTTTGGTCTCTGAATTTATAAACTCCTATTACAATTTTCTCTTTAGGCAAAGGAAGGTTTTTGAGTTCTGTAGTGGAAGTTGTAATCTCCCCAAGTGTAGGTTTTTCGGGATCGGAAGGCAAGCCAAAGATAGAACTACAGGCCTGCAAAACACATAGCAGAAAACTACAGAAAAAAATTCTGGTGTAAGTGTAAGTTCTCATGGTAAGTTCTTTTTTTAGTTAGTATTTATTTTGGAATTACGATCTCGGACTGATCGCCTGTACTGGTATCCAAAATATTGATCAAAAGTCCTTGGTTGGTAGTAGTGATCTGTAAATAGAGGGATCCGAAGAGATAATTTCCGGGTTTCAGACTTCCCTCTCCAAACTGATCTTCAAACAATTTTCTTGACAGTTCGCTCAGCACCTGTCTGTTGATACTTTGTGTGAAGCTGTCGAGAGAATTCACACGATCCAGCAGGTCGCTGTAATTATTTTTTTCATCAAACTGATTTTGTGCATTTGCGGAGCTTAGAAGCCATTGATAGTTAAAAGTATCACCTCCAAATGCAGGATTGATCGGTTTATAAACAAGTTGTTGAGATTTTCCGTAAAAAATACCAGCAATAAAGATCAAAATAATGGTTAAAGTTTTCATAGCGGACATTTTTAGTAGATAAATTCATTTTTAATGAGGTTTTTCTTGGCGTTAAATTCTTTGATATATTTTAAACTATAGGTAAGCTGTTCCTGTAAATAATCTTCTCCTGGGTTGGTCATAAAACTGTAAATCACTTTATCATCTATCTGAATATTGATCTGACCACTTGTTCCACGGAGAGGCAGTTCAGAAATGGTGATAATGCTGTTGCTTTTATCAGGTTGTTGGCTGTACTGCATATAAAACAGGTCATAAAAATCTTTTCCTACCTTCGTTTTAGTTTCATCAATGGTAAGTCCTTTGAGTTCAAAAGCTGCATCTTCTTCTTCTATTTTGGCTGATTTTTTCCTGAAAAGATCGCCATTAAGTTCTACGCTGTCTTTGGCTATCAATTTCTGGGTTTCTTCATCCCGGATATATAGAAAAGCTTTCAAAGCATCTGCCCGGTCAAGGTTTACACTGGTTTCGGAGAGAACTTTCACTTCATTAGGATTGATTGAAAATTTGCCACTCTGCTGATTTTTGGAAAGATTTCCGCTTCCACCTTTTTTGATGGATACCAAAAGATAATTCAGTTCTTTATAAACAGGAGTATTGTTGGCGACAACGGCTTTAAGTCTGATCTGATTTTCGATGGGGCTCTGTTCCAGCCTTGCAATTACTTTTTTATCTTCCTGCCCGTAAGTGTGAACAGACAGGAAGATCAAAAAAGTGTACAGACTTCTGGAGTATAAAATTTTCATCACCTGTGTTTTTAATAATTTCTCACGAAAATAGTTTTGTTGTCTCCTTTTACATTAATCTGCATTCCATCGGACACACTGTTACTTCCTGTAACATCAATAATATTGTTATTTCCCTGTGCCGTAATGCTTGTTTTGTTTTCTTTATCGGTAAAAGAATTGATAAAATAGAGCGTATTATAATCTCCCAACTGTTTTACATCAATATCTGTTTTGGCATTCAAAGAAAGTTCTGCCTTGTTGTAATCACCTATTTGAATAACATTGGAGTAATAAAGATCCTGTCCCAAATGCTGTTCGGTGATGATATTGAAGATCGTGTTGCTGTTGATTTTATCCCAGTCGATTTGCTGTGCGTGTAAGGGAAGTACAATAAAAGAAAACAATACCCCCCATCCTAAGTTAAACATGGTATGTGTTTTTATTATATTAAAGGTACATCAATTGAATATCGAGAAAAACACGTATTACAGGGAATTATAAAAACTCACGGTTTCCCGGTATATTTCAAGCCAAAATAAAAAGGAGAAACAATGCAATGCTGATTATTTCTCCTTTAGTTTCTAAGATGTACAGCATTATTGCCATAGAGCTTATTTAGTTGGATTGATTTACAATCATTGAGTTGGCATTACCAATCTGAGTTCCTAAATGTACATGAGAATCACCAGTCTGAGTTACCCAGGTAAAGTTTCCGTTACCCATCTGTAAGTCCACAGCTGTATTGGAGTTACCTAACTGAACTTGATATAATTGGTTACTGTTACCTACCTGCATACCTACAGCCGTGTTATCATCACCAATTTGAACAGATCCAGCTACATTACTGTTACCAAGTTGAACATGAGTAGCACTGTTATCATCTCCGTCCTGATACTGAACAAGTAAGTTACTAGATCCTACCTGAAGACCATTAGCTTCATTTCTTCTTCCAGACTGTATTTGATACATTGCATTATTTGCGCCTAGCTGAATGGCAGAAGCATCATTTCTTCTTCCATCCTGATATTGAATAACAGAGTTACCCACCCCCACTTGTACTGAAGAAGCATCATTTCTTCTTCCTATCTGAGTTTGTTCTGTAGAATTCAGAAGTCCAATCTGTAAAGTAGAAGCAGAGTTTCTATTTCCTTGTTGCAGTACGTCATTGGAGTTTCCAATACCGATTTGGTCTACATCTACGGAGTTTCTGTTCCCAATACTTTGTGCAGTATTCACATTTAAGATTCCTACCTGATCAATATCTGCTGTATTACGATTTCCGGTCTGTGTTAAAGAATTCATATTCAAAAGACCTGTCTGATCTACAGTTGCTACATTCAAGTTTCCTGTTTGGCTAGTCACATCAATATTAAACTGAGCGAAGCCAAAGCTCATGGCCAATAGTGTAAATACACCTGTAAGTAAATTTTTCATTTTGATAAAATTAATTGGTTAATAGTATGACAAAGGTATAGGGTACCACAAAATGAAAAACCACCATCAAAGTGTAAATTTTAAAAATCACGGTTTACGGTTGAGGAAGTCATTATTTCTGGTAACCCAATCTATCGGAATCATCACCGGAATCCGTGAGGGAAAAACCCGGAAAAAGAAACGTCGACAATTGCAGTTTTTTACCTTCAATACTACATTTTCGGCTTTTACCTCTCAACTTATCATTCTACATAGGTTAATATATGTTAAGTGTCTTATTTCTTCGAGATATATTATTAAATTTGAGCTATGGAAAGTTTTGGAAAAGATTTATTACGAAAAATAAAAAGTGTCGCTCTTCCCGGCGAACCTGCTCATGGAGTATTTTCTCCTCCCTATCGACCCGTTTTTACCTACGATGAAGTACTCTCGAAAAATCCCAAATTTGCTGCAGTGAACATCGTTTTGTATTTAAAAGACAACGAGTGGTATTTTCCATTAATCCAAAGAACGATCAATGAGCACGACAGACATAGCGGTCAGATTTCATTACCCGGCGGAAAGCGTGAGGAAATGGACAAAGATTTCGCAGAAACTGCTGTACGGGAAACATCAGAAGAAATTGGCATTGATAAACATTATGTAAGGATCATCAGAGAAATGTCTCCAATATATATTCCACCAAGTAATTTTTATGTGTATCCTTACATCTCCTACACGAAAAAAAATCCGGCTTTCATCCTCCAGCAAAGTGAAGTAGAGGAAACCATTGAATTTCCTATCACTTCATTTTTAAGTTTACCCGACACTCCGGAGATCATGGCACTTCCCACTGCCGGAGGGCATGAAGTTCCTGTTATCAACTTCAATGGATATATTATCTGGGGAGCTACAGCCATGATATTAAGTGAATTCAGTCAGTTGCTGAAAAAAATGTAACTTTGCACTACCGTGTTTAATTAAAAATGGCGAAGAAAAATATTTTCACCGATGCATTCGGAACACCTTATTTTTTAAAAAGGTTAATTATTTTTATTTTAGGACTTGTATCCTACAGAAGATTCAATGGCTTTAATAAACTGAAAATTACCGGAACAGAACATCTTGTGGACCTTCCGGATTCCAATGTATTGTTTGTGTGTAACCATCAAACATATTTTGCTGACGTAGCTGCAATGTACCATGCCTTCTGTGCCGTTAATAATGGATATTTAAATACCATTAAAAATCCAATCTATCTATTGAATCCTAAGATCGACTTCTATTATGTAGCGGCTGAAGAAACAATGAACAAAGGTATTCTTCCAAAAATATTCAAAATTGCAGGGGCTGTAACCGTAAAAAGAACCTGGAGAGCGGAAGGAAAAAATGTAAACAGAATGGTTGATATGAGCGAGGTAGACAATATCATGAAAGCCCTGGATAACGGCTGGGTAGCTACTTTCCCTCAAGGAACAACTTCTGCTTTTGCACAAGGAAGAAGAGGTACCGCAAAATTGGTGAAAAATCAACGTCCTATCGTTATTCCCATTAAAATAAACGGATTCAGAAGAGCTTTTGATAAAAAAGGACTCAGAGTAAAGGTTACCGGTGTAAAACCTACCATGGAGTTTAAAGCCCCATTGGATATTGATTATGATAACGAAAAAGCACCGGAAATTCTGTTGAAAATCATGACTGCCATAGAACAGACTGAAGCTTTCAACCTATTACACAGTTATGATGAAGAACTTAAAGCTAAAAAATTAGAACAAAAGGACTCAAATAATTAAAGTAAAAAAGAAAATTATGAACAAAATACTTGGAATCTTATTCGCAATCATAGTATTAGTTTCATGCAACAGCCAGAAAGTATATTCGGATTTTGACATCAGCTATTCGAAAAGCGGAGGCTTTGCGCCTGTTTATGAAAATCTGCTTATAAAAGGAAACAGTGTACACTACTCTTTCGAAGGACAGGGTAAAAAATATAAGCAGGATTTTAAAATTTCCGACGAAGATTTAAAAAAGCTGGATCAGGTTCTTTCTCAAAATAATTTCAGAAGAATACAGGAAGATCGTAAAAAGCTTTACGACAATATTTCAATTTCTATCAATGTTAAAAAAGGACCTAATGAAGGAAGTAAATCGGACGCAAGTTTGATTATTCCCAACTATCAGACCAATTGGAAAAACATTGTTGAAGCATTCCAGCAAATCATTAATACTAATGTTAAAAAACAGTAAATACAATTGAAAACCCACTTCATAGCCGTTGGCGGCAGCGCCATGCACAATCTTGCTATTGCACTAAAAGATAAAGGATATCAGGTTACAGGTTCGGATGATGCCATCTTTGAACCCTCAAAATCCAGATTGGAGAGAAAGGGAATTCTGCCTCAGGAAATGGGTTGGTTTCCGGAAAAAATAACTTCGGATATTGATGCTGTTATTCTGGGAATGCATGCTCATCAGGATAATCCTGAACTGGCAAAAGCTAAAGAATTGGGTCTGAAAATATATTCTTATCCGGAATTCCTTTACGAGCAGTCTAAGAACAAAACAAGAGTTGTCATTGCAGGTTCTCATGGTAAAACCACCATTACTTCAATGATTCTTCATGTCCTAAATTTCCATCAGAAAGATGTCGATTTCATGGTAGGAGCACAATTGGAAGGTTTCGACTGTATGGTAAAACTTACACAGGATAATGATTTTATGGTACTGGAAGGTGATGAGTACCTTTCTTCACCTATCGACCTTCGTTCGAAATTCCTTTTATACCAGCCGAATATTGCTTTAATGAGTGGTATTGCATGGGATCATATTAATGTTTTCAAAACATTTGATGATTATATTGATCAGTTCAGAAAGTTTGTAGCAAGTATCACAGCCGGAGGTGTTTTAGTATATAATGAAGAAGATCCGGAGGTAGTAAAAGTAGTGGAAAACGCTGAAAATTATTTCAGAAAAATACCTTACAAAACGCCTGAATATGAGATTTCCAATGGAAAAGTATACCTAAAAACCGAAATGGGCGATGTTCCGCTTTCTGTTTTTGGGGCACACAACCTGTTGAATCTGGAAGGAGCAAGACATATCTGCCACCATATGGGGATTATGGATGAAGATTTCTATGAAGCAATTATGAGTTTCAAAGGGGCATCCAAACGTCTTGAAAAGGTAGAAAGAGAAGATAAAGGAACGCTTTACAAAGATTTTGCCCATGCACCCAGTAAGGTAAAAGCTGCGGTAAAAGCCTTTTGTGAGCAGTTTAAAGCCGATAAAAAATATGGTTTCTTAGAACTTCATACCTATTCCAGCTTAAATCCTGCTTTCTTAGAGCAATACGACCATGCAATGGATGGTTTGGATGAAGCGGTAGTTTTCTATTCTGAAGATGCTTTGAAAATCAAAAGAATGGAACCTATATCTCCTGAATTCATCAAGGAAAAATTCAAAAATGAACATTTAAAAGTTTTTACCAATGCTGAAGATCTTCATGCCTATTGGGAAACTTTAGAAAAATCCAAAGGAGTCTATTTAATGATGAGCTCCGGGAATTTTGGAGGTCTTGATTTGACAAAATAAAATAAAAAAGCTTCAGAAAAATATTCTGAAGCTTTTTTATTATGTATACTTTACGGGCATTCAATATCTAATCTGCCAGCTTTTTATTATGAGTCAGTTCAATACTTTTAACGGAACCTAAAGGCATAATTTTTATGGTTTTATTTCCTTTCGACAGATAAATATAATACATACTGTTGGATCCTATGAGGCTGATCTCTTCAGAATTTTGATCACCGTAGTTTAAAGTGTAATCATACTTAAGACGGTTTTCTTTTATCTTTTTAGTCAGTTCCATTCCTTCTCCCACTCCTATTCCCAGGAAGAAAGAGAGCATCATCATCGCTAAAAACCTTATAAACATATTTGTAAAGTGGTTCTCAATTTCCTCTTTGCTCATACTTTCGTGTTCTTTAAGCGCAGCCATTTTTATTGCCCATTTTTTGTTTTTATTGGCTTGTTTAGACAAAAATGAGGGAAATGCAAATGAAGAGATCACCAGACCTATCACTGCAATCAAAATAATCGGGTGAGAAGTTAATGTAGCGATTGGACTAATCAGAATGTCCATTATTGTTGAATATTTCAGAATGTTGATACCAATCTGATAGTAAAAAACACTCTCTTTCAATATTCCCATTATTACAAGAAAAAGATAGCCAAAGGGAAGCAATCTCTGAATTCCTTCTGAAAATTTCATGTCTGTTTTCGTTGATTTTTAGTTTTTATAAATGATCAGATCATTATTCCTGAAATGTTTCAACAAAAAAACAAAATTCCGGTACTTTGAAATGATATTAAGTCACGAAAATATAAAATTATCATCAAATTAGAGTTATCCAAAAACTACCTTTCACATTCTTTGATCAGTTTTTTCAATATTTCTTCTGTAGAAAGCTCACTATATCGATGAATAGACTGTCCAATCCAGATTCCTACAAACTCAGGATTCTGTAAAGATTTTGCCGCTTTGCGTAATGCATTCGTCAATTTATTCTGATAAGGATAAGGTAGAATATACTCCGAGCCTTCTACAGCTTGGATGTATTTGTTATTAATTCCTCTGGCGTATCTTCCTGAGAAGCTTTTGGTAAGTAAGATATCTTCTTCTTTTACGTGTTGCAACCTTTCTTTCTCAAATGACAACAAAGCACTTTCCTGGGAAGCTAATAAAAGATTACCAACCTGGAAACCCTGAGCCCCCAAATCTTTTACAGCACGTAAAGTTTTCGCATTATAAATTCCGCCCGCATAGATCAACGGAACATTGACATGATCGTAGATATGTGACAGCAAAGATAATCCTCCGATTTGCAGGATATGATCACCATCAAACGTTCCGCGGTGGCCCCCTGCTTCAATACCTTGAACACATATAATATCAATTCCCGATTTCTCAAGAATCTGAGCTTCTTTCATAGAGGTACAGGTTCCTATGAGGGTTGCACCGCTCTCTTTCAATTTTAAAATACTCTCATCATCCAGATTGCCAAAAGTAAAACTTACAATCTTACACTGCTCCTGGATAATCGCTTCTACCTGCTCATGATAGGAATTCACTTTAATCTCTTCAAGATCAGGAAGTTTTACTTCAATATGATGATCCAAAGCCAATTGTTCTATGAACTGCTTCGTTTTCAGAAATTTTTCCTTTAAAGCCGCCGTAATTTCAGAAATATTGTGAACAAAAATGTTTGCAGCAAAAGGCTTATGGGTTAATTTTTTCGTTTCTCTGATCAACGCTACAGTTTGATCGGCAGAGAGATCCGCCAGTGCCAGAGATCCCAGACACCCTGCTCTCGTAGCAGCAGCCACCATCTCTGTTGTACTCACTCCAAACATAGGAGCCTGAATGACAGGGTATTCTATCCCCAATTTTTTACTGATTGTATCTGACCAGAACATAAGAATTATTTTTATAAAAATTTACGAAGAAAGAAGCAATGCCCACACCGGAATCACATGATATAGCTCACAAAGATGTCTTTCCATAAAAAATCCCGCAAATTTCACCAGTCTCACAGAATATATCTGTATTGTCAGCGAAATCTGCGGGAATAGTTTTCAATTTCTAACCATTAAATATCGGCTACAGAATTAAGCATTTTTTGCTCCCACTCCGGATCTTTCGGATCAAAGAACAGTCTTTTTCCTGTGTCCAAAGAACGTACTACGTTCATTTCATCTTCTGTCATTTCAAAATCAAATACATTGAAATTTTCTTCAATTCTTGACGGAGTTACAGATTTTGGAATCACTACAAAACCTTCCTGCAAATGCCATCTTAAAATTACCTGCGCTACTGTTTTACCATACTTTTCAGCAATAGATTTCAATTCAGGATTACTTAACAGATTAGCATTCCCGTTTCCAAGAGGACTCCAAGGCTGTGTTACAATATTATTTTCTCTATCGTATACCTGAAGTTCTTTTTGCTGAAATACCGGGTGAAGTTCAATTTGGTTGATGACAGGTAAAATGGTTGAATTAGCTTTTAATTCTTCCAGTTTTTCAACGGTAAAATTACATACTCCAATTGCTTTGATCTTCCCTTCTTTATATAAATCTTCCAAAGCTTTCCAGGTTCCGATAAAGTCCCCATAAGGCCAGTGGATAAGATACAAATCAAGATAATCCATTTGTAATCTGTCTAAAGTTCTCTGAAAAGCGGCTTTTGCTTTTTCATACCCGTGATCCTGAACCCACACTTTTGATGTGATAAACAACTCATCTCTGTTTACACCGCTACTTTTCACTGCTGCACCTACTGCCGTTTCATTCTGATAAATGGCAGCTGTATCAATCATTCTGTATCCGGTCTGGATAGCTTTGATTACAGCATTCTCACATTCTTTCAGATCCTCCATCTGCCATACTCCAAATCCTAAAGCCGGAATATCTACTCCGTTATTGAAAGTTACCACAGGCTGTCCTGTATAGGTTTTCTTTTGCATACTTGTTTATTTTTGATTTTAATATAAAGTGATTAAACAAATTTGCGACAAAAAATCGGGATTTCCGCTTACCAATTTTACTGTTTCTATTAAATTTTTCAAGCAAAAAAAGCTATTCAAAGAAACCAAGATTTCATTTTCCCTCTATGAATGTCTATTTTTCATTGGTGAATTTAACGGTATCATTGTCATTCATTATCTATGGTTTTTCTTTTACCTACCTCAATTTTTCTATTTTTGTATAAATTTATAAGTATGTCGCATTCAATTAGACTGGCCAATGCTGAGGATTATTCAAGAATTATGGAAATCTGGGAATCGGCAGTACAGGCTACCCACGACTTTCTTGCAGAAGAAGATTTCAATTATTTCAAAGAAGCGATACCAAGAGACTATCTTCCGAATCTGGAAGTATATTTAATTACAGAAAACGATGATGCCAAAGGTTTTGCGTCTGTAGTAGAAGGTAACCTGGAAATGCTTTTCATTCATAATGATGTTCGTGGAAAAGGTTTTGGTAAAGAGCTTTATCATTTTATGAAAGAGAAAACCGGGCTTACCAAAGTAGATGTTAACGAGCAAAACCCACAGGCAATAGGTTTCTATGAAAGAATGGGATTCAAAAAAATCGGAAGATCTGAGAAAGATGGTTCTGGAAAAGATTATCCACTTATTCACATGAGTTTATAATGGAACATTTTACTTTTAAACTTCTGGAACCGGGGTCTAAAATCCCGTATGATCTACTGCTTTTAGCCGATGAAACCACTGAAGCTATTGATCAGTATATTTTCAATTGTGATATTTATCTTTTGATTGACGGAGAACAAAACATTGCTGTAATGGCTCTTCACAAAAATAATGACACTGAACTGGAAATAAAAAACATCGCAGTCATTGATGCTTACAGAAGTAAAGGAATTGGAAGTATTCTCATCAATAAGGCTAAAGAAATTGCCCAAGCCCATCATTACAAAAAACTGACCGTTGGAACTTCGGACACCGGCTTCCAACAGATCAGGTTTTATGAGAAAAACGGATTTCTGAAAACAGGTGTAAAGAAAAATTTCTTTATTGAAAATTATCCTGAACCTATTTACGAAAACGGTTTACAAATGCGGGATATGGTTCTACTTACCCATCACTTTTCGGAATAATCCTTTGATGTGTTCTATTTCCGTCTGGTAATTGGTTTTCTTTCTGCATCCGAAATACAAAGTATTTTCCAGCTTCTTTTTTCCTTCCCAAATCAGTTTAACGTCTCCGTTTTCAATTTCATTTTTACATAAAAAGTCCGGAATAACGGCCAGTCCGGTCCCTCCTTTCAGACAGCGGATGATTGAATTTAGGTTAGGAACGATATAATTGGGTCTAAAGTCAGGTTTATGCCCGAAATTTAAAGTCCAGAAATGAAAGAGATGTTCCATATCACCTGTCGTTCCGTACCATTTTTCGTTCTTCAGCCAATTTTCTATCTGTTCGGCATCTTTTGATTTCAACACTTTATTAAAAGCTGCTGTATCCGTATCTTTTCCGCCAACAAGAACAATTTGTTCCGAAGAGAAAGCCTCGTGCTCTATATTGGGAGAAGATCCTTTTTTGGGTGTGATAATAAGATCCAGAATACCTTTATCCAGTTGATCCAACATTTCGGGATATTCTCCAAAACTGATAATCAGGTTAAAAGACAAAGAGGAAACATACTGCTCCAAAGTCGTCTGAAAAGTCTCAAAGCACATTCCCACACTAATGGTCGGGGTATGTTTTTCTGTTGATTTTTGAAAATTTTTCTCTACATCTTCGAGCTTAGTGATGGGTTCGGCAACGGCATTAAACAAAACTTTTCCTCTTTCTGTAGGAATCATTTTTCTGCCCGTTCTGTCAAACAGTTTATAGCCCACATAAGCTTCAAGAGAACTTAAATGCAGACTTACTCCTGGTTGCGAAATGAATAAAGCATCTGCTGCTCCGGTGAGTGTTCCGGTTTTATAGATGGCTTTAAAAGTACGATACCATTCTAAATTGACCATAACTTATATCATTAATATTCTGATACAAAGTTACAAAACAATTATTATATTGATAACTTTTCGTTTCTTAAAAATGAAGCATAGTAATTCGGAATCCCACTTTCTTCGATCTGACGGGCAACTTCTTCAAGAGGATAGCTCAATTGTATGATCTCCGGAATGATATTTTCTTCGTTGAGCGTAAGAATCAGATAGGAAGCCAATCTGTTTTCCTCTTTGGAACGACCTACAGAACCGCAGTTAATGGCCCAGGTTCCATTTTCAAATTGTTTTTTGAATGATAAATGGGTATGCCCCATCGCTACGAGGTCAGATTGAGATTCTCTCAGCATATTGGTAAACACCTCATCATTTTCGGATTCATACAAATAAGTGTCATTGCTTTCCAGGCTGGAATGTACAAGCTGTATTTTCCAATGTTTTTCACCCACTTTATAGTTGAGTTTGAAATGAAATGGCAATTCTGCTAAAAAATTTTTGTTTTCTTGTGTAATATGTTTTTTAGAATGATCTATAGCAATAAATCTGGCGCTGGTTTCTTCTTCCGAATGCTTAGACAAAGCAACAACAGGGATATCAAAGGCAATTCTCTCATCGTGATTTCCCATTAAACAAGGAATATTCAGATTTTTAATTTTCTTTATAACTTCATTGCCCCACGGAGCAAAATCTACAAGATCTCCTAGGCAGAATTTCTGATGAATTCCTCTCTGCTCAATATCATTCAGTACTGCCTCCAATGCAGGAAGATTCCCATGCACATCACTAAAAACTGCAATCTGTATCATTGTCCTTCAATTTGTTATACAAATTTACGAGACAAAAAGGAATTCGTCTTCAGATATGATATGACATTTTACCATAAAGAGAAGATTCATCAATTGTTACTTTTCTCTTTTTAAAATCAATGCTGACTTAGGAATTTTCAACATACAGTATTTTACAAACTATAACTATTATAATACTTTGATATAATTTATATTATTTTTATTATACAATATTCCCTTCTAACTTTGCAGAGTAAAATTTAAACAATCATAAAAAAATGAAAAAAGTATTAATCATCAACGGAGGACAGAACTTTGGACATTCTGGAGGAAAATATAATCAGACTATTGCAGAGAATACTTTAGCGGTCCTTAAAGAATTCGATAATGTAGACGTAAAGATAACCAATGTAAGTGAGGGGTATGATAAAGATGAAGAGGTTCAAAAATTTGTATGGGCCGATTATATTATTTACCACACTCCAATCTGGTGGTTTCAGCTTCCCAATGGATTAAAAAAATATATTGATGAAGTTTTCACTGCCGGTCACGCCAAAGGTATTTATATGAGTGACGGAAGAAATGCTGAAAACCCGGAAATTAACTATGGAACGGGAGGAATGCTTAACGGAAGAAAATATATGCTGACTACAAGCTGGAATGCCCCTGCTACCGCTTTCACCCTTCCCGGAGAGTTTTTCAGTGAGAAAAGTGTAGATGATGGACCATTATTTGGATTCCATAGAATGAACGCCTTTGTTTCATTAGAAAAAATGAAAAGTTTCCACTTTCATGATGTAGAAAAGAATGCTAATGTAGAACGTGATATGAAATTGTACAGAGAGCATGTAAGAAATGTATTTGCCACAGAATTAAAACCAGAATTAGTATAATGAAAATTCACCTTACCGCAGTTATTAAAGCCAAAGAAGAACATCAGAAAGAAGTATTGGAAGTTCTTCAGAATATGGTTCAGGAAACCAGAAAAGAAGAAGCCTGTGAATTGTATAATCTTCACCAGGGAATAGAGGACAAAAATCAGTTCATCTTCTACGAAATCTGGAAAAACGAAGCAGGATTGGAACAGCATAATCAGCAACCTTATATCCAGGCTTTCGGAGCTTTGGTAGATGAAAAGCTTCAGGAAACGCCACAAATTTATTTAACACACATTCTTTAATTATGAAAAGGTTTGCTTTATTAATACTGGCTGTCTTCGCTATAGGAATCGTTCAGGCACAAACCAAAAAATCAAAACATATGAAAAAGAAGATTTTATTTGTAGTCACCAGTCACGATAAAAAAGGAAGTACCGGTGAAGATACAGGATACTATTTGGGAGAAGTTTCTCACCCTTGGGAAGTTCTTCACAAAGCAGGGTATGAAATCGACTTTGTAAGTCCAAAAGGAGGAACTCCTCCGGTAGATGGTTTCGATTTAAAAGATCCTGTAAACAAAGAATTCTGGGAAAATAAAGAATACAAAGATAAAATTGATCATTCTTTACAGCCTTCTCAGGTGAATCCAAAAGAATATTCTACTATTTTTTATGCAGGAGGTCATGGAGCCATGTGGGATTTCGCTGATAATACAGAACTGGCAGCGATTGCTTCTACAATCTATGAAAATGGAGGAATTGTAGCAGGTGTTTGTCATGGTCCGGCAGGTTTGGTTAATATTAAACTTACCAACGGAAAATATCTGGTAGACGGAAAAAAGATCAATGCCTTTACCGATGAAGAAGAAGCGGCAGTAAAACTTACAGACGTAGTTCCTTTTTTACTGGAAGATAAACTGAAAGAAAGAGGGGCTAAATTTGAAAAATCGGGGCTCTGGCAAAATCATGTAGTAACCGACCAAAGAGTGATTACAGGCCAAAATCCTCAATCGGCAAAAAGTGTAGGAGAAGCCATCTTAAAAGAATTAAAAAAATAACAGACAGGTTTTAACCACAAAAGCTTTTCAAATGCTTAAATAAAAATAAGCTGCTATTCAAAATGCAGAGAAAACATTTAAGTTCTTAAAACTGCCACCATTGAAACAACGAGAATTCCCCTCCTCTGGAGGGGTGGCGAAAATTCAAAGAATTTTTGACGTGGTGGTTCAACACAACAACAATTGTAAAACAAAAAAATGGAATACAGAAAATTAGGAAATACAGACTTAGAATTATCAACAATCACGCACGGTGCTTTCGCTATTGGTGGAAATATGTGGGGTGGTAACGAAAAACAAGACTCTATCAATTCTATTCATGCATCTTTGGATCATGGAGTAACTTCAATAGATACAGCACCTTTCTACGGTTTCGGATTAAGTGAAGAAATGATTGGAGAAGCAATCAAAGGAAAAGACCGTTCAAAAATTCAGCTTCTCACCAAATTCGGATTGGTATGGGACGGAAGCAATAATGGAAAAGGAGAATTTTTCTTTGATGCTGAAGATGAAGGGAAAACAATCCCTGTTTATAAAGTCGCTTCAAAAGAAAATATCATCAAAGAAGTTGAAGAAAGTTTAAAAAGATTAGGAACAGATTATATCGACCTTTTGCAACTTCACTGGCCAGACAGCACTACTCCAATCAATGAAACGATGGAAGCAATGGAATTATTGATTCAACAAGGAAAAATAAGAGCTGCCGGAGTAAGTAATTACAGTGTAGACCAAATGGAAGAAGCTAATAGGACTTTAAAATTAGCCAGCAATCAGGTTTCATACAGTATGCTGAACCGTTCCATTGAGAGCGATCTTGTTCCTTATTCTTTAGAAAACAATTCAGGAATCATCGTTTACAGCCCTATGGAAAGAGGTCTTCTTACAGGTAAGTATTTCAAAAACAATACACTGAAAGACAATGACCACAGAAATGGATATTTCTCTCAGTTTGACCTGGATAAAGTAAAAAATTTCTTAGAAAAAATTGAACCTATCGCCCAGGAAAAAGGAGCTACCCTTTCACAATTGGTATTGAGATGGACCGCTTTACAACCGGCAATCACCGTAGTATTGGCAGGAGCAAGAAATGCACAGCAGGCTATTGAAAATGCACAGGCAATGTCTATCAATCTATCTCAGGAAGAATTGAACTTCATCAACTCATCATTAAACGAGATATAACATATAAAGTTACGGGTTGGAAAAAGAAATTTTATGTTTCCTTCCTTCCAATCCGTAGCTTTTCATTCTCTTATTAACTTACATAAAAAGAAAGCCGGAAGAAATTCTATCAACAGAATATCATTGACGATATAAACCTCTACAACTCTCTCTTCCAACACTTCTTCTTTCTTTTCTCTCTATAATTTTTTTAAAAATGAAAAAGAATCTGATCAAAACGCTCGGACTGATCACTCTATTGGCATTCAACAGCGTTACCATAAAGGCTCAAACCCTTGTGAATCCCGAAGATAAAACATGGTATCCTTCTGCTTATGGAACAAAGGATGAAATCGGAGCCGCCAATTTACTGACTCCTGAAGTTGTAAAACAAGCCTTAGGACTAGTAAAACAGGGAAAAACATTAGCCCTTGCCGTTCCTATTGATAAAAACCTGCCTGCCTTCAGACACAGAAGTTTCAATTTGTATAATATTCAGCCTGGTGAACAGGGAGGAAAAAGCATCGGTCCCAACAAATTCACCTTCAATGATGAATTGGTTAACGGATGGACTGGTGTGGGAACCCAGCTTAACGGCATTGGACATATCGGAATCGACAACACTTACTACAATGGAAATAAAGCCACAGATTTTGTAACAGTAGAAGGCGTTAAAAAATTAGGAATTGAAAAGGTTCCCCCTTTTGTTACCCGAGGTGTTGTTCTTGATATGACGGTTCATTATGGGAAATCTATTGTACCCGGAGGAACAGAATTTACAGTAGAAGACATCAAATCTGTTCTAAAGAAACAGGGAATAACATTAAGAAAAGGAGATGTTCTTCTCTTCAATACCGGATGGCTTGAATTGATAGGAAAAGATAATAAACAGTTTCTGGAAACAGAACCCGGTATCGGAATGGAAGCTGCAAAATGGCTGGCCGATCAAGGAATTGTTGCTTTCGGAGGTGATACCTGGGCTTCAGAAGTATATCCTAATCCTAAAAGTAAAGAAGAATTCCCGATCAATCAGTTTATGCTGGCCAAAAAAGGAATCTATAACCTGGAACTTATCGACAGCCGCCCGCTGGTGAAGCAAAAAGTATGGGAATTTCTATTCGTTCTGGGACAGCCTTTATATGTAGGTTCCACTCAGGTGAATGTAAATCCTGTGGCGATTTATTAATTTAAATGCTTACAATATGAGGTTGTTTAAACTTTTATATTCATATTTTAACCACCAAAGGCACAAAAGTTTTAAACACTTAACTTTTTTCAGAACCCGGCCTTATGTGTAATAAGTACACCTAAGTTTTGTGAAAATCTTTGATTTTCATCTTTTGTGAACTTTTCTGCGGTCTCATTTTAAACTTACTTAAGTGAACTCAAGTGTATTAAAATGAAACCTTTTGTGATTTTTGTGGTTGGGTAAAATTCAAACAACTTTTATATCAGAGAAGCGGAGAGACAATGCAATTCCGGTTTAAAAAATAAAGTCAACCTTAGAATTTATTGTTAGAATTAATACCAAACTGTATTACACTGTCACTTTGTTTATTACATCAAAACGGCCTTTCAGCATTTGAAAGGCCGTTTTCTTAAAAATAAAGTAAACATCTCTGATGCAGTCACCATTAACTTCCATCCTTCATCTTCTCACTTCCTTGCTACACTATTTTGCAACCGGAAGATGAGTACTTACTGCGATTCTGTTCCAGGCATTGATCGTTACAATAGCCATGATGATCTGAGCGATCTGGTTATCATCAAAGAATGACTTCGCTTTCTGATACGTTTCTTCAGTAAGCCCTTTATCGCTGATTAATGTAATTTCTTCTGTCATCGCCAGTAGCACCTGCTCTTCTTCAGTGAAAAATTCTTTGGCTTCTGTCCATCCATTCAGAATAAAGATTCTTTGAGGATTTTCTCCATATTTGATGGCATCTTTAGTGTGCATATCAAGACAGAAAGCACATTTATTAATCTGTGAAGCTCGGATTTTAATCAATTCTTTCTGAATATGACTTAAAGAAATTGTCTGAAGATATCCTTCCAATCCTAACATCGCTTTGTAAGCGGCTGCATCTACTGTTGCAATATTTAATCTTGCGCTCATTATTATATATTTTTTTGGGTTAATTGATCGATACTAAAAGAATACTGTTTCTGAACAGCCAGTAAAAGAGCTCCTGCACTTCCCACCCACACCGAATAATCAAAAGGGGCTTTAGCTCCCAGTGAAATAGCCATGGATGCTGCAAAAATCAGTAACAGAACGCTGCAACCGTAAGCGGCTATTCTGGTTTTAAAACCAACAATAAGCATCAAAGGAAATAGTATTTCGAAAAAAGTTGCTGAATATGCAGAGAATGTACTCAAAGCTTCCGGAAGGAAAGATGTCAACTGTCTGGTATATATTTTAAAATTGGTCATATTCCCCCAGGCTGAACTTTCTTTATTCCACCATCCGAATCGGTCTGCCACGGCAGAAAGCATGGTTACGGAAAGGGCCAGTCTTAAAAATAACTGTGGAAATGGATTAGGTGTCTCTGTCATTGTATTGGCTTTTAATTACATGACAAAGTTCCGGTTTCTAATCCGTAAAAATCTTAAACTGGTTTAAGAACGTAATTTTGCCCGAATTTCACTAAGATATTCTGGAGTAAGATTAAGGAAAGAAGCAATTAGATACTGAGGAATTCTCTGAATAAACCAGGGATATAACGTACTGAAATGCATATACAACTCTTCTCTGGACATTTCATACAAATAACGAATCCTGCGTTCTGCCGCAGCATAGGCACGCTGGTAAATCATCCGAAAATAGCGTTCCATGATAGGATGTTTCTGCAATAGCAGCTCCTGATTCTCCATATCAATGACTAAAAGAGAGGAATGCTCTACCGCCTGAATAGAAAAATCCGTTGGAATATGTCTTTCATAAGCAAAAGTATCCGTAATCCACCAGTTTTCAATAGCGAATTCCGTGGTTTGCTCTACTCCTTTTTCGTTGATAAAAAATTTTCTAAGACATCCTTTTACTACAAAATACATTGTACGGCACACTTCTCCTTCCAATACCAGCTTCTGTTTCTTTTTCACATCAAGAACCTGAAAAAAAGAAACAATAGAAGTATATTCCTCGTCAGTTACAGTAATAAATTTGTTTAAATGTGATTTGAATGAGTCCATCTTAAGAATTAATACTCAAACTTAACTTTATTTTTTTAGTTTTACAAAGAGAAAATATTGAATCATGGAAATCGTTGCTAAAATTCTGATTGCTGTTGTAGCACTGGAACACCTTTATATTCTATGGATGGAAATGTTCGCCTGGGAAACCAAAGGAAAAGAAGTTTTCAAAGCGGCCCTGCCTGCAGAAATGTTTAAACCCACCAAAGGTTTAGCCGCCAATCAGGGATTGTATAATGGTTTTCTGGCAGCCGGACTCATCTGGTCATTCCTTATTAAAGACCCGCAATGGCAAACCAATGTGGCTTTATTCTTTTTAGGATGTGTAGCAATAGCCGGAATTTACGGTGCTGTTTCTGCCACTAAAAAAATATTTTTCGTTCAGGCTTTGCCCGCTATCCTTGCTATTATTGCCATTTTATTGAAATAGTCTTACAAGTTATCTTCCCAGGATTTCTTCTCCCATCAATATTCTCTTACCTTGAATGATAAGAGAAAAAACATCATGAAATCACCATTCTAAAATAAACCTGAAAATCAACACCTTACATACTGAAAAATTCATTTAATATATAATTCGTAAATTTGCACCGTCATAAAAAATTGATATACAGTTTTTTGATGCTGGCAAGCATTTTGATTAAATGTAGCCATTCAAGTTGTTCAGTACACATATCTGTAATTACCTCATCCGTAATTTAATTGTAGAATCTATGTAAAAGATTAGCTTCTTTTTACATGATACACTCTTTTTCTAGAGTATAATCTATTGAAATATTTAAAATAAACATAAGGCCAGCAGGTCTTTATGCTGTTATTTTTTTGTTTAAAGCTTTTATCACTAAAGGCTTAACAAATTATTTTATCCTATCGTCATCAGCAGAACAACTAAAATTAAATAGATATAATGAATTGGTGTACAATTTTTTATATGAAATTATTAATTGAAAAATTCTGAATATGGAAAAAAATGAAAACACTCGAAAAGTAAAACTTAAAGTGGAAGACCTGACCATCATCTTTGGTAAAAACAAAGAAAAAGCCCAGGAACTACTGGATAAAGGTTTTTCCAAAAAGGAAATTCTTGAAAAAACAGGTTGTACCATAGGAATCAACAAAGCCAGTTTTGAAATCTATGAAGGAGAATTCTTTGTCATTATGGGACTCTCGGGAAGTGGAAAATCTACTTTACTGCGCTGTCTTAACAGGTTGAATGAACCTACTTCCGGAAAAGTATACATCAATGACGATGATATTACCGGTAAAAACAACAAAGAACTGCTGGAAGTAAGAAGAACGGAAATGAGTATGGTATTTCAGAAATTTGGACTGCTTCCCCATCACAATATTCTCGATAATGCAGGTTTCGGACTGGAAATAAGAGGAGAAGACAAAGCTTCCCGTGATCAAAAAGCACAGAAAGCATTGGATATTGTAGGTTTAAACGGATTTGAAAATCAATATCCTTCCCAACTTTCCGGAGGAATGCAGCAGAGAGTAGGATTGGCAAGAGCGTTGGCTAACGATCCTGAGGTTTTGCTGATGGACGAAGCTTTCTCAGCGCTGGATCCTCTGATAAAATCTGAAATGCAGGATCAGATGCTTGAGCTGCAGAATACATTACAAAAAACCATCGTCTTCATTACCCACGATTTGGATGAAGCTATTAAAATTGGAGACCGTATTGTCATTATGAAAGATGGGGTCATAGAGCAAATAGGAACGGCCGAAGATATTTTAACCAATCCTGCAAGTGACTATGTGAAAGCCTTCGTAGAGAAAGTAGACCGTAAAACGATTATCACTGCAAGATCTTTAATGTTCGACAAAGCAACGGTGGTACGCTTCAGAAAAGACGGTCCTGAAGGTGCTTTAAGAAAAATGAGAACTACAGGTCTGGAAAACTTACCTGTTGTAGACTTTCAAAATAAATTTCTGGGCTTTGTAAAACTTAACGATGTCGTTCGTATTGCCAAAATGAAAGAACCTACAGTGGAATCCATTATCAACAGCAATGTGCCTTCGGTTTATCCTGAAGTGACTGTAGAAGAAATGTTACCGCTGATCTCTGAAAACAAATCGTCCATAGCCGTAGTAGATGAAGACAATAAATTCCTAGGTCTTATCACCCAATTATCGCTCATCATAGAAGCTACAAAGTTTAACGAAAAAGAGATCATAGAATTAAAAGAAATCGCAAACAATCAATAAGATGAATAAAACTATAGATATAGGCCAATATGTAGAAACTGCAATCAATTGGCTCACAGAAAACGGAAAGCCTGTATTTGATGTCATAAAACATCTGGGAAACGCCTCTATTATGGGGATTGAATGGGTTTTAACAAACACTCCTTTTTATGTAATCATTCTATTTTTTACCCTGCTGGCATTATGGAAAGCCGGAAAAGGAATTGCTGTGGTAACAGCAGCCGGACTCAGTTTAATATTTTTAATGGGACTTTGGAAAGAAACGATGGAAACCTTGGCGCTTATCTTTGTTTCTACCATTACCGCCCTTATTCTTTCTATACCTCTGGGTATTTTAGCCGCTAAAAGTAAAATAGCAGACAAAATCATTCGTCCTTTACTGGATTTGATGCAGACCATGCCCGCATTTGTCTACCTGATCCCGGCTGTACTGTTTTTCAGTATCGGTAAAGTACCCGGAGCTTTTGCAACCATTATTTTTGCCATGCCTCCAGCGGTTCGGTTAACGGCGCTGGGAATTGAAGCCGTTCCGAAAGATATTGTAGAAGCAGCAAGAGCTTTTGGAGCTACTAACCGTCAGATTCTATTCAAAGTTGAACTTCCTCTAGCAATGAAAACGATTTTAACGGGAATTAATCAAACCATATTGCTATCATTATCCATGGTCGTTATTGCAGGAATGATTGCTGCAGGTGGTTTGGGAGAGAAAGTATTGGAAGGAATTAATAACCTGGATATCGGATTAGGATTTGAAAGTGGTTTATCTGTTGTGATTTTAGCCATTATCCTCGATCGTATTACCCAGGGATTTGTAAAGAAAAAACAATAAGATGAAACATTTAAAATATCTGTTTTTACCTTTCTTAATGTTGATAATTACCACATTAAGTTCGTGTAAAAACATAAAAAAATCTAAATATATCACCATAGGAATGGTGGATGGCTGGGCGGAAGATGTTGCCATGACACACGTGGCAAAAGCCATTCTGGACAAACAAGGTTATCATGTCATCATTCAAAAAGCCTCTACAGATATGATCCTGGCTTCGATGAATAATGAAGATACAGACCTTTTTATGGGAGTCTGGCTTCCTTACACCCATGCAAAAAAACTGGCTAAATTTCCGGGACTGGCTCATCTTGGAACCAATTATGACAACGGCCGTATAGGATTAGTTGTTCCGGAATACGTTACCATTAATTCCATTGAAGAGCTCAATCAGCATAAAGATCAGTTCAGTCATAGAATCATTGGAATTGAAAAAGGAGCCGGATTAACCACTGGAACCGACAAAGCCATTATAGATTATAAGTTGGATTATCAACAGATCAATTCTTCAACCATCGCCATGATCACCGAATTACAGAATGCGATCCAACGCAAACAATGGATTGTAGTAACAGGATGGCAACCCCATTGGATGTTTGGTAAAATGAAACTTAAGTTTCTGGACGATCCCAAAAAGATATTTGGTGAAGCAGAGCAGATTAAAACCTATTCCAGAAAAAGCTTTTCAAAAGATCATCCGGAACTGGCCAAATTCTTTTCAAAGCTTCATTTTGATGATGAAAATATGTCTGATCTTTTAATGAAAATGGAACAGAGTAAAAATAAAGAAGCTACTGCTAAAGAATGGGTGGAAGATCACGCTGAACTGATACAGTCGTGGTTAGATCAAAATTAATCAACAATTTGGTATTATTTAAAATCCTCAGCCCTAAATTAGTCTGAGGATTTTTTCATCAACATAGATTATTTGATCTTTTCTCTATGAAGTAATATTTATTAGTCATCGCAAAGGGCGCAAAGAAATTTAATAACATACTGCTTTAAGGCGCAAGAAAATCAAAGATTTTCAGCAAGTTTATTTCATCCAAAATTCAACAGAATTAAATTGTATCAAAGATAAAATCCTTGCGCCTTAAGACATATTTAAGGAAAATTCTTGCGTCTTTGCGTTTTCCAATATCTCATAACTATCCCATTGATTCTTTAATTTTCTCCCGATGAATAATTCCCCAATTGACTAATGTTTCTGTTACAGGGAATACAGATTTTCCGTATTCCGTCACTGCATATGTTACTGTAATTGGTTTTGTATCCTGAATAGTTCTTGTGATCAGAAGATTAGTTTCCAATTCTTTTAATTCTTTGCTCAACATTTTAGCAGAAATTCCTTCAATACTTCGTTCCAGCTTTTTAAAATGAATCTTCTGATCTGGTCTGTTGTTTAAATACCGCAATATCATCAGTTTCCATTTTCCGCCTAAAACATCCAGACTGTCTCGCATTGCAAACAATTCTTCAGTACAGTTTGCTTCTCTTTCGATACCGTTTTCTATAATTTTTGCCATAATAGTTTCATCAAGGTAACTAGTTACCAATAGTTAACTAGTAGCAAATATAAACTATTCTGTCTTTACATTTGTCTTACAAAAAACAATATGAAAGCAGTTATTTTAAATAAAAACGGAACACTGGAAGACGGATTTGCAGAGCAACCTCAACCTAAAAGTAATGAAGTTTTAATTCAGATTAAAGCAAGTGGTTTCAATCCCATCGATTATCAGATGATGGAAAATGAACTTGAAAGGAAGCTTATCAGTTCTCCGATATTAGGAAGAGAATTGTCCGGAATTGTAGTTGATAAAGGTAATGAAGCTATACAATTCAACATAGGTGATGAAGTATATTGCGGCAGCGGCTCTATGGGAAGTAACGGTACTTATACAGAATATATCTCAGTTCCAGAAGCTATTGTTTCTTTCAAACCAAAGAATATTTCGTTTGAACAGGCAGCAGCTATTCCTTCGGCAGGGCTTACTTCTTTACAGATCTTTAACCGTTTGAAATTAAACCCAGAAAACACCGTTTTAGTAACGGGTGCAGCCGGAGGTGTGGGATCATTTCTGATTAAACTTTTATTAGCTCATAATATCCGGCAGATCACAACAACTGTTGGCAGTGAAGAAAACAGACAAATTCTTCTCAATCTGGGATTAAAAGATCATCAAATTATCAATTATAAAGAAGAAAATCTGATTGAAAATATTTTAAAAGCTAATAACGGCCAGCCTTTCGAATATGGAATTGATCTGGTTGGGAACTATATGTCGGAAGTGACTGCAGAAGTTTTAAAAATTAACGGAACATATGTGGATGTGACAGCCCTGGTCACTAAAGATGCACATGAAGCCCTTTTCAACAAAGGAACTATGATCATGAATATCTCCAATTATACCTACGGAATGGTTAAAAAATATGAGTATTATAAGAACAGTTTACTTGAAATAAAAAAATTGATCGAGAATGAAAAGATTCTCCCTCCGCAATATAAAATTGTTGGAAACCTTTCTTTGGATACCGTTATCCAGGCACATTCTCTATTAAAAAATAATCAGACCCAAGGTCATAAACTTATTATGAAACATTAATTTATGAACAAAATACCAAGACGAATCGTAACAGGAACGAAAGACGGAAAATCTGTTATTATAGAAGACCAACAGGTAGAAAATGCTGTAGAACATTTTCCGGGACTGATCATTTCAGACGTATGGAATACCCAGAAAATGCCAGCAACTTTAGATTTTGAAACGAAAATTCCCAATACCGGATTTCCGCAAACACCTAAAAATGGAACTTACTTCCGATATGTTGTTGTTCCTCCTGATAAAGATTTAGGAGTAGAGTGGAAAAAGGATGAACCTCATCCGATGATGCATCAGACACCAACACTGGATTATATCATTATTCTTTCCGGTGAGCTTTACCTTATAATGGAAGAAGGCGAAACTCTTCTGAAACCGGGGGACATCGTCATTCAAAGAGGAACGAATCATGCATGGAGCAACCGGTCTGATGAACCCTGTATTCAACTGGCTGTGTTGATTGATGCTGATAATTAAATAATTGAAAGATTTAATTATTTAAAGATTGGGATCGTTCTCACAAATTTTAAAAGTTCAACAAGCTAAAAAATCTGTGGGAAATAGAAAAAATCTCGCAAGGTTAAAAAAACGCAAAAGCACAAAGAAAAATAAATAATGTATTGTTTTTCAAGACGCAAAAAAATCAAAGATTTCCAGCAAGAAATAATCTATAAAGTATTAGGAATATACAATTTTATCGCAGATAAAATCCTTGCGCCTTAAAACATAAGAAAAAACTTTGCGCCCTTGCGTTTTCCAACAAAACCTCCCAACTTACAAAGCAGAAATCTCCAACAGTTTCTGCTTCATTTTTTCAGATGTCATCTGCCCTTCCTGATAATACACCAGATTCTGATGCTTATCCAGAAACACCCACAAAGGATAAACAGGCTGGTTTTTATTCTTAGATAAAGCCAAAGCCAACTCATGAATTCCGGAGCTTCCATTCTGCAGATACTCAAAATCACGGTTCTGAAAACGAATTTTTTCTTTTGTTTTCTCCGCCTCAAAATTCACGAAATAAAAATGATCATTCATCAAACCTACAAGCTCTTTATCTTTACTCAAATGATAAGATTCGATCTTACACACTGCACACCAATCGGTATAAAGGTGAATGACCATAGGTCTTGGACTCACTTTTTGTAAAGTCTCTATTTCAGAAAAAGTGCCTGTCTTCATCTGAGACAGATAAAAACAGGACACTAACATAAAAAATAAAGCTATTTTTTTCATTTTAAATTATATTTTACACCAAAAAAACCTCGAATACGCTGCATTGGGGCATACCCGTACGCTGTATCAAAAGTATAATGATTGGGATTATTGATGGGATCATCAACATGCTTATCAAACGGATCAAACGGTCTCATCAGAGGATCTTTAGGCGTAAAGTTGAAAAGGTTTTTAACCCCGCAATACACTTCAAACCCAGATTTGAAACTTTTGGAAAACTGAATATTAGCCAAAGAATAGAATGGAGAATATTCCGGGCGATAATCGTTAGGCAAAACAGGAAGCCTCATAGGTCCATAAAACTGTCCTGTAAAATCTATAGTCAGATTGTTGGCAAACTTATAAGTCAGATTATAAGTACCACTCCATTTGGGGGCATGTAACTGTTGTGTTTTTTGATTTTCGTTATCAAACTTCTGATAAACATCCAGATACGTTACGCCAAGATTGACACTTAGAGGAAATTGAAAAGTAAAATCTACATTCAAAGAAGCTCCCCTTGAAATTCCGTACCCGTGAAGATTGTCATAAATGATTTTATTAGGATCGGAATCAAAATCACCTACAATTTTATTACTGAAATAGGTATAAAAAGCAGAAGCATCAAAGCTCAGCATACGACCTCCTACAGGAACTTTCCAGATATAATTAAGATTTCCGTTGACTGATCTTTCCGGCTTGAGATCCGTTTTCACAACCACATCTCTGGAACCTGTAAGAGCAGCGTGGTCTTCTGTAAATAAATTCACCACCCTGAAACCTGTTCCGAAATTGAATCGCAAAGTATGATAAGGGTTCGGAGAAAATTTCCACGCAAATCTTGGCGAATGAACCGAATGATGGATTCTGTCATAATCATATCGATAGCCCAGCAATAGAGTATTTTTATCATTAATCTCCCACTGATCCTGAACAAAAGCACCCCAAATTGGTGATTTCATCGGCGCATTGGTGATACCATCAGCAGCTAATGTTCCTGGAGTGTTATCATCATAGAACGTTCTTTTAAAAGTAAGCCCGGCAGTGATATCATGGCTTCCAAAGCTTCTGTCCCAATACGTCTGCACAAAAGCGACCTTTTGTATTGCATCGAATGGATTTGATCCATAAAAAGAGTTTTGATTATGATAATTGTAGGAAAACTGAGTCACAATATGCTCTTTCATAGGCCACTCATACAAACCGAAAACCTCAGCTCTGTTGGTGTAAATACTTTCACCATATACCTGATCACTTCCACGGAAAGATTTGTTCCACTGCATTTCACCACCAAAACGGTCCTCGTACAGATATCTCATCGCAAAACTGGCCTGTCTGTTTTCTTTTCTCTTAAAATTCCACTTGTTAAATACAGAAATTCTGCTTTGTAAAGTGGTATCTGTGAAATTATCTTTGTTCTGATCTATTCTTTCCTGAAAACTGAAATAATTTAAACTTAATAAAGAAGCGGCATTCTTCCCTACATTAAACTTCGTCGAAAGATCAAGATTATTTTCAAACCAACTGGTCGTCATCAGATCCACACTTAACTTAGGAGCGGTTAAAGCATTTTTGGTGATGATATTAATAACTCCTCCCATCGCTTCAGAACCATAAATGGATGATGCAGGACCTTTCACAACCTCTATTCTGTCAACCAAACTATTCGGAATTCCGCTTAGCCCATATACAGTGGAAAGTGAACTTACAATCGGCATTCCGTCAATTAGAATCATAGTATAAGGTCCTTCCAGCCCGTTGATGTGAATATCTCCGGTGTTACAGACGGAGCAGTTCAACTGAGGTTTTACACCGTTTACCATGGCAATGGCTTCAAAAATACTGGCAGTTGGATTTTTCTGGAAAAATTTCTGACTGTAAATTTCTACAGCTACAGGGCTTTTCGATCTGCTCATCGGTTTTATGGTACCGGTAACCACTACATCTTCAATATTGCTCGTCTTGATTTCCCTCCTCGAAACCTTCGCCGAATCTATATTTTTTTGTTGAGGTAAACTTAGACTGTCTGTCTCCTGGGCAAAACAGTAGGATGATAAAAAAGTAATAGAAAATAATATTCGCTTCATGAAATTAAAATTGTTAGACAAATCTAACAATTATTTTTCAATTACAAAACTTCTTAGAAAATATTGATTGAGCCAATTCATGAAAAATGATTAAATTTGAGAAACTACATATGAAAGTAAAATGAGATATCATGTATCGGGAAATATCCCACCAAAAAGGCATACGATCTTTAAGTCTCCGGAAGATAAGTTTTACTATGAACAGCTTTTCGGTACCGAAGGCTTTCATGGAATTTCTTCACTGCTATACCATATTCACCGTCCTACACAGATCAAATCGATTGGTGAACCGAAGGATGTAACTCCAAAAATTGCAGTAGAGAAGAACGTTGCTCCAAGAATGTTTAAAGGAATGAATGTAACTCCTGAAGACGATTTTATGGACAGCCGAAAGATCCTTTTGATGAACAACGACCTGAAAATGGGATTGGCAAAGCCAAGAAAATCGATGGATTATTTCTACAAAAACGCTGAATGTGATGAGCTTTTGTATGTTCACAACGGAACCGGAATTTTGAAAACCTTTGTTGGGGATCTTGAGTTCGTAACCGGAGATTATCTTATCATCCCAAGAGGAACCATTTATCAGGTAGAACTGAAATCTGATGATACCGTCTTTTTTGTATTGGAAAGCCACTCTCCTATTTATACTCCGAAACGATACAGAAATGAGTTTGGGCAGATGTTGGAACATTCTCCATTCTGCGAAAGAGATATGATCGCTCCTACTTTCAAAGAACCTATAGATGAGAAAGGAGAATTTCTGATCAAAGTAAAAAAACAAAACGAAATTACAGATTTCATCTACGCAACTCATCCATTTGATGTAGTGGGTTGGGATGGATACTTTTATCCTTATAAATTCAATATTAAAAACTTCGAACCGATTACCGGAAGAATTCACCAACCGCCACCGGTTCACCAGAATTTTGAAGGACATAATTTTGTAGTGTGTTCATTCTGCGCAAGAATGTATGACTATCATCCACAAGCTATTCCGGCACCTTACAACCACTCTAATATCGATTCTGATGAAGTATTATTCTACACAGAAGGTGATTTTATGAGCCGTAATCATATTGATCTTATGGACTTTACCCTTCACCCTGGAGGAATTGTACACGGACCTCACCCCGGTGCTATGGAAAGAAGTATTGGTAAGAAATTCACAGAGGAATATGCGGTAATGGTAGATCCGTTCCGTCCTCTGAAAATTACCGAAGAAGCTTTAAAAGTGGAAGATCCCTCTTATAAAACTTCTTGGTTAGAATAAAACAGTAGAAAACTACTACTGAATACATACAAAAGACGCTTTAAATCCTTTATTTAAAGCGTCTTTTTTCGTAAATTTGTGAGGTATGGTTAACATATTAGCCATCATTATTTTTCATGACGCATCCTAAGTAATGGTGGTTTAAAACAAAATCAATATTACATGTTAGAAAGAATCAGATTAGAAAGTCTACACCAAAAAGTAACCACGGCAGAAAATGCTGTAAAAATCATTAAAGACGGGATGACCATTGGGTCTAGCGGCTTTACGAAAGCAGGTGACAGCAAAGCTATTTTGCCGGCCCTTGCAGAAAGAGGAAAAACAGAAGACCTTAAAGTCACCTTAATGACCGGAGCTTCTCTAGGTCATGGTACCGATGGAAAACTGGCTGAAGCTAATGTTTTAAGGAAAAGAATGCCGTTTCAGGTAGATCCAATCTTACGAAATAAGATCAACAAAGGGGAAATTCTTTTCATCGATCAGCATTTGAGTGAAAGTGCAGAACTTCTTCACACCAAAAATCTTCAAAGCATTGACGTAGCTGTTATAGAAGCTGCTTACATTGAAAGAGACGGAAGCATTGTTCCCACAACATCTGTCGGAAACTCCGTAACATTTGCAGCGTTGGCTAAAAAAGTCATCATTGAAATCAATACAGAAGTTCCTGAAGAAGTATACGGAATCCACGACATTTACCAGGCTGAAGACTATCCTTACAGAAATGTGATCCCAATTGTAGCTCCGTGGAACAAAATCGGAAGAAAAAGCATTCCTGTAGATCCTGAAAAAATTGAGGCCATTGTTTTTACCAACCGTAAAGACAGCCCGGCTGATATTGCAGAACCGGACGAAAAAACAACAGCCATCGCCAAGCACCTTCTTGCTTTCTTTGAAAATGAAGTTCTTTTGGGACGTCTTACAGACAGATTACTTCCTCTTCAGGCCGGTATTGGTAAGGTAGCCAATGCTGTACTTACAGGTTTTAAGGACAGTAATTTCTATGATCTGACCATGTTTTCAGAAGTTCTTCAGGACAGTACATTTGACCTGATTGATTCCGGTAAGCTAAGTTTTGCATCAGCATCTTCCATCACTGTTTCCCAGGAATGCTATGAAAGAGTACTGGGAAATCTTTCAAAATATAAAGACAAATTTGTTTTAAGACCTCAGAATATTTCTAATACTCCGGGATTGATCAGAAGATTAGGAGTCATCGCCATCAATACAGCCATTGAGTTTGATATCTACGGAAATGTAAACTCTACCCACATCGGAGGATCCAAAATTATGAACGGAATTGGAGGTTCGGGAGACTTTGCAAGAAATGCCTACCTAAGTATTTTTGTAACTCAGGCTGCTTCAAAAGGAAACAATATTTCCCACGTACTCCCAATGGTTTCTCATACAGATCATACCGAACACGATGTAGATATTCTGGTAACCGATGTTGGATTGGCAGATCTGAGAGGATTAGCACCAAGAGAAAGAGCTCAGAAAATCATTGACAACTGTGTACACTCTGATTATAAAGAAGAACTGCAGTCTTATTTTGACAGAGCCTGCGAAAGAGGAGGTCATACTCCACACTTGTTGGAAGAGTCATTCAGCTGGCATTTACGCTTTGCTGAGACAGGAAGTATGAAACAAGCTATAGAAACAGATATTCAAAATTAAGAATAGCCAACCAATATTTAAAATGACCCAATGCAATGCGTTGGGTCATTTTATTTTTATGCAATACTTCTTTCATTAATATGATAAAAATCTCATCAAAACCATCAAATATTTAGAAAAAGATAAGATTATAAAGGCTATCTTTGAAAGAACAGAGATATTTTATAGGATAAAAAGATTAGGTCAAAACCCATTATGACTATTATTTAAAAAAGATAAAATATGCAGAATTACATCAGCGCAGAAGAAGCGATATATACGATAAAAAGCGGAAACCGTGTATTTTTTCATGGAAGTGCCTGTACTCCCAATTACCTGATTGATGAACTGGCAAGACAGTCGCACCGCCTGGAAAATGTTGAAATGGTTTCTATTACCCAACAGGGAAATGTTGAAATTGCCAAACCACAATACAAAGATCATTTCTTTGTCAACTCTCTGTTTGTTTCTACTCCGGTACGCGATGCCGTCAACTCAGACAGAGGCGACTTTGTTCCTGTATTTTTAAGTGAAATCCCAATCTTATTCAGAAAAAATATTCTTCCGCTGGATGTGGCACTGATAACGGTCTCTCCACCCGACAAGCATGGTTTCTGTACTTTGGGAACTTCTGTTGACATCGCAAGATCGGCCGTAGACACCGCCAAAATAATAGTTGCAATAGTAAACCCCAGAATGCCAAGAACCCACGGAGACGGAATGATTCACATCAGCAGAATCCATAAGCTGGTGTGGCATGAGGAAGAGCTTCCAACCGTCGATTATGGTTCAAAAGTTGGCCCTGAGGAAATGCTTGTAGGCAAAAATGTAGCAGAACTTATTGAAGACAGATCCACCCTTCAAATGGGAATCGGAACCATTCCTGATGCTGTGTTGAAATGCTTAACCAATCATAAGGACCTGGGTATTCATACTGAAATGCTGAGTGATGGGGTAATCGATCTGATCCAGAATGATGTCATCAATAATAAATACAAAGGCTACAATGACAATAAAACCATTACCAGCTTCTGTTTCGGGACAAGAAAGCTCTATGACTATGTAGATGACAATACTGTTTTTGCTTTCAGGGATGTAAGTGAAGTCAATTTTCCGATCAACATCATGAAAAACAAAAAAATGGTAGCCATCAACTCAGCGATTGAAATAGATCTTACAGGACAGGTATGCGCCGATTCTATCGGTACCCTTCAGTACAGCGGCATTGGTGGGCAAATGGATTTTATGAGAGGAGCAGCACTGGGAGAAGACGGGAAACCTATCATTGCCATTACTTCCAGAACAAAAAAAGGAATTTCAAGGATTGTTCCCTATCTTAAACAGGGTGCCGGTGTAGTGACTACAAGAGGGCATATTCACTATGTTGTTACCGAATATGGAACCGCTTATTTATATGGCAAAAATCTTCGTCAGAGAGCACAGGAACTCATCAGTATTGCCCATCCGGACGATAGAGAAATGTTGGAGCGTGCTGCTTATGAAAGATTTAAGCACTGATAATCAGACCATCTTGTATTCTCGCGAACTCAACTCTAAAATCCATTTTTTAATTCCGATGAATAATCAATAAAAAAGTGTTAACATTTTGGCAGTATTTTTGATCAAACTCTTTATAAAACAAACAAATTGAAGACTATATATAATTCGATACGGGAAGAGGTGGTAAAGCATTCGAAAGTAAGGAATTCTGTTTTGGGGAATGTGAATGAATGGAAGAGAAGCCATTATATTATTCTTTCAGAAATCATCAAAGACGAGCTTTCAGAAGCTGAAGAACTTAAAGGAGGAAAAAAATTTGAAATCGGTAACACTATTTCACACGTTACACTGCAGCGTTTTTTTGAAAATGACTATCAGGACAAAACTCACAATGATCTCAGGTTTCTGAAAACACTGGATAAAATATGCATTTTTTTAGGGTATAAAGACCTTAATGATTATATCCTGTCTGTAAGGCACAAACAAAAAGATGATCAGGAGGCTGACGAACAATCTTTTCTTACCCAGATGGTGTACGACTATTGTGCTTCTGCATTCGAGTTTTATAAACTCTTTCCTGCTCACGATACAGAGAAACTAAAAGACCTGGTGTTTCATGACTCCCCGTTTTTAGAGCGTTTGTCATTATTCAGCAAAGAATTGTGTGATAAAGATTTTCATCTGGTTACCAAAAATAATCGTTCCAATTACGAAGTTTTCGACATCAATATTGTGACCGACGAACCGGATAAAAAGATACTGGAGTCTCAGGAATTCTGGAATCTCTTATTTAAAGTTGGACAAACAGGAGAGGAACACTTTGTCAATCAACTGAATACACAGATCTATTTTCTCAGAAAAATAAACAACACCTGGAAAATCTGGGACAACTATAATCCGGATGCCGGAAGATTAAACCGACAAATAGAAACAGTCTAAAAATAAGAAAGCCGCAGATAAATTCTGTGGCTTTCGTGTTCGAAATGTTTTTTCTCACTTGTCTTTTGTATGACAAATGTAAGCGGTTGATTCTAAACACGTGAAACTTAAATATACTTAAGTAAACTCTTCTTCAAGGTTATGTTAAATATATTCAACGATTCCGGGGTTATATTTTCGCAATGTCTAAGATTTTTGTAATTTGCATACCAATAAAATAAAAGTAAAAGAGAAAATATGTCAACACTTACATTTGCCGAGAAAATTGCTCAAGCAGAAAATTTCTTACCAATTAATGGTACAGATTATATTGAGTTTTATGTAGGAAATGCAAAACAGGCTGCCCATTATTACAAAACCGCTTTCGGTTTTCAGTCTGTAGCTTATGCCGGTCCTGAAACAGGAGTGAGAGACCGTGCATCTTATGTGCTTCAACAGGGAAAAATCAGATTGGTTTTAACAACAGGACTAAAATCTGACTCCCCTATCAACGAACACGTAAAAAAACATGGTGACGGAGTAAAAATTTTGGCACTTTGGGTAGATGACGCTTATGCAGCTTTCGAAGAAACAACTAAAAGAGGTGGAAAACCGTATTTAGAGCCTGTAACTTTAACTGATGAGCATGGTGAGGTAAGAATGTCCGGAATCTATACCTATGGAGAAACCGTTCATATGTTTGTTGAGAGAAAAAATTATAACGGAGCTTTCATGCCTGGATATGAAAAGTGGGAAAGCGACTACAAACCTGAAGAAGCAGGATTACTATATGTAGACCATTGCGTAGGAAATGTAGACTGGAACAGAATGATTCCAACTGTTGAATGGTATGAAAAAGTAATGGGATTTGTAAACATCCTTTCTTTTGACGACAAACAAATCAACACAGAATATTCTGCATTGATGTCTAAAGTAATGTCCAACGGAAACGGATTTGCAAAATTCCCTATCAACGAGCCTGCAGAAGGTAAAAAGAAATCTCAGGTAGAAGAATATCTTGATTTCTATGAAGGTGAGGGAGTACAACACATTGCGGTAGCTACAAAAGATATCATCCACACGGTAACTGAGCTTAAAAAACGCGGTGTAGAATTCCTTTCTGCTCCACCGGAAGCATATTACGATATGGTTCCTGAAAGAGTAGGTCATATTGACGAAGATTTAAAGAAACTTCAGGACTTAGGTATACTTATTGATCATGATGAAGAAGGGTACTTACTTCAGATCTTTACAAAACCTGTAGAAGACCGCCCTACCCTATTCTTCGAAATTATTGAAAGACATGGCGCACAGAGTTTTGGTGCCGGAAACTTCAAAGCTTTATTCGAAGCGCTGGAAAGAGAGCAAGAGAGAAGAGGTAATCTTTAATTTTACATAAGAAATATTAAGTTTTGTCAGAATACCATATTCTGGCAAAACTTTTTTATAAAACACACCATATGAGAAAATTTTTAATCGGAGTTTTATTCTTTGGAACATTAGGGCTGAAAGCTCAGTATGGAACATTGGATGCAATTCTTAAAAGACTTGAAGAAAGAAAAGGCATCAATCAAAATCTGGAGCAGGTAAATATTGATAACAAGAAATTTGTTTTCATTAAAGATGAAGCAGACCACACAGAAAGAGACTTTATTATCATTAAAGGAAATAACGCTACCTATGTGGAAGTATTCGATGATAAAGCTACAGGAGAAAGCAGTTCCAACGTTTTTACCGGGGATATTATCCGAAAGAAAAACATAATTTCTTTAAGAGCTGATATGCTTGAAAATAAAAAAGTTCCCCTACCAGTTACCAAAACACTGCTTCTGACTCAGCAGGATAATATTCTGTACCTCATCGACGTCAATACGAAAGACCGATGGATTGATGAACAATCTTACTCGAAAAAGGCAAAAAAATAAACATCTGTAAAACATCAATTCCAGATGCCGTTTTAATCTAACTAAAATCTAAACTTATGAAATCATTTGTAGACTATTCCTCAAATTCGGATTTTTCTATACATAATATTCCTTTTGGAGTAGCAGTTTTTAACAAAGAATATATTGGATGCTGTACAAGAATCGGAGATCAGGTTGTTGATCTTGCCACCTTGTATGATCTTGGGTATTTTGAAGATATTGAAGGATTAGACGACAATGTTTTTGAAGCATACACCATCAACGAATTTATCGAATTGGGTAAGCCGGTTACCAATGCTGTCCGCGCAAAAATTCAGACACTTCTGCAGGAAGGTTCTACTCTTTCAAAAGATCAGAAAACCATTGAAGAAGCATTCTATGACCTGGACAAGGTTAAAATGATGATGCCTATTCACATTCCCAATTATACAGATTTCTACAGCAGCATTGAACACGCTACCAATGTAGGAAAAATGTTCCGTGATCCTGCTAATGCTTTATTACCTAACTGGAAGCATTTACCTGTAGGTTACCATGGTAGAGCCTCTTCTATTGTTGTTTCAGGAACGGAAATCAATCGCCCAAAAGGTCAGACAAAACCTGCTGATGCAGATAAGCCTGTTTTCGGACCTTCCAAACAACTGGATTTCGAACTTGAAATGGCTTTCATCATCAATAAAAATACAGAGATGGGAGAAAGTATTTCTACTAAAGACGCTGAAGATGCTATTTTCGGAATGGTCGTTTTCAACGATTGGTCTGCAAGAGATATTCAGGCTTGGGAATATGTTCCACTAGGACCATTCCTTGCCAAGAATTTCGGTTCATCTATTTCTCCATGGGTGGTTACTCTTGAAGCTTTAGAACCATTCAGAACAGCTTCTCCAACACAAGATCCTGAAGTTTTAGAATATCTGAAATTTGAAGGAGATAAAAACTACGATATCAACCTTGAAGTCTACATTCAGCCTGAAAATAGAGATCAGAATCTAATCTGTGAAAGCAATTACAAGCACATGTATTGGAATATGACACAGCAACTGGCTCACCATACCGTAAACGGATGTAATGTTGAAGTGGGTGATCTTTATGCCAGCGGTACTATTTCCGGAAGCGATCCAAAATCTTTCGGTTCTATGCTTGAACTGACATGGAGAGGTCAAAATCCTTTATCATTAAGCAATGGTGAAGAGAGAAAATTCATTGAAGACAATGATACCGTTACCATGAAAGCTTGGGCAGAAAAAGATGGAGTGAGAGTAGGTTTCGGAGAAGTTTCCGGTAAAATTATTCCAACGGTTTAATAATTATTTAAACACTTAAGTTTTTTAAGTTACATGATAATGGTAAAATTAAGTTCACTTTAGTATTGAAAATCTATGATTTTCATATTCTTGCATTATGATTACTCAAAAGTTAATTAATCATCTGTCTTACAAAATTATTGGAGCCTGCATAGAAGTACATAAATTAGCAGGTCCTGGTTTGTATGAAGACGTTTACCATCAATGCCTGAAAAAAGAATTTGATCTTATTGGTCTACAATATCGAAGTGAACTTGAAATACCATTTTTATATAAAGGAAACCATATAGACTGTAAAGTAAAATGTGATTTTTTGATTGAGGAATTAATTATCTTAGAACTAAAATCAGTTGCTGAAATTCATCAGATACATAAAGCTCAGACTATGAATTATATGAATCTGTTAAAAGTACCTCGCTCAATATTAGTTAATTTCAATGTCACAAACCTTTATCATGAAGGCTGTGAATCTTTTGCCTCTAAAATATTTAAGGAGCTTCCCAAAGAATGAAAATCTACGATTTTCATTCTTAAGTGATCTTTTATATGTTTACTAAAATAACTTAAGTGTTAAAAAGAAAAGTATGAAAACAGTAATTCCTTCCGATTTAACCTCTGTACAATTACAAACCATTATGCAAACGGCTGTTTCACCGCGACCTATTGCTTTGGCATCTACGGTGGATAAAGACGGTCATCATAATTTATCACCATTCAGCTTTTTCAATATGTTCAGTACGGTTCCTCCGATTCTGATCTTTTCACCATCGAGAAGAGTTCGTGATAATACGACAAAACATACATTGGAAAATGTTCTGGAAGTTCCGGAAGTTGTCATTGGAACTGTAAATTTTCCAATTGTACAACAAATCTCTTTGGCTTCTACAGAATACGAAACCGGAGTTAATGAATTTGTAAAATCTGGTCTTACGATGAAAGATGCAGATCTTGTAACACCCAAACTAATTGAGGAATGTCCTGTAAATTTTGAATGCAAAGTTTTAGAGGTAAAATCATTGGGAGATCAGGGTGGCGCAGGAAATCTTGTGATCTGTGAAGTTCAGAAGATTCACATTCGTGAAGAATATCTGAATGAAGCAGGAAACCTTGATCAGCAAAAACTGGATATGGTAGCCCGTTTGGGCAGTAATTGGTATTCCAGAAATAATGAAAACAATCTTTTTGAAGTTCCAAAACCTTTGGTAACAAAAGGAATCGGTTTCGATCTTCTGCCGGAAGCCATCAAATACAGTAAAATATTCACTGGAAATGATCTTGGGATGCTTGCCAATACGGAAGTATTACCCTCCGGAGAATTTCATGCTGATGAAAATATTCATCTCAATGCACAAAAGCTTCTTCTGGAAAGCAAAATAGAAGAAGCCTGGAGTATTCTGATCATGAAGTAAACCATCATAATAGTAAAAAAAGGCCAGCCTGAAAAATTCAGGCTGGCTTTTTTTTATTTTGCTTTTAAAGACTTTGTCACTGCGATCTTCTTCTTTTCGCTGAAATCTGTTAATGTTCCATTCTGATCTATCATAACATTTATATTGTCATCCTTGGCATCGTAATAAATATCTGTGGAATATCCCGGACAATCGTGCTGCTTACATCCTGTCACTTTATAAATCCCGTTTTCGGAGGTAACAGGAGTTTCTACATTGAAGTTCTTCACCATTTCATCATACTTTTTCCCCAGTAACTTCTTCAATCTGTCAGAAATCGTTTTATCTTCAAACAGTTTGATCTCATTCGGATATTTCCCTTCATTTTTGGTAATGATATTGTCTGTACCCGGAACAGAGGCTGCTTTTGTTGATGCAGAATCTGTTTTTGGAGCAGCAGCCGAATCTTTGGATGTCATGGCAGCTAAAGAATCTTTACTCACAGAAGTGTCCGTTTTTGATTCTTTCTTACAGGAAACAACAAATAATGATAGCGCAAATGCGCCTGCAATGATTTTTTTCATAAATATAAGTATGTTGGTTAATGTATTATAATATGATTGGAAAAGTTTTAATTCAGTTTTTCTCTGATAAAATCAATACATTTTTCAGTGACTGTATTGAGATCTTTGGGTAAATGATGATCCACCCAAGGTTCTTTTGCCCCAAAAGTATGATTGGCATTTTCAATAAGAAACAATTCAGAATTCGGGTGAAGAAGGTGAAGATGCTCCGCCTGCTTTACTTCTACAGCCTCGTCTTCTGTTCCGTGTATAATCAACATATGAGCTTTTGCCATTTCGGTAGCCCGTTCTACATCAAACCGGTGAATATTTTCTTCATAATTTTCATAAAACTGATAATAATGAGGCATTTCCTGTTTTGTACGGCCGTTTAAAGCATAATATACTCTTTCTTTTTTCCACTTTTCAAAGGCTTCACCAGTAGGAAATCTTTCTAGAGTATCTACACTGGCTAAAGTAATCAAACCGTTGATTCGTTCATCTTCTGATGTTTTGATAATGGAAATTCCTCCTCCTCTACTGTGTCCAATCAGTATCACCTTCTCTGAATCTACATGCGGATTTTGAATAAAATGATCAATAACAACACCAAGATCTGAAAGTTCTTTAGAATAATTATTATTTCCAAAAGCTTCAAGGTCAGCAAAATGATGAGGATTATCGACCGTTGTTCCGTTATGTGAAAAATTAAACTTAACAAAGAAAAAGCCTGCTTCAGCAAACTTATGCCCCATCAAATCCCAAGCGCCCCAGTCTTTATATCCTTTATATCCATGAACAAAGATCACCAATGGCAGCTTGTCTGTACTCTCTGTATAAAAACTATCAGCCAGAAAACCTTTTGTTTCATTATTCTTTAAAAATATATCTTTTTCAACAATCAAATTCATAAAATAAACGAATTTTATTTAACACAATTCATATCTACAATGATAATTTAAATATAAATTTATGAAAAAAACTCTACTTTTATTACTTTTAAATACATTTTCTTGCTCATCCAATTAGCGTTGTAAGCCTATTTTCTTTCTTGAAATTACCGTATTTAAAGAGACCCAATTTATTTTCTGAACTATAAAAACCAATAAAAATTATAAAAAAATAAGCTTATTTTTGCCTCATGCAGAATTTAAGAACTGTAACCGTGATGCGTTACATTCTGCCGTTGAGAGAAGGAGGTTCGCTTCCTGCTTTGGCAGAAGCTGATGATGACTTTAAGTATGTTTTAAAATTCCGTGGTGCCGGCCATGGAGTGAAAATGCTGATCTCCGAACTTCTGGGCGGAAAGATTACAGAAGCGTTGGGATTAAAAATTCCCGAACTTGTTTTTATTAATCTTGATGCAGATTTTGGTAGAACAGAAGCTGATGAAGAAATACAGGATCTGCTAAAGTTTTCAGAAGGTCTGAATTTAGGTTTACATTACCTTTCCGGCTCCATTACCTATGATCCCGGTGTACGTGTTGATCCTCTTTTAGCATCAAAAATTGTATGGCTGGATGCTTTCATTACCAATATTGACCGTACATTCAAAAATACCAATATGCTGATGTGGAATAAAGAACTCTGGATTATTGATAACGGAGCTTCATTCTATTTCCATCATTCATGGCAGAACTTTGACACTGCGGCAAAAACGCCTTTCAAATATGTGAAAGATCACGTTCTTCTTCCTAAAGCAAAAATGCTGGATGAAGCCGATCAATTTGCTCATGAAGTACTGAACGATGCTCTTTTCAGAGAAATTGTCAATTTAATTCCCGAAAATTGGCTGTACTGGGATGATGCCGACGAAACTCCAGATGAAATACGTGAAATCTATTTTCAGTTCCTGAAAACCAGATTCGAAAATTCTCAAATCTTTGTAAACGAAGCCAAAAATGCAAGAGGATAAAATATATGAATACGCGGTAATACGCTTGGTACCAAAGGTTGAAAGAGAGGAATTTTTCAATATAGGATTGGTGATGTTTTCTAAAAAGGAAAAATTCATCAAAGTAGAATTCTATCTGTGTCCTGATAAATTCAAACTCATGCACAGTAAACTGGACTATGATGATGTTATCCAGAATCTGGTAAGTTTTCAGAAGATAGCCAATGGTGATAAAGAGGGCGGACCAATTGCTTTGCTGGACATTCCTGAGCGTTTCCGATGGCTGACCGCTGTAAGAAGTGCTGTTGTGCAAACATCTAGACCTCATCCAGGAAAATCCAAAGATCTGGATCGTACTTTTGGTAAGCTTTTTGAGGAGTTAGTAAAATAACGTTTCCCTCAAAAAAATTATTATGAATTCAAACATAAACAACATATCACACTACAGGTTTTTTACAAACCTGTTTTTTGTTTTATTTTTAAACCTTTCCAATTTATTTTTTTCACAAAATTTTTCACAAATACCGGTTAAAACACCTCCTGTAAAAAGTACTCTTCTTCCGGAAATTGCTACCATCACAGAGAACGTTACTTACACCATCAATAAGAAAGGAAATCCTATACAACTGGATATTTTTACCCCTAAAAATACTTCAGCAGAGAAGCTTCCTGTACTTATTTACATTCATGGTGGCGGATGGGTAGAAGGTGATAAAATCATTCATGCAGATAATTATGTAGAGACTACGATTGCAAAACTGATGGCTAAAAACTATGCTGTAGTCAGCATCAATTATACACTTCTGAATGATAATACACATTTTCCGCTTCCGCTGGAAGATACCAAAGATGCTATAAGATGGGTAAGAAAAAATGCAGAAAAATATAATTTTGATACTCATAATATTGGCCTTTTCGGTGCATCTGCAGGCGCTCACCTTGCATTGATGGCGGCCTACACTCCGGACAATACTTATATAGGTAATTCTGAGCTTTCATCTTATTCAGCAAAAGTTAATTATGTGATCGATCATTATGGACCGGCAGATCTTAATACACTTTTCCATACAAGATTGGGGACCATTCCTGTGGCTATGATCGGATTAATTTCCAAAAAAATTGTCACCCTGCAACAGAATTTGGTAAAAGGTCTTTCGGGATATGATGTGAAAAAAGATCAGGACAGAGCCATAGAATATTTCAAAACTATTTCTCCTGTTTATTTCGTTTCTGATGCAGTTACTACTTTGATCGTTCAGGGAAATAGTGATAAGATTGTTCCTTTAAGTCAATCCAAAAAACTGTATAGAAAATTAAAAAGAGCTAAAGTACAAACCTCCTTAATTGTTGTTGATAAAGGTGTTCATGGCTTTGGTACTACAGATAAAGCATATCTTGATAAACTTACAGATGAAATGGTGGACTTCGTTGTATCGCAGAAAAAGTAAAAAATATCATCAATACTTTATAATTTAAGTCATATTATTTTGTCTAGTTATAGCTTTTTATGTACTAAAAGACTAGACTTTGCATTAATCAATTATCTGCTGACTGTTTTTAATCAGGGAGATTTTTAATTTTTAACCACAGATTTCACGAATGGGCACAGATGATTGTGTTTTTATTAGATGGATGATAATGTCTTAATTGATAATATTGGTGAGATTAGTGGTAAAAGTTGACGTAAGTTTAGTTTTTTTTTACAGGTAAAAAGTAATGATTAAGATGAAAAGGTTGATCTATTTCTTTTTCAAATTCCTGTAGCGGTTTTTTGCCTGCTGTGATAATTTTTATACATTTGTTATGCTTTAGGGGTATTCTGAAAAGAATTGAGAGAGTCCCTTCGAACCTGATACGGCTTACACCGGCGTAGGGAAAAGCAAAATTACATTATCCTCTAATGTATCTTTTGTTCCGGATTTTTCCTAAAGCTATTTTTATTTTAATGATAACAATGGAAAAAATTCTCTGGCAGCAAGTTCAGCTTGTACAACAAAAATCTCCCCTGGTTCACAATATTACCAATTATGTAGTGATGAACAATACAGCCAATGCTCTTTTGGCTGCAGGTGCCTCTCCTATTATGTCTCATGCCAAATCTGAGATTAGGGAAATGATCAATATTGCCCATTCGGTAGTGATTAATATTGGGACTCTTGATGAATATTGGTCCGAATCGATGATTATGGCTGCAGAAACAGCAGATGTTATTCACAAGCCTTGGGTTTTAGACCCTGTTGGAGCGGGTGCCACTTCATTCCGCGATCAGATCCTACATCAGCTTTTACAATATCGCCCTACGGTGATCAGAGGAAATGCTTCTGAAATTATCGCTCTGGCTAAGATCAATACGACAGTTACCAAAGGGGTTGACAGTACCGCAGAAAGCAATGAAGCGGTGGACGCAGCTCAAATTTTAGTCAATCAATATAATACGATTGTCTGTATTTCTGGTGAAACTGATATTATCCTTAGCCCTCATCAAACTTTCTTTATTAAAAATGGACATCCTCTTATGACTAAGGTCACTGGCCTTGGATGTTCAGCAACAGCATTAATAGGAGCATTCATAGCATGTACAGAGGACAAAGCATTAGGCACTGCAGCAGCAATGGCATTGATCGGGATATCGGGAGAACTGGCTGTTCAGAAAAGCAAAGGTCCGGGAAGCCTTCAGGTTAATCTGATCGATAAGCTTTACAATATTACTGAAGAAGAATTCATCCGTCATTTGAAAATTGAGAAAAAATGAGCCTATCTTCCTTCCCTTACCAATTATACCTTGTGATTTCCGAAGCTGACTGTGCTGGAAAAAACTTTCTAACAGTTGCTGAACAAGCAATTTTGGGTGGTGTAGATATCATTCAGCTGCGAGAAAAAAATGACTCTACCGCTGTATTTCTTCAAAAAGCCCAGCAACTTCTCGAAATCACCGAGAAATACAATATTCCTCTTATCATTAATGATAATATTGAAGTGGCTGAAAAAGTAAATGCTGCAGGAATTCATGTTGGAAACAGTGACACCGCTCCTACTTATCTGAGACAGCAGCCTCTCATTAAAGATAAAATAATAGGGTATTCTATAGAGCACCTGATACAGCTTGACAATGAAGAAACTTCTTTTTCAGATTATCTTGGAATAAGTCCTGTATTTAAAACCAATACTAAAACAGATACTATCATAGAATGGGGACTCGAAGGCATCTCAGAGATTAGGCAACGCACAAGAAAACCTTTGGTAGCAATAGGGAATGTTCATCGGGAAAATGCAAGGATAATCATCAATGCAGGAGCAGACTGTCTTGCGGTAGTCTCGGCAATATGCAGCGCAAATGATCCCCAAAAAGCCGCATATGAATTAAAAAACGAAATTTTAAAATGAAAAAATATAAATATCCATCGGTTCTAACCATCGCAGGTTTCGATGGAAGCGGCGGTGCTGGAATTCAGGCTGATATTAAAACCACTTCCGCACTGGGATGTTTTTCAACATCGGTATTAACGGCCTTACCTGTACAAAATACTCAGGGAGTAAGAAATATATATCCGATTCCTGTTGAAGCCGTGGCTGATCAGATCAAAGCCATTCTGGAAGATATCGTCCCTGATGCTATTAAAATCGGGATGGTTCACACACCGCAGCTGGTTGAAACTATTGTTTCTACCCTCTCACAATATCAAAAAATACCCATTGTATTTGATCCTGTAATGGTTGCTACCAGCGGACATCGGTTGATTGAAGAAGAGACCATCAATGCGATTACAGAAATGCTGTTTCCTATTGCTGATGTGATTACTCCCAATATGGACGAAGCTGCTATTCTGGCAGACATGAAAGTAGAAACTCTTGAGGATCTTTACACAGCCGGAAAAAAGATTAAAACATTGGGATGTAAAACAATCCTTCTTAAAGGCGGTCATCAGGAAACCTCAACGATAACGTCTCTATTTTATGATGAGTCTGATGTATTTCATCCTTTTGAAACCATAAAATTTGCGACCCACAACACCCACGGTTCTGGCTGTACGCTTTCTTCAGCAATCGCAGCTTATATCGCTCAGGGAAAAACCTTGTATGAAGCTGTTTCTTTAGCTCAGGATTATGTTTACCAGGCTATCGAAAACGGAATAGATGTACAAACAGGACTTGGAAACGGTCCTCTTAACCACTTTTTTAACCCTCAAAAACTTATCAAAAATGAAATGGTCTGAACAAACCTGGAATGATATTGAAGAATGCTACCAATCTATTCTCGATATGCCTTTTATAAAGGAATTATCAGACGGCAGTCTACCTCAGGAGAAATTCCGTTTTTACATGGCTCAGGATTCTTTATACTTAGAACATTTTGGAAGAACCCTTTCTCTGATTGCAGCTAAAATCCCGGATCTTCAGGATGTATTAGCCTTCATGCGTTTTGCAGAAAATGCTATTGTCGTAGAAAATGCCCTGCACGAGTCTTACTTTAAAGATTTCGGAGTGAGTGACAAAGGAATTTTACAGCCTGTATGTCATCATTACATCCATTTTCTGAGAAGTACAGCTGCTTTGGAATCTGTGGAAATTGCCGTTGCCGCGGTATTACCTTGCTTCTGGATTTACAGGGAAGTTGGAAATTATATCTACAAGATTCAGAATACCGACAATAATCCTTATGAAAAATGGATTGCTAATTATGCCGGCGAAGAGTTTTCTGCCGCAGTGGATCAGGCAATAGTCATTTGTGATAAAATCGCTGAAAACAGTACTGCTGATACCAGAAAAAAAATGACCGAAGCTTTCATCACGGCCTCCCGTATGGAATATCATTTCTGGGAAGCTGCTTATGAACTTAAAACCTGGAAATAAAATCTGCAAGGTTGATATTATAGCCTGACTTTCACCAAATAAAAACGGAACTCTATATCATAGAAGTTCCGTTTTTTTTATAAAAGTAAAATATTGTTTAAAAATTGAAATTCAATCTGGAGAAAACATATCTTCCATTCTGTCCAAACTGTGAAGTGGAACGCGAATAAACGAACTGATCGTTGTTGGAAGATACCGCAAGATTTTTGGTAGGGTAAATATCAAAAATATTGTTTACCCCTAAAGTCAATCCTATATTTTTTGTAAACTGATACACTACAGAAATATCGGTAATGATCTTATCTCCTATTTTTTGATGTTCGTTAGGCTCTATAATACCATCACCATTAGCATCTACTACGTCAGCTCCGGTTACTTTCCCGAAATAGGTATTTCTAAGGTAGAAACTTGCATTTTTCCATGAAAGAGTATGAGAAAGACTGGCTTTCACTCTAGGAACCGCTTCTTCCAGATATACTCTGGATTTTTCAGAGAAATAAATCTTTTCAAGATTCGGGGAAGTTAACAATCCTGCCGAATGAATATCTCCAACCTGCTTGGTCTGGTTCAGGTTCACAGCAAAATTATTGTCTAGCTTGAAGTCTGAAAATCTTGTATTATGAGAAATCACAATATCCAACCCTTTGGTTTCTGTATCAATGGCGTTGGTAAAGAACTGCGCTGCATTCACATTTAATTTGTCATACTGTAGCTGTGCATCCACTGGCACATCTTTTCTTAAGAACTGGTCTGTAAGAATGATTCTGTTATTAATTTTAGTAAAATACCCATCTGCTGTAAAGGTCAGGTTTACAGATGGAATTCTATACGTAAATCCTATACTTGCAGATTTCGAAGTTTCCTGTTTCAGTTTTGGCATATCCAGCAGACCTGCCAATTGAGAATCATTGCTGAAAGTTCCTACTTCCAAAAGCTGATTATTGGTAAATAATGTAGACGTTACATTATAATAAATCTGGTGGATAGAAGGTGCTCTGAATCCTGTAGATCCTGCAAATCTTACGTTGAAGTTGGGAGCAACTTTAATTCTGGAAGCCAGTTTGTAGTTGAAAGTAGATCCAAAGTCTGAATAATTTTCATATCTCGCAGCAGCATCTACTAAAAGCCAGTTGGTAAAATTGAATTCAACATCAGCATACGCTGCCAATGACTGTCTGTTTTTATTCACTGCATTCTCAGGTTTAAATCCATTGAATACCTGTGAACCTCCCGGAAGAGGCTGACCAAAGAAATCTGTAGCTCGTTGAGTGGGATCTCCATTCCAGATATTCCCAAATTGGTCATAAGTCTGGTAAGATGCTTCTTCTCCCTGTGTTATCTTGAAATTTTCAAAACGGTGTTCTCCTCCAAACGCAACGTTGATTCCTTCCAAAACATCATATTTTTTAGAGAAATCTAAATTGATGGTATTCTGTGAAAATCTTAAACCTCCTGCATTAAATTCATTTGGAGACGCAAAACGCATTGAAGTATTTCCCGTGTTTCCAATATTATAGGTAAATGAGTTTTGTCCAAAAGTATTACTGAAATCAATATTCCAGCCCTCCCATTTACCTTTGATTCCGGCTGCTAAAGAAAGATCCTGAATATCCGTTCCAATTTGTGGAAGATACCCATTAGGATATAGCCCTGTAAAAGTTCTGCTTTCTCTTGGTCTTCTGTAAAATCCTCCTGAAGTTCCATGTCTTATACTGTACCCTCCAAAAGTATATACTTTCCAATCGTCATTAATAGGCAATTCAGCATTGATAAAAAACTGATGATTGTTAAGCTTAGACTGCCCTACCTGCATATTGAAATCTTTCCTAGTCTGTCCTCTGTAAGCTAATTCCTGATCAGTAATATAATTAAGCTGATCGGTACTGAAACCTGTTCCCAAAACTTTTTGAAGATCCGCAATTGTATTTGCTCCCTGGATTGAATTTTGTAAATCCTGAGAAAAATATCCTACCTGCTGTGCATATTGATGGACATAGTTTACCAGCTGTTGAGGATTGGCTATATCTTTAATATCGGTAAAAAGAGAAGAAAGATTCACTCCGTTGTTCAAAGCACGCTGCTCAATAGCATTATAGGCATTATAAATAGGTCCACTTTCCGTCCCTGCTCTATAAGTAGGATTTCTGAACTGTGAAGTCCATGTAATATTGAAGAAACCTCCTCTTTTTCCAATTTTGTTTCCGTAGTTTAGGTCCAGCTGGATATTCTGACCATCAAAATCTCCAGTATGATCATTGGCTGCAGGGGTTAAATTTCCTCCGTAGCTGATCTGTCCCGCCAGTTTTCCGGTATCTTTTTTCAGTTCAAGGTTGATTACTCCAGCAATGGCATCTGATCCATATTGTGCAGAAGCTCCGTCTCTCAAAACTTCTATTCTGTTTAAGGCAAAAGAGGGAATGGCGTTTAAATCCGTTCCAACTGTACCTCTTCCCGGTGTTCCGTTTACATTAACAAGTGCTGAAGTATGTCTTCTTTTTCCATTAACCAATACCAATACCTGATCAGGTCCTAATCCTCTCAACTGAGCGGGGTCCAGATGATCCGTTCCATCGGAGTTAGTTTGGATGGTAGAGGTGAAAGATGGAGCAACAGCATTCAGAATCTGTCCAATATTGGTCTGTGGAAGAATAACCGATGATTCCTTTACATTGAATACATCTACCGGAACTGGGCTGTCTATTTTGGATCTGGCACCGGCTCTTGATCCTAATATAACAACTTCTTCTACGTTATTGGTCTTTATAGTGTCTTTATTTGTCTTTATGCTGTCTTTCTCCTGCCCGTAAGTAAATACGCCAAGGAAAAATAGAACAGAGGCAGAAAGAATAGTTTTCTTATTTTTCATAGTTTAGAAATTGATTAACATTTATGTTTTTTACAAGATGCAAATGTAGAATTTATTTATTAGTCTACAAAAACAATAGACTTTGTTTTTGTAAAAAATAGTTATCGTTTCTTTCTATCCCTCACTTAAAGTTATGATAAATTAAGAAACATTCGATAAAAAAAACTCATTTTCTTGAATATTAAATCCAAAATAATATAGAAAATGCAACATATATAAAGAAATATGTTACTCATTGATTACTCTTTCTATCAAAAAAGTCCTGTATTTGGCAATAAAAATGACTTCATTAATTGAAGCACCTTTACAAATATCAATGTGAAGTAGTTATTTATAAAAACTTTCCGAGATTGTGCTGAAAATAAAAGCGGACTCAAAAATTGAGTCCGCTTTTATTATATTTTATTTTAAAATTAAATCTTAGTCAGTTTAGCATATTTTAAGATCAGATTTTTCTCACCTTCATGTAGAAAAACTACCTTGGCCTTGATATTCTGTGGATCTGTTCCATCCAGGAAAGTAACTTCGCCAATTCCAAAACGATCATGTCTTACTTTATCTCCCACTTCAATATCCTGAGAAGAAGCACCACTTGGATTAATAATCTTCGCTGTACTTACAGGTTTTAGTTTTCTTACTTCCTGAGCCGGTTTCGAACTATCTCCCCTATCAATGGTCTTTTTCTCAACCTTTTTGAAAGATTTCATTTCAGATGGATGTTCATCAAAAATATTCGATTTAACCCCAGAGTTATTGATAAATCTCTTTTCTAATACAGGATTAAGGAATTCTATATATTCGTCATCAATTTCACTTAAGAACCTTGATGGCTCCGCATCTGTAATTTTCCCCCATTGAAAACGGGACACTGCATAAGAGAAAAAGACCTGCTTTTCGGCTCTGGTTAACGCCACATAAAACAATCTTCTTTCTTCTTCCAGATCTTCTCTGGTAGCAGAACTCATAAAGCTTGGGAATAGATTCTCTTCAAGCCCCACCAAATGAACTACCGGAAACTCCAATCCTTTTGAAAGGTGAATGGTCATTAATGAAACCATGTCATCTTCCAGATCTTTGTTTTGAGTATCTGCAGAAAGAGCAATGTTTTCAAGGAAATTGGAAAGGCTCGGATCTCCATCTTCCAGCTGCATTTGTTCCTCAATGAATCCCTGCATCGAGTTCATTAATTCCTGAACGTTTTCTACTCTGGAAATCCCTTCAGGCGTCTGATCATCTTTCAGGAATTTGATAAGGCCACTTCGTTTAGCCACTTCCATCGCTACACTGTAAGCTGTTTCTGTCTTCAGTAATACCTGAAATGCCTTTATCATCGACCAGAAATCGTTCAGTTTATTTAAAACTCCATTGTTTAAACCTAACTGTGGAGCATACATCGGAAGATTATCCAACACTTTTGAGACAGCAATATTCTGTGCATCGGCAAAAACAACCAGTTTATTCTGAGTGGTTTCACCAATTCCTCTTGCCGGATAATTGATGATTCTCATTAATGCTTCGGAATCATTTTCATTGATCAGAAGTCGCAGGTAACCGATAAGGTCTTTTACTTCTTTCCTTTGATAGAAAGAGAGTCCACCGTATACTTTGTAAGGAATATTTTTACGCCTCAAAGCATCTTCAAATGCTCTGGTCTGAGAGTTTGTTCTGTATAAAATAGCAAAATCACTGTACCTTCTCTGATCACGGTTGCGAAGTTCCCAGATATTTCCAGCAACAAAGTTGGCTTCATCAGCGTCTGAAAGTGAACGGTAAATTTTAATTTTATCCCCTTCTTCATTGTCACTGAAGACATTTTTCTTAAACTGCTGCAGGTTTTTTGCAATCACTACATTGGCAGCATTTACAATATTCTGGGTAGAACGGTAGTTCTGTTCCAGAGACACACTTTTAGCGTCTGTATAATCTTTTTGAAAGTTTAAGATATTATGAATATTAGCTCCACGGAAGGAATAAATAGACTGGGCATCATCTCCTACCACACAGATATTTTCAAATTTTGAAGCCAAAGCTTTCACAATAAGATACTGAGAATGGTTGGTATCCTGGTACTCATCTACCATAATATATCTGAATCTGTCCTGATATTTTGCCAACACTTCCGGAAAACGAGTCAGTAATTCATTGGTTTTCAAAAGAAGATCATCAAAATCCATAGATCCGTTTTTGAAACACTGTTCAACGTATCTTTGATAAATCTGACCAATAAATTTCATATTAGCTTTTTCATCAGCTTCCATCAATTCCGGATTGTTGAAATAAGCTCTTACCGTAATGAGATTGTTTTTATAGGTAGAAATTCTTGCCTGAACTTTTTTAGGTTTGTAAAGATCGGCATCAATGTTCATATCTTTCAACACTTTTTTGATGACGTTCAAAGCATCCTGCTGATCGTAAATGGTAAAATTGGAAGGATATCCCAAATAATGGGCTTCAATTCTCAAGATTCTCGCAAAAACGGAGTGAAAAGTTCCCATCCAAAGACTTCTTGCATTGCTGTCTCCTACAACTTTTGCAATACGTTCTTTCATTTCCTTTGCCGCCTTGTTGGTAAAGGTAAGGGCCAAAATATTGAAAGGGTCTATACCATTGTGTATTAAATGGGCTATACGCATTGTGAGCACACGCGTTTTCCCGGAACCGGCTCCTGCAAGCACCATCAGAGGTCCTTGTAAAGAGGTAACGGCTTCATATTGTGATTCGTTGAGTCCTTTCAGATAATCCATACAGCAAAAAAAATTTTGGGAACACAAAATTAATGTATTCAAAGGAGAAATCAAATTTTAGCTTTGGCTTCAATTAGAATTTAGTATTTATAAGACTTTTTAATCATCAGCATAACTTCAATTAAAAAGTAACAACAGAAATAATATTTAACATTATAATATTCGACTATTTATTTTTTTTCATTAAAATCATATCAATTATCCCCATTTATTGAATTAATAAATTATATTTATGATCTTAAATTTAAAAAAATTAATAACATGAAAAATCTAAAAAAACTTTCCAGAAACAGTCTTAAAAAACTATCTGGAGGAGAAGGAAATCTTGTATGTGGTATGACATGCTCATCTGGCAAAGTAATTTCGATGCATCATTGTGATAGCTGCGCCCCTATGAGTGGAGGAGCTGGAATGGCATGCGGAGTTAACAGTTCAATATTTGGCAGAGGACCGGCTCAGATAACAATGTTTGTTGAAGAATGCTAATATAAAAAAGCCGCATCTAATTTGGATGCGGCTTTTATTTTACAGATCAACATAGATGTATTAGCGCTTATTCTTTACTAGAATTTGTAACAAATAGTGTGTAATAAACACTAATTGGTAAACAATTTCTAAGTTTATGAAAAAGCGATTTCTTTCTGCTGCTGCCGTAGCTTTCTTCGGACTCATGCTGAATGCACAGCAAATCAAATTCGAAGAGTACGACCTTCCCAACGGCCTTCATGTAATTCTTCACCAGGACAATTCTGCTCCTGTTGTAACTACAAGTGTAATGTATCACGTAGGTGCAAAAGATGAAGTAAAAGGAAGGACAGGATTTGCACACTTTTTTGAACATCTTTTATTTGAAGGAACTCCTAATATTAAAAGGGGTACATGGATGAAGATTGTTGCAGCTAATGGAGGTGTAAATAATGCAAACACCACCAATGACAGGACTTATTACTATGAAACTTTTCCTTCTAATAATGAGCAACTTGGACTTTGGATGGAAGCTGAAAGAATGCGTCATGCAGAAATTAATCAAATTGGTGTAGACACTCAAAGAGAGGTTGTAAAAGAAGAGAAAAGATTAAATATGGACAATAGACCCTATGGAAATCTTTTTACTGCTATCTTAAATAATCTTTTTACCAATCACCCTTATCACTGGCCAACAATAGGTTCTATGGAGGATCTTAATGCGGCAAAGCTTGAAGAATTTCAGGCATTTTACAAAAAATATTATGTTCCAAACAATGCAACTTTAGTCGTAGCAGGAGATATTAAACCTGAACAGACCAAAAAATGGATTGAGGAATACTACGGAGGAATCCCGAAAGGAACTATTTATCCAAAAGACTTCCCGAAAGACGCTCCAATTACTCAGGAAAAAGAAGTGACAGCTACTGATCCTAACATTCAGATTCCTGCTTACATTTTTGCTTACAGAACTCCGGCTAACAAAGAAAAAGATGCGTATGTTTTAGATATGCTTTCTTCTTATTTAAGCAGTGGTAAATCTTCTGTTTTATACAAAAAATTAGTAGATCAGGATAAAAAAGCGCTTCAGGTAGCGGCGTTCAACCAGGGACTTGAAGACTACAGTATTTTCGCATTCTTTGCGATCCCGATGGGACAGACCACAAAACAGACTTTACAGACTGATATTGATGCTGAAATCAAAAAATTACAGACAACTCTTATTTCTGAAGAAGATTATCAAAAATTACAAAATCAAGTTGAAAATCAGTTTGTTAATCAAAATTCAAGCATTCAGGGAATTGCGGCTTCTTTAGCAACCAATCACGTATTGATGGGAAATACGAACCTTATCAATAAGGAAATTGACATTTACAGATCTATCACAAGACAGGACCTGCAAAATGCAGCTAAAAAGTATCTGAATTCCAACCAAAGAATCATCATCAACTACGTTCCTGAGAAAAAATAATTTTATCAATGAAAAAGCAACTCACCTATATAGCAGCGTCATTTTTATTTGCAGGAATGCTTTCTGCCCAAAAAATTGACCTAAACGCAATGCCAAAGCCAGGACCAACTCCTGCCATCAATATTGCTAAACCAAAAACCTTCCAACTAAGCAACGGTCTTACCGTAATGGTTGTTGAAAACAATAAATTGCCTAGGGTAAACACGACTCTTTCTATAGATAAACCTCCATACTATGAAGGAAATATCTCGGGAGTAAGTGAAATCATGGCCAGTCAGCTTGATAACGGAACCACTAACCTAAGTAAGGATGACTTCAATAAAAAAGTAGATTTCTTAGGTGCTAACCTTAGTTTTAATGCAGATGGAGCTTCTTCCAACTCTCTTTCGAAATATTTTCCGGAAGTATTAGGATTAATGGCTGATGCTATTGTTAACCCAAAATTCTCTGCTAAAGAAATTCAAGATGCTAAAGAAAGAACCATTGAGGGATTAAAAGCGGATGAGAAAAATGCTTCTTCTATCGCAGAAAAAGTATCTAATGCTTTAATGTATGGAAAGAATACGTCAAGAGGGGAATTTGAAACGATTGAATCTATCAACAAAATTCAGTTGGCAGATGTACAGAATGTTTACAATAAATATTATACCCCAGACAATGCTTATTTAGTCATTGTGGGTGATGTAAAATTCGATCAGGTAAAATCATTGGTTGAAAAAGCTTTTAGCGGCTGGAAAAAATCCAACACGAAATTTGCGCCATTGGAACCTGCTACTAATGTAGCAAAAACGGAGATTAATGTAGTAGATGTTCCCTCTGCAGTACAGTCTGTATTATCAGTAAGTAATCTTACTACACTTAAAATGAAAGACACGAATTACTTCCCTGCAACGATTGCCAATTATATTCTTGGTGGTGGTGGTGAAGCAAGACTTTTCATGAATCTGAGAGAGAAAAACGGATTTACTTACGGAGCGTATTCTATCATGAGTGCCAGTAAATATTCTCCTGAGTTTTCTGCTGAAACAAGTGTGAGAAATGAAGTAACGGATAAAGCTATTAAAGAATTAATCAACGAGCTGAATGGTATTTCTACTGTAAAACCTGAAGAACTTGCCAATGCCAAAGCGAAATTGAAAGGATCTTTCATTATGTCTTTGGAAAAACCGGAAACTATCGCAAGATTTGCAGTTAATCAAAAAGTACAGGATTTGCCGGCTGATTTTTATAACAATTATCTAAAATCTATTGATAAAGTAACGGCGGCAGATGTTTCCAACGCAGTAAAAGCTACGATCCTTCCTAACCAAAGCAGAATTTTCGTTGCCGGTAAAGCTTCTGATATTTCTGAAGGACTGGAAAAATTGGGATATCCGGTAAAATATTTCGATAAAGAAGCGAATCCGGTAAGCAAACCTGCAGTTCAGAAGGTAGATGCCAATGTAACGGTAGCTTCTGTAGTAGATAAATATATCAACGCGATTGGAGGAAAAGCTAATTTGGCTAAAATATCTTCTTATACAACCAATGCTTCGATGTCTATGCAAGGACAGACCATCGATTTGAAAATGATAAAAGCACAGGGCGGAAAAGAACTTACCACTGTAACAGCAATGGGACAGGTTGTTCAGAAGCAGGTATTTGATGGAAAAACTGGATATTCTATGCAAATGGGACAAAAAGTTGACATCACACCGGAAGAACTTGCTGCCAAACAAAAGAATACTGAACTTTTCGAAGAATTAGGTTTTGCAAAATCTGCTGATTATAAATTAGGAGGAATTGAGAAAATTGCAGGTGAAGATTCTTACGCCATTAAAGGTGGAGATACTACCTATTACTACAGTGTTGCAACGGGATTAAAAACCGGAGAAACTAAAAAAGTAAAAGCTCAAGGTCAGGAAATGAATATTCCAACCACATTCTCCAACTACAAAGAGGTAGAAGGGGTAAAAATGCCTTACACTATTTCTGTAAGCCAAATGGGAATGGATATGACAATGACTGTAAAGTCTTATGAGATCAATAAGGCTACAGATGCTGATTTTAAATAATAACATCCTCTTTTTATAGAAAAAACGGCAACAATTGTTGCCGTTTTTTATTTTTATCAACATTTGGCGACATCTTTTTTTGTTGTTCAGTAAAAAAAGATTAAATTTGCCCATTCAAAAAGATATCAGAATTAATGGATACTATATTTACACTATTGATGGTTCTTATTATGATTGCCAGTGTTTTATTGGTGATTATTGTTATGGCTCAAAATCCAAAAGGAGGAGGCCTTTCCAGTACATTCGGAGGTGCATCATCTGCACAGTTCGGAGTACAGAGAACCAATGATTTCATGGAAAAAGCAACATGGACTCTAGGCGGAACGATCATTGTTCTTATCCTTATAAGCGTTGTCATCACAGGTAAACCATCTCAAGTGGCTCCTGCTCAACAACAACCGGCTAAGAAAGAAGCTCCTGCAAAACAGTCTGCTCCTGCTTCTTCTACAACCACTACAGCTCCGGTACAGGCTCCTGCAGCCCCGGCAAAATAAGAAGAATATTATCTTACATAAAACAAAAGCAACTCAAATTGAGTTGCTTTTTTATTTTAATCTGATCTTTTCAATCTGATGGCGGAGTTTTAATCCTGCTTTTAAAAATGAATACTGCATCGGCTTTGTTTCTTTATAATACTTATCTATAAAGATTTGCATCGCACCATAGAATCTCTCCAGATAAATTTCGTCTTTTACCGTACTTTCTCCTTTATGATGAAGGATAGAAACTTTTCCGTAATAAAAGTTCTGATAGCCATTTCTTAAAAAAGTATAGCAAAGATCAATATCTTCCCCGTACATAAAGTAAGCTTCATCCAAACCTCCGATTTTCTGATATACGTCTTTTTTAGCCAGTAAAAACGCACCCGTGATTACATCTATCTCAGCTATAGCATCTTCTTCCAGGTCATTTCTATAATAAGACTTGGAATTATTCTTTTTAAAATTGGTAAAAAGCTTCTCAAAAGAATTGAACATATCAGGAACAGAACGTTTACTTTCGGGAAGAAAGTTCCCCTCGGCATCATGCATACGGACTCCCAGACATCCAAACTTAGGTTGGGAATCGGCAAAATCAAGAAGGGTCTTCATATCATATCCTTCCAGTTCCGTATCAGGATTTAAAAGTAACAGGTACTCTCCTGCAGCAGTTTGTATGGCCTGGTTATTCGCTTTTGAAAATCCACCGTTTATGTCAGAGGAAATAAAACGTACTTTGGGAAATTCGGGAATAAGATCTCCCCATGAACTGTCTGTGGAAGCATTATCAATGACAACCACTTCATATTCTACATCCGTTATATATTTCTGAATAGACAAAAGGCAGTTTCTCAGCAGCTGAGTAACATTATAATTGACAATAATAACAGACAACTTCATATTAATCCTTTTCGTTATAAGGTAATCTGTTGATAATAGATCTCCCTAATGAAATCTCATCCGCATACTCCAATTCGTCTCCTACTGAAATTCCTCTGGCAATACTGGAGAAATTCACTTTAAAGTTTTTAAACTTCTTATAAATATAATACGCAGTGGTATCCCCTTCCATAGTAGCACTTAAAGCAAAAATAAATTCTTTTACTTGACCATCATTCAGCTTCTTTTCAATACTCGGAATATTCAGCTGACCGGGCCCTACTCCTTCCATTGGAGAAATCTTTCCTCCTAAAATGAGATATTTCCCGGTATACTTCCCGGTATTTTCTATAGCAATAACATCCCTTACATCTTCCACAATGCAAATCAACTCTCCATTTCTCTTTTCATTGCTGCATATTTCACAGATGTCAAAATCAGAAAAATTATGACATTCTTTACAGTACTTTATTTCATTGACAAGGTTTATCAGGGAATTTCCAAGACTCACAGCTCTGGAATTAGGCTGTTTCAATAGATGAAGTGCCAATCTCAAAGCTGTTTTTCTCCCAATCCCAGGCAGGCCTGAAATCTCATCAACCGCCTTTGCCAAAACTTTACTTGGGTAATCCATAGTTACAAAAATAAGGATTATAGTTGAGGAAACGGTGAGAAATGGGAAATGGTAACCGGAAAATTGAAAGTTAAAAGCAGAACCGTATTTCAATTTTAATATATTCTTATCAACCCTTTCACACCTGGGTTTGTCCCTTAATCCATCAATGTAAGACAATGGCGAATTACCGTATAAAACCGGTCCCGGTCAATCAAAAAAACCATTATCTTTGCGCCTTAAATTAAATATGAAAAAAATTAACGAACATGGTACTTAACAACCTTAATTATCCTCTGGATTTCAAATTCAAAATCACTACCTTAGCAAGTGACTTCAACATCACTGACAGAAATGGCAACTATGTAGCTTACGTACGTCAGAAAATGTTCAAACTTAAAGAAGATGTTATTGTTTTTAATGATGAGAGCAAGTCTAAAGAACTTTTCAGAATCAGAGCCAACCAATGGATTGATTTCAACGCATCGTATTCTTTAAATGATCTTATCGATAACAAAAACTTCGGAAGATTGGCAAGAAAAGGAATGCGTTCTATCTGGAAGGCAAGTTATGATATTATGGATGCTCATGATCAACCTAAGTTTAAAATTCAGGAAGATAATGCATGGGTAAGATTCTGGGACAGCTTTGTAGGAGAACTTCCTATCATCGGAATGTTTACAGGATACTTCCTTAATCCTTCTTACACTGTAACAGGAGTGGACGGGAAAGCGTATTTCAAATTGAAAAAAATGCCTTCATTCTTCGGAAGAAGATTTCAGTTGGATAGACTGATCGACATTGATGATGAAGACGAAAGCTTAGTGATCCTGTCATTATTAATGATGACATTACTGGAAAGAGCGAGAGGTTAAGAAAACAAATAAAACCAAAAACAAATGAAATACGTAATCATTTTATTTTCAGCATTTCTACTGGTAGCCTGCAAAAAGGAAAAAGAAACCGTTTCAAATTCTGCTCCTGTAAATTCTTTATCTGTTGTTAAAGATTCTGCCACTTCAGGTCATTCTTCAGGTAATATTTTGGTTGGAACTATTCCGTTTCCAAAAGAAATTAAAGAATGTTCCTGTTATTTTGCCAAAAATAAAGCCGATTTTGAAACCGAAAAATACATCTATGCAGATGATGCGGGAAAAACAGCTTATATGATGTTGGATGGCAAAAGACTCGCAATGAATCTCATCTCATCAAGCGATATGGAAGTAGATGAAATCCTTACCAAAGAAATAGAAAATGGTGATTACAAAATTTCTGTAAAAGGTAAAAAAATAAAAGGTGAAGAAGCTCTGTTATTTGAGGGTACTCTGACGATTGAAAAACCGGACGGTACTACCTTCACTACTCCGATCTATGGAGAATGTGGATGTTAATAAAAGCGAAATCACACAAAAATGCTTCTGTATCCTACAGGAGCATTTTTTATTTCGTAAATTTGAAAAAAATAAATTTCAATGGAATTATCTAATATAGAACCGCAAATAATCTGGAAAAATTTCTCCAAGTTAAATGCAGTTCCAAGACCATCAAAAAAAGAAGAAAAAGTAATTGCTTTCATCAAAGGATTTGGCGAAGATCTGGGATTGGAAACAACTGTAGATGAAGTAGGAAATGTAATTATTAAAAAACCTGCCACTGCAGGAATGGAAAACCGTAAATCTATTGTACTTCAGTCTCATTTGGATATGGTTTGCCAGAAAAATAATGACGTTAATTTTGATTTTGAAACAGAAGGAATCAAAATGGAAATTGATGGTGACTGGGTAAAAGCAAAAGGAACGACTCTTGGAGCCGACAACGGTTTGGGAGTGGCAACAATTATGTCAATCCTTGAAAGTTCAGATATTCCGCACCCGGCTCTTGAAGCTTTATTCACCATTGATGAAGAAACGGGAATGACAGGTGCTTTAGGCTTAAAGCCAGGGCAGCTTACAGGAGATATTCTACTAAACCTTGATACTGAAGAGGATGACGAGATCGATATCGGCTGTGCAGGAGGTGTAGATGTAACCATTACCCAAAGCTATCCAACCGAAGCTTCAAAAGGACAGATTGTAAGAATTGAAGTGAAAGGTCTTCAGGGAGGCCACTCAGGAATGGATATCCATAAAGGTTTTGGAAATGCAAATGTTATTCTGGGAAGACTTCTTTACATTGGGCTTGTAAACCAGAATATTGAGTTGGTTTCTATCGACGGAGGAGGTTTAAGAAATGCGATTCCTAGAGAAGGTGTTGCTATTATTTCTGTAAGAAATGCTCAGCAATTTATAGAAAATGCAACTGCTCTTAAAAAAGAAATCCTGGAAGAATTTGCTTCTGTAGAACCGGGAATTCAGATCAATATTGAAAACTCTACGTCTTCTGATAAAGCGATTTCCGAAAGCGATTCTAAAAAAGTGATTCTTACTTTAAAATCTCTTCACAACGGAGTATACAGAATGAGCCCGGATGTAGCTGATCTTGTAGAAGCTTCCAATAATGTAGCAAGAGTTGAATTGAAAGGCGGAGAACTTAAGATTTTAAACCTTACAAGATCTTCTGTAGATTCCTCTAAGTATTCTACTGCAGAACAATTGAAATCTGTAGCAGAACTGGCAGGAATGAATGTAGAATTCAGCGGCTCTTACCCTGGATGGAAACCGAAACCAGGTTCAGAGATCGTACAGATCATGGAAAAGATTTACACCGAAAAATTCAATGAAAAACCTCATGTTGTAGCTTGTCATGCAGGTCTTGAATGCGGAATCATTGGTGCCAACTATCCTGAAATGGAAATGGTAAGCTTTGGGCCAACTATCAGAGGAGCGCACTCTCCGGATGAGAAAGCGAATATTCCTTCTGCTCAGAAATTCTGGAGCTTCCTAAAGGATATTCTAGCCAATATTCCTCAGAAATAGAATAGTATAATAACAATATTGAATATCCAAAACCATATGGTTTTGGATATTTTTAATTTTTTAACCATGAAAAAAAAACTACTCCTATTATTCTACTTAATAATTTGTATTAAAACGTATTCTCAATCAGAAAAACTAAGAGGTGAATGGATTTTAGATAAAATTGTAAAACCAGATGGAAAAAATTTAGAGATAAATAATCCCAGATATTCAACATGGCTTTTTTATGAAATCAATCCTGATGAATTATCAATCAATAAAACCAAATTCAAAGCTAAATTCAGTAAAGATCTCATAAATCTAGATAATAGAACATTCAAATATTGGTTTGAAGAAGATTATCTTATTTTGCAAGAAGGAAATGAGATTTCTTTATTACTAAAAGCTGAAGATTTTATAAAAAGAAATTCGGAATTTAGACCCCAAATTGAGATTAGAAATAGTGATAGTCTTTTAGTTGCCAATAAAGTGATACATCCCATATTCAATAATGAAAAAACATTTGATGAATTTATAATGCCACTGATGACACAAGAAACTTCAAAAGATATGGATGATCTATATTTTAAAATTGAATATATATTAACAAAAAATAATAAAATTAAACAGATTAAGATACTTGATAAACGTACACCGCAATATGATACACAGTTTATACAAGCATTAAAACAAGCCGAAAAATATTTCGTAAATCCTTATAATAAGGATTTACTAGTAACGGATGAAAAACATTTCTTAAAATGGTATCATGATTTGTCAGATAAATCAGAAAAGGATTTATTTAATAATACTGACGAAGGTTTAAGATATTATAACAATAATAATTTTGAAAAAGCAGTAGAATATTTTAGTAAAGTTGATGAATTCCAACCTAAGAATAATCGTTTTGTAACAGAAGTTCACAATGCATATATTAAGTTAGGAATATCCTATCTTGCTATTGGAAAAACTGAACAAGCATGTAATAGCTTTAGAAAAGCTGGAGATTTAACCGATTTTGAAGTTAGAAATTATTTAAAAGATTTTTGTAAATAATATGAAAAGTATAACCGTATTCTGTGGCTCAAGTTTCGGATCAGATAAAATTTATGAAGAACAGACTTTTTTGCTGGGGCAAACCTTGGCAAAACAAAATATCCAACTGATTTATGGTGGTTCGGAAACCGGTTTAATGGGTACCGTAGCCAATGGAGTGTTAAGTGAGAACGGTAAAGTGATCGGGGTACTACCCCACTTTCTACAAACCAAAGAAATTGCCCATAAAAACCTAACTGAGCTTATTATTGTAGAAACCATGCACGAAAGGAAAACAAAAATGAATGACCTTTGTGATGGAGTGATCGTTCTTCCCGGTGGCTACGGAACCTTGGAAGAGTTCTTTGAAATGATTACCTGGGCACAATTGGGTCTTCACAAAAAGCCAATCGGGATCTTGAATATTGACGGATTTTATGATGATCTAATCAACCTGATTCAAACCATGGTAGATAAGGGATTTTTAAAACAAGTCAATAAAGATATGCTGCTGGTCAGCGAAAACATTGATGACCTCTTGGAAAAAATGAAAAATTATGAGGCGCCTACCGTTTGGAAAGTGATTTCTAAGGAGGAGATTTAAACTTTAAAGCTATTATAAAAACAAAGCCCGTCCGGAATATCCGGACGGGCTTTTATTAAGATTAAAAAATATTTTTAAGGATAAGGAGCAATTTCCACTTCAAGTCCCTCCATTTCATCTACCATATGCAGCTGGCATCCCAATCTGCTGTTATCTTTTACATGGAAAGCTTCTGCCAACATAGCATCTTCTTCATCTCCCATGGGTTCAAGACCTGGATCATTGATTACATAAACCTGGCAAGAAGCACACATCGCCATTCCTCCACATACTCCAATAGTACCTTCTTCTGCCAACTCATAAGAACGGATGATCTCCATTAAGTTCATGGACATATCCGTAGGAGCTACAACATCGTGAATTACACCTTCTCTGTCGGTGATTTTAATATTAATATCTGACATAATTCTGCAAAATTAGTCAATTTTTTTCACAACTGCCTTCTCTGCTTCTTTACGGCTTCCGTCAAATCCATCTACTCCACTTACGGTCGTATATTTTAGAACGAATTTTTTACCAGGATTAAGTCTGTTATAAACACTTTGACACATTAAAGTAGCTTCGTGGAAACCACAAAGGATCAATTTAAGTTTACCAGGATACGTGTTAATATCTCCGATAGCATAAATCCCATCAATGTTGGTCTGATAATCAAGTGCGTTGTTTACTACAATCGCATTTTTTTCAATATTCAATCCCCAGTTTCCGATTTCACCCAATTTTGGAGTCAATCCGAATAATGGAATAAAATAATCGGTTTCAATATCGTATGCTTCCTGACCATCAACTTCTACAGTAATGGCTTCTACTTTTCCGTCACCTTTAATTCCGGTAACTTCAGCAGGCGTAATTAATTTAATTTTTCCCTGATTTTTCAAATCCTGAACTTTCTCTACAGAATCCAAAGCTCCTCTGAACTCGTTTCTTCTATGGATCAATGTTACTTCGCTTGCTACATTAGAAAGGAAAACACTCCAGTCCAGTGCAGAATCTCCACCTCCGGCAATCACTACTCTTTTGTTTCTGAAATGTTCAGGTTCTTTAACGAAATATTCCAGCCCTTTTTCTTCATAATCCGCTACATTTTCGAAAGTAGGTTTTCTCGGCTCAAAAGTTCCTAATCCACCTGCAATAGCAATCGCCTTGCATCTGTGAACAGTTCCTTTATTGGTAATTACTTCAAACCACTCATCATCAACCTTTGTATAGGAAACAGCAGTTTCACCAAGTGTAAATCCAGGTTGGAACTGCTTAATCTGCTCCATTAAATTATCCACCAATTCCCCAGCATTCACTGAAGGATACCCCGGAATATCGAAAATAGGTTTTTTAGGATAAAGTTCTGCCAATTGCCCTCCCGGCTGTGGAAGTGCATCAATAATATGGCACTTCATTTTTAAAAGGCCCGCTTCAAAAACTGCAAAAAGTCCTGTTGGACCTGCACCTATGATCAATATATCAGTGGTTATCATAATTTAGATAATTTAATTATACATGTAACTGCAAATTTACTAATTTTAATGCGAAGCATATTTAATTGATTCTAAATAAAAACCTGAGATTTGTCAAATATCTATTAATTAAGATTTTAAATTTGGCAACGTTTTTGTAAATGTCTTGTCATGAAGAAAATTTTAACCCTCTTTGCAGTATTATTATTCATTTTAGGCTCAGCCCAGATTGACAACATCGCAGACGGTGAATCTATCACCCTGAGAATTCACTATGGGTTCCTGAATGCCGGAACTGCAAATCTTACCACCAAACAGACCGTTTACAAAGGTGTTCCCCATCTGTATGTAAAAGGAACAGGACAAACGACCGGTGCTGTAAAGGCATTCTTCAAAGTGGAAGACCTGTATGAAAGTTTCATCAGTACAGAAACAGGGTTGCCCAGTTTTTATGTAAGAAATGTAAGAGAGGGAAGCTATCGCCAACATCTTGAAACCGTTTTTAATCACGATAACAACACCTTAATTTTAACCGATAAAAAAACACCCGCCAATGGGTCTAAAGTTTTAAAATCTGTAAAAGGAGTACAGGATATGCTTTCCTGCTTTTATTATCTGCGAAGCAAAAGCCCTGATGAATTGAAAGCTGGAACCATCATTAATATGAATGTATGGATTGATGATGAAATGTTTCCTTTTCAGTTAAAAGTGGTAGGAGCAGAAGATTTGAAAACTAAATTTGGAACCATCAACTGTTTAAAAATTATTCCATCTGTAAAAAGCGGAAGAGTATTTAAAGAAAAGGAAGGTGTAACGATGTGGGTTTCCAATGATGCGAACCACGTTCCTATGCTATTGAAAGCAGAACTGGCTGTAGGATCGTTAAAAGCAAGCATTGATGACTACAAAAATGTAAAGTATCCTTTAAAATTTACCAAGTAAAAAATATATTGAGTTTTTCTCATTTAAAAATGTCTGCAAAATTTTTGCAGACATTTTTAAATGATGATGTAATATATCCTTAACACGAATTGTCTTTATAATAGAGGCAGCAATAAAGCTGCAGCATGTCAATACTTTCTTTGAGGTCCCTTGCGGATCTGAACACAAGTAGAGGCATAAGAAACAGACACGTGTAAATTTTTCAATAAGATCAGTTTTTAGTTACGTTTTGTTTCTTAGGTCAGTAATTAAAAACAAAAAACCTCCGGAGCTCCGGAGGTTTGATTTTTTATAATGTTTTGAATTGTTCAAGTGTTCTGATATCATTTTCAAAGAACATTCTGATATCGCTCATCTGGTAAAGAAGCATCGTAATTCTTTCAATTCCCATTCCAAATGCATATCCTGAATATTTCTCAGAGTCAATATTTACATTTTTCAGTACGGCAGGGTCTACCATTCCACAACCCATGATTTCCAGCCATCCTGTTCCTTTTGTAATTCTGTAATCTGTTTCAGAATTAAGTCCCCAATACACATCAATCTCAGCACTTGGCTCAGTGAATGGGAAGAATGAAGGTCTCATTCTGATCTTAGATTTACCAAAAAGTTCGGTAGTAAAGAATTGAATTGTCTGCTTTAAATCTGCAAAGCTTACATTCTCATCAATATATAATCCTTCAATCTGGTGGAAGATACAGTGAGAACGTGAAGAGATTGCTTCATTTCTAAATACTCTTCCCGGAGATAAAATTCTGATTGGTGGCTGATTTTCTTCCATATAACGGGTTTGTACGGAAGAAGTATGCGTTCTCAAAAGAATATCAGGATTCTGCTCTATGAAGAAAGTATCCTGCATATCTCTTGCCGGGTGATATTCCGGAAGGTTAAGCGCCGTAAAGTTATGCCAGTCATCTTCAATCTCAGGACCATCTGCTACAGCAAAGCCAATTGATTTGAAGATTTCAATAATTCTGTTTTTAACCAGGTTGATCGGATGTCTTGACCCTAAATCCAATGGAAAAGCTGGTTTTGTAAGATCTTCTTTCTCTACAACAATAGAAGATGCAGAAGCATTTTTCAAATCTTCCAATTTTACAGCAACCGCCTGCTTTAAAGTATTGATCTTCTGTCCGAATTCTTTCTTCTGGTCGTTAGGAACTTCTTTAAATTTTTCAAAAAAATCATTCAGAACCCCTTTTTTACCGTTGTACTTGATACGGAAGTTCTCTATCTCTTCCTTAGAGGTAGTATTGAAGCCGTTTACTTCGATCAGTAGTTCTTCTATCTTTTCTATCATTATTTTACCCTTTCAAAATGTTTTGCAAAAATACGATTTTTAAGTTTAATAATTAATTGACTCATAAAAAAATCTGCCTCTTTTTCGGGAGGCAGACTTCAATCACTTATTTCACTTAAATAAAAAAATTATTTCTTTTCTAAAGCTTTCACGTTGATCTGAAGAGTTACCTCATCTTTAATCACTCCGTTTTCAGCTGGAGCCTGGAATTTTACGCCAAACTCTTCTCTCTTGATATCTTTCGGCTCAGTAGCTACACTCACCTCTCCTTCCTTCACAGAAACATTAGCTTTAAACTGAACTGGTTTTGTAATTCCTTTAATCGTTAAATTACCATCCAGAAGTGTATTGTAATCTCCTTCTGTAGAGGGAGTCACCTTTGTAATTTCAAAAGAAGCTGTTGGAAATTTTTCAACTTCAAAGAAATCACCACTCTTAAGATGGCCGTTTAGTTTTCCCATATCTTCTGGACTGTCTTTCAGGTCTACAGAAGTTAATGAGTTCATATCAGCAACGAATTTTCCGCTTTCCAGTTTTCCGTCTTTCACCGTTACATCTCCACTTTCAAACTTAATGGTTCCAAAGTGGCTCGTATTTTCAGATTTAAATACTTTATATCCCTTCCATTCAACCTTACTGTTTAGCGTATCCAAAGTGTACTGACTTCCGTCTTTGGTAGTCGTCACCTCATTACTTTCGCTGGTAAGTGGTTTATCTTTTTTACAAGAAACCATCACAACAGCCGAGAATAAAGCAGGAATAGCTAGTGAAAACAGTTTTTTTCTCATTTTTGATTTATTTTTATTAGTCCCGCTAATATAATAAAAAAAATTGTGTTTTCATAAAAACCTTACATTTGTATTATGCTATTAGAAATAAACAATCTATTTTTCTCTCACAATCAAGATAAACCCCTGTTTCAGAACCTTAATTTAAGGTTTGAAGAAAACAGAATCATTGCCCTTGCAGGGGAAAGTGGCTGTGGAAAATCCACATTGCTTAGCCTGGTTTATGGTCTTATTGACTGGCAAAGCGGAGAAATTATTTTTAACGGAACAAAACTTTTGGGACCGAAAGGAAATCTTGTACCCGGAGAGGCCGATATGAAATTTGTAGCACAAAATTTTGACCTTATGCCTTATGCTACCGTGGCTGAAAATGTAGGTAAGTTTATTTCAAATATTAATTTAAAGCAAAAAAGAGAAACTGTTATGGAGCTTCTTGAAGTGGTAGGACTTCAGGAATTTGCTCATATTCTTCCGAAATATCTGAGTGGTGGGCAACAGCAGAGGGTTGCTATTGCAAGAGCATTATCTGTACTACCGAAGCTTCTTATTTTGGATGAACCATTCAGTAATCTGGATTTCCCAAGAAAGATCGAACTGAGAGAAAGACTTTTCCGATATGTAAAACAGCATCAGATTTCTCTTATTATTTCTACTCACGAACTTCAGGATATTATGCCGTGGCTGGATCAGATTGTTATTCTTCAAGATGGAAGACTCATTCAAAATGACAGCCCCGAGGAAACTTACCGAAAGCCTTACAATTCTTATGTAGCCAAACTATTTGGGGAAGTAAATATTTTCAGTGAGGTTGAAAAAGAAGATTTCCAACTTTCAAAATTCTCTTATTATCCAAAAGAAATAAAAATTACAGAAAGCGGTATTGAAGCAGAAGTTCTGGAGAGCAGGTTTGCAGGAAATTATTACTGGAATAAATTAAGAGTAAAAGAAAAAGACCTTGTGATGTATACGGATGAGAGAATAGAAGGTTCGGTTTTCATTTCATTTATTTAGGCGAGAAATCAAAATTGAGAAGGGTAAAATAGTAAGATCCCAAAGTGAGTCGTAAGCAAATTCTTTGTTCTACTTTTCGCCGATCCTGAATATAACTCATACATTCCCTTACACTTATCAATAAAAAAAAATACAAACATAAGAATCTGTTCGTAAACTTTTTCTTACATTTGTATTTCCAAAGCATAAGGAAATTTTTGGTTAATTCTCTTTCTGCCTTCCAGACGGACATTAGCAATCTTGCAATTAAGTCTTTTGAAAGATTACACTGTCCAATCTTTTCCTTTTTTTATGGCTTTTTGCCAAATTATCTATGCTTTCTTTACGAATTCAGACTTTAAAGCCATTGCCCCGAAACCATCAATTTTACAATCAATATTGTGATCACTTCCTGGTCTCAGACGAATATTTTTTACTTTAGTACCGGCTTTTACAGGTTTTGGAGCTCCTTTTACAGGAAGATCTTTCACCACCACTACAGAATCACCATCCTGAAGCTCGTTTCCGTTGGAATCCAATATTTTTCCTTCACTGGCTGCATCATTAGCTGCTTCTTCAGGATTCCATTCATAGAAACATTGTGAACACACCATCATATTATCGCTCGGGTAGGTAAACTCGGAACTGCATTTCGGACAAAGTACTGTATCACTCATATTTTTTATTTTCTACAAAGGTAGAGCTTTTTGGAGGTTGAAGTCAAGTGTGAAGAGAATAGCTGTCAATAAGTCAATTTTTGCTTCGCAAAATGAATGGTAAGTATTGACTCCCCGTCCCCTCTTACTCGCAGACTCTCAAACTTCTCTCAAACAAAACAATTCACAAGCGTAGCGAATTGACGATTGATTATTCACCATTCACAACCTCATTCACCAACTCTCAATTAAAAGTCGTATTTTTGCAGATTCAAACAGCGAAGCAAACTTATGGAACTTATTCACAGAAACTTGGCAATCGGAATTCACGATGCCCTACAGGAGACATTTTTTGAGAAAAACAAATATGCAGATAAAGTGATTGAAAGACTTTTGAAAGCAAACAGAAAATGGGGAAGCCAGGACAGAGCCGTTGTTTCTGAAATTTTTTACAATATTATCCGTTGGAAAAAACGCCTTGAGTACTACATGGGCGAAGGGGTAAAACCCAACAATATTTACAAACTGATCATTGCGTATTTGCTTTGGAGCAAAACCAATTATAAAAAATTCGAGGAGTTTGACGGAATCAAAATTGCTGATATCCTTACCAAGCTTAAAAAAAATACGGTTCCTACAAAAGCGATAGAATACTCTATTCCAGATTGGTTAGCCGAAACTCTTGAAAAAGAATTAGGGCCTAAGTGGGAAAGAGAAATGCTTGCATTAAACGAACAGGCTCCTACCGTTTTAAGAACGAATTCTTTAAAAACAACTACAAAAGAACTTATTTCTGACCTTTCAGACGAGGGAGTTGTTTCTTTCCCTATTAAAAATTACCCTGATGCCGTTCAGTTGGAAGAAAAGAAAAACGTTTTCCTGACCACTGCATTTAAAGAAGGTTTATTTGAAGTTCAGGATGCTTCTTCTCAGAAAATAGGATATTTCCTGGATGTAAAAGAAGGACAAAGAGTGGTAGATGCATGTGCCGGTGCCGGAGGAAAAACTCTTCACCTGGCTGCATTGATGCAAAATAAAGGACAAATCATCGCATTAGATATCTTTGAATGGAAACTTGCAGAATTGAAACGTCGTGCTAAAAGAGCCGGTGCTCACAATATTGAAACCCGTATGATCTCTGACAATAAGGTGATTAAACGTCTTCATGAAAAGGCAGACAGACTTTTGATAGATGCACCATGTTCCGGTCTTGGAGTTTTAAAAAGAAATCCGGACAGCAAATGGAAAATTGATCAGGACTTTATCGACAGAATTAAAAAAGAACAGCAGCAGATTCTTCAGGATTATTCTAAAATGCTGAAAAAAGGAGGAAAAATGGTATACGCTACCTGTTCTATTCTTCCTTCTGAAAATAACCTGCAGGTAGATGAATTCATTAAGAACAATCCTGGGTTTAAAATGATCAAGGATGAAAAAGTAATGCCAAGTGAAGGCTACGACGGATTCTACATGGCTTTGATTGAAAGAGTATCTTAATCTAAGAAACAATACAACAATATAGCAACTACTCCATTCAGGGGTAGTTTTTTTATGTTTGGAATTAAAAAACTTTTTGTAACATTTCAATAATATTCTCTACTTATTATATAGATTAACCCGTTTTTGTTGCTGCAAAAAGTTAAAATAGCTTTGCACTAAACTCATTTATTTATGTATACAAGAATTGTCTTCAATTTTCTGGCTGTTTTCGTATTCTGTCTGTTTTCTGCGCAGACGTATGAAATTCAATATACCAGTTCCTATAACGGGAAATTACTATCAGACCAGCCTTCCACAATCGTATGGGTCAATGAAAAAGAAAACTTCATTTTAAACAGTACTATTAAAGAGCATAAAAGCAGCTATCCTTTTGAGATTACCAAAGTAGAAAAACCATCCAATACTGTGGTTTCCTATGCTTTCTTAAAGCCGGAATCCATTATATCAGCTTCCGATAAAGAATCTGTAGGTAAGCAGACATTTGAATTTACCAATGAGACTAAAAAAATTCTAGGATATACGTGTAAAAAAGCGGTGACCAAAGTTAATTCCAACACCATCGAAGTTTGGTACACCAATGATCTGAAACTTCAGGGCGGGCCATCTGTACTTGGGCAAAATTTAGGACTTGTTCTGGAAGTGGAGAGAAATAAAAACTCTTTAATTACCGCAAGTTCAATTAAAAAAATTAAAAATACCGGAATTGAGACCATCGTAAAAGGTTCCATCCAATCTACCGATCAACTAGGATACAAAGACCTTTTATGGAAAAGCAGATTTACAACACTGAGTGTTTTTGAAAATGAAACCATCAATTTTTCTGACGCTTCAAAATCTGATGATCAGATAAAAAGATATGCTAACGGAACCATTATTCTTAAAAAAGTAAAATTTCCTGCTATTACTGAAGGAGAAAATATTTTCGTAGAGCTGAAGCAACAATCAAACGGAGATGCTTACGACAGAACCGGAACTGTATTTTTCATTCCTCAGGACAAGGAAAAATCATTTTTTGACGGATTGGAGAAAGGAGTTAAAACACTTCCTGTTTTCGAAAACGGAAACGGAAAACAATATTTCGGGATCACTGCTACAGACAACTATAGTCCTGCTATTGAAATGATGAGATTCTTCACAGCGTTTGGAATCCAGCAGTTCAATCATATTCAATTGAAAGGGAAAAACTGGCAGACGGTCAGCCCTTATCGTCAGGATATTACAGAATTAAAGCCTTCATTATCCGGAAAAGAGCTTTGGGTAGGAACTTTCATTGGGAACTATGATAAAGGCGGACATAAGGTAAGTCTTGAAATCACCATTCACAAAAGCGATCAGAGTACGTATAAAAACAATATTGCAATTCCTCTATTCAACACGTTGAACATTATGGAAATGGCCGGCCAGGACTACTCCACTCTGTTTAATCAGGAAAAAGGGCTGACCGTAGATTTTACGTTAAAAAAAGATGTTAAAAATGCACAGTTGAGATATACAACCACAGGACATGGAGGATGGGAAAACGGTGATGAGTTTGTTCCTAAAGCCAATTCTATTTTTATGGATGGCCAATCTGTATTTTCTTTCATTCCCTGGAGAACAGATTGTGGATCTTACCGTTTGTACAATCCCGCATCAGGAAATTTTCAGGATGGGCTTTCATCATCAGACCTCAGCAGATCCAACTGGTGCCCGGGAACGGTTACCAATCCGAACTTTATTCCTCTTGGAGATTTAAAGGCTGGAAAACATACGATTCAGATAAAGATTCCTCAAGGGCCTACAGAAGGTACAAGTTTCAGTTCATGGAATGTTTCTGGAACCCTACTTGGGGTGCAATAAAACAAAACCTTCTTGCATGAGAATTGCAAGAAGGTAAAAACACAAATGATGAAAAAAAATTATTTCGAGCCACAAAGTAAGGGTTAATATTTGTATAATAAATTATCATATATTAATAAATATGTCATTTTTATTTTGTATAGAGATAGCATCATTTCAAGCCCAACGAAAAAAATCAATCTAAACCATAGAAATCACCACAAATAGTTAATATTTTTAATTAAAAATAATTTTATAATTAAAAATATTCTCTTTTAAATATTTTTTATTGTTATTTATAAACATCAATTCTACTTTTGTTTCATAAATAATAAAAAATATGTGTGGAATAGTATGTTTATTTGACGCCAAACAAAAAACCGAGATATTAAGACCTCAGGTTTTAGAAATGTCAAAAAAAATCCGTCATAGAGGACCGGATTGGAGTGGAGTTTTCCAGGATGAGAAAGTTGTTTTTTCTCACGAAAGACTAGCCATTGTAGACCCTACATCGGGAAAACAGCCCTTATTTACCAAAGATGGTAAAGTTGTATTAGCTGTAAACGGTGAAATCTATAACCACAGAGAATTAAAAGAAGAATTTCCGGATTATGAGTTTCAGACTCAATCCGACTGTGAGGTAATTCTTGCCCTTTATAGAAAATACGGAAAAGATTTTGTTGAAAAACTGAACGGAATTTTTGCCTTCGCACTATACGATACCGAAAACGAAGTATACCTTATTGCCCGTGATCATATGGGAATATGCCCGCTCTACCAAGGCTGGGATAAAAATGGAAACTATTATGTAGCCTCAGAACTCAAAGCTTTGGAAGGAGTTTGTAGAACCATTGAAACTTTTTTACCGGGACACTTGGTATACAGCAAAGACGGAAGTGAGCTTCAACAGTGGTATAGCAGAGATTGGGACAGTTTCGACCATGTAAAAGATAACAAAACAGATATTGCAGCATTAAGAAAAGGACTTGAAGATGCTGTTCACAGACAGCTTATGAGTGACGTTCCTTACGGAGTTCTTCTTTCCGGCGGACTGGATTCTTCCGTTATTTCGGCTATCACTGCAAAATTTGCAAGACAGAGAATTGAAAGCGGCGACACCCAAGAGGCATGGTACCCAAGACTTCACAGTTTTGCGGTAGGACTTGTAGGTTCTCCCGATTTGGCGGCAGCGCAAAAAGCGGCAGAACATATCGGATCCGTTCACCATGAAGTTAACTTCACGGTTCAGGAAGGATTGGACGCTGTACGCGATGTTATTTATCACTTGGAAACTTACGATGTTACTACCATCAGAGCCTCTACCCCAATGTATCTTTTGGCCAGAGTTATCAAATCGATGGGAATCAAAATGGTGCTTTCAGGAGAAGGTTCGGATGAGTTGTTCGGTGGATATTTATATTTCCATAAAGCACCGAATGCCAAAGAATTTCATGATGAAACAGTAAGAAAACTGGGAAAACTTCACCTTTACGACTGCTTAAGAGCCAATAAAGCACTGATGAGCTGGGGGATTGAAGGCAGAGTCCCTTTTCTTGATAAAGAATTTATGGATATTGCCATGACTGTTAATCCACAAGATAAGATGATCAATACCGCTGAAGGAAAAATTGAAAAATGGGTATTGCGAAAAGCCTTTGAAGATCTTCTTCCGGAATCTATCGTATGGAGACAGAAAGAGCAATTTTCAGACGGTGTAGGATATTCATGGATCGATACTTTGAAAGAAGTTGCAGAAAAAGAAGTGACCGATGAAATGATGACCAACGCACGATTCAGATTTCCGTTAAACACTCCTCAAAACAAAGAAGAATATCGATACAGAACTATTTTTGAGGAACATTTCCCAAGTGAAACTTCTGCAGCGACAGTTCCTTCTGTTCCTTCCGTAGCCTGCTCTACTCCTATTGCATTGGAATGGGACGAAGCTTTCAAAAAAATGAATGATCCGAGCGGAAGAGCGGTGAAAGTACATGAAACGTCATATTAGGATTTAGATCTGGAATTTGTGAATGGTGAATTTGCTTCGCTTGTCAATTTTTTAAGGTTTGGGTTAAATGGTGCAAATTTCGGTGTAGCAGATTATCGTTCGATATGTTTCAACTATTGATGATCCATTCACAAAGTAAAAATTGACGATTCACTATTCAACGATTCATTATTCAACATTTGCTGGCGAAGCAGAATTGACCATTCATAGCAGCATTTTTCTCATGACAACATCTAACCTCCTCATTTATAATTTATCAATCCTGTAGCGATACAGGATTTTTTCTTGAATTAACGATAATAATATAGCATAATTTAACTCACAATCCAAAATAATATCTAATAAATAATTATATTTGGAAAACGAAAATATCAATTATAAAAAAAATGAGAAGAAACCTTACTGTTTTATTTGCCTTATTATCCTTCAGTTTTGCTTTTGGGCAGGGAAAATATGGTAAATACCTGAGTTCTAAAAAGCTTGCTTTGACCTATAAAACTGTGAAAGATCAGGATAAAGACGACTATTATCAGCAATATTATTGGCTTATAAAGGCAGAACAACTGAAAACCTATCCTCACCTTAAAGACATCAAACCAATTGTTCTCTATGAATTTGTAAAGTACGTAAACCCTCAGAATCCTACTAAAAAACTGGATGCAAGAGGTAAAGAGCTTAGAGCTACTGCAGAATTATCTTTAAATCAGTATTTTAAAAATAAAAACTTTGAAAATAATTCTGTACTGATGTACAACCTTGAAACCTATGTTGACCCTTCAAAAGGACTGTTCTATACAAAAGTTGATCCGGAAAAAATTAAGGAACTCGTACCGAAAGAGTTATTTGCTTTCAATTCTGTCAACAGAAACTTAGGTGAAGAAAAGACCTATTATCTTTGGGTGGATAAGAAAAAAGATGATTTGAATATTGTTGATATTATTCCTAGCGAAAAAGATGATAAAGCTTTCTATACAAGATTAAAGCAATATCTTCCAAGCTACAAATTCTCAAAATATGTTCCTACCGTAAAAAAAGGAAACAAATCTGATAAAACGGATATTGAATACTACTACATCATGCCGTTTGAACAAAATACCGATAACATCGAGTACAAAACCAAGGATTTCAAAACCTTTATCCTAAGCCAGTACAGAAAAGCCGGCGATGAATGGAAAGGAGTAGAAAAACCTAGAAAATAAATCAAAAAGTCCTGTGAAATCTCGCAGGACTTTTTTAATTTTATATGGATTTCTTTATCTAAAAGAGTAAACGCTTAAAGCAAGCACTTTCTTCAAAATAAAAAAAGTCTGGAAATCTTTGAATATTCCAGCCTATATACAATGACAGAAACAAGCCCGCAACAGACGTCCATAAAAAAAATTCTTCCCCTGATTCTGGCCACTGCCATTTTTATGCAGATGCTGGATTCTACGATCCTGAATACTTCTTTGCCTTCCATTGCCAAAGATCTCAAAGAGTCTCCGCTTAATATGCAGAACGCTATCATCAGCTATGTTCTTACATTAGCAGTTTTCATGCCTGCCAGTGGATTTCTTGCAGACAGGTTTGGAACTAAAAAAGTTTTCATTGTTTCACTTGTCTTGTTCAGCCTTGGATCTTTATTCTGTTCATTGTCTCAAAATCTTACACATCTGGTGATTTCGAGAGTTGTTCAGGGTGTTGGAGGAAGTTTGATGACACCTGTTGGAAAACTTGCCCTGATCAAAACATTTGATAAAAATGAACTGCTCAAAGCGATGAACTTTGCAATTATTCCGGCATTGATAGGCCCTGTGCTTGGACCTTTGGTTGGAGGTTACATGGTGGATTATCTTTCCTGGCACTGGATCTTTCTCATTAATATTCCTATTGGGCTTTTAGGGATACTTTTAGGATTAAAATTTATGCCCAACTACAAATCTGACGATGTAGATTTCGATTTAAAAGGCTTCCTTATTTTTGCCGCGGCTTCCCTACTCCTCTCTATTTCCTTAGAACTTTTTGGAGATATACAGAACATTACTCCTGTATTGCTTGTATTTATTTTAGGATTTCTATTCCTGTATTATTATTACAAACATGCGAAAAGAGGTGGAAATCCTATTTTCCCTTTGAATCTCTTTCAGGTAAGAACATTCCGCGTAGGAATTGTAGGAAATTTGGCCACAAGACTTGGAATCAGCTCTGTTCCTTTACTTTTGCCCTTAATGATCCAGATTGCCTATAAACAGTCTGCCGTTACTTCAGGATGGATTATTGCTCCTATGGCTATTACCGCCATCTTCGGAAAATCAACGGTTATCAAAATTCTGGATAAATATGGTTACCGTCAAACTTTAATGGTCAATACATTTATTATTGGAACTTTAATCTGTATGCTTGCCATCCCCAATATTCATACTTCCTTGTATTGGTTTGTTCCTATTATTGCGGTCCTGGGATTTTTTAACTCTATTCAGTTTACCTCAATGAATACAATTTCTATTGCTGACTTAAGAAATTTTCAGACCAGCAGCGGAAATTCACTGATATCCGTTAACCAGCAGCTGGCTATCGGTTTCGGAATTGCTTTCGGATTGATTGTTTTAAAGCTTTTTGAAAATACAGACCTTATTCAGGGAGAAATTCACAACGCTTTCCGATATACATTTTTAACGGTAGGAATTCTGACGATCTTCTCCGGTTTAGTGTTCAGAAGACTGCATATTTCAGATGGGAAAAATATGAAATCGAAAGAAGAGTAATGATCAGTCATAACATGCACAGAGGTAATTCATCAATCATTTAAACTCACAAATCAATATTTTTTATCATTCTCAATAAACATCTGTAAAACATTCACATCATTTTAACGATAACAAATGTATTTACATTTTCTGCTTTCCTTATCGTTCTTCTACGAACTTAACACAGATCAATGTTTTTGCCACGCTGCCAAAGTATTTTTGTTTACATAAAAAATCAACAATGTGATGGCAACTAAAAAAGTAGAAATCGTAGTATCTCCAAAACCTGCACATTTTGTAGGGGATGGTTTCAGAGTTCATAATTTTATTCCGGGCGTACACGGATTGGATATGAAAAGAATGGACCCGTTCATTATGCTGGATTATAATTCAAAATTCCATTTCAATGGTTCAGATATACCTAGAGGAGTGGGCGTTCACCCGCACAGAGGTTTTGAAACCGTAACAATAGCCTATAGTGGTAAAGTAGAACATCATGACAGCGCAGGCGGCGGTGGTATTATCGGACAAGGTGATGTACAATGGATGACCGCAGCAAAAGGAGTTCTTCATAAAGAATATCATGAAACAGAATGGGCCAAAGAAGGTGGAATTTTCCAAATGGTTCAGCTTTGGGTGAATCTTCCTGCAAAAGATAAGATGAGCTGCCCAAAATACCAGGCTATCGAAAACTCCAAAATGGAAAGAGTAGATTTAAATGAAAACGGTTTTATAGAAATAATTGCCGGTGAATACAAAGGACACCAAGGTCCTGCCTCTACTTTTACCCCTGTTCATATGATGAATGCAAAATTGAAAGCCGGAGGAAAAGCTGAGTTCAGTTTTCCTGCTCATTACAATACGGCAGCTTTGGTAATTGAAGGAAATATTACCATCAATGAAGAAGAAAAAGTAAAACAAGACCATTTTGCTTTATTTAAAAATGAAGGTGAAACATTCAGCATTGAAGCAACAGAAGATTCTATTGTTCTGATCATCAGCGGAGAGCCTATTAATGAACCTATCTATCCTCACGGGCCTTTTGTAATGAATTCAAGAGAAGAGATCATGCAGGCTTTCGAAGATTACAATACCGGTAAATTCGGTTATTTGGAGGATTAAAAGAATTAAATTTATCTTAATCTTCAATTATACCTTTTTTTATTAACTTTATATAATGGCAAACCTTATAGGTTTTAAAAATCTATAAGGTTTATTGGTCTTCATCAACAATTCCCTGTTTTTATGGGAAGCCAGCACCCCTTAGTACAAAATATTATGAAATCAGAATTTGAAAATATACCTCTCGTAAAAGCTGAGAAAAGATTTGAAATAGAATTTAACGGACATTACGCCTTCATCGATTACCGCGAGACGACTCACCAAATTGCTTTGATACATACCGAAGCAGAACCCGAGCTCGCAGGAACAGGTGCAGCGGCAGCCGTGGTAGAAAAAACGCTGAATTATATCGAGGAAAGTAATAAAAAGCTCCTCCCTTTCTGTCCTTATGTTTTTGCTTTTATCAAAAAACATTCTGAATGGAAGCGCATCGTTGATGAAAAGTTTGAAGGGTATGACAAACTTTAAATCAATCAGAAAACTATTCAACTTACGTACAATTTAAAAAAGTAATACAGCATTATGTCAAATATTGGACTTATCATAGAAGAAAAAGCAGCGGATATAGGAAACTTTCTGGTAGGAAGACTTCTTCCTTTCCGTGAGAAAAGAGCAGTGGGACCTTTTGTCTTTATTGATCATATGGGGCCTTCAGAATTAAAAGACTATCAAAATCTTGATGTTCCGCCACACCCACACATTGGCTTATCGACTCTGACTTATCTGTTGGAAGGTTCTATTTTCCATAGAGACAGTATCGGAAGTGCTATTGAAATAAAGCCCGGTGCTGTCAACTGGATGACTGCCGGAAAAGGCGTGGTACATTCTGAAAGAACTCCAGAATATTTAAGACACAGTGATAAGAGACTTCACGGGTTCCAGATCTGGGTGGGTCTTCCCAAACATCTTGAGCAGGCAGAACCTACTTTTCACCATATTGAAGCGGATGATATTCCTGTTTGGGAGGAAGATGGAATTCAGTATAAATTAATTGCAGGAGAAGCATTCGGAAAAACGTCTCCCGTTCCTGTACACAGCAAGTTATTTTTCATTGAGATCAAAACCAAAGATGCTAAGAAAATAAGCATAGGGAAAGACCTTTATGGAGAAGCAGCCATGTATGTTCTGGACGGAACGGTAACCACAGACGGAAATTCCTATGGTTCAAAACAGCTGATGATTGCCAAAGATACCCAACTTTGCGAATTCGACATGAGCGAAAATGGTACCGTTTATCTTTTTGGCGGTGAACCTTTTGATGAGGAACGTTTCATCTTCTGGAACTTTGTAAATTCTGATAAAGAAATGATTGACCAGGCCAAAGTCAACTGGAACGACCAGAATCATGAAGCATTTCCTTTAGTTCCAGGTGACGATCAGGAATATGTTCCTCTACCTAAAGCTATTTTAAACAGAAAATAATATCCGGTCCGGATGACAACAACCATGAAGATATTAGCATTTGCAGGAAGTACTTCTTCCACATCCATCAACAGAGAACTGGTAAAATTTGTTCTGAAAGATTTTCAGGACGAGGAGATCAATCTGATTGACCTCAACGATTTCACAATGCCTGTTTTTTCAGTAGATCTTGAAAAGAAAGGTTTTCCACATGAAGCCCACCATTTTTTGAAAGTCATTGAAGAATGTGATGTTATTATCTGCTCGCTTGCAGAACATAACAGATCTTACAGTGCTGCTTTTAAAAATGTTTTCGACTGGGCTTCCAGAATTAATGTAAAAGTATTTCAAAACAAGCCTATGTTTCTGATGAGTACTTCTCCCGGAGGTTATGGCGGTGGAAATGTAATGAATACGGCAAAAACATTTTTTCCTCAGTTTGCAGCAGACATCAAGGAGACTTTTTCGCTTCCAAAGTTCTATGAAAATTTTGATCTGGAAAGCGGTATCATTAATCCTGATATGCTGGCAGATCTGAAAAGTAAGATAGAAAACTTCAAAAATCAGTCTGTAAACAATGACTAAAGGAAGACTGGAAGCGTTCAGTGATGGTGTACTTGCCATTATCATTACCATTATGGTGCTTGAGCTTAAAGTACCGGAAGGAAATAGCTGGATGAGTCTCAAACCTCTTCTTCCTAAGTTTTTGGCTTATATTTTCAGTTTTATTTATGTGGGAATCTACTGGAACAATCATCATCATCTGTTTCAGGCCGTAAAGAAGATTAACGGCAGTATTCTTTGGGCTAATCTGCATTTGCTGTTCTGGCTCTCTCTGATGCCCATTGCAACAGAATGGATCGGAACCACCGGTTTTGCAGAGAATCCTGTTGCAGCCTATGGAATCGGGCTTATCATGTGTGCTATTGCGTACACTATTTTGGAAAATTTAATCATCCGATGTGAGGGGGAAAATTCAAAATTGAAAGAAGCTATTCATTCAAAATCTAAAGAATATATATCAATTATATTTTATATACTCGGCATAGCAACTTCATTTTTTTATCCTTATATTGCCATAGGTTTTTATTATATCGTGGCGCTCATATGGCTGATTCCGGACAAAAGAATCGAAAAATCATTAAAAGAAAATTGATATGGAAACACACGAATATCCCAACGGTAACATTACTGTCATCTGGCAGCCTCAGAAGTGTATCCACTCGGCTGTATGTGTAAAAACTCTTCCCCAGGTTTATAATCCCAAAGACAGACCCTGGATAAAAGCAGAAAATGCAACACCTGAAGAACTTAAAAATCAAATAGATCTATGCCCTTCCGGTGCATTAAGTTATAAATTCAATACAGAAAAATAATGGCGGTAACAGTAAAAGCAAGTTTAGGAAAAACAAAATACTATACGGAAGTAACTGCTGGTGAAAATAAGATCATCACAGATGAACCTATTGATAAAGGCGGCCAGAATAAAGGTTTTAATCCTTTGGAAATTTTAGCAACTTCTCTGGCAAGCTGCACTGCGGCGACATTAAGAATGTATATCGAAAGAAAAGAATGGGATGTGGAAAACATCAACGTAGAAGTAGAACTGGAGAATTATCCATTAACCAAAAGAGCGGTGTTCAAAAGAGATATCACTTTTGATGGCATCCTGGATGATGAGCAGCTGAAAAGATTGCACACCATTGCCGATGCATGCCCTGTTCATAAAATATTAACCAACGACATAGAAATATTAACTAAATTCTCATAGTATGATCGAAGTAAAACAAAACAACGACGAAAAACACGGAAGTTTTGAAGCTTTCATAGATGGAAGACGCGCAGGAGAAATGACGTATACCTGGGCAGGAGAAGAAAGATTTATTATAGACCACACGGAGGTGGAAGAAGCTTACAACGGAAAAGGCGTAGGCAAGGAAATGCTTTTGGCAGCAGTAGATTTTGCCCGAAAAAACGGAAAAAAGATCATTCCGCTTTGCCCTTTTGCAAAGGCTAGTTTTCAGAAGAGTGAGGAAATTCAGGATGTTTTGGTGAACTGATTACTTTTCCACCCTTACCATATAAACCTTTCAGAGAATCTCTGGAAGGTTTTTTATTTCTAAATGAAACGAACCTCAACAGACTCCATTGTAAATTCACGATCCACGACTGATCTTTTTTATATATTTGCTAAAATTTAAAATCAAAGCATGAATCCAGGAACGATCCTTTTGCTATTTGTCTTTATCTACTTCATCGGCCTTTTGGTGATTTCGTATTTTACCAGCCGGAATTCTGACAACCAGTCATTCTTTATTGGTAACAAAAAAAGTAAATGGTGGCTCGTGGCATTCGGAATGATAGGAACCAGCCTGAGTGGGGTTACCTTTATTTCCGTTCCGGGAACTGTAGGGAAGATGACCGGCTCAGAATACATCTATGGTGGTTTTGAATATTACATGATGGTAATCGGCTTCTTCATTGGGTATTTCATTGTTGCAGCCATATTGCTTCCTCTGTATTATAAGATGAATCTTACTTCCATTTACACGTATTTAGGAAAAAGATTCAATGTGGAAGCACATAAAATAGGGTCGATATTCTTCATTATTTCAAGAGCAATTGGGGCTACGGCAAGATTATATCTGGTAGTGAATGTATTGCAGATCTTTTTGCTGGAAGGGCTTGGCGTTCCGTTTTGGGTAACTTCTATGGTTCTTCTACTAATGGTTCTTCTGTATACTTTCGAAGGAGGTGTAAAAACGATCGTTATCACAGATACTTTACAGACATCTTTCATGATTATCAGTTTGATCGCCTGTATCGTATTTATTTTATCTAACCTTAATCTGTCGTTTGGTGAAGCGTATACTATTTTAGAACAGAAAAATTATACTCATTTCATCAATTTTGATCCGAATTCCAAAACATTTTTCCTGAAAACAATTTTGGGAGGAATTTTCATCACCATTGCAATGACAGGTCTTGATCAGGAAATGATGCAGAAAAATATATCTGTAGACAACCTTAAAAATTCTAAAAAGAATATGCTGACTTTTGCAGGAACACTTCTTCTTGTGAATCTGGCATTTCTTTTCTTAGGAGGACTACTTTATCTTTTTGCCTTACAGAATGGTGCAGAATACGGAACAATAAATTCCGAAACAATAACTAATATTTTCGGATTTAAAGATTCTTCTGGAAATATTAAAAACATCATGGGTGATGACCTTTTCCCGGCTTTATCACTTCAGGGCTATTTCCCTATGTTTATTTCAATCATCTTTATTATTGGATTGATCTCTGCGTTGTTCCCTTCTGCTGATGGAGCTTTAACTGCGGTTACAAGTTCATATTGTGTTGATCTTTTAAATCTCAATGAAGATAAAACCAAAACCGAAAAAGAAAAGAAACGTCTTCGTATGAAGGTACACTTAACTTTCACTGTTGTTTTCTTCATTTTAATCATGATTTTCAAAGCATTAAATGATAAATCTATCGTTTATCTGATCATGGAAATCGCAGGATATACTTATGGGCCACTGTTGGGACTTTTTGCTTTCGGAATTTTCACCAAATTCAATATTTCGAAAAAATATTCTATCCTTACCGTGACTCTTTTAGCCCCTGTACTTACATATCTGATCAATCTGGCTGTCACTACTTACACAGATTACCGAATTGGGGTAGAACTCATCGTTCTGAATGGTCTACTTACATTCATCGGTTTATGGCTGGTAAAGAATAAATCTTATCTAAAGGTGGTTTAATTTAAACTACTGATAAAGATAAAACGAAGAAGGCTGTTTTCATCAATAATGAAAACAGCCTTTTTTATATATTAGAATGATCAGAATATTTTCTATTCTTTAATCCATTTTACAGCTTGTTCGAAATCTTTGGTTTTTACTTTGATTACGTAGTTTCCTTTTACCAGTTCCGTTAAGTTAAATGTTCCAACTCTATCGTTGCTTAACTTATTATTCTGCTGACTGAATACCAATCTTCCGCTTGTATCATATACCGTAATATCATATGAATCATTAGGTTTGGTAAATTTAATGTTAACGATTCCTTTGCTTGGGTTAGGGTATACGGAAAATACATCTGCTTTTCCTGATACCTCATTTACTCCCAGTATTTGTTTATTAATGGTGAAATTAATCGGGTTGATATTAAAGAATACATTTCCATCACCAGCTACCATAATTCTCGCCTGTGTAGTATTCACATCAGGAATTGTAATGGTTTCTGATCCGTCATTAGGTGTAGAAGCTAAAATGGTAATCGGATAAGTAAGTCCACCATCCGTGGAAAGATAAATATTCACATTCGCACAGCTTACCGGAACTTCTGTAGTATTAGCTACATCCCATGTGATTGTCTGAGTACTGTTTCCCGTCCAGCTTACAGCAGTATTGGGTGCCGTTACCATAAAAGGTCCTGCATTGTCTACCACCGTCACAATGGCATCATCATTGGCTACTCCAGCACAACCTGCATTATTATCTCTTACCGTCAGTCTGAACTCCATCGTTCTTGCATATGATGGTAAAATCTCACCGATAGTGGTAGTGTTACTGATAACATCTGTAATTTTCGGGAAATATCTGTAAGGAACTGTTGTTGGTATAAATGATCTGAATATAGCTGCATTTCCTGTTGGAGCATTCCAGTTTCCGGCTGGTCCATTATCATTCTGTTCCCAGCAGTAGGTAAGTCCAGTGTTTTCAGCATCTGTTGCAGAACCTGTTAGTTTAAATGGAGTACTTTTAGGAATAATATAATTACTTCCAGCGTTTACTATAGGAGCTGTATTGGCAACAGGGTTTGTCACCTGGCAAGTTGTTGACTGTACTTTTGTAGTGATAGATTGGAACGAACTGGTATGGAAAATAGGGATACTGTTTGCTGCCAGGTTATTTGAGATCAGACAAATTCCTGCATAAGCCATAATGGTAATACCGCTTCCTGGCTCTACTGCAGTGCCTGCATTACGGTTACTTCCACCACAGCTTCCTGTTGTAGCATTAAAGGTATGAGGTCCCCCGAACTGGTGCCCTATTTCGTGAGCAACGTAATCTATATCGTAAGGGTCGCCAACGGGATTAGATGAACCGGTAATTCCTCTTGCTTTCTGGGAATTGATACAGATCACCCCCAACCCTGCTAATCCACCGCCACCTGTACTAAACGTATGGCCTATATCAAAATTAGCCGTTCCAATTAAGGCTGTAATCTGAGTCTGACTTTCATTAATTAATGTACCTGCGCTATTATTTCCGTTAAAGGGATCCGTACTAGGGTTTGTGAAGATAACATTGGTTTCATTATCTACTAAGACCAGTCTTGAAGCAACCTCTTGCTCATACACCCCATTTACTCTGTTGATTGAAGTTACAATAGCTGATAATGTCTGAGCAACTGTTGGAGTAGCAGTTCCAGTAGCCGCTATAGCATATTCACCTGTACAAGCTACTGCTAATCTGAAAATTCTAATTTGAGTTCCTACGCTTGGAGTGACGGTTTTTTGTGCATTTTTTTTTTCTACTTGAGAATCTTCAGCATGCGTTTCACATGTCATAGGATTTTTATTGATCAGATCACTTTTCTTATAAATAATATAGTTATCAATATTATTCTTTGCGTAAGGATCAATATAAGTATCTCCTGCTACTACCGATTTTATCTGGGCATGAAACCCTAATTCTGTAAAATCAAGCTTTATAGTAGCATACTGATCATCAACTCCCTGCCCTGTTAATGTAACGATTTGAGGGAACTGGCTGGCTAATTTGGGAGCCATCACAGAAGACTTCCAGATTCTGAATTTCGCTTTTGATCCATCAGCCATAGGCAGCACAATGATTGGGGCTTTCCCTTTGAAATCACTATCTCCCAATTCCGGAACAGAATCAATATAGTTTTTCAGATCTGCAATATTCAGCTGATAAGTAAGAAATTTTTCGGGTTGCACGGTCCGGCTTTTAGGATCTGATGTAATGGACCTCTCGCTGATCTTGGTAAAGAAGTCCTGTGCCTTTCCCAGGGAAACAGATACAATAAGTATCCCCAGAGATAATAGTTTTTTAATTTTCATAATTCATGATATTTTGAGATTGTAAAATATTTTTAAGTTGGTGTAAAAAAAATAACAAAAACACTTCAGGTACATAAAATAGCCACTAAATACCTGCGGTTTTTATAAAATTAATAAATTTTAAGATAAAATCGTCATAAAAAAATTAAAAATAAAAAAATATTAGTAAAAAATACAGATTCCATTCTTGTGAAAAATAAGATCCTATTTTTTATAAAACATTAAAAACCTCAATCCAAAAGCCATCCATACAGCAATTGTCGTATTTTCGAAATTATTATCTTAATTTGAGACAAAAACATATTTCTATGCAAAAAAATATTCCAATTTTTGGATTTGTATTGTTATCTGTTGTATGAACGATATGAAGAATTTATTTCAGAGATCATACCTTATAAAATCTATGTAGAAAAGGAAAAAAGAAAAATTCAGGTATTTCATTAAATGTTTACGGGAAAGATTCAGGATATTTTAATATTGAGGTTTACGATACGGAAACAGAACTCACTTTTGCATTTAGTAATAGTATTCTCATATAAATTACGGTTTATCTTCAATGAAAGTGTTAAAAACAGTAAAATTTTAAAATCAATTAAAGAACCAGATTTTAGGTCCCAATTTTTGCATTTCCGTAAGCCATTAAAAAATTGTAAATTTGTGTGCAAATAAATCAGATATAATGAGTAAAAGTATTGAAGAGCTAAAATCTCTTACTACACAGATCAGAAGAGACATTTTAAGAATGGTTCATGCTGTAAATTCGGGACACCCGGGTGGAAGCTTAGGTTGTACAGAATACTTCACAGCCCTTTACGGTAAAGTAATGAACTATCATCTTCCTTTCACAATGGAAGGCAAAAATGAAGATCATTTTTATCTATCAAACGGGCATATTTCTCCTGTGTTCTACTCTACTTTAGCAAGATTTGGTTTCTTTCCGGTAGAGGAGCTTAGTACTTTCAGAAAACTGGATTCAAGATTACAGGGTCACCCTACCACTCATGAAGGACTTCCTGGGATCAGAGTAGCTTCAGGATCTCTTGGACAGGGACTTTCTGTGGCTTTAGGTGTAGCTCAGGGTAAAAAGCTGGATGGTGATCAATCTCTTGTCTACTCTCTTCACGGAGATGGTGAACTTCAGGAAGGTCAGGTTTGGGAAGCATTCATGTATGCTGCTGCTAAGAAAGTGGATAACATTATTTCTACGATAGATTACAATGGCCGTCAGATTGATGGGGATACAGATGATGTATTAAGCTTAGGAAATCTTCATGCAAAACTTGAAGCATTCGGATGGGTTGTTTTGGAAGAAAAGAACGGTAACGACCTTGAAGCAGTAATCGGAATTCTTGAAAGAGCAAAAACTGAAACAGGAAAAGGAAAACCTGTAGCTATTCTTCTTCATACAGAAATGGGATACGGAGTAGATTATATGATGGGATCTCATGCTTGGCATGGTAAAGCTCCAAATGATGAGCAGTTGGCAAAGGCATTAGACCAATTACCTTTAGAAACTCCTGCAGATTACTAAAATCCTAACCTCTCGATTAATAAAAATAAAAATGAAATTTACATATACAGAAAAAAAAGACACACGTTCAGGATTCGGAGCAGGATTAGCTGAACTTGCTGATAAAAACCCTAATGTAGTAGCACTTTGTGCAGACCTTATCGGTTCTTTGAAAATGGAGAAATTCATTGAGAAGGCTCCTGAAAGATTCTTTCAGGTAGGTATTGCTGAAGCGAATATGATGGGACTTGCTGCAGGTCTTAGTATTACAGGAAAAATTCCTTTCACAGGAACTTTTGCTAACTTCTCTACTTCAAGAGTATACGACCAGATCCGTCAGTCTATCGCTTATTCTAATAAAAATGTAAAAATCTGTGCTTCTCACGCAGGTCTTACCCTAGGAGAAGATGGAGCTACTCACCAGGTATTGGAAGATATCGGGATGATGAAAATGCTTCCTGGAATGACCGTGATCAACACTTGTGATTACAACCAAACCAAAGCGGCTACATTAGCCATTGCAGACTTTGAAGGTCCTGTATATTTAAGATTCGGAAGACCTGTAGTACCTGTTTTCATTCCGGAAGATATGCCTTTCGAAATCGGAAAAGGAATTCTTCTTCAGGAAGGTACTGATGTAACTATTGTTGCAACAGGACACCTTGTATGGGAATCTCTTGTAGCGGCTGATGAGCTAGAAAAAGAAGGAATTTCTTGTGAGGTGATCAACATTCACACCATCAAGCCTCTTGATGAAGAAATCATCTTAAAATCTGTTGAAAAAACAGGTAAAATTGTAACAGCTGAAGAACACAACTATCTTGGCGGTTTAGGAGAATCTGTTGCGGGAATGCTTGCAAGAAAGAGACCTACAAAACAAGAATTTGTAGCTGTACATGATACTTTCGGAGAGTCTGCAACGCCTGCTGAACTAATGAAGAAATATAAAATTGATGCAGAAGCTGTAAAAGAAGCTGTAAAGAGAATTTTAGCTTAAGGTTGTAAGCTATTTGATATAAAAAATGCGGCGGTTTCGAAGAAACCGCCGCATTTACTTTGTCTATACTTGTCATGGTTCGTAGCTTCTACCCTACTTATTGTTGTTTATTTTTATGTCTCGGGTTGATTCAGTGGAATACCCACCGTAATTAATATGGGATGCAGTATTTTTTCGATGTACTCATCTTCTTTTTTATTGGAAGCTTTTCCACCTGAAAAGTAATTGCTTATCCTATAGTTTTTTACAAACTGATTTCGTTTTTTTCCTATGGAATAATAATATCCACCACTTTCATCATTGATAAAATAAGTCATCTCTTCAAAGCTCATGATCTTTTTAGCCACAATCTGCCTTCTGTAGATACATTTTTCCGATTTATTAAAGATATATTTCACGGGAATTCTGAAAATAAGATCGAATAGAAAATAAGCCATATAAATCCCCCATACAATCAAGGCAATTTTAAACTGATCTGACGACATTCTATCCATAAAATAATAGACTATTACCGGAAGTGCAACGATTCCAAAAGCCACCCACCATATCAAAGTCCGCAGGAAATCGTAATTGGGCATGAAGCTTATCTCGCTCCCATTCTCTTCAAACTTATAACGGTCTGTGATGTCCATTGTCCGGATTATTAATATTCATAATATCCTCTGTTTCGTTCACCATTTTCTGTATCCCTGCCTGGGTAAGAGCCTGTCCTACGGTAAGTTTCTTTTCTTTACCATCTACCTCAAAATAAATGGAAAGCATTACATTTGTTGTAATGAATCCCATGTATTTGGTAGCCAATATATGAAAATTGGTGAAATTTTCCAGGGGATAAGTTCTCTCAGGAACAAAAATGGTATGTTTTCCGGTAATGGTTTTTCGATCCATATCTATGATGAATTTTTTCGTAAAGAAATTGATCATAATAAGGACTACCAGAGCAATAATAACATAGCTGAAGGTTCTTGCACTGTTGAAAAGCACTCCTGCAATAACCAGGAAAATAAGGCAGAGTATAGTGACAAATACGGGTTGGTTCTTAAAGATATACTGATTACCTTCCTGTTTGTAAAACTTATAGTTATTCATAATTAATGTAATTGTAATTGATATTTTTATTTGGATTTATATTTTATTATTTGAAGAGGTCTTCGATTCTATATTTATTCAAAAATCCTGGCAATTTCGTCTTCATTAATCGTTTTCATGGTATTTAGATCTGTCCTGAAATAGGTATCATGAATAGAAAAATAGGCATTCATTTTTATTAAGGTCTGTTCTGATGCTTTCTTCCAACAGTCAGAAAACCATTGTTCAAAAATCTCGTACTTTTCTTCGTTATACTCATCCATCATTTCGTCAAAATCATCATCTTCATAATGATCTTCAAAGTCTGAAATTTTGTTCCATATTTCTTCAGGAACCAAGGCGTTCCATTCTTCGTTAGATGTATTGCTATTCTTTCTGGTCGGAAGAGATTGGGTATTGGTCGCAATATTACCTTTATGATCTACGCCCCAAAAGACAATATTCAGATAGTCAAATTCATATTCAAAATAGAAAGCTTTGATGTCAGAATGTGTACCGTGAAGATAGCTTATCGTTTCACCTCTCAGCAAATGAACCAGATCATCTGTAAGGCCGGAACTGATCGAATCCAGATAATTTCTAAATTCAATATTGAGTTGTTGGAGATTTTCCATACGTTGAATTCACTTTCAGTTTTAAAATATTATCGTTCAATCTTTCTTCCTATCCATTTTTCAAGCTCGGCAAACATTTCATCAATAGTGAGAACTTTCAGATCCGGATGATTCTTCAGCCATTGGGAATGAAGTGCTGTTAAATCTTCTTCCAGAGTATAAAATGAATCATTTTTCAAAGAGTCCCGGATTTCATTAAGACCAAAATATTCGCCTTCCAGAAACATTTCAAGTTGTTCATCATTAAGTTGTTTTACTTTCGAACACTGATCCTGAAATAATTCCAAATGTTTTTCTGCGCCTATTTTCTTCAGGCTTTCTTCTATCATTTGATTGAGTTCTTCAGACCAGCCGGAATTCCAGACAAACTGAGAAAAATTTCCATTTTTATATTGCGCCACATAATAGTCGACATAATAACTCATAACTGCATCTTCATGCATATCTTCTTCTGCAATTCCTTCTTCATTTAAAAGGTTTACTACAGATATATTGGATGCTATCACCTCATAAGCATCATCGTTTTTATAAGAGGTATCTGAGACAATTATTTTATCTGGCTTCATATGATATATTTAAAATGTGTTTTTTTAATTTCTCATTCTTTTAATTGCCCCAGGTAGCCATCCACTCCAGATATTCACTTTGATAGTCATTATCATTGAGTCTGACAATGAGTTTTTTCAGATCCTGTATCTCAAATTCATAATCTGAAACCGTAAAAATCAGGAAAATATCTTCGCCTGTGATTGATGTAAAAAAGTTTTCGTTTTTAAGTTTTTCCAATACTTCAATGCATAAAGAGTAAAGCTTTGCCTGAAAATCTTCAACCCCCTGATCATCTTCATCATATTTTTTGAGTTCTTCTCTCAGTTGGGTACAAATATTGTCGAATTCCTCATCAGCTCCTTCCATTTCATAAGTCCATTCTGCAGGTTCATACTTGTAGTACAACTCATCTTCTTTATCTATCGTTTCGAGTACCTTTAAAGTATTAGCAGCAGGACAAACCGTCATTGCTCCTTCATCACTGTACAACGCAAAACTGTAGATTTTTTCTGCTCCATGCTTTTCATACATTTCTAAAAAAGCCTTTTTAGCAGCATTTTCTATCTGCTGTTTCAAAATTCCAAAATCCATACTTCTTTTCTTTTTTAAAATGGGCGGTAAAATTACCTTAATCCTATGATATCAGTATATTATATTCTACAGATGTATAGCCAGATTCGTGATTATAGATAGCTTATTATCTGTTTTTATTATATAAAATCATTCCTGGAATCATGACTGCTACAGCAAAAAGCATTGGAGGAACATCTCCATGGGTGAACATCCAGGAAGTTTCCTTAGAAGGTCCAATTTTCACAATAACAGTGAGGCAAAAACCTATCAGGATCAAAATAATACCTAGTGTTTTTTTCATAATTGCATATTAATAGTTGATGGTGTTTCATTATATTTTAAGATCCTCAAGCTCATTCGTCACCTCCTGCATGGTACTTTTACTGAAAGATTGTGACACCAGAGGACGCTTAAATTTTGAGACATTTTTAAAATTGGCATACAGGTAGCAGCCTATAGGAATAAATCCCATAATCCGGAAAGTTTGTAGCTCAAATCCCTCAAAGTCATCAAGGTTGTACATCAATTTCTTACGATTTAAACCACTATTATTAACTCTCAATAGTTTAGATACCGGGTCAAAATAGATTTTGGGCGGCCTCAAAAAAACCACAGCCAGTAATAAGAAAAAAATGAGAAGTACAACACCTGTCTTCTGATAGCTGCTGTATATAAGTATTAATACAGAAATACATACCCAAGCTGCTATAATAAGGTGTTGTAATGACATATACTGCTTCACCAGATAACTGTTTCCTTCCTTTTTCAAATGTTTAAAATCTTCCATTTTTTTAAATAATGAAGGATTACCCTATAAATGAAAATTTATCCTCAACCATTTTCCCGATGAGCGGTAATGGCTTTTCTACTTCGTTTGCTGCGTTGATGATCCCAATAATCATAAGAACCAAGGGGATGAATCCCAATATTCCCAGAAGTCCGATATTGAGAATCATAAGCAGGATATTCAGAACGATAGATAAAAGGATAGAAAAAATAACCAGTCCTAAAGATTGTTTCAGATGATATTTTAAAAGGCTGTTGGGTTTATCTTTCCCCATTACAAAAGAAATCAGCCATCCGAAAATAGTGATATAAGATACGATTGATAATGTCTTGTTGTCCATAACTTAATTTTTTTTAATTAATATTTGTTGTTTTTTTACTGCTCCAAAATTGCGACGGAAAAAAGATTTCTTCCTACTTATCGGCTCCTACAAAACAACTTCAAATTAAAATTCGAGCGACTACAAAACGTCTACAACTAATTATAACAAGTTAAATTTCAATACATTATAAAAAACATACGATTCCATTTTTTTATATTGAACATTGACAGGTCTTTACAATTTTTGTACTTTCACCCCTATGAAACTGAAGTACTCATTTTTATATCTTATACTTTTCATCTGTACTTTATATCCGGCACAGAATACATTTTTTGATGGTCTTAAAGATCAGTTGAATAAAGAACAAACTTCTGTTCCGGAAAAGTTTAAAATTTTTAATGAACTCACAGAATATTATAGAGTAAGCGACCAGTATCCCACGGCCGAAAAATATGTTCAGCAGCAAATAGAACTTGCCCAAAAGGAACATAATAGCACCGAAGAAGTAAAAGCGCTTGTTCAGAAAGGAATCATTAAACTCAACCAATCTGAATACGCTAAAGTTCCTCCTATTATTGATGCGGTACACATAATTGTACAGAAAAGCCATGATAAAACCGCAGCCTTATATACTGAATATCTGAATATCTATTACAATAATTCATTGGGAGAATATGAAAATACAATCAAGCTCATCCAGAAAGTGCTTCCCAGTGTGGAAAAATTGCCTTCAGAAATCCTCTTGAATGCAAAGCTCAATTATCTCCTTTATGGAATTTATACAGCATGGAATGATGCTGAAAATGCTACCCAATATGCTAAAAAAGCAATAGTTTTATCTGAAAAATCAGGAAATAAAAATATGCTGAGCTCGGCCTACTCTGCTCTGGCTGTATGCTATTCTTTTCAGTACGAAAAAACCGGTGATTTAAAAGACCTGAAAACTGTAATAGAAATCTGTAGAAAAGCTGTGGCTTTGTATCATCAGTTTCCGGGACGCGTTTCTGCCTATGCCCATGCCATTGCTTTACTGAATCTTGCTAATTATTATTTAAGCTTTCCTACTATCACTCCCGAAATTCGTCAGGAAATTCAGGCTAGTGCCAACGAAATATTAGCCCTTACCCAACATACAACTCTTAATCAGGCAAATCAAGCCGGAGCCCTTGGAATATTAAGCACTCTTGCCATAAAGGATCATAATGATGCTTTGGCTGAGCAATATCTTCTGAAGGCTGAAAAAATTCTTCTCACTCAAAAGCCGGTATATTATCCCATCATGATTACGGTGGCAAAAAATCTCGCGCAATTGTATGCCCAACAAAAAAATTATCAAAGGGCCTACGAATATCAGATGAAAGTGACAGAGTACAGTCATATACTTTTTGATGAAGGCCAGGCTGAAACCGCAAAAAGACTGGAAGCACAATATCAGTCTCAGAAAAAAGAATCTGAACTGAGAAGCCTGACTGAGAAAACGACCAATCTTAAAAAAGAAAAACTATTATATATAGGTCTTGGAATTATTGGTTTAATAGGAGCGTTTTTCATGTTCCGTTCTTATCATTTTAAATTGCGCTATTCTATAGAACGGGAAAATAAACTGGATACCGAGAAACATGAGGCCGAAATGCAGATCAAGCTTCAGGAAGAAGAACAAGCCAGATTAAAAGCAGAGCAAGAGCTTCTTACCCTTCAGCAGCAAAAGCTTCAAAGTGAAGTACTGGCCAGCCAGCTTCATATACAGCATAAAAATGAAATACTTCAGCAGCTTCATACTCAGCTTTCTGATACTGATACCGACATCAACATCCAACAGATAGTAAAAGGAGAAAACCGCGTTGACAATGATTTTGAAAAGATTAGGTTTACGATTCAGGAACTGCACCCTGATTTCTTCAAAAACATCAACGAAAGAGCCCAACAGAAACTTACGGCTCTGGATCTGAAATACTGTGCTTATATTTATCTGGGAATGGATACCAAACAAATTGCTAACCTCCTCAATGTAGAGCCCAAAAGTGTAAGAATGACGAAATACCGACTAAAAAAGAAATTCGGACTGGATGAACACACTGCTCTGGAAACATTTTTTCAAGGGATTTTTTCTGAATAGAACTAAGAGCGAAACTTCATTTTTTAAACACTCATCGTTCCTTTTTCGATTAGGATAATATTTCCACAATATCAGAATTCTTTTTTCTCAAATTATCAAAATAAACAGTTGAAAAAAGATCAATATTTTTTTTCATCACCAAGACTTTTTTGTAAAACCCTTCAAATTTGTATCATTTGTATTCAAATAGCTTCATTCATTGAGACGATCTGTTATTTTGTACATTAGAAAATAATTCTAATTTTAAAGAACCTTCCTAAAATCTGTTTCAGATCTTCTTTTTAATACTTTATACTTTTCATTAAACTTTCTTTTTTCATCAAATCCCAAATCTCTATTACAACTCAATCTGTACAATACTTATAAACCAGATTTCAAAAAAATCGACTCATAAAATCTACAAATTATACGCAACATTTATCACCATAACGGGACCTAATTATTTATAGTTTTGACCCATCAACGTTGATGAAATATATTCTGAATCAGTAGATGTAAGTGTACAGTACAGATAATGATGAGAATTATTGATCCTAATGTCAGAGGTAAAATGACACAAATGAAATTAATACATTAAAAAACAATCACAATGAAAAAATTAATCGGTATGAAGAGTAGCTTCTCTTCTTTAGAAAACAAGAAAATGAAAAACCTGCAAACAATTCAAGGAGGAGGTAATTCTGCAGTTAACTATGTAGCAACTAATAATGGAGACTGCTACGACAAAGAAACATGGAGAGATCACAAGCTTGAATCTACGTTAGAAGTTTGCTAAAAAAGGGTGTTTACATCCGATATCTTTGTAAAGGGAGGAGTAATTCCTCCTTTTTTCAAATGATATGTGAAAATTGATTTTCAAGGCTTAAATAAATATTCAAAAACACTATGAAAAGAAAATTGGCCCAAAAACAACTTCCCATCCCAAATATACTATCTCTTTTAGTTATCGTTTTTCTGCTTTTTTCCTGCAAAACCAAAGATTATATCACCTATTACAATAGAGTGAATGAGATTGACAGCTTGTACCGAAAATTTAATCAGCCAGAAGAAGTTATAAAACAATACCGGGTACTTTTCAAGAAATACGCTCCTAAAAACCAGGAACGTATTGAGGAATATGAAACTTACATTACACTGGCAGATAAACACCAAAAAAACTTTGGAGGAAAAAAAAGCCTTTATAAACTTATTCCTTTACTTGCTCCTTATGAAGATTCTTATCAAAAACACTATGAACTGTTCGAAAAATATGGAATAGACAGCACTGAGGTAAAACAGAGAATTGCAGATTGGAAGAAAGGCTTAAATAAACGTCTGGTAGATTCTTTTAGTATAGCATTTACCCGTGATCAGGCAGAAGATCGTAAAGATCCTCAATTGAGAGAAGTGAATGATAAAATAAATGCTAAGTTACTCAAATGGACCTTTGAAAATTATGGTTATCCTTCTGTTCAGAAAATAGGACTTATTGGAAATAATGATGTTTTTATGCCCATGCATCCATTATTCAGTCACATGATAGATGCAGAGGAATATCCTTATTTTAAGATGAAAATGTTGGAATATATAAAATCGGGGGACTGCAATCCCAAAGACTATGCTAATATGGTAGACAGACATGACCTACAAATCAGTAAAAAAGAGATGCCTTATGGTTCCTACCCAAGCTACACCGCCGTTATTGATACGGCAAAAGTAAACCGAAACAGAAAAACTATAGGATTACCTGCTTTGAAACGTACTTCCATCAACAAAAAGGAAACAAAATGATTCTTATCATTTCCAACAATAATGAGAGAACTACCCTTAAAGTTATACAATGGCTTCTGGATATGAAGAAAGACTTCATTCGCATCCATGAAGATGAAGTTTTTGAAATAAAAACCGAGAACAAACAGGTCTTTCTGAAGAGTGATAGAAGTTCTTTTTTCCTTGATGATATTACCAGCGTATGGTATAGAAGAGGAAGATTGAAGATAAAACGGCTGAAATATGATAATGCTTCCGTCAATGCTCATATGAATGAAGTACAACATTGGCTAGAAGATTATGTAAGAAAAACATTGGAATCTAAAAAGCACATCAATAAAGAAAGCAACAGCGATATAAATAAACTTTTGGTTTTAGAACAGGCAAAAAAAGCGGGTTTAGAAGTCCCTGAATATTTTCTGGCGGATAATACGGAGCAGGTATCCCTACATAAGACAATTATCAAAACAATTGGCGGGAATCCAATATTGGATGACATTGATACGGATTTAAACGGCATCATGTATACTACAACCATACATCACAAAGAAAAAACAGATTTCTTTATTACTTTCTTTCAGGAGCAAATTGATAAAGAATTTGAGATAAGAACCTTCTATCTGAACGGAAAATGCTACTCAATGGCCATTTTTTCTCAGAACGATAAACAGACCAAAACAGATTTCAGGAAATATAATTTTAAAAAGCCCAATAGAAACATTCCCTACATACTTCCATCCCATATTGAAGAAAAGATTGATGTTCTGATGCGAACCCTGGATTTAAATTGTGGTTCATTAGATTTTATAAAATGTAAAGAAGGAAAATTCTTTTTCTTGGAAGTCAATACTATTGGGCAATTCCTGGGACTTTCTAATATATGCAACTATTCGCTGGATAAAGAAATCGCAGAATATTTATGAAAATCAAAGTAAAAGAAAAGAACAAACTACCGCTTACTTTCAAACATATCGAAGCCTTTCAACATCAGAAAACAAAAAAAGAAAATGATGTCATCTATGTCTTGGGTTGTGAAAAATATCAAAGTAACTTTCATATCAGGGAAAAACCTTTAAAATCTCTCACAAGACTATTATGAAAATTCCGATTTTTTGTTATTCTTTATTTTTCATGTGGGTACTCGCTCCATTTTTAAAAGCGCAAAACTCTACTTTCATATATGAGTTGAATTATAAACCTTACTCAGGCAGTTTAAAAACTGAAAAAATTATTTTCTATCTCGATAGTAAAGATGGAGCATCAATATTTCGATCGGAAAAATTTCGACAATCAGATTCGATAAAAGCTAAAAGAGGTACAGGAAACGGATTCGATATGGAATACAATAATAAACAGCTATATATTTATAAAAAAGATAAGAGTAATGAGATTTTAAAGTATGTATTTGTTCCTTTAATTTATAGCATTTACGTTATTTCAATTAACGAAAATCTTCATTGGAAAATTATAGCAGAGAAAAAGAAAATTGGACATTACAACTGTCAAAAAGCAGAAGTAGAATACGGAGGAAGGAAATGGGATGCTTGGTTTACCACTGAAATTCCTCTGCAGCAAGGTCCATACATGTTTTACGGATTACCAGGATTGATTGTAAAAATTTCTGATAAAAAACTTGATTATGATTTCGAACTCATTCAAATAAGAGATTTCAAATGGAAAGAACTGTATGTAGATCGGTATGAAAAGAAAATCTCTTGGGAAGAATTTAAAAAGCTTCAACAAAATTATTACACCAATCTCCTTTCTATGATTAATAAATCTGAGATATCATCTTATGACGAAAGTGGAAATAAAACAAAGACCAACTTTAAAGAAATGACAGACAATATCCGGAAGCGGATTCGAGAGAGAAATAGTCCTGTTGAACTCAATCACAAATTAGAATATAGGTAGCTTTCCAGCAATACCAACAATAAAAACTTTATTCAGTCTATGCAATATTTCAATCTATTCAGCAACATTCTGATCACCAAAGGAGCAGGCAGAATCCTTATTTCCGATCTTCAGAGAAACGTATCAGAACTGTACCCTTTGGAGCTGTACGAGGTCATAGAAGAGTTGAAAAGTATTTCTATTGAGAATATCCTGAAAAACTATGATAAAGAATCCGGAGAAATAATTAAAGAATACCTCAGCCTTTTACTCGAAAAAGAATATGGCTTCATCACAGAAAATGATTGGGACAAAAACTTTCCGCCACTTTCCATGGAATATCAAGAGCCGGGCAAAATCAACGATATTTTTATAGAAGCAGACAATATAGAGGTGATAAGAAAGGTAAAACCTTCCATTGAAAATCTGGGAATACAGCATCTTACACTTTACAGTAGAACGATACTCAGTGCAAAAGATTTAATCGAGATCGACAAAATATTTGAAACCTCTGTTTTATCCGGAATAGAAATTTTTTCACCGTTCCATCAAAAGATCAATGAATCTTTCATCCAGCAGCTTCATCAGAATACGAGAAGGGTTTACAGTTTGGTTTTTTATGATTGCCCCAAAAAACCATTCAATATTAAAGATGACTATAGATTTTCTGTACAGTTTGTAAAAGAAGACCTCAAAATATCAGCCTGTGGTAAAGTAGATGTTAAATATTTCAATACTAACCTTCCAAAAATTCTGGAAGCGGTCAATTATAATTCCTGTCTTCATAAGAAAATAGGCATTGACCGAAACGGTAATTTGAAAAACTGTCCTCTGATGTCTGAAAGTTTTGGCAATATACAGTATCAAACCCTTGAGGAAGCATTAAGCAAAGATCATTTCAAAAAGTACTGGAGTCTTACCAAGGATCAGATAGCAACATGTAAAGACTGTGAATTCCGTTATGTATGCACCGACTGCAGAGCTTATACGGAAAGAACCCATTGGAATGCAGAAGGGATTGATGTTTCAAAGCCTTTAAAATGTGGATATAATCCTTATAGCTGCGAGTGGGAAGATTGGTCCCAAAATCCTTTGAAAAAAGAAGCTATTCAATATTACCAGACGGCAGACCATAAAAACTCTGCAAGGCTGTAAATACTATCTGAAAAACTTCCATTTCGGGATAATTGCCAGCATTCCGAATCCTGTAAAAAGGAAAAGATTGGTTACATCGGTATACAAAAATGTAGAAAGGTAATAATTGTGCATAAAGAAATGCAGTACCAATAAAGCAGGGAACATAAAGATCCCGATTTTTCTATAGAAGAACATCAGTACAAGCCCTATCATCATCAGAAGATCTATCGAGAAAATCACATAAAAGTACCATCTTGGAATTTCCAGGAACTCGTGCTGCAGATATTCATCCACATCAATTCCCAATCCCATTACGGTAAACAACATCAAGGCTGCAAAGGCCAATACAAATCCCCATCCTTTCTTCGGATCTTCGTCAAAATAGGTGTATTCTTCCATCTTACAAAAATAAAGAACTTATGAGAGATTTCATAAGTTCTTTTATAGTTATTTGTTTAAAATTTGAATTAAATAGAGATCGCGTTGATCAGTCTATTCTTGTCACTCAAGTACTCTTCCATGGAAATCATACTCTCAGTTCTCATTACATCCTGAATGTCATCAATCTGATAAATAATTCTCTTGGCATCATCCGTGTTTTTTGCTCTTACTTTACAGAAAATATTATATTTTCCTGAAATAACGCTAGCTTCGATTACGTTTGGAATTGTTGACAATTCTTTCAGTACTTCCTGAGTACGGTTTGATTTTGTCAAAAGGATTCCGATGAAAGCTGTAAAGTGATAGTCCAGCTTACCATAATCGATGTTAAGAGATGATCCCAAAATAATACCTGCATCTTCCATCTTTTTCACTCTTACGTGAATTGTTCCAGCAGAAACATCCATCTGCTTTGCAATTTCTGTAAAAGGCATTCTTGTGTTTTCTACTAAGAAATCAAGAATTTTCTTGTCTATTTCGTCCAGTTGATAGTTCATATTAGTTAAATTACAATTTCTTTAAAAAATCTATGTATTTTTTGCAAATTTACGAAAAATAATTTAACTAAAAAATATATATCAAATATTAACAATAATTAACACAGATGATAAAAATCATTAAAATATTCCGATTATTTACCATTTGATTTTATAGAATCTGTTTTTATTTCACCTTTGGCGTCTGAATTTTTTTTGTCTTTTTTCTTCTTTTTAAACAAAGAATTGAAGCTTTTACTCCATACAATTCCCCCACCATAGGCTTGATTTGCAGAACCATTTGTACTCACCATCCCCATCCCTATGTTGGTTGGCTTGGAATACGCTCTTATAAGCAGCGTACCGTCATTTTTCTTGGAAAGGTCATACTCAACAGAGCCTTCAGTCGAAAGATAGTTATTTTGAGCCCCTTCTGTCTTTGAAAGCGGAATACCCAATCCGGTTTTAATATTTACTCTTGGAGAAACAGCTACACTTACTCCAGCATTGGCTCTGTCTCCCACACTTGAACTCTGATCACCTTTCACATAATTAAGGTCAATCTGGAATTCATTACTCATTGTATTCAATACAGATCCCAACTGTTTAAGAAGTATATTATATCCTGAAGATTCGGCTACATTTCCTACATTCACATCCACCCCTCCGGAATTGGATACATTGAAGGTACTCAACAACAGAACCGAACCGAACTGAAGAACCTTCTCCCCTTCCTGGCTCATTTTAGCAGCCAATGTTTCTCTTACCTGGCTGGATACATCCATAGCCGTTACATTAAGATCAATTTTAGGATCCACCAACGATTGGGTAATATGCGCCTGAAGCAGCACACTGATAGGCTGTAATTTCCCCATACTCAGATATTCTCCCACATTGGAAACCATTCTTATATAATTGGCATTAATATCAAGCGTTGGCTTCATGGCATCACCGTCCCATCTGATGCTACTGTTCTTCTCGATCTGGAATGTCTTGTTAAGAATCGCTTTAGAGACAAAAGTTCCGTTATCTACTTTATAAGTTCCGCTCATCGCAATATTCCCCTGTCTGTTCATCTGGAATTTCAGTGGGTCTGCCACTCCTTTTACAGTAATATTCCCTACATCGTCTCCTACAAGTACATTCACCGTTGTTCCTTTGTCTACATTCAGATTAAAGTCAATATTCATATTGGCTCCCGTCTTTTTCTTTTCTTCAAGAGTCACCAATCCGTCTTTTCCTTCTTTCAGGAACCTCAACATTTTAAATTCTTCAACATTAGAAGTAGAACTTGAATTAAATGTAAAAGTACTTCCGTTAAGCGCTTTCATATTAGGTGTTGTGATGCTCAATCCTGAAACGGGTCCATCCACATAAAGATCTCCCTGTCCGTACACCCTTCCCCAGAAAAGATCCGAATCTTTCTGAGTTGAGTTGAGCATAAGCAGGTTATCTGCTCTCATTACCAGAGATACCCCCATTGAAGAAAGGGTTTCAAACTGGATTGCACCAGATATATTCCCTTTGGAATTTGTTCTACCGTCGTGTACTTCAATATTATTGAGAATTGCAAGTCCTTTTGTCAGCTGAATCACATTATCATCAAACGAATAATCTACCCCGGTAAAAAGAAGCTTCAGTCCAAAATCCTTTAAAGCAATGTCTCCGTTATAATCCAGGTTATTGAGTTTACCATTGATCTTAAGATCTCCGGTTGCTTTCCCTCGGATATTCCCAAAAATAGTCTGTACAAACTGCTGGGTGAATGACAGGTCAAAATCACGCATTTCCGCTGTAAGATCTATTATGGGTGAAGAAGTATTGTTATTAACAGTTCCTGTTAAATTGAGGCTGTTATTTCCCAGAACTCCTGCTGAATGTACTTTCACATCAATATCATACACATTCAGAGAGAATCCGTTGGTGGCAGAAATGGAAATATCTCCCATATCATTTCCACTCATCTTGATATCATCAATGGTAACGTCTACTAAAGGTTGGAGTGTGCTTTTATCCATTTTGATCTTCACCGTTCCGTTGGCAAGACCTTTTATATCCATTCCGTTACCTCCGGACTGCATATCAAGGAGCTTTTCAATAGCAAAGTCGTTAATATCTGCATCTACGTAAAAGTCCTTCGCCGATTTAAATTGAGCTTCTTTGATAAATAGAGCACTCTTCTCAGAATAAATTCTCAGGTTCCTAATATCAAAATCTCCCGTTTGTTTTCGGTAGGTAATGGAATGATTCAAATCCGGACTTGTATCTATAGCCCAGGTTACTTCATTAAATTTAACTTCTGTAGGTTCGAATTTAAAGACAAAATCACCGGCTTCATCAGTAGACTGATCCACATTAATGGCGTATTCTTTAAGATTTTCATTAACCTCATCATCAGGGCTTCCGTGCTTAAATACGGTTGCTAAATGAAGTGTATTTCCATTTTCGTTGTTTCCTTTAAGCTCAAAGTCTTTGATAATGTTTTTGTTATACTCCAGTCTGTTGATCCTTGCATACAACTGCTGGTTAAGATTTGCCGTGTTAATTCTCACTTTAACACTGTCTACCATCGCACTGTCTCTACTCTGACTTCTTCTATCGTTAATTTTATAATCAGGATTGGAAGCTGCCAATGCTTTATCAGCGTCGGTAATTTCTTCTTCCTTGGTCATGATATATTTTAAAGAAGCTGCATCAAGATTTAGAATAAGGTTATTGGAGCTTCCGTCATATTCTCCTTCTACAATGGCTCCTTTAGGCAGTTTCAGATCGGGTAGAAAATAATTGATCAATCCCTGCTGAACATCAAAGTTTAGAGCAAAATTCTGTCCGTGATATAATTTTCTTGGCGGCGGTCCTACCAATATTTTTCCTATCCCGTTCTCTACCATTCCTTGAAGATCTGCAAGGCTGTATTTTCCGGATATTTTACCGGTAGCTGCTCCAGGAGCATCCACATCTATAATACGACCAGTTGCATCTACATAAGTTTTTAATTTAGCTTTAGGGATATCATACTTTTGAGTTGCCGTAGCAAAGTGAAGATTATTAGCGTCTACATCCAATGTAAGATCATTGATGGATGACATAGACATCTTTCCTTCTACCTGACCACTTACCACTTGGTTTCCCGGTTTATTGGTAAAGTAGTTCATGTTCAAATAGTTCACATCAGCATTTACATCCATGGCGATTTTGGACGTACTGAAATCTATTAACCCTTTGATTGTGGCTTTTGCCTGCTCATCATTTACGGTGATGAGTCCGTTATATTTTTTATGATCTAATAATCCGTCCAGATAAAGATTATTAATCGTTTTATCCATGATTTCAATGCTGGCAATCTGAGACTTGGTGGTCAGACGCATTGTATTTACATCAAAGCTTTGTCCGTTAAGATCAAATTTACCTGAGATTAATCCTACCGCTTTATTTTTAGTAATAACGGAAGCATTAAGATCTTTTACATCAAGATACCCAGAGTATTTAGGCATTGCTGTACTGTAATCGCTAAGGGTAACTTTAGAAATTTTGGCCTGTCCGATTCCTGTCATTAGATTTCCACTTTCTACATAAATTTGATCGGGATTTACTTTTGCCGTTCCATTGTATTTTAATTTTCCAAAATCATCTGCAAAGTTCTTCATCTTATTGGAAATGAAGGAAGGCATCATTGCCTTTAAGTCTTTATAGGTAAAATCTGTGGAAAGATCTTTTGTTTCAATAGAAAAATGTCCTTTCAGCAACTTATCAACCTTCATGGTTTTGGTTGCAATATTCACATCCGGGTTCCGGATCAGAAAGTTTTCCAAATGGAATTTATTCAGAGGCCCCGTCATGGTTCCGGAAAGGTTAAAAGGTTTGATATTATCCCAGTTCGTTACAAAATAACTGATATCATAACCGCTAATCTGACTTCCCTGATCAATATTCATATCCCAACGAACCCGATCTGCAAAGTCTGACCAAGAGCCATTATGAAGATTAAATTTGATATCCCCCTGAAGTAAAGTATGATCGGTATTCAGCGTAAGGTCTTTTAATGACAAAAACTGCTTCGTTAAAGACAGTTCTGTTGAGAATGTATCTACAATATGAGATTTCCCCCATCTTGAAGTTACAAATGACATATTATTGATTAAAGCTGAAACATTAGGTCCATTGACTTTCATGTTGGGAGCTTTCAGATTAAATTTTGTTGCGGTAAGCCACTTGCCATGTTCCCCTGAAGAATTCTCGTTAATGATTGATACTTTGGAATCAATAATCTGTATTCTGGAATTCAGCTGGAAAGGAGGTTTTTTAGGGTCTCTTTTTTTACCGTTATCGAAAAGTTCTGTAAAGCGGACAAAGTTGGAGATACTGTCACCTTTATAAGTAATAACTTTCACATCGGCATTTACCAGTGTCAGAGAGTTGAAGCTTAAAGAATTACTGTTTCCAGAAATAGCATTTACTGCCAGAGAAATCCAGTCTGAGTCGGCACGAAATTCCTTCGCTTTGATAAAATCAAAACCTTTATAGTCTTTAACTTTTAAACCTTTTATGGTTACATCTCCGAAATAATTCACGTCCACACTTTCTGTGGAAAAACCGGATTTGAAATCCTGGTTTACGATCTGTAACGCCTGATCTGCCGCCCACTGCTTGGTAATCGGAAGATTGATAACCACGAGGATGCTTCCAATGACGAAAATTCCAAACCAGAAAAGAGTCAGAAGAAGTTTCGCCCACCAGGTATAGCTGGTCACATCTTTAATGGCCTGTTTTCCGAACTCTCCTGCTGTTTCTACAGGGTGATGAAGAGCATCTGAAGCAAGTTCTGATGCTTCTTTTACTGTTTCCCGAACTTTTCCTTCAACATTTTCAACAGTTTTCTGTACCTGATCCCCTAGGTTTTCAGCTACTGATTTTTTATTCTCATTCTCGTTATTATTCTCTAACTTTGCCATTATTATGAGCGACTCTATAATTTTAGGTATTGAATCGTCCTGCGACGACACCTCAGCAGCTATCATCAAGGGAAATTCTATTCTTTCGAACATTGCCGCGAATCAGGCCATCCATAAAGAATACGGTGGTGTAGTTCCTGAATTGGCTTCACGGGCCCATCAACAAAATATTATCCCCGTTGTTGAAAAATCTTTTTCCAAAGCAAATATACAACAAAATGCTATCTCAGCTATAGGATTTACACGCGGACCCGGACTTTTGGGATCACTTCTGGTAGGAACATCATTTGCTAAATCTCTGGCTATGAGCCTTAATGTACCGTTAATTGAAGTAAATCACCTTCAAGCCCACATTCTGGCCCATTTCATCGAAGATGCAAATCCTGTGCCGCCTACTTTCCCTTTCTTATGTCTTACGGTAAGCGGTGGACATACGATGATTGTATTGGTAAAAGATTATTTTGATATGGAAATCATCGGAAAAACTATTGATGATGCCGCAGGAGAAGCTTTTGACAAAATCGGAAAAATATTTGATCTCGACTACCCGGCGGGTCCTATCATCGACAGGCTTGCGAAAGAAGGGAATCCTAATGCTTTTACGTTTAATAAGCCTAAACTGGAAAACTACGATTATTCTTTCAGCGGTATCAAAACTTCTGTTTTGTATTTCATTCAGAAAGAGGTGAGAAAAAACCCGGATTTCATCAAAGAAAACCTTAATGACCTTTGTGCTTCTGTACAGAAATGCATCATTGAAATTCTGATGAATAAGCTTGAAAAAGCAGCAAAAGATCTTCATGTAAATCAGGTGGCTATTGCAGGTGGAGTTTCTGCCAATTCTGCTTTAAGAAAGGCTATGGAAGACAATAAAGAGAAACTGGGCTGGGACATTTATATTCCCAAATTTGAATATACTACCGATAATGCAGCAATGATTGCCATGGTAGCTCAACTGAAATTTGAAAGAGGAGAATTTACAGATCTGAGAACTTCGGCAACGGCAAAATATGATTTATGAAAATACTCTTAGAAGAAAAAGTACTGGGAACGCATTCTAAAAAGAATTCCAAATATTATTGGATACTGGAAACGATTACAGGAAAAAATGAAAATTCGGAAGTTTCTTTAGATTATTTTCCATCAAATTCTGAAACAGGTTATATTCAGGATATAAAAGATGAAGTTTTAAAATTAATCAATTCTGAACATCTTTTCAGTTTTCCATACACTCCAAAAGAAGGCGATTTTTTATCCATCAAAAATAATTTGAGAAAACAGGAATACTTAAATCTGATTTTCCTTAACAATAATTGGATAGAAGAGATATACATGTGCTCTTACAGAGAATGTGATACAGATATATACACCACGATTAAAACAGGCGTTGCATTTATAAGCCAGGATATATGAAACTATTTTACGGAGAAATAGCCGATCAAAAAGTGATCATCAACGATGAAGAGCAACAGCATATTGTAAAAGTTCTTCGCATGAAGAATGGTGAAGATATTCACGTGACAGATGGAAAAGGAAATCTGGCTTCCGGGAAATTGTTGATAGAAGGCAAAAAAGCAGGAATAGAAGTTTCAGAGATCAAAACTCTTCTTCCGGCATTCAGTCCGAAGCTTCACATTGCTATTGCCCCAACAAAAAACATTGACCGTATTGAATTTTTCGTAGAAAAGGCTGTAGAAATGGGTATTTCGGAAATCAGTATTATCATTACGGAAAAAACAGAACGTAAGAATATCAATATCGACAAGATCAGAAAACAAGCTATTGCAGCCTCTAAACAAAGTTTAAGGTTTCATTTTCCAATCATCAATGACGCAGTGAAACTTACTGATTTCTTAAAAAGTATTGATGTAGAACACACTTTTGTGGCGCATTGCCATGAAAACCTTGAAAGAAAGGAGCTTAAAGCCATCCCTCAATTGGAAGAGATTGTTTTCCTAATTGGTCCTGAAGGTGATTTCTCTGAAAAAGAGATCTCATTTTTAGCAGAAAACAACATCAAAGCAGTTTCTCTTGGAGATCAAAGGCTGAGAACTGAGACGGCAGGTGTTTTTGTAGCCGCATGGAATTATTTTAACATGATCTGATACTTTTTTCCAGATTAATTTCCATCCGGCCCATATAAATATTCAGAACTATCGGTAAGGATAAGATTTCCCTTTTTCCACCGATAGGTTCTTGAAAAATCACCCTCCCCGGAAATTCTGTATTCAGAGCGTATTTCTTTCTTTACAGAGTCAAAATGAGGATTCATGATCTTTTCAAATTTTTCCTCTTTAACGAATTTCCCATTTTTATTAATCCAGACATAGGAAGTTCCCCAGTTCATTCCGGTTTCTTTAGCGATCATGATATCTTTTTTACCGTCAAAATTAACATCTTCAAAAGAAAATTCCGTCTGATCGATATTGGAAAATCCCCAATTGGAAACCGCATGAAGTTTCTGGGTATTGTTACCGCTTTTTACGGTAAGTTGATAATAATCTACCAACCCTTTTTCAACAGTATAAAAAACCTCTGCAACGGTATTTCCATCTCTTATTGTTTTTGAATATTTACCATCCGCCAATCCTTCGTACTGAGCTTCAGAAACAGGCTGTACAGTATTTTGTCCAGCCACAGACGTTGTATTTGATGGAGCTGTAGGAATCCTGGACGATTCAGTTTTGGGTTTATTGCAACTTAGTAGGGTTCCAATAAAAAGGATGTATATTGTACTATATTTCAAGATCATGATCTTTGAGATATTTGTCAAAGATCTGCTGTCCGCTTCTTATTGAGTTTACTGCCCAAAGTATCTTCATCCTCAACAGCTTTTCTTCATTAAGTTTATAATCTATATCAGATTTTATCAGTTTTTGCTTCAGTTCATACATACAGATAGAAGCGGCTACAGAAACATTAAAACTTCTGGTAAACCCATACATAGGAATCGCCAGTGTTTCGTCTGCAAAGTCCAGAATTTCCTGAGAAACGCCTTCCATTTCTGTTCCGAAAACTAAGGCTATAGGCTCTGTAATCTCATATTCAGGCAGCATTTTAGCATTATTCTCCAACGAAACCGCTACAATCTTATATCCTCTGTCTTTAATGTTCTGAAAAGACTCCATACTTCTTGGAAGCTTCTCAACCTCAACCCAGGTATCGGCTCCTTTTGTTACCCGAAGATTGGGTTCAAAACTATATTCTTCCTGTAAAGCAACTACTTTATGAAAACCGCAGGCCTCTACTGAACGTACAATCGCTGCTGCATTTCTGAACTGATAAACATCTTCCACCACGGGAAGCACAAAGTCTGAACTCTCCTGAGAAAAATGCTCAATCTTGGCAAGTCTTTCTTCTGTTAAAAATTGTTTTAAGTATTCAAAAGTTTCTACTAAATCTTTCTTCTGCATGTATTTATTTTTTCAAGAACCAATGGTAACATTCAACATAATTATTTTATTTACATAAAATTTTATGATAAGCGCCCTTTCATTTTCAAATCTTTGCAAATTAACGTAATTTTGACCTACGAAGCCTAATCGGGCTCCAATTCTTAATTAAAAATAGTACATGAAGCGAAAAGTCCTGCTCATCTATACCGGTGGAACCATCGGAATGGAAAAAGATTATGAAACCGGAAGTCTCCGTGCCTTTGATTTTGGAAATATTTTTGAAAAAATGCCTGAAATGAAACTCATGGAATGTGAGGTATTCGTGCATCCATTTGCCAAGCCACTGGACTCTTCGGATATGGGACCTGAAGAATGGAGAATCATCGCCAATTATATTTATAAAAATTATGAGGATTATGACGGTTTCCTGATCCTTCACGGAACGGATACCATGTCTTATACCGCTTCTGCGCTAAGCTTCATGCTAAAAGGATTGAGAAAACCCGTAATCATGACCGGATCCCAACTTCCTATTGGTGATCTGAGAACCGATGCCAAGGAGAATCTCCTGACAAGTCTTTATTATGCCAGCCTTTATGAGAACGACGAAGCCGTGATTCAGGAGGTTGCCATATATTTTGAGTATAAACTATTAAGAGGAAACAGAACGCTGAAATATTCTGCAGAGTATTTTGATGCGTACTCAAGTCCCAACTACCCTATTCTGGGGCAGTCGGGTGTTCATTTAAATATTCTTAAAGACAACCTGCTTCGTTGTGACCCTACTATAGAATTTCATGTGGATGAGCATATTTCAGAAGATATTTTATTTTGGAGAATTTTCCCGGGAATGCATCTAAGCCATTTTAAGGAAATCCCCAAAATGAAGGTTCTTATTCTTCAGGTTTTTGGGTCCGGAACAATTTTCAGTAGTGAAAAAACGCAGGAAACCCTTCAGGAAATCAGAGATAATGGAACGGAAATCGTTGTGGTAAGTCAATGTATATCAGGTGGTATCTCATTTGGAAAGTATGAAAACAGTAATATATTTTCAAGAATTGGAGCAATAAGCGGAAGAGATATGACTGCGGAGACCGCTATTACAAAGGCAATGCACCTCATAGACAATCCTAGCTATACGGGAAGCTTTGCAGATAACTTCACAAGAAGTCTTTGTGGAGAAATTACAGATTAATTGTAATATTTATTTGGATATTCCAGAAAATACGCTATTTTTGCAATCTCAAAAAGAGAGGTGTCCGAGTGGTTGAAGGAGCTACCCTGGAAAGGTAGTATACGGGTAACTGTATCGAGGGTTCGAATCCCTTCCTCTCTGCAAAACAAAAAGCGCTGATTATCAGCGCTTTTTGTTTTTATATCCTTACAGGCTTACTTTATGCACATATTTGGCTATCCGGAATGCAGACGTAAGGTTTACCTTTGATACAGCATTTTCTGTATCCTTCCTGGAAGCAGTCTTGCACACATCTTTCAATTCCTCCCTGGATTTCTTTCAATCCGGTTCTTGTAATTTTTCTTAGATTTTTCATGATTATTATTATTTTATGTAGTAGTGAATTTAACAAATTATTTCAAAACACAATCATATTATCTTAAAATCAGCACTTTACAATACAAAACCATAAAAAACCTCCCATAAACAGGAGGTCAAAAAAATGTTTATCGAAGTATGCGTGTTAAAAGCACTAAGATATGATCATGGAAATTCACCGACTATGATTGTAGTCATACAAAATGGGATGCCATGTGCAAAGCAGGAGCTTAGCCCTAAAGAATCAACAGAACACAGTCCATAAACCGAATTGCCGCCGTATTTTGAATATTGTGGCAATTTACCTTTACCAACTTTCTCAAAGAAATTCAGCTATTGAATTTTTCATCACTATCTGTGATTAATACGATCAATAGCCTCTTTAGTTCTATATTTTCTTTTTTCACTACATTCGCCTCTTAATACTATTCAAACCAAGATGTATAAACTACGTACAGTGTTTTCTTTGCTGTTATTTTTAACTGTTTTCCTCTTTCCTCAACTTACAAAAGCGAGTGCTTACTGGATGGAGATTCATGGATCGGGAAAATTAAAAGATCCCGTGAAAGTTCAGGTATGTTATGGATTTATTGATGATTTGAGTGAACGTCACCGAACTACAGGAGCAGAATTTCAGGAGATCAAAAACTTCAAATTCTTTGTCCTTACTGCTGATGGGAAAAAATCCAGCCTTGACCTAAAAGTTAATGGCGATCATTGGGAAGGAACTTTTACCCCGAATAAAGAAGGTGCTTACCGAATTTTCGGAATGAATGATCAGCAACCGGTTCTTCTCCGTTCTAAAAATCCGCAGGAAAATGTACGTCCAATCGATTTGATGTGTGGCGCTTATTATATCGGAAATCATTCGGCTACAACAGATCCTGTACAGTTTATGGATATCAGCCTTCAGAAAAAAGATAATGTTTACACCATCTTTCCCTATAGAGATATGAAACCTGTTGAAAAGGGAACAATGCTAAGGATTTTCAATCCTGAAAACTGGGAAAAGAATATTCCGGTGGATGAAAACCATCAGGCTGTTTTTAAAGCAACTCTTCCGGGGCTTTATGTGATCAGGCAGGATTGGTACGACAATACTCCGGGAACATTTCAGGGGAATTCTTATGGGAAAATACGTTACCGAAATAATTATTGTCTTTGGATCAATTAATCCTCTTATAAAACAAAAAGCCCGGACCATATGATCCGGACTTTTTTATCAACTGAAGAAATTATAATTTAGAATTTTAAAGAAACGCTTCCAAGGAAACGAGATGGCGCCTGTGGAGTTAAACGCACAGACCATGCTTTTTCGTTGGTAATATTATCAAACTTCAACCCTACTCTATATTTTGGCTGATCGTAGAAAATACCCAGGTCAAACATTTTATAAGATGGAATAATCACCTTAGCCGTTTGGGTATTGGTCTGATAAGAAGAAGAACCCATATTTCCTCCTCCTCCAATTCCAAGGCCTTTCAATTTACCTTCCGGAATACGGTAGCTGATCCAGAAATTGAACATATTAGCAGGGCCGGATAATGCAGGTCTCAAACCGTTAACCGATGGACTTGCGTTGGTAAATTTACTGTCATTGTAAGCATATCCCGCCACAACATTCAATCCATCCAATGGATTAGCTGTTAATTCAGCTTCAAACCCTTTGCTCAACTGAGTTCCGTCCTGGATAGAATAATTGATATCATCAGGATTTGTTCTTAAAATATTATCTACTCTGATGTTATAATAACTCAATGTTCCTACAAGTTTGTGATCGAAAATATCTGCTTTTACACCAAGCTCAAGCTGGTTGGCATATTCCGGTCTGAATGTATTTCCATTAATGTCAACACCACTTACATTATTAAAGCCATTCATATAATTTCCGAATAGGGAAACTTTATTTTTCAGGATTTCATACACAATTCCCATCTTAGGAGAAAGAGCTGTCTGGCTGTAAGGTCCCGTCTGCACCCCGCTATTACTCAATCCACCCTTTATTTCTCCTGTGGTAATATCATAAACACCTTTGAACTGAAATCTGTCTACCCTTAAGCTCGCCATCACCATAAGTCGATCCGTAATATTGAATACATCCGAAACGTAGGCTGCATACGTGTTATCACTATTATTTTCTCTTCTAAAAGCGGAAGTTGCCGTAAGCGCATCAATAGTATAATGATTTACTTTAAAATCTGCAGAAGGGTGAACAAAGTTGAATACTTTGGTATTGGTGTGATAACGGTCGAAATGGTTTGAATTGTTATAATAATCCAATCCTACAACCATTCTGTTTCTGAAACGGCCTATACGGAAATCTCCAATGAAATTCTGCTGGATATTGGTTGCTATAAACGAGGTAGTTCCTACCATCACCTGAGCGCTTGCTGTAGAATCTGTCTTTCCGTTGATGGCAGAGATATAACCATTAATGGTAGATCTTGCACGGGATACGATTGTTTGGGATGTCCAGTTTTCTGAAATCTTATAATTTAACTGAGCAAAAATGTTCATCATCTGCGTCTCATATGCAAGATCATCGCTCAGGAAATTTTTGTAATACGGAAACTTCATATCTGCAATAGATTGAATTTTATTACTTCCTATGTAAGGATTAAAACGTACTACAGATGTTCCTTTTGCCTGATTGAATTCCACATCAAGGAGAAGCGACATACGATCATTGATCTGATAAGAAAAACTAGGAGCAATTGCTAAAGAGTTGGTAAATCCAAGATCCTGAAAGCTTTTTTCAAAAGTTCCTGCAGCATTCAGACGAAAAAGAGCCGTTCTGTCTTTATTGATCGGGGTATTTACATCCATTGTTAAACGGTTGTAATTCCAGCTTCCTCCTACATAGCCTACTTCTCCGCCAAATTTATTATAAGGTTTTTTAGTAACACGGTTATACACCCCTCCATAACTGCTAGCAACACTTTTCCCAAATAATGTAGCAGAAGGACCTTTAATGGCCTCTATACGTTCAAGGTTTACAGGATCTATTACTGAAAATGCCGCTCCTGCTACTCCATTTCTCGCATTTGGTTCCGTTTCAAAACCTCTGGAACGGAATGTTACCCTTCCCTGGTTGGCAATCATAGGAACTCCCGCACCTGGTACATTTTTAGAGATACTTCCAAGATCTACAGCTACCTGTTCCTGAAAAAGTTCTTTGGTAACGGTATTATACACCTGTGGGTTTTCAAGATTTTTCAGAGGAAGTCTTGCTACAAAGCTACTTTCTTTTTTAGAAAATCTATTGGTGTTTTTCATGATTACCACTTCCTGAATTGCCTGAATATTTTCTTTGGTCAGCTGGTAATCAAGTTGTGTGTCTTCACCTATTTTTACCTCAACCGGAAGACGGATCTCTTTACTTCCAAGGATCTGAAACTTCACGGTATAAGTTCCTGCGTTAAGGTTGGCAAAATGATAATTTCCATCATCATCCGTTAGCGTCTGCCGATCTGCTTCCACTAAAGAAACGGATATCGCTCTCAGAGGCTGTCCGTCTATCATACTTACCTTACCGGTAATTTCACCCTGCTGTTGTTCCTGCGCTAATAAGTTGGTTACACTCAGTAAAGAGAAGAAAAAGATTAGAAATGGTTGGTACCATTGTATTTTTTTTGTTGAAGTATCATTCTGCCTAGTCCCTACGGAATGATTCATACACCCCGCCAGGAGCATATTTTCATTTGATTGTATCATTTTTTTCAGCCTTATTTAAAATAATTATAAATAAAGTGCAAAATAAAGGAATAGCAATTTATCTCACAACATTAATTTAAACTATTCTAAATAAATTTTAAAACCCTATATCATTACTTAAAAAATGTGTTAAAAATTAATACATTTTCAAATCTTACAGCGAAAACATCTTTATCATTATCAGAATATTAATATGACAATCAACATGCTATCATTTTTATTGATCAATATATCAGAAAATTGAACTCAACTTATTTAGTTTTCCACAAATTACTGATAAGTTATCAACATATTATTAACAATCCGTGAGTAGGTGAAAAGTTCAAATCTATGTAAACAATTATCAATCAAAACGATGTGCTATTCCTAAATCATTCCTAAATCTATAAGTTATTTTGTCATGTTTTTAAACAGTATTACAAGATTTTAAATAAACCATTTATTTATAAAGTATTTAATTTCGTTATGAACCATTATTTCCTCTGCGTTTCAACGGTATTTCTATTCGCCATCATTATTTCGCAGTTTTTTAAATTAATATTGAAGCAGTTATCTATGACGTTTAGTGTAAAGAAAATTTTTATCGTATTCTTATTATTGGGTTTTACAGGAACTTTAATGAAGGCACAAATCAGTGCTCCAGGATTGGGTGATGCCAATACTGCATTCTGGTCAGCTTTTGGAGTAAAAAGACAACTGGATTCTTTAGGAAAGAAACAAGCCCTAAGCTATATCGCCATTGGCCGAAAAAGCAGTCCGGATAATGATAATCCGTTTTCTAAACAAGCCATACTGGTCTTAAATCATGAAGTGTCTCATTCTTTTGCCCCTCATCAGCAATACAGCTATGCCATCAGCTACCGTCGACAGCCTAAATATGAGAGTGAAGCACCCTATGATAAAGAAAATACGGAACAGGAGTTCAGAATATACGGAAGGTATTCTTATACTTTTGAACTTGGAAAAAAATTTAAACTTAAAAATACAGTCCGCCAGGAATTCAGAAAGTTTTTTGATGCCGGTTTTCACCAGGTTGAAGAAGATTTTCAGTTAAGAACCCGTATCAAAAGTCAGCTGACTTATAGTTTATCACCCAAGAACAATCAAAAATTAGCGATAAGTGCAGAAGCATTATTTTCGATCAGCCATCTTAATGAACCGTATGCTCAATGGGAATCTTTTGGCTATCGGGAAATGCGTATTACAGCCTATTATATGTTTAATATTCCTCACTCACCATTCACTGTAGATGTTGGGTATATGGATGATTTGATCCGTGGCAGCAGGAGTATTCATCATGGTGGGGTTCATTATGTGGCGGCTGATCTTATCTGGAATATTCCTTACAAGAAGCATCATTAAACTATAGTTTTAATTGTCGGGTGATTGTTTTTTAACCACAGATAACGCGGATTTTCACAGATGATTGGGGATAGATTATCTTGTTTTTGGCTTTTGGATATTGAATGATATATACACAAAATCCCAGTTACAAGAGCCAGGGTTTTTGGTTGGAAAACTATTCCTTACAAGAAGCATCATTAAACTATGATTTTAATTGTCGGGTGATTGTTTTTTAACCACAGATAACGCAGATTTTCACAGATGATTGGGGATAGATTATCTTGTTTTTGGGTTTTGGATATTGAATGATATATACACAAAATCCCGGCTACAAGAGCCAGGATTTTTGTTTGAAAAACATAAGTTTCTCGACAATATAATTATGTATGAATGTATGGTGTAAAATTTTAGTTACAAAGCGTCAGAAACTGGCGGCTCATATGGACTTTAAATCTGGCTTCTGCTCTGGCTTGATTATAGATAGAGTGTTCAAAAGCCTTCATCGTTTTCAGCTTATTATCGATATATTCTGCAATATCCACAATGGAGAAAATAAAATCTCGGTATAGAGGCATACTCACCATTTGTCCGTAATAAGGAAGATAGGCTTTCAAAAAAGGGATCACTTTCTGATGTCTGTTATAGCTGATACAATACCCAACTCCTTCTACCGAAGTGACAATATCATAGTCATTAATATAATCCTGAATATTTTTACTGCCACTCAATGCATGAGTATTCTTAGAGCAGTATTTATTGACTTTATCTAAAATATGCTGAGCGTATTCCATCATTGAAATGTTTTTAAATTCGAATACATGATTCGGATTCTTTTTGGAAGGGTTTTCTTCATTGCAATGATTACAGAAGGAGATTCCTATTCTTTCATGGTAAGGGAAAAAACAATCTTTTACCTCTATAAAAGCGTCTGCCTGTAATTTATTATCGGCAAAATTATAATATAAATAAGGGCTGTACAAAGCAGCAAGCGCTTTCAAATAATCAATTTCGCTTGTGTTATGATATTCTTCAAACCATTTTTCAAGATTATCGTAATAATGGCTTTCAAAGTCTTTAAAGTGTAAGTAAAACGGTAATTCCATAGCTCTGTAATTTTGATGAGACAAAGCTATTACCGTAATGCGACAAAACTTGACGCAATATATTTTTTCTGTATAATGTATTTGTTTCGTACTTTTCTGAAACAAGAATACATCTCTTTATTCATTCCTTATTTATCGTAGTGAGTCATCACATATTCAAAGTAATGGATCATTTTCAGATAGTTTTCTATGCTGAGATATTCATTGGTACTGTGAATACTTTGCTGTTCTGCACTGTTGATTTTTATAGGCATAAATCGGTAGACATTTTTGCTGACAATTTCATATTTCCCGGCGTCGGTTCCGGCCATTGTCAGGTAAGGAGTGACAATAGCTCCCGGATAAATTTCTTTCACTCCCGCTTCTATCAGTTTAAATCCTTTGGTATTGGTTGGTGAAATTGCGGAAGCTTCCCTTGTATTATCAATTTCTTCTACTTCAACGTCAAAACCTTCGGTTGCTTTTGCGATATGATCCCGCACATCTTTCACCGTATTCCCGGGAAGAAGTCTGAAGTTGACTACAAACTCCACTTCCGGAGAAAGAACGTTGGTTCCGTCGCTTCCTTTCATCATCGTTAAAGCAGTAGTGGTGCGTACCAAGGCATTGGTCGTATTGTTTTTTGTAAGTTGTGATAACAGTACAGGTTTTAAAAGCCATTGATTAGCTAAAGCCATTCTTGTGGTAAAAGGCATTTCGCCTCCAATATTGTTAAAAAATTCTTTAATGAGCGGTGTTATCGTAGGTTTCATCTGATGATCTTCCAAACGCTGCATAATTATGGCTGCTTTACCAATGGCGCTCTCCATAGGTGGCATAGAAGAATGCCCGCCAAGTCCTTTTACTTTGATCTTTGCAGATAAAAATCCTTTTTCTGCGCAGCCTACAACGGCAACATCAGTATCTATTCCTGCGACATTTCCTTTACGCAAAATCAGTCCGCCTTCATCATATACAGCATCAAATTTCAATCCTTTTTTCTTAAAATAATCAGCAATCTGCATGGCGCCTTTCTGTCCGCCCACTTCTTCATCAAAACCAAAAGCGAGATAAATATCACGTTTGGGAGTCTGTTTGTTTCTGATCAGATTGTTCATTGATTCCAATAAAGAGAAAAGCATTCCTTTCGTGTCAATAGCTCCTCTTCCGTAGATTCTTCCATTGGCTACCACACCGGAAAAAGGAGCATAGTCCCAATCTTCGGCTACTTTAGAAACGGGCTCCGAAGGTTGATCATCCGGACGGAAAATATTGGTTTCATTATTTTTGATATCGGCATCTCCGGGAGGTACGACATCCATGTGTGACAGAAACAGAATAGGTTCAAGGGTGGCATCGCTTCCTTTCAGTCTGAATACCAATCCGTACTGATTCACTTCTACATTCTCAGTATTTTGATAGACCAGCGGATAGGATGTTTTCAAATAGGTTTTAAACTGATCAAAGGGTGCATAGTTGGATTCCCCCAGACTTCCTGTAGATACCGTAGGAATTTTGATTCCTCCTGATAAGCGCATCACTGCAGAGTCATTTTTTACAGGTTTCCATCCTTCACCTGAACCAACAGTATTTTTCTTAAAAGGATAGGTATATGTCTTGATCAGTACTACTGCAACAATAATAATAAGGATACCCAAAATGGCTAAGAGAATTTTTTTCATATTGGTAAATTTTGTGTGTGATGGGATGTATCACAAATATAGAAAACAAATATTCTATAATGGTATTAAAAATCAAGTATTTCCGTATTTGTTTTTTACCATTTACTGACGGGTCCAGAAATCAGGATTAAGATCAAAGAGGAGTTTATCATTTTCAAGTTCAAATTTATCTGAATTCTGTTTCTCGGGATTATTGAGGGCAACAAGTCTTATGATCCCTTTTTCTTCCTGCATATAGATATCAATAATATCGTGTCCTCTGTACTGATAGGTATAGATCAGAGCATTCTCCATTTGTTTATCCGGCTTTTTTGAGGAAAGTTCTGTTTTTATATCCTGTAATTTTTTCCCTGAATAATAAAAACCCAGCATATTATTGTAAATACTGGAAGGAGTATAAGTAAACAAAATCTGTGAAGAGGGCTTCGCTTTTATGCTTTTAAGAATATTACTGATCTCACGGTTGGTAAAGAAGATGAATTTCCGGTCTGTTTTATCAAAGATATAATCTGCATAAAAATTCATACTTATGCTTCCTTCTTTAAACGAAAGCTTTTTTGTTATATTTTCTGCATTAGGCAACGGTTCTGTATGAATTGGTTTGATGTAATTGGTACAGGAAACGGCTGTTAGCGTAAAAATTACCACAGTAATAGGAAACAGTATTTTTTTCATGGTTGATCGGATATCTGACAAATATAATTTTTACCCCGAAATTATTCAGTCTTTTTGAGATAAAATTTGGACTTATATTCTTCTGCTTTCATCACCAGAAAACGAAACTGCCTGATACAAAAAAAGCTCTTCTACGTTGAGAAAAGCTTTTTAAGAAGTATTATATTCTGATACAATCAGTTTAATATTCCATTCATTTGAGTAAGAATAATGGGTTTTCCATCGGTTATCATGATTGTATGCTCATGTTGAGCCATATATCCTCCTTTATTTCCTACCATTGTCCATCCGTCATTCAATTCTACAGCAAGATTGGATGAAGTGGAGATAAAGGTTTCTATTGCTACTACAGAGTTTTTTTTAAAACGCCTGGTATCGAAACGGTTTTTATAATTAAGTAATTCATCGGGTTCTTCATGTAAACTTCTTCCTACTCCGTGGCCACCAAGATTTTTAATCACTTTTAATCCTCTTTTTCTGGCTTCAGTTTCCATCAAAAAACCTATATCTGCTATTTTCACTCCTCCTTTGATATTGTCAATTGCTTTCAGCAAAATATCTTTTGAGGCCTCCACCAACTTCTGATGACCATGAATATCTTCTCCGATAATAAAGGAATTTCCGTTATCAGCCCAATAGCCGTCGAGCTCTGCAGAAACATCAATATTGATAAGATCTCCTTCCTTTAAAATTCTTTGATCTGTGGGAATACCGTGGCAAAATTCATTATCCACACTAATGCAGGTCCAACCCGGAAATCCGTAGGTAAGATAAGGGGCCGACTTTGCTCCAAATTCTGCAAGAATCTTGGCTCCATACTCATCGAGATCTTTGGTCGTCATGCCTGGTTTTGCATAATCGGTCATCGCTTTCAAAGTATAGGCAACAGCTTCACTTACCTTTTGCATTCCGATTAACTGTTCTTCATTGGTGATTGACATAATGTTGTTTTAAATATTGATTGATACAAAGTTAGAAAATTATCGTCAAGAATGTACTCATACCTTTATTTTGAATCGCTCACTTCTACCCTAAGATTACCCTTTTCGTGATTAAAATTATCATTGTAACTGAATAAAGTATCAATATAAAACAGCTTATTTTAAAACTTGGATAGAACCAGTTTTTATTAACTACTCTTACAGAGCTATGATGATTCTTTGTATATTTTAAATAGTACTCAATAATTTTATTTGGAGAATAGATTCCTATTATTCCCCAGATTAAAATTATTATCATCAAAATAATTGTCAAAATATAGGTTATATCCATACCTGTTTCTTGTTAAAAATAAATTGATCTGGAGTATGATTCTCCTGTCAATATAGAACTTATAAGGATTAATAAACCTCGACTTTATGAATGTCTTCTATATTATTTAGTACTCCTCCGTAAATTTTATAAATTTTTTGGGATGTTTCGATTTTAGGAATCACGTATTGACCTAAAACTTCAATATATGCACCATTGAGATTTTGTTTATAAAGAGTATTAATAATATCGTAAGAAAGTAATAAAAAAATAGAATTTTTTGTGTTTCTGTATGTTAAATCATCTTTTGTCAAATAGATACAATAGTTTTCTTTCTCTAAAGAGAGAAATCCTTTAATTATAATTCTTTTATTATCATACTTTTCAGGAGACGAAATTAAATTAATTATAGATGTTTGTATGGATTCACTTATTATCTGTTGTGAAAAAGCACTACTAAAGAATAATCCTAATATACAAGTAAGAATGTATTTTCCTTTATTAACGAATTTTATTGTCATTTTGTCTACGTATTTCTTGAGCATTTGGTTTAATTTCTTTGCCGTTACTATCAATAATTAAAGGATCCACGGAAGGTTTAATAGTAGGATCTTGTTTGTTCTGTCTTGTTCGGCTCAATGGAGCACTAGAGATAATACTTTTGATATTAACAATTCCACTTTTTCTTTCTTTAGGAGCCTCTAAACTTGGATCATAAACAATTAATTCTCCATTCGGAGTTACTACATATTGAGTAGACCTTTTTGACCAATCACCATTCCCTCTTGCTGTATCAATATCACGACCACTCATTTTATTATCATTTCAGGATATTCCCCTACTATAATAGCTCCGTCAGGAATATCCAAATCAACTAATGCACTTGAATCAGGAATTTGATTCCCGCTTTTATCACAATTAATTTGGCATTGTGGTTGCACGTAAGAATAAAATACTTTTCCATCTTTTGTTACTCCGCTGTACAACGCAGTACCAAGCTCAACATTCATAACTATTGAAGGACTATTATACTGAACAGCAAAATTTTCAGCAGCATCATCTAAAGAATCATAATGTAAATAAGATTCTAACCCCTCTAACTCTCGTGCATCAATAATTCTATTACCACTAAATACATATGGAGCCCAAGTCAGATATTTCTGTGCAAGTGGATCAATGTTAAAAAATCTTCCAATATCTGACACATAATTTTTCCATTTAAAGCTATAAAAACTTGTTTCCTATAACTCTTGTTCTTGGTACTTATAGTTCTTATAAGTAACCTATCCAAATAAAGCATTACCTGTCTTCACATGATTCATTCCAAATGGATAATAATCATTGACATCGGTGATTTCAAGAGTGCCTGCGCTGTTTCTTCCAAAACTTATTCCTGCATTGCCTAAATGATCTTTGTACTGATAAATATAACGGTTTTTCATAAAGTTATAAAACACTTTTGTGGTTAAATTTCGAGCAGACTTTATTAGCCTAAAAAGGAAAATCTGAATAGAAAAATTGTTATTCTGATTTAAGCAGGTTTGAGTATTTAACTAGGCAATTGTAAGGGAGCCTGAGATTTCTTTTGTTATTCTTACCATTTTACTATGTTTTTTGTTACCTGAACGAATATATAAAGGAATTTTCAATAGGCGGTCATTCCTGAAAATAATGACAGGTTTTGACATCTTTTGGCAGGTTTTGACAAGTTTAAGACCCACTTTCTTCGATAGTTGTTCGAGTGTTCTTCGAATGAGCTTCGGAAAAATGATTCTTTTTCCGAAGAACACTCGAAGGAAGTCCGAAGAACATTCGAACCGTTAAAGTATAAATTGCTTTACATTTTTGGTGGGTAATCATTATAAGATTCTATAGGAAGCTACCTCATAAAATGTGGAATAACAAAGTATCTTAAGTTCTCCCTATCAGTTTCTCTTCCCTTCGGAAAGCAAAAAAAGAGGATTACTATCTGAAAATAAACATTTATATATTTTTTAAAAACGAATTAAATCCTAAGATATATCTAAATCAAAATTTTATCTATTTCGGTTAATATTAATATCCCAATAGAAACCTAATGAGTTTAAAATCTTTTTATACCATGGTCTAGAAATTTCTTCTTTCAAAGCTAAAGGAGATCTTGTGGTCTCCCATGGAAAATCCATATTTTGACTTTTACGTAACCATAATACATCAAATTGAGAATCTCTTGAAGCAATATAAATTCCAGACATTACAGTAAACATAGAAAATAGGTCAGCCGGCAATTGATTTACATATTTAATTAGATTTTTTTGTTGATCAATACCTTTTGTAAATATAATAGTTGGATACTCATAATAATAAAATAACTTATTTAAAAGTAGTTTATTAACTATTAAAGTATTGGATTTTAATCTACATAAAATAATACTGTGATCTTTTTCTTTATCAACCAATATTTCTTCTGAAATATAATTAATAGTATTCATAAGATTATCATCTTCTATCCATCGTCTAAAACCTTGAAAATATATATAAGAGGTATTTTGTGAAAAGTAATCAAAAATTTCATCCCATTTGGTGGAAGAAATATCTAAATCATTGTTCATATCTCTAATACTAATGAGGTCTTCATTATGTCTTATTAAATCTAAATCACTATCCATAAAATTATTTTTTATAATTCCAGTAATTAAATGGAGCATGCCAAGGATATTGAGTTGAACTTCCATACTTAGAGCCCCCAACAATAAATCTAAAATGAGAATGAATTCCCATTTGTGTAGAAACCTTATCATGAGGAAAACCATAATCCCATCGTAGTAAATTTCCACCCTGAACATTACTTTTCATAGAAAATATTGTACCTCCACCACTACGATCTTGGTAAAGAGCCTCTACTTTATAACCTCCAATTTTAAGCCCATTTTTTCCAAAAACACCATATCCCCCTCTAAGTCCAAAAGGATTTATTTGAGATGCTTCTTTTAATATTATTGCTTCAGCAGCTTTTTCTGTTAAGTACCCCGCACCATATGAGTAATCATTTGCTGTATAATTAGATATATTACGACTAACATCTATTAAGCTATTAACTGTTTTTACCGATCCATAAGCTCCTAAAGTAAAAGTATTCGCTAGCCCATTCCAATAACTTTCTCCAAAAAATTGCCCTTTAATATAATTCCAAGATGACTGAACACCTCCTACAAATCCATTAAAATAACTATTACTTAAAGTTTTCGCATAAAAACTAGTACTACCGTTTTTAGCATTCCATGCTTCCATATAGGCATTTACCCAGTTGCGAAGCGTTAGCCCAAACATTAGGCTACTTTTCCCAGAGAGTACAACCTCCGGAATATTAATTGTTTCACCATCAAAACCTTTCCCTGAACCTGAACTATTTCCACCTTCTCCAGAACCTTGATATTCCGTATTCCCGGTAGCCCCGCCACCGCCGCTACTATAATTAGGATCTATCCCTAAAAATGAATTATAATATTGTCTGCCTGTGGTAAATCCTGGAGTTCTTCCTGAAGTATCAATAGTTCCATCCTGGTTAAACCATCTTCCGTCTACATCATATTGAGAAACAGGATTGTTGGCTACATAAGCATATGGACTTGTTGAAATATAGTTTTCTGCCAGTTGATCTACCCCGTTCCATCTTCCCAAATCTGGTAGATATTGTCTCCAGCCATAATCAAACATTCCTGTTTCCTGAAGCTCTTTACCGTTGTACTTATAACTGTAAAGGCTACCAAAATTGGAAGAGTTCAATCCATTTCCTCCGGTATGGCTTAATCCGAATGGATAATAGTTGTTGGTATCGGTAATTTCAGGAGCGCCTGCGCTGTTTTTGCCAAAGGTAACCCTACTGTTTCCAAGGTGGTCTCTGTATTGGTAAATATAACGGTTTTCTGTGAAACTGTAAAAACCTTCTGCCGTAGCTACAAAATCCAGTTTCCATTCCGGAGTATTAGAAAGATTAGGGTCAAAAATATTTTTATATGCCTGAACCTCATAAGCATTTTCAGTTCTGCAGGTCAGACAAATTCCACCCCTATCCAAATAACTATACTGGAAACCATCCAGATAGTCGGTCATTTGGGTTGATGTTGATCCTCTCGGAGGATTTGTTGAATAGGTTTTACGAAGCTTAGTTCCGCCTGCACTGTAAAGATATCCCACAGAGCCATATAGCAGCTGTCCAAAACTGTTCTGTTGTATGGTCATATTATTGGAAAGATTCAGATCATTGTAAGCAATAGATTGAATTCCTTTATCCAGCATATTTTTCATATTACCGTTCAAATCATAGGAAATCGTATTGTTTCCGCCTTCGTATCCGGTATCATTCAAGGCATTCTCAATCACTTTGGTTAAACGGTTTCCTGTATATTCATAGACCAGATCATCAACCTGGGTTGCTGTGGTTCCTGTAACTGGAAAAGCATTACGCTTTAACGTCTTAATATTTCCATTAAGATCATACGTCAGATATTCATTATAGTTATTATTGAATGGAACAGAGGCATTGGGCTCTGAATATACAGCATCCTTTAGTCTGCTAAGCGCATCATAGGTGTAATTGTATCTTTTTAGTACATTTTCTGAAGCGTTGTTCCAGTCTACTTCCGTAATACTTCCGTTGAATTTTCCGGAAGATATATTGGTATTGATTGGATTGGCATACTTCATTTCATATCCGAATAGTTTTCCATTCAGATTGGCAGGGTCATTAATCTTGGTGAGCCAGCCTTTAATATTATAAGTATAGTCAATGTTTTGTAAAGGTTGGGCAATATTGGTACCTCCAAGTTTTTTGTTTTTTATCTGCGAAAGTTCATTATATTCATTTTGTACGAGAATTTCTTCCGGATTAGAATCTATCTGATGTTTATGAACCAATAATCTGTTTTGGTTATCATAGGTAAAAGTCTGAGTGATTACTTTTTCAGCATCGGCTGCCAATCTTTTGTGATAGACTTTGGTTTGTTTGGTAACGCCTGCAAAATCAAGGGCTGATTCTGTTTTAGTATACCCACCCAGGTGATTGATGCTGTAAGATCCAACAGCTCTTCCCTTGGTATCATAATAGATATAACTCTTTGTCCAGTTGTCATCTTCAATATTTTTCACAAAGGCCATCACAGGAAGTCCTTTGGTACTTTTCCCTTCAACTAGAGTTTCTTTTAAAACAACTGCTCCTTGAATAGTCTGTGGGAAAGAGGGGTTAAAAGCGTAGCCAGGATATGAGTCATAATAATTGATGGATAACAATTTCACCCATTTGGCAGCATTGGGATATGCGCCGTTAGAATCATAAAAGACATCCATTCCCTGGCTGTTAAAAATAACAGAGGATGTACGTTTTACATTATTGTTACTGGAAACCCCATCAGCCAATCCCTGTTCTGTAGTTCTGTCTCCCCCGGAAGCAAGTCCGGTAAAGGCCACTCTTCCAAACTGGTCATAGGTGCTATACATCCATTGTCCCTTTTCTTTCAGATTGGCGTCCTGAGTTGCTACTACTCTGTCCTGTTTATCATATACTGTATATTCCCATCCTTTTCCAGGAATTTTCTTTTCTACCTGACGGCCCCACGTATCATACCGATATTGATAACACAAAGTGTTCAGAAGTTCATCGGTAATGGTTTTATGAATAGCCTCCGGAGGAAGTATAAAAACAAGCTGCCCATATTCATTGTATACATAATAAGTATCAACATGGACCGTAGAGCTCATAATTCTTCTTGTTAATACGGTTTGTCCTTTTTTATTTTTAAATTCTACCGTTTCTATTCCATCTTCATCTTTTATTGTACTTTTATAGAGTTGATTAGGAATATAAGTTTCTGTTAATGGTAAGCTTAAAATACTTTTAGTTACCCCGTTCTCCCAACTCGTGGAGATGAGATATTGGTACACTTCATTTACTTTATTGGTATCATATTCAAATTGTACTGGATGAGTGCTCCAGGCCTTACCTACGGAAGTTTGCTGTATAACTCTGTTTAAAGGCGAATTTTCTACTACTTTTTCGGTATAAATCTTTTCATCTCCATAGGTGGTAGGATAAACTCCCAAAGGGCCAGAATAATAGCTTCCGCCACTACTTGAAAGCTGAGGAACAGGAAGATAATCTCTGGTCTGTCTGCCAAACTGGTCATATTCAATATGGGTAACTACGTCTCTCCCTAATGGAGTAACGGCAACATCAACAATTTGCTTCGGCCTTCCCAATCCATCAAGATACTGAACCGTTTCAGTAGATTTTGAAGGTTGGTTACCGTTATAATCAAGATAGGTTTTGGTTTTAATATAATTTTCAGTGCTTGTCTGAGCATGAATCATCCCAGTCGCAAACAAGACTGTTAATACTATTATTTTTTTCATCGTTTTAGTTTTTTAAATGGTATTGATATTCTTTTAACGTCTTGTATGAAATATTTCCATTGGCATCCCTCTCTTCCCTTTGAATTTCTTTCAACCTGTTTTGAATATCATACTTATAAATTTCCCTGATCCCGTTGGGAGTGGTTATCGTAGTAGCCCCGATTAAAGGATCATAAGTGTAGGTATTGATTTGAAAATCCTTCAATTGGGCATTGTTTCTAAAAGAATCCAATGCCGTTAAAAGTTGTGATTCTGTAGATGGATCTGCTGCATCTGCATCGGAGGCATTGATAATGGTTTGAACCAATGAAGACACCTGAGCATAAGAAGCTCCCTCTATTTTTGCAATCGGTAGAGTTTTATTATATCCGTATATTGTTGTTGCAACATTTCCGTTAGCGTCTGTATACTGAAGAATATTTCCCTTTTCATCATAGAGATCTATGGTAGCTGTCTTTTGCGCTGTATTACCAATATTGGAAGTTGTAATTGCTGTTGGAAAAGTAGATGCTGCATTCTCAAACTTTGTTTCAACACGGGAAACCAGCTTTCCATCAATTTTCCCTTCTACAATAACAGGAGTATTCAGGATATGAGCTGCTGAAAGATTAGCATATCCTGATTCCGGATAAGTATTTATTTGCTCTTCAGTTCTGCCATCTACAGTCTTTTTTGTTAGCACTGGTTGAAAATTAAATGAACTATAGTCAGTTTCTGATGTTTCCTGTACATTTCTCCCGTTTTCAAAATAAGCTGTAGAAGTTGTTATAAATTTTTTAGGCCAAACATTTTTAGAATAAGTTTTATAACCATTATTTGTAATATCAAAGATTTTATAGTCTACTGGGCCAGGAGCATCTTCAAAAACATAATTATTTAGTTCTGAAAGTAAAAGCTTATTTTGATCATCATAAACCTCTTTTTTTTCTAAAAGCCCCCCGCTCAAAATACTATAATGGGGCCAGAACTTATCATTAGGTGCTCCTCCTGTATATGAAACTTCTGGGGAATCATCTGGAGTTTTATAGTAATACTTAGTATATCCATTGTTATCTTCAATAATTTTTACATTTTTGTAAAGTTTATATGAAGAATCATAATTTAAAGCCATCTCTGTCAAAAATGTTTTTCCAGATGATACATTAGGATCAACAAAGCTAGAATAGTCATATCTGACAGTCTTTATGGGTGTCGCGCCTGTTCTTGATTCATAATATTTAATAGCAGCTATCTTCCCTTCATCAAAATCATATTGTACAATACCCATCGAAGTAATTATACGTTTCAATGGTGGATCTGACTCAGCATAGTTATAAGTAAGCTCTGTTGTCTCAAAAACGGTACTATTCTTATCCAGTTTTTTTATATTCTGCAAAGCTCTTTTATATATGTAGTCCATAGAGCCGCCAGCTAGTTGCCCGTCTGGATATTGAAAATAAGTATAATCGAAACTATAACCAGAAATTACATGTCCGTACTGATCCTTCAATACGATTTTTTGCACCTGAAAAGGATCATTCATCTTCCAAGATTCATTGAAAATATAGTCATATTCAATTCTCCCAAATCCCGGAGATATAATAGATTTTAATTTACAATACTCATAGATTTTCAAACTAGGCAAATAGAATTTATTTTTACTCTTCTTCTCGTATGTAAAATTTGCTATTTCAATATTATTAGCATTGATAATCTTTGTAATAAAAAAGGCAGAACGATATTCATTAGAGCCTCCATATAACTCTCCATTTAAATTAGCTAAACTATAGTCATTAAAGAAAAATTTATTTCCTTTAGCATCAGTAATGGTGAAAGAGTTCAAAATGAGCGTTACCGTATTAGATGTGCGAGTATATTCTATTTTCACTTTATTGGCTGAAAGATTGATCAATTGAAAAGTATTATTAGTAGTATTCCTTACAAATCTAAATTTTCCTGAAGCTCCTGGTATATTATAGTAATAAATATCATCAAATTCATTTCTTTCATATCCATTAAGTGTGACATCATAATTTCTTTCATCCAACTCTCCCACTATGCTTCTGGAAATAACTCCCCCACTAAACAATGACCATCCTGTTCCAATATCTGATGCAGGCTCATCACTTTTGATGTTTAATAAATTATACGATAAAGAAACACCTAATTGAATATCTTTGCTATTTGACGGAAGCTGTAGAAGTGGTATCGAAATTTCCGGTATTCCTGTTGCGTTGGACTGAGGAAGATTATTATAGGAGGCCAGAGAGGAAACCGACGGCACCGGGTTAGAAAATTCTCCAAAATTAACATTTGCCCGCTGTGCTCTAGTATTTTGGAAAAAGAGAAATAAGAGCATTCCCCATAATAAAATTGCTTTATTTTTTATCATTTGTTTTATTTTTTAATCAATTTAGTATTCGCTGTTTTATTCGTGTCCGTCTTTATAACCACTAAATAAGCCCCTTGTACCAAAGCTTGAGTATTAATCTTCGTTACTCTATTCTTCGTCTTTATATTCTGAAGCTGTCTTCCACCCATGTCGTAAAGAATAATTTCAGCTTCCTTGAAATCAAAACCGATTTCTACATAAGCATAGTCGGAGACTGGGTTAGGGTAAATCTTAATGTCTTGTTTTTCGATTAACTTATCGACCTGCTTGTCTCCCAATTTCACGATCTTCCAGTTTTCCTTTCCAAGCTCTTCAGCACTGGTTCCGGCCAGAATAATGGAGCCATCTCGGTTTAACTTTAAGTCAGCCAACCTTTCCTCTCTCTTTCTGGATTCTCCGGAGATGTGTTTTCTCCACTGTTCATTACCATTCTCATCTAAATAAAGCATCCAGAAGGTTTCATCGTCCTTTTCTATTCTTCCTTCTGCCTGAGTATAACCGCCTAACAAAATTCCTTTAGAAGATTTATCATCTTCTGAATGAAGTACACTCATGCTCATCAGAAGATCTCTGTTTTTGAAGTTGTAAGATTTCTGCCACTGCTCTTCACCTCTTTCATTTAAAGAAATTAGCCATAGATCAGTTCCTTCTTCAATGCCTACCGTTTTGTTTCCGGATCTTTCTGATCGGGATTCTCCTCCGATCATAAATCCATTAGAAGATAAAGCTAAGGTTCTGATGTGATCGTCTCCTTTTCCTCCAAAGTTCTTTTCCCATTCTACTTTTCCGTTTTTGTCTAATTTGACAATCCAGTAGTCACCTTCTCCAAAATTGCTGCTGGCTTTTGGCATCTGGCTAATGGCTGTTGAAGTTGCTGATCGTTGTTCGGATCCCGAAACCCGAACTTCGGAACTCCTTGAATAAATTCCCAGTAAAGCGCCTCCATCTTTAGTGGGAATCATTTTCTCCACTTCATCTAACCCTTTTCCGCCTAAAATAAGTTGGGAAAGTTCTTTTCCGTCTTTATCGATTCTACTGATCCAAACATCTTTGGAACCATATCCTTTGGAAGAGTTCTGAACATTTCCGGCTACAAAAAATCCTAAGTCTGTCGTTTGAATAACAGAGCGGGCTTCTTCATCAGAAGAAGTTCCGAGTGTTTTCTGCCATAATTCATCTCCAAATTCATTGATTCTGATCAGCCAGATATCTGAACCTCCTTTAGAATCATCCTTTTTATCCAACCCTTTTCCGGAATAAGACGTTCCTGCCAAAAGAAATCCTCCCTCCTGAGTGGTAACAGTTGCCGACAGATAATCATGATTGTTTCCTGAGAAGTATTTTTCCCAGACTTCCTGCCCCTGTTGATTCAGTTTAATGAGATGGAAATCGTATCCATTGTTTTGCTTACTGCCTGAAGCTTGCTGCTTATCGCTTTGAATAGAGCTTCCTGTAATAAGGTACTGCTGATCAATGGTAGTGGTCACCTGGCTTAGAAAATCCTGCGTTGAGGATTTGATATCTTTCTGCCATACAACCTCCTGAGCAGATATACCTAAGACCGTGCATAAGGTCAATGCACTGAGATAAAGTTTTTTCATTCCCATGTTTATATTTGAGTTAATAATTAGCTTTTTTGCACTGCAAATTTAATCCTTTTATTCCATAAAAATCATACTAATGGGACTTAATATAATCTTTTATTTTTCAGCCCCCTAATGACTTTTTAATATTATTTCTTTACGCAAAAATATCACTGCACAACGACAGAATCTGTCGTAACAAAACGTAATCCATTATTTTTTTATAACATCTCAGAATAGCTTTATCATTCTTATTCTATTAAAAATAAACAAGGAGCACCAATTGGTACTCCTTGTTATCATATTTATTACGTAAATGTCGCTTTTAAAATGATTCTTAACTGATATTTTTTAAATCGGACCCACCGTAAGAATTCCATTGACTGTAAGAATTTTCTCATCCGTACTAAACATTCCGGCAGTATTCTCGGTAACCACTTTAAAATGGTGAGACATTGGATTTCCTGTACCATCTTTAAAGAGAAGAGTTCCTGATCCCCAATCGGTATCCTTCAATGCTAATTTAACTGATACCTTAGGTGATGCACTCACATTTTCCAATGTTTTAATTTTTGTCCAGTTTCCTTGTTGTGACATTTTATAAACATGGTATTTTGCTTTATAGGCTGGTTTCGCCCAAGAGAACGTTACGTTTGTCCAACCTAATCTTCCATAGCTTCCTACAAACATCATTGTCGGTGATTTTGGCAACACATTTTCCGTGATTGTTGTAATCATTACTTTGGACGCTTCAGACGGTGCATATTCTGTTACGATAACATCCGGTTGTGTATTCCCTGAATAATTGGCTTCTGCATATTCTACTTCAGCTTCCACGGTAACACGATAGTATAAAGGATCGCTGAACGGTACCTGAATAAAATCGGCAAAATCATCTTCCAAGGTCCACGTCTTATCATTCAAAACACCTTCGGTTTCAAGATTCATTTCTTTAACCAGCTTCATGGTTCTTACAGAAACAGCGTCCTGCATATTTAATGCACGGTATAATTTTGCTTTCTTAACATTATAAATTTTCTTGTAAGAATTAATTGTTACCTGCATTTTCGGAACAATACCTAATTCCTCATCCTGTAGTACAGGGATTACACTTTTAATTTCCGGAGTTTTTAACGGGAACGAATTCACCATCGCAACCGGGCCTACAGCAGTACTCATCTCTCCCTGCACAAGCTGTGCATTGATTTCCTTTACAGCATAGAAATAAACACTTGTAGAAGCTCCATCCAGTGTAAAATCTACAAACGTTGTTTTATTATTTCCTACTACTTTCATCATTGGAGACATATCAAACTCTGGAGACACTGGATTCAGATAAGCTCCATCTTTTCCTCTGATCACTTGGGCTTTTGGAATCGGCTGATAATCTCCTCCTTTAATATGTTGGTAAAGGATAGGAATTTCCGTTAATGGTACAAATGAATTCTGAATGGTTTGTCTGATAAAATCATAGAATGTCACCTTACTATATTTTCCATTCGGATGTGGAGGAATAATCTGATGCTCAAGGTGAGTCATCTGAGACGGAATTACAGGACTGATGTTCTCCTGAAAATGCGTATTATGATCCTGAATAAAGAGATTGATATTCTTAAACAAATCTTTATTATCCGGAAGCGGAAGTCCAAATCCGTTATGTACTGTAAAAAGTTTTGTAGACTGGTTATATTTTGCATTGGCTAACTCTAATAACCTTGTATTAAAAAACTCATCACTATTGGCTTCTCTGATAGATTCTATTGAAGTAGCAGTAGGCTGTTCGTTATTTTTGGTGTAGTTATACAGTGAACTTAATAAAATATCATCATTACTACGCAAATACATCACACTGAATGGTCGATGATTAAACTGTGTGGTAAATGCATACGAAGAACGTCCAAAAGAATCAGGTCTGGTTGCATACTTTGAACCTGATGGCTGCTGCGGAGTGGCAGGAGCTTCAATTCTTCGGCCGAACATCATCGTAGGAATAGAGATTCTTGAGCTATATCCTGCATAAATATTGCTGATACTTCTTGTTCCGAAAATACTGTATTTCTCCAAAACATCAGGGTCTTGTGGAACAACATAAGCATCTGTCAGACGAGAAGGTACATTCTGGAAAAGATACACTCTGTACCCAGGATAGAAATTCACTTCTTCTGTTCTCGGAACGTCAGGTTGAAGAGGATTGGTAGCACTGTGGGATTCATCCAAAGCATATACTCTTAAGTTACCCGTCCCGATATTATCAATACGGATTACTTTTAGGATTCTTTTCTCTGCTCCAGCCTGTCCTACAACCGATACACGCACGCTTCCTCTATACCATTGTACACTGTCTTTTCCAGGAACATCCGTAAATTGAGGGTGGTTGCCCAACGTATACCCTGGGAAATTAATTTCATACAAACCAGCGAAAGGAACTCCAGCCTCATTGACTCTCTCAATGGTAGCAGTCTTATTAATCCCTCTGTATTTTCTAAAATAGGTATTGTAGGTAATATCCGGAGCCTGTCCTGATTCTATAGTTATTTCTTCCGTACGAATTGGCCAGTTATTCCCAATCTGAACTTTAAACGAATGTGGATTTACAGATCCCCAGGAAACCGGGTTTTGTAAATTTTCACTTACCATGAAGGATCCATTCACAGCCGGTACTGAAAAATTCGCAGGATCAAAAGGAATCGGAGCATTTTGCCCAAAAGCATTTCCAATCTGCATTTTCATTACATGGAAAATTGGAAAGTTTGGATTGGATCCCTGAACAATATTATGGATAATATAGTCATCTGCTCCTACTGTAAAGACTCCTCCGATGTAATTAGGGAAAGATGCCGGTAAAATTGTTGGCGTCATATTCTGACTCGCTCCGTTACTGCTTAGTGGAAGGGCTTTGGTGGTAATTACAGAAACCAACGGATTTCCAGGTAAATCTGTGACGGTATCAACCATTCCAAAGACCTGTTTTATGGTTTCAGGGCGGTAAAATACTTCTATTTTATCGGCAAATAATTCTTCATTATCCGGTAAAGGTTTAAAAGTAGACAATTCTTGTCCATTGATTGCCTTTTGATAAGAAATCATATCCTGAGAAGCATCATACTCCATGGTAAGTCTTACCAACGTTTTATCTGCATTAGTATTATTCTCATACATTTGCTGTTCTTTGTCGGACGTCAGCAACAATGGTTTTTCTTTCTGAACTAAAAACGCACTGACACTTGATGGTGGCAACAGCGTATTGGCCGGCTTGATGGTTGATTCAATTTGCAGGGTAATAGGTGCAGAGGTTGCTCTTGAGAACCAGTTGACTCCATAAGAACCATATATATGAATTCCCGATCTTGTTTCTTTATGTACAAATGCAGGGTTTCCGTAATCAGGAATTGCAATGGCTACGGTTTCGTTGTGAGATTCACTACCGTCTGTATGTATATTTTGAAAACCAGGATCGTTAGGTAATTCCGGTAAGGTCCATTGGCTATCTTCTTTACTTCTATATTCGATACCTACAGAAACCGGATATGTAAATTTAGACATATCAAATTCCTGGCTTGTGTAATAGAATGGGCTATTGGCAGGTTCATCCGGCGTTATTTCCTCAGTCATTAAGCTTAAATATCTTCCTGTACCATCATGGGTATATCCCTCAGCATCGGTAAGGCCACTCATGGTAGTTTGTGCCGTTGGATCTGCTGAAACCATTCCAGGAACAATTTTTTTCAATTTTACCGGAAGAGATAGACGCTCATCTTCTAAGGAAGTTGGCAGAGATATAGAAAGGTGATCAATCTTGCTTCCGGGCTTTTGATCTTTTAGATCCACCAAAGTAACATAATGAGCAGCATACATATATTGGCTGCCATCATCAACCTCATCGGTCAAATCCAAATGTCCCAACCCAAGCATTCTTGCTACATGATAATCAATAGCAGCCATCTGAAGGTTGTTGAAGTGTGAGAACTCCAATGGATTGGAATCGTTGGTATCATCATTAAGATAATAATTCTCAATGGCCAGCGGGTTCGATGGATCACTACTTAATCCTAAATAAGACTTAACGGAATGCCTGATTGTATTTTCATCCTTCGGCATATCACCCCATTTTCTCATGTAGTTTTTGATGTTTACAAACTCATCATCATTATATCTTGCCCATCTTGCATTCACCGGCTTATCCGGTCTAGGCTCCAATCTGCGATACAGTACTTCATCATCATCTGTGGAAAGACCAAAATCTCCGATAAACTCCCAGTTTCTTTTGTAAGCAACATCTTCATAGAATTCAAACTCGATTTGACTAACCATCAATCCGTTAGGAATAAAACGAATACTTCTTCCGTTTTCAGCAAAGATTTTCTGTGAAAAATTTGAGAGCTGCTTTCTGAAAGTAACATTTTTAGGAAGTCCTGCCTGATTGGTTTCTACTGAAAGAACTTCTGTTTTTGCAGATCCGGTCCCTTTTACCAAAAGCTTTGCTGCAAAAAACAGTTTTTGGCTGGATTCTACCTCAATAAGGTTATTGCCATACATTTCGAAAAACTGCTTAGGATCCGCAGAACTGCCAATCTGCTTTACTATTTCATTATATTTATTTTTATTTCTGAAATATACACGGAACATTCCCTGTTCCCCATTTCCATACAACCATAATCCTTCTGAATCTACAACAGTAGTAGGCGGATCTATAAGATAAAGGCTTCGAACGATAGGTTCATATCGGGTTCTGTAGATGGAGATAAAGTCATTCTCTTTATTAAACCCTTTGGGCTGGCCATCATAGTTTTTTCCTTTTGGTAAATGTTCTGCAAGAGGTCCTTTTAAAGTCCATCTCAAATGAATACCTGAAGTACTTTCTTTTCCTTTAGATCCAGCCGCCTGTAGATACAGGCAGTTGGATTGTAATAGAGGATTAGTCACAGGAATAATTCCTGAAGATGCTTTCGCATTATTATTTATATTAAAAGACATTTCTATTAGTTTATTTTGATATTTTCTACTCTAACTCTATCTGACATTTTATAGTCAGCACCATTCCATGTTACGTAGGTAAACTGGAACTTCATATTCGCTTCTCCAATCATGAGATCTTTATTCATAATAAGGGCCTGCGAATAATCTTTTGAATACATCACTGAATAATCCAAATTCGGTGATGGTTTTAAGATTCCTCTATCTTTAAGAACTTCAATCATTCCATCCTGGCCGATAACTGTATTTCTGCTAACAGCTTCAATAGGAATTCTTGGATGGTTGAATGGTTCCGGGTTTCTCAGAAGGATTGCAACGACATTTCCTGTTGTGGTATCAATAATTTTATTGAATTCTGTAGTAGGCGCATCTTCCTGTGGAATAATTCCGAATAACCCATGAACAACTCTGTCAAAAGGATGTTGATATTGCATAGCAATAGCCTTACTTAAAGCATTATCACTCTCTTTTTTAGGATCTGTAGAGATCACCTTCCATGCTGCCTGAATAATCTCCGGCGTCAAGGCTTTTTGAATACTGTACACTGCCTGTTTGGTTTGAGCAGCACCATTTTCATCATTATAATTGATGAAACAGCTATTCACCTGTTCTGCAAAATCTGCATAACGCGAAGTCTGGAAGACGAACTTATGGACTTCTTTTGCATAATCGGTCTTTATTTGCTGTGTCATATTGGTAACATCAACATTGTTATTTTTCCCCCAATAGAAGTTCATTACCTGAGCCGTGTAAAGTTTTTGAGGTTTTAGGCCTTTAAACTTAATGGTACGGTAAACGGATTTTGGTTTTTCAAGGTTCACAATACCTGTACAGTTCTGCCCATTATTCAACATATTGAAATACTGCTGCATCACTGGTGGAATTGCCGGATTTGGATCTGTTGCCCATTCTTCAATTGTCTGAGCCATCTGTACAGGGCCTGTAACTACGGTTGTCTCATCAGAGAACAATCTTGGCGGATTGATAATAGTCACATCTTCTACAGGATCCTTGATAAGAATCTTCATAGAGCCTCCCAGTTTTTTCATTCCGTTATACTCATCCCATCCGTCCATTAGTTTGGAAACATAGCTCGATGTAAAGTACATGGATATTTCCGTTGTTTTATCATTGTAGAATAGCGGTTTGGCATTCACAATGTTTCCATCTGCATTTGGATACGAACGCTGATAATCGATGTATGCTCTCAATGAAGTATGGGGATATAAGTCCGGATGCGGAGTCATTTCCTGACCAGGTACTACAGGAAGAAGGTTTCCGTCTTTATCGCGGATTCTTCCGATCGTATCTTCTATGACATTCGTAGAGTCTTTAATGGCAATTTCTCCATAAGTGGAATCTTTATCCAGGTGGAAGAATCCTAAAGGTCCTGCTGTACGGAATTTATAAGCATAGCTATTGGTTCCTGAAGGGGCCTGACCATTGTCTACAGTATCCTTTAATGTAAATTTCACATAGTAAGCGGTATCCGGTCTCCAGATAGGCTGAATGGATCTTGTTATAGCGTTCACAGTAGCCATTGTTTCTGCATAAACAGCTGCCTGGTTAGGAATACTCACATTATAATAATGATCTTCTACTGATAGCCACTCTACTTCATGGAATAGTGTAAAGCATTTTTTCTGGCTTGAACAGTTTCCTAAGTTCTTTATAATCGAAATAATATCTTTACAAGCATTATTGAATTCTTCTCTGTACTTAACATACCCAGACCATCCCTTAAATATAATGGCTGAAATTGTATTGATCTGTCTGTCTAAAATTTCATTTAGATATTCATAAGACGGATTATTATTGATAAACTCATTATACGCATTGAATAAAGGAGTTTCACTACGAGGTGGTTTGTCGTTAAATGATCCAAAGTCCTGTAAAGCAAGATATGCACTCAGATCACATAATACAGGATCTTCACACATGTTCATTTGTAGCAACAGATCATTAATCTGCTTCAGTTTGTTTTTCAAAAGCTCGAAACGGGCAATAACTTCCTGCTGATTAGGATTATTGGCACCACTACTAGCAATAAGATCTTCTAACAAAGCTCCATATTGTTCAACATTCAGTTCGTACACAAGATTCGGAATCCAAGTTTCTCTTAATGTCTGCAATATTGACTGATAAATACCCAGCTCCAGATTTCTTCGGACAAAACCTAGGTCTATCGTTCCAAAACCTCCTCTTAAATCAAATAATGGGAAGAAGTGATTATTATATAAGCTAACCATTTGTGGATAAAGCTTACAAACAACTTCATATTTTTCTTTCACTCTTCCTTCACAACCTACAGATTGTAATCTTGCCAGCTGTTTTTCCAGTGCAGCATATAACTCAGGATTACTTGGTGTTACGGTTCCTACCGATCCTCCATGTTGTAAAGCTTCCTGATAGCCCTGATCCATAAGATCTGCCATTTGCTGCTGGATAATATTCGCTTCTGCGCTGTCTATCGTATCAGGAATAATGACAATCTTCGTAATTCCTCCTTTTGGTATATGGGTAGGAGAAATTGTGCTTTCAAGATCCTGTTTAGAATAATGCTCGTCCTGTACGTCATATTGTACAAATGTCTGCGTATTGGTAAGGTCAATGAGCGGACTAAAATAACGTACTGTAACTCCTGTACTGTATGTACTTAATTTCAGCTTAATATCGGCTGCCGGGTCAGGTAGCATGATTGTAAGCGGAGAATGGTTTTTAAATAGTAAAGATTTGGCAAAACCATGAGCATTAATTTCATCTGAAACCATCGCATAATCTCCTTGCATTACAGGATTTCCATTAGCATCTACAGTATATTGTACATCTCCTTCTACCTGATAGGAAGCTCCTTTACTCTGGAAGAAGTTAGAAGACGAAGCATAATACTGCGTATTCAATGGTTTATCCAGGAAGTCTGAAACAGAATTCTTGATTTTTTGTTCTTCACAGAATAATGTTGATGGCAATACTCCATACTGCTCAGGAATAAACCATCCCGGATTTCCTTGTTCTGTATAAGAGAATGGCGTCATTCCTAATAATCTGATCGCATTGTACTGATTATCTTTTTTCTGCCACTGCCCTACTTTCAGATTGTTTAAGGATTGGTTTCCAGGTTCCATAGCTTTGTATGGATCATATTTTTTCCAACCTGATACTCCATCATTAGCCATAATTTCAATGGACTCTAATGAGTACTGGTGTTTTACCTGTCTCAACTCCAGACCTTTCATTACTTTATCTGGCGGAATCATATCTGTAGAATTGGCAGCACCACTTGTATAACCACCGATTACAGAACTCACTCCTGATCCAGGCAGCAATCCTTTGGTTGTTTTGATATCAATATAGGTATCCAGAGGAACAACCTTATGGATGGAATCTATCGTTGGATATCCAGATGTTTCGGCTTTCTGAAGATCAAATGTTTCATTGGTCAACATACTGACTCCTTTTACAAGGCTGTCTTCCTGGCCTGGAATTTCTGTAAATGGATTGACAGGTTTTCGGTCTACTTCCTTATTAAATTCCCACTTCAGTTCCAGTTTTGCAGAGAAGCTGATCTTAAAGAATAAGATTTTCAACTTAAATGCTACTGTAAATGCTCCATAGATAAGGAACGGCTTCGGAGATTCTACTGCAAGAAGGATGGATACCGCAGCATAAATACGGAAGATCTTCACGTTAATATCAATCACTAATCCAGCTTCAAAGTAGGCTCCCATTTGAGGCTTCTGGAAACTGATTTTTCCACCTAATTCAAGGTATGCAAGCACAAAAATACTCACTGGTCCGAATTTTCGGTCAAATCTGAATTCTCCTCTTGCTCCGGCCTGAATTCCTTTTCCGGAAATCATCAGGAATGCTTTCAGCGTAAAGAGGTCTTTTAATAGTTTGGCCTGAATTGGTTTTTGCTGAGTTCCGAAATTAATATACCACGCTGATGGATTATTAAAGAAGAAACCTGCTTGGATCTCTGCATAGAGTTTGATAATATCTCCTGAACTTTCAGGGAATTTATAGTCTGCACCAAATCCAAATTCTAATGAGCTGTCTCCAAAAATAAAGAACGCGAAGAATGGTGGATCATCCTGGAAATTCACTCTTTTTGCCAGAAGTTTCATTCTAGCATCAACCATCACCATAGATGGAAGAGATAATAGCAACATGGCATTGGCAGAAATAATATTTCCGTTAGCCATTGTATCTCCAAGCAATGCTCCTACTCCTAAAGAGAATGGGAAATTGTACTTCTCCGTTTTATCCGGACCGCTAAACTTATCTACTCCTACCCCTCTGTCCGGAGCGGTATAATATTCGTACCAAGTATTTTGAGAGGTCATATTAATCGCCTCTTTCTCGGCAACGTAGCGATATCCTAATAGTCCTCGGAATCCATAAATAGATACCGGTCCTAAAGCAATTGGATTCGGAAGTTCAATATTGGCATCAATAAGGAATGCAGGGTACTTCGGAGCTAAACGCATATTCACACCTCCTGCAATTCTTGGGTTTTTAACTTTAAGGCTTACTCCTCCTTTATATTCTTGGAATGCTCCTGGTTCCGGAATGGATAACCATCCTTTAATGGATACATTCGGATCGCTTGAATTGGCTGGAATCACCATATCTATGTGGATAGTCTGGATATGAAGATATGAATCCGGATCTTTTTTAGGATCATTCTCATTATCATCAACAGAGTAATAATATTTAATTCCGTCTCCACGGGCATCAATTCCTGCCACTCCTATACTTACTCCACCGTCGAAACCGAAGTAATTGTACTTACGCATTACTCCTTTTCTTTCTCTTTCATGAGAACCGAAGTGGATTGCTGTAACTGAAATCTCAGTTGGCCCAAGTGGAATTTTAATGGGTTTCGGAAGAACCATGTTTCCTCCGTTGACACGGAAATCGATATGGCCGTCGCTATAGATTCTTAATGCAGAGATGCTTAGTTTCTGTCCTTTCAACAGTTCACCGAAAGTACCCAGGAATTCAATATCCGCAGCAGCACCAATGTAGAATTTATTGTCTTCTTTCCCAAGTTCAACAGAACTTAGATGCAACTTCATAATATTTCCTAATTGAATAGGGAAAGGCGGAGCTGCAGCAGCGGTTAGACGGAAATCTCCATTGGCTTCGAGATGACCTGCAACGTCAAGCTGAACGGGTTGTCCGCCAACAACAGGCATATCTGTTGGATAGGTGAATTTAGGGATAATCAACCCTCCTTTTATATTGGACGAAACAACTGAATTTTTGTTCAAGGTAACATCAAAAGACTTGAAGCCTACTTTGAAACCGTTATCACCTCCAAGTTTTTTCCACATCATGGCATTATTGCCATTCACTGTAGATAAATAGTTCTGGTAGTTGGCCGCTTTGTCAAAAACAATAGAATCTGTCTGCCCAACTGGAGTTAGAGAAAGCGGAAACTGGAATGCAAATGGAGCATCTGAAGCTGCTTTTAAACCTTGTAAAATGGTCTTCAATTCTGCATAATTATTAGCAGTTACGAGTCCTATTTCTCCTGTAGTTGGATTCTTTTTATATAATGACACCGGGTAATTGAAGGCAAATTTATCATTATAATACTCAAAACCGCTTCCCTGATTCGCTACAGGTACAGATTCCAGCATAATGGTTCCGGAAACGCCTCCGGTTCCTACCAGCATGTCATAACCTCCTAATCTCAGTGTTGTACTTGCACCACTTGGCGGGTTTGTTTCATCCTTAAACCATTTTGGTGGTAATGTTACGGAGATTGCTCTGGCATACACTCCAGTAAAATCTGGAGAATATCCGTAAGCATCTGCTTCAGGGATGTTTTTTGTCTTACTTAGATCCAGCTTCAATCTGTCGAGCTGAACCAGTAATCCTGTATTTCCAATTTCTGAATAGTTGCTTGGTCCTAAGGATCCTGCAATATCCAAATCATATCCAATCCCTGAAACCGTATCTGCGTACAGCACTGCTTTAGCAAAATCGAAATACGTTTTAGCGTCTGGGTTTGGATCTGGCATTAACTCCCCGCTTGAATTAGTAATCCAAGGTTTCAGAATATTTCTAGGAAACTCGATGGATGCGGAGGTTTCTAAGGTTATCTTGGCATTAGGAGTAATAATACTTTTAATATATTCATCAATATCCTGAGGTAAAATATTTTGGAAAAATAATTTTAGTTTTTCCTTTGGGTTGGAGGGATTTAGATTACTTGCAATATATGTTGCAAAAGCTGCTAAAACCGCACCTCGTCCGTATGCCGAACTAATGGAATCAATTAGTTCTCCAATTCTATTTCCAGAACTCGGATATGGAATTGGTGATGGAAATGAATACCCCAATTCAGCATTTATATCATCTACAAACTTATTAATTGGATCTCCTGTTGTAGTAACGAATACGTTAATAAACTCATTAATTATGGTAGTCTGACTAAGGTTTAAAGTAGCTAAAGCTACGTTAAAAATTTCTTCAACAGAGAATGAAAAATTATCTATGTTGAATTTAGAAATATATCCAATAATTGGCCAGTTATATTGAACTGTTATTGGGAAAGAAGAGATTTGCCCATTTTGAGCATCTCTATTAAGGACAAATTTAAGACCATAAACGAGGTCAAAATTTATCTTTTCTTTAGCTACAACGCTTAAACTATAGAACGCACTATCTCCTGAGGAGCTTACACTGGCCTGAAAGTCCTTATAGTAAACTCGACTAAAAACTTGCTGGGAAATATTCTTTACAAATCCTAGAGAAGATGGTATGTTGTTTAGAGTAATTAAGTTGGATAGCTTAGGATAATATGGTAATAATTGTGTATTTGGCATAATATCTTAAAAATTTGATGTGTTGATTTTATGATTAAATAATCATAAAATGATTATTTAAAATACCCTAATCATATCCTTGATAAGTCAACATCTAAAAGTTCTTTTTTTCATTTTGGGGATTTATTTCTATCTTCCAATTGGATATTGCAATGTCCATGATGATTTTATAGAGAGCTTATATCCCGTCCATATTTCTATAATCTTTATAGAGAAATTAGTTTTAAATAATTCAAAAGATTATTACTGAAAGGTTTATGAAGGTCTTTCTAAAAAAACTTTATCTGATAGAGTGAAATCTTTTTAAAATTGAAAATTTTGATGTTTTCATTTTGAGATATAACTTTTTATCAGTTAAATCTATTAAAGAATTGAAGGTATTTTGATTGAATTTTTCATATTGATATAAAAAAGAATACTGCTCTTTTCCAAAATAACAACTTTCAGAAGTTAAGATTTATAATATGTTTTATTATAAATATCATTAGGGATTTCCTGTAGTATTATCTTGTTCTTATAATGGATGAAATATTCTGTTTTTAAATCAATGTTATTGTTTGTAATATAAAATCCTTTATCCGCTTACTATAAATAGTATTATTTTTAATAATACCGGAGAAATATACTTTTTGATCTAAGTGCATAATAGTTTTCCTTTCCATTTTTACTCTATAATGAAAGTACTGACTATGTTTATTTACTTCTTAATAATAGTATTGCGTATGTTTTTTTATATTACATTTTTTTATGTATTCTTTTTGGAATATTTATTGGCAATAGCCCACTGCCAGAAGAATGAATTCTGTATAAATTTAAATGTTACAGAATCAGATTCATCATTATTATAATCCATTACGTTATTAGTAGTTCCTCCCGCAAACGTCAGTAAAGCATCAGGTGTTCCTGGCTCCAAACCGGAAAAAGAATGTGATACACCTTGACTATGCAGATATTCATGTGCTAATGCATAAAAATAACTTGTGGTATAAGATGATGTATATTTATTATTATTCTTATTATTAAACATACAAATTATTCCATTATCTACATATGTATGCCCCAATACTCCATTCTCGATTGCTTTAAGACTAAAATAAAATGCAACAACGTCATTTTCATATCCAGCAGGAACTTGGCTCTTTAAGAATTCAGAAAATGTTTGATTATCTTGTTTATTATTATAATCAATCATGGCTCCAGTTGAATCTTTGAACTTATTGAATGTAGAATTATTATAGAATTTCAATTCATCAGTATGAATAGTTGCATCAAGCAGAATATTGGATTGTAAGGCAAACTTTTTCATAATCTCTATTTCATTATTATCATAAGTCCCTTTAACAGTTTCACTAACATCTTTTACTTTTATAATAAGTACTTTCTTTTTAGTCAGGTTTTGATTAGGCACCACATACATTTTTCCAGCTAGTTTATCATTGGACCAAACACTTATGATGCTCAACTGTGTTATGGGAGCTATGTTTTCTAATTCGAGATCCATCCAGGTCATATTAGAAGGAGATGCTGTAGTTCCTGTAGGTAAATCATTAGGTTTAAATTTCACCACTCCTATTTCGTCATCCATAGATGTTCCCCGCCCCACATTTACCGAACTTAGTTTCTCTTTAGAAGTATTTGCAGCAAGCGCTGTTCCTGTTAAACTTCCTAAGGTTTTAATTTTAAAAAGTTTTTGATCAAAGCATAATTTTAAATCTGTTTTTGGACGAGAACTCTTTAATCTTACCTTGAGTCTAAGTGCTATACTTGGATTAGTACTTCCTTGTCTGGGTATGTTCAACCAGCTTGGTGCATAATCTTTATCATAATTATTACCAGGTTCTGTTTGAGTGGTATTAAAGCCAGAAAATAATGGTCCTTCTTTCAGTTTCCATTTTACCGGAATCACCCTATACATTCCTTTTACATTCACGTATAAATCTTTCTGCGGAACAGCGGTATAAGGTCCCTCTCCCGAAGCATTATAAGAAACAGTCTCAAAGAAATTATTAACTACCTGATTGTATATGGGAGATGGAGAAGCATCCACTTTAAATTCTTCTGCTACTCTATAACGTAAATTATTAGTTGCAGGATCCACCGTATCTCCTGGTTTTCCTCTTCTTTCGCTATCTCCTTTTCTCAGCCAATCTAAACCATAGAATACGGAAGGTAGCCCTAATACTGTTTTAGTAGACTGCAAGGGATAATTAAAGTATTGCATCCATCTGTTTTGTGGCCTGAAATCTACTGTCACATCAGCAAATTCACTGCAAAATTCATTTGGAAAATTAGTCGAATACAGCTTAGTAAAAAAAGTATGATTATCAACGGAGTAAAATACTACAGTTCCAGAATTATCTGTTCTGATTCCTGACGAATCATCATATGATAACACAGCATTATATTTAGCAAACTGTAAGCTTTCATTAGCTCCTGCCACATTTGGTCCTAGTTTTATAAAAACATTAGTAGCATCCGCTGGTAAAGAAACTTTTAAGGTGGCAAAATCCTGATCTGTTAATCCTAACATAAATACAGGGTGATTATCTATATTTTCCTCCTTTCTAAAAACCAGCGAGTCAATAGACGCAGCGGTTCCGTCTTTTATTTCTCCTCTCCATATTTCTCCATTCTCCTGTCCCAATACTTTTTTACAAAAATCTGAAGAACTTCCGACAGCCTCCTTTAGATATCCTGAGGTCATATATTTCGTATCTATTTTCTCAGTAAATGAAGCGTTGCTTTGAATAGAAGAATCAACAGGAGCCACAAGAAAAGTCCTTAATTTCTTATCAGCAGCTATACCGCTTGTAGAATCTAAAATAACTTTTGTATTATATACTGCTAGCTCGCTGCCTTTTCTTACCAGTAAGTTTCTAAGATGGTTTACCCATCCAAATTTATATTTACCACCACTAAAATCGGCTTCTTCAAATATTGTATCTAATGTTGCAGGTCCAAAAACACGGTCCAGATCATAATCATTACTATCCTGAGTTATATAAATCAGACTTGTGAAGATTTTGTTAGTAGTTGTATCTTTTTTGGGTAAAACCATATTATAAACCGATATCGAATCAGATATAATATTAGTATTAATTCTAGGAGTATCCGACTTAAATGTAAGATTGCTATAGATATTACTTTTGAGACCGTATCTTATTTGCAAAGTAATACTCATTTTATCTTCATAGATTATAATCGGCCATCCTTTTGATTTATTTTCTGAAGTAGGAGTTGTTAAACTTTCTGCTACCGCATTTATTCTAATTTCATTATTACCATTATAAAACTGAATATTTCTATTAAGGCTATTTTTTATATAAAAATATATTTTATCCTTATTTGTAAATTTGCTGATTATATTTGAATATATCTCGGTACTAAGGCTGAATTTATTTCCTGTACTCGTTCTAATCCCAGTTTCAACAGAAGAGCTATCATCATAATAAATATCTTTAGAATGTATTCCATAAAAAGCAGCAGGGTCAATAAATTTGTAAATATTTTCCTTAAAAACTTTAGCATTTATCCCCGTTGCATTCCCACCAAAGATATAATTCGAATTAGCTCCATTTACTTTTAAAATACATTCTTCTGCTTCAGCAAACTCCTTATCAAAAATAAGTCCAGCATCTGGAGTTGCCTGGATAAAATCTCCTTCATCCAAAACAATTTCGAAGCCGCCTGCACCTGTTAAAAATTTCCCGATCTGCTTTCCTCCATCAATGTATAATAAGTTATAACTATCTTTAGAGTAAAACATCTTTAGAATATCTTGTGTAGGAACCCCCGAAACATCGAGCCCTAGCTTACTTGCTTTAAAGTCATCTGAAGATCCATAAAACTCTACATAAGAGTCCCATGCTTTGCTAACAAACGGTAATGGGCTGGAAGGGTTTACAATATCTACTCCTCCTACTTTAGTAAAGAAGTCTCTTTTATCAATTCCTCTGTAAACAAAGTATTTGATTTTAAAGCCTAAACCTACATCCTTGGTTGGCTTTAGTAAAATATTAATCTTATTTGGGTCACTATCTCCACATTTAGCAAAAAACAAAAGACCATCGGTAACAGCATATGCCGGCAAAGCTCCTCCAAATTTTGTTGTAATTTGAAACTTATTGGCGTCTTGCGGCCCAAAAGCTTTATCGCTGGAATTTTGATTAAATAATGATAAGTCTGTAAAAAAATAAGAATATGGTTTCTTTGTATTTTCTGACATTTGTTCTAGACTTTTAAATTTAAAAAATTGTGTTTATTCAATAAATTCCTAGTTCTGAAATTCATTGAAGCGTGTTTTTGTAATAACTTCATTGTGTTATTATCAAAATTTACATGTAATCTCTGCAAGAAAGGCAGGTACATGGTAGGGTTAAAAATTGAGTGTTTGTGTGTTGTTTCATATTTTTTGATTGTTTTTGGTTATTTTAAATACACTGGTATTCATGTAGTGAAGAGAATCACTTTAGATCATGAACGTGATTTAAAAAAATGGTTAAAAATTAGTTTATGGATCTTTGTAAATAATGTTTTTTTCTTCTTAACGAAGCAATCGAGTGTTTGAAAAAATGTGATCATGATGTTTGTATTTTTATTACATCACAAAAGTATTTCTGGACAACGTCAAAACTCGTCGTATTATAAAATATGATTGAAAAATCAAGAATGACAAGGACAATACAGGTAAATAATCAACAGATAAATGGTTTTACCTTAAAAATATTTGAACACTTTTTATAAAAGATCTCCACATTTATCACAAAATTTCTCAGGCATTTATTTATAATATGGTATATTATTCTTAGCAAAGCTAATCCTACAAAGCGTCAAAACATGACACCATAAAAAAAGGGCCAGCTCCGAAGAGCCAACCCTCAAAACATTAACTGTTTATTGATTGAATTATGATATTTCTTTATTTCCAGCCGCCGCCTAAACTCTTATAGATATCGACTACTGTACTTAGCTGTTTCTGCTTTGCTTCTATCAGTTCCAGTTTAGCATCCAGGGCATCTCTCTGGTTCAAAAGAACTTCAAGATAATCGGCTCTGGAGTTTCGGAACAACTGATTGGCAATATCAATTGACTGATCCAGAGCTTTTGTTTCCTGAGATTTCAATTGATAATACTGATCTATGTTTTTAACTTTAGACATCAGATTCGCAACATCCAGATAGGCATTTAAAATGGTTTTATCATACTCGTACAAAGCCTGGATCTGCTTGGCATCTGCCGTTTGGAAATTAGCTTTTATAGCACTTTTATTAATCAGTGGTCCTGCCAACTCTCCTGCTAAATTATAAGCGATAGATTCAGGCATTTTTACCAGATAGGAAGGTTTAAAAGCTTCCAGTCCCAATGTTGCAGATATTTCAAGAGAAGGATAAAACTCTTTTCTTGCCGCTTCCACATCAAGCTTTGAGGATTTTAACTCCAGTTCTGCCTGCTTGATATCGGGACGGTTAGCCAGCAATTGTGAAGGAATTCCTGTATATACCGTTTGCGGAATTGTTGACATAAAGTTTTCCTTTGTTCTGACAATTGGCTGCGGATATCTTCCCAACAAAGCATTGATTTCGTTTTCCTTCTCAGTAATCTGCTGACGGATCGTGTATTCTGATGCTTTAGATTTTGCCAGTTCTGCTTCAAACTTCTTTACAGCTAATTCTGTGGCAGCAGCCGCTTCTTTCTGAATTTTGGAAATTTCCAGTGCTTTTTGCTGAAGCTTAATATATTGCTGTATAATATCTAGTTGATTATCAAGTGCCAGTAATTCATAATAATTATCTGCAACTTCTTCAATCAGGTTAGACAGTACAAAGTTTTTCCCTTCCACCGTTGATAAGTAATGAGCGACTGCCGATTCCTTTTCGGTTCTGAGCTTTTTCCAGATATCAATTTCCCAGCTGGCATTTAACCCTGCTTCAAAATTTCCAAGTGGATCAGGCATTGCTTTTCCTGGTTCTATATCTGTAGTGGCATCACCGGCACCTTCACTGGTATAACGGCCTGCTTTTCTAAGACCTGCTCCAACTCCTGCAGAAACGGTAGGTGTCAGTCTTCCTTTTTTAGCTAAGACACCACTTTTGGCAATTTCAATCTCCTGAAGAGTGATTAAAAGTTCCTGATTATTCTTTAAAGCTGTTTCAATCAGGCTTACCAGATTAGGATCAGTAAAAAACTGTCTCCAGGGAGTTGTTCCGCTATTATTGTTAGCGTCTTGTTGTTCTTCCTGATTGAAATTTTGAGGTATATTTTCTTTTACCTCGTCTTTTATGACGGTCGCCATTGGTGCCTTACAACTTGCGAGAACAAGTGATAAGGCAATGGCTACGATTATATTTTTAGTCTTCGAATTTTCCATCGTGTTCATAAGGTTCAGTTTGTTCTGTTAAAGGATTTTCTTCTTCATATTTTGCCAATTTAGATTTATCAGCAATGGTTCCGAAGATGTAATATAGTCCCGGAATAACCATCAATCCGAAGATTGTTCCTATCAGCATTCCCCCTGCTGCAGCTGTTCCGATAGTTCTGTTTCCTACGGCTCCCGGTCCTGTAGCTACAACTAAAGGAATCAACCCGGCGATGAATGCGAAAGAAGTCATCAAAATCGGTCGGAAACGGATTGCCGCTCCTTCAATGGCTGCCTGTCTAACAGGGATACCTTCTTCTGCTTTCTTCTGAACAGCAAATTCCACAATCAATACGGCATTTTTACCTAAAAGCCCGATAAGCATTACCATGGCAACCTGTGCGTAAATGTTATTTTCCAATCCTAAAAGTTTCAGGCATAAGAATGCTCCGAAAATACCTACCGGAAGTGATAAAATAACCGGAAGCGGAAGGATGAAACTTTCATACTGCGCGGAAAGAATCAGATATACAAATCCTAAACACACCAGGAAAATAAATACAGCTTCATTTCCACGGCTTACTTCGTCTTTGGAAATACCTGCCCAGTCGATACCGAATCCTCTTGGAAGGGTTTTATCTGCCACTTCCTGAATAGCTTTAATGGCCTGTCCGCTACTGTAACCCGGTGCCGGAGTTCCACTCACCTGGGCAGAGTTGTACATATTATGTCTCGTCATCTCTGATAAACCGTATACTTTTTCAAGTCTCATGAAGTCAGAATACGGAACCATCTGATCTTTGTCGTTTTTAACATATAGTTTCAACAGATCGCTTGGGAGTGCACGGTATTGTGGCCCCGCCTGAACGATTACTTTATAAGGTCTGTCGAAACGGATGAAACTCGTCTCATAGTTGGAACCAATTAATGTTGAAAGGTTATCCATCGCTTTTTCAATGGTTACTCCTTTCTGTTCAGCCAGATCGTTATCGATTCTAAGCATATATTGTGGGAAACTCGCAGAATAGAATGTAAATGCAGACCCAAGTTCCGGACGTTTTTTCAGTTCCTTCACGAAATCGTTACTTACTTTTTCCATTTTGTGATAATCACCAGTCCCTGCTTTATCCAGCAAACGAAGTTCGAAACCTCCGGCAGCTCCATATCCAGGAACGGAAGGTGGTTGGAAGAATTCAATATTAGCTCCTGGAATATTCTTGGCTTTTTCTTCCAGCTTTTCAATAATTTCTCCTGCAGATTCTTTACGTTCATCCCAGCTTTTAAGGTTGATCAGACAGGTTCCCGAGTTGGATCCTGTACCTTCTGTAAGAATTTCATATCCTGCCAGTGAAGAAACGGACTGTACTCCATCAATTCCTTCAGATTCTCTTAAAAGTTCTCTGGCAATCTGGTTGGTTCTTTCAAGGGTAGATCCCGGTGGAGTCTGAATGATCGCATAGATCATCCCCTGGTCTTCTGCAGGGATAAATCCTGATGGAAGAGAGTTACTCAAGAAGTAGGTACATGCACAGAAAGCTAATAGTAACGGTAATGTAATTGTCTTTTTAGTGACCGTCTTATTCAGCATTTTCTCATACTTCCCTGCCCCTTTTGTAAATACATTGTTGAATTTATCAAGGAAAATAGTAACCGGAGTTTTCTTTTTAGCTTTTCCGTGATTATTTTTTAGGATTAAAGCACATAATGCCGGCGTTAATGTAAGTGCTACAACCCCCGAAAGGATGATGGACGAAGCCATTGTAATAGAGAACTGACGGTAGAAAACCCCAACAGGACCTGACATAAAGGCAATCGGAATAAATACAGAAGCCATTACAAGGGTAATTGCGATAATCGCTCCACTGATCTCATGCATCGCTTCTTCCGTTGCTTTAAGTGGGGAAAGCTGTTTTTCTTCCATCTTAGCGTGAACGGCCTCAATTACTACAATCGCGTCATCTACTACCACCCCGATCGCCATTACGAGAGCAAAAAGTGAGATCATATTCAAGGTAATTCCAAATGCGGACATTACGGCAAAAGTACCTACTAATGATACTGGAACCGCTAATGCAGGAATTAAGGTAGAACGCCAGTCTCCAAGGAAAAGGAATACTACGATCGCTACCAATACAAATGCCTCAAATAAGGTATGTATTACTTTCTCCATAGATGCATCCAGGAATCGGGAAACGTCGTAACTGATCTCGTAATGCATTCCTTTAGGGAAGTTATTTTTTTCCAGAGTTGACATTAACTCTTTTACATTCTTAATAACATCGCTTGCATTGGATCCGTAAGATTGTTTTACAGTAATCGCCGCAGAAGGTTTTCCATTCAACGTAGAATAGATATCATACATTGAGCTTCCGAATTCTATATCTGCAACATCTTTCAATCTTACGGATTCTCCATTAGGCTTTGCTTTCAGGATAATGTTTCCGTAATCTTTTTCATTATTATAACGTCCCGGATATTTTAATACATATTCGAATGACTGTGCTCTTTTTCCGGAACTTTCTCCTGTTTTACCCGGAGAAGCTTCCAAACTCTGCTCGTTAAGAGCTTCCATTACTTCATCAGCTGAAATACTGTAAGCAGTAAGTCGGTCCGGTTTAAGCCAGATACGCATTGCATATTCTCTGGTTCCTAGGATATCGGCAAAACCTACTCCACTTACCCTTCTCAATTCAGACATTACGTTGATATCTGCATAGTTGAAAAGGAATTTCTGATCAGCTTTAGGATCGTCACTGTATAAGTTAATATACATCAACATGTTAGGCTCTTCACGGGTAATTTTCACCCCTTCACGTACAACCAGTGGCGGAAGTTTATTCACTACCGAAGATACACGGTTCTGAACGTTTACGGCTGCAACGTTAGGATCCGTACCAAGGTCGAATACTACCTGAATAGCGGCTTCCCCGTCGTTACCTGCGTTGGAGGTCATATATTTCATCCCTGGAACTCCATTAAGCCCTCTTTCTAATGGAATGACCACAGATTTGATTAACAGTTCGTTATTAGCTCCCGGATATTCTGCCGTAATGTTTACTTTAGGCGGAGAAATGGATGGGAATTGCGTCACCGGAAGTTTTACCAATGACAATACTCCCATAAATACAATAATCAATGAGATTACTATGGACAGAACTGGTCTGCGAATGAATTTTTTAAACATATTTCTTCACTTTAGAGGCCACTACTCTGCTTTTAATTTCAATGATTGAAGAACTTTTTTAGGGTCCTGGAATTTTGTTTTGATCGTCTGATCGTCTTTCACTTTCTGAACTCCTTCCAGAAGAATCTGATCTCCTTTCGTGATTCCTGATCCTACCACATATAGATCGGGAAGTTCGTAAGCTACTTTAATGTTTCTTGACTTAATTTTTCCGGATTTATCAACAACAAACACATATTTCTGATCCTGGATTTCATATGTCGCTTTTTGTGGAATAATCAATGCATTATGCACCGGTATTGCCATTTGTACTTTTCCTGTTTCTCCGTTTCTAAGAATTTTATCCGGATTGGGGAATTTAGCACGGAAAGCAATGTTTCCTGTTTCATTGTCAAATTCTCCTTCTATCGTCTGTACTTCACCTTTCTGATTATACATTTCAGCATTGGCAGTGATCAAAGAAACCTGATTGCTTCCTCTGTCGGCCACATGAGTCTGATAGCTTAGATATTCAGGTTCAGAAACATTAAAGTACGTATAGATACTTGTGTTATCCGACAATGAAGTCAATAGATCACCTTCGTCAATAAGACTTCCCAGTTTCAAAGGAATTCTATTGATAATTCCTGAGAAAGGGGCTTTAATATCTGTAAAAGATAAGTGAATCTGAGCCAGTTTCATTTCTGCATTGGCAGCATCCAGCTTAGCTTTTGCCATTGCTCGTTCATTTTTAGAAACAATATTGTTTCCTGCCAACGTACTGGCATTTTTAAGCTCAATAGAGGCCTGCTCTACTTCAGCTTTTGCTTTTAATAATTCTGCCTGATATAGTTTAGGCATAATTCTGAATAAGGTCTGACCTGCATGTACATACTGACCTTCATCTACAAAGATTTTTTCAAGGAACCCTTTTTCCTGGGCCCTTAGTTCAATGTTTTTTACAGATTGAATCTGAGCAACATATTCTTTGTTGATGACGGTATCCATCACCACAGGAGACGTCACCGGGTACACGGTAACTTCTTCTTTTTCTTCTTTTTTCTGGTTACAACTAACTGCCAATAAAAGGGCACTTAGTGCAATTCCCGAAGCAACTCTCTTTATCATAATTCTAGAGTTTTTATAAATCGTTAATGTTTTGAATAGGAATATTTGGTAATGAAGAGGTTTGTGATGTGACGATTACCAACATACACAACACAGGATATTTCTACCTGAAAAGATCAGACAGAAAATCAATCAAAAAGTAAATTCTTAAATTCTAATGGAACGGATCAGAATAAATCTTTTGGCTATATAGCCTAAAACAAAACCGCGGATATCGGGTCTGAAACGTTTATTATTTTTGAGCCCGAAGATATAGACCAGACTGAAAACACCAGCAAAAACGGCAATCGTCTGAATAATGTCAGACAACTGAAAATCATCTTCTGCAAGTTCTAAGGTGGAATTGTCTACGTTATCCGCCATTTGCTGAACCGAAAGCTTTTCAAAAGTCTGATTCAGGCGGTTGGCTCTTTTGGGCATATTGTGAGAAACACGACCGGTATAGTCATTACGAAGTGTTTTAACGTTGAGTCTGCTTTCTACTACAAACAGCAGAAAAAGACCAGTTAAAAAGTATACTATAAAGTTTCTCATTTTGAAGTCGCAAATGTACGCCCAGTTTATGATATTATCATAGTAGATTAACAAAATTTAACTATTCTTTAAATTACCTGAATAAAGAAACATTGCGGATATTGAAATTCCCCTGTATTAAAAGGACTTAAGAGAAATTCCGATAATGTAGAAATTTATTGATTATATAAAAAACAGACTCAAATTCGGAGATTGAGAGGCAAACTACTCTTCAGCGTGTTGCTTTTTTGGACATTCTTGATGCCTATTTTTGAAATTTTATTTGGAAATAATTCTTCTTTAGGAGAAAATTTAAATGATAAAAACTAAACTTTATCATGATTTCAAATTATTAACATAGGCGTATTGGTATTGTCCTATTTTAAAATTATTTTTGCAGGGAAATACACAACACATGAAAAAAGAAAAAAATTCTATTGATTCTATTGAGAATAAGAAGGTTAAAAAAACACTATTAGCGTTCTCTATCACAAATTCCTCACTTTAATTATACTTTTCGTTTCCGTGAAAAATGGTTTCTAAAAACGGCCTGCCATAGCCAGTTTTAGCACAAATACTATTATTTTATGTAAAATTAACATATATTTATTAAAAATATTCGTAAATTTATATAGTATTAACACCACATTTCATGAAACACTTTAAAATCACTTATCACTATGAAAAAATTATTAACACCAGTTCTTTTGGGGCTGACCATTCTTTCCTTAACAGCGTGTAAACATCCCGGAAAAGAAGCAGAAGTAATTACAGCAGCTGCTCCTGAAAACACTGATGATATTTCTAAAAACATCTATGTAGATAGCTATGGAGAAAAGATAGAAGTTATCATCAACAATACCAAAAACACGGCAACGGTACATTTAAACGGCAAAACTTATGACCTCAAAAAAAGCGATGCTTTACCTGAATATACAGCCTCTAATGAAGAGTATCAATACTCTGAAATTAAGGGAAATATCAGCTTCTTAAAGAAAAATGTAGACATGGTGCTCTTTCACCTTAAACAGGCGAAAAAAGAGTCTGGGCCTGCTAAAATGGCATCATATTAGCATATCGTACGCCAATATTCATTTTTTAAAATAACATGTATGAAAAGCTTTTATTATTATTTATCAGCACTTGTTCTCGCTACATTTCTTGTAGTTTCTTGTAAACCTCAAGCTACTGCACCAAAAGCAACAACAGATACAGATATTACAGGAAAAACCTGGAAACTCACTGAACTTTATGGAAAGCCTGTCCATGCAAAAAACCCTAAGGGCAATCCTTATTTTAAATTAGATATGAAAGAAATGAGATATCAGGGGAATGCAGGATGTAATGGCTTAGGAGGAACTTTTGAGATTAAACCTGAAGTGATGAGAATTAAATTCAATCAGGGAATGTCTACGATGATGGCTTGTGAGGATCTGGATATTGAAAACCAGTTTACCAAAGCAATTCTTGCTGCAGATAATTATTCTGTAAATGGGAATACATTAACTTTAAATAAAGCAAAAATGGCTCCTTTAGCTAAATTTGTTCTTGAATAATATTTATTGTCCTAAAATATAAAGACGCCTTATCAATAAGGCGTCTTTTTTTATCTGATGATGATCATTTTTTATGGTAAATCATATAGCACGTCAGCAAACTTAGATTGACAAGAACAGCAAATGCATTCGACAATATAATGGGAAGTTCGTCTTTTTCAAAGCCATACCATACCCAAAGCGATAATCCTGAAATAAGAACAAGAAGCATTAATAGTGAAATATCTTTCACATCTTTCTCTCTAATCACCTTTATCAGCTGCGGGATCATAGAAACAGAAGTAAGAATCCCGGCTATAATTCCCAAAATATTCACATCCATAGATTATTTGTTTTTCAAAATTGAATGTCTGAGTATACTATTACTGAAATCTACTCAATGAAACTTCTTCATGCAAAGGAAGCCCATCTTCTATAAATCGGTACAGATCTCGTGCAAAATAGCAGCCATTAAGGATTCCACGGGCACCCATTCCGTTAAAAACATATAGATTTTCAAATTCCTGATGTCTTCCCATAATCGGTCTTCTGTCTTTTACGGTAGGTCTGAAACCAAAATGCACTTCTTCTACCTCAAAGCCGTAAGGATAAAATTCGGAAAGTCCTTTGACCAATTGCGCTACTGCCGATTCATCAATATGATGATGAAGCTGCTCTCTATCATAGGTTCCACCATAGAAATAAAGTCCGTTTCCGGTCGGAAATAAGAAATGCTTCTTTTTAATGGTTATATTTTCAGGAATCGGTTCCGAAAGTCTTACTTTGATATGATGACCTTTGTTAGGATTTACCATCACTTCCGAAAAGTAAGGATTATCTTTCACAGCCATTCCCTCACAGAAAATAATATTTTTGAATACAAAATCTTTGTAAGATGATTCTGATGAGTTCAATTGTGTATAATCAAACTTTTCTTTTACCAAATGATCGTTTTTTTCAAAAAAACTAAATAGACCTGCAAAAAATCCATTAACATTAAGTCTGGCAGACTGATTCACCTTTCCTGTAAGATAATCGTTTTTTACTATATTCAAGCGATCAAAATTTTTATCGAGAAAGTTAGAAAGATCATCATTTCCTGATTTCTTCAACCAAAGATTCTGTTCATTCTCGTCGTGAAAAATTCTATGGATAGGTGCATTAATCAAATAATTTTCTCCTGTATAATATTCTATTTCCTTCAAACTGTCTTTCAGTAAATCAATTTGTTCCTGTGCTTTCCAAAATGTGGTAAATTTTTTAAGCACAACCGGATTGATGATTCCCGCAGAAATCTGTGAAGCACTTTTTCTTCCTTCGGAAAAAATCACAAACGATTTATTATTTTTAATGAGCTGGTGGGCTAGAAAAAGCCCTGCATATCCATCTCCTACAATTATATAATCTACATTTTTCATAATAAAAAAACCTGAGTAAAAATACTCAGGTTTTGTATAAATATCAAGTGAAATTTAGTAATTCCACATATCATTTTCCATATCAAGGATCAAACCTTTGATTCTGTTGCTTTCTTCTAACTGATCGTCAGCATCTTTAGGAACGTAATCTTTGATTGTACCGTCTCCTAAGCCGCTTGAAGATTTATAGATAACAGAAGAGAATCTTCTCGCATTGATAATATCATCAAAAGATAAGTCAGCAGAAGAATTTTTTCTATTGAAAACATAATTGTTTGCCAAAATATCTCTCGCATTCGGATAGAAAATCCAGAATAGATCGATCAATTCATCATTACTAGCGATAGGTTTCCCATCTGGACCGATAACACCTTGTACTGCAGGATCTGGTCCCATTGCAGCAAGACCAAGAGGTCTGTATTTCATCTGTCCATCTCTCTTATCAATGAACCACATACCCATTATTTTAAGAACTTTTACTTTATCAGTAGTCGTCTTAAATACATCGGTATATTGCTTTTTTTCTGCATCAGTAAGCTGTCTTCCTGAGTTTAAGATATCAATAGCAGCATCATTGATGATCACTTTTTCCAATCTCTTCTGAATTCCTTCAGGAGAAAGTTTTACAGTAAAGTTTTCATCATCATACACCTGCTCTATCTTACCCGTTAAAGCAGCATCTAATAATAATTGATATAGAGATCTTGTAGGACTAGAAAGAAGACCATCCGGGTTGTCATAATAGAATGGCTGGTTGATCTTATCATTCATATCAATGATTTCCCAAACAAACATACTCTTAAGGATGTCTTTATCTTCAACAAATCCGTATTCAAGAGGCTTTACTGTTTTATCTATAATAGTATCACCAACTTTTTGTTTGTTGTCCGCTCTCATCTGTCTAAACTCTTCCGGAGAAGAAGCGTTTAGAATAGTCTGGGAAAAGGCAAATCCCGAAACTAATACTAAAAGGGTGCTAATATATTTTTTCATAATAACTTACAATTTTTAGTCCTATTGAACATTAATAATTATAGGAGTAATGTTTTTCAGTGTTTGTCCTTCCAGACCCTGAGCTGTAGCTTTAATATCAAAGATAGAAACTACATCTCCTGTTCTAAGATTTTTCACTAATCCTGCTGCGTCATCCAGTGAACTACCGTGGATAAGCAATGCTGCTCTACCAGGTACTCTTACCATGAACTGAGTTACAGTAAATGATACCGGGAAGTCGAAATCAGGGATAGCTGCCTGTACAGTCTGATTAGGAATAGAAGTTGCCGGCATCGACAATACATTCTGTCCTCTCATCTGACCTTGTGGTGGCGGAACATTCTTGATTCTATATTCAAATACCTGAGATACTGATTTTCCATAAGGATCAATTCCAGATAATGTCAATTTAACTGTTGAACCTGTTGAAGGTTTTACACTCCATTTTCCTGCGCCAAGGCTCTTTACAGAAGCTCCAGGAGCGGATAGAGACAGCTTAGAGTTATCTGCACCCAGGATAGATCCTGATACAGGGTTCTCAAGTCCTCTATACATTACATTCATCTTATCAGCAGAAAGCAATAATCCTTTTTCAAGTTTTACTTCTCTAGGTCCTGCAATTACATTGTAAGTATGCGTCCAAGGGAAAGGTTGAGATTTACCTGTAGCATCTGTTAATGTAATAGTACCTCCCAGCTTATGTTCTCCGATACCAGCACCAGAAATTGCAATGATACCTTTACCATTTTCCTGCTTGCTTACTCCAGAAATATTAATTTTATTACTGTTAGAGTAAGTACCCAGCATTACTTTTATTTCAGCCTGCTTACCAACTTGAATATCTGTAGGTCCAGAAACAATTGGCTCGTAGCTTGTAAATTTGATACTTGCATCCACTTTTTCCTGAAGTAATAATGCCAATGCATCAGATTGTACATTTCTGGCATCATTTTGGATGATCTCTAAATTAGAGATCGCAGCAATAAGTGGCTGGTGATAAAATTTATTTTGGAACCAAGTCTTTTCGTTTGGAGATTTTCCTTTAGGATATTCTGCAATTAGAGACTTATTAGCTCTTTCAACTAAATCTTTAAGTTGGTCGTTTGAACCAAAAGTAGCATTGATATAGTTTCTAACATCATCAATTTTAGCTTTTAGATCAAGCGCATTTTTCGAAGGGGTGTTTTCATCTCCTTCTTTAAAGAAATACTCAGTGGTAGCTTCGTTATTGTTAAGTGCAGCAAAATTCTCACTTACGTCAATATCTTTACCATCTTTGTCTTTGTCATGAAACTCAGATTGTTTCTTTAACAAATCTTTGATGTCCTGAGCAGATTTCACCAATGCATCAATTTTGGTTTTTAGTACTTTATACTGTTCCCAAGGTTGAGCATAGGTATCCGGAACCTGTTGAGCTTTCGCTTCCAGTGTTCTTTCAAAAATCTTTTCGTTCTTTTTTTCTGTTAAAGTTCTTGTTTCATTTAACGCTCTTGTAGAATCATAATATGATCTGATGATCTCTGCATCAATATTTAGGGCCATCATCGCGATGAACACCAAATACATTAGGTTGATCATCTTCTGACGAGGGGTCTGTTTTCCTTGTGCCATTCTCTTTTCTTTGTTTTTTGATTAAGTAGTTAAATTTAGAAATGGTTAGGAATTAAGACTTCATAGCAGTTAGCATACCACCATAAACTCTATTTAAGTTATTCAGATTAGATGTTAAACCTTGTAGTTCTTGGTTGAATTTTTCAGACTGTTCTGCAGATTTCTGCATATCAGCTACATACTTATTAGCAAATTCAGATTGTTTTTTACCATTTTCAAGTTGCATTGCATATAAAGCATTCATACTTTCCATATGCTGAGCAGCTTTGTTTAGCTGATCGTTATATTTGTGTGTAGAAGCAGAAACGTCAACAGTTTGGTTGATTTGGTCTACAGAATTTGAGAATTTATCAATTCCTGTTCTTAATCTGTCGAATAGTTGAACGTCTAATTTAGCATCCTGAAGCATTTTGTCCAATTTGTTAGAAAGAGAGTTTTCTAATTCAGCAAACTGAGCATTTGTATTTTTAGTTGTTACATTAGAATGTAATGGATTTGGGTGAGCGTGTTTATCCAACAATTCAGGATACACATTTTCCCAAGCATAAGACTCTTCAGTTTTTGGAGGGTCAAATGCGAAAATGATAAAGATAATCGCCTCAGTAATAAGTCCTACGGTAAGAGCAATGTTACCGTTAATAGGTCCCAAGGTAATGTGAGTAATTTTAAGCCAAGCTCCAAGAATTACAATTGCAGCCCCGAATGAATAGAAGAAATTCATCCAAGCATCTTTAGTCTTAAACATATTGAGTTAGTTTTTTTAATGTTAAATAAAATTGTATTGAAAAATAATTGTCCTAGATTATCTGTTAACTCTTCTTGGCTTAACTGCTGCTTCAGGAATATCCTGTACAGTTCTGAATCCGATATAGCTTCTTGCTGAATCTTTTCTTTCCCAGTCTCTAGCACCTGTCATTAGGGCATATCCTATATCTTTCCAAGATCCACCTCTCACAGATTTCTTCGTATCCTTTTTATCTTTAGTAGAAGGATTTAATGTAGAAGAGAATCCGTATGAAGAGTTGTTATATGAAGATAATGTCCATTCAGAAACGTTTCCAGCCATATCAAATAACCCATACCCATTTTTCTTAAATTTCTTAACTGGAGCTGTATATGTATAAGTACCTTTTTTCTCGTCTTCCATATAGTTACCTCTCTTAGGCTTGAAATTCGCTAAGTAGCAACCTCTGTCATCCATTAAATATGGACCACCCCAAGGGTAAGTAGCATTTTGCATACCTCCTCTTGCAGCATATTCCCATTCAGTTTCTGTTGGAAGACGGAACACTAATGGTTTTTGTTTTTTTCTTTTTAAACTTTCGTTGTAATCTGTTTTCAATTTAGATCTGAAGTTACAATAAGCCCTTGCCTGATCCCAGGTAACACCTACTACAGGATAGTTTTTGTAAGCTTTGTGCCAGAAATACTGTTCAAACAATGGCTCATTGTAAGCAAAGTGGAAATCTTTTACCCAAACAGTTGTATCAGGATAAATCGCGATACTTTCGCTTTTCAGGTAGTTAGCTCCTCTTTCGTTATCTGCTACAGCAGCATCCATATCTCCCCAACGGTATGTATATTTCAGCTTACTTACATCTAAAATTCTTTCGTTTCCGATTCTTGAAGAAGAAGGCAGATACATAGATTCTAAAACTTCTGCGTATTCTACATCTGGATATTTCGTCGTACTCCAGTGTAAAGGAATTTTCCAATCTAATCTTTTGCTTGCATCATATCCTCCGTCTTCTCGGCCCCCCTGGCCTTCCATATATTCTTGATAAGGTGTTAAATTTTCTTCTTTTTTAGCAAGGTATGCATAGTCACCTATAGCTGCTCCTTTACGTCCGCCTTCGTCACCACCTTCTCCGGCAGCTTCAGCAAGTAAAGTTCTAGCGATAGAATCTCTTACATAGTTGATAAATAATCTGTATTCTGCATTGGTAGTTTCTGCTTCATCCATGAAGAAAGAAGAAACAGTTACGGTCTTCAATGATGCTTTTTCAGGAGTATTTGTAGGATCCTGGTCTGCTAAACCAGCTACAAATGAACCTGCAGGAATTGCGACCATTCCGTATGGTCTTTCCGCAACAAATGATTTCGTTTTTTCTCTTGGTATCAATTCTCCTTTTGTTCCAGGCTTCCCTACAGAAGAGCTGCCACCACCTGAACAAGATACCGATGCTACTGACGCAGACAATAATAAAAGAAATATCCTTTTCATGTTAATTTTTATAATTAAGCCGTAAATATATAATTTTTTTAAGAAACTTTTAAGATTTTTTTTGAAATAACGGAAGAAATCTAAATTTATTTTATTTACAACACTTTTTTATTCCACAGTAACAGATTTTGCAAGGTTTCTCGGCTGATCTACGTTGGCTCCTCTATATACTGCAATGTAGTAAGCAAGCAGTTGTAGAGGTACGGAAGCAACGATTGGAGAGAAACATTCTGACGTTTCAGGAATTTCAATAACATAATCTGCCATTTCACTTACCTGACGGTCACCTTTATTAACAACAGCGATAATTTTACCTTTTCTTGCTTTAATTTCCTGAACGTTACTCACAATTTTATCATAGTGTCCTTTTTTCGGAGCTATAATTACAATTGGCATATTTTCATCAATCAAAGCAATAGGACCATGTTTCATTTCTGCTGCCGGATATCCTTCTGCGTGGATATAGGAAATTTCTTTTAATTTAAGAGCTCCTTCAAGAGCTGCAGGATAGTTGTATCCTCTTCCTAAATAAAGGAAATTGGTTGCTTTTACAAAGTCTTTAGCAATATTCTGAGTAAGCTCATGCGTTGAATTAAGAACTTCTTCAATCTTTTTAGGGATTGCATCAAGCTCAGAAATTAAGCTCATAAATTCAGCATTACCCAAGTTACCGTTATGTTTTCCTAGTTTGAAAGCGATCAAAGTAAGAATCGTAAGCTGAGCTGTAAATGCTTTTGTAGAAGCTACTCCAATCTCAGGACCAGCGTGAGTATATGAACCTGCATCTGTAATTCTGGCAATTGAAGAATCTACTACATTACATATACCATATATAAATGCACCTTTTTCTTTCGCCAACTTTAAGGCAGCCATTGTATCTGCTGTTTCTCCTGACTGAGAAATTGCAATAACAACATCTTTATCCGTGATAATTGGGTTTCTGTATCTGAATTCGGAGGCATATTCTACTTCCACAGGAATTCTCGCATACTCTTCAATCAGATACTCTCCGATAAGACCTGCGTGCCATGATGTACCACAAGCAATAATGATAATCCTGTTAGCATTTTTGAACTTTTCAACATGATCCCAGATTCCAGCCATCTTAATGACACCTTCATCTACAAGAAGTCTACCTCTCATAGTATCGTGTACTGATTTAGGCTGTTCGAAAATTTCTTTAAGCATGAAATGTTCAAAACCTCCTTTTTCGATTTGCTCTAAGCTAAGTTTAAGCTGTTGAATTTCCGGCTCAATCTTAGAGTTTTCATTGATGGTTCTGATATCTACTCCATTTTCAAGAGAGATGGTTGCCATATGACCTTCTTCAAGATAGATGGCTTCTTTTGTAAATTCTACGAAAGGAGAAGCATCAGAAGCGATAAAGTATTCTTTATCACCAATTCCAATTGCTAAAGGAGATCCCAATCTTCCTACCACCAATACTCCAGGATAATCTTCATGAAGTACTGTAATAGCGTACGCTCCGTATACTTCATTCAAAGCGTATCTTACTGCTGTAGGGAAATCAATCTCAGGATTAAGATCCATAAAATATTGAATAAGGTTTACCAGTACTTCAGTATCAGTTTCTGATTTGAAGGTAAATCCTTTTTCTGTAAGCATGGTCTTAATGGTATCATAGTTTTCGATGATACCATTATGAACGATTGCTATTTTTCCATTGTTTGACAAATGCGGGTGTGAATTTCTGTCACTCGGAACTCCATGGGTAGCCCAACGTGTGTGCCCCATCCCAATTTTGGAAGTTCCTTTTAAGTTTTTAGAGATATTCACCAAATCCTCTACTTTCCCTTTTGTTTTTTCTACTTCAAATGTATTTTCTGAACCTTCTAAAACAATTCCGGCACTGTCATATCCTCTATATTCCAGTCTTCTAAGACCATTGATTACTATTTCGTAAGCGTCTTGAAAACCTGTATATCCTACTATTCCGCACATATTGTATTTTGTCTTGTGTTTATTGTGTTTTATTATTTTGTAGCGTAAGTTACTTTCAACTGAACACTATTAGCATTCGAGCTCTCTGTTCCGATAAGAACAACTCTGTTCATATCAAACGCTCTTGTATTTCTAAGAGCTCCAAGTGGAGTTCCTGCTGCATTTCCGATGAAAGATCCTAAACTGATATAGAAAGGTCTGTTCGGAATTGGCACATCATTATTATTAGCGTCTTTTTCTGATTTGCTCTCAACAAGATCCTTAAGTGTTTTGGTTACTACAAAATCGTAGTACTCAGGAGTCTTATTATAATAATATAAAGAAAGGCCAACTTTTGTATCGCTTGAGAAAGAAGAGAAGTCAAGTATTGATGGGTTATCCACTTTCTGTTTAATCGGTATAATGGTAAATCTGCGATCCTCTGTTGAGTTTTTATTTACCCAGCTTAAAGAAGGATCTACATAGAACCTGATCGTAGCAGAAAGAATACCTATTTTCTTATCCTGGAATGTAGTTTTAAGACTTTGAATAAGTGGATCTGGAATTTTCACTCCTACAGAAGGTCCACCCATCCCTTGAACAAAAATTCTAGCATCACCATCAGTCTTATTACTCATTGAAAGCGCTTTTTCCGCAGGGCTTCCTGATCTGTTATATTCATATTGTCCAATATGAGCATTAGCAGAACCTAAGTTGAACTTAAGTGTTGTTTGTGGTCTTGTTACCGTACCATTATCATTTTTATCATATTTATAATACATGATCAGCTCCAAATCATTAGGAGAGAACTGGAAAAGGTAACGGTCTGTTTCGTCCACGGAAATTTTGATTCCTTTGAAATATCTGATAAAGTTGGAAGCATCCTGAAGTTCAGGTTTTCCTTTTTTATCTAAAATATGAGTCTGGAAGAAATCCTTATTGCTTAATGGTATTCTAAATCCAAGATTTCCTGTGAATACGCTTGATCCGTCTGATTTTTTTGTAATATTTAAAGCACTAACGTCTCCGTTGAATACTCCTGACCCTAGTAATTCACCAGTACTTACATTTACGTTAGAACGGTTGAATACATCATTGGTTGGATCTATGAAGGTCGTCACTTCCTGAACGTTGATCTTCATGGCTTTGGAGATTCCTCCAATTTTACCATACTTACGAACCGGATACGTTTTCTTCTCAATAGAAACAGCAATATTTTCACCATTTACAGGAAAATCACTTTTCTCATATGTAGTTGTTTTTAATGAATCCTGTTCAAAAAAGTAAGTATTCGTAGTAGTATTCGCAGGTGGTCTTAGGACCAAAACAACAGAGTCTACTTTTGGATTCGCTCCGTTAAAATCGTAATTGTCTACCGGCATTCTTAACTGGGTAACGTAAGAAGCTCTCTGCATTCCAAATTGGGTTTCAGTGAAAGCACCCAGAACACCTGTTGATAAAATTCCTCCACTAGCATCATATCCGCTAATAAGTCTTGATGCATCACTTCTGATAGAGTCATTATTATTGTAGTTATACGCAACAATAGGATAAGAAACCATAGTTCCTTGCGCAGCATCATTATCAAATAGCTGCTGTCCTAGAGAATCTGCATCAGGTTCACAGTTATAAAGGATTGTACTTCCGAAAATCGCCAATAAAAGCATGGCGAATGTCCTTTTAAGAGTATGAGTCATTAAAAATGTGTTTTTTAATAAAGTTGATTTATAGAATCTATGTCCAGATATTCTGATTTCTGGGTAGCTGTTTCGTTGAAAGCTTTATCAAGATCTTCATCCAGAAATTCGTCTCCTTTTACTACCATATCTACATAGTTCATACTTTCGATAACAAAACTTTTGATTGTCGGGTTATCTAACGCTTTTAATCCTGAAATATTATCAAACTGCAGCTTTTCATCAATCTTTTTATCCAGATCAGCATCTTTCTCGTTGTATAGAGAAAGTACAATTTTAGCGTCTTTGAAATAAGTATCTGATTCGTAATACGTTTTAAGGTAAATTGGAACGAAAGAAGCCATCCATCCGTTCAAGTGGATCACATCCGGAACCCAATTCAGCTTCTTAATAGTCTCTATTACTCCTCTTGCAAAGAAAATCGCTCTTTCGTCGTTGTCATCGAAAGGTGTTCCTTCATCATCGAAATAATATTGTTTTCTTTTGAAGTATTCTTCGTTGTCTATAAAGTAAACCTGAAGTCTTTCCCCCGGAAGCGACGCTACTTTAATGATTAGAGGCTGATCCAGATCATTGATGATAATATTCATTCCTGAAAGGCGAATAACCTCATGAAGCTGGAACTTTCTCTCACTTATTTGTCCAAATCTTGGCATAAAAACTCTTACATCATTGCCTTCATTGTGCATCTTAAGTGCCATTTTGTTTACCACTGCAGCCATATTTGTATCTTCCTGATATGGATACATCTCTGTAGTAATGTACAGTATTTTTTGATTCGGCATAAACTTTCTATCTAATTTTTGTAAAAATGCTTTAATGTGCAAAATTACAAAAAAACATCCAACATTATTTTAATTAACATTTTTTTACGAAAATTCCCTTTTCCAAATTATTAAAAACACATATTATTATGTGATATTTTTAGTATTTTTGAATTAGTATTAAAATAAACTATGGAAGTTATAAGAAACAGGAAAGTCCTTCAGGATTTCATTGAAAGACAGAAAGAAATGGGGAAAAGAATTGGTTTCGCCCCTACCATGGGTGCTTTACACAAAGGCCATCTTTCTCTGTATGAAGAAGCAAAAAAGGAGAATGACCTTGTTATTTCTTCAATTTTTGTAAATCCCACTCAGTTCAATAATGCTGAAGATCTCGAAAAATATCCAAGAGACATCAACAGGGATATTATGATCTTAGAAAACTCAGGATTGGTAGACGCTGTTTATATTCCTGAGGTCGCAGACATTTATCCTGAAAAAGCGGAAAGCAAAGCCTATGATTTTGAAGGGTTAGAAAATGAAATGGAGGGAAAATCAAGACCGGGGCATTTTGATGGAGTTGGAACTGTGGTAGAGGAGCTTTTCAGGCAAGTACAGCCCGACCATGCTTATTTTGGTGAAAAAGATTTCCAACAACTTGCCATTATCAGAAAAATGGTTGATAAAAAACATCTTCCTGTAAAAGTAATAGGAGTTCCTATTTACAGAGCTGAAAACGGACTTGCATTAAGTTCGAGAAATCAAAGACTTCATGAAGACCGAAAAGAAGCTTCTAAAATTATTTTTGAAACATTACAGAAAGTAAACGATTGGTTCCGCACCGTTACCATCCCGGAAATTAAAGATAGAGTGACTGATATTTTTGACGATCAGCCAGGAATGCAGCTTGAATATTTCTTAATTGCTGACGAAAACACATTACAGGAAACAGATTTCTTCTACAAAGACAGAAATTTCAGAGCCTTTATTGTCGTTGTTGTAGATGGTGTGAGATTAATTGACAATATGCATTTAGATTAAAAATTAAAATATATCCTTATACAAACTCTGATGGCAACGTCAGAGTTTTTTTTTAAAATCTCTTATACAAGTCAGATAATTTTCAATAATATAAAAAATCAAAGGCCTCCTGAAGGAAGCCTTTGAAACACCAAATCACAAAATATTAATATGAAAAAAATTTACTTTTCAGTAAACTTGTGACCCGGCTGGGATTCGAACCCAGGACCCATACATTAAAAGTGTATTGCTCTACCAGCTGAGCTACCGAGTCGGCCACAATTAAAATGAAATAAATTCCAATATTAATTATAAAATTTTTCTTTGCAGTGCCTGCGACTGGACTCGAACCAGCACATCCTTAGGAAACCACCCCCTCAAGATGGCGTGTCTACCAATTTCACCACGCAGGCAATAAAACTACATTATCGTAATTTTTATTGCTAGTGACCCGGCTGGGATTCGAACCCAGGACCCATACATTAAAAGTGTATTGCTCTACCAGCTGAGCTACCGAGTCGGCCACTTACACAACAAGTTTTCATTTAAGTAATGTCCCTTGTTTTAAGTGGTGCAAAGATATGACTTTTTTCTTTATCTCAAAACTTTTTCGCAAATTTGTTTAAAAAAAATTCATGGTAATTTCATTGATCGGATACATGGGAAGTGGCAAATCTCACATTTCCAAAATATTAAGCGAAAAAATCAATTTCAGACTCATAGATCTTGATAAAGAGATTTCCAGACGAAATAAATTAACCATTCCTGAAATTTTCGAAAAAAAGGGAGAAATTTACTTTAGAAAGCTGGAAAGAGAAGCATTGGAAGAAATATTGGCTTCCGAAGAGAACGTTGTTTTAAGTCTTGGTGGCGGTACTCCTGTTTATTATAATAATATGGAGATCATCAATCATAGTTCAAGAAGTATTTTTCTTAGAGCTTCTGTAGGTACTTTAGCGGAAAGACTTTCTAAACAGAAAGAAAAAAGACCGTTGATTGCCAATATATCGGAGGAAGATCTTCCGGAATTTATTGCGAAACATCTGTTTGAAAGAAATCAGTTTTACAGCAAAGCACAGTTCAGTGTGGGGACAGATTCCAGAGAACCGGAAGACATTGTGAACGAAATAATAGAAAAGCTCTATCTCTAGAGCTTTTCTACTTTCTTTTTAATCTTCGTTTTCCTCTTCACCTTCTGTTTCTCCAAAGAAATCATCCCAATCTGTAAAATCGGCATCTACATCATTTCCGACATATTCGTCCATTTCTCGTCTGTCTTTTTTGGTTGGTCTTCCCTCTCCTTTATTTCTATAATAATCTTGTGACATTTTGCGAAGTTTCAGCAATTCGTACTGCTCTTTATCTGTCACATCCTGTATATGAAGAGAGACCAATTTGGCTCCTATTCTACTTTTTGGGATCTGAATGACTTTTATTTTATAATCAATCTGATTCTTTCGAATTTTAATAACATCCCCTTCTTTTACCTCCTTAGACGACTTTACGGCAGACGTTCCTATAGAAACTCTATTCTTTTTAATTTCCTCTGCTGCAATATTTCTTGTCTTATAAAAACGAATGCTCCATAAAAATTTATCTATTCTCATATTTTTTTATACTTTTGCCGTTATATTATTTGTAAAGTAATTAAAGTTTTTTGAAATGAAAAAAATATTTTTATATATCCTTGTAGGATCTTTGTCGTTTTCTGCATGTAAAAAAGATGATGATACACAAACGTACAAGGAGCCTGACGATATTGCAACGCAGAATTCCTATGATGATCAGGCTATTAAGAAGTATATGGATGAGAATTATCTGGATGCACAGGGGAATATAAAAGCTTTCAGCTCTACAGATACTTCTGATGATAATGAGAAAAAATTATCTCAACTGGATTATAAAACATTGCCTTCCGGTACGATTTATATCATCAGAGACGGAGCACAGCCAACGACTAATCCTCAAACTATCGGTCCATCGGATGTTATTAAAATTATGGGAAGAAGCTATGCTTGCCTTGCCGGTGATAATAATGGAACGATATCATTCATTGATACCTTTACTTTTTTAAATACAATTAGCGGAAATGGAGTTCCACTTAATGATCCTACCTATTATTACGTAAAACAGCCTATCCTAACTGCTGCTACAACAGACGCTGCTAAACAACCAAGTTATTATCAAATACCTGGTTTTAGAGAAGCTCTTCAAAAATTCCAGGCTTTTGATAACATTGACAATTCAACACCTTATAATCTTCAAGGGGTAATTATTGTTCCTTCAAGAGCTGCTTTTGCAAGAAATGCATTTTATCCTTACTTTAATGCTTCTTACAGAAACAGAACATTTATCTTCAACTTCCAGATTTATGGAAGATCAGACAGACCTGCTGGAGAAGTACAACAATAAGAAAAATACCATAAAATAATAAAACCGCCTTATAAAAGGCGGTTTTATTATTTTCAAACGACTGTATTAAGATTTTAAGATCTTGCTTTCTGTTTTACATTTCCTAAAATATCCGGGAAATAAAGGTCTGCAAGATGATCAAATTCATCTCCTCTCATAAACATGGTAGCGTCCACTTCTTCATAAGAACTTCTTCCCGCAGCTGCAATAAGCTCATTACAGGTATGAAGTGTATTTTTATGGAAGTGATATACTCTTTCTGCCTTATCAGTTACATCAAGTCCTTTAATGAGCATTTTATCCTGTGTAGCTACTCCTGTAGGGCAATTGTTGGTATTACATCTCAATGCCTGAATACATCCTAAAGAGAACATAAATCCTCGTGCATTGTTACACATATCAGCTCCCATTGAAATTGCTCTGAGAATATCAAGACTGGTAAGAACTTTTCCACTCGCAATTACTCTTAATTTGTTTCTTACATTATAATTGTTCAGGGTTCTGTTTACGAATATCAAAGCGGGCTCTAGTGGCATCCCTACTCCATCTGAGAATTCTGGTGGTGCTGCTCCTGTTCCTCCTTCTGCTCCATCAATGGTAATAAAATCCGGGTAGATTTTCAATACATTCATCTGTACGCAGATATCTTCAAATTCTTTGGTATCCCCTATACAAAGCTTAAATCCTATGGGCTTCCCTCCTGAAAGTTCTCTTAACTGTTGTACGAACCTCAGCAAACCTGCTGCATCAGAGAAAGACGTATGTGATGGCGGAGAAATAACCGTCATTCCTGGGGTGACGTGACGAATAGCCGCAATTTCCGGAGTATTTTTCACTCCCGGTAATACTCCTCCGTGGCCAGGTTTTGCTCCTTGAGATAACTTGATCTCTATCATCTTCACATTAGGAAGATTTGAATATTTTGTAAATAATTCAGGGTTGAATTTTCCTTCTTCATCACGGCATCCGAAATAACCTGTACCAATCTGCCAGCAAAGGTCTCCACCTTCCATATGGTGAGGTGAAATTCCCCCTTCTCCGGTATTATGATAAAAGTTTCCTTTTTTGGCTCCTCTGTTCAATGAGATCTGAGCACGGTCACTTAATGCTCCAAAACTCATTGCTGAGATATTAAATAATGAAGCATGATAAGGCTGAGTACACTGTTCTCCTCCTACCCATACTCTCGGAAGTTCTTCTGAAGGTGATTTTGCATAAATGGAATGCTTTATTCCTTCATATTTTCTATGATTCACTTCAAGCTGTGTTCCAAATGCTACCGTATCGCTTAGATTTTTGGCTCTTCTATATACTGCAGAACGTTGATTTCTGGGAAATGGTTTCCCATCAGTCTCCCTTTCGATGAAATATTGCTGCATTTCCGGTGAAATACTTTCGAAAAAGTATCTGAAGTAACCCAATACCGGGAAATTCCTCAAAATAGCATGTTTCGATTGGTAAGCATTGTACACACCCAATGCATAAATTGCGGATAACAGTGTAGGTATCCAGTAATGCGCTCTGATCAGCAGTGCTACAATCCACGTAGCAGCTACTAATACAATTCCCCAAGATAAAAACTTATCTCTCATGAATGTAGTATTTAAAAGTTTAAAAATAAAATTAGTGGAAATTTTGCAAAGAGCCTATGCTTTTGCTAAAAAATTTTGGTAAGAAGATTGCACTGAAACCGTGCCATCTGACAGGATTTTTTCTAAATTTAGAAATTCTATCTGGTTAACGGATGCCGCGTCAAAGTCTTTTTGAACTCTCACATAGTTTTCTGTGAAGCCGAACATTTTTCCGTCTTTATTTTCGTGCTCCCAAAGAACAGGAAGCGTTTTCCCAAGCTGGGTCTGATAAAATGCCATTTTCTTCTTTTCAGAAAGAATTCTCAGCATTTTATTTCTTTTCTTTCTTTCCGCTACAGGAACAACTCCTTCCATACCCACAGCTTCTGTATTTTCTCTTTCAGAATAAGTAAATACGTGAAGATAAGTGATAGGAAGCTCATTAAGGAAATTATAAGTTTCCATGAACTTTTCTTCTGTTTCTCCCGGAAATCCTACAATAACGTCTACACCAATAGCCGCATCAGGCATAACCTCACGGATCTTGTTCACTCTGTCATTGTACAGTTTTGTCAGATAACGACGTTTCATTTTTTTCAACAAATCATCGCATCCGGATTGTAAAGGGATATGGAAATGCGGAACAAAGCTTCTGCTTTTAGAAACCAGTTCAATACTTTCGTCTTTAAGAAGGTTGGGCTCAATAGAAGAGATACGGATTCTTTCGATACCCTCTACTTTATCAAGTTCTGAGATCAGATCCAGAAAAGTATGTTCGTGTCTTTTATTTCCGAATTCTCCTTTTCCATAGTCTCCGATATTAACCCCGGTAAGGACAATTTCTTTGATATCTCTAGCTGCAATTTCGGTGGCATTTCTAAGAACATTTTCAATGGTATCTGAACGAGAGATTCCTCTTGCCAATGGGATGGTACAGTAAGTACATTTATAATCACAACCATCCTGTACTTTCAGGAAAGCTCGGGTTCTGTCTCCGATGGAATAACTTCCGATAAAGAAATCCGTTTCTTCAATTTCACAAGAATGAACAATTCCTTCACTCTCGGATTTTTCCAAATCGTCCAGGTAGCTTAGAATATTGAATTTTTCTTTAGCTCCCAAAACAAGATCTACTCCGTCAATCTGTGAAATTTCTTCAGGTTTAAGCTGAGCATAGCATCCTACGATAACTACCAGTCCTTCCGGATTGGCTTTCATTGCTCTTTTCACGTGAAGTTTACATTCACGGTCAGCGTTTTCAGTAACTGAACATGTATTAATGACATACACATTCGCCTTCTCATCAAAGCTTACCTTATCATAACCTGCATCTGTCAATTGACGGGCAATAGTAGATGTTTCCGCAAAATTTAATTTGCAGCCAAGGGTATGAAACGCGGCAGTTCTATGAAAAGTAGACATGTTGTTACTCCTGAATTTTATGGGTGCAAAGATAGTAATTTTAATAAGAACTCAATATTGATTCAATCTATTGTTTATATTCATCCTTAATTTCAGGGCTATTTTGAAAGCAAACCGGTGATGAAGGCTCTTCGGATTCTTCTAAACTCGGGAATTTATTTTTCATTTCATTATTGAATTCCTGAGACTTATTTCTGGCAATAGAAAGAGTGTTCCAATCTTCATTTTTCATCATCTTAGCGATATAAATAATTTGACCAACGTGATATGGATAATGAGCCAGTTGTCTGAAAACGGCATCAATCACAGAATGCGCTTCTCCCCTAATATAAATGGTAGCATACAAATTTTCATCAGTGATCTGATCAAGAGCTTCGAAAAGACACTTCCAGCCTTTCTCCCAATAATCAACAACTTCTTCTTTCGTACTGAATGTATTTACAAATTCCTCATCGCGATTACGCCACGATTTTTCTCCGTCTTCTGTCAGAAAATTCGTCCATCTTGAAAGCATATTTCCCGCGACATGCTTTACAATAATGGCAATGGAGTTACTTTCTTCATTGTACTGCCAAAAGATTTGCTCATTTGTCAGCTGACCAAAAGTCTTATCTCCTAGAGATTTATAATATTCAAAACGTTTCACAAAGAGGTCTTTCATTTTTTTCTATTTTGCTAACTAATGTAAAAAAATTTCAAAACAAAACCACTTCGTTTGAAGTGGTTTTATCTATCCATTATATTTAGATATTATTCTCTGTTTTTCACTAGTACCCAACCTGTAAATTTGATTGGAGTATTCTTTTTATCGTTTTCATTCCATGTTACAGAATACCAATAGGTTCCGGTAGGCACTCTTCTTCCTGCCTGAGTTCCGTCCCATTTGTACCCATTAAGTTTATCGGCCTGGAAAATTTTGCTCCCGTATCTGTCGTAGATATTCATGATCAGATTTTGTTTGTTCCCTAATGCGGAATAATCAATCACATCATTGATGCCGTCTGCATTTGGAGTAATAACATTCACCAGATTAGGAACCACAACTACCACTTCAATAGGATCGCAATCATAAGCATCTTTTACCATTACTTTATGATCTCCTCTTGCAAGATTCTTGAAAACATTGGAATCCTGCCAAATAATATTATCCATTGAGTATTTATAAGGTGGCGTTCCTCCTATTACTGATACTGTAATCGTATTGCTGGCAATATCTATTCCTGAAACAACCGGCTGTTCAGAAGGAAGAACTTTTACAGCCTGGGTTGTAATACAATCTCCGGTTTTCAGTTTTACCCAGTACACACCGATGCCTGCTTTGATGGTTTGGGTCGTTGCCCCTGTACTCCATTCATAGCTTTTAAATCCTGGACCTGCATCTAATATCGTTTGATCTTCAGCACAGATGGTCTGATCTTTAAGAATACTTGAATATACTGGCTGAATCACGATTAAAGTAATTTTAGCGATACTGTAACATCCCTGAGCATTGGAAACTCTTACATATACGACTCCATTAGGAGCGATATAGTTGCTTGCATTTAAAATTTCATTGGTCTGACTAATTGCATCTGCTACAGAAGGATAGTATTTTTTTATCGGAAGTGGCGTCTGCTGTGTAGTAACAGCAGCATTTGTCAGATTAAATAATGCTGTAGATGGATTGGTTTCAATAAAGCATGATCTTAAAGTCACTTCGTTTACCGGAACTACAGGATAGAATTTTAAAGTAATCTGAGCTATTGCACTACATCCGAATTCAGAAATAACTTTTACATAAATAACTCCTTCTGCAGATACAAATGAAAGCGGATTTGTAATTTCATTAATACCGGCGTTCAGGTCAGACATGGTATGGTAATACTTCTTCGTTACTACATTTGTCCCGCCAAATACATCTGCTGTAGTAAGGTCAAACAATGCTGTACCAGCATTATTATTGTTGCATTGCGTTAATGTTGCATTCTTTACGGTAATAGTACCATCTTTAAATTTGAATTTCCCCACCTGCTTACATTTATTGAGAGGATTGGTTGGGCTGGTCGGATCCGTATAATTGATACTGTAATAGTAAGTTGTAGTAGTGTTTACCGTTCTAGGAGCTGTAATAGGGTTAATTCCTGCCAGCGCATCATTTTGACTAAGGTGATAGCTTACACTGAAATTTTGGTTTCCATTTACAATTCCTCCTGATAGAATAGAGAAATCAAATAATGCTGTAGGAGAACATATTACCACTTCTCTTGGATCTGCTGGATTTGCAGCGGCTACTCCCGGCGGAATGAAAGGATAAATCTGAATAGTAGGATCTGTAAATGGAGAAGCCAATGTTGCGGTTCCTCCCCAAGTCAGTGAAAATGGAGCTGTTGTACTGCTTGTACTGCTTACCCAGTTGTCTATGAATAAATAATAACTCTGTCCCGGTAATACATCCAGATATCGGCAATAAGGAGTGCTTGAACCTCCCGCAGCACTTAAAAGCGTACTCGTCATATTCAGTCCGGTTGCTGGCCCTGGACCAATAACCGTTGCTGCATTACAGCGAATTGGAGCGCCTAAGCTTCCACAATTAACATTTGGACCGAAAATAGCCCAGTCGTAATCGGCATCTGGATTGGTTGGGAGAAGATCGAAGGTAAGGGTTCCACCTGTAGCAATCGTAATTTTATACCAAATTGAATTATGCTCACCACTCGAATCTATACAGCTTCCCGAGTTAACCATTTCTTTAACATCTCCATATCCGATAGGATTATAGGTAATATTTGAATTTCCACATACTGCAAGAGCCGTAGCACAATCTGCCTGAGAATAATAAGTATGAAATATGCACAGAAGAAATAATAGTAAAAGTTTTCTCATAGATCATATGTTTTTATGGTTATATCAGTTATAAATATGTTGATAATCAACATACATCAAATATACCTATATTTTAATTACAAACAACAAAATCTATATAATTTTAAATTATTTCAAATTAAATAACAAAATGATTCAAAATATAACAACAATTAACACTATTTTATACTTGTGATGTTCCCGCAGAGATTTTCGAGGTGAAATATTTTATGAAAAGGACTTTTTACTTCCTTCAGATGTTCTTTATCCTGAATAAATGTATATCTGGAAGCGATAGAATTCATGTCTGAAACGATTACCAGCCAGCATTCATCAACAGAAGTATCATAATAGGGAAATTTCTCGTTTTTCTTTTCAATAAGCTCCAGAATTTTCTCAGAGCAAAGTTCATCAAAGAGATTCATACTGTATTCATGAGTGATAAAAACATTTCTTCGATGGAAAGATTTCCTTACACTCTTTACACATCCTACCGCTTTATTTTTTTTGATGCTTTTATAAATACTGATAATATTCTCCTGCTGTACTTCTAGGTTATCGAACTTGGTGTCCGGATAGAATTCTAAAAAATAAACACCACGATATTTCGTAGTGTCTTCCTGTTCTAATAATATTTCTGCCTGACGGAACATTTTATTCAAAGTACTTTCTACTTTTTTCATTTCCAGATGGTTGATCACCTCGGTAAGTTCTATTCCGATTTTTTTGTCGTTAAGCTTTGCGATGAAGTCCGGACTTTCGCAGGTAAGATTTTCGAATTTCACTTCGGGGAAGTGATGCATAAAAGAGTTGAGAAGCAGGATCTCCGATTTCTTTCTGTACTTTTCACGGTCATGAAGAGGAGATTCGTCTATGGTACGGTGATATTTTTCTATAGGCTTTTTTTTCAAATGCCTGTTGAGGTAGTATAAACTCAGATTTTTAATCAGATCTTCATCGGAAAACGTCTTTTTCATGTGTGATTTTTTTATGAGATTAAAGAACACATGTAGCCATTGGCTTTCATCGTTAAAAGTTTTTGATTATCAAAAATTTACATACTTAAAGATAAGTAAAAAAACTATTCAATACCTACTTTTAAAATTAATTTATTGATTAATTAATGTAGAGTTTATTTTCATTATTAATACCTTTGCTTCTTCTAACACAAATTAGCATCTATGGATTTTAGGAATTTCAAAATACCCTACAACATCAATCCCCAATATTCTAAAAAAACTGCCTATTTTTCGATGGAATTCGCCCTTGAGCAGGTACTTAAAATATACTCCGGCGGACTAGGCTTCCTGGCAGGCTCTCATATGAGAAGTGCTTACAATCTGAAGCAGGATCTTATCGGAATTGGTATTTTATGGAAGTTCGGTTACTATGACCAGGCAAGAAATCACGACCAGACCTTACAACCGGTATGGACCAGAAAATTATACAGCTTTCTTGAAGATACTGGAATAAAATTTCAGATCGAAATCCACAGTGCTCCGGTATGGGTAAAAGTATGGTATCTTGATCCTGAGATTTTCAATACAGCCCCAATGTTCTTTCTTTCTACAGACGTTCCTGAAAATGACCATGTCTCAAAAACCATCTGCCACAAGCTATATGATGCCAATGAGTCAACCAAACTTGCCCAATATATTTTATTAGGAAAAGGAGGCGCAAAATTATTAGATGAAATGAATATTGAGAGAGATGTTTATCATCTTAACGAAGCTCACGGACTTCCAGCAGCATTTTATCTGCTGAAAAAATACAATGGTGACCTGAATAAAGTAAGAGAAAAACTGGTCTTCACTACCCATACCCCGGAAGAAGCAGGAAATGAAAAACATAGTTTCAGATTATGCTATGATATGTCGTACTTCTCCGGCTATAACATGGAAGAAGTAAAAAGCATTGAAGGAACAAACGACGACCGCTTCAACCATTCACTCTGCGCTTTGAAAATGGCAAGAATAGCCAACGGAGTTTCTCAGCTGCACGGTGTCGTTTCCAGAACGATGTGGAACAAATATCCGGGAATCTGCGAAATCACTTCTATTACCAACGCTCAGGAATTTAAATATTGGGCAGACAAACCTTTATACAATGCAAAAGACGAGAATAATGAAACGGTTTTCGACTATCGTAAGAAGCATTTAAAGAAAAAACTGTTCAGTATTGTAGCAGACCAGACAGGAAATCTTTTCAACCCTAATGTTTTCACCATTGTATGGGCCAGAAGATTCGCCGGTTACAAACGTGCAGACCTTCTTCTCCATGACAAAGAAAGATTCTACAGACTTTTGAACAATCCAAAATATCCGGTACAGATCATCTGGGCAGGAAAGCCCTATCCAATGGACTATTCTGCTATTTCCACGTTCAATACTCTGGTTGAAGAAAGCAAGAATAATAAAAATATGGCGGTTCTTACAGGCTATGAACTTTCATTAAGTAAATCATTAAAACAAGGCTCAGATGTATGGCTGAACAATCCGAGAGTTCCAAGAGAAGCTTCCGGAACTTCCGGAATGACTGCAGCTATGAACGGTTCTGTAAACCTATCTACAGATGATGGATGGATTCCTGAGTTTGCCAAATCCGGAGAAAACTCTTTCGTGGTTCCCAAGGCAGATTATCTGAATATGAGCATCTACGAACAGGATAATTATGACCTGAATAAGCTATACGAGCTTCTTGAAAATGAAATTCTTCCAATGTATTATGATCACCCGGATCAATGGAGAAAAATTCAATATACGGCTATGGATGATGTGAAACATCAGTTCAACAGCGACAGAATGGCGGATGAGTACTACAAAGTTCTTTACAATGAGAAAAATTAAAAAGTAAAATAGATTTGTAAATAATCATGAAGGAATATTAAAATTCATTACCATTATTTGCCTTTTCTTTCAACATACGAATGCCCGGAAATTTCCGGGCATTCGTATGTTGATTTATTTACTTTTTTTCTTTGGCGGTACCTTCAAGCCTTCTTCTCTTGCTTCAGAAATTCCGATAGCAATAGCTTGTTTTCTGCTTGTCACTTTCTGTCCGGAAGAAGATTTCAGTTTTCCTTCCTTGAATTCATGCATCACTTTTCCTACTTTGTCCTGAGCTTTTTCTGAATATTTAGTTTTGCTCATGATAAATTTTTTTAAGATTTTGGCAGGGATACCCCTAGTTCATATACGCAGGCATGCTTCAAATATTTTGAACGCTCTCTTGAAGTTACCGATTCCAGATGATCATTTTTAATCACTATAATCGGGTCTTCAATATTTTCAATCTCGAAATTGGCAAAATATCTTTCATCCGGACTGGTTTTATCATTTCTTGCTTTTATTTTCTGCAATTCTTCGGCATATTTTCTAAACCCGGGATCGGAAGAATGGATAAATTTATATTCATCACCCGCAGATACATAGTAATGAAGTTTTTTCTCTATTAAGCCAGCCTCGTCAGTAATTTCGGGATTATCGTTTCCATCCTTAAACCCCACTTCTACCAATGTGCCACCTTTTTTATGAGCACATTCATCCGCATCTTTAAAACTGGAAAAACCTGTATAAACAATCTTATCGTTCATTACATAACGGTTCAGTTTCTGGTTGAATGCATTCGTTTCCATAATTATTATTTGGTTTGATTATACTTTATGTTATTCAATTTTTTTGCCAAAAATCGTATTTGAAAAGCTTTTTAATACATTTTAATAAAATTATTATCTTTGAATTCCATTAAAGTTAGAAATGAAAAAACTACTCTTAACTCTTACTGTAGCCGCAGTATTCCAAAATCTGTCAGCACAGGAAATCACTTTAGATAAAATATATTCAGGATATTACCGTGGAAAGGGCATCGCAGGAATCTCTTCTATGAAAAACGGAGAAAACTATCTTGTAATAGAACCCACAGGAATTGCAAAATATTCTTATAAAACCTCCCAAAAAGAAGGAAACCTTGTAGACGGAAGATTTGAAAGCTATATATTTTCCGATGACGAATCCAAAATTCTTTTACAAACGGGAAGCCAGCCTATTTACAGACATTCTTTCCTGGGTAAATTTGATGTAAAGGATTTAAAATCCGGAAAGACGATCAGCCTTAATGAAGGAAAAACAGTTCAGGAACCTTCTTTCTCCCCTGATGCTACCAAAGTAGCCTTCATTTCAGACAATAATTTATTCTACCAGGATCTTACCTCTGGAAAAATTACGCAGATTACCAATGACGGGAAAAAGAATTCCATCCTGAATGGCTTGGCAGATTGGGTATATGAAGAAGAATTTGGACATGCCAAACAGTATGAATGGACTAAGAATTCCGACGCTCTTGTATTTGTAAAATCAGATGAAAGCCAGGTTCCGGAAATCTACATTCCGATCTATGGAAAAAATCTTTATCCGGCAGAGATGCGTTACAAATATCCGAAAGCTGGTGAGAAAAACTCGATAGTTTCTGCACAGTTATATCGTCTTGATACAGGAAAAACAATACAGCTGAATCTGGGTTCTTTCAAGAATTATTACATTCCAAATGTATTTCAGACTGCAAAAGCGGACGAAATTGTCCTGATTACTTCTGAAAGAGTACAAAATGCTTCAGATATTTTAAAAGTAAACACCAAAACCGGTGCTGTTCAGAAATTATTCACAGAAACTGATGACAAGTGGATTGATACAGACAGTCCGACTTTAGAATTCCTTGAGGATGATTCTTTCCTTTGGGCTTCTGAAAGAGACGGAAACCGTCACCTTTACTGGTATGATAAAGATGGTAAACTGAAAAAACAGATCACAAAAGGAAATTGGGAAGTAACCGATTATTATGGTTTCAATCCAAAATCTAAAGAAATCTATGTTCAGACTACTGAAAAAGGAAGCATTAATAAGGTTGTTTCCAAAGTGAATATCGAAAACGGAAAATCTCAGCTAATCTCAAATGCGGAAGGAAACAATTCTGCTAACTTCAGCAAAAACTATAATTATTTCATTGAAACCTCTTCATCTGCCGTAAAACCGTATACTTATGTATTGAAAGACGGAAACGGAAAGACAGTTAAAGAACTTCAGAACAATAATGAGCAGCTACAAAAATTAAAGGCGGATAATTTTGCGGAAAAAGAATTCATTACCATTCCGAATGCGGTAGGTGATCAGATGAATGCATGGATCATGAAGCCCAAAAATTTTGATCCTAATAAAAAATATCCATTATTCATGTTCCAATATTCCGGGCCGGGATCTCAACAGGTTGCCAATTCATGGGATAACGGAAATGCCATGTGGTTCAACCACCTTGTACAGAAAGGATATATCGTTGCTTGCGTAGATGGTCGTGGTACCGGTTATAAAGGAGCGAAATACAAAAAAGTGACCTATATGAATTTAGGAAAATATGAGATTGAAGATCAGATCACTGCAGCAAAGTGGTTAGGAAACCAATCTTATATTGATAAAAGTAGAATCGGAATGTTCGGTTGGAGCTTCGGTGGTTATATGACCAGCCTTGCAATGACAAAAGGAGCAGATGTTTTCAAAGTGGGAATTGCTGTAGCACCAGTAACCAACTGGAGATATTATGATTCTGTATACACAGAAAGATTTATGAGAACTCCACAGGAAAATCCTGATGGATACGACAAAAATTCTCCTACAGAATATGCGAACTTGTTGAAAGGAAAGTTCTTATTAATCCACGGAACGGCTGATGACAATGTTCATTTCCAAAACTCTATGGAATTCTCTGAAGCTTTGATTCAAAACAAAAAACAGTTTGATTTCATGGCTTATCCGGACAAAAACCACGGAATTTATGGTGGACAAACAAGACCGCAGCTTTACCAGAAAATGACGGACTTCATTCTGAATAATTTATAATATTTACAATGAAAAAAATCATTTTATCCGCTTTCATACTTTTTTCACTTTCTGTTCAGTCTCAAATAAAAGCCATAACAGAAGACGGAAAAGAAGTGGTTCTTTTAGATGATAAAACCTGGAAATTTGTTAACGAAAGTGATGAAAAAACACTGGAAACAATTACCTCCAATGAACAATTATTTGAGAAAACAAAAGAATCCACATTTTTGGTAAGAAGTAAAAATATGGATTGCGGTTTCTATTACAATCCGAAAAACTGGAAAATTGTAAAGGCTCCTATCAGTACAACCTTTGTAGAATATGCATTCACTAACAATTCTAATTCAAATGTATATGCAATATTTGGTAGTGAAATAATGCCGGTTCAAAGCCTGAAGAATTTGAAGGATATTCTGCTTCCCATGATCCAAAGAAATTCTGATTATTTTAAATTAAAAAAATCAGAATACAGGACAATTAATGGTATTAAAGTTCTTCATATAGAATACAGCGCCAATACAAAAGGTATTGACTTTGAATATATGAGCAATCTTTACCTTACTAACGGAGGGTATTGTAGTATATCCTGCTATACGTATGCCAATCAATTTGAAGCCCTGAAGAGCGAAATGGAAAATTTTATCAATGGTATTGTAAAAACCGAAAAAGGAGGAACTTCAACTGTTGAAGTTTTTACAAATCCTCCCCCGCCAATGGCTCCTAAGAAATCAAAATAATAAAAAATACCTTTCAATATTTGAAAGGTATTTTTTATTTCCAATAGCCTATTTTAAGGATACCTGACCGCTTTATCAATTTCTATAGGATTATTTAAGGCTTTTAATTTTTTTCTTTCGTTAGCTTCCGCAGGTTTCAGTTCTTCTTTGGTAAGAATAGTCCCATCATCAAGCTGCAACTTTTTTCCTTCGGGTAAGTTGAGTCTTCCATTCATGATATATTTGAAAGGATTATCATACAATTCTAATCTCAATTTATTCAATTTGGTATAGTCTACAGAAATTGCTCTGGAGATAGAATTTTCTAATGAAACCCTTTTATATTCCTCAGTAATTTTCTCACTTTTGATCACTTTAAAATAATAATCTTTTTTTGTATCATAAAGCTCCATGATCAATCCAGGCAATCCATTAAATTTATAGGGTCCATAAGGAATCGGGATGTCTTTGGAAAACCATGCTACCCAGCTTCTTCCTCCAAACTCTGTTACAGCTTTTTGAACCGAATAACCTCCCAATACTTTGGTACTGTCTGAAATTTTCCAGTTCTGCTCTGCTTTTTCGTTAATTTTATAAAAATTCACATCTCCAATATATTCATAGCTCTGATAATCATTACTATTCTTTTTTTTAATCAGAAATGAGGTCAGTTTATAACCTTTATATCCGTACTGATTTTGAGTTGAAAATATTGAATCATTCACATAATAAAGTCTATTGTAATAGGCGATATCATTAGATGTGATATCAAGATTAAAATTTTCTTTTATTGTATTTCCAGAGGTAGAATCCTTTTTAGAAACTACTTCATATACAAATCTGTTACTTTGTGAAAAACAAATAAATGTTCCTAGTAATAAAAATAATAGCTTTTTCATAATTCAATTCTGTTAATTTAAAAAACTTATGGTACTAGTCAAAATGATTTCCTATTTATTTCATTAATCAATTACCGCGGTATTATTTATTTTATCAATTGAAATTAAAAACTTATTTTTGGGAAATTTGAAAATTGAATATATGAAGACTAAACATCCTAAAGGGCTACCTTTTCTCTTTTTTACAGAAATGTGGGAGCGTTTCGGGTACTACCTGATTCTCGGAATCTTTGTTCTATATGTTATTGAGCCTACGGGTATGAAAGGCGGACTTGGACTTCCTGATAAAACTGCTGATGATATTTTCGGAACCTACATAGCATTAACCTATCTAACTCCTTTCATTGGCGGATTTTTAGCAGACAGAGTTTTAGGATATATCAGATCTATTTATATCGGAGGTTTTCTGATGGCTGCAGGATACATAGGAATGGGTGTTTTCAAAGACTTGCCTTTATTCTATGCTTCCCTGGCATTAATTATTATCGGAAACGGTTTCTTCAAGCCAACTATATCAACATTGCTGGGAAACCTTTATTCTGAAGAACCTTATAAAGCCAATAAGGATTCCGGATATAATATTTTTTATATGGGAATCAATATCGGAGCATTTATCTGCAACATTATCGCAGCCTTTATGCGTAATAAATTCGGTTGGGGTGAAGCCTTCATCACTGCCGGTGTCGGGATGCTGATCGGGATGGTTATCTTTACTATCGGAAGAAAACATTACATCCATGCAGCACAAATGAAACCTGTACAGGAAGGCGATACCAAACTTTCTGAGATTATGCTTAAAGTATTCCTTCCAGCGATAGGTGCTGGTGCCATTGGTTGGTTTATGGGTGATATTTTTGGAAGCAGTCTTTTTGGAAGTGCAAGTACAGACGCCTTTATCTTCGCCTGTATTCCTGTTATTTATTTCTATGCCTCACTTTACTTTAAAGCAAAACCGGAAGAGAAAGCTTCCATCGGAGCATTACTTTCTGTGTTTTTAATCAGTATGTTTTTCTGGGCGGTATTTAAACAGAATGGAACTGCATTGACAAGATGGGCCAATTACTACACAGACCGAAGTGTTCCTGCTTCTTTAGAGAAACCTTTAGAAGGAATCTATATGGTAGACGGAAAGAGCTATGAGGATAAAGAAGTTCCTGTTTACGACAACCAGTTCAGATCTCAAAAGGATGCCAAAGGAGACACTCAAAAAGAAACCGGTAAAGACGTTTATTTTAAAAATATTTCTCCTGAACAACGTGCTGCTTTAGAAAAGAATCCAGAAAATAAAGTTTACCTATATAATACTGAACTGTTCCAGTCTATTAATCCATTCTGGGTAATTGCTTTAACGCCTGTTGTCGTAGGATTCTGGGCTTTATTAAGAAGAAAAGGGAAAGAGCCTTTAACTCCTACAAAAATTGTATTGGGATTATTCATTTCAGGTTTATCATGTCTGGTGATGGTTTTGGCTGTGATGGCCGGAGACAACGGAGCGGTAAAAGTTTCTCCTTTATGGCTAGTAGCCAGTTATGGAGTTATTACTGTTGGTGAACTCTGTTTATCTCCCATGGGACTTTCTTTCGTTTCCAAGCTTTCTCCTGCAAGAATTACGGCATTGATGATGGGAGGTTTCTTCCTTGCCAACTCTGTAGGAAACAAACTTTCCGGGATCCTGGCAAGTACATGGTATAGCTATGAAAACAAAACCAACTACTTCTTAGTGAACTTTGCTTTGTTAATATTTGCGACACTTTTGGGCCTTTCTATGTTGAAAAGACTGAACAAAATCATGAAAGAAAAAGGGCATTAAGCCTTGATATTATAACGATTAGCAAGCTGTGGAACTACTCCACAGCTTTTTTATTTAAAAATAAAATTAAAACCTTGCCAAAAACCTAAAATAAACTATATTTGTCAGTCTTAACAAAAATTAACAATAGAATGGATAATATTGAAGCATTAAGTCCGAAGCCGGATGAATTTGTAGAGAATAAGGGTTCCAGACATCCAAAGGGATTATGGGTTCTATTCGGAACTGAAATGTGGGAACGTTTCAACTTTTATGGGATGAGAGCATTGCTTACCTTATTTATGGTAAACTCGCTCTTGATGAAGGAGGCAGATGCGTCAATTATTTATGGAGGTTTCCTTGCTCTTTGTTATCTTACTCCGATGTTAGGAGGTTTTATTGCTGACAGATTCTTAGGAAACAGATATTGTATCCTTGTTGGAGGTACTTTAATGGCTATTGGTCAGTTCTTACTTTTCATCAGTGCCAGTACTTTTGGTGCCAGCTTAGGAAGTGCAACCATGATTATGTGGGTGGCATTAGGAGTGATCATTTTCGGTAATGGTTTCTTCAAACCCAACATTTCTTCAATGGTGGGAAGTCTTTATCCAAAACAGGAAAAATCAAAATTAGACTCTGCATTTACGATTTTCTATATGGGGATCAACCTTGGAGCATTCTTAGGACAGCTGATCTGCCCAATCATCGGAGATGTAAAATCTGTTGATGGGATCAGAGATATCCATGCATTCAAATGGGGATTCTTAGCAGCTTCTATTGCTATGATGGTAGGAACACTTACGTTCTTATTCCTTAAAAATAAATATGTAGTAACACCTAGCGGAAGACCTATTGGAGGGCTTCCAAAGAACAATACCGCTGAAGATTTTGAAGAAGGTGAAGCACAATCTGCTAAATTCTCAGGGGCATCAGTAGGGATTTCTGTTGTTATCTTCGCAGTATTAGGAGCCCTTTTCCACTTTGCTGCAGGACAGAACATCATCTACTCTCTGGTATACGCAAGTGGTATTGCATTAGCATTCCTAATCATGTCCGATACTTCTCTTACTAAAATTGAAAGAGACAGAATTTGGGTCATTTATATCGTTTCATTCTTCGTAATTTTCTTCTGGGCTGCATTTGAGCAGGCAGGTTCATCATTAACGTTCATTGCAGATAACCAGACAGACAGACATTTCTTCGGATGGAATATGCCTCCATCCATGGTACAGATCTTCAACGGAATCTTCGTAGTTGCATTAGCAGTACCATTCAGTATCCTTTGGGATAAATTGAGAAGCAGAGGAAAAGAGCCTGTATCTCCATTCAAACAAGCGATGGGATTAGCTTTAATTGCTCTTTCTTATTTCATTATTGCACACAACGTAAAAGATCTTGGCAGCCATGGGCTTTTAGCTGTTAAATGGTTAATTTTACTATATTTCATCCAAACTTGTGGTGAGCTTTGTCTTTCTCCAATCGGACTTTCTCTGGTAGGTAAACTAGCTCCAAAAAGATTTGCTTCATTATTATATGGAGTATTCTTTATCGCAAACGCTGCTGGTTATGCATTAGCAGGAACGTTGGGATCTATCTTACCGGCAACCGGTGATAAATTTGAAGCAGCACAAAAAATAGGTGTAAGTCTTCAGGATGTTTTAGATAAAAAAGTAACGCTGACAGCAGATCAGGTTGCGGCTTTTGAAAAAGCTCAGCTACCGTTACACAATCCTACTTTTGCAGGATTTGAAATCCATAACCTATTCGAATTCTTCATGGTATTCGTTGTACTTTGTGGAATTGCTTCTGTAATTTTAGCTTTAATCTCTCCAATCTTAAAGAAGATGATGCACGGTGTAAACTAATTGTATCAACAAAATATAATAAAACCTCTGCCAAGTCAGAGGTTTTTTTTATTTTCGTACGATGGAAATCTCTGAAGATTCTTTGTTCCAGTCCATAAAGGAAATCATTAGGCAGTCGCACGAAAAAGTTTTTCGAATGGCGAATTCTACCGATCAACTATCTCCCAAAAGAAGAAGAATTAAAACAAATCATTGATCAGGACAGAATGCGTTTTGAACTGGATCAGGAAAATAAAACCCCTTAATTAAAATTTAATCATATATCATTATGAGCTTAACTTTAGATGAAATACAAGATTTCAAAGGAAAATACCCGAGGCAGATCTGGAGCCTTTTTTTCTCTGAAATGTGGGAACGTTTCTGTTTCTACGGAATGCGTGGAATGCTGGTTTTCTTTATGATCTCACAGCTTAATTTCCATGAAAAAGAAGCTAACCTTCAGTACGGAGCTACTCAAGCTTTTGTATATGCATTCACCTTTATAGGTGGCCTTTTTGCTGACAAAATCTTAGGATTCAGAAAATCTCTTTTTTGGGGAGGTCTTCTAATGATCGTAGGAAGTTTAATTCTTGCGACAGACCCTCACAAGTTCTTTTTTTTAGGAATAGCTTTCACTGTAGTGGGTACAGGTTTCTTCAAACCTAATATTTCGTCAATGGTAGGTCAGCTTTACAAACCTAATGATTCCAGAGCTGATGCTGGGTTTTCACTTTTCTACGCGGGAATTAACCTGGGAGCTTTATTAGGTGGTTACCTTTGTATTGCAATTGGTAAGGGTGAATTTTTGGGCAACATCATTGCAGAAGAAATGAGATGGCATATTGCCTTTGGACTTGCAGCGATTGTAATGGTAGTAAGTTTAATCAATTTTGTATTTACCCAAAGAACTCTCGGAACTATTGGTTTGCAGCCGGGGCATCCTTTAGCAGAAGTAAAAACAGCTCCCATTCCAAAATGGAAAGAATACGGAGTATATGTTTTGTCATTGGTGTTCGTCCCAATCATTATGACGATGGTTGCGAAGACAGAATATACAGATTATTTTATGTGGACCATCGGGCCATTGACCTTAATCTATTTATTCTATGAAATGTCTAAAGTAACAGCTTCAGAACGTAAAAAACTTTGGGCGGCTTTAGTTTTCATTATATTTTCAATCATATTCTGGGGAATCTACGAACAAAGCGGAGGCTCTTTGAGTATTTTTGCAGCTAAGAATCTCAACAAAGATCTTTTGGGGTTAGACCCGAATGGTGTGAATAACTCAGGAGGAGCTTTCTTCATTATTTTCCTTGCTCCATTGATTGGACTTCTTTGGATCTGGTTGAATAAAAGAAAAATTGAACCCAATACAATTATCAAGTTCGGATTAGGATTTATTTTCCTAGGACTGGGATATTATGTTTTATTTGCTACCCGTTTGTTTGCAGATCTTCAGGGAATTACTTCACTGAACTTTTTCACTCTTGCACTCTTGATCATTACTCTAGGTGAGCTATGCCTCTCTCCTATCGGATTATCAATCATGACTAAGCTTTCTACTAAAAACCTTCAGGGAATGATGATGGGGATGTGGTTCCTTGCTTCAGCCTACGGACAATATGTTGCCGGAATTATTGGAGCCAGTCTTGCCACCTCAAAAGAAGGTTCTACCAACTATGATGCTTTGATCACTTACACCGATGGATATAAACAATTAGGTTTATATGCGGTAATTGCCGGAGTTGTATTAATTTTGATATCTCCTTTCGTGAAAAAATTAATGCAGGATGTAAAATAGAAATAAGTAATAATAATGCTTATTTTTACATAAATATCACAATATGAAAAAAATTTTAAGCATAGTATTCTTATTATCCCTATTCAATTTCAGTTTTGCTCAGGTAAAATGGATGACTATTGAAGAAGCTTTAAAAGCGCAGAAAGAAAATCCAAAAAAGATTCTTATCGATTTTTATGCTGATTGGTGTGGACCCTGTAAGATCATGGAGAAAAAAACCTACGGACATGCTGTAATAGCACAGATTTTAAATGAGAATTACTATCCTGTAAAATTTAATGCTGAAGAAAAAAAAGATATTGAAATTTTTGGAAGAACATTTTCCAATCCTAATACAGAACATAAAAAAGGAAGAAACTCATTACATGAATTCACTCAATACATGAATGTAGGTGCAGTACCCAGTACTGTTTTTCTGGATGAAAATGGAGGTCCAATCACCATTTTACAAGGGGAACTTTCCGCAAAAGAACTGGAACCTTATCTGGAACTGATCTCAAAAGATTTGTTTAAAAAGATTAAGTCCAGAGAGCAATGGGAAGATTATCAGAAAAAATTCAAATCTAAAATTAAAGAGTAATTAAATTTCAAAATCCCGGTTTCCGGATAGAATTCTGAAATTTTACCATACAGACTTCCAATTTTTTTGGAAGTCTTTTTTATTTTACCGAAATTCGAACCTTTGTTTTTTCATTCAAAACCCGGATTTGCAAAACTCGGGAGATTACACCAAAAATGACTTTAGAAACCTCCATAGAATACGTAAAAGGAATAGGCCCGGAAAGAGCCAAACTCATTAAAAGTGTGTTGGGTTTATCCACTGTAGAAGATATGCTGAACTTCTACCCTCTCCGCTATCTGGATAAGAGTAAAATTTATACTGTTTCTCAGCTTAAAGAAGAAAGTAACCAAGAAATACAGCTAAAAGGGAGAATTACCCAGGTACAGGAAATCCAGACTGGAAAAACCAAGAGATTATCAGCCAAATTCCATGACGAAACCGGAAGCATGGAGCTTGTATGGTTTCAATATTCTAAATGGCTGAAAGAGCAGCTTCCTATCAATAAAGACGTTTATATTTTTGGTAAAATCAATGTTTTCAACCAGAAGTTTTCGATGCCTCATCCTGAAATTGAAGCAGAGGAAAAAAAAGAAGGGGATACCCGCCTGAAACCTATCTATCCAAGTTCTGAAAAGCTTACTAAAAGAGGTCTTGGGCAACGGTTTTTTCAAAATGCATTACGAAATATCTGCAAGGAGATTCCTAATCTTATAGAAGAAAATTTTCCAGAGTATCTGATGAAGACATTCAAGTTTATGTCCAGACAACATGCCTTCCTGAATGTACACTTTCCAAAAGATACGGAACATTTTGATAAAGCTGATTTCCGTTTAAAATTTGAAGAATCTTTCTTTTTTCAATTGGGATTTGGCTTAAAAAAACTTCATCATAAAACGCAGTCTTACGGCAATCCTTTTCCTATTATCGGGGATCATTTCAATGATTTTTATGAAAATCACCTTCCCTTTGATCTTACCAATGCTCAGAAAAGAGTTTTAAAGGAAATCCGGATGGATATGAAAAGGCCAATCCAGATGAACAGACTTCTGCAGGGAGATGTAGGTTCCGGAAAAACAATGGTTGCCTTGCTTACCATGCTTATTGCAATGGACAACGATTTCCAAAGCTGCCTGATGGCTCCTACAGAAATTCTTGCTCAGCAACATTATAATGGAATTAAAGAGTTGCTGGAAAAAACAGGAATCAATATCCGTCTGCTGACAGGTTCTACAAAAGCTGCAGAAAGAAGGATCATTCACGAAGAACTCGAAAACGGTACCTTATCATTTTTGGTAGGAACGCATGCCGTACTGGAAGATAAAGTAAAGTTTAAAAACCTTGGTCTGGCCATTATTGATGAGCAACATCGTTTTGGGGTAGCACAACGGGCCAAACTTTGGGCTAAGAATAAAATACCTCCTCATATTCTTGTTATGACGGCAACTCCTATCCCAAGAACACTGGCGATGAGTTTTTATTCAGATCTTGATGTTTCTGTGATCGATGAAATGCCTGTAGGAAGAAAACCTATCATTACTGCTCACAGACGTGAAAAAGACAGAGTAGATGTTTACAATTTCTGTCGGGACGAAATAAAAAAAGGAAGGCAGATTTATTTCGTATACCCTCTTATTGAAGAGTCCGAAACATTAGATTACAAAAATCTTGTGGAAGGCCTGGAACACGTGATGGATTATTTTTCAGATTATAACGTAACAATGCTCCACGGAAAAATGAAGCCGGATGAAAAAGATGCTGCAATGGCCTATTTCGCTTCAGGAAAAGCAGAAATTATGGTTGCCACAACGGTGATTGAAGTGGGGGTAAATGTTCCCAATGCTTCTGTAATGGTGATTGAAAGTTCTGAAAGATTTGGTCTTTCACAGCTTCACCAGCTTAGAGGACGTGTTGGAAGAGGGGCTGAACAAAGCTACTGTATCCTGATGACTTCAGACAAGCTATCCAAAGAAAGCAGAACCCGTATCAAAACAATGACGGAAACCAATGACGGTTTTAAAATTTCTGAAGTTGATATGCAGCTCCGTGGTCCCGGTGATATTCTGGGAACGCAGCAAAGTGGTGTTGTAGATTTCAAAAGGTTGGATCTCGTAAACGATTCGGCGATCATTAAAACGACCAAAAATACCGTTGAAAAAATTCTGGAAGCCGATCCTATGTTATCAAGACCGGATAATATGATCATCAAAAATTACTATATACGATACTATAAAGGAAAAAATAAGTGGAGTAAAATTTCATAAAAAAACCGCAGAAAAAAAAATTTCCTGCGGCCCCCTTATAAAACTGTTATTTAGAAGAAATTACTTTTGGTCTGTTTAAAAAATTTATTTTAATAGTTCAGGCTTAATATTTTGTGATGTGGTGTGAAAATATTTATCTATTATTTGAATAAGCTAAACCCTAACTATTAAAATAAATTATAAAAAACAAAATGAATTATTTTTCCAACTTGCTTATTATAAAAACTAACTGTGGTCAGGTGGAGATGAGGGAATGAAACGAATAAAAATACCTCCAACTGCTTTGAGTTTTCATGATTGTACCGTTTTGTTTAAAGATCTTCTATGCTTTATAATTGGAAATAGTATAATTCATTTTGTTAACTAACATCGTGATTTATATAATATTTTATTTTCTAGAAATAATACCTTTCATTCATCTGTATCTTTTCTATATAGTCAAATTTGTGTCACTGATTTTACTTTTACAAATGTCAGAATATTAATTGAAACCTATTTTATATTATTTTAATTATTAGTTATAAAATTTTCACCCATTTGTGAATAGTATGTTACAAATAGAACTTTTCTTTTGTTCCTTACAAACAAAAGAAGTCTTTATTCATCATACTTTCAGGATAAAATTCTCTTTATTCAATCCTGAGGTATAATACTGCCAGTTTATTGTAATAATTTCCGAAAGCACTTTTTTTAAGGTCTCAAAAGACTCAGGTTTTCTCATGTAGATATTGGCACCTCTCACAAAAATATCTTCAATCTCACTTTCAGGAATAGGGTCGGAAAAAATGGCCGTTACCATCTTGCTGAATTTTAAATTGGACTGTATTTCGTCCAGGCACTCCATGCTATCTTTCCCAGGAATGGTATATCGAATAAAAACAAGTTCTGGAACTACTGCATCATCATTATTCAGATATTCCATAAGACCTTTTCCGTTACTGAAACATTGAACTTTGATAGAGATTTTAAGCTCTTTTAGTATATTTTTAAAAAAAATCAAGGTGTTCTCATCGTTATCTGCTACTATTACGTTCAAAAATTCTTTATTCATACTGCATTTTAGGGTTTATAGCCGTGCTTTGGGCTTTTCGTCTTCTTCCTATGATTTTTTGGAACTGAGAGGGAGTAATACCTGTTGTATTTTTAAATTGTGTACTCAGATGGGCTACACTGGAATAGTTTAGTTTATGGGCAATTTCAGTAAGGCTCTGCTTGTTTCTTATAATTAATGCTTTCGCATGTTCTATTTTCTGAAGAATGATAAAATTCTCAATAGAGGTATAAGCAACTTCTGAAAACAGATTGGAAAGGTATCCATAGCTGTGATTCAGTTTTTCAGAAATATAAATAGACGCTTTCACAGGAATAATCTCATCGGAAAAGACGAGCTCTACAATGGCATCTTTTATTTTCTGTACCAAAGCGGTTTTTTGGCTTTCTATGATTTCGATCCCATAATCTTCAAGATTTTTCTTGAAAAGTTTATGTTGTTCCTGGGTAAAAGGTTCATAGAATTCCACTTCGCCAAAATTGAGCAACCGGTACTTTAACCCGTGCTCTTTAAGCTTTTCGTCCAATACTTTTTTACAAAGAGCATTGAAATCAAATTTAACATACATTTTCATCCTAGTATAAATAAGCCAAATTATTTAGTAAATATAATGATTTATTTCATTTAAAAGTGAAATAGGATTATTTTTTTTAACATTTCTTTAATACAAAAAAACTCCTGTATTGAAGAATACAGGAATTTAAACACTAAGGATGAAAAAAATATACTGATAAAAAGCTGAATCAGCTCAAAACCAAGCATATGAATGTATTATTATAAGTGATTTGGTTCTGAAGCAAAGATGGATCAAAAAAAGAAATCACTTGTTATAGAATTACAGGATAAAGTTACAAAATTTTAAGTCAATTATATGTGAATTAGAAATTCCATTAGGTAATCATCCATCACATAACCTCCTCCAATATCAAAGACTCCTTCGTCATAAACCTTGTAACCTTGGGACTCGTAGAAGTTTCTGGCTGCATTATATTTATTCACATTCAGAATAATTCTTCTGTTTCCATTTTCAGAGACGAAAGTATCCAAAAACTGAAGAGCACTTTTTCCAAATCCTTTTCCTTTGCTTTCCGGTACAAGATAGATACGATGCAGCTTGGTCGTTTTTTCTTCATAATTAAGTTCAAAACCCATAAACCCTTCGTAAGAATTATTATTTTCATCCTGAACTAAGTAATAATGATAATCCGGATTTTGAAAATGAGTCATAATTTCTTTTTCAGAATACATTTCTGAAAGCATATACTCCATCTGTTCTACAGAAAGTATTTCTGCGTATGCTTTTTCCCAGGATCTTCTTGCCAGATTCTGAATTAAAGGAATATCCTTTTCTGTCGCTTTTACTAATTTCATTTTTGTATGTGATTATGATTAAAAAAAGTGAAAAGCCTAAGCTTTTCACTCTCAATATTTTAAATAAATGTCAATGTATTTGACCTTCTATTATTAGATGTTAACCATTTCAGCCTTAATTTTAGCATACAGACCTTCTGAAGCTTTTACTAAAGGAAGTCTCAAATAGTTTTTAACAATCCCTTTTTCAGCCAAAATGACTTTGATCCCACAAGGGTTACCTTCTGCAAAAATCAGACGGGTAATTTCAACCAGTTTGTTGTGGATCTCATAAGCTTCTTTCACTTTCCCTTCAAAAGCAAGCTGTACCATGGTAGAGAATTCTTTTGGGTAAGCCTGTCCTATTACGGAAATTACTCCGTTTCCACCTGCTAATGTTACTGGAAGTGTATACTCATCATCTCCAGAAACTAAAGAAAATCCTTCCGGTTTTTTTCTAAGAATATCAAAGTACTGTAAAATACTTGGCGCTGCTTCTTTAATCATGAAAAGGTTCGGAAATTCTTTAGCAAGACGAATGGTTGTATCTGCCTCAATATTCTGACCCGTTCTTGAAGGAACATTATAAATAATAATATTCTTACCTGTAGAAGCTAATGCTTTATAATGTTGGTAAAGCCCTTCCTGGTTAGGTTTGTTGTAATATGGAGAAACGGAAAGTACTGCTTCAAACGCCGAAAGATCTTCTTCTTCAATCTGTTTCTTTACTTCAAGAGTATTGTTGCCGCCAATTCCTAATACTAAAGGAAGACGTTTATTATTCACCTTAATGATATGCTCAATTACCTGTTTCTTCTCCTCAGCAGAAAGCGTAGCGGCTTCTGCCGTAGTTCCCAACACTACCAAATAATTGGTTCCGTTTTCAATATTATACTCCACCAGTTTTGTTAAACTTTCGAAGTCAACGGATAAATCTTCATTAAAGGGCGTTACCAATGCAACACCTACTCCTTTTAAAATGCTCATCTGTTCGAATTATTTTTGCCAAATTTAGTCATTTACAGTAAGAATTTGTAATAAATAATAATGTTTTATTATACATATAGTTATATTTGCATATACTAAAAGATATTATGAAAAATAAATTCTTGTTAATAGGAATTGCTCTGGCATCTCTTACAGCTTGCAAAACGGCTTCCACGCCGCAAATTGTGAATGTAAGGACCCAGAAAAATATCTCTATTAATAATGAGCTAAAGAATGATGAGGAGTTTGTAAAATTTATTGAACCTTATAAGCAGAAACTGGATAAAGAAATGAACCAGAAGATCTCTCACACCAGTGTAGATCTTACCAAGCAGGGTGATAACAGCAATCTGGGAAATCTTTTAGCCGATTACACCTTTGAAGGAGGAGACCAATGGATCAAGACTCATCTTAAACAAAACGTGGATGCAGCTCTTATCAACATAGGAGGAATTCGTACTACGATCGGAAAAGGCGATATTATGCTGAAAAATGTATTTGAGGTAATGCCTTTCGAAAATGAACTGATCATTGTGAAAATGAAAGGGACAGATCTACCGGCTCTTTTTGACTATTATGCGAAAAAAGAAGTTAATAACCCGGTTTCTCATTTATACATTGAAACAAAGAACGGACAACTATCAAAATCTTTAATTAACGGAAAAACAATAGATCCTAACAAAGACTATTATATTGCCACTTCAGACTATCTTGCTCTTGGAGGTGATGATATGAAATTCTTTTCCAAAGGAGAATCTATTCCTACAGGAGTAAAACTGAGAGATTTATATATTGAAATTTTCAAAAAAAATCCTGAAATAGTTCCCCCAACAGATGTTCGTTTAAATTTTATCGGTAAGAAGTAATGGATAGAAAAAGTTTTTTAAAAGCAATAGGTGGCGGAACTTTAGCAGCAGCTTTAGCTCCCAATATGATGATGGCGGAAGAGTTAAAAATCTTTAATTCAAAATCTGCAAACAAACTGACTATTCTTCATACCAATGATCAGCATAGCAGAATTGAGCCTTTTGATGCCAGCTACACAAAAAATCCTAATCAGGGAGGTTTTGCTAGAAGAGCAAGCTTAATACAACAAATCCGAACTCAGGAAAGCAATGTACTGCTTCTTGATTCAGGAGATATTTTCCAGGGAACTCCGTATTTTAATTTCTTCGGAGGGGAACTGGAGTTCAAACTAATGTCCATGATGAAGTATGATGCTTCTACTATGGGAAATCATGATTTTGATAACGGATTGGAAGGTTTTCTAAAGGTACTTCCCAATGCAAAATTTCCGTTCATCTGTTCCAATTATGATTTTAAAAACACCATTCTGGATGGGAATACTTCTCCTTATAAAATCTTCGAAAAGAATGGTATAAAAGTGGGAATTTTCGGTGTCGGAATTCAGTTGGATGGTCTTGTCGGTAAAAAGCAATATGCAGAAACCGTTTATTCCAATCCTATTGATGTAGCACAGCATTATTCAAACTTTTTGAAAAAAGATGAGAAATGTGATCTTGTAATTTGTCTTTCACACATAGGTTATGATTATAAAGATGAACCTACTAAAATAAGTGACAAAATTTTGGCTGCCAATACAGAGAATATTGATATTATCTTAGGCGGTCATACTCATACATTTCTTCCGGAACCTCAATCTTTCACCAACAGACAGGGCAAAAACGTTCTTGTGAACCAGGTGGGATGGGCAGGATTGCTTTTAGGAAGAATAGATTTTTATTTTGATATCAACAAAAACGTACAGCATATATCCTGGAACAATCAGGTAATAGACAGCGGCATAACAGCATAATATGAAAAAACTCTCTTTAATTTCTCTTGGTATTTTAGCATCTCTGCAGTTTACTAAAGCACAGGTCATTTCATCAAAAAAATGGGCGGATCTTTTTTCCTACAACAACGTCATCGCAATGAAAGAAGACAATGGAAAAATAATCGCTGCCACCGAAAACGGGATATTCTACTATACAATATCAACTGGAGAAATTACGAAGTTGTCTAAAGCCAACGGTTTACATAACATCGGAATTACCGCTTTCGACTACAACCCACAGACCAAAACTGGGCTTATTGGCTATAGCAATGGTTCTATGGATATTATTACGCCACAGGAAATAAAATATGTTGTTGATATTCCTATAGCAGCAGGCTATAACGGAGATAAAAAGATCAATCATATCTCTATTAATGGAGACAAGGCGGTTATTTCTGTCGGCTACGGACTTTCCATATTTGATTTAAAAAAGAAAGAATTTGGAGATTCTTCATTCTTTATCACAGGCGGTGTTTACCAGCCAAGTAATGAAGCCACTATCTTCGGTAATAAAGTCTATTCTGTCACCAACAATGGTTTGAAAAGTCATGAAATGAATACGACCTTCCCGGTATATTCAACATGGACTACAGAAATGCCAGGAGCATTCAAACATATTGATTCAAAATCTGAATTGATTTTCTCCACTGCTACGGCTGCATATGTTTATAATAACGGTACCCCGATACAGCTTCCTACTGCCTTCGGAAATATCCGAGATATTATGGTATCATCCAATAATATTGTCGTAACGGACAGTAAGGTATATACTTATAGTATAAATGGAATATCACAAAACCAGGTAGATCTTGGTGAAGAATGCAATACTGCGATCACTGCTGGCGGAAAAATATTAGGAGGAACTGTTTTATCAGGAATAAAAGATGAAAGCAGTAATAGTTATAAACCTTCAGGCCCACAGTTCAATTTTGCTTATAATGTAAACCTTTTCGATAATAATCAGCTCCTTGTTTCCAGTGGAGGAAGAATAGATAACTATAATGGTGCTATTGTAAATCCTCAAAAACCCGGCTTTTATTATTTTAACGGTAATGAATGGATTTACCCTTCGTTTTTTAAGAACAATGTAAGGTCTATTAACGTATTGGATGCCATCCTCAACCCTCTTGACAACAACGAGGTTCTTTTTACCAATTATGCAATGCATGATCAGGGAATTTACAGGATGAAATATAATGCGACCAATAAAGATTTTGATCTGGTAAAATATTATGACCTGCAGGCACAGCCTTATTTGAGACGTCCCGTAGGTTTTGCAACAGATCCTCAAAACAATATTTTTGTTTCCTTCGGATTTATTGAAGGAGGAAACCCATCCATAGCAATCTATGATAAACCTTCTGATAATTTCATTATAAAAAAGCTGGTTCTTTCCAGTGAAACAACACAGAAACCAGTCTTCTATGAAAACATGTTATGGATTCCATTACCACGTTCCAATAACTTCTGGACGTATGACTACAAAAACGCCACCAATCTTTCTGATGATGCAGATTACATCATGGGAGATTCCAACGGTTTTGTAGACGGAACTTTATCGGTAGCATTTGACAAATCGGGAGACGCATGGATCGGGTCATATGCAGGATTAAAAGTGTTATCGAATGCTGCAAGTGAAATAAAAACCGCTCATCCTAAGCCGGAACCTATTATTATTGAACAAAATGGTTTGGGAGAAGAGCTTTTCAGAGATGCTTCTATACTTTCTATTGCTGTAGATCAGGGAGATCATAAATGGGTCTCAGTAGATGGTGGTGGTGTATATTATCTATCTTCTGACGGCCAGAAAACCATCAGACATTTTACAAAAGAAAACTCTCCGCTTCCAACCAATACGGTTACAGATATCAAAATAGATAAAAAAACAGGAAAAGTATACTTTGTAAGTTACAATGGTATTGTAACTTACCAGGGAGATGTTGCCGATGTAACGTCTAACTTTGGAGATGTTTTGGTGTATCCTAACCCGGTTGTTTATTCTAATTTTAAAGGAAAAGTAACCATTAAAGGGCTGGCGGAAAAAACCAATATCAGAATTGTGGATGCTGCAGGAAACGTTGTACATTCTGCGGTAGCAAGAGGAGGATATTATGAATGGGATCTAAACAATCAGAAAGGGACACGAGTAGCTTCAGGAATTTACTTTGTACTAATGACCAATGAAGATGGTTCTGATAAAGCTACCGCCAAAATAGGAGTCGTTAATTAATGAATTCACAAAACGGTTTTTTACTTTCATTTATCAAATACGGAGAAAATGATGCAGTTTTGCATTGTTTTACGGAAGAAGAGGGTTTTCAGAGCTATTTTTTAAAAGGAATTTATTCTAAAAAGAATAAAAAGAAAGCCCTGCTACAACCGCTGAATAAACTTAATTTTTCCATCAGTCCTCTTAGAGGAAATGGAATTGCTTCTGTTTCCAAATTTGAGCTGGTAAAAAATACCGACATCTATACGGATATAAAAATTAATACCGTCATATTTTTTATCTCAGATTTTCTAAGTCAGATTTTAAAATATGAAAATAAAAACATCCAGATTTATTATAGCATTGATGAATTGATCAACGAATTGATCAATAGAAATTATCAGGCACATCTTCTTTTTTTACTCGCTGTTTTAAAAATCCAGGGTGTTGCTCCACTACTGGGAAACGGTAATTTTCTAGATCCGGAAACTGGAACTTTTTCTTATCAATCTAGCCATCAGCTGTTCAGTGAAGAGATCTCGGTTTTATGGAAGAATGCTCTTTGCGCAGAAAATTTGTATACGACCAAAATTCATAGCTCTTTAAGAAAAAATTTCCTGGACAGTATTCTGGTTTATTATCATTATCATATTACAGACTTCAAAACACCGACTTCATTGGAGATCATCCAACAGATATTTGAATAAGAAATAAAGAAACCCTTTTACCTTCTCTTTTTATTTTCTTTTGTGTCAGCATCTTCCGGCATTTCGGTTTCAGATTCTGCGATTTCTTTTTTGGAAAACCTTGGCTGTAAAATTTTTGCAATAAGCCCCGTCCATCCTGTCTGATGTGAAGCTCCTACTCCACGGCCATTATCTCCGTGAAAATATTCATAAAAGAGGATATAATCTTTAAAATCCGGATCAGTTTGAAATCTTTCATATTGACCATTCACTGGACGTTTTCCGGTTTCATCTTTCAGAAATATTTTCGTTAACCTTTTATTCAAAGAATCAGCAATCTGATCCAGGTTGGAGTAATTTCCACTTCCGGTAGGATATTCAACTAAAAAATCGGGGCTGTAATAAAAGAAAAACCGTTGAAGACTATCAACAATCAAGAAATTAATCGGAAACCATATAGGTCCTCTCCAATTGCTATTACCCCCAAAAAGGCCACTGTCACTTTCTGCAGGGGTATATTTTACACAATAATCTGTTTCATTAAGGTTTAGGGTATATATGTTCTTTTCATACTCTTTAGAAAGCGCCCTTACTCCGTATTCACTTAGGAATTCTTCTGGATTCAGCATTCTTTTCAATAATCTTTTTAAACGATGCCCTCGAAGCAATGATAAAAGGTGCTTGGAGTCCTGTCCTTTATCTTCCCATCTTGACACAAGTGAAGCCAATTCAGGTTTGTTATCCAATACCCATTTCATTCTTTTCTTAAAATTGGGAAGGTTTTCAATCATTTCGTCATCAATTACCTCAACAGCAAACATGGGAATCAAACCTACAATTGTTCTTAATTTCAGATACATGTGAGTGCCGTCGCTGGAAGCAATCGCATCATAGAAAAACTCATCTTCTTCATCCCAAAGGCTGAAGTTTTCATCTCCCATATTATCCAACGAATGGGCAATAGCTAGGAAATGCTCAAAAAACTTCATCGCCATTTCTTCGTAAACATTGTTATAAAGAGCCAGTTCTAATGCAATTCTCATCATATTCAGGGCAAACATGGCCATCCAGCTTGTCCCATCTGCCTGTTCCAGATGTTCACCATTCGGAAGAGAGGTATTTCGGTCGAATACTCCAATATTATCAAGTCCTAAAAAACCGCCTTCAAAGATATTATTTCCATTAAGGTCTTTTTTGTTGACCCACCAGGTAAAATTCATCAACAGCTTTTGAAAAGCACTTTCAAGGAATTCCAGGTCGGGTTTATCCTTCAGATATTCATCAATTTTGAAAACTCTGAAAACGGCCCAAGCATGAACGGGAGGATTTACATCACTTAAATTCCATTCATAAGCTGGGAGCTGTCCGTTAGGATGCATATACCATTCGAAGAGGAAAAGTTTCAATTGATGTTTGGCAAAATCCGGATCGATGAGGGAAAAACTGATGGTATGGAATGCCAGGTCCCAGGTAGCATACCAAGGATATTCCCACTTATCGGGCATGGAAATAATATGCTCATTGTTGAGGTGCTTCCAGTCGTAATTTCTGATTTTCTCTCGGGACTTTGGAGGGCGCAGCTCTGCAGGATCTCCTTTGAGCCATTTCTCAACATTGTAGTGGTAATACATTTTATTCCACAGCATACCCGCAAATGCCTGTCTTTGTATCAGCTTTTCATCTTCGGAGGGAATTCCTTTCTGAACTTCAGCATAAAATTCATCGGCTTCATGATGTCTGCTTTTAAAAATTTCATCAAAATCAGCAAAGGGTTCCTTTAAATCCTGGTCTGAAATTCTAAATTCAAATATTTTAGATTCTTTTCCTTTAAAATTTTCTTCAATCAAAAAAGAAGCTTTTGTGCCTTTGTTTTCAGGATTTACTGATTGAGAATTACCTGTTATCACGAATTGGTTTATTCCATCCTTACAATATACGGATGAATTGGAAGACTGATAAAGCCTTTCGTTATTGGTTTCATTGTCGCAGAACAGAACTTTCGAAGATTGTTTTGCATAGATATTTTTTGTTTCCAGATCTTTATGATCGATCGTGATCTGGTCTTTTTTTTCAGCGGAAAGTTTAGGTTTATAATCATCGTAACCCCAGTTCCAGGTATTTCGGAACCAAATTGTAGGCAAAATAACAAGAGAAGCTTCCTGCTCGGATTTATTGACAATGGTTAACCGGACAAGCAGATCATTTTGGGCTGCTTTGGCATATTCAATAAAAATATCAAAGTATTCATTCTGATCAAAAATTCCGGTATCGATCAGTTCATATTCCGGTTCGGTTTTATTTCTTTCCGCATTTACTTTTATCAGATCTTTATAAGGAAAATAGTTTTGAGGATATTTGTACAGCATCTTCATATAAGAATGCGTAGGTGTGGAATCCAGATAATAGAAATATTCCTTTACATCCTCACCGTGATTTCCCTGTCCGTTGGTAAGGCCAAAGAAACGTTCTTTTACCATTTTATCTTTTTTGTTCCAAAATCCTAAGGAAAACACAAGCTTCTGAAGATCGTCACAAATTCCTGCAATTCCTTCTTCGCCCCAGCGATAGGTTTTGGCTTCTGCTGTATCATGGTTGGTGTAGTTCCACGCGTCTCCATTTTCACTGTAGTCTTCGCGCACAAGTCCCCATTCCCGATTGCTTACATAAGGGCCCCATTTCTTCCATGAAATATCTGAAATTCTTTCTTTTTCCGACATAAGCAGATCATATTACGTGGTTTATATTACGGTAAAATATACTGATGGCTAAAAGCTTTACATCTTTAGGTTTTCCAACAACTCTATCCTCCTGTAGAAAAGCTTTCAAATGTTGTCATTCCTCCATCAACGAAAATACTTGTACCACTGATATAGTCGGCTAAATCACTGGCCAGAAATGCGGCCATATTTCCGATATCCTGAGGTTGTCCTATTCTGTTGTAAGGGATCAGATTAAGGAGAGAGTTGAGTGCTTGCGAAGTACTCCAAGCATCTTTGTTAATGGGTGTCTGAATGGCTCCCGGACAAATAGAATTAACCCGGATTTTATCTGCTCCATATTCCTGAGCAAGCGTTTGCATCAGCATTCTTACAGCACCTTTGCTGGCGGCATAATTAGCATGCCCTGCCCAAGGGATTATTTCGTGAACTGAACTGATATGAATAATTTTTCCACAAGCTACAGAGCGTGAAGGATCTATACCCCGGCGAAGAAATTCTTTAATAGCTTCTCTGGCACATAAAAACTGTCCTGTGAGATTGACTCCAATCACAGCATTCCACTGATCGAGTGTCATATCGGTAAATTTAGCGTCTTTTTGAATTCCTGCATTGTTGATCAGAATATCTACTGTTTGAAATTCGGATACAACGTCCTGAAACATTTTGATGACCTGATCTTCTTTAGAAACATCGCACTGATAGGTTATTCCGCTGCCGCCTGCATCTGTAATTTCCTTCAGCACCGCTTTTGCTTCTTCTGTTGATCGTTCTGAAGAGTGATTAACAACTACTGTTGCTCCTGCTGCGGCCAAGGATTTAGCGATCCCCGAGCCTATTCCACTGGAAGCTCCTGTAACGACTGCAACCTGATTATGAAGTGATATTTCCATATTTTGAATTTGATGTTACTCAAAGTTATGGAAAGAAATCAGCAGAGAAAAGATTATACTTTTAAAATTTTATTAAAGTTTTTTGTACATCAGATATTGAGGCCCACTTCTTCCGATTCTGGTTTTCCCATCGTAAATATACCCTGCTTCAAGATAAATATGATAGGCTGAGTTATTTTTTTGATTGACTGCCAATACAATTTCAGTACAGTTTTTGAAATTTTCTTTTACGAAAACATCTACTTTCAGCATTGCTTTTTTTCCAATTCCTTTGCCCTGCATTTGAGGATTTACAGAAAGAGATCGTAGCAAAACTGCATTTTTATTGTCAGTAAGTTCAAATTTATCATGTCCGAAATCGAGTAAGAAAAACCCCGCGGGGGAATCATTTTCAAAAATAGTTATAGGAAAAGCATCCGAATCTTCTCTCTTCTCAATATTGTACAGAGCCTGTACTGCACTGGCTGTAAACCTCAGCTGGCTTTCGTCCAAAGTATAGCTTACCGCAACAAGATCTTCTGGGTTAAAAAATGCTAAGGTGACCATTATTAATGATGATAAATATCTTCATACATCACACCAGCACGAATTTCCACAGGAAGTTTATTTTCCTCCGGAACCACTGGACAATTGTAATCGTAGGCGTTATAAGCACAGAAAGGATGATAGGATTTATTAAAATCCAGTACAATAGTATTTCCTTTTGGAATTTTCAGATCCATGTATTTTCCTCCTCCGTACGTTTCTTTTTCATTGGTAGCATCACGGAAAGGAAGAAAAAGATAGTCTTTATATTTTTCCTGCTTAATTAATGCTAAACTTTGGTATAAAGTAACGGTATAAGGTTTTCCATCTAACGTAAAAGTAGCTTTACCGTATTCCTGATAGGTTTTTGTTTTTCCTGAAGAGGTAGGAAGCTCAAATGGTTTTGTATCAGTAGATTTCACAAAATCAGCCGTTACACGATATTTCATATCTATAGGAAAGAAAGGATGTTTTTTAAAGTTTTTAAAATTGTCTCCTCTCAGCGGTGTTTCCTTTGGATTCAGATATTCAGCATTGAGTTCTTTTTGAAATTTCTGAACTTCTTTTTCTTCTTTTGAAATTCCTTTTTGTGAAAATACAAACAAAGGAAGCATTAAAAACAACACAATATATCTTTTCATGAATCTAAAATTATAAGTAAAGCTAAGAATTTTCATAACAACAAAGGTGAAAATTTCTATAAAACATATGATCTGTTTCTCATTAGTAAATAACAGTATATATCTTTTCTTCTTTACTATCTTTAATAAGATTCTGATATTTTCACACGATAAACATCGGAAGAATTTCTTTTGATAGATTCTACAAAAAAACCTCCTTCCTCCGGGATCACTTCTTTCAGATCGAAACTTTTACAATCTTTTGGCAATCCTGAAAATATAAGAGTAAACCAAAAATCTTTCATAAAAGGAACTGGCGTCCAGTAAGGTGAAATTGAAATATTCTCAGCATGAATCATTTTACTTCGATGCTCAGACTGATTATCAAACAAATACGTTGAATGCCAGATTCTGATGAGGTTTCCTAAAAATGGGGATGCGGGAAAGCAACAGTGTACAATGACCTGTTTCTCTTCATCTATTTTAGTCTGCAGAGATTCCAGGAGTTCTTTTGCAATAACTGGTTTTACAACTACTTCTTCCACGTTCTATAAGTAATAAGAATGAGCAATGGACATTGCTTTTATACTATTATCCATTGCTCATGATTGGTTTTAATATTCTAATTCTAATTTTTCTTTGGTATAATTTCTTACTTCTTTAGTAAGTTCCGGATGTTCTGCAAGTTTCTTTCCGTAAGAAGGAACCATTTCAAGAAGTTTCTCTTTCCATTCTCCTTCCAGTTTTTCAGGGAAACATTTTTCAAGAACATTCAACATTGCGTATACAGCGGTAGATGCACCAGGGGATGCTCCTAATAATGAAGCAATTGTACCTGCTTTATTAACAACCACTTCGGTTCCAAATTCCAGCTTACCTCCCTCTTTTTCATCTTTTTTAATAATTTGAACCCTCTGTCCTGCGACTTTAAGTTCCCAGTCTTCTTCTTTGGCATCTTTGATGAATTCTCTCAAATGCTGCATTCTCTGAGATTTAGTCATTGCAACCTGCTGGATAAGGTATTTCGTTAACGGAAGATTGTGCCACCATGCACCGAATAATGATTTCAGGTTTTTCGTATTAACACTTTCAGGAAGATCAAGATAGCTTCCTTCTTTTAAGAATTTTGTTGAGAATCCTGCAAAAGGGCCAAAAAGAAGTGCTTTTTCTCCGTCAATAATTCTAAGATCAAGGTGAGGAACAGACATAGGCGGTGCATCTACAGTAGCCTGGGTATATACTTTAGCCTGATGTTTTTCTACCAATTCCTGATTATGGGTTACCAACCACTGTCCGGAAACAGGGAAACCTCCATATCCTGCACTTTCTTTGATATCTGAGCTGTCTAATAACGGAAGCGCATATCCTCCTGCTCCAATGAATACAAAATCGGCAACCACTTGTTGTTTGTGACTGTGGATTCTGTCTTTCACCTTCATTTCCCACTTTCCGTTGCTTCTTGGGTTGATATCTTTTACTTCGTGATACAAAAACACATCTACATTAGAATCTTCAAGCAGGTGTCTTCCCATTTTTCTGGTTAATGTTCCGAAGTTTACATCTGTTCCCATATCCATCTTCGTTGCCGCCATTACTTCGGTTTTATTTCTCTTGCTCATCACCAATGGAATCCATTCTTTCAGCTTCTCGTGGTCTGTAGAAAACTCCATTCCCTGGAAAAGAGAAGATTCTGTCATTTTATCATGACGCTTTCTAAGATATTCGGCATCTTTTTCTCCGAATACAAGACTCATATGCGGGCATGAGTTGATAAAATCTTTAGGATCCTGAATATATCCTTTAGAAACAAGATAAGCCCAGAACTGTTTTGAGATCTCAAACTGCTCTGCAATGCTTTCTGCTTTTTTGATATCGATAGTTCCGTCTGACTTTTCAGGCGTATAGTTTAGCTCACAAAAAGCGGAGTGGCCGGTTCCGGCATTGTTCCATGCTGCTGTACTTTCTTTGGCAAATCTTCCAAGTCTTTCGAAGATAGCGATTTCTAGATTGGGATCAAATTCATGGAGCAATGTTGCTAAAGTAGCGCTCATGATTCCGCCTCCTATCAGTACAACGTCATATTTAGGTTTCGGTGTTCTGCTTGTAAGCGATTGTGACATAATTTTAAAATTTTACCTCAAATTTCGGGAAAAGTTTTAAAAATAAGAGTGCGTTTGAGGATTTTAACACGTTAATTTTTGATGAAAAAGCACTTCTTTAGCTGACAACAAAAAGCAATGGAAAATATCAATGGTTTTTCATTGAAATGATTGATAATTGAAGGAATATTAACCAAAAAAACTCAACAAAATATTAAAATCACCTTAAATTTTAATTCACCAAAAGGGAAGTAATCATAGTGTTTTAGAGACTCTTTATTTTATGGCTTTTTAAGTTAATTTAAGTTTATTACTCAAATTACTTTAGTAATAAGTATTTACGACCCTATCATTAATCAACGAAAAGTGAAAAATGGTTAAATGATACCTATATAAATTCACTTTTTATTGACAAATCCTCAATTTTATAGAATTATTTCTATAAATAAATCACAAAATAAATGTTTTTTTTACGTAACTTTCAATTAAAATAATACAATAGATATAGAAATTTAACAAAATTATTTCGTAAACATAGTACAGATGAAAATTATTAATTTCGTTAGTACACTTTTCGCAACATTGGCATTTGCCCAAAGCGGAAGTGTAGGAATCAACACGTCCACACCGGACCAGAGTGCAATTCTGCACATTGAAAACTTCAATGGAGTTCCTGCTACTGCTACAGCCACCATATCGGGAGGTTCTGTAACGGGAATTACCATTAATAATGGAGGAAGTGGCTATACAACTGTTCCCACAATCAATTTCTACGGAGGCGGATCCATTGTGAATGGAGGGATAAAAGCCCGTGCCACTGCAACGCTTACCAATGGCGCGGTAACCGGAATTGCCATTAATAATGGAGGAAGCGGTTATACCACCGCTCCTACTGTAACCATTTCCGGAGGTAATAAGGGGCTTCTATTTCCCAATCTTAATATTACCAATCTAAGCAGTACAACTACACCGGTAGCTTCACCTGCTAATGGTTTAATTGCTTTTAATGGAGGCACCAACAGTAATAATAAAACCCTACATTCTTTTAATTCCGCTACAAGCAAATGGCAAAGTTCTATTGATGCTGAAAATACACCTAAAGTAGCTTATCTGGATTTCACTGGATCTTTATCCGCACTGGACAATGCGGTGGCAGGAGCGAATACTCTTCTAATCGTTAATCCCCCGGCGATTTCCGGTGTATCCAATATTAATGGATTCAAAGTAGTTCAGAATACTACCTTAGGAGGGTATTCTTTAGTTTTGCCACAGGGAAATTATCTGGTGGAAGTGAATCTTAATTTAAATTCACCACCTGAAAACCCTTCAGGACAGGGAGGTACAACACCACTTACAGGAAGTACTTATTATTTAATGGGTTATTTCATAGATTTCACGAACGATATTTACAATAACTCTACCAATACATTTACAGCAGGCACCAATACCAGAAAAGAGGTTCCTATTGTTTCTAAGGTAAATACCAATCACCTGGCAACATGGTCTTATTACTATAGTGTTCCGACAAATGCCAATGCTAATATTATTGGTGGATTAAGATTACGATTAGGCAGAATGCAGAACAGTACTTTCTATGATCTTGTGAATGTAATCCCAACCGGATCTTATATCAAAATATCCCAACTTTAAAAACAACAACATATGAAAAGAAGTTATATCCTGCTATTATTAATTATAGCTCAGATAACATATGCCCAAGTAGCGATTGGAAAAACAACAGTAGCTCCATCTGCCGTTTTGGAAGTATCTGAATCTACCAATAAAGGAGTTCTTCTTCCTAGAGTAGATATTGTAGATATACTCAACAATACTTCACCGGTAAATAATCCTGTAGAAGGGCTTGTAGTATATAACAAAGGAAATTCAATCAGTCCCGGTGTTTATATTTGGAAAAACAACCGATGGACACAAATGGCTGATACTTATAATTTAGTAAGCTACATGATCCTACAAAGAACAACGGATTATGCTATTCTTGGTAATTTAGCAAACGGAACTTATAAAAACTTTACAGACGCTGCATTTACTGTTCTTTCAAATGATATTGGAGCTTCTTACAACAGTGGTACTGGAGGTATTACTCTTCCTGGAAACAGCGGTTATCTGGTAAATGTATGTCTGAATATCAAAACAAATCTTGAAAGTACATCTTTAGGAATTGGCGGAACTCCTCTTCACCTTCACCAATATTTGGTAAGACTCGTAGATCCTGTAAGCGGAACACAATATGGTAAAACCATCAGTATCAATGCACAGTCTATAGCCAGTAACAAGACTCATACATTAAACCTGAGTTTTTCTTTTGTAGCAACTTCTACTACTCCTATTACTTTAGTTCCGTCTATTGCGCACGATGCTGGAGGAACATATCAGTTAAATTCCGGAGGTACGAGTCCTAATAATGGAGAAATAATTGTTACCAACGCAAAAGTAGACATCCAAAGATCAGCTCTTAACCAATAATCTGTAATACAATGAAAACATATATTTATATTGTTTGTATGGCGATCTTCCTGTTTGGCTCTAATACTAAAGCACAGGTGGGCATTAATACAAACACCCCCAACACAAGCAGTGTTCTTGACATTAACTCTTCTAATAAAGGAGTCCTTTTCCCTCAGTATGACCTTACTGTACTGAACAGCACTTCTACTCCTATCGCCAATCCCGCAGATGGATTAATGATCTACAACAAAGGAGGAGCTTCTACTTTCCCTAAGGGATATTATGTATGGATACGCAATCAGTGGCAGCGTGCTATTCTTTCCGGAGATGAGCCTCAAACAATGTCCCTTATTATCAATCCTAGTGTTTTAATTCCCACGGGTAGTACCAATAATACTTTAACGAGCTTTACATTAGCTTCCAATAAAATCACAGGAGCATCTTTGGGAGCAGATACTTCTACAATCACCTTACCTGCAGGCACATATATTGTAAGATATTCGGTGGACAGCAGTAATGCCAATAACAATACCGGCACGGCTAACACACAATATCTTTCTCAAAATTTCACATGTACCAGGTCATACCTGATCAATGCGTCAACCAGTGCAACTATAAGTGAAACCAACCGAATGTGTCAGCTATCAAGTTCTTTTACTTTTTTCCAGGGAACTTACTTTCTTACACTGACGGCACCTACAACCATTCGTCAGAAATTTGAATTTGACACAGGAAACGGATTTACTGCCAGCAACCTGAATGTAAGATCGTCATTGGCACTTGTGATCACTAAAATGGGACAATAAATATTGAACCGGAAATATAAAAATGAAGGCTATCTCATCATCGAGATAGCCTTATTTATACTAGCATCAATTAATAAATAATTGATATTTTACTTTCTAATTCAGTTTTGCAGTCAGTTTTTTAAACTGTTTTTCAGCATTTTTTCCTTCATAAAGAATCGCATATACGGTATCAATAATTGGAAGTTTAAGATTTTTCTGTTTGGCTGTCTTATAGATAGAATCTGCCGCATAATATCCTTCAGCCACCATATTCATAGACTGGATTGCTGATTTTACAGTATATCCTTTTCCAATAAGATTTCCCAGATTTCTGTTTCTGGAGAAAAGTGAATAAGCCGTTACCAGAAGATCTCCCAGATAAGCACTTTCATTTACATCTCTTGGGGCTTCATAAATAGCTTCCAGGAAAGTCTCCATTTCTCGGATGGCATTGGAAACAAAAACGGCGGTAAAGTTATCACCATATCCTAATCCGCTTGCAATTCCTGCTCCAATGGCAAAGATATTTTTAAGGATTGCACTGTACTCATTTCCCAGAATATCTTTACTCGTCTGAACCTTAATAAAATCTGAGCTGAAGATCTCTTCCAGTTTCCCTGCTATTTCATCTTCTACTGTTGCAATGGTAAGGTAAGACAGTCTTTCCATCGCTACTTCTTCAGCATGACAAGGACCAGCTATGACAGCCTGATTTCTGAAACCGATTTTAAATTCGTCGCGCAGATAATGAGCCACAACATCATTTACTCTAGGAATAATTCCTTTAATTGCAGAAACAAAAATCTTATCTGAATAATCGCAGGTCATTTTATCCAACGTATCAGAAAGGTAAATGGATGGAGTTGCCAAAACAATTACGTCACAGGCAGTAACCAGTTCATTAATATCTGTAGTAAGCTTTAAACTTTTAAGATTAAAATGAGCGGCTGTAAGATAATTGGGATTATGTCCACGAAGCTCAATAGCTCCTTTTACAAACTCACTTCTTACGCACCAGTGTACTACTTTACAGTTTTCAACAAGCATTTTTACGATAGCGGTTGCAAAACTTCCGCTTCCTACTACCCCTACAGAAACATCCTTTTTAGTCTTTTTCGGATTCGAAGATTCTGAAATTGTTTTCTTTTTAGCCATAATTGGAATGTGAACTGCAAAGATATTAAACAAAGATTTAACAGAAGAGTTGAAAGCATGATAAAAACCATATTCTGAGAAAATTAACACATCAACACAATTAAATACTTAATTCCACGTTAGATACAGAAAAAACTGAACTTTTATTAAGAATAACTCCGATTATTTATTTTTAATTAAATTTGCAGTCCAAAACCGTTTTAAAACTTACTAAGAGAGGAAATATGAAAAAATTTCTAAACAGCAAGAAGAACGTAAACATTCTCCTCGGAGGGCTTTTACTAGTAGTTTTTGCACAGGGTGTATTGATTGCCAAACTCTTTTCTGAAAGAGATGACAAAACATATGAAGTAAACCTTGTAAAAATAAACACTGAAAAAGACAGTGTAGATTATTTAAAAATGAAAACAGACCTCACATTGGTAGATCAGACCGTAGGTCAGCTGAATTCTTTCCTTAAATCTAAGGATATTACCAATGAAAAACTGATGATGCTTGATCAGGACAGCATTTCCAATTCTATTTATCTTTCCAAACAAGCCAACCGATACAGCCAATACCTGATGGATCTTCAGAAAAAACTGATGCAGGTTCCCTTGGGAATGCCTACCGACGGTTATATTTCTTCCAATTTTGGAATCAGAAAAAATCCTATACCATTTAAAACAGTGTATGCTTCGGTAAAAACCAATATAGCAACAGAATCCAAATCTGTGGCTGCAGCAGCTCCAAAGCCAGAAGTAAAAGCAGAACCTGTTGAAAAAATAATTGAACTTACCGACAGCTACGGAAATAAAAGAGAAGTAAAAGTAATGGTAACTCCAAAAGCAACGCCAGTAGCTTCAGCACCGGCAGCCACTACTACTTCTTCTAAAGCGGTTGCAGCAAATAGTACAGCCAAAGCAGCTCCGGTTGAGAAAAACAATCCCCCTGCAGAGGCAGATCAGATGCAGTTTCATAAAGGACTGGATATCGCCGTTGCTTTCGGGTCTGATGTAAGAGCGGCAGCAGCAGGAACGGTGATCTTTTCAGGACAGAAAGGCGGATATGGAAACTGTGTAATTGTTTCTCACGGAAACGGCCTAGCTACTCTTTACGGACATTTATCTCAGCTTGTTTCGAAAATGAATGATAAAGTAAAGGTAGGACAGGTTATTGCAAAATCCGGAAACTCTGGACGTTCTACAGGACCTCACCTTCATTATGAAGTACATAAAAACAATACACCGGTAAATCCGAGATTGTTTATGAATCTATAAAAGAAAAGCCACCTCAATCGGGTGGCTTTTTATTTTTGAAAAAGAAATTCTATTTTACAATGGTAAGAGTCCCTTTTCGGTGGGTGAATGTTCCTTTTGCATCTGCAATATTAGAATACACTATATTTTTGTTGTAATCCTGGATTTGAGAGACATTGAAACCCAGATGAGGTTCATGCCAATATACCATAAAAACATTTTTAGCCACTTCTACAGCTGTATATTCTACTGTATCTGTTGTATTCTTAGAACTTCCGGCCGTTCCAATGAAAGTCATTGTTTTGTTATCTTTAAAATCTAAAATAAATTTTACCGAACCAAACTCAACCTCCACTTTTCTGCCAATTGCAGGATAAGGTGATTTTAAATCCCAATCCATTTCTCCAAGAAATACTTTCACTCCCATTTCAAGTTCTTCTTTTCCGGGAAGGTCAGGATATTTCTTAACTATAGATTCTACTATAGAAGAAGTTGTTTTGTTTTCTGTCACTGCCTTTTTATAATCTTCAAGATAATTTTTAACAAAATCCAGAGATTGAGGAGACAGCGACTGCTTTGCAAAATGGGAAGGAATCACCTGTTGCGGGTTTAAAGACTTCATACTATCAATCTGCCCTATCCATTGATCAATTGCTTTCAAATTCTGAGTGTCGGCCATCCAAAGATGTGAATCTGTAGACACTGAAATTCCTCCTACAATGGTTTTAATGGAAGGAATCCAAAGAAAACTATGAGCCGGATCATCCCTATTCTGTTTTATTTCTATGGAATTTCCTTCAAGATTAGGAACTGTAGCTACAGCTTCCGGGATAATGACTTCCGAAGGAGCATCATCTTTCAGCTGAGGTTTCCAGACTCCTAATTTATCATCTTTCGATGCAGCGATAAGATAGGCCGTCTGAGCCGTTGAAATAATTCTGGCCTTGGGAAACGCTTTTTTGATGACATCCAGTCCAAAATAAAAATCAGGATCACTATGGGAAATAAAAACTGTTGTAAGGTTTTTACCTGTCGCTTTTATCTCTTTAACCAACTGCTCTGCATATTGTTTCTGAAATTGGGCGTCGACAAGTATAGCATCTTTATCTCCATAAATAATGGTTGACGTCACTGAAAAGATAGCTTTCGAGCCAGGATTATAAACTTTTACTTTTAGGTTTCCCGCCCATAAAAGACTCATGAACCCCAACAGGGAAGCCAATGATAATAATTTCTTTTTTAACATCTTTGTTCTTTTAAATTAGTAAGCTGCTGTAAAACGTTCGCGGATGTGGTTGTTTTGTTCCAATTCGTCCACTAAAGCTACTGCTACATCTTCTACAGACAGACGGCTTCTTCCGTTTTCGTCAAATACAGGAGTTTCTAATGATGTTCTGTATTTTCCTGTTCTTTCTCCTACATTAGCCTGGTTCATTTCAATAGCAGGGCTGAAGAAAGTCCAATCCAATGTATTATTTTCTTTGATTTTGTTCAGATAATCTCTTGCTGCTGTTGCACCTGGTTTGTAAGCTTCAGGGAAATCCGGTGTATCTACGATTTGTACGTTGTCCGGTGTATAAAGGCTTCCTGCCCCACCTACTACAATCAGTCTTTTTACGCCTGCTTCTTCTGTTGCTTTCTCGATGTTTTCAGATCCATTAAGGAAATCATTGTAAAGATTTGGGTTCGTCCATCCAGCGTTGAATGCACTGATAACCGCATCACTTCCTTTTAATGCTTCTGCCAATTCATTCACATTATTTACGTCAACACTTTTTGCCGTTACGTTGTCCTGTGTTTCTACCTTTGAAGCATCTCTTACCAAAGCTTCTACTGCATATCCCCTTTCTTTTAATTCGTTTACGATGTGTACTCCTACAAATCCTGTTGCGCCAATTACTGTTACTTTTTTCATAATGTTTTATTTTAAAAATTAAATTGTAATAAATTTTGTTACATTTATAGCTAAAAAATTTTACTCGAACTGATCGACGAATTCTTTCAACGACTTATCTCCTAAAAAGTTAACTACCAATTGATCTGTTTCTTCAAATAATGTATTTAAATGAATATTGATTTCTTTACCAACGCTACAGGCAGGATTAGGATTTTGGTTCTTTTTGCCTAATACTTCCGTATTTTTCACTGCTTTATAGATCTCAGATATTGTGATCGTTTCAGCATCTTTTGCAAGGTGACTTCCTCCTTCTTTCCCCTGTCTGCTGATAATAAGGCCTGCTTCTCTCAACACGCTGATCTCCTTTCGTACAATCACCGGGTTTACATTGATACTACCAGCTACCCACTCTGAAGTGAGCCACTCCTGTGGACTTTTCGCCAATAATGTCATTATATGTACTGCCGTAGCAAATCTTGTATTATTCATTGTAATTACATTGCAAAGGTAAACTTTTTTTTAAATGTAACAAATTTTATTACAGTTAATTTTTTCTTAAAGAATCAATTTGTCCAGATCTAACAATAAATAATTGATATTCTGATTGATGGTTCTTGTAGCAGACTGCATCTGATTGAGCATTGCAGCGCGGTTATGAAGATCATCGGCCCGATAAAATCCGCCATCACTGAAAATGACAGACTGATCTGCAGCAGTCTTATTATCATCAAACTGATAGTGAAGCCATCGTGTTTTCATATTTCCAATGATGGAATGCTCTTCTCTATTGGAAAATTTTTTCTCAGTATACATATACCAGATAAAAGGTGGAAAGTTGGGGGATTCCAGTTTTTCTTTCCAGATATCTCTCAAGAGATTCCTCTGATGGATAAATTCAACCTTTTTACCTTTTGGATTAAGGGTTGCCAATCCGAACCCTGCTCCTAAAATACCTCCTCCAATACCGATTGCATTATCCCAGCCGTCACTTTTTACAATTCCTCCGGCAATAGAGGATGCTGCCCCTGCAATAATGGAATACAGAATCAGTTTATTATTTCTGGATGAGTTGAGATTATCTACGTAATTTCCGATCTGAGCTACTCTTTCTCCTTCACAATCGAATTCTGCAGCTACGGCGTCAAGCTCCGTTAAGGCGATAGTAACCCGGCTGTTGATTTTCGTTTTAAGCTGTAAGATCTTAACCTGAGAAGCCAATGATGAATCTTTCTTAAGTTCCATAATATCATGTACTTCATCCAGGTTTTCTAATGCGTTCAGAATTAAAATACTTTGATCAGAGAATATACCCTTCAGATCTTTATTAGCTGTAAGGATAGAATCCGAGTTATGAGAAGGGAGCTTATTGTTATAATTGTACTGAAAAGGAGCTTTACAGTAGCTGTCTTTAAGGGTAAGTATATTTTGCTGAATAGCCTGATTCTTCTTGGAAACACAAGAAATCAACAAGCTGACAAAAGCTAAAAGGTAAAAAAGTTTTTTCATTCAGTCAAAGTTTGTGTTAAATGGAATCTATTATGATATTCCTACTTCCTTCATCAAAACTGATGGCTCAGTTTTACAATTCATCTACACGAATATAAAACAAATAAAAAAAATTTACCTGAATTCAGGTAAATTTTTAATCTATTTTTAAGGCAGTTTATTTAATACCCAACAATTCTACTTCGAAAACCAATGTACTGTTTGGCCCGATTTCTTTGCTAATTTCCTGATCTCCATAAGCTAAGTGCGGAGGAATAATCAGTCTCCATTTACTTCCTACAGGCATTAACTGAAGAGCTTCTGTCCATCCTGAAATTACTCTGTTCAATGGAAAAGATGCAGGCGTTCCTCTTTTTACGGAGCTGTCAAAAACTTTACCGGAAATGGTAGTTCCGTGATAGTGGCATTTTACGGTAGACTTAGGTCCTGGTTTTGCCCCATCCCCTTCTGTGATGATCTCATACTGTAAGCCGCTTGGTAACTGCACTACGCTTTCTCTTTTACCATACTCTTCCATATATTCTTTACCATCTTTCAGGTTCTTTTCTGCCAATTCTTTTTTACGCTTAAATAACAAATCTGCTACTCCCATATTATAATTTTTGACAAAGATAAGGCTTTTTAGGGTTGAAAGATAAAACGCAAAAACCGGAATCTTAAAATTGGCTCCTTCAAATCTCCAAAAATCCGTCTATCAAAAGCGTTACGTTCTATTTTAACAAAGCTGCAAATCAACACTACAAATCAACATGTTACATTCTAAATTAGCTACCTACCCATCCTTTAAGCCTTTGTCTTACTCAAAATTCAAATAATTGTAATACTCGCTTAACACAAATTCCGAAACTTGGCGTTATAATTGGATTTAAAAACTAAATGCCAGATCCATTAAAATATAATAAGAAGTTTGATGAACTGAATGAAGAGGAAAAAAAACTTCTGCAAATCAATAAAAAGACCATTGCAGATTTTGTAGAGCAATCTTCTTCCATCAGCGATGTCAACTATGCAACCCGGAATGCTCATGCCAAAACCTATGCGGTGGCCAAAGGCACTTTCTGGATTGATCCCAATATCCCTGAATCTTTACATCCTTTTTTTGATAAAGAAAAATTTGATCTTACCATACGATTTTCCAATGCACAGTTGAAAATAAAGAATTCTAAAAAAGATATTCCAGCATATGGATTCGCGGTACAGATCAAAGATGATAACGGAGGGTTGCTTGCCAATTATCCATTGGTAAATTTCCCATTGTTTCCAGTGAATTCGGTTTCTACTTTCTTGAAACTGTTTACGGCGGTGAATAAGTTTTATATCAAAAAATGGAGTAGCTTAATGCCTATGATAATTCAGTTCGTTAAGATGATTCCTTCTGTTCTCACTGGTGATATGATCCGGAATGTGGTAAAATTGATGGGCAAAAGAAATGACTTCATTCTCTCTTTTGACTATTACTCGATAGGCGCTTATCGCCTTGGAGATCAAATGATCAAAATAAAACTTCGTCCCCAATCTGTGGATAAAAGTATTGGTAGAAAACAAAAGATTAAAGATTCTTTAAAAAGTTACTTCAAGTCTAATGATTTTACAGCGGACGTTTTGATCCAGATTTGTTATGACCTCAAAAATCAGCCTATCAATACACTGAATGTAGAGTGGAAAAACTCTCCTTTCCTTAAAATCGGTGAAGTAAAAATAGATAAAGATTCCCTGCTCGACTCCCGGAATTGCAATACTGAACTGCTGTCCTTCAATCCGTTTGAAAGTAAAATATTTTTCCAGCCTGTCGGAAAGATTCAGAAGCTACGTGATGAAACGTATAAGGTTTCTATACAGACCAGGAGGAAAATTAATAAACTGCTGCATGGAAAGGGAGCTTAATGGAACTTTTGAGACATTTCCATGTTCGCATTGAGTCTGAAAAAAGATTAGTTTGCTTCAATAAAAAGTAAAAGACTGCTAATATAACAGTCTTTTTTAAATTTATCTGAATTTACGATCTTCTTCTTTTATGGCTAAATCGTTGATGCTTGCATACCTTTTGGCCATCAATCCGTTTTCATCAAACTCCCAGTTTTCATTTCCGTAGGCTCTGAACCAGTTGCCCTCTTTTGTCTGGTATTCGTATTCAAAACGAACCGCAATTCGGTTGTCTGTGTGAGCCCAATATTCTTTTTTGAGTTTATAATTGAATTCTTTTTCCCATTTCTTCTGTAGAAAAGCGACAATATCTTCTCTTCCATTCACGAAGGTATCTCTATTCCTCCATTCGCTATCGAGGGTATATGCTTTGGAAACCTTTTCAGGATTCTGACTGTTCCATGCATCTTCTGCTAATTGGATTTTTTCTTTTGCCGTTTCAAGGGTGAAAGGCGGAAGCGGATGTTTCTGTTCCATAAGTTATTGTATTAAATTGGCGACTATTTTTTTTGATTTTTCAATCAGTTCGTTCGATTTAAAAACCTGACTTTCAATGATACTGCTTTCAAAAAGCATATAAATATGATCCGAAAGGATATCTTCTTTAATCAGTTCTGAAAAAAAAGTTCTGAGATCTGCTTTATGTGATTGAATAACACTTAATATTTTGATATTATCCAGTTGGATTTCCGATAGAATATTCAGGAAACTACAGCCTCGGAAATTTTCTTTTTCGTTCATATAGATCAAAAAATCGAAAGCGTTGATAATCTTGGATTTTGAATCTTTTTCTTTGGACAAAAAGCTGTTGAGCTCACCAAACCAATACTCATGTCTTACGTTCAGAAATTCTACACACAGATCTTCTTTCGACTTGAAATATTGATAAAAGCTTGCTCTGGCAACATTGGATTCGGAAATAATCTGGTTGATTCCGGTAGAATTGTATCCTTGCTGTGCAAATAATTCAAAAGTGGTTTCTATAATTCTGTCTCTTGGAGATTTCATATTCTTTTTTTGATGAAACAAATGTAAGAAAAAAGCAAATGAACAGACCGATCTGTCTGTTAGATTTTATAAATAACTTTTATAGGATTATAAAAAAACCTCCAGAAACGACTCCAGAGGTTTGATATTTAATTTTAAATGTAATTATTTATCTTCTAATTCTTTCTTTTCTTCCTCTTTGTCCGGGAAAATGATAGATAGAATTACCGAGATCACCAATACACCGCCTACAATTCCTAATGAAACCGGAGACGAAATATGATACCAAGGGGCAATTAACATTTTAACTCCGATAAATGAAAGGATAATAGCCAATCCATATGGAAGTTTGCTGAACATATGAATAAAATTTGCTAATAGGAAATACAATGATCTTAATCCTAAAATCGCAAATATATTGGAGGTATAAAGGATAAACGGATCATCTGAAATAGCAAAAATTGCCGGAATAGAATCTACAGCGAAAAGAACGTCTGTGAATTCGATAACTCCTACTACCACTAAAAGCGGCGTAGCCATTTTGATCCCGTTCTGAATGGTAAAGAACTTATCACCATCATAATTATCGGAAACTTTCCAGAAACTTTTGATTAGCTTTGCTCCTGCCGTATTGCTATAATCTTCGTCATCGTCATCATCTCCGTCACCCCATGATTTAATCCCCGCATATACCAGGAATAAACCGAACAACGTCATTACAATATTGATTTTCACTGCTTCTCCGAAAATATTCATTTCAGGTAAGTAAGTAAGATTAATTAAGCCTACACCGGCAAAGATAAATATCGCCCTGAAGATCAAAGCTCCTATAATCCCCCAGAAAAGAACCTTATGATGAAGGAATTTCGGGACCTTAAAGAATCCGAAAACAAGAATGAATACGAATAAATTATCTACAGAAAGCGCTTTTTCAATCCAATAAGCTGCCTGATATTGTGTGAATTTTTCAACGGCTAGTGCATGACTTTCAGGGGATCCGTCTGTATTGAAAACCCAATATACCACTCCCGAGAAGATCATGGAAAGTGAAATCCACACCACTGTCCAGATGGTAGCTTCTTTGGAAGATACTTCATGACTTTTCTTATTGAAAACTCCTAAATCGAGGAGCAGCATGATAACGACTGTTACCGCAAATCCCCACACCAGGCCCGGGTGAAGATCTAAAATACTTTGATGTTTTTCCACTTGAGTAAAGTTATTATATGATAAAAGCAATATGTGCACAAAGTACAAATATTGCTATTTTATTGATCGTTTGATTTACAATAGATTATAAGTAATTCATCTGAACCGTCTGAATCGTCTGCTCCAGCTTTTTATCTGCAGTAGGATCTCCGATTGCATTGAATTTCCACTCTCCGTTTCTCTTATAGAAAACTCCCATTACCATGGCAACGTGCCCTTTGAAAGAAGCATCATTGGCAATATCATATTTAGCGAAAACCTCTCTAACGTTAGTAGGTGATCCTTCATAGATACGGATAGAAGCAAAAGGAATCGTTCCGAAATCCTGTCCTCTGTAGCTGTTCAGCACCATTGCAACGTGCTCCACATTAGGCTCCAGCTTGCTGAAATCTACTGTAATTACTTCGTTATCCAATCCGTCATCTCCATCTACGTCTCCTGTAAGGTCGTCACCGCTGTGTCTTACAGAACCATTGTTAGATTTAAGGTTTCCAAAATAGATCACTTCAGTAACATTTTTGTTTGAATCATATAAAATACAGCTTCCATCTAAGTCTACTGCTTCTTTTTTAGTTCCGAAAAATCCTTTTTTTTCAATTGCTCCCCAGTTGATTCCTACACACGCTTGGGAAAGCTCAGCTCCGTTTTCTTTTTTAAGGTTAATTCTCTGACCTTTTTGTAAGTTGATAGCCATCTTTTTATGTTTAGTTGTTATTTACTATTTTGCAAAAAAGTGAATCTTCTTTGCTTTTCAAATTTCGTTTTAGTTATTATTCAAATTCAAATTAAGCATTGCACGCAGAATATTCGTTTCTTCATCAAAGTCAAATATTTTGCTCATAATATCTATATTTTCCAGGTTTCTGATATAATCTTTCAGAACGCCTTCCACTTCTACAGGAAGGGTACGTTTTCTTTCGTTCATACTGTTTTCAAGCTGTTCATTCTTTCTTTTCAGCTGATCGATGATCGTTCCCTGGTTAGACTGATTTTCTGATATATCAAGCTTATCCAATTCTTTGTCAAAAAGATACAGCTTTTTATCATCTACGCTGAAGATAAAGTGATCATCAGACTGAAAGATCTTGAAAAGCTCATATTCATGAGTGCCAAGAAGGTAACCGCAGACAAAGCGAACTTTAAATCCCTGTATATTCAATCTTCCCAAAAGTTTCCTTTCTATGGAATACTCTCTATACTGATAGGCTGGAAACGTTCCGGATTTCAGCAAAGCTTCGTCTGCTTCTGTCCTGTAAAATTCCTGAGCATATTTTTTATGAAAATAAAGAACATTGTCCCAGTTGGCGGTAAAAATATCTTCTGTAAGATCTTTATACAGTGTTTTCAGATGTTGGGAAAATACACCGCTGTACATTTTCCTGTCTGTCTGAAAGCTGTCTACCCGTCTTTCTTCAAAGCCTGAAATATATTTACTGTTGATGTCAATTTCATTGATAACAGCCAGCATATCATTTTCTTTCTGCCTTTTAATCTTAGTCAGAAGTTCAATGAGACTGTCGGTATACTGCAGATGGAAAAGTTCCAGTTTATTGTAATCTAAAGCCGTATTTTCCTGGAACAGATTGTGGATAATATCAGTTTTGATGTAAATTGATATTATGTCAATATGTTCAAAAAAATTCGCAAGAAGTTTAAGCTTGGTTAATCTTCTTTTGCTCTGCGACAATATGGTTGCTGCATCATCCCCCACCTTGATATCCTAAAAATTAACCTCTGACATTTGCTTTAAGCTCATGCTCCAATGTCTGAAGATCCTGATCCAGCTTTCTTCTATTATCTGCTCCCTGTTTCTGGATTTGTTTCACTTCATTCAATGTATTGATAAGCATGGATGTTGTTTCTCTTAACGTTTCTACAGATACGATAGTCTGCTCGTTCGCTCTGGCAACATTCACTGAATTCTGACCAAGACGTTCTGCATTCTTTCTTAAGATTTCTTCTGTAGTAGCCGATACTTTCTGCTGAATTTCAATATTCTGCTGTTGTCTGTACATCGCTACAGCCAGTGAAAGCTGGTTCTTCCAAACAGGAAGTGTAGTGGTAAGAATAGTCTGTGCTTTTTCCGCAATGGAAACGTTGTTATTCTGTACCAGTCTGATCTGTGGAAGCGACTGCATCATGATGACACGTACTACTTTAAGATCGGCCATTCTTCGGTCTAGCCTTGCAATGAAGTCTCTTTTATCTGCAATCTGATAATCCTGGAAATTCTGAGGAGCTGTTTCCATCTGAGCAAGTTCAACAGCCGCTCTTTCCATTCTGATATTTCCTGCGATCACAAGATCTTCAATCTGCTTAATGGAGTTTACATTACTTTCAAAAATTGTCTGAAGTACCGCATTATCTTTTGTGGAAGTGATGATTCCAGCATTTACTTTGTAAGAGATCTGCTCAATATTATTGATAATTTTATCGTATTTTGCAAACAAGTTTTCTACCTGAGTCATTACCTTTTTCATAAATGGTAATTTACTCAGGAAACTTTTCACTTTATTTCCGTTCAGCTCTTCTACATCAACATAGTTGAGTTCTACCAACAGATCATTGATCAACCCTCCTACTTCTCCTGAGTTTGATCTTCTTACATTTCCTAAGAAACTATCACTCTGATTGGTTAATGTTTTTTGAAGTTCTGCTCCAAAATTCACGATAGAACCAGGATTGGCTTCATCAATTGAATTGGCAAGTACTTCATATTTCTGACGTTCTTCTGACTGCAGCTGAGTCAGATTTACGTTTCCTTCTCTATCAACCAAAACGGCAGGAGCTGCATTCTGTACAGGCTGAGCTGGTGTTGGCGGAACCATTGGAGTAGGTTCAAATGTTTTTAAAGGTTCTATTGATCCAAGCGGATCTAATGATTGATTTTCCTGATTGTCCATGATTACTTCTGATAAATTGATACAAATTTCTCAAGGCCCTCTCTTTGTCCTGCACCTACAGCCTCAAATTTCCATTCTCCGTTTCTGTTGTAGATTCTTCCGAATTCTACAGCGGTTTCGATTGAGAAATCTTCGTCTAATTCATATTTTAAGATTTCTTCATTCGTATCTGTATTGAAAATTCTAATGAAAGAATTTCTTACCTGTCCAAAATTCTGTTTTCTTGAATCTGCTTCGTGAATGGTTACAACCACCGTGATTTCTTTGATTGCACTGTCAATTCTAGTAAGATCAATTTTGATCTGCTCATCATCACCTGCGCCTTCTCCTGTAAGGTTATCTCCTGTGTGGATTACAGATTTGTCTGGAGACTCAAGATTGTTATAGAAAATAAAGTGATTATCTGAAACCAATTTTTTGTCGTCCCCAAGCAAAAATAAAGAGGCATCAAGGTCGAATCCTGTTCCTGTAGAAGTATTATTGATATCCCATCCTAAACCTACAGTAAATTTAGGTGCGTTAATGTTTTCTCTTTGTCCTTTTTGTAAGTTAATAGCCATAATATAATTCCGTTTGTGTTAAAGTATTGATGTTGTTTTCGTATTCTTTTATTAAATGATAATTGTTACTGATGGCCAGCTCCAAAAGCAAATCCATCTGTTCTCTTTTTACTTTAGACGTAAGATAATCAAAATTACTTGAATCCAGACCTAAAATATACTTTACAATCCTTGTATTGAACTGAAAACTTTCTTTATTCATCACTTCTGCAACATCATTTACCTTTTTTACTGCATAATAGTTGAAAAAGTTTTCAATCTTCGGATCAAGGTTAAAGTTCATCAGTTCTGCATAGTACAGGAACATAAAATCGGCTTCTACGCTATGTTCATCCAGGATTCTGTTGACGGTATATTCATGACTTCCGGTAATTTTAATATCGTCTATAAAAATACAAAGTTTTCCTCTTAAAAAATCCTTATCGATATAATAAGTATCATTCGCAATCAGATTTTTACGATCTTCAAAATTGAGATTTCCATAATCTGTAATGTAGGTATGATTTCTATTGATCTTAGACAAAATACTGGATTTTTTCCCTTTTTGAAACAAATAAAAATCCAAATGCTTTTTAAAGTAAAAACATAAAAAGTTGGATGCTGTAGGAATCGCCATATAAGGGCTTGGTAATACTACAATTTCTTTATCAGTATCTAAAAGGGTTTCATTTTCGGACAGAAATCCGTCGAATAATTCTTTTGCAAATTTCTCAGCATACGACTTATCGCCATACTTGAAATAGCTATACTCCGCAGGTGAGAAGCTGAACTCATCCGCCGAATGAATGTGGTGTAAGCTGTATCTTTTATTCATGTTTATTTAGTGTTTAAGTAAGTGTGCATTGAAACCGAAATCTTTAGCTCCCTGATAATCTGCTACCGGATTGTCTCCAATATGCAGAATCTTATACAGCGGTAAAGCCTGATCCTGAATCTTATTCTTCACTTCCTGAAAAATAAGCGGGTTCGGTTTGGAACAGTTTATTTCATCAGAATAGATATGAAAATCAATATACTGATCCAGATTTTCCTGAATCAGAAACTTTCTCATCGTAGTTCCCTTTATAAATCCTGTATTACTCAGAATATTGATTGTTTTTCCTTGATTTTTAATTTCTTCAAAAAAACCATGAATATTTTCAAAAATCACAACCGGCTTATATTCTAAAAACAGTTCTTCACTCTTTATATAAAATTGATTGAGTTTTTCTCTATTCAAAAGCTTAACATCAACATCCAATGAACCCAAAATCATCAAATAGATCTCAAAAGTATCGATATTCCCCCCTGTAACTTCATTGATCGTATTGCAAAGATCATCATAATATTTTACAGTTTTCACAACTTCCTCTATCGGTTTTTCTACCTTGAAAAATGAGGAGAACAGCTCAACTCTTTTTCTTTTAAATTCAGGATGAGATTTGATTAAAGTAAGCCACAGGTCAAAAGAAAAATGACAGTGGTTGTGAATGTCGATATCTGTTTTCAATAGGTTTTAAGTTAAAAGTTTTATTCAGCTTCTTGAAAAAGATTTACAATTTTCATTCATCAAAAAGTGTTTATAAGACTATTCTTCCCAAAGATAAAATTTTTATCATAAAAGCATCACTATACTACTCTGTTTTAAGATATTTTTATGAATTTACAGAAATATAGCCCTCTTATAAATCTGATTAAAAATTGTTTTTGAAAAATATGATTTTGAAAAAAAATTAAAAAATTCTTTGAAAATGAAAAAAAAATGATAATTTCGCAACCGATTAACAATCAACAATGTCAACAAAAATGATAAATATTATAACTTTAAGTAACCCTGTCAGAGCTGTGTTCTTTGGCAGTACTCAATATTTATCTGAATAGTTCTATAGATCTTTTTCCAAAAAATATATAAAAGACCTGTCTATTCGGATAGGTCTTTTTTGCTGCCCTACTTTCAGACTTTAACAATTCGAAGAATTCTGTTCTCTGTTAGGATCTGCTCTGAAAATTTCATTACCGCAAAACATTAGCATTTCTGCTGGCTTTACATCATAAGCCGGGGTATTCTCTGCGTCTGTTATTTTCAGAATCTTTTCAAGACAGAATCGTAAAAATCAACAATTTAAATCAAACAAAATGAAAAACAACACACGAAATATAGGGATCATAGCACACGTAGATGCAGGAAAAACAACTTTATCAGAAAGACTTCTGTATTATACGGGACTTATTCATAAAATTGGAAATGTAGATGACGGAAATACCACGATGGATAAAGATATTCAGGAAAGAAACAGAGGAATTACCATTTCGTCGGCAGCCGTTTCTACACAATGGAAAAAAGATCATGAAGTCTATAATATCAACATTATTGATACTCCCGGCCATATTGATTTTGCAGTGGAAGTGGAACGTTCTCTTAGGGTTTTAGACAGTGTTGTTGCTGTTTTCTGTGCTTCATCAGGAGTACAGCCCCAAACGGAAAATGTATGGTTCCAGGCAGAAAAACACGGAGCGTCCAAGATTTGTTTCATCAATAAAATGGATAGAATCGGGGCCGACTTTTTTGCAGTTCTGAACGAGATAAAAACGAAATTGAATGCAGTTCCTCTTGCCTTACAGATTCCGATAGGAGCAGAAGCGAGCTTTGAAGGAGTCATTGATCTGATCAAAATGAAAGCAATATACTGGACGGATGAAAATGGAGAAACGATGATCGAGAAGGAAATCCCTACAGATTATCATACTGAAGCTAATGAATACAGAGTACAGCTTCTGGAAACCTTAGCTGAAAATGATGAGATTTTCTTTGATATGTTTATGAACAACGAGCACAGCATCACTCATGAAATGATCATTGAAGCAATACAAAGAGTTTGCTTATCACGCGCTGCGGTTCCTGTTCTATGTGGTTCTGCCTTCAAAAATAAAGGGATACAGCCTTTACTGAATGCAATTGTTACCTATCTTCCTGCTCCGGATCAGATTTCTGATATTCTTGGAAAAGATCCTCAAACGGAAGAAAATGTACAATTAAAGAGAGATGAAGCAGAATCTTTTTCGGGACTTATCTTTAAAGTAGCGATTGATAAACATATGGGTAAACTTGCCATGCTCCGAATTTATTCAGGAAAGATAAAATCGGGTGACACTGTTTTGAATGTCAGAACGGGTGAAAGTTTCAGGATTTCCAGGATCTTACAAATGCAGTCAGACAAAACGTTATCTGTAGAAGAAGGAAAAGCGGGTGATATTGTAGCTTTAACAGGAATAAAAGATGCTAAAACCGGAGATTCTTTATCTTCTGTGGAACATCCTGTATTACTGGAAGCCATTACAATCCCTGCTCCTGTTATCAGAGTTTCCATTGAGCCGAAAACGAACGGTGATGAAAAGTTTTTCGGGTTGGTTTTAGCTAAAATTCAGGAAGAAGACCCTTCTTTAGTAGTGGAAAAAGACCGTCAGACCGGAGAAACTCTATTAAGTGGGTTGGGAGAGCTTCATCTTGAGGTAACGTTAGAAAAAATCCGTCTGAATCATGGTATTGAGATCAACCAGGGGAAACCTAAAGTTTCTTACCGTGAGATTTTAACCGGAACTAAAGTTCACAGAGAAAAACTTTCCAAACAAAATGGAGGAAGCGGCCAATTCGCTGATATCAGTTTTGAAATGGGACCTAGAAATGATCATGAACACGGGCTGGAATTTGTCAATATGATTAAAGGAGGTGTTATTCCCACCGAGTTTATTCCTTCTGTGGAAAAAGGATTCAGGGAAGCTATGGAAAACGGACCTTTGAAAGGTTATCCTCTGGAAAGTATGAAAGTTACTCTCTTGGATGGTTCTTTCCATGCTCAGGATTCTGCGGCTTTTGATTTTGAAATTGCAGCAAGAGAAGGGTTCAAAGCGGCCTCGAAAGCATGCAGCCCTAAACTGATGGAACCCATTATGCAGGTGGAAATTCAAAGTATTGAGGAGTACACTGGCTCTGTAACTGCGGATATCAACAGAAGAAGAGGGATCATCACTTCTATTGATGAAAAATCTGGAAGAAAGATTTTTGCAGCGGAAATTCCGTTAGCCTCAACTTTCGGATATATTTCGGATTTGAGAACTCTTACCAGTGGTAGAGCTTCCATCAGCATGAAATTATCACACTATGCTTTAGTACCTGATTTCATCGCTAATACATTAATGACTTAAACAAGCAAGGACTGTAGATTTTTCTTACAGTCCTTGTGTTGTTTATGGGAGTTGAATTGTGAAAAGTCAAGCGTCAAAAGTCAATTCGCTGCGCTTGTCAATTTTTCTATATTATAAAATTCACTATTCACTTGTGAAGCAAAATTCACTTATTGATAGAAAAATTGTGAAAAGTTAATCGTCAATTCGCTATGCTTGTCAATTTTTCTATATTATAAAATTCACTATTCACTTGCAAAGCAAAATTCACTTATTCACCGCCCACTATTTTTCCTGCATCACCTTATAAGTAGGGTCTTCCTGAATATTAACCTCTACAACAGCTTCAGCATTTTTCAGCATTTTGCGGCAGTCTTCACTCAGATGTCGGAGATATACTGTTTTCCCTTGTTGTTTATAACGTTTTGAAAGTTTATCTAAAGCGTCTATTGCACTCATATCGACAATCCTGCTATCTTTAAAGTCTATAATAACCTCATCAGGATCATTCATTGGATCAAATTTATCTGAAAACGAAGTGGCCGAACCAAAGAATAAGGGTCCTTCTATTTCATAATGCTGTATTCCGCTTTTTATATATTTCTTTGCCCGAATCCTTTTCGCATTATCCCAAGCAAAAACCAAGGCAGAAATAATCACTCCTACCAGAACAGCTAAGGCCAGATTATGCAAAACAATCGTGATCAAAGCAACAGTAATCCCTACGAATATATCAGACTTAGGCATTTTGTTGACAATTCTGATAGAAACCCACTGGAAAGTACTTATTGCGACCATCATCATAACACCTACCAATGCAGCCATCGGAATTTTCTCAATAACCGGAGCTCCGAAGAGGATAATCAGTAAAATCATGATGGAAGCTATTATTCCTGAAAGTCTTGCTCTTGAACCGGCATTTAGGTTTACTAAAGTCTGTGCTACCATGGCACATCCTCCCATTCCTCCAAAAAAACCATTGGTGATATTAGCCAGTCCTTGTGCCACGGACTCTTTATTGGCACTTCCTTTGGAATTGGTGATCTCGTCCACCATAGATAAGGTAAGTAGAGACTCAATCAAACCTACCCCAGCCATAATCATGGCATAAGGAAAGATAATCTGTAATGTTTCAAGGGAAAAGGGAATTTGAGGAATATGAAAACTGGGAAGACTTCCACTAATATGAGCAATATCTGCTACTGTTTTCGTAGGAATATTAAGACCCAAAACAACTGCAAATACAACGATAATAGCCGCCAGTGAAGCAGGAACAGCTTTTGTTATCTTTGGAAAAAAATAGACTACAGCAATGGTAAGAGCTGTTAATCCCGCCATTATATATAAAGGAACTCCCTGGAGCCAGCTTACTGAGCCATTCTCTGTAATTTTAAACTGTTCGATTTGCGCCATAAAAATAATGACCGCCAAACCGTTTAGAAAACCATACATAACGGGCTGTGGAATAAGTCGTACAAATTTTCCTAATTTAAAAACTCCAACAAGCATCTGAAGAATTCCTGCCAAAACTACTGTCGCAAACAGGTATTCTACCCCATGCGATTGTATGAGAGCAATCAGAACAACAATAGTAGCTCCTGCCCCACCGGAAACCATTCCCGGGCGACCTCCCAAAATTGCGGTTACAAGCCCCATCATGAAAGCTGCATACAAACCTGTAAGTGGTGAAAGACCTGCCAGAATAGCAAAGGAAAGCGACTCCGGAATCATAGTCATGGCTACGGTAAAACCTGCCAGCAGTTCGTTTTTATAATTTATTTTCTTCGAAAAATCGAATAAGCTAATAGTATTTTTCATTGAATGGCAAAGGTATGGAGTTGTATGTTGTTATACAATTTTTCTTTTTTAGGCTTTTTAATATTAATGCAATTTTATTTAAGATAATTCACACATCCGTTTACATATTATGTTAATTTTAATTAAAATCTGATCATAAATAGACTTTTCTATATTTCCCCCTGTTTTTGTTTTTAATTTTGTTTAAATTTGGAAACAGATAAGCAATTATCAGGTACTAATCAAAACATTCAAAACTTAAGCAGTTGTATACCAGTATATAGCTGAGAATAAATAGCGTTGTATGGAGAAACTTTAATAGGCTATATATTATTTACACAAATGGCAAAAAAAAGAAGTTTGAAAAAAGAAGAGGAGAAATAAACCCATTGAAAATAAGGAATATATCCCAAAGGTGCATTAAAGTGACAATCAATATACCCTTTTATTATATCAGATCTGTTCTGAACTCATTTTCGACGTTTTTACCTTTATAAGGAGCATTTTTAGGCTTATGACTATTGGCTTCAATTTTTTCCGATTTCTATTTTAAGTGAATTATATTCTGCATTACATAATAATATATATCGTCTATTTCCGTTTTTTGATGCATAATTTTTAAAACAAAAGATAATATTTAATAAAATGTTATATAAAGAGATCCATATTGGAAAATTTATCAAGGAAAGAGTAGATGAAAGTGAAATAACCTTGGAGCGAATCTGCAAATTCCTGGGCAAAGACGAAGAGTCTGTTGAAAAGATGTACCACAGCAAATCTATAGATGCTGAACTTCTTCTAAGATGGAGCAAATTATTGGAATATGATTTTTTCAGACTTTACAGTTCTCACCTGATTTTATATGCTCCGCCGTCCGCCGTTAATAAAAATCAGCAGAAATCTGATAAAATTCCTTATTTCAGAAAAAATATTTATACCCAGGAGATCAAAGATTTCATCATGAAAAGGATTCTATCCGGAGAAATGACACAAAGTGATGTGATTAAAGAATATTCGATCCCCAAAAGTACACTCCACAGATGGCTTCAAAAGAGTGATACGATTAACGGATAAACAGAAATAAGATGCGTCCTAACTACAAAAAAATTTATCAGGATATGCTCCGTCTGGAATATCCTGAGAAGCTGAAAGAACCAAAAATCCAGGAACTTATTGAAAAGCTCCATACCACAGAAGATGTTCTTAAGTTCAATGACAGGCTTTTTAAACAATCCAGAGAAAATCAAAAGCTCAAGACTTACGATAAAAAAACCATGCTCAAGCTTCTCCAGTATCAGAAGAAGCATGGTCATTCTACCAGCTATATGTCCAGAAAATACAAAATAAGCAGAACCACTTTATCAAAATGGAAACAGATGTTTGAGGAAGAGCTTGATCATACAACAAAAAATGCCGGTAAATAAGCGACCAGCATTTGTTTGTTATGAAAAAGTAGATAAATTTTTCTTTAGCTACCCTTCATAACAGTATAAAGAAGCAAAAAGTGAGAAGAAGGAAGACATTAAAGTCCGAAAAAATCTGACTTTATAGAAAATTATGATACAAAGAGATCTTCCAGCGCCCCACCTTTTGCTTCTTATTTGATACAACAAGGCAAAAAGCGAAAAGTGATGTCGTGCTCTAACCAACTGAGCTACTCTTCCTATATCGACTGTGTTTTTTTGTTTGTGGAAGAGACGGGGCTCGAACCCGTGACCCCGTCGTGATGAGCGAAGTAGCACTGTTTCTACGGCACTTGTTGGTTTTATTTTTCTTCTTCAGCTATATATGTTTTGACAATAGGATGAATTCTGGCATTCTTCGAATAATAATTTAAACCAAATCCTTTCCATCCGGAAGACCAATAAAGAATCATTTCTTTCAGATATGGAATATCTTTGGTTTCATCATACATAAAGTTCTCATCATTAATTTTTTGCACTTCATCAATAAGTTCAGCGTAAAACCTTTGGTCTTCTTCATCATATACATCTGTATAGATATCGAGATGCTCTCTTAATGCATATAACAAATAAGTTCTAAAATCCCAACCCAGGATAACAAAATCTGAACCACTAGCGCCTACTACAGGATTCCATTTTAAATTTGTGTTATCTACAACATATGATGAATCTCTAACAGGTAATAATTGGGGAAGCTTTGAAAACCACTCGTCAAAAATTTCTTTTTTTCTTTCCAAAGATTTAGGTTTTATTCCCCAAGATTTCAACCAAACATGGTTGACACTAGTAATATCATTCCACATCCCTTTATAAAAATATTTTATTTGGCTTGTAATCTCTTCTTCATTCTCAAGCCAGTTATAAAAAAAGGTACACTCTTCTGCAATCAGTTCTCCCTCATCTTCGTATTCAACAATTTCTTTTTTGTCAATTGCGTGAAGGATTTTTAGAAATTCTTTATGTTCGGATGTAAAACTGACTTTGTATTTTCTCTCAATCTGGTCAATCTGGTCCTCAGATAGCCCTTGCCATTTGGCACCATAAAATCCTTTAGGACAGTTTTCATTATTTACAGACCATAATTTTTCTGTGCGTTCTTTGGCCCAATATAAAAATTCAGTCAGATTACTTGGTATATTCATGGTTATTCATTTTAAAATAAAAAGAGGCTAAGTTCAAAAAGACTTTTACAAGATCGTTTTCACGATCTGTTATGGAGTCGAACCAATATTATACCGAAGTAAGCCTTCTTTACGGCACTCTTTTTATGTAAATCAAGGTAATATTTTTCAGAATCTTCCGTGCATTTGCTCTACCTGCTGAGCTACTTCTCCTTTTCTAGGGAAAAGGCAGGATTCGAACCTGCGACCCAATGTTTATTCAATCTCGAAGTATGATTCTAAGACGACACTTGATTTTAATTATTCATGGTTATTAGTTTTCTTTTTACAAATTTATATCCTTACTGCGCATTCCATCTACGCAGTTGTTTTTTTATTAAAAACCAAGCAATAAATCATAAGAGTAATTGATGCTCAATTGGAAGTTGACGATGAAACTCTTATTAACGGCATTGGTTTGCTATCGGGCAATCTGTTGAAAGACTCTTTCAGTTTGGAATCGAAGTAGGTCTTTCCAACGGCACCAATAATATTAACACTGCAAAATTATATTGTGAATACGCAATCTTTTTACGTAGTTTGATTTTATTAGGATAATAATGATGAAATCATTTCAAAAAGTTTAAAAATTCCCAATAAAGGAAGCGATATAATAAATCCTACAATTAAACAAATTCCGATTTTACTTAAAAAATCTGTTTTGTTTTCTGAGTAGTTTCCTTTTTCTCTTATTTTGGTTTTAAAGACAGGAATATGTTTTGTAGCTGCAAGACTACTCTTTTCAAGTTCAGTGATTATTTTCATTGCATATTCATCAAGCAGATTTTTATTTCCTCTGAAAATAATGTCTTTTAAAATAGCATTTCCTGAATTGCTTAAAGAGTTTCTGTAAATCTCTACTGCATTTTCCATTTCATTATTCTCCGGTGTAGACAGGATCCAGAACTTACCTACTTCATCAAGAAATCCTGCTTCAAAATAAATCTGTCCTAACTTTTTTCTCAGGGAAAGATCGTTAGGAAACTGATTGATCATATTTCTTAATCTGTCGCATGCTTTTTTCTTTCTACCTGTTTTAAGATCATGTTCAATCCTGCAAAATAAATTCCCCATTGTTTTTAAACAGTTTTATTTAAATATTTGTTTACTTTACTTTGAAGCAAAAGAACCAAAAGTTCAAGACTTGGAAACTCCGGTTAAAAATAACCTACACTCTCTAAAAATTCTAAAACTTGCGCAAATTTGCTATTACTTCATCGTTTCGCTTTCTGTGTCACGCTTCAAACAATAAAGTTTTCTTAATGTTCACATAGCTTATTTTATTAACGCCTCCATTTCCTATGTCATATTTCTACAGTTGTCATCACTGGAAATTTTGATCTTTTTATTACTATTTTTTCATTGAGATGATTTAAAATAAAAGAGGCTATACTCGAAAACACTTTTACAAGATCACTTTCATGATCTGTTCTGGAGTTGAACCAAATTATACCGAAGTAAGTCTTCTCTACGGCACTCTTTTAGAGATCAGGGTAAAAGCGGCGGAATCTTTCTATGCCATCTATTCTTTCTTTTGAACTACATTCCGTTTACAACAGGAACGACAGGAATTGAACCTGCATCTGATGGGGGACTCGAAGTATGATTCCAAAACGACACCTGATTTTAATTTTTCCATTGGGTTTTTCTGTACTTTTTCCAGCATCGCTGAAATTTATAGTATGTTGCGTTCTCCACTTCAATTCCGTGAGGAAAGCAGAAGGAACATCCCAATTCATTTCCGTACTTGGGCCTTGAAATTCTTGTTCCGGAAATTTTCTTTGGAAAATCAATAAGATTGTGTTCATTGATTCCAAAGGTTTGTTTTAGTTTTTTGGATTTTTTCATGAGTATTGAGAATTAAACTCAATACACAGCTTCTTTAAGATCAGGTTTATTATTATTCATGGTTATTAGTTATTTTCTTCTGCAAATTTATTTACATACTGCGCATTCTTTTTACGCAGATTTATTTTTTATTAAAAAACCAAGCAATGAGTAATAAGAGTAAATGATATTCAATTGGAAGTTGACGATGTAACTCTTAAAAGACGGCATTGGTTTATTCAAATCAGGCAATTTTATGAAAGGCTCTGGTCAATTGAAAGTCGAAGAAATCCTTTCTTACGGCACTGATTTTTATTAACACTGCAAAATTATAAGGTAAGTACGCATTGTTTTTACGCAGCTTATTTATTTTTACATTCCTGATAACATTTTGGAAATGTTTTCTGCATTTTCGATCCTCATTCCCGTTAGCATCATTAATAATCTGTTTTTAAAATCGAACTGTCGCTGAATTGCAGTATCCAATTGGGTCCTTAATTCAGTTTCTTCAATTTCAACAGTGATTTTTATATCTTTAAGATCCTCGGCATTTGACTCTGTATACTCAGAAAAACTGATGATCCCGTTTTCTCTTTTATATAAAACCCAGGGATGTCCAATCCACAATAAGGCCCACTCAGAAGTTTTATTTTCAAAGATATTTTTCCAGTTTTGAATATCAGACATATCTCCGCAGCAATTGGGATGAATATGTACTTGATTATCCTGTTTTAATACGAGCCCTCCATCGAAGGCAAGCATAAATTCTCCACCATCCGGATCATCCGGATCTCTATCAGCCAGTCTGCCTTCTATGATCATCTGTAAATTTCCGTCATCAATGTTTTCAATATCGACCAGCGGTGATCCTTTTTCAATTGGTTTAAAGTTAAAATTCAGCTTAGAAGCAGACTCTTCCCATTTTTCATGCCATTCTTCAGGATCAGGATACTCTTCAGCTGAAGGAAGTTCATAGTCTTCTGGAGGATATTTAGCATAAGCCAGCGGACTGACTTCAATCGCATTAATAAGTGTGATCATAAGTTATATCGTTTTTTACATTTTAATTTCCTCGCTGACGTGATATTTTTTTGAAAAGGAGTGCCTTTTACAGCACTACTTTTTTTATCATTTCAACAGCAGATTTCTGGTCTTCCATTGCATTCAGCACATCAAAAATCTTGTCGGACCATCCTGCAATAAGGTATACATCATTTTTTCTGATATCTAATGGTTGTTTTCCGTAGCCTGCGAGATCAAAAATATACAATTTTGCATTGGGAGCCAACTGCTTATATCTGTTCCATAAGCTTTCAAAAGTAGCCGTTGTTCCCTGACTGTTCCACATTTGGGTATCGGTGAACAACATTACTTTATCCACACATTCTCTTCTATTCAACAAATCCTCGATAACAAGGTAACCGTTGGTAGAATATCCTACTTTTCCTTCGCTTTTATAGAGTTCATTCACATTTCTCAAAATACCGCTTTTAGGCATTGCGAAACGCATCCAACGATCTCCAAACATCCCTGTGACAACATTTTTACATTGCGATTGTAAAATCATAGACATCAGCAAACCGATATCATAAAGTAATACTTTACTTTTTGGAGAGACAGGCTGTTGCATGGAGCCTGAAACATCGGAAGCAATCACTACTGAAGTTTCAAAACCGAATCCTTTAATATTTTTAGCACTTACCACCACTCCAGCTTCCAATGCTTCCAAAACAGAGGACACGTAAGGAGAGTCAACTGTACTAAGTTCCCTATAAGCCGACAAAAACCTGAATGGCAACTGCTTTGAATTTACCACTGCTCTTTCGTCTGACAGATAACGGCATACTTTACCCATTGCTTCCGGAGATACTCCTATCAACAAAATGTTTCTGAGGTTTCTTAAAGTAGCCATATATCCTAATTTGTTGCTGAAGATCAATTCTTCCCATTTTCTTTTGAAGGCTAGCTGCTTTTCAGTATCATCTGTAAATTTTTCCTGTCCCAGAACGGAAAGTTCAACTTCCCATGTATAAGGTGCTTCCAATTTATCATTTACAATTTTGTTGAAGACCTCCTGCTGATTCTCATCTTTTGCTTTTGGATGAACCAAAAACAGAGCGTCTTTCAACGTTACCTCTCCTTTTCTGTTGTATTTGGCAAACTGGTATTCATCAAATTTGTTGAAGGATTTCATCAAACCTTTCTGAATCTGTTTTGATAATCTGTTCAGTTTTTTTGTCTCCGTTCTTTTATTCGAAATCTGGTAATATGCGAGTATTTCTGTAATTTCATCTGCTCTCTGAACAACTCCCTCTACCGCACGGCTCACAAGATCTGTACCGGAGGTCTGCTTGGCCAATTCTGCCGTCAAAACCAATGGAATGGATCGTAAGTACATCTCTTTTCTTGCGTATACGGCAAGTTTTGCAACAAACTCAGGGTCATTTTTTTTAATCAAAGACTGAATTCTTTTTAATCTGTCATTCTCTTTTTCATAGTTCATATTAGACAGCCCTGTTGTAACAACAGCACTATATAATTCTTCTGCAGGTGTCATCTCATAGGATTTTGCACCTTCGTAGTTGTAGACTACTTTATTTTCTTTTCTTAAAAAATTAAATTTCATGGTTACTGTTTTTTGTTAAACATGGAAGAATATATATTTCCTCTCTGATTTCTGATGCAAAGTAAAAACAGAATTACGCAGTCATTTTGCGCAGATATTTTTATTTAAAAAATTTTCCTTATCAAACATTATAAAAATCTTCTATCATTCATTTTAAATAAAGAAATCATGATTTAATCGTATTTCTCAGGCTATTTTTTAGCTTTGGGGTATTAAAATTAGAACTATGATTAAAGGATTATATGAAACCCACGTACAGGTGAGTGATTTGGAAAAAGGCATTCAATTTTATACAGAAGTATTGGGACTGCGATTAGCTCATAGGGATGAAACCCGCCCTATTGCCTTTTTATGGGTTGGTGAAGGAAAGGAATTTATGTTGGGGCTTTGGGAGCAGAAGGAAAATTTGCAGACCAGACATTTTGCTTTTTCGAGCAGTAAAGAAGATATTCTCAACTATTCTATAGAGTTTTTACAAAAAAAAGATTTGAAACCGTATAATTTTCTGAAAAACGGAAGCCTTGAACCGATGGTTTTTGCATGGATGCCAGCTTTGGCAATTTATTTTAATGATCCTGATGGAAACCAACTTGAGTTTATTTCAGTTCTTGAAGGCGAAGCAAAACCGGAATTGGGAGTTCTGTCCTATGAAGAATGGACAGAGCAATCAAAGAATTAATAATATCCTATTATTTTGAGAGCAAATTGTGTTCAGCCACGAATGTATCATTAGCCTATGATAACATTCGTGGTCGGAATACAATATGTGAGTATCCTAAGTAAATTTTTTACTCATTACTGATCACTTTTTTTACAGCCAGCATATGCTTACAAGGACCTCTTTCACCTTGGTATTTGCTGAACCATTCGCAGGTACAACGTTCCTTTCCATCTTCAATAATGATGGTATGGTGAACTCCAGTTCCGGCGACTCTGGCTTCTATTCTTTCTTTACTATTGTTGAGGATCTCTACTTTCCTTTCATTAATAAGCTTTTCAGCATTTTTCATTCTGGGATTAAGTTCCAGAATACGGCTAATTTTAAATGGTAATCTACGGTAGAAAAATTCATTTTCATCGAGATCATATCCCAGCAATCCCATCGCTGCAAGTCTTCCGGTAAGATTTTCTACTTTTTGAAGACCTATATTTTCTTCCAAAGCCAGTATCGTCCTATTAAAAGACTGGTTAGCGTATGCATACTTATCTAAAGCATCGATCCACTCATCAGAAACATCAGAAATCAGACTGTCCAATAGGGCTCCTTCTCCTGAAAAACCTCTCCAACATTCTCTGGATAAAGAAAAGATAAATCTTATATTTCCCATATGCAGCTGCCATGTGGTAGACTGCATGTTAGACTGTGAGAAAATCTGCATAGAATCTATATATGGAAGTAATGGTTCAAGCAATCTCAGTCTGTGCAGACCGCCTATACAGACCGCATCTGCCGATTTCACCGGTGAGAACATCGGTTTATTTCCTCTTACAATCAGGTAGTAATCTGACTTTACTATTCCTTTCGGTATCCCTCTGAACAGCTGTTGGGTTTGAATTTTATTAAAGGTATACTGCTTTTCAGATTCTGATAAAAAGACTTGTACAGTTCCCAGTCCTTTAATCCATTTTATAGGTAAAGGGACTTTTCTTTCCACGATCTTTTTTTCTTCCTGATACAATCCGACCTCCTTTTCCCCTACAGAAAGCATGATTTTTTCATTGGGACGAATACTTCCCAAAGCAGCCAACATCGGCTGATTAAAGTCTACATTGGTTGTCCCGTTTTCTAAAAATTCTCCATCCAACCCGTCAGGCAATACATCCACTCTGGCGTATACTCCTGCACAGTGAGAAAATCCTTCAAAACGGAGTTTCTCGTTCCCGGCTGTTACAATTGGATCTTTGAGAAGAGCCATCTGAAACGGAGACAGATTAAAACTTGATTTTACAATATTGGAAAGTGCAATCAGGCATCTTGCCAGTATAAAAGGTTGTCCTACATTTCCCCAGAAAAAACAGGGAACGTCGGTATTTTTTTGTATCTCGCTGTATTTGGCGAGAAACAGCTCTTCAAGGCCGTCCTTTTTTGCTAAGGATGATGACCTTGAATAGTTGTAAATAAGCGTATCTTCCATAAATTATTTTTTAAGAAGAAGATTGCAGATTTTTTTCAGGCTCGAGTTTTCTTTCCAGTCGTTCAATTTTATGATTAATTCCGCATTTGCTTCAGACTGGTTTAAAGCTAATACTTCATGATATACTTCCAGTAATTTCTTAAGGTTTGTAACAGGTTCTCCCATCTGCAGCAATATGCTGGAAATAAGCTCCTCCAATGCGATATTATGATTTTTACTCACATTCAGCATATGATTCTGCATAAGATCTGTTAATCTTTTTACAGGCGCCCATTCCAGTTTTTCGTGAAGTCCTATTACTCTTCCCAGTTCCACATTATCCATCATTTGGCAGGAAACATGTTCCAGCCATATTTCGGCAGCGGTTCCACGAATTGTTTTATCACTATCAAGGAAAATTGTTCCTAAAAACAGATTTCCCATCTTATCTAAAGGTTTTTTGATTTGATAGAGAGCTTGTGACGTATTCAAAACAAGATTTCTTTCGTAAACTTCGGCAATTCCAGAATAGAAAAGACAATGCTTGATTACTTTTGCTAACGCATTGGCAGGCGTATTCGGGAAGCACCACATCAATGCAGGAATTTCAGAAAGTTCTTTCTGCCCAGCAACAAAATATTCCACAAATAAAGGTTCCTTTCTTTTTTCAAGATGATATTTCGGAATCACAATATTGAGTTCTACAGGATAGTATGAATTTTTCTTGTTATCAATTGTTTTCCACTTATAGTCTCCGGACAAAAATTCTTCAGGAATACTGTCATATCCAAATCCACCGAAGTCTTTAAATACAGTTTCTGATGAGCGTGTAATTCCCGCAGTCATCCACCATGACGGGTGGTCAAATTTTCCTTTTGGATTGGTATTTTTACCAAAAAAGAAAAGCAGTAAGTCTTTGTATTCTCCTTTTAATTTTTCCTGAGCAAGTTTTAGAGCCTCCGAAGTCTTATCTAAAGCACAGCGCTGCAATGCCAGCTGCAAATCCAAGTGATGAGGTTCTATATTTTTGTTTTGATAAATCTCCAGTTTTTCAACCAAAGTCACAGGAGAGATCCAACAAGGGGAATGCGTAATAGTAAACAACAATGGGATACTATCCCCTAATTTTATTTTCTGATCAATAAATATCGCAATTTCCTTGAAAGCCTTCATTGCAGGAGAATCTGCCCCTACTTGATCCATAGGTCCCAGTTTCTTCTGGTAAGTGGAATAGGCTTCTCTTGCCTCTTCTTCTTCTCGTGTTTTCTGATAAATTTTCTCAAGATTTTTAAGTTGAACTGGATACTTTTCCAGTAGACTCAATCCGTAATTAATGATTAGATTACACAGTAAAACATTCAGATAAGGAACTTCCCATTTTGCAATCGTTTTACAGGCTTTCAGGAATACAGGCTCTATCAGTTTTACAGATTCTGCATCTACTTCATTAGCAAAACGGATAAATCCATCTAAAGCAATATCACAATTGTGGCTGTAAGGATCATCCATTGCTAAAGGCAGAAAGAACATCAAATCTTCAAAACTATCTAATACTTTTACTTTATTTTCTTCTGTTGTCAGAAATAGTTTTTCGGAAGAAATTGCTTCCAGTTCATGTTGTTTTTCTACGATATATTTTTCAAGAAGAGGACGTACATTGGTCAGAATATTGTCTGAATAATGAGACAGAGCTTCTTTTATATTTTCGGAAGGTGGAATATATTTTAGAATAATTTTTGCAGCTTTTGTCTGGATGCCGTCATCTTTGCTTACAAATGCTGTACTCAATGCCATTCCCAGCATTTCAGGATCAAGTCTTTTTCTCTGAAAGATCTTTTCCGTTAATGACAGGCCAGAAATAACCACCGTTTTAACTTCCGAGCTCAGTAAGTTAGGAAGATAGTGGGAAAGTTCCTCTGTCTTAATATTTCCTCCTGCAATTTTCTTTAGATGGGTCAGAATGGTATTCACAGCTTTTGACTGTACCGAAGCGAGCCCGGCAAGTAATTCATCCTGCAGTTCAAGCAATTCAGATTCTGTGGGTTTCAATGCAGTAAATGCGTCCATGAACCAACCTGTAACGTTTTTATTGAAATTTCTATTGGAGGCAAGCAGACATTCTCTTAAAAATCTTTTTCTTTCTATTTTACCTTCAGCTACCAGTTTTTGCACCAAAGGAAACCACTCTTTACGGAAGGGTAAAGATTTGGAAGGAAACTCACATAAATACCAGAAATGGGTGGTAAGTGTTTCCGGATATTCATCCAGATCCGACGGATAATTGCTCAGATGATGCCCAAGCAGCTCCGGTCTGGGTTCAATATATCCTTTCTCAGTCCATCCTAAGATATCTTGATAATTGAATGCCGTAAATTCAGCTTCTACAGATTCATTGATAAAGTCCGAAAACCAATCTGGGCACCCCCACTCCAAAATTTGTTCTGTTTGTTCCGCATTACGGAAAAGGCTCCAGTAATTTTTTCCGAAATTCTTTTTATCCATGCAGACAAATGAAGCAATATCAATAATAGAGTGCTGACTGGCAGATCCTACCGTGTGATAGGAGTTTTTGGTCATAACAATTTTACTGATCTCGCGATCCATTTTCTTTATGGAAGGTACCAGTGTTTTTCTTTCTTCTGCACTAAGCTCTTTCAGAAAAGGGATGATCTCATGTACTTTTTCCTCATTAAGGATCTCATAAAGTCTTTCTTTCATGTGCTTTTAATTTGATGTATAATTTTTTTCAGGTTATTCTCTTTTTCCCATTCTTTAAGCAGTCCGTGAACTGTTTTATCTGATACTGTCCGATTCTGCCTAAGCACCTCATAATAAAGCTCCAAGAGCTTTTTCAGATTAAAAACCGGTTTTTCCACCGCTGAAAGAATGGCTATCAGCAGTTTTTCTAGGGCGATATTATGTCTGGTACTCAAATTGATAAGACCCGACAGACCATCTGCCAATCTTTTGACAGGGGCCCACTCGAAGCTGATCATTTTCCCTAATATCAGTCCCAGTTTCTGAAGCTCAAAATCCTCCGAAACCGCCTTGTTTACTAGGACTTCAAAAGCTATACCATAAAATGTTTTATCTTTATTAAATAGCCCTGCAGACAGAAATAAATAATGTCCCGTCTGAAAAGGTAGATCCAGTTTCATCCAGGCATTAAAAAATTCTATGTTTCCTTTAATATCATACTGGTAAACGGCATTTGATAGGGTTTCATTGTATTTTCGTGCAAAAATACATCCCGAAAAATACGGAGCTGTGTATAAAATGTGTATCAGGTCATGATTGTAAACTCTACGACAAGAGCTGAATAAGTAATCTAAAAAGGTAGCATTTACCGGGATTTCACTCTTATTTTCAAGGGAGATAAGCAACTGTGGAATTTCTTCTGATCCGTTCCATCTATATATTTTCCTATCACTGAATTCCCATTTAAAATTGCCTTCCAAATAGACATTTTCATACCTTTCCCTGAAATAATCCTGATCAAAAACAGGGTTTAATAACTCAAAATATTTTTTATTCAGTTTTTCTTTTGCATATTTTTCGGCTTCGTCTAGTTTTTCTTTTTTTACGCGGAGCACTGCGATTTGCCAATCCATAGAGATTGGATCTTCATTCTGCTGCTGATAGATTCTCAACTTATCAACAAGATGATGAACAGTGATCCAGCAAGGAGTACAATCGGGAACGCAAAGAAGCGGAAGGTTTTTATTTTGTTTTAATAATTCTAAAATATCTAAAAGCAGCTGATGATATGCTTTTAAAATAAATGGAGTCTTTTCTTCGCTCCAATTTTCAAGAAGAGGAAATTCCGATCCTGCTGTAAGCAAAACCTGAGATTTCTTCTCCTGTTTCAATAATCCATAATGAATGAAGAATGTGGCTAACAGATGATGAAGTCCTTTGGTTTCTTTCAGTTTAAGCGCAGCGTTGAAAGCCGGCTCCAACTGATTGAAATGTTCTTTTTTCAATTCACTATTGAATCGTATGATGGCCTCAAGAAACTGATCAAAATGATAGGTCTTATTATTATTGAATATCTGTGAAGCCAAAAAGATAAAGTCATCAATTGTCTCAACAGATGCAATAGATTCTGATATATACCATGAAGTCTTCTGATAAACGTCTTCTTCTATAATTTCGCTCTCATTTTTTTCAATAAAAAATTTTTCCAAAAGCAACTTTGTATCAGAAAGCAATGATTCTCTATAAAGAAATAAATGCTGTTGTATTTTTTCTGATTCCGGATTGCCATATCGGGCTATAATTTTAGCTCCTTTTATTTGCAGTGCTTTATCTTTATTCAAGAAAACGGGCAACACAAGAAGACATATTTCTTCCTGATATTGGGGATTATTTTTAGCCATCTTCTCTACCGTAACAAGGAGCGCATTCACGATATTTTTTGTTGGGAGTGTTATCAAAGATGTTGCAGCATATAAAAAGTCTTCTGTTTTGAATGCACTATCTGTGATAATCTGGTTGATCATTTTTAAAATTCCCAAAAAGAGCGAATGCTGTGTGGAGTGAAAGATCATCAACAATTCATCCTGCAGTTCCACAATTTCTTTGTCGGTAGGTTCCAGATAAGCAAAAAGCTCTAAAAACCATGCATTATGTTCTTTTGATACATTAAGGTTTACTGCTTTGAGGCTTTCCTGGAGTAATCTTGAACGATCTATGGCTTTACTTTCTACAAGACCTTTCAATACTTTTTTCCAGTCCCTTTCACCATAATGGGCGGTAATATCAGATTCATATTGGAATAAAAACCAGATATGTGATGTTAAAGTAACAGGAAAAGTAAATACAATTTCGTCTGAATTGTCGTTGGAAAATATAGAAGTTGCCAGTAATAAAGCAATACTTTCATCATTTAACTGAAGAAAGCCCTTCTGCTCCCATTCCAAGACCTTTAAATAGTTAAATTCTCTTAAAAAAGGATAGCTTTCTCCCAACCAATCTGGCTGGTAAGATTCAAAAAGATCTTCGACTGCTTCTACGGGTATTGAAAAATATCCTGGAGCCAGTCTTTCGAACTCATTCTTGGTTTTACAACAGGCTAAAGCAGCCAACAAAGAGATCGTATTGTGCCCCCATTCTTTATGAATATGTTTTTTTAAAAGAGCAACAACTTCTTTTTTATCTTTCGGCTTTAGTTTTTTAAGAAAAGGAACAATTTCCTTGATTCTATAGTTCAGATATAGGGTCTTAAACTCGTCCTCAATTAGCATAGATTCATTCTTGTTGGCTAAAATAACAAAAAATGGTCTACAGGAAATAAATTATCCCTTGAAAGTGAATTTTTTAACAAAATTTTATGCTTTTAACAGGAGGTCTATCAGCAGTTCTGAATAAAAGGTTACGAAAATTTTCTGTTCGCCAACATAAAAAAAGTAGACATTCGTAGCTTCATTTGAATATTCTTTTCTAAAAGTTATATTCTTCTCTACCGATTTTATAATTTGACACGCTATAGTTCTGGAATTCAGATCAATTGAAAAATGGGCATGAATGTCCATTCCGAAGAAATCGGTTTCAATGGTATTTCCCGTATTTTCAATATGGTAAAAGTAAAGATCGGATGTGGGAATCATTTTCATATAATCCTCCAGAACAGTTTTGGAATCCAGGAAATGTATTGCTATATATTCCTCAGCGGCTATTTTAATTTTAGAATCTACCATCAATCCTGTGATTTCGCTTTCTTGTCCGGATTCAATGGCATAAAAGATTGTATGGTTTTTAAAATCTGCAAAAGGGAAGGCAGGATTATTCGGAACAATACTTTTTATATCCTTATAATATTCTTGAGACACAGGTCTTTTTTCTTCATTTTTATTTTCGAAATTTTCTTTGGTATAATACTCAGGAAAAGTAAAGCGGTTATCAATATAGCTTTCCACTTCTCCTGTACTGTTGAAATTAACCGTTATGTATTTCTGCCCCAGAAGAGGAGTTACATTCATATAAAATTTCTTTATTCCTGAAATCAATTCTTTGGATTGAGCATTGTATATTATTTTAGAGACTACCCTGTAAAAATTGTCGTAGACCACTGTCCCTGAAAATTCAGCTTTTTTTCCGTCCCAATAATTTCTGGTTATAAAATCATACAGAATATAATTGTTCGCAGTTCTTTTGTTGTAATAAATTTCATCAGAATTATCTTCAAAATTCTCCAGGTCCGGTACGTTTTCAAGGTCATCGTAATAAGCAGCTTTTTTTATATGATAGTCATCATTCTTTAAATTTTTATAGGAATGTGCTTTATAAGAAATTCTTTTTAACAGATTACCGTTTTGATAGGTTTCTTCCGAGTATTCATACTGTTCTTTTGCCTCGTTTTCAGGAATAATTTCATCCAGATGATTTTTGTAAACAGTTTTATTTATCGGCATCCCTTCCGGAATTTCGGGGTAAGCAAAGAGGAAGTATTTTCCATATTCCGAGTCAAAAAAACCATCCTGATGCATATCTTCTTTACTGTAGAACTCACTATCCCAATAGTCATATAAAGTAACGCCTTCAGTGATGAGTGTCCCTTCCGAGTTGTATTCTAAATGGGTTAAAGAAGAACCGCCCAATGTTGAAAAATCTGCAAATTTATACGTCACAAGAACCTTTTTGCTGAAGGGATCAATTTCCTGATAGAAGACACGTTCCCCTTCTGCATTGGTAACCAATATTTCTTGGGTATGTAATGTATTGTCTTTAAATATTTTGATCTCCCACTTTTTGAAACCGTTTTTCTCTTCTACCAGATTGTGTATTTCTACGGGAATACTCAGGTTTTCATCAGGCACAAATAAAGAGTTATTGTTGATAAAATAGGTTCTTTTGATTATTTCAAGACGTTTAAAATGATCTGTTCTCCGAAGCTGATGTTCAGTATAAATATTCTTATCAAACTCTCTTTCAAAAAATGCCTGCTGTAGGGTGATTTCTTTATTTTCGTAAAAGGAAACGTAACGTACCGTTTCAAATTCAGGATCTTCTCCGGAAGGAAAAAATGGTGAAAACTTCAAATAATACGCCGAGTTGAGACAGCTTTTATTGTCTGTTAAAACCTGATTGAGATAGCTGATAAATTTCTCTTTTTCAAGGTAAGGATTTCTGGATCTAGAGTAATCTATTTCACGATAGTCTCCGTCTTTCAGATACAGATATTTTGTAAGCTGTACTCCGTTAAGCTGATCAGCTTTATATGATGCTATTTTCCTGCTGTTAAAATCATTGATATACATTTCCTCTTTTGTAAGAAGAAGATTAGTATATTTTTTATCATGAACCCATTGATATTCGTCTACATTCTTAATTCGAATGATCTGAACACTTCTGAGAAAAATATTCTCAAATAGAATTTCTTCATCTGAAGTTTTTTCGCCTTCGGAGGGATATAGAGTGATGGAATCTACTTTATTCCTGTTCCAGACTTCTGTTTTTTTTAATACCTCATTTTCGTAAATATGCTTAAGATAGACTTTCTGTTCATTAAGATTGCTCTCTTCCAGTACAGTTTTCTTATCTCTTTTGGTGTATATAATACTTGTTTTCATGATGTTTTAAAAGTAGTGAAGAAAATTCATATTTTCAAATGGTATAAAAAAATCATTTACGTTTATTTCTGATTAAATTCTCTTTCAACATTCCAACTTAATTCATTAAAATGTATATATTTGCAAAATAAAAATACTTGATAACTCAAATATTAATCAATGATAAGTTCTGAATTATTACTTTTAATGAATATCAATAAGCTTCAATCTGTCATCTCAAGAAAGTTTGATGCTTTGAGTGTGCATGGGCTTGGACTCAATGATTTTATCATTCTTTACATTCTGAATACGTCTTCTGAGGGCAAGATTCGCAGAATAGACCTTGCGGAAAAGATAGGAATTACGGCTTCCGGGGTAACCCGATTATTGAATCCACTGGAAAAAATAGGAATGGTAGGAAGAGAAACCAATGAAAGGGATGCAAGAGTAAGCTACGTGGTCATTACTCCCAATGGAAGAAAGATTTTTGAAGAAGCTATGATCAGTGCGGAAAATATTACGAAAGACATTTTAGCCCCAAAAAAGAATAAATCTCTCCGTACTGTAAGTGATTTCTTATTTGAGTTAGGGGGGAATATACGATGATTATGATATGAAAAATGCATTAAAACAACAGTTAAGAGAGAAAGCAAAAAACCATACCGTTACCATGGGCGTTCTGTCTTTAAAGAATAACAGCAACGGAAAACAATACATCCAAAGTTCATTGAACCTGGAAGCTCTTGTGAACAGGATACAATTTGAATTAAACAGCGGACTGTGCAACAATACAGCCCTGCAAAAAGACTGGGCAGAATCCGGAAGTGAAGCTTTTACTTTTGAATTTGTAATGATTATACCCAAGCAGGAAAATTCGTTTATCAATTATCGTAAAGAAATACAAAAGGCCGAGAAGACCTATATTTCTGAGATAAATACTGAGTTATACTAAACACTATGTCAGCACATTATCTCTCTCCTACTTTTGAAGCAGGAAAACATCTTTTTTTGAAAGATATACAAGGTCCTATCATCAACATGAACCTTATCAAGCTCAAGAAAGAGGCAGATTATTCTCAATATCCAGATCTTCAACCATCGGAAAAAACCAGTGGTTGGGATGCTTATTTTACATACATCAGAGAAACTGAACCCTTTTTAAAAGAAAGCGGCGGCGAAATTATATTCATAGGAAAAGGAGATCAGTTTTTAATTGGCCCTGAGAATGAATATTGGGATATCTGTATGCTCATTAAACAGAAAAGTGTCAACGATTTTTTCAGTTTTGAAAAGAATGAAGCGTACATGAAAATTGTAGGCCACAGAATTGCAGCGATTGAAGACTCCAGGCTTTTGCCATTGGAAGAAATACTGTCATACAAAAAATAAAAGCAGATGAAAACAGTAAAAATTGGAGAAGTAGAAATCTGTTACGAAATATTTGGAGAAGAGAATACAGAGACCATTGTTTTGATTTCCGGATTGGGAAGCCATATGATTCGTTGGGAAAATACATTCTGCCAATTGCTTGTGGATAAAGGCTTCAGAGTAATCCGTTTTGACAACAGAGATTCCGGGTCATCAGTCTATATTCCTGGAAAAGAAATTCATCTTAATGGAAATATTCCGGAATATTTTTCTACGCTAAAACCGGAAGATCTCCCCTATTCTCTAATGGATATGGCAAAAGACGTCATAGGACTTCTCAATCATCTACGGATTGAAAAAGCCCATTTTGCAGGACGTTCTATGGGAGGAATTATAGCCCAATTGTTAGGTTCTTACTTCCCGGAAAGGGTTTTATCACTAACGATCATCATGTCAACATCTTTACATCCTGCTTTACCATCGGCCAACCCGGAAGTTATGGAAATGATGATGAAACCTTCTGCCAATCCTATAACAGAAAGAGAAATGTATTTTGCTGAAAAAATTTCTTTCGCCCAAAGAATATCGGGCAGTGGGTATCCATTTGATCAAAACCTGGAAATTGCTCTTATAGAAAAAGAACTTAATCGTTCCAAGACTAAAAACGGCATTATCAGACAGCTTTTGGCAATAGGTTCTTATTCATATACTCCAGAAGTTTTGAAAAAAATACAGGCACCGGTTCTGGTGATTCATGGAACGGATGATCCTATTTTTCACCCGGAATGTGGAAAAGATATTGCCGATACGATTCCGAATGCTGAATTTGTTTTGCTTGAAGGAATGGGACATACTGTTCCTAAGGAACTGTTCGGTGAGATCAGTGAACTTATTCTCAGTCAAAAAGAATATAATGAACGAAACCATTAATTCTGAACCATTTCAATTCTAAATATAAAGGAGACTATTTCAATACTGAAACAGTCTCCTTTTCGTTGATCTGACTGGAGAATATTAATAATTATTCAGACACCAATGCAGAATCTTGGCTATGTTTTTGGCATCATCTACTCCTCTGTGATGCGTGCCTTCCAATGTAAATCCCAGTTCGCCTAACGCTCTGTTCATTCCCACACTTTTTCTGATGCCCGGATGAAGTTCTCCAAATAACGTTTTTACGTTGATATGGTCATCACTCATCGGATAATCCAGATAGAATCTCTGGCTCTGATTCTGAAGCATATTCAGATCATAGTTTCCGTAGCTTGCCCATGTCAAATCTTCGGAATCGTATTCGGCTCTTAGAATATCAAAGGCATCTTCCAGCAAAACGCCTTCATTATCCAGCATATTTTGTGTTAGCGTCGTAAGTTCTGTACAAAACGGACTTACTTTTGAATATTGAGGTTTTACCAAAATACCCTCATTTTTAGAGATTCTACCGGTCCTGGCATTCATAATGCATACACCGATCTCGATGATCTCGCTTTCCTGACCTCTCGGCGGCCGGTTGTCCCAGCATGTTGCTTCAAGGTCTACTATTACTATATTTTCTGTTGTTTTCACTTGTTTATATTTTTAAAAGTATGAAAGACAGATGCCGATAGAAAGCTCTTTGTATATCTAAACTTTCTGTCTGCACCAGACTTCAAACCTTAATTATTTTATTCCAGAATTTTACTTTAAATTCTGGAGGCACTATCAGTTTCTTGGTGCAAATGGTGGTTCCCATTTTTTCTGTTTCATGATCTCTTTTACTTCTTCGTAAGAAATCGGGTAGAAATTATGACAGTCTACCCCTACATCAAAGCTCAGCGCCATTTCATCATCCGGCAAGGTTCCGTGTGAGTGACCGTACAGTTGCCAAACTCCACGGTGAGAGCCATTCCAGGTACGCATAGCGTAATGAAAAAGAATGATTTTCTGTTTTCCGTTCTTATTATCGGCCTCATCAATTCTTAGCTCGTGATAATCTCTGATGGAAGCAAATCGTTTAGGATAGGTAAGAGCTGCACCTTCATGGTTTCCTTTTATTAAATGGATATTACCGTTCAATTTATCAAGGATTTCCTTGGTAAAATCGGGTTTCCCTAAACTGAAATCTCCCAAATGGTAGACGGTATCCCCTGGTTCTACCTTTTCGTTCCATCTTTTAATCAGTTCTTCGTTCATATGCTCCAAAGATTCAAAAGGTCTTTCGGAGAATTTTATAATATTTTCATGACCAAAATGATGGTCTGCTGTAAAAAATATATTGGGTTTCATATTTTAATTATTTTTTTAAATGCTTTATAAAAAGCGGTTTCTATTTCCTGTTGATCACTTTCCGTATATCTTCTTGAAAAGTGAATCGGGATGGCTTGTTTTACCTGACAGTCATTCATTATTTTTCCTGAGGCGGAAGCAAAGCTGTGATAATTCAGATTCGCAAATTCCTGATCGGCGTCTTTGTAAAACGTTTCAATATACACAAGATCAGCTCCTTCAAAAACGGTTTTTATTTTTTGATAATTGTCTTCTATAGCCGCATGATCCATAATAACGCCCAGTTTATATCCTGGATTTCTTGTCAGCAAATGAAAGAGATCAGAAGCTTTATGCATTGCTTCTTCAATTTCTATTTCTCTATCTGCGTTATTATTTTCAAAAGCTGTTTTCAGTTCACCAATCCATTTTCCTTTTTTGAATGTAGAAGCATTTTCATGGAACGTTACTGAGTCTTTTTCTTTAAAAAGATAGGCTACAGAGTCTGTTTTATGATCCAGAATGGTAAAATCAACGGTTATATATTCATCTTCAAAAAGGAAATCCTGCGTTTTTACGGATTCGAGATTCCAAAAAGGAGGACGAATTCTATACACATGTATTTCTTTTTCTGAAATGATTTCCCGAATTTCATATTCGATAGCGTTTTCGTCTATTAAATTCCAGGTGTAAGATTTTAATCTGGCTTCAACCTGATGGTGAATATTTTTCGGACCGCAAATCACAACTTTTTCTCCACTTCCGATCTGATGTCTGAAAATTCCGTCAAAATTCGAAAAATGGTCAATATGGGTATGACTGATAAAAAGCGCCGATATCGCCTGAGTTTCTTTCACCGTTAATAAACTTGCTTCGCCACAATCACACAGATAATGTTTTCCTGAGTTGGGAACTTTGATCAATATGCTAATGTCTTCCTTTAAAAGACTTTTTATTTCTGCCTGTAACATTTTTTTTATTTTTTTAAACCACTCTAACCACCCCGTCAAAAATTCTTTGAATTTTTGCCACCCCTCCAGAGGAAGGGAATTTCTGTACCGTCAATTGTATATTTATAATCGGAAATCTTAGGTCTACTTTTTAAACTTAGTTACAGCCTAAAAATAACGAAAGTGTTCATTTTTGTGGTTGAGTTTATCCATAAAAAAGTTTCGATAAAATGAATTACCGAAACTTAATTTCTATTTTAAACAATAGGTTCTTTTATCGCTTTTCTACGTACACCAAAGTCAGATTTCCTGATCTTACACATACGGTTGTCTGCTGTATGATGAAAAACAATACCTTCCATATTATTCTCAGCATTGCTTAAAAAGTTTTTGATAAACTCAAAATCCAAGCTTTCTAAACTAAGAATATTATGGCCATGTTTTACGAGTAAATTACCTTTAATATTTTCAGGATTGCCTTGTACTTTCTCACCGATAAGTTCGTAAGTACCATCTTCCACCTTGCCTGATGCAGCCAAAGCATTGAAGCCTTCCCAGAAGTATTGATCATCTTTTTTCGACATACTACACTCTACCCAATGCGGATGATGGCCTGTAATAAGGTCTGCTTCCTGACATGGAATTGCGCCTTCAGGGGCTGTTTTACCTTTTTTGGCATCGTATCTTTTGAATAATTTACCGTTGATCACTGCGCATGCAGAACCATCAAACTTTTGTGTAGCAATAGCGTTTCCATCAAAAACCCAATTGTTTTCAGGATTAATTTCGTTAATAACTCTTCCTAAATTATTTATATCTTTTTTGAATAATGTACTTATCTTTTTCATTTTTAATTGTTTTAGCGGCAAAAGTTCTTCATCCATTGGTATTGTTACCTCTGCACTGCTTTTGCTGAAATTAATTCTTCTTTAACAATGTCTATCACTAAAGAATTCAACTTTTTGTTGATTCTTTTATGCTCTTCTTTCTCAATAACAGTGAAAGCGGCTGGGAAATCTTTTTCAAAATCCTCCAAAATATCCTGTGCAAAAAGGCCAATCACCTTTCCTACCATTTTAGGTTCAAACTCACCTATTTTGCTCAAAACGTTATTCAAACGATTTACAGTTGCATACTTCTGGATTTCGTCCCAGGTATTCTGAGCTGTTTCGCTGAATTGGATCTGTTTTTGAACGGTTTTATTCTGTTTTCTTACTACTTTGGACTTTTCGATCCATTTTTCATTCTTATTTTTAAGAATAACTCTGGCTCCATTTCCAAAATAACGGGTTTTCAAAGTTTTGATAATGGTTCCTTCACACATATTGTTCAATTCCGGTAGCTCTAACCAGGTTGGAATTTTAGAATTGAAAACATTCGGGAATTTCAACGCTTCATCCAAAGTTCCCTGAAATAAGGTTTTTGCATAGAAAAATCCGGTTTCTTCGAAAATTGGGTTGATGATATCGGTATCCAGATAGGTGGCTCCATTCAACTTAATATCGAAGGCATAAAATTCGTTGTAAGGTGCATATTCAATACCTTTCTGAACTTTTACAGCACCTTCTACAGGTTCTACTTCTTTATGTTTATAGCCGCCACCGAACAATTCACCATAGATCACAACAGTTTCAACATCCGGATACAATGCTTTCACTTTTTGAAACATTTGTATTACATTTTTTCTGTAACGTTCCAAGATCTGATGGGCATTGAAAAATTTTTCATCCTTTTCAATGAAAGCTGTTCTCTTTGCTATTTTAATTTCCTTTCCATCGGTAAAAAAGGAAAAGTTAGCTCCATGAACTTTTTCCTGTACGATGAAAACCTCATCTCCAAAGCCCTGTAACCTGATCTGATCGATTACCCTGGCCTGGTAAGCATTTTCTATAGCATTATATGTTTTGAAAATCATTTCTTTAATTTTTTAATAGTTTTTGAAGTTTTCCAAAAGGCTTTCAATATTTTTCTTTCCTACAGGATTCATGGAATGGCAATAGAATTTGGGTAAATCTAAATAGTTCTCCATACAATATTCTACCAGCCATTTTGCACAATCATAACCTGTTTTTTCAACATATTCGTTGGAAGCCTTTAGGTAATGTTCGTCTGCAAGATCATGGTCAAAAGAGATCATTTCCGGAAGTCCTTTTTTCAAAATCCTGTTGACAAACTGTTCGAAATTTCTAACGATATGCCAGTCACTTCTGAGGAAAATGTCCTGTTTCGTGTAATGATAAGCCTCAATGGGATATCTTATATCATCCAGAAACAATAATCTTTTTGTAAGTTCCATGAGTTATTTTTTTAAAACATGATACAGTAATCTTGCGGTGTTCATTGCATCATCTGCACCATTATGGGGCATCCCTTCAAATTCCATATTTCTTGTATGAAGTTCTTTCAACAGTCCAATAGGTTTTTCACCATGCATCAACGTCAGCAGCACTTTCAAATCAAGATAGGTTTCACTGAAAGGAAATTTCACATTCAATTCTTTACACTGGCTTTCAAAAATGGATTTGTCAAATTCTCCATAACCAGCATAGGTTCTTCTCAAAGAGTTATATCTGTTTTTTATGTTTGAACAGGCCTCTTTAAATAAAACGCCTTCTTTTTCCAGCTTTTCTGAAGTAATTCCTGTAAGTTGTGTACAATAGTCGCTTACTTCAGATTGTGCAGGTTTTATCAGATAGCTTCTTTTATCTTCGATACTTCCGTCTTTCATATTGAGTTTACAGATTCCAATTTCAATGATTTCCGGTTTCTGATTTTCGGGAATTTTTCCCTTTTCCCAACAGGTAGCTTCAATATCTATGACTATTACTTTATCGTATAAAAACATTTTAATCGCTGTTTTAATTGGAAAAGTAGATATTCAATGCTTTGATTACACTTTTCACGTTCGTATTAGGATAAAATCCCGAACTGTTGATACAGTTTATTTCTACAATTTTCCAGCCTTCACCGGTTAAGCAAATATCCATTACAAAGGCTTTTTCAAGGTTGTAAAGCTGAATCATATCTTTAGCGAAAATCAATCCTTCTTCTGAAACTTTTTCTTCAAAAGGAGTATTATCATTAAATTTATAATATCCGGCATGTATAATTTTTCCATCTATAATCCAAAGTCTGGCTTCCTTTAAGGTATCTTTAGCTTCTGAAATCTGAATTAAAGATTGTTCTGTAATTCTGTTTGATTGATTTTCCAAAGCTTCAAAAACAAAATCTTTCCATTCTATTTCCGTAAATACTTTTCCGGTAAAAATCTTTGCTTCATCGTAAGGCTTGATGAATTTTTTTTCATCTGTTCCCCAACTTAGTTCTTCTGAAATCTTATGAACAGAAATCTTGTGATTAAGTAGATTTTCACCATAAAATTGAGAATATACTTCATACAGATGATTACCTCCATAAAAAGAACCGGGAAACCAATGTGCATTCTGCTTAGCCAATCGTGCAATGGTTACAGAACCATATACAAAAACGTCTTTTCGATCTGTTTCGAAATCTATTTTTTCTGCAGATGGATGAATATTAATAACTTCATAGTCAATATTTAATTCTTCCAAAGCTTCAAAAATTTTGTAATGATCGGGGTCTAAATACACATTAGCCTGAACTAAAAAAAACATGGTTATTAGTTTATTTTTATTATTGATTTAGGTTTATACCATCATATCAGCACAGTTGGAACTTGCGAAAGCAAAAGGCTTAGCTTTAAACACATATCCCATTCCCAGAATATATCCCATGGCATCTTTCAGAGCCACATTGGATTTGAAATCCGGGTCGGTATTAATGTCTGCGTGTACCTCCATTTCCACACCATAAGTATCCAACACAGAACAGATAGCGTATGCGATTTCTACGGATTTGTTTACCTCATTCAACATTCGCTCTTTGATACTGATATTCTGTATTTCTCTTTCTTTTCTAATAAAGGTAAACGCTCCTTTTCCTTCACGAATAAACACTACTGCCGTAGCATAGTTGATGGCATCTCCGTATACATGGGAATCTGATCCCACACACACTTTAAGACGGTGTCCGTCTGCCTGTTCGCGGATAATGGCTTTTTCTACCAGCTGTGTGATAGAGTCCTGGAAAATTTTTCCATTCATATTCTGCCATGTTTGTTGTTGCGTTTCCATTTTTTCTACATGTTTTAAATTTCGTTTTAAATTAATTCTTGAACGATGAATCGTCGTTAGTTAAATTCATTATCGACTATTCATTTTTTGCACTCCGAACCGGACTCGAACCAGTACTATCAGTTTTGGAGACTGAGATGCTACCATTACAATATCAGAGTAAATAGAGTTGATTCATCAGGACTCGAACCTGAACAACAAGAGTCAAAGTCTTGTATGCTGGCCAATTACACTATGAATCAGATATATTGAAAACATTTGTAAGCGTACTGATTGCTTATTGTATGTTTTGTGGAACAGACAGGAATTGAACCTGTACCTCTAGTTTTTCAGACTAGCGTGCAACACCTTGTACACCACTCTTCCTGATATTATAAGTAATGAGTAATTGGTTATGAGTAATATGGCAATCTGCCGTCAGTATCATTACTCAATACTCATTATTTATATTCTGGTACGGAAAGAGGGACTCGAACCCCCAGAAGCCTGATCCTAAATCAGGAGTGTCTACCATTCCACCATTCCCGCAGTTTTTATAAGTAATCATTACTGTTTTTATGAGTACTTATTATTTTAGGTTTGAGAAAGCTCTGTCTATATTTATAAACTATGCCTGCTTTTGTTTGAAAGATCTTCTGCTCTTGACAAACCTTTCTCATTGCCTAATTCTACTATTCATTTTTTGATGTTCAGAAAAAAAGGCTGTCATTATTTTTATTGACTAAAGATCTCCTACGCTCGACAGACCTTTTTTCTCTTCTCTTATTTTTTGTGAGTGATAACTGGCCAATTCATTTTTTACATTTGAACTTTCATGGTATTATTATCAATTCAGGATTGACCAGTTCATTCACATCTGTACTCTATAAGGGAATCGAACCCTTGTTTTCTGCTCGAAAGGCAGGCGTCCTGACCGTTAGACGAATAGAGCAATAAAAACCAACCGACTAGGAATCGAACCTAAACAACAAGAGTACATTTCCTGCATGCTGCCATTACATTATCAGTAGGTATGGTGGAAGTAGTAGGATTCGAACCTACTCAGCAATGAAGCAACAGATTTACAGTCTGCCCCGACTCTCCAACTTCGGCGTACTTCCGGATTTCATGAGTTATTAATAATTTTTACTATTCACTCATTTCCCTGTTTTAAAAAGAAAAGGTCTGTCTTTATTGAATGTTTAATTAAAGATCTTCTGCGCTCGACAGCCTTTTTCTTTCTTAATAAAGGATTATTGAGATGGTTATGGGATTCAAACCCACTCAGCTTATGCAACGGTTTTGCAGACCGCCCCGACTCTTCCACTTCGGCGAACCATCAGGTTATTAGTTCTCAATGATCATTCATAGATGATCTCCCTGTAATCATTTTAACTTCCATTTATTGCCATTTCTAAAAAAAATAAAGCCTGTCTTAATTTTTTAATTTGATGTAAGAACTTCTGCGCTTGACAAACTTTATTTTTACCTAAAATTTTATAAATGATATGTTTTACTTTCTAACTGCTTTCATTGAGATCAAGAAAAGTTTGTCTGTTTTTCTGTGTTTGGCGTAAAGATCTTCTGCTCTTGACAAACTTTCACTTTTTCTCCTGAAACAATTAACATTTAGTTACCTGCGATTCTGGAAAGATTCGAACTTTCAACTTCCGGTTTAACAGACCGGTGCTCTACCATTGAGCTACAAAATCTTTTGTATTCCATAAGGGAGTCGAACCCTTGTCGTTCGGTAGAAAGCCGAATGCACTTACCACTATGCTAATGGAACCTATAGTCTGGAAAGCAAGATTCGAACTTGCGACCTCCTGCGTCCAAGGCAGGTAAACAACCACCGTTATCTTTCCAGTTTTGCAGATTCACTTCAATATTCTGTTCCGGGAGACAGCCGGAACTTACTTTTCTATGAATCTTTGCGGTCTATGCGAGAATCGAACTCGCAGTGCCCAAGAGACAGTCGGGCAGGTTAGCCATTACCTCAATAGACCTTTTATTGTAGTTCCGACAGGATTCGAACCTGTAACCCTGGGTTTAGAAAACCCATGCTCTATCCAATTGAGCCACGGAACTGTTTGTAATCCCAGAAGGACTTGAACCTTCAACCTTCGACGTATCAGGCCGACGCTCTAACCAATTGAGCTATGGGATCTTATATTTTGGGGTATCTCCGGGGATCGAACCCTGTTCTCCGGTTCCACAGACCGGCGCTTTACCAAATAAGCTAGAGAAACCATAAAAAAAAGCGCCTCTTTTTGGGAGGCGCTTCATATATTTTAACGTAAGAGATCATTAGCTGACCCACGTATATAAGCACCTTTCATCCACAACTTCACTATCAAGAATACACACAGCTCCTGTCGGTTCTTGTCCGAATAGTCTTGAATATTGATTGAATATGTTATGAAATTGTTTCATTTTATTTTTGTTTGTTTCTAAATTATTTTTAATTGAATCCTGAAAACCTGTTGCTTTCAATTTTCGGTTGCAAAGTAAATATGATTTTTTTTAACTCACAAATAAATTTTTAAATCAACTATTTGATAATCAATTAATTAAATGTAAATTTCAGAATAAGAAGTTCCTGTCCACAATAGTTTGTGGATATCTTAAATACCTAAATGACTGTCTCTCACTGGGTTACTTATCACTCTTATTTATCGTATTAAAGTTTCATTGTTTATTAAAAAATTTTCATGTTTATGGTTATTTTTTTTCATTCTAAATAATTTCTGACCTAAAAAACAAAAAACGCCTCGAAAAATCGAGGCGTTTCTGTCGTATTTTGATTAATTTTTTACAAGTTTACAGTAAATAATTTCCAAAGTCAGCACATTTCGCCTCATTCCATATCGTCCATTCATACCCGAATAATCCTTTATTAGAAGGACTTCCGAATAGTTCTGCATTGATATGTGCTCTTTGTATTGTCATAATTTTCTGGTGCAAAGATAAATCTTTTTTGTAATTATTTTACTATTTCTACAATAGGAGGAGATAAAACGGTTTGTTTCTAAGCCCTTTCTATAGCGGAATTGCTGGCTTCATATATAAAATTTTCAACGGTTCATTTCTTCGTCCAGCTTTTCCAGGCTTTTAAGTGTTACTGGAAGTTCTTTTAATTTCTGAACATTTTGTTCCTGCTTGTTTTAAATCTGGAAATATCTTTTAGGATTACCTCATCGTCAGGATTGAAGTATTTCAATTCATTCACAATTTCTGATCTTGACGCTACTTTTTCGGCGATGATTTCGTAAGCAATACTTCTGGCGGCTTCCTGTAATTTTACATCTTTTTTAAATTCATACTTCATTGCTTCCAGATAGGTGATCTTTTTGTAATCGGGAGTTTTTTCATATAAATCACGAATTTCTGTTTTCAGCTCGTTGATATCGAAAATATTAGCGAAATAATTATTCAAACAGTTGAATGCGTCTTTATCTTCTTCCCAGCCTTTCAGAAGTATTTTTTGAGCTTCCGGTATTTTCTCCATTTTTTTACGATAGATTAAGGAAGCCTTTACCATCTGATTATTGGCTGTATAATCATCTACAACCATTTGATAATAGGTATGGGCGTTTTTAAGATCATTAATTTCTTTATATAGATCGCCTACCTTTTCTTTCTGCTCCATTTCTTTGTAAAGGTCGATGGCTTTTTTATATTGCCTGGCCTTTTCATAACAGATGGCAGCGTCGGATTTGTTTTTTAGTTTTTTAAGATAAATAGCAGCTGCTTCATTATAAAATCCGCCGTCTTCCAGTGTTCTGGCTCCTCTATAATAATCTTTCAGAAGGTTGATATATACTTTTGCTGCTCTTTTATAATCTTTTTCAGCTATATATTTTTCGGCAAGATCTTCATATTGGCTTCTGATTTTATCGAACAACGAAGATTCTATATAGAAATTTCCACCGCCGGCTCTACTTCTTCCGCCGCCGGAACTTTTATCTTTCTCCTTATCTTCCAAAAGGGTAAGAACTACGAAAATGATTAAAGCTACAATGATAAAAATCACCAAAGTTCCGATAACGCTCCAGAAACTCTCATGAAAAAGCTGTGCTAAAATCCCAATGACCTTGATGACCGCCAAAATAAAAAATGCGGCCACGAATTTATCTATAAACTTCTGCCTATTCATCTTTATCAGTTTTTAAAATGGTTTTGTCTTCGCTAAAAAGACGGTAAAGAAGCAATATAACGCAGATTATGAGAATCCATACAAACCAGTTGTAGCCGAACATCTCGATCAAAGGATAGAAAATATACAACAGCATCCCAACCAGAACAACGATAAGAAAAATTTTAATTCCGTTGGGAACATTTGCTCCGCCAATATTCAAAGATTTTCTTTTTACGATAAAAGAATACAACCCTACAACACCTGTCATGAAAATAATTAACCAAATAATTTCAGAAAAAGAGATGTCCTGCTTCGAGTAAGGTTTTTCTTTTCCAAATGTTTTTACTTTTTGGGCATTCTTGGGATCAACAGGAGGTTCTATATTTTCTTTTGTACCATAAATTTTTCCTAAAGAGTCTTCCACCAGCATCTGTTTCTTTTTCAGAATGGTTTTTACAATTCCCTGATCGGCAGGCTTTCCTGAGCTCATCTTATTAAGAGAATCTGTAATTTTTTTCTTATATTTTTCTTCACTTTGAGCTAAATATTTCACAATCTTTTTGCGGTAAACTCTTCTTAAAGAATCTCTTGCCATTGTCATTTTATGATCCAGAGAATCAACGTCTCTGGATACTTTTTCAATAGGTCTGCCTCCGTTTTTCAGATATTGTTCATAGAGATTTTCTTTACTCTTTGTATAGTATAATGCCGTTACAGCAACATGTTCATTCATCAGATGATACCGTGTTGCTCCGTACATCGAATCGACCTTCATATCAATATCCGTAACACCGGATTGATAAGCCACAACAGGTTTTATCATATCTTTATTTATATCCGAAACGTTTTCTGATGTATTAAAAGGTATGGTCTTGTCAGAATCCTTTTTATTGAAATACATAAACAGTCTGGCCAATCCGATAACAATTAAAAAGACCCAAAATATCCAACGGTATTTTTGAGAATAGGTTGAATCTGAACGACCTTCCGAATCTCCACCGAATAATTTCCCCAACCATGAACTATGAAATTTAAATTTTCCAAAACCGTCTCCTCTTGAAGTTCCCATAATGTCTAGCGGAACTCCCAATTCTACAGCTCTGTCAGGGTATTTTTCAATATATTTTAAATACTTTTCAATTTCTTTTTGATTTCCTGCCATTACTTTTTTGAGATCAAAAGGAAGATTTTTCATCCATTCTTCCTCTGTTTGCGGAGCTTGTAATGCCTGGAGAACTTTTTCATCATCCATCTCCACGGTGTAGCTTTCTATTTTTTCAGGAACAGAAACACCGTTCAGAGGTTTTCTGATATTGGCTTCTATTTTTCCTGGTTCCAGAATCAAAGCCAGCCAATCTATTTCATCTGATAGTTTTACCAATCCAAAGTCGGGATGCATAATAATGAAAGAAGAGTCCAGCTGTTCCCAGTCTTCAGGATTGATTTTAGGATAAAAAGTAGTGTTTTCAGGAATAAAGAAACGGTTATCTACACATTGGAAGTAAGCATTTCTTCCGATTTCCTGCGGAGCATGGGGATCGAAAATAAGAAAACATCCGTACAATTCATTAGGGATATTGGATGGAATAGGAAAAGACTGTACGTCATTCAAATGAATCCCAAGATTTTCCATTTCCTGAAGCCATATCAATGGTGAGGTACCTTTAATCAAAAGGCCTCTTCTCGGATAATTATTTTTCGGGAAAGGTTGTATTCTAAGTTCCATAATCCAAAATCTGCTGTATAAATGCTTCTAAAAATCGGGTATACATTTCTTCAATCGGTTTCACTTTCAACAAGGTATGTTCCGGAAGGTAATATTCTGTTCCGCCAAATTCGCTGTACGTGGCCAGAGAGAGAAGTCCAAATGTAGTGGAAGGAATAAAAAATTCTTCAATTCCTTTATTACTGCTCCTGAAAGTTAATATTCCACGATTGTCAGCAATAATTTCGCTTCCATCGGGAAATATGAATTTATTTTTGTTCTGCTCTGCTAAGATTTTCATCTCCCACTCGTTCTTATAAAGGTTTAATGAATTCTTAGAGGTATTTTCCAGCTCATTTCCGGAAATAACGATATTATGGTTTTCATTAATTCCTATATTATAAAAATTGCTGATAATTTTCAAACCGCTGCCGTTCAGCTTTGTAACTTCCAGGTCTACTTTTTCACAGCTTTTCTCCAGTCCTCTGTTTCTCTCGGAAATCAATTCCAAGGAAACATTTCCATCCATATTAATTTTATAATACTCAGGATTGGCGAGGTAATACAGGTAGAAATTCTTACTAAAATACACCAGCTTGTAAGAATTGGAAAGATTCAATCCTGTAAGGTTTTGTTCTGAATATTCTTTCGTGTTCAGATTAAGCTTTGATATTAATTTTTTATCAGGTTGATACTGACAAAGTATATAATGCTGCTGTTTATTTCTTGCCAGAGCAAACTGTCCGCTTCGTCTCAGAGAAATATTTTCAAACAAAACTTCGCAACCGTGATAGGTTTTATAGTACTCATAAGAATATCTGTCATAATAATTATCTGAAAGGTAAGTCTTGAGCAGTTGCTTTTTCGAAGTCAGAATAAAAAACTCACCTTCATATAAAAAATGAGCAATCTTACCCTTCGGAGTTGGAAATAAAAGTGGGTAATTGAGCGGAAAATCGGTTTTCTTGCCACCGAAATTGCGTACCACATTTTTTTGCTTAGGCGGATTGGCCCATAACTCATGAAGAGGGAGTTTTATTCTCTGAATATGCTTTCTTGCTCCTTTATGATGCTTATAAAAATTAATTTCTCCATCAGAAGCAGTGGTTACCAGGAACTTTAGCCGGTCTCTATTTTCATGAATAATTTTCTGAAGGTTTTTCTCCGCCAGATTTTCATGATTGGTGATAAAAAAAACTTCAATGTCTTTTTGTGAATGTTCTTCGTTGAAAAACTTTTCCAGTGCTTTCGAAACTTCCAGTACAGGACTTACCTGATTCAGGCTTTCAATCACTTCTTCTACTTTATCTAAAGAAATCGGAGTTCCTGTCTGTCCCAGTGCAAACACTTTACATTCTGAATGGGCTTTGGGATGTTTGATCACAGCAATTGCGGATGCAAAAGCCAACACTTTCGGAGTTCCCCAATTTCTAAGTGAGGTATCGATCAGGATAATTCTTTCAAAAATATTTTCTTCGGGTGGGATTTCTCTTTGAATGTAGAGAGCCTCATTGTTGGCTACCCTATTCATGAATACTTCATCCTCATTGGCAAATTCAGACAGAAGCATTCTGTTGAAATCTCCTTTATTGGTCATATCTGAGATTCCTCCAATGGGCTGCTCTCCCGGAGAAAGATGTCGCATAGGAATTTTGAGTCCGCTCCATATTCTTTTGATAAGACTTCCAACCTGGAATGTCTTGGGCTCTTCTACCAATTCTTTTATAAAGTCACTATCGGTATCAGCAGTAGCTTCTTCTTCCACGACCTCATCATCAAGCTCCGGTTCTTTCACAAGACCTTTCATCGCATCAATGATAGACTGAACAGAGGGAAAGGCTTCGTTTTTGTTCAGAGTTTTAAGATCCCGATATACTATGGATGAAGTTGCTGCTTTTTTCTCAGCGCTTTCGGCAAGCTCATAAGGTCTTTTATAATATCTGTTTAAAATTGCCTCTGCCTGAGCTGAAGTTATTTTGGAATCTTTGCTTAGTAGCGTCTCCAGCAGAATGATTCTGTTTTGACCTTGTTTATAAACATTAGGCAGGTTTTTTATTTTTTCGAGGAATTCAATCGCTTCTTCAGTATCAAAATCCAGATCGGGTGTTTTGTAAAAATCTGCTGTACGTCTTAAAGGTTCTGCAAAATCAGTATAACCATCCTGCATCGCATATAAAACCATAATCAATGCTCCAAATGGAGGCCATCCGTACAGCTGAACCTCTTTAAGAGTTTCTATTACATAAGGTCTATAAGCTATTGCCCCTACTCCAGGGATAGAGAGGAGATTATTCTCATGATATCCGGCATCACCGGGAACATCTTCATCGGTTTTCCATTCCCAGAAATAATTTTCATAAGACTGGAAGTATCGCTTTAGTTCCATTCTGTTGATTTTTCAGTAAGACGGAATGAACTGATAGAAAGCGGCCGGAAATCTGAACTTTTTATTGAAAGACATTTCCCATTCTCATCCCATAAAAGCCATCCGTCTGATTCATTGTTATATTTTTGGTTTAACAGCGTACTTAGATTCTTAAACTCAAAATCCAGTCCGGCAGGTAATAAATGTTTATTGCTTGCCCAATATGTTTTTCCCGGAAGACTTAATAATGGGGTTCCCAGAAATAGAGCTTTCTCTCCAATCATCACCCACTGTATTTTTTCAAGTTTAAATTTCGGTATTGCAGCCATGCTTTCTTTAATATCGGCTATTGAAGACAATAATGCGATTACCGGCTGTTCTTCATTACTTTCCGTAAGGTTGATCTGAACTTTTTCATGGATTCCGAAATAATTATTGTTGGATATCGGGAGCGTCAGTTTTAAAGCCTTATCAATGGATACCCACAATAATGCCGTTCTCATCTTTTTGCTGGGCACCAATGCATTCTTTCTAAACAAAAGATTTTCACGAAGTTCATAGAGAACAAAATCCGGAAGCTGATATATTTCCGAAGATTCCGATTGTTCTTCTGTAAAGCCTTTCAGCCAGATCGTCTCATCATCCAAAGCAATCTGAATGTTTTTCCAGTCCCGGATGAATCCCAGATAGTCTTCTCCCGAACGGGGAAGTTCTGCCCAAAATTCTTTTATATGCTTTGAAGGATTTTCTGCCATAAGCTTTCAATTTCCTGTTGAATGTATTGTTTCTGTTCAGGGTTTCTGACCCAGTCACAACGGGTTTGCAGATATCTCAGTTTATCTTTGATCACGTTTTGTTCCTCGAAGTTCAACGCTCCTGTATTCCATTTATCCACAAGAATTTTCACATCTTTCATGACTTCTTCCGGATTGGGAGTTTTGTTCTGCATGGCCTGAGGATGAGACTTTGGATGATCATCTTTTTCGATGGTTCTGTTGATAATTCCTTCAAGAATTTCAATCTGTTCCTCGGTGTCCCAGATATGTTTCAGCACCCAAAGGTCTGAAAGTACCGCTTCATTTCTTCCGCAAATTAAAGCACTGGCTGCAATCAGATTCTGTAGCTTCACTGCTCTACGGTCAGAGATTGCGATGCCTGTATTCCTCAGGCTCATAATGGTATTCAGGTATACTTCGTAAATAGGTTTAAGATCTACCGTTTTACACAAGTTCTGAAGTTCTTTTATTTCCTCGGCATGAATTTCCGGGATTTCGGTTTCTTCTTCGTTTTCCAGTTTTCTTCCTGCGAGAAGAACCTGCTGCAATAGTTCAGGATTTACGTAATCAACATTAATTCTCACCAGAAAACGGTCGAATAAAGCATTCAAAGCTTCATCTTCAGGAAGAACGTTACTTGCTCCCACAAACATTAGTGCGGGAAGATGTTTGGTTTCTTTTCCTCTTTTAAATATTTTCTCGTTGAGAGCCATCAACAGGGAGTTCAAAATGGCAGAATTCGCGTTGAAAATCTCATCCAAAAATACCAAAGACGCTTCCGGCATCATTCCTTCGGTATTGGTAAGGAGTTCTCCTTCTTTGAGTTTTCTGATATCAAAAGGGCCGAAAATTTCGTTGGGTTCTGTAAAACGGGTTAACAGGTATTCAAAGTTTTTACCATCTTTTACTGTTTTGGCCAGTGTTCTTACGATAGCCGATTTTGCGGTTCCCGGAGGTCCATACAAGAAAGCGTTTTCTCTTGCCAGAAGGCAGATTCCCAATAAGTCTACTACATCATTCTTGCCTACGAAAGTATCTTTTACGTAGGTCAGAACCGTATTGAGTTTATGAATATTTTGAGTCATTGATTTTCTTCAGTTATTATTTTTAATTCTCTCCAGAAAGCATCTTTATACATTCCGAATTCTGCGATCAGCAGTTTATTGATGAACGGAATTTCCGCCAGTTTATAATCTTTTTTATGAACAATTCTTTCCAGATAGAGTTTCCGGTAGGTTTTGTCTTTAAGTTCTTCTTCCCAGTTTATTTTTTCAAGATCAAAATCGAGATCATATCCAATTCCTGAATAATGAAAAACGGACAGAATATCTTCAAGTATTTTTATGAGTTCGTCTTCCGGATCTACGTCATTTAACGCAATGATGATCTGAGGTAAAAATCTCAGTGAAAGATCTGCCGACAATATTGATGAAACATCTCTGCGTCCTTTAAACAATGGAATTAAAGTACTTATACTTTTGGTTGTATTTTCTCTGACAAGATAGAGTTGGGCACTATGATACAGAACTTTTGCTGCCCAGACTGCTGTTTCTTTATCACAGGTAATCTGGTCAGATAAAAATTCAAGTCTTTCTTTTTCAAATTCAGTTTCGAAATAATCTGCTGCCTCCGATTCTTCTTTTGAGGAAATCTCCTGTAAGTCTGAGAAAAGGGTGATGCATTCATTTTTTCTGAGAAGAAAGATTGTATCCAAAAACGGCGATTGGTTTTCCATCATCTAACAAAAATAAAATTATTTTGTTGAGAATAAAACTTTTAGTTGAAGGGATTGTCAATAAAATAGTAACTGTATTATTTTTTTACTACCAAACGTTGGAAAATATCATACAATAAAGTTTTAAAGAGATATAAATGAATGCTTCCATGAACTTTAAAAAAAAAAAAACAGTTCACACTTGTGATGTGAACTGGATCAGCCAACACGAATTTGGACTTTGAGAATTAAACTGTATTTTATTTTTTTACAATCAATTTATTATTCAACCATCTTCTGACCGGGATGTCATAGAATTTCATGAAAAGATATGCAAAGACAATAGAAATGATGACGGTTGCAATTCCTACCAACCATGTTAATGGTTCATTCAACGTATGTTTTCCGTTCACGGCCCAAGCCATATATACATACACTAGAGGAAAATGGGTAATATAAATAGGATAGGAAATATCACCTAAAAATTTACATAATCGATTGCCCTTTTCTCCGATAACTTTTCCACCTGCTCCCAATAGAATCACAATTGGGAACATTATGACCAAAGTAAAGCACTCATAAAAAGCATTTTGCCAATGCGCCGTATTTCCACCTAAACGAGGAAATACAAAAAGGAAAATAAGAAGAGCACTGGTTATTAAAAAAGCGTTTTTGGTATATTTTAATTTAGCTGTTCTGGCTAAGAAAATCCCCATTAAGAAAGGGAAAGCGAGTCTTGTAAACCCTATTCTCATCTGAACGGCATCATCAATAGACCATCCTCCAATGAGATCTCCATTAGGATTGGTAAAAGCATAGTGGATGGTTACTCCTGCGGAAATCAATACCAAGATTCCCAATACTAGTTTTGAAGCTTTCCTCAGGAAAAGAGCATATGCTATATTGGCGATGTACTCGAAAAATAATGACCAGGCAGGTCCATTCAGCGGATGCATTTCATTCCAGCCCCGTATATCCAGACCTTTACCTACGGGAATTACTGTCATTCCGATAAACATGACCAACAGTAATTTCCAGACCGGCGTTACAGCAATATTGCTCCAGCCTAAACCTTCAGAATATTGAAAATAAAATAAAAGAGCACCTACTAAGGAACCTATAATAATCATAGGTTGTAATCTTACCAAACGACGTAAGAAAAAATCTTTTAAAGTCATTTGGCTCCAACGGTTGTCATAGGCATAACTGATGACATAACCAGAAAGCATAAAGAAAAAATCTACCGCCAAATATCCATGATTGATCATTTGCTGGGTGTGATCTCCATTTGAAAATGTTTCAAAAACATGAAAAAAAACGACCACAATTGCCGCTACACCACGAAGGCCATCAAGAATTTCGTAATGAGGTCTTGATTGAGAAAGATTAAAAGATTGATTCATATTGTCTTAAAATGATACAATACAAAAGTAATATGATATTATTCGACTATATTGTCTTATATTTTTTTATCATTGTCTTATATTTACTTCATCATCCTGCTATGAAACAACAGTTAAAATATTATCCAAACAACAAAACCAGCACTTTCCATTTTGATCATGTTCATATTACATGGGATCAGCAGGTACCTCTTCACCAGCAGCAAACTTGGGAACTATCTTATATTATTACAGGAAGCGGAGTAAGAACTATTGGAAATACGGTTGAGAATTTTTCAAAAGGAGAAATTATTCTTATCCCTCCCAATATTCCGCATTGCTGGGCTTTTGATGAATCTGTATCCGATAATGATGGTAAAATTGAAAATGTAACAATAGTTATTGAGAATGATTTTCTGATACAGTGCAGTAGTCTTTTTCCTGAGTTATCTTCAGCTATTTCCGAACTTCAAAGCAATGAAAATGCAGTATCTTTTGAGGGCGAATTATTGGACAAGCTTCAGCTTCTTATGTATTCTATGATCTTTCAAAATCCTATTGAAAGACTTTCTTCCTTCATCCATTTATTAGAGTTGATCTCCTATTGCAAAGAAATGCATATCGTGGGAAGACCTGTTCTTGACAACAAAGAAGAAAGAACACTCCAGGCTATCCATCTTTTTATTTTAGGAAATTTTCAGCGAAATATTACCTTACAGGAAATTTCAAAATCTGTAGGAATGCAGAAATCATCATTTTGTGTATTCTTCAAAAAAATGACAAGCCAATCTTTTTTCACCTATGTCACAGAATTCAGGATAGAATCATCCTGCCAAATGCTGTTAAAAACAAAGCTGTCTGTAGCGGAAATATGCATAGCCTCTGGCTTTAACGATATTCCATATTATAACCGGGTGTTTAAAAGAATAAAAAAGGTAACCCCTACACAATATCGGAAACAATTTGAAGAATAGAATCTCTTTCTAAACCTTATCTCGATTTGTTCTCCTCAAAGCTTAGAAATCCCAAAGACTTATCTAAAAACGAATGTTAAAAAGTAAACTGTAGATGCTCCTCATGGCACAGTCAATCTAAAAGTTATTATCTTTGTCTATTCAAAATAACATTATGAGTATTCACATCAGTGCAAAAAAAGGTGAAATTGCCAAAGTAGTATTACAGCCGGGAGATCCTCTTCGTGCTCAGTATATTGCTGAAAATTATTTAGAAAATGCCAAGCTGGTAAGCAAAACCAGAGGAATATTTTATTATACAGGTCTTTATAAAGGTAAAGAAATTACGGTGGGGGCAAGTGGAATGGGCTTTCCAAGCATCGGAATCTACTCTTTTGAGTTATTTACAGAATATGAAGTAGAAACCATCATCAGAATCGGAACTTGTGGTGCTTACAATACGGATCTTAAACTTTTTGATATTTTAAATATTGAAAATGCAGCCAGCGAAAGTACTTACGCAAAATATGCATGGGGAATTGAAGAGGAAATCCTTTCTCACCAGGGAAATGTTTTCAATACCATCAATGAAACGTCTAAAGAACTTTCATTAGACGCTAAAGCGATCAACATTCACAGTAGTGATATTTTCTACAGAAAAGATCCTGAAACTCCGGCTATCGCTACAAAATATAACTGTCCTGCAGTAGAAATGGAAGCTTTCGGACTTTTTGCTAATGCTCAGCACTTAGGAAAAAATGCAGCAACTATTCTTACCGTAACAGATATTATCCCAACTCACGAGAAAATTTCTGCTGACGAAAGAGAAACAGCTTTAAAACCAATGATGGAGTTGGCTTTAGAGTCTGCAATAAAGAGTCTATAAAAGTAAATCGGCTTATTATCTTTTAAATATTACTAAGCCTTTTACAATTTTACCATAAAAAAAGAGCTTTACTTTATCAGTAGAGCTCTTTTTTATAGTCTGAAAAAATCTCGGGTCGTTTCCGTAGTTTCGTCTGCCACTTCAGCAATGCTGATTTTTTTGAAATGAGCAATCGTTTGTGCCACATAGGGTAAAAATGAAGGTTCATTTCTTCTATTCTGAGTCCTGGACATGTTCTTCGGAAGCATAAAAGGAGCATCTGTTTCAATCATCATACGTTCGAGAGGAACGTACCTTATTACTTCTTCCAGCTGTTTAAATCTTTTTTCGTCACTGATTGCGCCTGTGAACCCAAGATAAAAACCTTTATCCAGATAAACTTTTGCTTCATTCAACGTTCCGGTAAAGCAATGTACCACCGCTTTGGGCAGTTGAGAAAGATAATGGTCTGTGATCTCATTAAATCTTTTAAAGGCCGATCTTTCATGCAGGAAAAGTGGTTTATTGACTTCAATAGCCAATTCCAACTGTGCCTGATAGCATTTTTCCTGAGCTGGTCTGGGAGAAAAATCACGGTCAAAATCCAACCCGCACTCTCCTACTGAGATGACATGATCCTGTTTTAATAATTTCCTGAGCTCAGCAATGCTTTCCTGATTAAAAGATTTGGCATCGTGAGGATGAATTCCCGCTGTTGAAAAAAGGATATCAGGATATTCTTGTGCAATTTCAGCAGATTCTTTACTTCCACGGACACTTGTTCCGGTAAGAATCATCTGCTCTACCCCATTATCCAAGGCACGGTTAATAATTTCTTCGTGTTCATTATAGAACTGTTTATTGGTCAGATTAATGCCAATATCAATGTATGTATTCATTTATTATTTTATTATTTTTTCAATCATTTTCTTTAACTCCGGTAAGGCTGAAGAACTGCTTTCTTTCAGGATCTTCAATGTTTTTATCCCTCTTACAATATGGTGAAAATAAGTATCATCTTCTGGATTGATAATCACAATATGTTTAGCTCTTATTTTTACCGTTTCTACAATGCCAACGGGTAATGCCGTAGAACCTGAAGTTCCGATTACAAAAAGAATATCTGTATGATCTGATATATGATAAGCGGTATCAAAATGATAATATTTTTCATTATAAGATTCATCAAACCATAATGTATGAGGCCTTAGCCAACCTCCACATTGGGTACACTTCAATCCGTTTTTGTCTTCTTCTGTAAGGTCTTCGTCATATTCCTTTTGCTTTACACTCTCCGGGAAATCAATGGGACCGCTGCATTCTTTTGAACAGCGTACTTTCTGCTTATTCCCGTGAATTTCATAAACTTTTTGAGTTCCGGCTCTTTGATGAAGTCCATCTACATTCTGAGTAATGAGCTTGAATCTGTCGCCTAACAGCTTTTCTATTTCAGTCAATGCAAGATGTCCTTCATTGGGTTGAGCCTCAGCGATCAGCTTTTTCCAGAAAAGGTTATACTGCCATACTTCTTCTGTTTCTTTACTGAAATATTTGAACGTTCCAAATTCTTCAGGGCGATGATATTTTGTTCCTTTAATCCATATTCCGTCTATGGATCGGTAAGTAGGAAGTCCGCTTTCTGCTGAAATTCCGGCCCCGGTAAGAAAAGTAATATACCCTTGCTTTTCTTTGATAATTGTATTTAAAATTGCTTGTAGCTCTTCCATGATTATTTTTTTTAAAACAGAAACAAACCGGAATCGAACCGGCAACTCTTCAACTTATTGGAATGTTTTTCCTATTAAACTATTGTTTCTGTATATTTTCTTTATGATTCTGCTTCAAGAAAACTAAAATATTCTTCAGCAGTTAAAGGTCTTACATTTCCTTTCGGTATCACTTCCGTTTTCAGTTCACAGATTAAAAGATCTCCCTGTCTTTTCAGACATTGTATATGAGGAATTATGTTCTCATGAATTCTGAATGTAGAGGCAATGGCAGCCAGGGCGTCATCTTTATACTGCGGTTCTATCCACAGCCAATGTTCTTCTAAGGTAGAAGGGCACCAGCATTTTACTGCGTAAGAGTATTTTTCTCTGCCCCACAACGAAAGCCGAAAATTTTCATTCTCTACTTCAAATATTTCATAGTGATTTGTTCTTCTTAAAGACTTTTTATTCCCATTTTTATCATAGGTACAATAATTCACCAGAATTTCTTTCTGATTGATTTTCTTTGCATTCAGTTTCTCCATCAAAGCCCCTACCCCGAAATAACTAAAACAGAACAATCTAAAACCTCTGTCGTAATGGGTGAAAAATTCTTCATAAGTAATAGGCTCTACAGAAGTCCATATTTTTTCAATATTATGGAGAACTTTCGAAAAATTGGGAGAACTGTAATTGATCCATTCTCTTTCGTATTCACGAGTTATAAAGTTTTGAAAACTTTTGTGCCGCAGCTTCAAAATAGAAACCAATTTTTGCAGCGGCTGAAGAAAATGTTCTGAAATATTGTTGGGGAGTGTCTGTGCAATGTAGCATTTGTCGGGAGTGATGTAGAGATTATCTTTCACTTTGAAATAAATCTGTTCCGCAAAGTCTTCGAACGCATCATTTTCATCATATAAATAATGTCCGATCTTTTGCAATGAAGGAAGCTTTGATCCTTTTTGTTTTTCATTGGTCAGACATCCGATATATTCTAAAGATTTGAAGTTAAAGCTCTCATCAAATACGACCACTCCACCAATTTTTTTCAAATGATCAAATTCGCAGTATTTATTCATAACCAGATTCCCAACTTCTTCAATATTCTTAGCAATGATTTTGGAGGTATAAAATGTTCTTTTAACCATTTTCAGTTCTGTCATCTCACATTCTTCATAACTATCACTAGCAAGATCTACCTTTACTTCTCTCAATATGGGAAATTTTCCTCTGGAATTATATTTGATCCGAACATTTCCAGCTTTTTCCAACAATGGAAATGCTGCGTAAGAACTATTCTTGATTTCAATATTTCCTACGAGCTCCTGAAGTGCAGGAAAACACACATTAGGCTTATCCACAGTCAACACTCCCATCATTTTCTTAAGCGTTGGAAAATCGTGATCGAACTCTACTTCATTTTTTTTCTGGCTTTTTATTTTTAGCTGCCCATGGATATATTCAAGGTTAGGAAAAGAAACATTCTTCCCATATATTGTCATCTTTCCACGGATTTGCTGATGTAAGAAAGTAATGTCATCACCCTTAACATCCACGTTAAAAATACCGTCTTTGGGTAAAAAATCAACCTGATACTGATGAAGAACTTCAATGATTCGTTTTAGATCCTTCAGTTTTTTATCGGCGGCGTATACTTCTGCATTTTTTAATTCAATGCTGCCTTCAATTTTGATGCTATTTTTAAATCTAAAATTGACAATGCATTTCAAGTCTCCTTTTACTTTTTCAAGCCTGTCAAGAACTGCCGAAGCATGTATCGCAACATTACCGCCTACATTTTTTAGATTTGGGAAACTACAATTTCCGGCATCCACAGATAGATTGCCGTTAATATTCTGAAGATCAGGAAAACTGCAACCTTCTCCTCTTACTAAAAGATTTCCTTCTATTTCTGTAAAACTGAAGGTCATATTTTTAGCATAAATCTCTATTGAAGCATATTCATCCGTAGAAACTTCCCGCAAATCTTCGTGGGAAAATATCTTATATCTTTTTATAGGGTTAATCGTATGCATTTTCGTTGAGTTGGGTTATCGGATTGTATTCCTGTTGAATGTATTTTACAAAATACGAACTTTCTATACGAATCATCTGATGTTCGTTATGGGTAATGAAAGCATCTCCCTGAATGGAAAAGGTTTCAGTACTGTCATTACGGTTCAGTAACTTATAAGAAGATACTTTCATCATATGCTGATTACTCGTTTTTTCAAGGCAGTATTCAGTATAATTTTTTGTATGTTCTTTGAAGTTTTTAATTTTCTCTTTTTCAACGGGTTTTATTTTTCCTAAAGGCACAATTCCGGAAGGAATGATTATTTCAGCGGCTTTTTTCTCTTCTACCTTTGTTCCTTTTTCTTTCTCCGGTTTAGCTAAAGGCTTTCGGGCTGATCCTCTTTCTAAAGGAACAGGCATCTGAATTTCGTCGATAATTCTGAAAAAAATTAATAGTTCTTTAAACATGACATTCTATTTTAAAAGTAAAAGAAAACCGGGATCGAACCGATAATGCATTCTCCTGAATAAGTTTTTCCAGATTAAACTATTTCTTTTACTGTTTTAATGGGGAGATAAGCGGGATTCGAACCCGCATTTATTCCGGAGCAGGGAATACTTTTTCCATTAAATTACTATCTCCGTTGTTATTTTGGGAGTACAGCAGGACTCGAACCTGCAACCTCTGCCGTGATATGGCAGCATTCTTCACTGTTGAACTATGTACTCCTTGGGAAACGTACGGGACTCGAACCCGTAACCTCTGACTTGGAGGGCCAACGCTCTTCCTTTGAGCTAACGTTTCTGTTTTGGGAGGTAAGCAGGATTTGAACCCACAACTCATTTTAGCATAATGTATTTTTCCATTTTATTACTATTACCTCCGTTTATCATTACCAGGTATGAATTTTATAATTTTTCAATAAAACTCCACTGAAATAATTCCCCTTGATTCCTTCTGCAATCGGATGAAGAATTCTAGAAGCTCCATCTACAGAATCCAATGGCGGAATATATCCCTGCTCAAACTGTTTTTTTCTGAGACTTTCTTTAGCTCCTGTAGAAATCCATCCAACATCTACGGCACTCATATAAATCTGATCTTTTTCAAATTCTCTGGCCGAGGTAAGCGTCATCATATTGAGTGCAGCCTTTGTCATATTGGTATGCGGATGAAATATGGTTTTATTATCGTAGCTGAAGATTCCTTCCGAAGATGTTACATTAATGATAAACTTTTCTTTATGGGTAGAGTTTTTCATTAAAGGTTTCAATTCTTTGATCAGAAAATAGGGCGCAATATGATTGATGAGATTTACTTCTACCAGCTCATACATAGAAACTTCTTCCAGAGTTGAATTCCAGCTCGTTTTATCTCTATTATCTACTGGCTGACCGAAACGGGTGAGCTCAACCTGGGTAACTTCATTTTCTGCGTATTCCAGTTTTGCCGTTTCATTTGAAATTTCAGTCTGATTGGGAATAAGTTTTGGGTTATTCTCATATTCCAGAAGCATTTCTTTTTCCCGTTTTATAATAGGCAAGTAATATTCATCAGGATATTTGATCGTCTGTGCTGCATTATTAATGAGAATATCCACCGTCTCAAACTTGGATTTATAAAAATCTATAAAATCCTGAATGGCTTTAAGGTTTCTCAAATCCAGACCGTAGATCCAAAGTCGGTCTTTCCAGTTGTCGAAATCTGCTTCCTGCTGCATGAATTCCATAGCCAATGCCGGGAATCGGGTTGTCAAAACCAAATGGGCTCCGTTTCTCAGCAATTTCAATGCGGTGGCAAAACCTACTTTTACTCTTCCTCCTGTAAGAATTACATTTCTCCCTGTGAGATCTGCCGTTTCAAATCTTTTTTCATAATTTTCTCCGGCACACTGTGGGCATAATCTTGTGTAGAAAGAGTGAGCATACTGATAGCTTCTGTTACAGCAGTAGCAGTTTTTGGGAATCTGAAGTTGTGTCAGTTGTGTTTCTTCTTTTTCATCATCGTAAAAATCTGAAACTCCAGCTAAAGCTTTCTGTACCAATACAGAGCCGAAATTCACAGCAAGGTCATGAGACTTCATCCCGGCATAGCTGTTATTACGGTTTTGCTTTTTGGCATTTTTGTGAATTTTTGTAATCAATCCCGAAAAAGTGTTGTTGTCAGGATTAATAAAAGGGTCATCTTTCAAGGCATTCAGTACCTTGAGGCAGTTTTCCCATTCTTCTTTTGAAAATTTTTGTTCTGAAAAATCCATTGCTTCAGTTTTTACATCTGCAAAACTAGAAGCATAGTGCGCAATCTTTTTACGCAGATAAAAAAAGAAGAAAATTCATTAAAAATTGTATGAAATTAAGTCAACAGTTTTCCTCAAGATGTAAAAATGACCGATTAGAAAATATACTTTTCAGTGATTGGTTATTCGTTGATAAATTTTTCCAGAAATCCAATAAGTTTTGTTCCTCCATGGCTCCAGCGGATTCCGTGACCTTCTTTTTCCCTGACTTCAAAGACGAGTTCATGTTTATAGTGAAAGAAGACGTTCCACCAGGTTTTATGATCCAGAATATCATGAATTTTAGCCATTACTTTTTCCTGCTTCTGCTGATTATTTCCTTTGATTTGTCCCCAGAAGTCATCATCCATTCTTCCAACGTGTTTCTCCCAAGCTCTTTGCGCAATGATAATTTCACTGTTAAAAGGTTCTTCACAGGATTTTATCAATGTTCTTTTCAAGGGAGGAATAGCATTTTCATCTCGAATACTTGCAGAAGTAAGTCTTTGTCCTAAAACATTCAACCAGTCTTCAAACGGAATTGTCTCTATTTGTTGGGCTTTTACCTCATCAGAATCTCTGTTATTCAGGATATGAATAAATTTTTCGAAGCTTTCTTCTCTGTTGATTTTAATTTCTTCATTAAAGTACGGCAAATCCCACACACAATTATTTTCCTGAAATAATCGAATATTCAACTCTAAACGATCCAAATGTTCTTTTGCTATAACCGCCTGATATTTTTCTTTCCAGGTCTTTGAAAGGAGCGGGATATATTTTTCAATATGATACATACTTTATTGTGTTCTAATAAGGTTAGCCGGAAGGTTTTCCTCTTTGATCAGGTATTCGATAAGATTGAACCATTTTTTACAGTGATCCAAAATCCAGGCATCTGAAGAAACAACAATTTCGTGACTTTCTGCCAAAAATTTATCCGGATTATATTGTAATTCAGCATCCCAATTGAGTTTATGTTCTGCTGCAAACTCGAGAATAATCTGCTTTATTCTTCCGCTGTTGGAAACCGGCTGATCAAAAATCCAGACCAGCTTATGAATTTCATTCTTTGTAAAAAATTCTGCAACCGCCTGAATTACCCCCGCAGTTTGGTTTACTCTTTTATACGTACCGTGAACTCCAGAAAGATCTCGAAAGCAACCGTCTACTCCTTCAAAAATATAGGCATCAGACAATAAGCTTTCTAAAAGGATCAATACATTGAAGCCATCAAGATAAACTGTTTGTTCTTTTACCTCTTCTGCTTTCAGCTGCTTCAATTTTCGATTACTGATTTGTATTTCTGAAGCCGAAGCTCCTCTTAAAGCCTGAATTTGTCGTGTTTTTAAACGATAACGATTGCCTACTAATTCTGAAGCGGCTTTCTCCGGATATTCTCTTGTCAGCAGATATTGCATATCCTGTACAGCCATTCTCAGCTTAGTAAGCTGTTTTTCTGAAGCAAATAAAGTATCATCTCCTGTATTTTTTCCACGGTTCCTGTTATTCATATTCAAAAATAAAATTTTTATTGAGTGAAAGCCTTATTGATCATGCTTTTACCATGAATAAATTCAATTTACTATTAATAACATGATATATTCTATTCAAACCAAGGGATTATTTGTTATATATTCTACAACAAAAGAGAGATTTTATACAAAGTTTCTAAGATGTATTACTTCTAAGTTTGCAAAGACTTAAAAAATACTACTATGAATACTCTGAAAAAATTATGTTATCTGTCGGCGGCACTTCTTTTATCTGCATCATTCGTGTCGTGTTCAAATGACGATACAGAAATTATGATTGAGCAGCAGACTTCCTCACAACTTCTGTCTTCTACTCCATGGGAAACTACGGGGGCTAAAGATAAAAACGGAAATAATGTTGCACTTACAGATGCCAACGTGTCCGGATATGTAGGGTTTGCTTATTTTAAAGCTGACGGGAATTTTGCGATTTACAATTTAACCGATGTTCTGAGATCAAGGGGAACATGGTCTGTAGATCCTCAGGGGAAAACAAGAACTATTGCGTCTTTAAATCCTGATGGAACAACAATTTTCACCCGTGATGTTGAGATTCTTGTCCTTAATAAAAATGAGTTTACGTATCGAATTCGCCCGAATTCCAGTGATCCATCTGTGTATTATGACATTATCCACACAAAAACATCCCATACTGAGCCGAGCAACGGACAGCTGACTTTAGCTTCTACTCCATGGGAAACGACAGGAGCAAAGGACAAAAGTGGAAATACTATTGCTTTAACCGATAGCAACGTTGCCGGATATGTAGGATATTCTTACTTCAAAGCTAATGGAAGTTTTAAAATTTTCGGTTTAAATGATGTTTTGAGATCTGAAGGAACATGGACTATTTCTCCGGATGGAAAAAAGAGAACGATTACAACGGCAACTTTCACCCGTATTGTGGATATTCTTGTTCTGAATGAAACGACATTTACGTACAGAATTATTCCTGATGCGACCAATCCTGCTGTATTTTATGATATTATCCATACTAAAGTGAGCCATAAGGAACCCTAGTAGAAATTATTTTTTTGATCATAAGGAAAAAGCTGCCCAATAATTGGACAGCTTTTTTGTTGGTTAATATTTTCCTGGTTCTAAAAACTCTGTTTTGAACATAATTTTCATAAGCGAGAACAAGCAGTTTGTATTACATATATTCTTTCCACCACTTATTCCAGGTACTGTTTCCCAGTTGTTTCAAGTCTACTTTTTCTCCAATCTTCGGAAGAGTAATCGGAATATTATTTTCTTCGGCATGTCGTGCTGCAAGTTCCAGAGGTTCATACCAGGGATGTTGTGCCAGTTTAAATTTCGAATTGTGTACCGGGATAAAGTTTTTAGCTTTCAATTCCTGTAATTCGCGTATTAACTGCTCCGGCAAGGTATGAATGTATGGCCATTTTTCATTGTACTGACCACTTTCCATCACAGCAAAATCAAAGGGTCCATATTGACGGCCAATTTCTGTAAAGTGATTGCCATAGCCACTATCGCCCCCAAGAAAAAGATTCATAGAAGGGGTTTTAAGTACAAATGAAGTCCAGAGCGAAATATTTCTGTTCAGTAATCTTCCTGAAAAATGTCTTGACGGAGTGAGCGTGATTTTGAAACCTTCTGCAATATCTACACTTTCCCACCAGTTTTTTTCGATCAGCTGATGAGGATCCCAGCCCCAGTATTCAAAATGTTGCGCGGTTCCTAATCCACAAATCACTTTGCCTACTTTATTCTTTAAAGCCTGTACCGTTTTATAATCCAAATGATCCCAATGATCGTGAGAAATAAGCAGGAAGTCTATTGCCGGCATATGTTCCGGTTTATAATAATCTGCTCCCTGAAAAGCTTTTATAGATCCTGGCATTGGAGAGGCATTTCCACTGAAAACCGGATCGATAAGAAACGTTTTCCCATCAACCTGTATAAAGTAAGAACTGTGGCCAAACCATAGGAGTACATTTTCTTTTGGATCGAGGTTCTTCAGATCTGTAACCACGTAAGGAAGCTCTGCCTTGGGAGAGGTATTTTCTACTTTACACAAGCTTTGAAGGAGCGCTTTTGTCATACTTTCTCCTTCTAATAATGCAGGAGTGGGAAGTATATTCTGAAATTTTCCATCAAGATAGTTAGGAAGTGTACTGAAATATTCTTTTCTTTTTTCATCGGGAAATTGCCCGAGTTGCTTTACTAAATTCATTCCTTTTCTTTTTTACATTCTAAGCCTTTCTTCTTCCATATAACAAATTATTAAACAATGTATTATACATTGTTTTTCTCAAAAACATCCTCTTCTGTCAACAAAATATAATCAAAAGATTTAATTTTAGAATAATCAAAATCTATAAAAAATCTGATGCTTGCAATTCAATCTAATTAGAATTTTGAATTTCTTCGAGGGAATATGAATCGTTAAAGGTAAGACGTATAAATAGCTTTTTGATAAAATTGAAATCTGTTTTTTTATTCTTTTCTATGATTCTAAGTTACTGTTTTTCTCCTTATTTATTATAATGTCAAAATATATCATTTTGTTGTATTCTATAGGCTATTTTTAGGATACATGTCACGTCTGCAACATTCACGAAGAGTCGTAATCTATATTGGAAGTTATCAACCAGCTCAGGAGCGTATAGATAATCAGACCTAACTGTGTATTGATAAAACAGTTTTCTTCATGGATGGTTTAGCCTTCTGTACCTTAGGATTCACAAATAATTCAGTAGAAAACTCTTTTCTATCCTGGTGAAAAGTAATCCTATATTTTATCGGACATTTACCCTGTTTATTTAGTTTCTCTTTTTGTAATAGAAAAACAATCGATAATTCATTGATTTAAATTTTAGAAAATGAGTCACCAAAAAGTAAAAGTGGGATACCTAATAGGCCACCTTTTAATAAGCATTCTATACATCTGATTAAATAGAGCAAATTGAATTGTAGTAATTAAGACAATACTAAAACAACCTGAAATAGGGAATAAGGCACAAAAAAACACTTACATTTCTGTAAGTGTCTGATTTTATGTGGTCCCACCTGGGCTCGAACTAATATCTTATTTTTCCATTATTTAATGGGCATTCAGCAATTCACAAAATATTCGGGGAGAAAAATAGGGAGTTTTTCAATTTTTTTTCCAACAAATAATTAATCACTTAATTTATGTGTTAAATCAAATTCTAACAAATAAAAAACATCTTTTTTCCGATATCCAAAAGCTCTATATTTTTGAGTAACTCTAAACTTGTAAACAACCTCATCAGAAGCTAGAGAATATTTCTTAGTAAAATAATCTTGATTATGATATTTTTCATAAGCAAGACCTACCTTTCCATCTCCTTTTCCTCCTTGCTTTAAGATATTTTCCCAACTCGCTTCCGAGAACATGTCAAAACTATTTTTGAATTGAATCTCATCCCTATTATCCGTTATCAAATCAAAGCTATCATTAGAATTAAGTTTCGAAAAATTAAGTTTTTTTGCTGGATAATAATTTTTACAGTACGATTCAAAACTTAGCTGATTATTTGTATATAAATTAAGCACCAAATCTTTTACATGGGTAAAGTTTAGTAAATCTTGGGGAGGATTATTTTCTTTTATTACTTCGATTAAAGGGTTAAGATAGTCTGATGGAGAAATAGAAATTAAACTAGATTTTCTCTCGTAACATTCTGCTAATGCAGAATTACTTACAATCTGCTTTCCATATAAATATTTCGCCTTACCATCACACAAACTATTAGAATCCCAATACGGATCATCGAAAATATTAAATAACTGAGTTTTAAACTTTCTCATTACATCAGTCCTACCCATATCTCCTGAAATCATTATCTCGTGTAATGTATAACCACTATAAACTTCTCGAGAATAAACATCTGACTTTTTAGATAGAGAAATACAGCCTTCTTTATGTAAATTAAGAAACTTTATCATTTCTAACAAAGCAGTATCCTTAAAATGTTCAAAGGAAGTAAATTGATTATGGATAGATAGCTCATTTAACAAAACTTCCATATAATTATCTTAGATTTAATAATTCATCCAGATCATTATCAAATTGATCAAATAATCCTTCCTTCATATCTAATATTCTTCCTTCTTCATTTAAACAAATAGCATAATTAGTCGATATACTATTTTCATCTAATTCAAAAAAATGAATTTCAGCCAATTCTTTGGAAATTTCTTGTTTATTAATAGATTTTCTAACTCCATTAAATATATGGTCAGAATGAGTCTCAATAATAAGTTGCACCCCCTTACTAGCCACAAAACATAAAAAAGCAGCCAATTCAGATTGAGCTTTAGGATGTAAATGTATTTCGGGATTCTCTAAGACAATGGTTTCATCTTTTGAAGCACTTAAACAAAGTATAATAATACCCACTGTATAGCTAATACCCGCACCAATATGATATGGTCTGACAGGTTTATTATCTTTATAATTATAATTAGCAGTAATGATATTACCAGAAATAATATTATCTAAATTAATATTGGCATTTAATATTTTTTTTAGCCATAAATTTACATGATATCCCAAAGTATTACTTTGCTTATCATACATACGTTCTTCATCAATCGTTTTACTAGCATTTCTATATAAATAATCTATTAGAAATTCAGCATTTTCTCCGATAAAATTTTTAGTAGAAGTTATTTTGTGATAAAAATCTTTTGGTCCAACTCTATTAGCTGAAATATAATTTAGCTTTTTGTAGCTTTCTTTTTTTTCGCAATAAATATCATTCTCATCTATACAAAGATTATATTCAATTTCATTTTGTTCAATTGCAATATTTATAGCCTCTCTTCTAATAATAAAGTTTCTTATTTCTTCAAAATATCCTAAATTCAACCATTTACTATTTAAAGAGTTTTCCTCTGATAAGCAATTATCTATTAAAAGTAACGATTGAATCGCAGAAGATTTTCCCGAAGAATTAGTTCCACAAAAGATATTTATGTTTTTCAAAGGAATTTCAACTTTATCAAAACATTTAAAGTTATCTATAATTAATTTTTGAATCATTTTAGCTTAATAATTTTATTGTTTCAATGGATTTATCTACTATATCAAATCTTCTATAAACTGATTTATTACTATCAACAGTATATGTTAAGCTCCTAACAAAATTATCATCTTCATCACCTGTTTCTTTATACCTTTCATTGTTTTTCAACCTATGATATTCTGAAATAACTAAATCCTTATTATTCTCGAAACAGTCTTCTATCTCAATAAAAAAGTAAACAAATACCTCAAACAAAGCCATATTGATTGGTCTTCTAATTTTTCCATCTTTTGGAAGCCTAAAGCAATCGTCACTAAATAAGCTATAAGCATTTTCCATTGCTTTATTGAAACTTTCAAATAGATCATTATAAAAAATGTCCTCGTTTAAAATCAGGTTATCTAATTCCTCTTTCGAATATTTCTCACCTTTTATATCTGAAATATCAAAGCTTTTAGTATTCATAAATCTCATAGACTTTGCCAAAAAGTCTTCTAAATCACTTCGATATTCAATATTATTTTTATTAATAGATTCGTAATCAACAGAGATTTTTTTTCGCCAAAGATAAAAAGATAATGTTCTTAATATTAAATATCTATCTTTCATTCTATGAGTAGGCACATTAGACGTTACCAATCGAAAAGTATCTAATTTACTGAGAGTTTTGAGAAATTTAGTACAACTGCCTTGATAAATTGCATTTCGCATCTCTTGATTATTTAGCCTAGTTCCTCCTCTATTAACCCTATCAAATAAATCGTAAGTTAATCTCTCAGGTGTAGGTTCTTTTATAATATGCAGAACCAAATTTACATCTTCTATTTTACCTCTAATGTTAGACTTGAGGAAGTCTTTATGAGTATTTTCAACATCATTATTAGATTCTTTTTCTTCACTAAACTTAAATCCATTATATTCTTTTAAAATCGATAAATTTGATAATGCGAATTTATTATCCATAAAATCAAATATAGTAGACAACCTTTGTCTTCCATCAATTAAAATCCAATCTCCTTCTTTATTTTCTTTTATATACAAAATTGGCAAGGGAATACCTATGATAATAGATTCAATTAATTCAGATTTTTGTTTTAGATTCCATACTCCTTCCCTTTGAAATTCTGGGTCAAGCTTAATAATATTATTATTATATTTTCTATATAATTGAAAAGCTGATAAAGTATCTCTAGCAATATTAATATTTTTATAAGGGTAAATATCATCCTCACTAGAACTTGCATCTAATGTTTCTTCCCCTTCAAAATCCTTAATCGCTTCATCGACGGGATTTATAATATTATTATCTTCCATTAAATTTTGTTTTTATATTCTCCAAAATTAGTAATTCTATGTTAGCTATTATTTAATAATAAATTATAAATTTAAGTTCGGGAATTATGTTTCATTTTTCATCAACCAATTTACATGGTCAAAAATTCATCAACAATCTTAAAGACATACGGAAATCCTGCAATTGCACTAAAATTGATTTTTGAGGCATTTATATCTTTCCTGAAGACATTAAATAAGAATCTCTGATTAGGTATCATTAATTAATATCAGATCAGATTATCTGGCAATCGCTTTCAACTTACATGTTTATAAAATCTTCATCGAAGAAAATACCATGAATCAGCCTTCAATCAAATTTGCTTTCATTAGGTAATCCACGCAATCCCCTATATGCTCTTAGTTGATTAGTTCTATATCTATTTACTTTAGACAAGAAGCTATTATTTATTAACCTATTTAACGTTTAATATAAATCTTATATATAACTGAATACAACTTTACTTTTTGATTTTATTTAACCGTTTTTTTAGTTGAGCCCTAAACAAGGTTGCGTATGTCGGTTTGACATTTTTTAAAAAACTTTCATAAATATCGATGTACTCTTGTTCAATTTGTCTTTGATCTCTTTTGAGAAATGGAATAATATACTGCCTAAATCTATCCATTTTTATTTTTTGTAGGCCCAAGAATTGCAAATAATGATCTATCGGAGTTTTATTTTTCCCTCGCTTTCGTTCTCCTTCTACTTTCGTTTGAAGTTGGTCGTAAATAATTTTCTTTTCAATTGCTGGAGATAATACATTGACAAAGGTAAAATCATTAAATTTGGTGTAAAGCAATTTTGCTAACTGATTCCACCTTTCCCTTACATTATACAAGAAATCTAAATCACCAAAATCTTTAGGAAGATTGCCACTAATTGCTGAAATTTTGATTTCGTATCTAATGTAAGCTTTCTTATTTTTTAGATTTTTTTTAAAATTATCCCTTCTAACATAGTTCATACTACCGAGTAGTTCTCCTTTAGAAAATGTTCGATCAAGCTTATCATAAATTGAAACCTGATAATTATTCCCAATAAATTTTACTCCAGAATTTTCATAAACATGTTTCCTAGGCAAATTTTTTAAGCTTCCAAAGCATGAAAAAATTCCTTTCATTGGCGTATTGAATTCTAAAGTAACTCCTAATTCTATTTGGGTAACCTTTGCGTTCCAAAAAACTTCACGATCTAATTCAAACTCATCTGCCCAAAAATTAATTTCTTCTTCAAATTGAGAGAAATTCAAGTCTCCCATTGCGCTTTCAACATTACCAAATTTTTTTCTTCCGAAATAATCTTTTCTAATATTTTGCTGAAACCACAACTTTCCCTTATTTTCACCAACTACTCTTAGAAACTTAATTGAAAAATGTTCATATTCTAGCCTATCTTTATTGAAGTCATCTACATCATCAATATCATTATACTTTAATTTCTTGTAGTAGCAGTATTCTTTATTATTACGTGTTTTATAAAATCTACTAAATTTTTTTTTAGCATTTTCATTAAGCTCCACATCTGCAACATAAAATTTTATAACATCAACCATTGTTATTTCTTTAAAAACTTATCAATATCAGATTTTTTAACCATAATTCTTCCATTTCTCTTAGGCTGATACACTTTTAATCCTGAATCTCTGTATCTATCGAAAGTGGAACGGCTAATTCCATAGACTTTCAGAACTTCATCCACTGTAAATGTTTCTTTTAAAGTTTTCTCCTCTAAAAAATCTTCTAATGATTTTACTCTCTTTTCTAAAGCCTTCAATCTTTTTAGAAGAAAGGTATTATTCGGTATCTCTTTACCCTCCATTAAATATGATTTATATTTCAGATGAAATTAAACATTTTTAAAGTAATAGAAAAGTTATTTACGATCAGCCTTTTAACTTCTTGAAGAGCATTTTTCCATTATTTTTCATGCTAATCAAGCCTATGGCAGTAGTTACAATATCACGACTTCCCTGATTACAACTATTCATGTATCTGTAAATCCTATTTTCTCAATTCTAAAACTTTATCCAATGATTTATTTACAATATCCATTAATTGAGAAGTTGTACCAATAAAATTTATTTTACTTTCTAAATTCAAAAAGAAATCTTTTTCAGTTGAAAATGGTTTTGTCTTGGATAGTTTGATTAATGCTTTTGAAGTGTAGTTTTTAACTTTATCAAATTGTTTATCAAAGCTACCTAAATGTTTTGCAAAGGTATCTCCATTCTCCATAGTCATTGCATTTTGCATAAAACTCAAATCTGCTCCATTCTTTGCACCTCTTGAGCAATTGAATGCTATCTTAACTAAATTCTCATATCTTGATGCCTGTGTATAAAATTCAGCACTCATTATTTTTATTATTTTGTTAATAATACAGTTGCTACTGCTCCAACTATTCCACCAATTACAGAGCATATTAGACCAACTACAAGAGCATTACTGCTAAGTTTATTCCACATTCTCATGTAATAATCTGGATTAAGCCTTTTCTTTTCTTCTTCCACCCATTCGTACGCTCCTTTGAGTTTTGCAGAGGCAAAATTATCTCCTTCATTATATTCGAAGGATTCCGTAGTATCTACATCCTTAACTACCTTTCTTGTTAAAACTTTAAATTGAACTAATTTATTAGCCATTAAATCCTCGAAACTTTGATTGCCCTCAATTTTAAGAATATATCTGCCCTCACGACTTACGGTCTGCATTATTAAATCCATAATTCTTCTTTCATCGTCTATTCCCATTACACGAAAAGTTATTGTTGCCATATTTTAATAGTTTATTTGTTATTTCTGCAATCTTGTATCTTCATACTTTGATCGTTCAGTTTTCAAAGACATTAGCCAGTCCAAATACATTTCTTCGGGCATACTGCGATACCCTATTTTGTGGATGTGGCTGTATTCTTTATTCATCAAATCAAACAATTCTTTAGCCTTTGGATTGCTTAATGTAGCCTGAATATCTTTTGTATTCTGCTCTTTCATTAATTTTTGAAATTGTTTTGTATGCGTTTCAGCTTGTAATAATAAGGCATTAGCTAAATATGGATGAATCTGGATTGCTCTTTCTGCGCATTTCAACGGGAAATTCCCGTCATTATCTGGGAAACTTCTATTGTAGGCATTTGCCAAATCTACCAATAGCAATGCAAGACTTTCCTTATTGTTCAGGGCTTTCATAAACACACCGTTTTTAATGGCATCTAAATGAATGAACCCTGAAGCTGATAGCCAAGCATCAATCGGAAATATACCGCTTGTAAGCTCAGTATTATACCAACCGATAGATTTTATATTATGCTTAATATAAACATGGTTTGGTGCTAATGCCAGATTTGCATCTGCTCCAATCTCTTCCGCTAAGATTTTGTATAGATACGGCATTGAGTTACAATTACCTTTCTGGGTATCTAATAATTTTGATACAAAAAGATTAGATAATTCTTTATGCCCGAATACGTCTTCAAAATCGTAAGTGAATGGTTTATATTTTATGGTGTCTTTCCCAACAATAACAGGAGTAGTTTGGCACATTACTGTGTAAATAGCTGCATACTTGCTTACTTTCTCCTGATCTCTTTCAGTATAGTTGAGCTTTCTGTTAGTAATAAGCTGATTGCAGAAGTTAGCTAAAAACCTAATTTTACGATTAAGTCCTTCTGTATCTAATTTTCCTTGATAATAAGCATTTTCAACACCAAATACGGCTTGTTTAAAACTGTACTGCTGTTTATCATTAAGCATATTATCAATAGTTTGATAGGCGTCATTGTAAAATTGATTAGATTGTGCTTTTGATTGAAAAACAGTTCCTAAAATAATTAATATGATGAGCTTTTTAAATTTAAAAAATTTCAGAGATATTTTATTATTTTTCAGTTGACTTTTACTTATGGTCATTCTATGCAAATATTTTGATTTTTCTCTAAGGAATAGTAGTGATTGTATTTGATAATAGTGGAGTCATTTAAAATATATTCTTTTGGAGATTCAATACCTTGTTGTATTAAATCACTTACAGGGATTATTCTAAAAGAATATTTTTTACCTAATTTTATTGTTTTACATTTATTTGTGCTATTTTCTTTAAACACCTCTATAATATCATTATTTTCTGCTATTAATACATTAACATCTTTATTTTCTTTAACAGAAACTATTTTTCTTGTAATAGAACTTGGTTTTGAACTAATAATTGTACTTTTTGTTTGGCAATTATATAGCGTAAGAGAAAAAAGTAAGAAAATTATCTTTTTCATATAATTATTTTTTTAGTCTTTTGTCATCAGAATAAACTTTATACAGAGGAAGAGTTTGAATTTTTCCATTAGCATCTTTTTTGCCTGCAAATCCTTCAAAATATCTTCTGTGGCTTCCTGTAGTCTCGTTCCTTGTTCTAGCAGAAATAATTAAGTTATCATAAGGCATCATGCTTCTCGTCATATCATGAAACTTATTAAAAACAGGATTTGGGTTGCCAGAAGTACTAATAGAAACATCACTTTTTGTATTGAAAGACTCCTGCGTAATAAGTACATTCTCTACAACTTCATGTGTCATTCCCGTTCCTTTTTGAGTTCCTGTAAAACTCTCGGCACTTCCTAATACTTCAGGATTTGTATATTGGGTTCCCGTACTCATATTTGTTGTAGAGTCATAATCAGCTCCACCAAAAGAACCACCAGGAATTAATCCTCCACTAGGAGTAACATTGTTATTGTCAGCAATAATTCTGGAGTCGATATTAGTATTCTTTATACCATCATATAAAACCTTATCTGTTGCAGACAATTTATTGTAATCACTCTTACTCAAATTTGCAGTACTCAACTTGCCATTTGAATCCTTTGTCATAGCAAGACTACTATTTGCATTTAATTGCTCAAGTGCTTTATCTGCTAAATTTCCCAAAATATGTATGTCTTCTGGGGCTAAACCTGTGGGATCAATATTTTTTAATGGGTTATTCATAGCATAATTATAAGGCGACCAACTTGGGAACTCTTCACTAAGCGGATCGGGAGACATCCAACGCCCATGAGTATCTCCAATAGGCTGAGCATCAGGATCAGATAAATCAACTTCCCTTACTTCAATGATATTGTTTCTTTTAGTATTAAACCTTACCGAACCAATCACTACAATACTATCTGTATCGTGAAATTCCAGATACTTTCCTTTACTGAGGGTAGCAATCTTGGGATAAACCCCATATTTAGCAAACGGATTTCCAATAGCAATATTTTTTCTTCGTCTCTCTGCTTCCTTTGGAGTTAATGAATCTTTTGTTTTCAAAACTTCATCCATATATGGACGGCTACGTTCTTCCTTTGTCAGCTTTACAGGATTTACCCATTTCTTTTCAGTTTTGGGTTTTAGAGTTTTTTTCTTGACTTGTGCTTGTGTAAATCCAGCTATCACTGCAAAAACAATCAGTAATATTCTTTTCATAGTCATTTGTTTTTATGATTTTTAAAATTATCCATTTTTTCTTTATAGTTTATTAGGATCAATTGGAAAATATCTCGGTTTTTGTTCCTGCTTTTTCTTTTCCTGCGCTTTTTTCAAAGCTTCCTGTTCTTGTCTTTCCTTTTGCTTTTGAAGTTGATACAAACGCATTCTTTCTGCCAATGCTTCGCTTTCCTGCTTGTTCTTTTCAGTTTTCAGGCTTCCGAGCCATGATTCGTAAGCCGATGCAGGCATTTCGGCATATCCTAAATTTTCAATAGTATTAAACTGCTCGTTGAGCTCTTTAAACTGTTCAACAGCTTTTGGAAAATACCCAGCTCTCTCCAAATCTCTTTTATCATCAGGGTTAATACCTAATCGTTGTAATACAGAAATTAATCTTGCCCGATCTACATTTGCTTTTTCCATATTAGGAGCAATTCCATTGGGATAAAGCTCCAATGCTTTATCTATTACCTTATTTACAAATTCATCATACCCGAACTTATGTACATATCCTCTCGCTAAATCAAAATAAGCCATTCCCAATAATTCTTTTTTAGAAAGATTTTCCATATACATTTTATTCTGTAAGGCTTCTGATTTAATATATCCTGATTCTAAAAATGAATTATCGGTAGGAAACATACCATTGGTAAGCTCTATATTTCTCATAGTTCCTTCATCATCTACAAAACGAATATAGGAATGATTGGGAGCTAATGATAAATAGGCTTCTGTATTCATTTCTTCAGCTAACATCAAATAGTATAAAGGCATTGAATGGCATTGTCCTGAGCCTGTTTTGAGGAGTTTGGAAACAAACATCTTAGAGTAATCTTTTTCACCCATATAATCCTTAAAATCATATTCAAAAGCTTTGTGAACTTTTCCTCCTAAAGTCATATCCTTAGAAAAATACTCGAATAACATCAGATTTTTAGAAACATTGCTTTCCGTATCTTGTTTCCTTTCCTTCATTTTTTGCAAAAGTTGCTTTGCCGTTTTCTGGATTCCTACTTTGAATTGGTTATATCCTGTTTTTTATCGTAAAAAGCATTTTCTACGGTAAAATTGACATCAGCTAGTGAGTAGTTTTCCAAGTCCATTCCAGAAATCTTGTTAAAAGCATCGTAATAGGCTTTTGTTCCTGCTTTCTCTGATAATGTCGGTAAGTCATACGATATATTTCTGCCGTCCTCTACCCATTTAAGAAATTGCATTTCCCGAACTTCTGCCATATCATGTTCTATCTCAAGCATTACAGCATCATTTTGTGATCTTGTATTTGATTCATAAACATTAGGTTGCTGAACTGTATTTGAGGATTTTTGATAGGAGCTTGGTAAAGACGGCTCATAGTTCCTTTGGGAACTCCTACCGTTTGTAATGCTTCCATAATTATTACTGGAATAATTACCTAAACTACTTGCTTGTGGAGTAGGGAAGCTCGGAATTTGACCGAAACTCGCCATACTTAAATATAATAGGAGAAAAACGTATAGTTTTTTCATCATGGATATTAGTTTTTAAGTTATTTTGCGTTTTCCGCAATTTACAAATTTTTCTACGAGTAGTGAAACATATAACCTATATAAGTTTTTCACAAATGTATTTCGGCATAACGACAAAACTTGACGTGTTATATCTTATTTTTAATAGTTCTGATAAGCAAGAAACCAATTAAAAATCGGAAACGCTACTTTCTACTCAAAATGATCTTTAGAGGGAATTTTCGGCATTTCTAAACCTTTTTACTTGTATTGCTTAATCTCTAACAGGCTTAAAAGTTGCAATTTCCCTTAGTATCAGGGCTTTTTCTCTTTCGTGCTTCATAGAGCCTTTTCAGGCAACCCTTACTTGCTTCTTCTTGTATTTTCACTTCTATTTTCACTTCTATTTTACTTGTTATTTCAGTAAAACATATCATGCTTTTACTTGCTTTCGACTTGTTTTATTTTTCCTTTAAAATCTTGATATTCTAAATATACATACTTTTAGAGAGTATTAAAATGTAATCTTATAGGTTCCCATAGAACTTATATCGGCTTTTTCAGCCTTTACATATTTTTTGATCCAACCGATTGATGTTGCTGTAATGCAAGAATCTGAAACCCCTCCTGATCTTCTGGCAGAAACTACATTCCCTGCTTTATCTACGGTATAGGCAATAGTAATAGAACCGTTTGCCGTGCAACTATGAGAAGGTTGTATCCCTCCTCTTCCCATCGTTCCAGGAATATAACCTATTAATTTTCGATCAACCCCAATTCTACCGATGTTTTTATCACCGCCTAAAGGATCTCCTGTATTTTCATTTTGGATTACTTCTTTTCCTCTTCCTTTTATAAGATTCCCAAAGACGAGATTTTCTTTTTCATTCTCAATATTTTTTTCATTTTTATCACTCCGATAATATTTAATTTTTTCCGCCTTCATAAATCCTTCGACATCACGAAAAGTTATCTTATCTAAACTATTGGTAATACTCTGAATATACGTTTTGCTATTTTTACATTTTTTGGAAGTAAAATCAATAACATTTCCGTTATTATCTTTGTATATCTCGGTTTTTTCCAGTTTTTCCGCTTTTACATTAATATAGGAGACGTAATATCTGACTTGGCTCGCACACGTTGTATCTAACAAAAAGAAATCAAGGCTTTTTTCAGCTCCAACCAAGATTCCATCTTCATTGAAGTAATAGTCATAAGATGTTTTGCTATCTCCGATATGCCCCCATAAATCATCAGATTTACTGATATAGACAATTTTATTATTTTTTCTGAGAATTTTATAGAACATTTCCCACTGAAACTCAAATTCCTCCACAGGATTATCAGTTTTACTTTGCTTTATTCTACCGTCAGTCAGTTTAACATACTCAATAACTTTTGACGGCTGATTTTTTAAAACTCCTTTCACAAACGATTTCGTCTGCTTAAATTCGTTTTCATAAGAATTTTGGGAATAAAAAACTGAGAAAATGCACAGATTGATAAGTACGATTAAGTTTTTCATGATTAATTGATTTGTATTGAGTCTTCTTCCAATATTTCATTTTTCTTATTGTCGAATTCATCCTGATAGATTTCGTCCGATTTATATTTATCAGCAGAATAGTTATATGTATTCTCATAAGTAGGGTGATAGGATTCGTTAATTTTGGCTGATTGTTTTCTTTCTTTAAAAATTTCCTCATGTTTTAGGCTTTCATCTTCAAATATAACCTTTGTTAATCCCAATATTCCGTAAGCTGTAATGAGGTTTTCTTTTGAATTTTCGTCTCTGAATACCAATTTTCTCAGGATCACCAAATCTTCCTCATAAATGCCAATATTTTTATATCCTTTTTTTGAAATACTATTCACAATAAAATTTTCAGAACTTTTCTCACTGAGTTCTTCACCAATAAAAATATTTTTAAACGTTTTTATGAGTTGAGGTTGGGAAATCATCATATCATTAACAATCTTATTCTGCATCTTAACCCTATCAGGCTTTAAGAAATAAGCAGAAACGCTAAACAATATGATTATACCAACGATTATATAAAATGAATAACTTTCTCCTGACTGCGTTTTTTGAGTGATGTAAAGGTCATTTACAGCCTTTTTATTAACATCTTTATCACCTGAATCGCGAACCTCATCAGGGAACATGATCGAAATATCCCGTAGTATTTCTAAAGCAAGATCATTATTATATTGTTCAACCATATTAGGAATTCTGAAGAGATCAATGATTGCCCAGATAAAAAATCCTCCTGCGGTAAGAATATACAATATCAGCCAACCCAATTTTTTAAGGTAGGCGTAATGCCATCCTAAAAGAAACCAAAGCAGGTAAGCTATTCCTACAGACTTCTTCCGTCTTTCAAATTCGTTAATAAAGATTTTTTGTTGTTCTGAGTTCAGCTCCCGAAATTTTTTCTGAATCAGATAAGAGAAATTTCCCACGATTAATAGTTAATGCCGCCAGTTCCAGACCGCTTTAAATATAGACATAGAAAAAGCGTGGAACTTAACCGTATTATCACCCGAGGTACTGGTATACCCACACAGACTAATAGGAAAAGCCCACGCATAGCGGGGCGTTTCACTATTTATTTTGTCTGTGTTGAAGATTACCAGTTTTCGGATGAGACAATAAACAGCTTACGCTTTATCGTTGAAGTATTTTATTCTATTTAATTCTTCATATAATTATAATTACATTCTATTTGTTTTTAACATTCTACAAATTTATAAAATTATCCGTAACGGCTTACATCCATTACGCTTCTTAAATTTTTAACGTTTGAGTTTGTATAAATCATCGTATTAGCGATTCTTCTATGCCCCAAAAGCTTACTTACTAAAGGTAGGGATACATTTTTATTGTTTACCAGATAGGAAGCAAAGGTATGCCTTCCTACATGGAAGCTGATCTCTTTATCTATATTACATTCTTCAGCTATTTTTTTTAAAATCCTATTTCCGACCTGATTAGATATTTCGGGAAATACTTTATCACTTGGTTTTTTATTAGTCAGAAATCTTGCAAGTAATGCTCTTATCTGCCTGTTTAGAGGAATATCTACAATATGTTTTGTTTTTAACATTTTTTTAGAGATAATTTTATTGTTCCAATCAATATCGGAGACTTTTAGCGAATATAAATCACCATATCTTAATCCTGTACAGCAGGATAGCAGGAACATATATTTAGTCGCTTTCATAGTAGCGGAAGTCGGTTTAAATTTTAAGATTTTGAGAACTTCTTCTTCATCTAAAAATATAGTCTTGTGATCTGGGGATTTTACTTTTAACGATTTTTTACTCTTATAGGGATTGTCACCCTTAAACTTTTTATATTCAATGGCTTCGTTAATAATACATTTCAAACATTTATGATGATTGTATAGTCCTCCTTCTCCTATTTCTAATTTCTTTAGATAATTATTAAATTTTGTTATAAAAACAGAGTCTATATCTGAAGTGAATAACTTAGCTTTGAAGCTCTTTAACCGTTTCCTTAAAGTTTCATACTTATATACGGTATCTTCGGCTAGTCCGTCTCCTTTCTTCATTTCCAAAACCTCATCAAATACAGCATAAAAATCATTGTTATTAGTACCTTTCAGAAAATTATCTACTAAAGTAAAGGAAAGAGGAATTCCTGCTAATTCGTTCTGACGGAGAAATAACTCCAAATCGGTTTTTTCTTTGGTTATCTTGTCGTTCAAAGGCTTATAGCCTTTTCCTTTTGCCTCTCCGCTTTTCTTATCCCAATCTTTAGGAGCAACGTTTTCGTTTAAAGTAAAGGTTTTCTTTACAGAATTAATGATTACCTGAAGATAAATCGGAGAATTCCCGTTTTTCAAAATTTTATCGGTTCGTAAAATTGGCTTAACCGAAACTTTATTTCCCATGTCGTTATTTTTTAATGAGTACAATTTTATATCCTGTAACATTAAATAATTAGCTAAGATAGATAAAAAATTACAAATTTCAAATATAAAAAATTGATAACCAATATTTTACATAAAATATTTTGCTTTAATTTAAAGATAAGCAAATTCTACGATTGGATTTTACATTTTCTCCCTTTTCTATGCAAAAATAATTCGGGGAGAAAAATAGGGAACTTTTTTATGGCGAAATATGAGCAACCATGACGAATATATTTCCCATATAAACATAAAAAAAGCCCCTAAAATAGAGGCTTTTTAATTTTTAAGGAAAAGTTCGATTTTCCAAAAAGTGGTCCCACCTGGGCTCGAACCAGGGACCACCTGATTATGAGTCAGGTGCTCTAACCAACTGAGCTATAGGACCTCAAAACTTGGTTAAATTTTGTGCTTGCAAAAATAGTAAAATTTCTTTCACTACAAAACTTTTTATTGCTTTTCTTGGCAAAGTTCTACCAACACGCCATTTGTAGACTTGGGATGAAGGAATACAACTAATTTGTTATCAGCACCTTCTTTAGGTTCTTCAGAGATAAATTGAAATCCTTCTTTTTTTAATCTTTTTACTTCTTCAAGGATATTTTCAACGCCAAATGCCAGATGATGGATGCCTTCGCCTTTTTTATCAATAAATTTTGATATCGGACTTTCCGGGTTACTGGCTTCTAGAAGTTCAATTTTACTTTCTCCCGTTTCATAGAAAGAAGTCACAACCCCTTCCCTTTCCACAGTTTCTTTTTTATAGGACTCTTTCCCTAATAATTTAGAAAAAAGCTCATCAGAAATTCCTAAAGATTTTACAGCAATGCCAATATGTTCTAGCTTCATAAATACTAATAAATATAATTAATTCTTAAATTTGATACTACAGCAGAATTTCAAAGTATCAATTCAAACAAAAGTACTAAATTTGCATAAATTATGGAAAGTAACAGACAAAGAAAAGTAGCACAGATCATTCAGGAAGATTTCGCAGAGCTTTTCCGCAAACAGGCTGCTGACAGCAAACAAAGTATATTGGTATCCGTTTCAGATGTAAAAGTAACGGCAGATTTGGGTATTGCTAAAATTTATTTAAGCATTTTCCCGCAGGAATTCCGTACAGCTGTAATGAAGGAAATTGAAGAAAACAAACCTCAGTACAGAAACTTTATCGGCCAAAAAATGGCAAAACAGGTACGTATTATACCACAGCTTAATTTTTATCTGGACACGGCTCTTGATGATGTTGAAAGACTAGACAGAGAACTAAGAGGTGAAGGTGACAATCCTGTTTTATAGATCTTGAAGAATATTGCATTTTACATAGCATCCAGGTACCTTTTGGCTAAGAAAGGCAGTACTGCCGTTACGTTTATTACGTGGCTGGCGGTAGGTGCCATGACGGTTGCTGTGGCTGCAATGTTCGTTATTATCTCTGTTTTTTCAGGGCTTGAGGATCTTAATAAAGACCTTATTTCTAACCTTCATGCCGATTTGACTTTAAAAAGTACTTCAGGGAAAACAATTAAAAACCTTGACGCCGTTAATAAAGTTTTAGGGAACAATAAAGACATCAGAAGTTACTCCCGTGTTATTGAAGAAAAAGTATATATCAGTTTCAATGGAAAAGGAGATATTGCCTATTTAAGAGGCGTTGACTCTGCTTATATCAAGGTAAACCCTATCAATAAAGATGTATTTTATGGAACCTATCCTAGCTTCAGATATTCTAATGAAGTGTTAATGGAAAACAGTCTAGATAACAGACTTTCTATTCCCGTAGATTCTTCCAATCACTATGCAACAGTCTTTATGCCTAAACCAGGTACCGGGATTATTAATAAGGAGGAAGATATTTATAATAAAAAAGATATTCTGGTAGCAGGGGTATTCCCCGGCAAAGATCAGTTGGATAACTACATCATTTCTCCAATTGAATTAACAGAAGAGTTATTGGGATTACCTAAGAAGTCTGCCTATCAAATTGTTATCAAATTAAAAAATCCGGAGAACGCTGATAGTGTAAAACAATCTCTACTTTCTTCTCTTGGAAAAAACATCGAAATAAAAACCAAAGAAGAAGAAAATGCTGCTTTTTGGAAAATGATCAACACAGAAAAGCTTTTCATTTATCTGATTTTTGCCTTGGTAATTTTCATTACAACTTTTAATCTTGCAGGAGCGATCATTATTTTACAGCTCGATAAAAAAGAACAGGCCAAATCTCTTATCTCGCTAGGATTTCCTTTAAGCCATTTAAGAATGACCTATTTCTATACCGGATTGCTCATTGTAATCTCTGGGATTATCACCGGATTACTCTTTGGGACAGCACTTTGCTATTTCCAATTGTACACAGAGTTCTTTAGAGCCAATGAAGTACTTCCTTTTCCCGTGAAAATTGTAGGTAAAAATTATTTCATCGTAGCACTTACCGCTGCCCTATTCGGAATCACTATTTCATGGTTCTTTTCAAAAATAAGCAAAGAGTATATTACTAAAAATTAATATATTAAGACAGCACATTTTGCGAAAATAATCCTTTACGCTTTCATTTTTTTGTACCTTTGAGCCCCAATTTTAAAAAAATGAAACGAATTTTATCAACTTTTCTATTAGGTTTTGCATTTATTAATGCATTTGCTCAAATTCCGGCAGGTTATTACGATGGTGCTGCAGGTTTAACGGGCCCCGCACTGAAGACCAAATTAAGCCAAATAATTTATTTGCCTAATTCATCAGCCATTGGTTATGGAGCCCTTTGGAATGCTTATTACACAACTGATAGAGACGTCTATTACGAGGGAGACAATACTGTTTTGGATATTTATACTGAAGTTCCTAACGGGCCAGATTTTTATACTTTCAACATGGGAACCAACCAATGTGGACAAAACGGTCCTGAAGGAACATGTTACAATAGAGAACACATTGTCCCTCAAAGTTTATTTGGTTCACAAAACCCTATGTATTCGGATGTACATTTTATAAGACCTACAGACAGTAAAGTAAATGGTATGAGAGGATCTTTTCCTTTTGGAAAAGTAGGTACAGCAACATATACTTCCTCAAATGGTTCTAAATTAGGAGCAAGCGTTTCAGCAGGATACACCTCTACAGTATTTGAACCGATTGACGAATTCAAAGGAGACATAGCCAGAATGATTTTTTACTTTGTAACACGATATGAAGATAAACTTTCAACATTCCAATCTGGTAATATGCTTGGAAATACAACATTCCCTGGTTTACAAGCTTGGGAAAAAGATCAGTTATTAGCTTGGCATTTACAAGATCCTGTATCACCTTCTGAAATTCTTAGAAACAATGCAAGCTACACTGTACAGGGAAACAGAAATCCATTTATCGATCACCCTGAATATGCTGTTCAAATCTGGGGGACTCCAGTTGTTGATACAGAAGCTCCTACAATTCCTACTAATTTAATTGCAAATAATCCTACATCAAGTTCTGTTTCATTGGCTTGGACTGCATCAACAGACAACACAGGAGTTGCAGCTTACGACGTTTATGCAAATGGAGTCTTAAAAGCAACTGTCAGCGGAACTTCCATTATAGTAACGGGACTATCTCCGCTTACACAATATACATTCTATGTTATTGCTAAAGATGCATACGGAAACTCTTCTCCACAAAGTGCTACGGCAACAGCGACAACTCTTGACGGACCCGCAGGAGGTGGAAGCTGTGGTACTGAAGATTTCAGCACCATGTTAGATGGTTCATTTCAGAATACTTCGTATGCTACAAGAACATGGACCAACAATAATATAACCTGGACTTCAACTTTAACAAGAACAGACCAAACAATTAACGGTAAAGCTGCATGTACTCAAAAAGGTGTTTTAACAAGTTCACTGATTGGTGGAGGTGTTCAAACTTTAACCTTAACAACCCAGCTTAAATTTAGCGGTAACAATGGTAACTTAAATGTATTTGTAAATGATGTTCAGGTAGGAACGATCCCTTACAGTGCTACAGTAACAACCACAACTATCAACGTGGGTGTAAGTGGAGATGCAGTTATTAAGATCGTAAATCCAAATACTGACAGAGTGGCAATGGATGATCTTAGCTGGACTTGTGCCACATTAGCTACATCTGAAGTGAAAAAAGACAAATCTGAATTCACCATCTACCCTAACCCGGTAAAAAACAACGAACTTTTTGTAAAAGGAGAAAAGCTTGATAAAATTTCAAAAGCAGATATCTATGATCTTTCAGGAAAATTGATTGAAACGATTGCTAACCCTTTCAAAAATTCAAACAAAATCAACCTTAAAGGTTTAGTAAAAGGAACTTACATTCTTAAAACAGATAATTTCTCTACTAAATTTATCATAGATTAATTATTAAAAAATAATTTAAATCAAAGGCCGGATTTCTCCGGTCTTTTTTTTATTTTTGATCATATGGATTCCAATAAAAAATTAGGATTAATAGGACGAAATATTTCCTACTCTTTTTCTAAAAAATTCTTCGAAAACAAATTCCAAAAGCTAATGCTGAAGGATTTCTCATACGATATTTTTGATTTGAGCGAAATTGATGAAGTAGAAAACCTTTTTTCTTCACCCGAACTTTTAGGATTCAATGTAACCATTCCTTATAAAGAAAAAATCATTGATTATCTTGACGAATTGAGTGATGAAGCCGAAAAAATAGGTGCTGTAAACTGCGTACTCATCCATGAAGGAAAAAAAACAGGATATAACACCGATGCCTTTGGTTTTGAAAAAACGCTCTTTTTACATAAAAAACCATCACAGGATAAAGCTCTGATTCTAGGAAATGGAGGCGCTGCAAAAGCGGTAAAATATATCTTGGATAAACATAACATCTCTTCCCAAACAATTTCCAGAAATACGGAGGTCAATTTTGATACTCTTACCGAAGAAATCGTAAAAGAACACAAGATCATTATTCAATGTACTCCGGTAGGTACTTTCCCAAATGTAAAAGAATGTCTGAATTTCCCCTTTGATGCTTTATCTCCGGAACATTTGGTCATAGATTTGATTTACAACCCGAATTACACACAGTTCATCATCAATGCTTCTGAAAAAGGAGCCAAAACTGTCAATGGTTATTATATGCTTGAACAGCAAGCAGAAAAAGCTTGGGAAATTTGGAATTTTCAAAAAAAATAACATAAATTAGTACTTTAATTGGCCTTACAGCTATATAGAAAGGATATTAACGCCACTCACATAAAAGATTTGCTATGACTACAGAAAACAATCTTTCTGAAAACGAAGAAAATAAAATTCCTAACGAAGTATCTCAGGAAACATCAAAAAACACCGTTTCTCATGATGCAGTCCCGCATGAAGATGACACAGAGCATCTGGAAGAGCATGAGGAGGTTGAAATTTCCCTGGCTGATGCGTTAAAGGAAATGGAAAAAATAATCAACACTCCCAATGCAGGAGAGAATTTTAAAAGATTCAACCAGCTGAAGGAGAAAGCAAGTCATTACATCCATGATGAAGTGGAAGATAAAAAGCATGAATATGTAGAAGCGGGAAATGCTGCTGAAAATTTCAGCTACGAGCATCCTTCACAAGCCAAATATTCAGCTTTGGTTAATATTTTCAGAGAAAAGCATGATGACTTCCAAAAAGGACAGGAAGAAGAACAGAAAAAAAATCTGGAACACCGTCAAAGCATCATAGAAAGACTTAAAAATCTTTACACTAGTTCAGAACCGGGAATCAATCTTTTCAAATCGATTCGTGAAATTAAAGAAGAATGGTCAAAAGCCGGTCAGGTGGCAAAATCTGAATTTAAAATTCTTAACAATAATTATTTCCACCATTTGAATCAGTTTTATCAGATGTTGGATCTGAATAAAGAATTTTTGGAGCAGGAATACAGCCACAATCTGGAAAAGAGACAGCATATTATTGCTCGTGCTCAGGAACTGGAAAATGAACCTGTCATTCAAAAAGCGTTAAACGAGCTTCAGTATCTTCACAAACTTTGGAAAGAAGAAGCTGAACCTGTAGCAGAAGAATTCCGTGAAAAAACATGGGAAGAGTTCAAAGAAATTTCCAACAAAATTCATGAAAGAAAATCTGAACTTTCAGCATCCATTGAAAAAGAACAGAATGTAAATCTTGAAAAGAAAAATCAGATTATTGCTGAAATCAAAAAACTTTCGGAACCATCTGAAACGCCTAACCACAACTACTGGCAAAATGCTATTAAAAGAGTGGAAGATCTTCGTTCTGAATTTTTAAAAACCGGAAGTGTACCAAGAAAACTATCCAACCAAAACTGGAATGATTTCAAAACGACACTCAGAGGATTCAACACTACAAAAAATAATTATTACAAATCTCTAAAAGGTTCTCAACAAGCGAATCTGGAAGAAAAACTGAAGCTTATCCAAACGGCTCAGGACAATAAAAATAATGAAGAATGGGACATCTCGGTTCCGTTATTCAAAAAACTTCAGGAAGACTGGAAAAAAATTGGCCACGTTCCCAAAAGCATGACCAACAAAATATGGGATGAATTCCGTGATGCGTGTAATGCTTTCTTCAACAATTACAGAGAAAAAAGCAACACTTCTACCGATAACTGGAAAGAAAACTATAAAAACAAAAAGGCTCTTCTTGATGAACTCAAAATGGTTTCCAACGAAGAAGGAAGCATTGAGAAAATTGAGCAGATCAAAACATCATGGAACAATATTGGTAAAGTTCCGAGAGATAAAATTTCTATCAATACAGAGTTTAATAAGACTTTAAGAGAGAAATTGAAGATCAATAAGATCAATGAGCTGGAGCTTAAAGAAGAAGGCCTATCCGAAAACCAACTTACGGATAAAGCAAGAAAGATTAAAAATCAGATCTCAGATCTTGAAGCAGAAATCGTAAAACTGGAAAACAACCTTTCTTTCTTCAACAAACCATCCAGAGAAAACCCTCTGTTAAGAGACACTTACAACACAATTGATGAAAAGAAAGCTCATCTGGAAACTTTAAAGCAAAATCTCCACAGCATTATTGCAGGAGAATAAATCTTAACAAAATAAATAAAGGCGGAGCAAAGCAATTTGTCTTCGCTTTTTCTTTTTACAAAATATATGAACAACGACGAATTATATATCAAAAGATGTATTGAACTGGCTCAAAAAGCATTGGGCAACACATATCCTAATCCACTTGTAGGAAGTGTAATTGTACATAATGGGGAAATCATTGGTGAAGGATATCATCATAAAGCAGGAGAAAACCATGCAGAAATTAATGCGATCAATTCCGTTGAAAACAAAGATTTGATTCCTGAATCTACCATTTATGTTTCATTGGAACCTTGCGCTCACTATGGAAAAACACCTCCATGTGCTTTAAAGATAAAAGAATTGGGATTCAAAAAAGTGGTAATAGGCGCTATGGATTCCCACGATAAAGTAAACGGAAAGGGAAAAAAGATCATTCAGGATGCAGGTATTGAAGCAATATCAGGAATTCTTGAAAAAGAATGCATTGAACTTAATAAACGATTTTTCACCTATCACGAAAAGAAAAGACCTTATATCATCTTAAAATGGGCGGAATCTGGTGACGGATTTTTAGACAAAGATTTCAAACCCACTGCAATTTCCAATACTTTGGTCAATCAATTTGTTCATCAGTTAAGGGCAGATGAACATGCAATTTTAGTAGGAACTCATACTGCATTCAATGACAATCCGAGTTTAACGGTTAGGAATGTGGAAGGAACAAATCCTGTCAGAATTTTAATTGACTTTGATTTGAAAGTTCCCGGCAACTTCAATATCTATAATAAAGAAGCAAAGACCTTGGTTTTAAATTCCGTTAAAGAAGGAACAGAGGACAATATTCAGTTTATTAAAATCAACAAAGAGAATTTTCTTCCTGAGCTCACGGAAGCTTTATACAAAGAACAAATCCAATCCGTCATTATTGAAGGGGGAAGTTTCACTTTACAAAAATTCATTGATGCCAGACTATGGGATGAGGCCATTGTTATTAAGAACAAAAATCTATTATTAGCAAATGGCACAAAAGCCCCTAAATTTGACCATACAGCTACGAAAACAGAAATCTATAGAGATAATTCAGTTTATTATTTTGAATTAAAATAAAAGCATTTTATCACCGTTAAATGAAATAATAGTTTTCTTTTAGAGTCATCAAAAATAAAATTACTATGAAAAATTTGAAAAAAGTATCAAGATCCGGTTTAAGAACGATTCAGGGAGGCGCTTTTGTCAATTGTACACTGCCAACTGGAGAAGTAACAAGATGTAGAGATAAATGTCCTCAGGATTTCTGTGGACCTACCAATTATATTTGCTTACTTCCTCTGGATTTTTGCGGATCGTAAGATTTACAGTTGATCATAAAAATCAAATACCGTAAGCCGTCAAATTTTGACGGCTTACTTTATAATCATAATGCAGATTAGCAAAGCATTTAATACTTTTGCATAAATAAAGCCGGAATACAGATGACGTTCGAATACAAAACCATAGAAAAACCGATAGAAAATACACTTTTAAAAGAAAAAGGAAGTAAATTCCTGGGATTTGCCTATCCGGTAAACAATGAAACCGAACTGAAAAATGCTCTGGAAAAAGTGAGAGAAGAGCATCCAAAAGCAACCCACCACTGCTACGCTTTCAGAATGGGACTGAACGGAGAAAATTATCGGGCCAATGATGATGGTGAACCTTCGGGGAGTGCCGGACTTCCAATCTACAATCAATTACTCGCCAATGAAATTACCAATGTACTGGTAATTTCGGTACGGTATTACGGAGGAACAAAACTTGGTGTTTCCGGACTGGTAAAAGCTTACAAAGAATCTGCAAAAATTACGCTGGAAGAAGCCAACATTATAACAAAAGAATTGGAAACGGAAATTGAAATCCAGTTCAACTTCAACCAGCAAAATATTATTTTCACCCTGTTATCAAAATTTGACGCTAAAGTTCTGAGTTTTGATGCCAATGAAAACTGCATCCTTACAGCTTCTTTAAAACTGGTTCAAAAAGAAAACATCTCAGAAAAACTTTCTGAGATGCAATATGTTTCGTTTGAATTTTCAGATTAATCTCTTCTTCCTCCAAGAAGCAAAGATCCCCAATACAGAAGCTGAGCCAAAGATCCTAAGGCTGCTACCACATACGTTCTTGCCGCCCATCTTAAACTATCCTGAACTCCTACAAACTCTTCAGCCGTTACCGTTCCTGTATCTTTAAGCCATTTCATTGCTCTGTTGCTTGCATCATATTCTACCGGCAATGTTACAAAGGCGAAAAGTGTTGTTACTGCAAACATTGCCACACCAATTGCCAGAACTGTAGTATTCCCGTTGGGATTTTCAATAGTTCTTGATGCAGCCATTACCGCGATACCCGCGATAAGAACAAACTGCATCAGATTGGAACTTATATTAACAATAGGAACCAGCTTTGAACGTAAATTCAACATCGAATATCCCACTGCGTGCTGTACTGCATGTCCGCATTCGTGAGCTGCAACTGCCGCTGCTGCTGCATTTCTCTGCATATAAACCCCTTCCGAGAGGTTTACTGTTTTATCTGCCGGATTATAGTGGTCCGTCAACTGTCCGGGAACTGATATTACCTGAACATCATTAATCCCGTTATCTCTCAACATTTTCTCCGCTACTTCTTTCCCCGAAAGTCCGTTTCGAAGATGTACGTTGGAATAATATTCAAATTTTGATTTCAATCTGGATGAAACCCACCAGCTCACCAGCATTGAAATACCAATAATGATATAATAACCCGCCATTTTATATAGATTTTGTGTTCAATTTTTATCCATAATCATATAAAAACTGTGCCAAAGTATAAGATATTATTATTTATATTTGTTCTCAAATTACCCTCGAAAATCATGTCAACAGTTTCAATTATTGAAGTAAAAACAGCCGATCAACTCAAGCAATTCGTAAGATTTCCGATGGATCTGTACAAAAATAACCCGTACTACGTTCCATCTTTTATCAATGATGAAATCAACATTTGGAATGCTGATGAAAATCCTGCTCTTCAATATTCTGAAGCCAAGCAATATTTAGCTTATAAAAATGACAAAATTGTAGGAAGAATTGCCGTATTGATCAACCATAAGGAAGAAAAAGAATTAGGAATCAAAAAAGTACGTTTCGGTTGGATAGATTTTATTGACGACGAAGAGGTTTCAAAGGCTTTGGTACAAAAAGCTGTTGATTACGCCAGAGAGAAAAACACTGATAAAATTGAAGGTCCTATGGGATTCACCAATCTCGATAAAGCAGGAATGCTGATTAAGGGATTTGATCAGCTCGCCACCATGATCGGAATCTACAACCATGACTATTATCCAAAGCACCTAGAAAGACTGGGAATGGTAAAAGAAAAGGAATGGGTAGAATTTGAAATCATTTTCCCTGAAACATTACCGGATAAAATTCATAAATTCAACGAACTGATTTCCCAGAAATACAAACTGAAGGTTTTAAGATTTAAAACAAAAGAAGAAATTATTCAGTATGTAGATCCTATGTTTGATCTTCTGGATGAGACGTATAAACATCTTTCTACCTACACTCCTATTTCTGACGAACAGCGTAAAACATACAAAGAAAAATATTTCAAACTTATTGATAAAGATTTCATCGTTTGCATCGTTGATGAGAATAATGATCTTATCTCTTTTGCGATTACGATGCCTTCTTACTCGAAAGCACTTCAAAAATCGGGCGGAAAACTGCTTCCGTTTGGATGGTGGCATTTCTTACAGGCAGGCAGGAAGAACGACAGAGCCAATTTCTATTTAATCGGTATTCATCCTGATTACCAAAGAAGAGGAGTTACCTCCATCATCTTTAAAGAAATTTGGAATATATTCAGGAAAAAAGGAGTGAAATATCTTGAAACCAATCCGGAGCTTGAAGAAAATAAAAGCATCCAGCTTTTGTGGCAAGATTACAATCCGGTGAATCATAAAAGAAGAAGAACATATTCTATGATGATAGGCAGTGAGTAATGAACAACATTGTTCACAACTTACACTTACCAATTAACCCCTTCAACTTACTTTCCAACTCTATGAAACCACAACTGATCATCTTCGCCATCCTGATTGCATGCTTTATTGTTTATAATCTTTTTTTTCAGTCTCCTGATGACAGAATGAATACAATAATCAACATTGCATTAGCCAGTATTCTTTTCGGATATATTTCATTTATGGCGTATTCTCTTCTTAAGAAAATGAAGAAATAACTGTTATTTTTATTGATTCTAAATTATCGGTTTTCACCATTTTCAGCCGACTTTTAACCTGATTAATTTCATGCTTTATTGTTTATTCGTTAAATTTGCAAATTGAGATAATAATGCAAAAATGAATTTACCTGAAAGTTATATTCCAATCCTTATCCAGGCAGGTGTAGCAGTAGGATTTGTCGCTGTTTCATTGCTTGGAGCACATTTCTTAGGTCCACAACAGAAAAAAGGAAATTCTGTAAAAAACCAAAGCTGGGAATGTGGGGTTCCTGTAGAAGGAAATGCGAGAACACCGTTTTCTATCAAGTATTTCCTGACGGCGGTATTGTTCGTACTATTCGATATTGAAATCGTATTCTTTTATCCTTATGCGGTAAACTTCAGAGAATTCGGTATGGAAGGATTCCTGGCTGTGCTTACATTCGTTGCGATCTTCTTCGTAGCGTTTTTCTATGTTTGGAAACGTGGTGCACTAGATTGGGACAAATAAATTTTAACATTAAAAGATTAGATCCGGGGAAGTCGTCTTAAAACTGGCAAGTCCTGTTTTTTACCTATTCACCTCTTTTGATCTTTAAATATTTACTAAAAATGTCAGATAAAAAACCAGTAATAAGAACAGATGCACCTGCTCCCGAAGGATATGAAGGAGAAGGGTTTTTCGCAACAAAACTGAGCAGTGTAATCGGGATGGCTAGAAAGTTTTCACTTTGGCCGTTACCATTTGCAACCTCTTGTTGCGGTATTGAGTTTATGGCTACCCTGAACCCTACTTATGATGCTTCAAGATTTGGAATGGAAAGAAACTCTTTCTCTCCAAGACAAGCAGATATGCTGATGGTTTGCGGAACTATATCAAAGAAATTAGGACCAGTCCTTAAGGAAGTATACACTCAGATGGCTGAGCCGAAATGGGTAGTAGCTGTGGGAGCTTGTGCTTCCAGTGGTGGTATTTTTGATACCTATTCTGTACTTCAGGGAATTGATAAAATTATTCCGGTAGACGTATATGTTCCGGGATGTCCTCCAAGACCTGAGCAGATCATTGAAGGTGTAATGCAGGTACAGGCTCTTGCAGAAAGCGAAAGCATCAGAAGAAGAGATATGCCGGAATACCAGAAGTTATTAGATTCTTACAACATAAGCAACTAAACGGAAATGACAAACGAATTTGTATTAGAAGCAATCACAAGAGAATTTCCGGAATCTGTTATTTCAAGCTCAGAACCTTACGGAATGCTGACTATTGAAGTAAAGAAAGACGACATTAAGAAAATCATTCACTATCTGAAAGATTCATCATTGGAATTTAATTTCCTTACTGACATCTGTGGAATCCATTACCCTGAATTTCCAGAAAAAGAAATAGGAGTTGTATATCACCTGCATAATATGATGGCCAATTTCAGATTACGTCTGAAAATCTTTATGTCCAGAGAAAATATTGAAGTAGATTCCCTTGTGGAACTATATGCCGGTGCTAACTGGATGGAAAGAGAAACGTATGACTTTTATGGGATTAAATTTAAAGGACACCCTGATCTGAGACCGATTCTGAATATGGAAGATCTGGGATACCACCCAATGTTGAAGGAATATCGCCTTGAAGACGGGACAAGAACCGACAAGAACGATAATATGTTTGGAAGATAAAAATAATGCAATAAGCAGTAAGCTTAAAGCTTATAGCCTATAGCCTAAAGCATTTAAATTATGAAAGATAACTCATTATCTAATATACTAAACCAGTACGAAAGTAAGGAACAGATTGACGGACAATTATATACCCTGAATCTAGGACCTACCCACCCTGCTACCCACGGGATTTTCCAGAATATCTTAACGATGGACGGAGAAAGAATCCTTCACGCAGAGCAAACTGTAGGATACATCCACAGAGCATTTGAGAAAATTTCTGAAAGAAGAAACTATTCTCAGATCACTACCCTTACTGACCGTATGAATTACTGTTCTGCACCCATCAATAACTTAGGTTGGCACATGACAGTGGAAAAGCTGATCGGAGTTAAAGTTCCAAAACGTGTAGATTATATGCGTGTTATCCTAATGGAACTGGCAAGAATCGGTGATCACTTGATCTGTAACGGGGTAACCGGGATGGACTCAGGAGCTATTACAGGTCTTACCTATATGTTCATCGAAAGAGAACGTATTTATGACATGTACGAGCAGATCTGCGGAGCCAGAATGACTACCAATATGGGAAGAATTGGAGGATTTGAAAGAGATTTCACCCCAAAATTCCATGAGTTATTGAAGGACTTCTTAAAAACCTTCCCACCAAGATTCAAAGAATTCTGTACCCTATTAGAAAGAAACAGAATTTTCATGGACAGAACCATTGGAGCAGGAGCAATCTCAGCAGAAAGAGCATTAAGCTACGGTTTCACAGGTCCAAACTTACGTGCAGCAGGTGTAGATTACGATGTAAGAGTTGCACAGCCCTATTCCTCATACGAAGATTTCGACTTCATTATTCCTGTAGGAACTTCAGGAGATACTTACGACCGTTTCATGGTTCGTCAACAGGAAATCTGGGAATCCCTTAAAATTATCAACCAAGCATACGACAACCTTCCAGAAGGACCATTCCACGCAGATGTTCCTGATTTCTATCTTCCTGAAAAGGCAGATGTATATCAGAAAATGGAAGCGTTGATCTACCATTTCAAAATCGTAATGGGAGAAACAGATGTACCGAAAGGAGAAGTGTATCACGCTGTAGAAGGTGGAAACGGAGAATTAGGTTTCTATCTTGTGAGTGACGGAGGAAGAAGCCCTTACAGACTTCACTTCAGAAGACCATGCTTCATCTACTATCAGGCATATCCTGAAATGATTACAGGTTCTGTAATTTCAGATGCCATTGTAACAATGTGTAGTATGAATATCATTGCGGGAGAATTAGACGCATAAAAAGAAGAGGTCAGACATCAGATTTCAGATGTTAGACTCTTCGCTTTACATATAAATTTAAAATCTGATGTCTGAAATCTGGCATCTGAAATCTTAGATAAAAAATGAGCGAAACAATAGCTTTTAAACCGGAAAGTTTAGCACAGGTACACAAAATTATCGCAAGATATCCTGAAGGAAGACAAAAGTCTGCCCTTCTTCCTGTACTTCACTTGGCACAGAAAGAATTCGGAGGATGGTTAGATGTTCCTGTGATGGATTACGTTGCCGAACTCTTAAGTATCCAACCGATCGAAGTATACGAAGTGGCTACTTTCTATACGATGTTCAATATGAAGCCGGTAGGTAAATATGTTTTGGAAGTTTGCAGAACCGGACCTTGTATGGTTTGTGGAAGCGAAAAAATCCTTAATCATATAAGAACCAAACTGAACATTAAAGATGGAGAAACTACTGAAGACGGTATGTTCACGCTAAAGCCTGCTGAATGCCTTGGAGCTTGTGGATATGCACCTATGATGCAGCTAGGAAAATTCTTCCATGAAAATTTAACAATAGAAAAAGTAGACGAAATCCTTGATCTTTGTAGAGAAGGACAGGTTGCTTTAGACTAATAAAAAATTTTGAATCCGGAATTATACATTTTGGATTTAGAATTCGTTAATTTTTTTAATAATTATAAAAAGCTAGAAGCCAAAAGCCTATAGCGAAAAGCATAATAAACAATGAGTAAAAAACTTTTACTTAAAGACGCACATATAGAAGGTATTCGCTACTTTGAAACGTACCGTAAACAGGGAGGTTACACAGCAGCTGAAAAAGCCTTGAAAATGACTCCTGACGAAATTCTTGAAGAAGTAAAAGCTTCAGGACTTAGAGGTCGTGGTGGAGCTGGATTCCCAACAGGAATGAAATGGAGCTTTTTGGCAAAACCAGAAGGCGTTCCAAGACACCTTGTTGTGAATGCGGATGAATCTGAGCCTGGAACATTCAAGGACAGATATCTGATGGAGTTCCTTCCTCATTTATTGATTGAAGGGATGCTAATTTCTTCTTACTGTTTAGGTTCCAATACTTCTTATATCTACATCCGTGGAGAATATTCATGGATTCCGGATATCCTTGAAGAAGCTATTGAAGAAGCGAAAGCAGCAGGATTTTTAGGTAAAAATATTTTAGGAACTGGTTTCGATTGTGAAATCTATGTACAGAGAGGGGGTGGAGCATACATCTGCGGTGAAGAAACTGCATTGCTTGAATCCCTTGAAGGAAAAAGAGGTAACCCAAGACTAAAACCACCATTCCCGGCTGTAAAAGGTCTATGGGAAAGACCTACGGTAGTAAATAACGTTGAATCTATCGCGGCAATTGTTCCAATCATTGATATTACAGGTGCTGAGTATGCTAAAATTGGAGTAGGTAGATCTACAGGTACGAAATTGATTTCAGCTTGTGGAAACATCAACAAACCAGGAGTATACGAAATTGACATGACCATTACTGTAGAAGAATTCATCTATTCTGATGAATATTGTGGTGGTATTAAAGACGGAAAAAAATTAAAGGCTTGTATTCCTGGAGGAAGTTCTGTTCCAATTGTTCCTGCCAATTTATTGCTAAGAACAGTGAACGGAGAGCCTAGATATATGAACTATGAATCATTGGCAGACGGTGGTTTTGCTACTGGAACCATGATGGGTTCAGGTGGTTTCATCGTTTTGGATGAAGACCAGTGTATTGTAGATCACACCATGACTTTGGCAAGATTCTATAACCACGAAAGCTGTGGACAATGTACTCCTTGCCGTGAAGGTACAGGATGGATGTATAAGATTTTGAAAAAAATCGAAAAAGGAGAAGGAAAAATGGAAGATATCGATCTACTTTGGGATATCCAGAGAAAAATCGAAGGAAACACGATCTGTCCATTGGGAGATGCAGCAGCCTGGCCTGTTGCAGCAGCAATCCGTCACTTCAGAGACGAATTTGAGTGGCACGTAAAAAACCCTGAGTTATCTCAGACCCAAAACTATGGATTGGCACATTATGCAGATCCTATTCCGGCTGTTGAAAAGAATGCATAGGTAACATGAAAAAATTGTTGGTTGTCGGCTTAATGATGTCGAGTTTTGTTTTCGGACAAAAAAAAGAAAAAGATACTTTAATAGATAGAAGTACAGAAGCAGAAGTTCTTACCAAAAAACAAAAGCCAGAACCTTTAAGTAAAAAAGGTCAGATGTTCGTTTTCTTTGGATGGAACAGAGCAGCATTCAGTAACTCGGATATCCGTTTCACAGGAAATGGCTATGATTTTCAGCTGAATAACGTATCTGCACAGGACAGACCTACCAAGTTTGGTATTGTTTATATCAACCCGGGATGGTTTACAGTGGTTCAGTACAACTTCAGAGCAGGTTATTTTATTAAAGATAATTTAGCTTTAGTTTTAGGAATTGACCATATGAAATATGTGATGGATCAAAACCAAACGGTTAATTTCAAAGGTCATATTTCAGATCCGGAATATGCCGGAATGGTGCAAAACGGACAGGTAAACCTGGCAGATGAGAAGTTCCTTACTTTCGAACATACAGACGGACTTAACTATGAAAACCTAGGTCTTGAAAGATATCAAAGCCTTATCAATAAGAAAAATGTTGATTTGGTATGGTCTTACGGAGCCGGTCTTGGATTCATGTTCCCGAAAAGTAATGTAAAGCTTTTTGGAAATGAAAGAAGCGACCGTTTCCACGTAGCAGGTATGGGAACCGACTTAAGAACCAGTCTTAACTTAGTTCTTTGGGACCATGTTATGGTAAGATTAGAAGGAAAAGCAGGTTATATCAATATGTGGGATATCAAAACAACATTGAATAACAAGCCCGACAAAGCCCAACAGGATTTCGTTTTCGGACAGATCCTTGCAGGAATTGGATATACATTTAATACGAAAAAATATAAATAACAAAGCCTATTGCTTAATGCATAAAGCTTAAAGCATACAATATGAGCGAAGAAGTTAAAAAATTCAAAATAACTATAGACGGACAGACTACTGAAGTTTTGCCTGGTACTTCTATTCTAGAAGCGGCAAGACAAATCGGTGGTAAATCTGTACCTCCTGCAATGTGCTACTACAGCAAATTGGAAACCAGTGGAGGAAGATGTAGAACTTGTCTGGTAGAAGTTTCTAAAGGGTCTGAAGCAGATCCACGTCCTATGCCGAAATTGGTAGCAAGCTGCAGAACCAATGTAATGGATGGGATGGAAGTAAAAAACCTTACTTCCGATAAAGCTCAGGAAGGAAGAAAAGCCGTTACCGAATTTTTATTGGTAAATCACCCGCTAGACTGCCCTATCTGTGACCAGGCAGGAGAATGTCATCTTCAGGACTTAGGTTATGAACATGGTGTAGAGAGTACAAGAACAGAATTCGAAAGAAATACTTACGAAGCAGATGATCTTGGACCGAACATCAAATTGAACATGAACCGTTGTATTCTTTGTGCAAGATGCGTATTAACAGCAAATCAGCTTACAGAAACAAGAGAACACGGTATCCTTTTCAGAGGAGATCACGCAGAAATTTCAACCTATTTAAATAAAGCTTTAGACAATGACTTCATCGGAAACGTTATCGACGTTTGTCCGGTAGGAGCATTAACAGACAGAACAGCTCGTTTTGCAAGCAGAGTATGGTTTACAAAACCAATGAACGCTACCTGCAAATGTGATAAATGTTCAGGAAAAGCTGTTGTTTGGATGAAAGGTGACGAAATTGTAAGAGTAACTGCAAGAAAAGACCAGTGGGGTGAAGTAGAAGAATTCATCTGCGATACCTGCCGTTTCGAAAGAAAATCATTGTCAGACTGGAACATAGAAGGTCCTAGACATATCGACAGACACTCTGTAATTTCATTGAACCACTACGAAAAACCTAAAGATGAGCTAAGAGTATTAGACAATCCGATGGCGAAGGAAATCAGTGAAAAAGACGAAAAATAATTTTAATAAAGACAATTAGATTTCAGACACAAGACATCCGACTTAATCTCGTTTCTGACATCTCACATCTAAAAATCTTTACAATAAAAAATGGATTTACTTACATTTAAACTTATACTTGTATTAGCACTTTTCCTGCTATCACTAACGATTGCAGCCTACTCTACTTGGGCAGAAAGAAAAGTTGCCTCTATCATGCAGGACAGAATTGGTCCTAACAGAGCAGGACCTTTCGGACTACTGCAGCCTCTTGCTGATGGTGGAAAATTCTTCTTCAAAGAAGACTTTACACCTGCCAATGCTGAAAAATTCCTTTTCGTATTGGGACCAGCATTAGTAATGTTTATTTCATTAATCACAGGGGCGGTTATTCCTTGGGGTAAAAGTTTAAATATTGCAGGTACTTCTTTTGATCTTCAGGTTGCCAATATTGACGTTGGAGTACTTTTCATCATCGGAATGGCTTCCATTGGTGTATACGGAATTATGATCGGAGGTTGGGCTTCTAACAACAAATATTCATTACTAGGTGCTATCCGTGCTTCTTCTCAGATGATTTCTTATGAATTGGCAATGGGATTAGCACTTCTTTCTATCATTATGATGACAGGAAGCTTAGACTTAAAAGAAATTACTGAAAGTCAGACTACCGGAAAATTATGGGGCGTTATTCCTTGGGGTTCCGGTTTCAACTGGAATATTTTCTACCAGCCGATCGCCTTCCTTGTTTTCTTTGTGGCTGCTTTGGCAGAAACCAACAGACACCCGTTCGATTTACCTGAGTGTGAATCTGAATTGGTAACAGGATATTCTACAGAATACTCTTCCATGAAGTTAGGATTGTATATGTTCGGAGAATATGTGAACATGTTCATCTCCAATGCTTTTATGGTTGTTCTTTTCTTTGGAGGGTACAACTATCCTGGTATTGAATGGGCAACAGAACACTGGGGTGAAAATATTGCGGGAATCATCAGTATTGGTGCATTCCTTACAAAAACAATAATCGGAATTTTGATCTTCATGTGGATCAGATGGACGCTTCCAAGATTCAGATATGATCAGTTAATGCACTTAGGATGGAAAACATTGATCCCGATGGCATTAGTAAATCTATTGATTACAGGAGCTGTAATTTTAGCATTTGCGAACTAAGAAAATTTGAAAATGTGCTGATTTGAAAATTTGAGAATGAAATCAAAGTTTTATCTTTAGCGTATCATATTCAATCACCAATATTAAATAATTAAGATAACAGACAAGATTAGTCTAAAATCTGGTGTCTAACATCTAATATCTATAATTAAATGAAACTTACAAACAGATCAAAAGTTGTTTCCAACAAAGAAATGACCCTTGCTGAAAAAATCTACCTTCCTGCGATCTTTACAGGAATGGGGATTACATTTAAGCATGCTGTAAGAACCGTGATAAAGGGTGCTCCCGCAGTATATTCGTATCCGGAAGTACAGAAACCAAGAGCTACCATCTGGAGAGGCCAGCACGTTTTGAAAAGAGACGAAGAAGGCAGAGAAAGATGTACCGCTTGTGGACTTTGTGCGGTAGCTTGTCCTGCAGAAGCCATCACGATGACTGCTGCTGAAAGAACTAAAGAAGAAAAAGGTCTTTACAGAGAAGAAAAGTATGCTTCAGTATATGAAATCAATATGCTGAGATGTATTTTCTGCGGAATGTGTGAAGAAGCCTGTCCTAAATCTGCCATCTATCTTACCGACAGATTGGTAGACGTGGAAACAAACAGAGGTTCTTTCATTTACGGAAAAGATAAACTAGTTGAAAAAATAAATGAAAGGATTGATATCACCACAAGACAATCCGAGAAACAAAAAAATGCGGTAAAATAATGGATCAGTTTTTATTTTTCTTGGTGGCGTTTTTAGCAGTGGCAAGTGCGGTTTACTTCGTATTTGCAAGAAATCCTTTATATGCTATTTTGTCATTAATTGTTACGATGTTTTCAATTGCCGGAATGTACATCCTTCTGAATGCACAGTTCCTTGCAATTATCCAGATTATAGTGTACGCAGGTGCTATCATGGTACTTTTCCTTTATATCTTAATGATGCTTAACCTTAATAAAGGAGACGAAAGTAAGAAGAACAATACTTTAAAATTTATTGGAGTTTTTACAGCAGGTCTTCTTTTAGTAGGAGTACTAGGGGTTTTCAGAGGTGTACAGGACAATCATATTGTTGTTGAAAATGTAGACAGAAGTATCGGTCTTACGAAAAATCTGGGTAAACTATTGTTTAATGAATATGTTTTACCGTTTGAGCTTGCTTCCATCCTAATTTTGGCAGGTATTGTAGGCGCGGTATTAATCGGTAAAAAAGATTTATAAAATTATGGGAGAAGTAAATACATTTATACAAAGCGTCCCTTTGGAATACTTCATCATCCTTTCATCAGTATTGTTCTGTTTGGGAGTAATGGGAGTATTGCTTAGAAAAAATGCTATTGTGATTCTGGGCTGTGTAGAGCTTATGCTGAATTCTGTAAACCTTTTATTGGCAGCTTTTTCAGCGTATAAAGGCAACGGCGACGGACAGCTTTTGGTTTTCTTCATTATGGTGGTAGCTGCTGCTGAAGTAGCGGTAGGTTTGGCAATTATTGCTATGCTATATAGAAACACCCGTTCTGTTGATGTGAGTATATTTAATAAATTAAGAGGATAAGAATGGAGAATTTAGTATATGCAATAGTACTTTTACCACTTTTAGGGTTTCTTATTAACGGTTTATTCGGGAAAAATCTTCCAAAAATTTTGGTAGGTTCTTTAGCAACGGCAATGGTTTTCGGATCATTCTGTATCGCTGTAAGTATTTTCATGAATTTCAATTCTGAAAGTCAGCCTGTAATCGTAAAAGCTTTTGAATGGTTTAGAGTAAATGGAGTACAAATTAATTTTGGATTCCAGATTGATCAGCTTTCATTAATGATGGTGATGATCATTACGGGTATCGGTTCACTGATCCACTTATACTCTATCGGATATATGAGTCATGACAAAGGATTCTACAAGTTTTTTACTTACCTGAATCTTTTCATCTTCTCCATGTTACTTTTAGTAATGGGAAGCAACTACCTGATCCTGTTCATCGGATGGGAAGGTGTAGGTCTTTGTTCTTATCTATTGATCGGATTCTGGTATACCAACGAAGAATATGGTAAAGCAGCAAGAAAAGCTTTCATCATGAACAGAATTGGTGACCTTGCATTATTGATTGGTATCTTTATGATTGCTTCTCAAACCAATGCTGTAGATTATCTTTCAGTAGCAGAGAATGCTTCAAAATTTGAATTAGACGGAACAGTGATCATCTTTATCACAGCGAGTTTATTCATCGGTGCTACCGGTAAATCTGCTCAGGTTCCTTTATATACATGGTTACCGGATGCGATGGCAGGACCAACTCCTGTATCAGCGTTAATCCACGCGGCAACGATGGTAACAGCGGGGATCTATTTGGTAGTAAGATCCAACTTCTTATTTACTTTAGCTCCAACCGTACAGGGTGGAATTTTATTCATAGGATTCTTAACTGCAGCTTTAGCAGGATTCTATGCATTACGTCAGAACGACATCAAAAAAGTATTGGCATACTCTACCGTTTCACAGCTTGGATTTATGTTCATCGCTTTAGGTCTTGGTGCTTATACAACAGCAATGTTCCACGTAATGACACACGCTTTCTTCAAAGCTTTATTATTCTTAGGAGCAGGTTCTGTAATCCACGCTATGAGCAACGAGCAGGATATGCGTTTCATGGGAGGTCTAAAAAAATATATTCCTCTTACGCACGCTACATTCCTTATCGGAACATTAGCCATCTCAGGTTTCCCTTTACTTTCAGGGATGATCTCTAAAGACGAAATTTTAGTAGCAGCTTTCGCTAAAAATCCAATCTATTGGGTAATCTTATTTGTTTTAGCGGCAATGACTGCAACGTATATGTTCAGACTGTATTATCTGACTTTCCACGGAGAATTCAGAGGTACTGAAGAGCAAAAACACCACTTACACGAAAGCCCATCTAATATGACATTACCGTTGATCGTATTGGCTATTCTTTCTGTACTTGGAGGTTTAATCAACTTGCCACACTTCATCGGTCACGGGCACTATGCTAAACTGATGGAATGGTTAAAGCCAGTTCTTACGGAACAAAGCTTCAGCCAAATGGAAGCTACTCTTTCAGGAGTACCTTTCAATACTGAAATGATCTTATTAGCAGCAACCATCTTAATGTTCTTCTCTGTTTGGTTTATCGTAAGAAATACCTACGTGAAAAAGAAAAAAATGGCGGTTGCAGAAGAAAACTATACCGGATGGGAAAAGCTTTCTGCTAAAAAATTATATGTAGACGAACTTTACAACGCATTGATTGTAAAAACTGTTGAAGGATTAGGACGCGGAGGAAAGATGTTTGATAAGGGTATCTTAGACCGTTTTGTAAACTTTGTAGGGGATGGTGCTGAAGACAGCGGAAAAGCTATGAAGCGTGTACAGAACGGAAATGTAGAGACGTATATTCTTATCATGTCTTTAGCTGTGGGAATTATATTAATTGTTAACTTTTTATTACAATAATAATGTCTTGTTTGTTATTAACATTATTACTTTTACCTCTAGTAGGTTCGGGATTAGTTTTTGCCTGGAAGAATAGTTCCAGCAAATATTTGGCGCTTGGGATTGCATTGGTACAAATGCTTCTTACCTTCTACATGCTTTCGGATTTCAATTTTGGACCGACGGTAGATAGTAAGTTGCAGTACGAAATCACTTACCCTTGGTCTCAATTCATTAAAAGTTCACTTCATTTCGGCGTTGACGGAATGAGTATGCTTCTTTTGATATTGACCAACATTCTGGCACCAATCATCATTTTATCTTCTTTCAACGAAAATGTAAACTACAGAAATACCTTCTATGGGCTAATTCTGTTGATGCAGTTTGGTCTTGTAGGAGTATTTACTTCTTTAGACGGATTGTTGTTCTACATTTTCTGGGAAGTAACATTGATTCCAATTTGGTTTATTGCCGGACTTTGGGGACAAGAAAATAAAAGGTTCGAATTCACTACGAAATTCTTCGTATATACATTCGTTGGTTCATTATTTATGTTAGCCGGATTGATCTATGTGTACAACCACTCTGCATCATTCGCCTTAACAGATTTATATAATGCGCAACTAAACGAAGTACAGCAGACTGTGGTATTCTGGTTCATCTTCTTTGCTTTTGCAGTGAAGTTACCGGTATTTCCTTTCCACACATGGCAGCCTGATACTTATACCTACTCTCCTACTCAAGGATCCATGTTATTATCAGGGATCATGCTGAAAATGGCAGTGTATGGTGTAATGCGTTATCTATTACCAATCACTCCGCTTCCCATTGCAGGAATTTCAGGACAGATCGTAATCATCCTTGCTATCGTAGGAATTGTTCACGGTGCATTGATCGCGATCATCCAGACTGATATGAAAAGAATCATTGCCTATTCATCTTTCTCTCACGTAGGATTGATGGTGGCAGGTATCTTCGCATCTGCAGTCGTTACTTTAAGAGGAACTTTCAATGTAGAAGGTGCTGAAGGAGCTTTGGTACAGACTTTTGCTCACGGTATCAACGTTGTAGGATTATTCTACTGTTGTGATATTCTATATAAGAGATTCAAATCAAGAGACATCAGACAAATGGGTGGTTTAGCTAAAGTAGCGCCTAAATTTGCAGTGTTATTCTTGATTATTATATTAGGTTCAATGGGAGTTCCATTAACAAATGGATTCATCGGGGAATTTATTTTGTTGAAATCGGTATATGACTTCAACGGAACAGCAGCAGTAATTGCTGGTCTTACGGTAATTCTTTGTGCGGTATATTTATTGAGATTCTACGGAAAAGCAATGTTTGGAGAAGGTGATGAGGCCGTTCTAAGTACAGCAAAAGATTTATCAGGTGTAGAATTTTCTGTATTGGCAAGTTTAGCGGTTTTTGTGATCTTACTAGGTATTTTCCCACAACCGGTGATCGATATGGTGAGTAGTTCAGTGAAGTTTATCTACCAATCAATGGTAAGTTAATTTGATATTTTAAAAAATGAGTGTTTTAATTATTGTTTTCCTAACGGCAGTTATTGCGTTATTTTCGGGAGTTTTTGAACAAGGAAAATTCGCAAGATACATTGGGATTTTGGGATTAATCATCGCATTGTATGTAAGTTTTATGCCAGAATGTGCGTTCTTCGACCATTACAAGCATATGTACGAATACAGTGCAAATACTGCATTATTCACTAAAATATCAATCGTAACAACTTTATTGTTATTCTTCCTGGGTGGTTTTGCTTTCAGCAACCACAGAAGCCACCAGTCAGAATTATATGCATTGATGCTATTTGCATTATGCGGAGGGATCATCCTTTTCGGATATCAAAACTTAGTAACGATGTTCTTAGGGGTTGAGATCCTTTCTATTCCTTTATATGTAATGGCAGGAGCCAACAAAACTGATTTGAGATCCAACGAGGCTTCAATCAAATATTTCCTAATGGGTGCATTCGCAACAGGTTTCTTACTGTTCGGTATCGCGTTCATCTATGGAAGTGCAGGAAGTTTCGATCTTTATAAAATCCATGATTTTGGAGTGGCAAATGCTTCGAATGTAATGTTCATCTTAGGAGTATTACTAATCCTTTGTGCATTGGCATTCAAAGTAGCATTAGCACCTTTCCACATGTGGAGCCCTGATGTATACGCAGGTTCTCCTTCATTAATCACTGCTTTTATGGCAAGTGTAGTAAAAATTTCAGGGTTCTTCGCATTGTTCAGATTAATGACAATCGGTTTCGCTGGAGTTACTCACGAATGGATTAATGTTTTAGGAGTATTTTTAATTATTACTTTACTTTTGGCGAACGTTATGGGTCTTGCTCAGACAAATGCAAAAAGAATGTTGGCTTACTCTTCAGTATCTCATGCAGGATATATCGGATTGGTATTCTTCGGAATGACAAACCTTTCAACGTATAACCTAGCGTTTTATTTATTTGCTTATTCTTTATCTACAGTAGGTGTTTTCATGTGCCTGATCTGGGTAGAGAAATTAAAGAGAGAAACCTCTTTCGGAGCCTTCAAAGGATTGGCAAAAACAGAACCTTTATTAGCAACTACAGCGGCGATCTCTATGCTATCAATGGCAGGAGTTCCTTTAACAGCTGGGTTCATGGGGAAATTTGCTTTATTCTCTCAGGCAATGAACGGAGCGGCTTTCTTAGTATTGGTAGCGGTTTTAGGTTCTGCCCTATCTATCGCTTACTATTTAAGATTGATCATCGCGATGTTCTTCTTTAAAGAATCAACATTCAAGTCTTCAGAAAAGGTAACTCTTACTTATAACATTGTTGGTGTAGTTGTAATTGCAGCTATTATTATCCTGGGAGTTTTCCCAGATACATTTGCAGGAATGTTCGGATTGTAAAAAGTTATCCACACGATACTAAAAACCTTTCAGATAATCTGAAAGGTTTTTTTATGATGAATAAATATCTTTTTTCAATGTCTTTGATGATAAAAGCTCAATAAAAACAAATTCCAAATGGAAATTTTGATATATTTAAATACAATAAAACCTTCACTTATCCGATCTTATTTCAAACTAAAAAACTAATGACCTCCCCTCTTCTCAAAAAATTTTCTCTCATCTTCTTTTTCGCTTTAATTTGCTTTAGCTGCAAATCTCAAAATAATATCGATTACAACTTCGGGTTTGAATCTAATAGCCAAAACAGCAAACTACCAGATGGGTGGTTTTCCTGGGGAAACAATACCGAACAAATGTCTTCAGAACTATTTCAATCCGGAAAAAAATCAGTCCTGATTCAGTCAGAAAAAATGCCAGCCCAAGGAGGAATAGCTTACGTACTGTTTAACAAATACAGAGGAAAAGAAATAACACTTGAGGGCTATGTTAAAACAGAGAAGGCAGATAACGCCGGTTTATTCATTACATTAGGAGAAGGTCGGGAAGATATTCTTCATTCAAATGATATAAAAAAAGAAAGCGTGCCAGGAACAGCAGACTGGAAAAAATATACACTAAGACTTCCATTCAATCGTAATTCAGGAAATTTTATGATCGGAGGTTTTCTTAAGGGAAAAGGAAAAGTATGGTTCGACAGCTTTAAGGTTTATATTGATGGTAAAAACGTAGAAGAAATATTTCCCGATGACCTTTCTCAATCTCCCGATGAATTCTTTGTAGATTCCCAGTTTAGAATCGATAGTCTCAACAGCAGACAAATCTCTAATTTGTATCAACTGGGAAAAACATGGGGATACATAAAATATCACAGTCCATTCATTTCAAAAGGTGAAATTAAGTGGGATTATGAACTATTCCGTTTCCTTCCCAATATCAATTCAAACCATTTTGACTGCTTACTGTACAGCTGGAGTACATCTTTCGGAAGCGGCCTAAAAACGGTTAATAAAGAAAATCATTATATCGATTTTGTTCCTGGTGAAGGAAATCCCATCTTTAAAAATGAAGAATCATATCCACGAATGAAGTGGGATGACGATGGAATGAAACTTCTTTCTTTGTTCCGTTACTGGAACTGCATTAATTATTTCTTCCCTTATAAAGATCTTATCGGAAAAGACTGGGATACTGTTTTGAAAGAATACATCCCAAAGCTTATTCATACCAATGATGAACTCACTTATAAACTTGCCGTATTGGAATTAACAAAAGAGATCAATGATTCTCATGCCGGCATCTATACTTTTGGAGATATTGTTGATGAATTTTATGGCTTTAATACTGCTCCTATATCAACAAGATTTATTGAAGGTCAGCTGGCCGTCACTTACATCGATACCAAGAAAACCTCAGTAGATCTTTCCGTTGGAGATATCATTACAGAAATAGACCACAAAAAAGTCGGTGATCTTCTAAAAGAGAAAGCAAAATATATCCCAGCATCCAACAATGCATCACTTCTTCGGTATGTAAATGATTACATCCTGAAAACCAACAACGACTTTACCACATTTACTCTAAAAAAAGCTAACGGAAAAACTGCAACAGTTTCGATAAAAACGGTTCCTAATGAGACTTTTCTGGAAGAAAATACAATTCCTGTTTATAAAGAAATAGATCAGAACGTTGGCTATATTTGCTCTGCTGTCATCACAGAAAAAGAGATGGAAACTGTCATAAAAAAATTCAAGAACAAGAAAGGAATTATCATTGATCTCCGATGCTATCCTAAAGCATTTACAACTTCTGTCATTTCAGAATATTTCTTCCCTGAAGCAAAACAATTTGCACAAATAAAAGCCACCTCATTACAATATCCTGGAATATTCAAAACTACAGAACAAGCCAAAATAGGAAAAAAAAACACCAATTATTACCAAGGGAAAGTCGCTATTTTAGTGGATGAATACACACAAAGCGCATCAGAATTTCTTGCGATGGCCTTACAAACGTCTCCCAAATCTGTCATTATTGGCTCTCAAACTGCTGGTACCGATGGAAATGTTTCCTCAATAGATCTTCCAGGTTCTATGAGTACTTCTATAAGCGGATTGGGGATCAGTTATCCGAATGGAAAAGAATCTCAGAGAGCAGGAGTTTCCATTGATATTCAGACTAATCCCACTTTAGAATCACTACGTAAAGGAGATGATCCGCTTGTTCAAAAAGCGGTGGAATTTATTAATCGGTAATACAAAAATACTTCATGGTAAAAGACTGCAACAAATCGTAAAATACACTGTAAAATGTTTCAGAATATCTGTAAATTTTATACAATAAAATAAAATTTCTATCCTATCAATATTCTGCATTTTTCATAACTTTACTCTAAATTTCAGCTTTTGGCCAATCTTTATAAAAAAGACTCTCCTTTTCAGGTTTTTATATCATTCAAAAAATATTTGGATGTGCTGGAACATATCCGCTACAACGACCGCCTGGAGTACAGAGTCAGCTATGCTGAGTCTTTGATAGAGAGTACCCGAAATTTTAAAGAGTTTAAAGAAGGATTTCAGGATACCAGTCTCTTAGAAAAAAATGAAGACCTCATCAGACTTCTTCTTGCTGATCTTTTCCCAATCGGGCTTACAAAGAATGAAATAAAAGCAGCCAGTATTCCTCTGTCCAACCTCACCTTCAACTATACTGAAAGGTTTAAAGATATTCTGAAAGATGCCGGAAAAGACTTTGAAATAGAGTTGAGAAACATCAGTGACAATGAATTTTATGTTTTCTGCTGTTGTATCATTCTTCAGAGTTATTTTAAAAAAGATATCAAAAGTACAATTCCGCTTTATTATGACATCCCGAACAAACAGGGGATCATGAAGCATTATAAAATTACAGTAAATTCAGATTTTACTGAAATTTATCCTACAGAGGAAGCTAAAATTCCGGAGAATGATGTGCTGGATATGCTTCTGGAAAATCTGGATGACTTTAAACTGTGGAAAAAATATTTCCCTTCGGAATCATGGATTCTAAAAGGTTTTACCATTATTTCACTGGTAGACTGCACTTCTGAAGTCGCCCTGTCTGATCTCAAATCAAGCATGATAGAGATTGATCCTGAAAATCTTAATCCGAACGAAAATCTGACAGAAATTTTCAAATCTTATTTTGACGTTCCTGAACTCAATTTCGGTTTGATGACGTTCAACAAAAAAGAGCAGAAACTGGATAAGCTCCCTATTTACGAAAGTCTTCTTACCAATCATATTCTCGATTTCTGGATCAATACATTTGATGAGGAAACCAGAAAGACAACATTCAACAATTTGAGCCACAATTCAAAGTCCATTGTGGTTTCCAATGTGAACAATCTTGATGAGAATGTTAAAAAGCTTCCTTCTTTCAGTATTTTAAAAGATAATAATGTCAACAGCTTCATGGTAATTCCTATCATGAAAGATAATGAGCTTCTTGCTATTATGGAATTCACTTCTCCTATTGCAGGCAGTTTCAATGGTTTAAAGCTCAAAAAAATGGAGTTTTTTACCGATATGATTCTTTTCTCGCTCAGTAGATTTTATTTTGAAAAAAATTATCAGATTGAAGCGATCATACAACGTGAATATACCACCATTCACGACAGTGTGGTATGGAAGTTCAGAAATGAAGCTGAAAAATATTTTACTGCATCTCTTGGGAGAAAAATACACACTTTAAAGCAAATCTCTTTTAAAAATCTTACTCCGCTATTTGGAGTATCAGACATCCGTTCTTCTTCAGAGAAGCGTTTCAATCTGATGCTTAAAGATCTTAATCACCAGATTGAAGCACTGAACAATATTTTAACACTTACCAACTCAGATTCCGAGAAGTTTCAGCTGGCTCTGGATGTTTTTGAAAACGAACTGAACAATGAGATTAAAGCCGATACCGAGCAGCGTTTTCAAAGACTCTTACGGGACGAAATTCATCCTTTTCTGCAGGGAAAACTGGAGGTAAGAACTTCTAGAGACACTAAAACCAAGATAAAAGAATATTTCTCACAGCTTCTGCCTCAAACAGATCTGTTTTATAGTCATAGAAAAAATCTGGATGACTCTATCACGCTTCTCAACAGAAAATTTGCAGATATGTTGGATGAAAGCCAGGTTAAAGCTCAGGAAATTTTTCCGCATTATTATGAAAGATTCAAATCTGACGGTGTGGAACACAATCTCTACATCGGTCAGTCGATTGCCCCAGATTTGCATTACACCGCAAAAGTAGTTCATAAACTCCGATACTGGCAGCTGAAAACCATCTGCAAAATAGAGGTGGAATTTCAGTCTTTTAAAATGAATCTTCCTATTCAGCTGGATATTGCTTCCCTGATCTTCGTTTATAATGAAAAGATAGACATCCGTTTCAGAATGGACGAAAAAAGGTTTGATGTAGACGGCGCTTACAATTCCTATTATGAGATCATCAAAAAGCGCTTGGATAAAGCCCATATCAAAGATTCTCAGGAAAGAATAACGGCCCCGGGAAAAATTACTATCGTTTATTTTGGAATGGAAAACCAGAAAGAATACCTCGATTATATCTCCAAGCTGCAAAAGAAAAAAATTCTGCAGCATGACATCGAATTCCTAAAAGTAGAAGACCTTCAGGGGATTACAGGATTGCTTGCGTTGAGAGTTTCAATCTGCCAGAATGAATCTGTAATTTAATTTTTATCCGTTTAAAGACTCAGAAAAGCTGCTCCAAAAGACAACACGGAAATAATAATTCCGGCCATAAAGATCTTATACGTGATGGATAAAAGCTTATACTTTCTTTCAAGAACTTTTCCCAGATAGTAAAGATCCTTCACCATCGAATCGTAGATATAATCTCTGTCTTTGATCAGATCTTTCATCGCATTGTGATAATCATCAAATATCATCTGTTGAAAATTTCCGAAGAACAGTAGGTTTACTTTTCTGTTAACAATATCCTGTGCCGTAAAGGTCGTTTTGGTGACATTCGGTTTTGTAGAAAGAATCGCAAATATAATCGTAAGAACACTTGACAGCAATAATATAAAGCTTGGAAGAATCAAATGGGAGTTTTTCGGTGCATCCAGCTTTGGAACCAGTACAGAAAGACAAACCGAAATGATGATTGCGTTTACAGAAAGCAGAATATTGGCTTTGCTGTCTGCAATATCGCTCAATCGGGTATGGTTGTTCAGCGTAACTCTGAATAAAGTATCTACACTTCTGTCTGATTTTTCTTTATCTTTCTTCCCTTCAGAATTGTCTTTTTTATCCTCCTCTTTTTCTTTGCTTAACTTTTTTTCTATCTTTTTGATATTTTTCTTTTTCAGAGGTTCCCAGTTTTCTTTGGCGTAATCCGTATAAAAGGTGTGCTTATTTTTCAGCATATCCAGATTGCCGGCATTCCATTCATCATTGGAAAAACATCTGAAATTGGTAAGTTCCCATTCTTTTCTCAGAGCATCAGAAATATCATTGTAATCATGACCTGCAAAATGACTGAAATCTGCATCTTTTACAATTTTCTCCAGCAAAGTCTGAGGAACATAGGTAATTTTAGTCGCAAGAATAAGCTTTTCAACATCCTGGATATAGCCTTCAGGATAATTCTCTTTTTGTAAAAATTCCCTCATCACTTCTACTCCTTTCTCTTCGTGGTTCTGCGCACACTCTATATAACCGGTGTCATGGAACCATAAGGCTACAAGCACCTTTTCCTGATCCTCTTCTGAAACAGGCGTATTTTTCATGATTTCCTCTGCCTTATTGACAGTGTAGGCAGTATGAATAAAATTATGATAAAAATATACTGAAGATAACTTATCTTTGAATAAGATTTCAACATAATTTTTAGCTTTGTGTAGAATGCTCATTCCTGAATTTTTGTTAATGTAAATTTATGAATTTATCCTTTAAAACTCATCTAAAAAATACTTCTATTGTTCTGAGAACAGTAATGTCCGCCGGAGTGCTTTATTCCTGCGCTACATATAACGTACAAAAGGGCAAAAACTTATATGAAGTAAAAGATTCTGACATAAAATCTGAAAACGATTTTAAACTTTTTCTGATTGGAGATGCCGGAAATGCAGATGAACCTCAGGCTCAAAAAACGCTAAATTTACTGAAAAGTAAACTGGATTCGGCAGACAGCAATTCTATGCTGATCTTTTTGGGAGATAATATCTACCCTAGTGGAATGCCGGAAAAATCTGACAAAGATTATGCATCTGCAAAGCAAAAACTGGAAAACCAGCTGTCCATTACCAAAAATTTCAAAGGAAAAACTTTGGTTATTCCCGGAAATCATGATTGGTATAACGGACTGGATGGTCTCAATAGCCAGGAAAGCCTTGTTAAAAAATATCTTGACGATAAAAAAGCTTTTCTACCCAAAAATGGCTGTCCTATTGATGACATTACTATTTCCAAAGACATTAAATTAATTGCTATTGATTCGGAATGGGTCATTACCAACTGGGACAATCATCCGGGAATCAACAAAAACTGTAATATAAAAACCCGTGAAGATTTTTTTACTGAGTTCAAAGACCTCATCATTAAAAATCAGGGAAAAAGAATTATTGTAGCTCTTCATCATCCTATTATCAGTAGTGGAACTCATGCGGGGTTCACTGCTGCAAAATCGCATCTTTATCCGTTCAATAGTAAAGTCCCTTTACCGGTTATCGCAAGTGCGGTGAACATTTTGAGAAGTTCTTCAGGAGCAAGCCCTGCTGATCTCAACAACCAGCATTATGCAGATCTTGCCAACAGACTGAAAAGTATTGTTCAGGATAAAGAAAATATTATATTCGTTTCAGGACATGATCATAATCTTCAATACCATGAAGATGAAAATTTAAGACAGATCATCAGTGGAGCCGGTTCAAAAGTGGATCCATCCACTATTGTAGAGCATACTGATTTCTCATATGGAGGAAGCGGCTTTGCTGTGCTGAATATCAGAAAAGACCAAAGCACAGATGTGGAATACTTTTCCACAAAAGATAATCAGACCAAAAAACTTACTCATATTTCCGTAATTTCAAAACCGGATGTGTTTGTAAATAATTTTCCTAATAGTTTTCCACCAACTATTTCTTCAACCATTTATCCGGTAGCTCTTACTGAAAAAAGAAAATTCTATCGATGGCTTTGGGGAGATCATTACAGAAAATATTATGGTATTCCTATTGAAGCTCCTACAGCTAATCTTTCGGAACTGAACGGCGGGTATAAACCTTTCAGAGAAGGAGGAGGAAACCAGTCCAACAGTTTAAGGCTGAAAGCGCAGGACGGTCAGGAATTTGTAATGCGTGGGGTGAAAAAAAGTGCAATTCGCTTCCTTAATAATATGGCTTTCCAGAAAAGTACATTGGGAGAAGAGCTTGCGGATACATTTCCTGAGAAATTCTTATTGGATTTTTATACCACCAATCATCCGTTCACTCCGTTTACGATTGGTAACATGTCAGAAAAACTGAATATTTTACACAGTAATCCCAAACTTTATTACATTCCTAAACAACAGGCTTTAGGAAGATATAATGAAGACTATGGGGATGAAATGTATATGATTGAAGAACGTTTTTCTTCGGATCCGAAAACCCTGGCTTACCTTAATAATGCTAAAGATATTGTCTCTACGGATGACGTTTTAAAAAACCTTACAAAAAGCTATAAATATTCTGTTGACCGGGAATCTTATATCAGAGCACGATTATTTGATATGTTGATTGGGGATTGGGACAGACATTCTGATCAGTGGAAATGGGCAGAATATGAAGTAGGCGATAAAGTAGTTTACAAACCGATTCCAAAAGACAGAGATCAGGCTTTCAGTAAATATGACGGTGCTGCATTCAAACTGATCATGAATGTACCGGCTATTCGCCATATGAAAACCTTTACAGAAGATATCAGCAGTGTAAAATGGCTGGCTATGGAACCTTATCCGATGGATCTTGTCTTTTTAAAATCCTCTACTCAAGAAGAATGGGAAGCTCAGGCAAAATATATTCAGGAACATCTTACGGATACAGACATTGATGATGCCTTCCATAATCTACCGAAAGAGGTACAGGACGAAACCATTGCCGATATTCAGAGAAAACTGAAAATACGAAAAACCAAGCTTCAGACTTATGCTTCTCAGTACTATGATGTTCTTCAGGTAAAAGTTCCTTTGGCAGGAACTGTAAACCCTGATAAGTTTGTGATTACCAAAAATGGTCATTCAGTATTAGTACAGCAATATAAATTAGGTAAGAATAAAGACAAGAATGAGTTGGTTTTTGAAAAAACCTATCATGATTCAAAAACAAAAGAACTATGGATTTATGGCCTGGAAGATGATGATATTTACGAAGTGGTGGGCAAAGGAAGACCTAAAATGAATATCAGACTGATTGGAGGATACAATCATGATGTATACAATGTAGCAGACGGAAGAAAAGTAAAAATCTATGATTTCGAATCTCAAAAGAATACATACAACACCCATAATGCGACAAAAAATATTACCAACGATTATGACATCAACAGTTATAATTATAAGCATCCGAAATATAATTCAGTAGCGGGCTATCCGAACTTGGATTACAACCCGGATGATGGCGTTATTGTAGGTGTTTTGGCTAATTATACGGTGAATAATTTCATTCGCGATCCTTTTACTCAGAAGCACAGCTTAAAAGCCAATTTTTATACCGCAACGGCAGGATTCAGTCTTACCTATAAAGGTGTTTTCAAAAAGGCAATTGGCGGATGGGATCTCAATCTGGATGCGTTTTATACTACTCCAAGATTTTCACAGAATTTCTTCGGTCTTTCCAATGAAAGTGCTTATGACAAAGAAGATACAGAGAGAGAATACAACAGAGCAAGAATTTCCAAGTTCAACTTTTCACCTTCTATCGTGAAAAAAAGCTGGACAAATCTTAGTAACCAGATTCAGCTTACTTTTGAAGACAATAAAGTTCAGAGAAAAGACGGGCGATTCATCAATCAATCTCCGGACGTGAAGCCTGAAGTTTTCAACAGCCAGCAATTTGTAGGCGCTAACTATACTTTTGGTTATAAGAATGCTGACAATGTGGCTTTTCCAACCTTGGGGCTAGAGCTTATGGTGAATGCTGACTGGAAGGCTACTCTTTCTGATTTTAACACAAATTTCCTTACGCTGAAAGGAAAACTGGCTATTGATCACCGAATTGATAAAAAGGGAATCTTTGTATTTGCCAATTCCAGTAATGCCATGTGGATCAATAATAACAATTTTGAATTCTACCAGGCTGCTGCTATAGGAGGAAACAATGGAATGAGAGCATTCAGAAATGAACGTTTTTCGGGAAGGTCTTATTTTATCAACAACTCTGAGATCCGTTGGGACTTTGGAAGAATAAGAAACAATATTGCTCCCGCTAATCTGGGAATTCTTGTTGGGTATGATGTGGGACGTGTATGGAATGATGGTGAAAATTCAAGAAAGTGGCATCAATCTGCAGGGGCCGGTTTATGGCTGAGCATTGTTGAAATGATGTCTGCAAGGCTGAATTACTTCTATGGTTCGGATGGAGGAAGGATTTCTGCAGGAGTGGGAATGAAGTTTTAAACTGTTGAAATTATTCTTCAAAAAGCGCCCTTATTTCACAATTAAAGCATTAATAAAACCCATCAGAACAAACTCAACAACAATATCTTATATTCAATTATTCAAAAAAAATCAATTTAAACAAAAATTAACAATCCTATTTAAAATTTGAAGATTTTCATCCATAAAATGAATATGACCTACATGCAAAAGTCATAGTTGAAAGATTATCGTCTATAACCATCCATAGATTAATATTTTTAGTATCTGTCAAAAAGACAAGGTATCTGAAAAAAATTATATTTGCCTAGAATTATTCGATAAAAAAACAACGTAAGATGAAAAAAAAGCTATTGTATATGGCACTATTTGTTATGTTCAAAATTATAAACGCACAAGTAGGAATACATACTCTCACTCCTCAACATTCTTTACATGTCAATGGTTCTCTTCAGGTCGTAAAAGATCTTAATGTAGGCGGAAGTGCCAATACAAAAGGAAATTCCGGTAACAGAGGAGAATTTTTAATGTCAAACGGAACCGGCAATGCTCCTGTATGGAAAACAATAGAATCGGAAAACTTTCTGAAAGTAGTTTTTGTAGGGAACAAAACAGATATCAGTCCCAACAGCGGAAGCTATACAGGCACACATACCACTCCGGTAAATACCCATGAAAATTATTCACAAACCTATATTTTTAATGTGAGTAATAAAATAGATAACGCTTATCTTACTTACAATACAAACACAGGATTATTCACGGTAGTTAAACCTGGTTTTTACAATATTGTACCCTATGTTACTTATGACCTCAGCCTAAATGGTAATGGACAAACTGCAGGAACGGCAAATTCTTATATTCAGAAAGTGTTGCCTGCTCTTACAACGCTCTCCGGAATCTCTACAGGACATGGCGAACGTACTTTAGGCCTGAATCATAATCTATCCAGTATCAATTTTTTTAATCCCGGGGATACGTTCAGGATACGTTGTCGTTATACCCAAAACTTTAGATTATCAGGCGGTAATATTCATATTTCATACTTGACGCCTTAGGTTATTTTTGCCTTCAATCACTTCAATTATATATGTTTTTTTTTAAAATCCACAGAGAAAATTCTCTGTGGATTTTGCTTTATTCTATCTTTTGAAAAGGAAAATATAATAATACCTGCCTGTTGTTATCATAATTGTAGGTCCAGTGGCTGTTTGAGAACTTTCTTAAAAAGGAAATGTATACACATATCCGCCTTCATTTTTACTTTTCTCATCGGCAATCATTAAGGTTTTATCATCATAGAAAACAATGGCTTCTTTCTGAGAATTGTGATGTAAAGGGATCTTCTGAATCTTGGATGTATTGAAATTATCTGCTGTAAATCCTGTAAGGACATGAATATTTTTATGGCTCAGCAAAACAATTTTGTTTTTTGTACTGTTGATGGTTGCAGAAGTAATGGCAGCATCATTGTAACCTCCTTCAAGTTTTAAAGTTCCTATAAGCTTCGCTTCGAAATTTCCTTCTTTGTTTGGAACTTTGAAGACAAGGAAAGTTCCGTCAAACCCTTTGCTTCTGTTTTTGGTAAAAAGATAGAAATTGCCGTTCATTTCAACAAAAGCTTCACAATCATAGAGTAGTTTTGATTTCTTTGGCGGAAATTCTGTCTGTCCCTGATAATGAAATTTTGTAGTCTGAACAACTTTTGTTGTGGTTTGTGTAATATCTTTCAGATCCGTTTTTAAAATCACGAGATCCTGTCTGTCGTTATCATTATTACCGAAATCTCCAATGTAAATATTACCCTGCGCATCTGAAATAATATCTTCCCAATCTGTATTTTCAGAATTTTCAACCGGAACTTTGGCTACCAGATCTCCTTTCTCATTCATCCCGTATACAGCATTCTTATTCCCACTGTCTTCAATTACCCAAATCGTCTTTTTGTCTTTTGAAAGGGTAATTCCTGATACTTCCTTCAATTTTTTAGGTAAGGCGAACTGTACTTTTAGTTCATCACTTTTAGCAGGTGAATTCTGAGCTTTCGGATTACAGCTCAATAAAAACAAAGCAGGTAAAATAAGAAAACGTAGCATATTTTTATTTTTTTAACTGAAAATAAGAAGCATTAATCATTCCAAGTAAGATCTATGAAAGCTGTTTTGCTTTTTCCCAAAGAACATCCATCTCTTCCAAAGACATATCTGCAAGCTTCAGACCCTGATCTTCTGCGAGTTTTTCCATTTTCTGGAATCTTGAAATAAATTTAATATTGGTTCGTTCCAATGCTGAATCCGGATTGATTCCTGAAATTCGGGCATAATTGATCAATGAGAAAAATACATCTCCCAATTCCTGTTCTTTTTTATCTAAATCTGTTTCTGCATGAAATTCCTGAATTTCTTCGTCAACCTTTTTCCAGGCATCTTCTGCATCATGAAATTCAAATCCAATACCTTTTACTTTATCTTGGATTCTGTACGCTTTTACAAGGCTTGGAAGGCTTTTTGGAACGCCACCCAAAATAGATTTGTTGCCTTCCTTTAATTTTAATTTTTCCCAATTCTGCTTTACTTCTTCTTCATCTTTCACTTCTGTATCTCCATAAATATGAGGATGGCGGAAAATCAACTTTTCATTGAGTGAGTTGATGACATCTGCAATATCAAAACTTTCTTTTTCGGAACCTATTTTAGAATAAAAAACGAGATGGAGCAGAACATCTCCCAGTTCTTTCTTTATTTCCTGCAAATCTTCCTGTAAAATAGCATCAGAGAGTTCATAGGTTTCTTCAAGGGTAAGATGGCGAAGGGATTGTAAAGTCTGCTTCTGATCCCATGGACATTTTTCACGCAGATCATCCATGATATCAAGTAATCTTCCAAAAGCGTCTAGCTTTTCCTGTTTCGTATTCATAAGTAAATGGAAATTCAATCTTATACAAATGTAAGGGTTATTTTGTGAAAATACATCTACTTCATTTCAACAAAAAATCCTGTCGAGAAAGTTCTCAACAGGATCCTGTATTGTCAATTCAAAAGAGAATTATCCTTGTTTTCTGTGTGTGCTCTTTGGAGCTGATTTCGCAGCGGAAGTAGCTTTTACTTTTGGAGCAGCAGGTTTTTCAGCTTTTGGAGCCGCTTTTTTAGGAGCTTCTTTTTCTACGCTTACTTCTTCTGTAGCAGCCTCACCTTCTAAAGTTTCTGGTTCTGCTTTTACAAAGCTTTCCGGAGTGATGTATCCTGCTTTGTGAAGAATGTTGTACCACTGAGCTAATTTTTTGATATCAGAAGCATATACTCTTTCAGTATCATAGTTTGGAAGAGAGCTTAACATAAACTCTTTCAATTCTGCATCAGAAGATTTGTGAGAAATTGTTTCCTTGTAATCGTTATTTTTTGCAACATTTTCAAAAACTTCGAACAAAGGAACTTCTTTATCAAATGTAAACATTGCAATATTATCCAATAAACTTACCTGGCTTGAATTTCCAATGCTAACTTTTTTCTTGTTGGTAACATCTTCAATGATGAATCCGTTTCTTAATTGGGAAACTAATTTGTAAAGTCCTGGTTTTCCAGAAATTGAAATTATTTTTTCTAACAGCATAATTTTATTTTTTGTATATTCTGCAATCAGCACTAGCTTTTTGCTTTTTATTATTTTTTTTATCCTTGTTTAAATTATTTTGGGAATCTCATTTTGTAACCGATGCTTACGTCACCTTGAGAGATTTTGGACAGTTTTCCTTTCACCAATTTTTTCTTCAAAGCACTCAGGTGGTCAGTAAACAAAATCCCTTCAATGTGGTCATACTCATGTTGAATTACGCGGGCTCTAATATCGGAAAAAGTTTCTGTATGTTTCACAAAATTTTCGTCATAATATTCAATAACGATTGTGCCCTTTCTTTTTACGTCTTCTCTTACATCAGGAATAGAAAGACAGCCTTCGTTGAACTTCCATTCTTCGCCGGATTCTTCAAGAATTTTGGCATTGATAAAGACTTTTTTGAATTCTGCCAACTCATCTTTAATATCCTCATAATCCTCATCTTCTGCAAGAGGTGTCACATCTATAACAAACAGACGCAGATCCAAACCAATCTGAGGTGCCGCAAGACCTATTCCGTTGGCGCTGTACATGGTTTCGAACATATTATCTATCAGTTCCTGTAATCCGGGGTAATCTTTTTCTATATCTTTTCCTACTTTTCTCAAAACAGGATCCCCAAAAGCTCTTATCGGTAGTATCATCTTAATCTTTGTTCTAAAAAATTCTGCAATATGATGGTTGCACTTACTTTATCTATTAATCCTTTTTCCTGCCTCTTTTTTTTACTTTTTCCACTTTGTGAAATAAAAAACGAAGCCATTTTGGAAGTAAATCTTTCATCAAAACGGTGAACTGCAATATCCGAAAATTCTTTTTTAAATTCTTCAATGAACTTTAAGATGTCGGTTTCCACCTCAGAAATATTTCCTTTCAAATCTATGGGAAGTCCAATGACTACGTCATCTACCTTATTTTCGCTGAAATATTTTTTCAAAAACTCCATCAAAAATCGGTTCTCTACAGTCTCCAGTCCACTGGCTATAATCTGCATATCATCCGTTACAGCAAGGCCACAACGGGCTTTTCCGTAGTCTATCGCAAGGATTTGTCCCATAAGTCTGCAAATTTAGTAAAATTTACTGATTTTATTCATAACGCAGTTTTTTTATATAAATCATGTTTTATTCCATTATTTTTTTTATAATTTTAATCTTCCAAAAAACATATATATGAAGAGACTCATCCTCGTAAGACATGCAAAAAGCGACTGGCCCGAAGAAACTGAGGACTTTGACAGACCTTTGGCAGACAAGGGTTTGGAGGATGCTATGAACATGTCCAGATTCTTAAAAAACAATAATATCACAATTGATCATTTTGTTTCCAGCCCGGCAGTGCGTGCGCTGAATACGTGCAAAATTTTCAATCAGGCTTATCAGTTGAACTGTTCTACTGATCAGAAGTTATATAATCCTTCGGAAACAAGTTTTGAATCTGTAATCTACGATCTGGATGATAATCTTAGCTCAGTTGCCCTTTTCTCTCATAACAATGGGATTTCTAATTTTGCCAATTCTATTTCTGAAGATATTTTCCACTTTCCAACGTGCGGAGTAGCCGGTTTTGAAGTAGACTGTAACTCGTGGTCGGAATTTGACGGGGCCAAAAAGAAACTTCTATTCTTTTATGAACCTGGGAAAATATAGTTTTACCTTTTTTTATCTGCTGTTATTCATTCTTCCTTTCTCCTGTCAGAAAAAGGAAAAAACGTATTTTGAAACAATAGCAATTGATGATATTCCACTTCCTAAGCCTAAACCCGGAGCCTGGAGATACCATCATGAGGAAAAATTTCAGACTTTTGAAGATTTTCAAAAAGGAAGGAAAATTATACCTAAGCCGGGGAAAAATACAATTTATCTTCAGCCTATAGGAAATTTTGATGCTCTTCAGAAAAAGGAAATAGCTCTCACAAAAGAATATTTGAGAATTTATTTTCAGCTGGAAACCAAAATACTTCCCGTTTTACCCAATACAGTCTTTCCTAAAACAGTGAGAAGAATTTCTAAAGAGGGACAGGAACAAATATTAGCGGGATATGTACTGGACAGTATTTTAATCAAGAGAAAACCTAAAGACGCCGTAGTTCTGATGGGAATTACAGAAAAAGATCTTTTTCCTCTGCCTGAGTGGAACTATGTTTTCGGACTGGCTTCGTACGAAGATGGTGTAGGTGTCACATCTATATATAGATTTGCAAATGGTGGTTTAACAGCATCCAATTTTAATGAAAGTCTTCTCCGGTTAATAAAGATAGGTTCTCATGAGATCGGGCATATGTTCGGAATCAGCCATTGTCTGAATGCCAATTGTGTAATGAACGGCACCAATTCTCTTTCGGAAACGGATTATCATCTCGCAAGGGCTTGCTCACTTTGCCAGAGAAAACTGAGTTCAAGCATTCATTATAATGATAAAAAAAGACTTCTTGAACTAAAAGACTTCTTTGAAAAACAGCACCATAATACAGATCTTACTGTAGTAAATCAGGATCTGAATCTTGTACAGTAAAACAACTTTTCTTTTATAGGCTACACATTCCCCTCCGGTGGAGGGGGTGAAAAAAAATTATTTTTTGACAGGTGTGGTTAATAAAAAAACGGGCTTTAGCCCGTTCCTATTGAATATATTTTGCAGTTTCGTTTTTTACTTCTTCTTCAGATCCAAATCATCAAAATCAAAACTAAAATCTGTTACATCAGAAATAGCTTTCAACTTTGCAGATTCTGCTTTTCCATTTTCATCATAGCTGAAAATAATATAGGCATCGGCATCATAGCTTCTATCATCCCATTTGATGATAAAAGAATTATTAGAGTACGGAAGTAATTCTCCTTTCAGCCTTGGAGAGTTTTTACATGAAATTCTGTACGTATTTCCCTCTGCTACAATTTGAACATCACCAAACCATACATCGTTGTATGTTCCTGTAAACTGTTCTGCTTTTGGCTGAAGAGCTTTTTCTTTTTTAAATGCCTCAGACTTAGCAAATGCTTCTTTCTTTTGCTTATCATATTCTGCTTCTACCTTAGACATTCTTTCGCCGTAAGTTTTAAGCCAGTTTCTATCTGCAATTCCGAGATAAGAATCTTTCACAGTGTTGGTGATTGTATTGAAAGCGGCTCCAGATTGTTGGTTAGTTAATACAACAATTCCCAATTTAAGATCTGGTATCAGAGTGAACTGTGTAACGGTTCCTATCAATCCTCCTGTATGCTGTATTTGTTTATGTCCTTTAACGTCGCTAAGGAACCAGCCTAAACCGTATCCGTAAAAACTTGTATCATATGGATTTTTTGCCGCCACTCTATCAGGAATCTGCAGACTCCAAAGTTGTTGTGCATTTTTATCTGAAACCAGTTTTTTCCCATCTTTTGTGGTGAAATTATTGAGAAGACATTCTGCCCAGGTTGTCATATCTTTAATATTACTCATAATTCCACCTGCGGCATTTCCTGTTTCGTTCCAATCGTGAGGTACTGCAATTGCTTTACCATCTACAGGAGCGTGCGCATCAATTTTATTGGCAACGGTTTTTGCTCTGTTATAGCTTCCGAAACTTGAATTCATCCCTACAGGTTTCATAATTCTCTGCTCAACAAATTCAGCCCAGCTAAGTCCGGAAATTCTGTGAATCACCTCCCCTGCGACAATAAACATAATGTTGTTATAATCAAGCTTTGTTCTGAAAGGATTCTCTGGCTTCAGATATCTTACATTGTGAACGATATCATTAACGGTTAAGTTCCCACCTTCCGGAAAGAACATCAAATCTCCCTGTCCTAATCCTAATCCTGCTCTGTGAGTAATAAGATCTTTGATCGTTACATTTTGAGAAACATAAGGATCATACATCTGAAACTCGGGAATATATTTTGAAACTTTATCATCCCAGTTCAATTTTCCTTCATCAGCCAGAATAGCTAATGATACACAGGTAAATCCTTTGGAGTTAGAAGCAATACCTACCAGAGTATTATCATCCATAGGCTGTTTGGTGGTAAGAGAACGAACACCGAAACCTTTAGAATAGGTTATTTTCCCATCTTTAATAATTCCTACCGACATTCCCGGAACATCAAAAGTTTTCAGGGTATTCTGGACCAGTTCATCCAGTTTTTTCTCTTCTACCTGTGCATTGGCCAATCCTACAGTCAAAAGAAAAATGAAAAAAGAAAATTTCTGTTTCATTGCTTTTTTAATTTTCCCAAATTTAATAAATATTAAGAGATGCTCATTTTGATCGTGTTAAAAGTTTACTTACATTTCGGACAAATCAGTTTTTAATCAATGAAAAAGTCTATTTGCACCTGTCTTCTCTCTCTTTTTTCGCTTGGTGCTATGAAAAGCCAGAGTAAAGCGCCCAACCCTCTTCTTCTGCAAACGTGGAACCTGAAGAGTGCTGATACTTATATTTATACATACGAAAAACAGGATGCATTTGAAAAGAAAAGACAAGGTCTCAGATTTCAGAAAAATGATAAAATTACCGGCAATCTCAATAGTGCTCCTTACAAATTTGATACAGAGGAAGATATTAATCCTAAAAAATTAAAATTCGATCTTTACATTGGCAATTGGAAAAAGGTTTCGGATACAACAATTAACATTTTATTTCCTTCCAATTCCAGTATGAATGGTACTTTTATTATTACAAGACTGACTGAGAATGAATTGAAACTCAAAAAACTATTCAGTGCTGAAATTGAAAAGAAACTGGACTCTATCCGTAGAACAAAAAATATTGGTGACTGATTTCTCTAAGAGATCATTACTCAAGAGATTTACTAAACCTTCTTTATATTTGCAGTTTAAAAGTATTGAAAATGACAATAAAACGATTATTAGCTTTCTTCCTGGTGACGATAAGCTGTAATTTATACTTCTCTCAGGATGTAACCATCAAAGACACTAAAGTTTTACTGGATGGAAAACAGATTTTAAAAGCTGAGAAAATAACCCTTGCACAGTATTCATTTTTCTCGATGAAGAATGACGAGGAAGTTCTTCTCTATAAATATATGGACAATGAAACACCCAGCTATGTGAGCGACGACTATTTCATTCTGAATTTTCTCACTGAAAAAGTTAAAGTAGAATCTAAAGATCTGGGAAAAGTTTCCAATTTTATGAATTCTAAAAAAGGGATGGAAAAAATAATAAAATGGCTGTTGAAAGAAAGAGTTCTTACTCATGATGGAAATCTGAACCTTGAACGTTTGGCCATTTTCAAGGAAAAATACGACGAAAATATCACTGCAAGAACTGTTAGATAATGACAAAAATCCTCCTTCTCTCCGATTCTCATTCTTATATAGATGACCGAATTTTAGAATATGCAGCACAAGCCGATGAAATATGGCATTGCGGCGATTTTGGAAGTATGGATGTTATTGAACAGCTTGAGAAAATAAAGCCTTTAAAAGGAGTTTACGGGAATATTGACAATGCTAAAATTCGTGCTGAATTTCCCGAAGTCAACCGTTTTTTTTGTGAGAAACTGGAAGTATTGATGATCCATATTGGTGGCTATCCCGGGAAATATACCCCTCTCACAAAAAAAGAAATTGCTGAAAAGAGTCCGAAATTATTCATTTCTGGGCATTCCCACATCTTAAAAGCAATGTATGATGAGAAAAACAGTCTTTTGCATCTGAATCCCGGAGCTTGTGGAAAACAGGGTTGGCATAAAGTGAGAACCATGATGCGCTTTGTGGTAGACGGTGAGGAAATAAAAGACTTGGAGGTGATTGAACTGGGATCTAGAGTATAATGCGGGGGGGTGAGAGTAGATGAGTTTGCCTTTAATACAATTTACTTTTTACCTTTGCATCAATATTGGGTTCAGGCAATTCTTAAAATTATGAAAATCGGCGATAAAGTTTCGGTAGTAGATGAAGATTTAAGCGGTATGGTAACTTCCGTGAAGGGGAATATTGTGGTTTTCAAAGATGAATATGGCTTTACCCATCAATATCCAAAAGAAAAACTAGTTCCGAAAGATGCGGATCTGTACGAAAATATCCGCGTGGTAAAAAAGGCAGAACCTAAAAAGGTGGTTTCCAAAAAACATCAGAAAAATCATTTGGTTTTGGATCTGCATTTTCATAATTTGGTAAAGAATCCTAATGACTATGACAGCTTTGAAAGATTGTTCATTCAAAAGGAAAAGCTGATTCAAGTTATAGAGTTTTGCAGAAAAAATAACCTGAAACGTCTCGAAATTGTACATGGCATTGGTGACGGAGTATTGCAGAGGATGGTTCGGGATGTTTTGGAAAGCCAGGTTAATATTGATTTTTATAATAAGGAAATACTTCACCATCAATCGGGTGCGGTAATGGTAGAATTTCACTAAATTTGCAGGAATTGAAATATGAACGTACTTAATTTACTTTTTACCAAAGACGGATTGATCTATCAGATTGTGAAAAACAAAAACATTCTGGAAGAGCAGTCTTATTTCGTTACAGAAGAAACTTCGCCCAATCTTATTGAAGAAAAACTTGATGAAGTTCTTATCAAACAGCGCTTTGATGAAATTCAGATCATTTCTGCATTTAATCATTTTACTCTGATGCCGGAAGGATTTTCTGAGCACGATGCAGGATTTGACCTGATCGCCTTTAATGCTCCCGCAGATAAAGAGAAGGAAGAACTGATGCTTTCCATCAACAAAAAATTTGGAATTCAGTTTTATTATACTTTCCCTAAAAATTATTACAAAAAGATAAAGGAGCTTGCTGTACCGGTACATTTCAATTTCTCCGGTGAAAAATTCCTGAGCTCTGTTCAAAATAAAAACAGTAAAGAAATTCACATCAATCTTTATCATAACCAATGTGAGTTTTTTGCGATAGACAATAAAAAGATCATTCTTTATAATAACCTGGATGTTAACTCTGAAGTAGATTTTCTTTACTTCATTATGTTCACATTGAGCAAGTTAGGTTTCGGAATCAATGAAACCAGCTTTTATGCTTACGGAGAAACAACTGAGAATGAAACGTTTATCTCCGAACTTCAGAAATTTGTTAAAAACCTGAAAATTGTTTTTGACAATATCCCAAACAAGAATTTTATACTTAACTAGGTTGCAGGCCGCAGGGATTAGTTTCTAAACATAGTCACCTGCTACTTATAATCTACCACCTAAACTAAAAAATATGTTCAGAATCATATCAGGCAAATGGAAAGCCAAAAAAATTGCCGCTCCTAAAAACTTTGATGTAAGGCCTACCACCGATTTTGCGAAAGAGGCTTTATTCAGTATTCTGGAAAACAAATACGATATGCAGTCGATCTCCGTGCTAGATCTTTTTGCAGGAATTGGCTCTATTACTTTTGAATTTGCTTCCAGAGGATGTCAGGATGTAACTTCTGTGGAAATGAACCCTAAGCATACCTCTTTTATCAATTCTACGGCATCAGATCTTGATATGTCTCTTCAGATCAATGTACAGCGAGGAGATGTTTTCGACTGGCTTAAAAAATTCAGAAATAAAAAGTCTTTTGAAATTGTTTTTTCTGACGCTCCTTTCGAAATGGAGGAAAAAAAATACTACGAGCTGATCTCTTTGGTTTTAAACAATAAATATCTGAAAATAAACGGAGTACTTATTGTAGAGCACCAAAGCCGTATGAAGCTTGAACATCCTAATTTAATAGATACCCGAAAGTACGGAAACGTAAGTTTCAGTTTTTTTGAACCGAATAAAGAAGATAATCAGGAAATTTAATTCCTGATTATTTTTTTGGAAATAACAGGGGCTTGCTGTCCCCATTTGGTAATCGCTTCCAGTACAGGCAGTAAAGTTCTCCCAAAATCGGTCAGTTCATATTCAACGACCAAAGGAGGTTTTTCTGTAAAAACAATTCTGTCTATAATACCATCTTCTTCCATTTGCTTTAGCTGTAAACTCAGCGTTCGTTCTGTAATGGTAGGAATTGATTTTCTGATCTCATTATATCGCTTAGCTCCCTCAATAAGGTGGTGTAAAATTACCGCTTTCCATTTCCCGCCAATGAACTTCATTGTTACACTGGTGCAGCAGGGATAGGATTTATTATCTATTGTATACATTTTTATACTATCATTTTTTACCGTTATTGCAAAGTTAGTAAACTTAAATTACTTTTGTAACTATAAAAATGATAGTATAAAATTATGAACTTTTTAGACAAAATGAAAAACAGGTATACTGTAAAAAAGTATAACCCACAGGGAAAAATAAATGAAGAACAGGTTGCAATCCTTCAGCAGATTTTAAATTTAAGCCCTTCCTCCATCAACAGCCAACCGTGGAATTTTGTTTTTGTAAATGATAATTCCAAAGTAAAGAGCCAGCTGGCAGAAGCTTCTTTCTGGAATAAAGAAAAAATACTGGAAAGCAGCCATTTAATCGTGTTCCAGGTTCTGAAAAATTCGGAAGATTTTGAAAAGCAGATTGAAGGCGTACTTCCTGAAGGTTCTGTGAATTATTACAAAAATTTTGTAAAGCCTAAGGGAGAAAAAGGCATCCAATCATGGATGAAACATCAGGTTTATTTATCACTGGGAGTTCTTTTATCTGCCTGTGCCGATATGGAAATAGATTCTACTCCGATGGAAGGTATTGAGCCTGAAAAATATGATGCTATTCTGAATAATGAAAAATATGAAACATTATTCGCTGTAGCTATTGGAGAGAAAGATGAAACCGATGCGAACCAGCCAAAGTTAAATCCAAAGACAAGATTGAAGGCTGAAAAAGTAATTGTGGAAGCCTAATTTTAAATGAATCTTTCATGAAAAAAGATCAGTTTTTGTTTTCCAAAACAAATGTGATAAAAAAAGTCTGCTTCTTATAGGAGGCAGACTTTTAATTTATAGTACTTTAAATTCCAGATCTATGCTTTTTCCGAAGAATTTCTTAGAAATTTTCTCGAAGTTTTTGGTAAGATCCGAAAGATAGAAATGATAATTCGGTTTTGGATTGTTCTCATTCAAAAGACTGTATTTATCCAGAATGATTTTCAAATGATTTGCTACAATATTTGGAGAGTCTATAACACGCACTCTATTTCCATAATACTGCTTGATCTCATCTATCAAAAGAGGATAATGGGTACATCCCAGAATCAACGTTTCAATATTTTTTAATTTACTGTTGCTTAAATAATTGTAAATAATGGCGTGCGTAATCGGGTGGTTTTTAAAACCTTCTTCAATAGCGGGCACCAATAATGGCGTTGCCAGTTCATCTACCTTGATCCATTTATTATGCTTACGGATGCTTTTTTTATACAACCCGGAATTTACAGTTGCTTTGGTCGCTATAACTCCTACATTATTATGGATTTCATAGGAAACTTTTTCAGCTACAGGATTGATCACGTCTATCACAGGAACTCTTCCTGCAACGGACTGCATCACTTCGTTCAAAGCGTTGGCTGTAGCCGTATTGCAAGCTATTACAATGGCTTTACAGTTCTGCTCCAACAGAAAATTGGTAATCTTTGTAGAGTATTCAATAATAGCTTCTTTAGATTTTTCTCCGTAAGGAAGGTGCTTGGTATCTCCAAAATAGATCAGATCTTCGTTGGGAAGAAGTCTTTTAATCTCTTTGGCAACAGTAAGACCTCCTACACCACTATCGAAAATTCCGATAGGCTGGTTGGGTGAAAGATGCGAATAATCTTGTTTTTTAGTTTTCAAATGAACTGAAATTTTATACAAAAATAGTGAATTTTATGGCACACTTGCATATATACAAGTATTATACGAGAAACAAATCTGAAGCAATACCGTCTGCCATAAACCAATGCTTTTCAGGAATTTTTAAATGGTCGTTTTCAACTATTAAGATTCCTTCTTCAATTTTGGTTTTTATTTCGGATTGGAAATGTTCCAATACTTTATCTGAAAATTTATTTTTCAAACTGGTAATATCAACCCCCCAAATTGTTCTTAAACCAATCATAATCATTTCATTAAACTGATCTTCCTGAGAAAGAATTTCTTCTTCTTTTGCCAACAGCTTGTCATTAAGCTTCTTTATATATTGCTGATTATTGGCGATATTCCAGCTTCTTACATCAAAACCATTATAAGAATGTGCGGAAGGGCCTATCCCAAGATATTCCTGATATTTCCAGTAAGCAGAATTATGTCTGGAGTAAAATCCGGGTTTTGCAAAGTTGGAAACTTCATAATGTTCGAAGCCGTTATCTTTCAAAAAGTCTGACAGATAATAAAATTCCCTGTTTTGTTCTTCTTCTTTCGGACTTTTCACTTTTCCTTTCGAAATCCAGTTTTCCAGAGCTGTCTTAGGTTCAACAGTTAAAGCATAAGACGAAATATGAGGAACTTCCAGAGCGATTGTTCTGTTCAGATTTTCTTTCCAGATTTCAAGGTTGGAAGTAGGTGAACCGTAAATTAAATCAATACTCAGGTTTTCAAAACCAAAATCCTGTGCACGTTTTATAGAGCTTTCTGCTTCGGAGGCATTATGAGCGCGATTCATCAATTTTAAATCTTCCTCAAAAAAGCTTTGAGTTCCTATTGAAAGTCTGTTAACAGGTGTTCCGGCAAGCTGTTTCAGAAATTTTTTATCCAGATCGTCGGGATTGGCTTCCAGCGTAATTTCTATATCGTTTTCAAAATTGAAATATTGCAGTACTTCATCAATCAAAGAATGAATTTCATCCACAGAAAGAATAGAAGGTGTTCCGCCACCAAAATACAGAGATTTCAGATTTTTGTTCTGTAGTTCATTTTTTCTGAGGGCTATTTCGGTCTTCATAGCACGAATCATTTCATCTTTAAAATTCAAAGATGTTGAAAAGTGGAAATTGCAGTAGCTGCACTTCTGCTTACAAAACGGAATGTGAATATATATCATAAAAAAAGCTCTGAAAAAATTCAGAGCTCAAATTTATTTAAATTAAATTGATTAATATCTAAATCCTCTAACATTAATAAAGTTATCGAAGTTATAACCAAGACCGATCATGAAGCTGTTTCCTCCATATTTCTGAATATCAGATATTCCAAGGTTATACGTTGCCCCGATCATGAATTTGTTGAATCTCACTTTTACAATTGGAGAAATACTTAGATTTTGGCTGTCAAATCTATTTTGCTCTGTTCTATAGCTTACCCCAAAAGAGAATGCATTGATATCATTAGAGAAGGTAGCCATAAGGTTCCAGTCGATCATTCTTGATGAATTGGTATTCAGATTGATCAATGCTGAAGGTGCTAACGTAATATTATCAGCAATATTCCAGTTATATCCTAAGTTTAAGAAAAATTTGATTGGTGAAGGCTCGTAGTTGTTTACGATAGAGGCATCATTACTTAATGCGATATCATTCACGGAAACACCCCCGAAAAGTCCTCTATACGTAGCGGCTAAACCGAAGTTTGCATATACCATGAAGATATTACTTTCTTCACCTCTTAATAATGGATCTCCACCTTCTTCAGTATTAATCTTTGAATAATCAAAATTCATGTTATAGAAGTTAACACTTGTACCAAAAGAGAACTGGTCTTTTCTGTCTCCTTCGCTGCTTAATGGAATAAAGTAAGAAGCACCGGCTGTAATACCTCCTGCAGAAATGGGCCCGTTACTGTCTCTAAACACAGAAATACCAGCACCTACTCTATCAAAGATATTCGCATTAATCCCGATTGATTGCACATTCGGAGAATTACTGAATTTTGAAAATTGTTGTTGATAATTGGCGTTGAGCTGTACGTAATCTGTTTTTCCGTATTGAGCTGGGTTGAACAGGAACTCACCATCCAAAAGATATTGCTGATAGTATGGTAGTGATTCTTGTGCTTTGTATGCATTTGACAAAAGAGCTAAACATACGATAGCATATAGTTTTCTCATAACAAATCTTGATTTCAATTCAACAAATATAAAAAAATTCTCAATATATTTTTAGTTTTCCAAATAATTTCTCCATTTTTTTACAGCATCCGCCATATCTTTGGGCATTGGGCTCTCAAAATATAATTCCTTTTTAGTCGTTGGGTGTATAAATCCTAGGGTGTGCGCATGGAGGGCATGTCTCGGCAAAATCTCAAAAACATTTTTAATAAACTGCTTATATTTTGGCAGATTTATCCCTCTCAATGGCGTATGCCCTTCATATCTTTCATCATTGAAAAGCGTATGGCCTATATGCTTGAAGTGTGCTCTGATCTGGTGTGTTCTTCCTGTTTCAAGCTTACATTCAACCCAGGTCATATATTTAAATCTTTCCAAGACTTTATAGTGGGTAACAGCGTGTTTTCCCTGACTTCCATCTTCATATACGGACATCTGCATTCTGTTTTTAGGGTGTCTTCCGATATGTCCTCTAATTGTTCCTTCATCTTCCTGAGGATTTCCCCATACAAAGGCCCAATAGAGTCTTTTCGTAGTTCTGTTAAAAAACTGTTTGGCCAAAAAGCTTAATGCATATTCATTCTTTGCAATAACAAGCAATCCGGAAGTATCTTTATCAATCCTGTGAACAAGACCTACCCTGTCCAGATCAGACTTTTGACCATTCTTTTCAAAGTGATAGGCCAGTGCATTCACCAGGGTTCCGTCCCAGTTCCCGTGTCCCGGGTGTACTACCATTCCTGCTTCTTTATCTACCACTACAAGATCCTCATCTTCATAGATAATATGTAATGGGATATCCTGCGGAATAATAACATTAGCTCTCGGTGGATGAGCAAGCAATACAGAGATCTGATCACCGGGCTTTACGCGGTAATTCTGCTTTACCGGAGTTCCGTTCACAATAACGTTTCCGGCCCGGCATGTCTGTGAAATTTTATTTCTTGAAGAATTCTGTCTGTATATTAAAAGAAACTTATCAATTCTTAAGGGCTCTTGTTTGTTGTCAACAGTGATATTAAGATGCTCGTATAAGCCTTTATTTTCCTCATCAATATCCATATTTTCGATACTGTTGGAATCTAATAATTCTTCATCTAAAAAATCTTCGTTATCTTCTGACATTTGTTTATATTTTTTACACAAAAGGCTTCAACATTTTGCAGTTGAAGCCATTATTTTTAATATTAATCTGATTTTATTCTACGACTACTTTCTTAGCTTTAGCATTCTGAGCTGGATGTTGTGTCGTTGTTGTGCTAGCTGGTTTTGCTGAAGTTCCGGTAGTATGAGTGCCGTTTGCTGCTGTTTTTGGTTTCTCCGTTGCAGAAACCGCAGGTTTCGATGCTGTAGTCTGAGTTTTCGGAGCTTCTGTTTTAGGAACTTCCGGCTTAGGGGTTTCCTTTTTTGGAGCTGGAGGAGGAGCTACCGGAGCATCATAAACTGGTTCATTATGAACTTCTTCATATCGTACCGGAGGCAATGTTGTATCTACTTTCATACGGTACATTGCATTCAGCTGTTCCACTTTTGCTCTAAGCTCTGCAGGAGTACGCTTACTTGCCCAAAGGTCAATCTGCATTCCCTGATCACGAACATCTCCTGAAGCAGGATCCTGATAATAGATAATATCAGATTCATCCTTACTTCCGTCTTCATGTTCTACCAATCCTACTTCAAACATACTTTTTGCAATAACAGCTCTTGCTTCTTTTACAGAAAGCCCTACCACATTAGGAATAGAAATATTTCTCATAGGCCCGGATCCTACCACTACGTCAATTACTGAAAATCTAGGTAAACGGGTTCCCGGATTAACGGCATTTCCTTTATATAGGATTCTTAGAAGAGCATCTTTCTGAATACTCGGCTCGTAAATTGTATCTCCGATCTTAAGACCAACCTGATCCAATCTCTGGAATGCCAGACCTGAATATTTGTTGATAACATCAGGAACTGCAATCTGGGCCCATGTTCTAGGATTTACTCTAAGACGCACCGTTCTTCCGTCTTTTACACGGGAACCTGGTGCAGGATAGATCTGAAGAACCTGAAAAGGTCTGTATTTTGGATCATAATTGGCACTGTCTACTTCATATTCCAAACCTGTATCATCCAATATTTTAACAGCGTCGTGTATTGATTTATTGACAACATTAGGCACAGGAATTTCCTGACCATGATTAGTATGGTATTCCAACCAACGGAATGTGAGCCATACCAGCCCTACAAAAACACCGATGGCTACTACTAAATTCAGTAAAACTTTCCAATTGAAAAGTGATTTAAGCATACTTAAAAATACTTTAATTATAACGGCAAATATAGCTAATAATTTTAGAATGGGCTTTTTATTTAACACATTTCATTTTTGATTTTAAAATTTCCGGATTTCCCTTATTGCATTCCATAAAATGATTAAATTTGCCTTAATTGATACTATATGGTTATGAACAAAAAATGTGTTGCCGTAGTAATGGGAGGCTATTCTGATGAATATGTGGTTTCTTTAAAAAGCGGACAGTTGATCTATGATTCTTTAGACAGATATCTATATGATGTATATAAGGTTGTTGTCCTTAAAGATGAGTGGTATTTTTTAGGCGAAAATGACAAAAAATATAACATCAACAGAGGTGATTTTTCTGTTACATTAGATAACGGAGAAGTACTGAAGTTTGATGTATGCTTCAATATCATCCATGGAACTCCCGGAGAAAATGGTATTCTTCAGGCTTACTGGGATGCGATAGGTCAGAAATATACAGGATGTGGTTTTTATCAGAGCGCTCTTACATTCAATAAGAAAGATACTCTTGCTGTATTGTCAAAATATGGTATTCCTTCTGCTAAAAGTATCTATTTAAGAAAAGGAGAAGACATCAATGTAGATGAAATTGTATCAGAATTAAAACTTCCGCTTTTCGTAAAGCCCAACCAGTCGGGATCTTCACTGGGAATTTCAAAGGTAAAAGACAAGTCTGAACTTATTGCGGCTACAGAAGTTGCTTTCAAAGAAGATGATGAGATTCTTATTGAGAGTTTCTTAGACGGGATGGAGGTTTCTGTAGGCGTTGTTGATTTCAAGGGAGAAAGCATCGTATTGGGTATTACAGAAATTGTTCCTACCAACGAATTCTTCGATTATGAAGCGAAGTATGAAGGAGCTTCTGAAGAAATTACCCCGGCAAGAATTGACGAAGAAACCACAAAAAGAGTGGAAGAAATTGCCAAAAGAGCCTACAATTCACTAGGAATGAGCGGATTTTCAAGAAGCGAATATATCTTAATGGATGGTATTCCTTATATGCTTGAAATGAATACCAACCCTGGATTCTCTCCTGCAAGTATTCTTCCTCAACAGGCCAAACATTACGGAATTTCCATTATGGATCTTTGCGGTAATGAAGTTGAAAAAGCACTTAATAAATAATTAGAAGTTAGAAATTAGTGATGGGATGAACTCATTACTTCTAATTCCTGACTCACAATCATAATCCGTACAACATGAAAATTGCTGTTTTCCCGGGATCATTTGACCCGATTACACTAGGACATTACGATATTATAGAAAGAGCGGCACCGCTATTTGATAAATTAATTATTGCCATTGGACAGAATTCCCAAAAGAAATATATGTTTCCTCTGGATAAAAGAATGGAATTCATTCAAAATTCTGTAGCGGAATTTCCCAACGTGGAAGTAGACTCATTTGAGGGCTTAACGGTTGACTACTGTTTTGAAAAAAATGCCCAATACATCATCAGAGGTTTAAGAAATCCTGCAGATTTTGAATTCGAAAAAGCGATTGCACATACCAACAGAACATTAGCTCATAAAAAGCTGGAAACCGTATTCTTACTTACCTCTTCAGGAAAATCTTTCATCAGCAGCAGTATTGTAAGAGAAATCATTACTCACGGCGGCGAATATGAACTGATGGTTCCGGATTCTGTAAGAGTTGAGAGATAAATATATTAGTAATGAGCAATAAGTAATGAATAATTTTGATAGAGTAGATTTTAACCAAATTTTCAGGGAGAGAACCAAAAGCTTTTCCATCGCTATCATTAAGACACTTTCTTCATTACCTTTTTCGGATGATATTTCAATAATAAGAAAACAAATCATCAGATCCGCAACCTCTGTTGCTGCCAATTATCGGGCAGTATCCAGAGCAAGATCTGAAAAAGAAAAATTCGCTAAAATGTGCATAGTAGTCGAAGAAATTGATGAAACTCAACTTTGGCTTGAAATTATTGAAGAATTACAATATTTAAATCCGGAAAAAATTTTACATTTAAAATCAGAATGCGAAGAACTCGTAAAAGTTATGACTACATATAAGTTTAAATTATCTCAAATTTAAATGGCATAATTTTTATTACTCATTGCTCATTATTTATCATTCATAATATATGCACGAACAGTTCAATTTTGCCATAGAAGTCCTTGGAACCATCGCCTTTTCCATGTCGGGAAGTTTTGCAGCGATGCAGAAACGTCTCGATCCGTTTGGGGTTCTTATCATTGCCTTCGTAACTTCCGTGGGAGGAGGAACTGTGAGAGATTTATTGCTGGATATTCCGGTATTCTGGATGCATGATCTTCTGATGTGTTCACTCATTCTGCTTACCAGTGTATTTTCCATGGTGTTCAAATCGCTGGAAAAAAACTTTCAGGTTACCCTGTTTATTTTCGACAGTTTTGGTTTGGGCCTCTTTACAATTATTGGGATCCAGAAAGGATTGAATGCAGGAATTCACCCTATGATTTGTATTGCCCTGGGAACGATTACCGGTTGTTTTGGGGGGATTATCCGGGATATACTGCTTAACAGGATTCCGCTGATCTTCAGAAAGGAGATCTATGCAACGGCTTGTATATTGGGAGGATCAGCATTTTTACTGATGACCAAATACACTTCGCTTTCTTACACCTTCATCCAGATTTTCACCATCTTACTGATTGTAGCGATCCGTACTTTGGCGGTAAAATACCACTGGCAGATGCCTAAGTTTTATGGCTACGACCACCATAATTCGGAAATGTAAAACAGATTTTACAGATATAAAAAAAGCACCTGAGACAGGTGCTTTTTATTTTTATTTTTTCTGACTAGAAGAATTTTCCTCTATTTCTCATATTAGGATTATGCATATGCTTTTGCATGGTCGGCATTTTCAACTGATCTTTCATCATCTTGATCTGATCCGTCATCATCCCAGCGCTGTCTAATCTTTTTGCTTCTTCCAGCAATTTCTGCCCTTCCTGCTTTCTTCCTTTGGAAATAGCTGCTGCTGCAAGATTCAATGTCGCCATCGCTCTGTCGTGTTTCATATTCAAACCATACTCCAATGCTTTCTTCATTAAAGGTTCCACTTTTGTCGGGTGATCCTGAGCTTGTGTTAACCCTAATAAGTAATGAAAGTATCCGTATTGAGTTTGATGAAGTTGTCCTTTATAATCTGTTATTTTTGTTAACCATTCTGCAGCTTTCTCCATATTCTGTTTTCTCAGTTGCCAGAATGCCAGAAGAATATATTCATTTTTAAAGAAAAGCAGAATCGGAAATGCGGCAAGAAGAAAAACCACAATACCCCAGCCAAGATTTCTTGTAAAAATCATCATATAAAGTCCCAGTAGGATAAGAACTGCTGCTACTGCAATTTTAATGTATTTATTCATTATTAAATTTTAGAAGTGCAAAGATAATAAATTTAGGTCTTAAAGTTCAAAAAGTCAATGGTGAATAGTCAATTCGCTACGCTTGTTAATTTTTGTATCTGTGAGAAATTCATGATTCATTTTACGAAACGAAAACTCACTATTGCTCCTTATGCTTCTTTTTTAATTCTTTCAAACGTCTGAAAACAGAAATCGTAACCATTTTTTTCGTCTTTCTCGTGGCAGATTTCATTTGTTTTTTCCCAGATTTTCTCATCTATTTTCGGAAAGAAAGTATCTGCTTGAAGATCTGCTTTCACTAAGGTAACCTCTAATTTGTCTACAATATCCATCGTCTGCTCATAAATATTACCTCCTCCGATGATGAAGATTTCTTCATCAATCTTTTTGGCAAATTTCACTGCTTCTTTCAGACTTCCTACGATAAGAATACCCTCCTCAAACCAGTCTTTTTTTCTTGAAACAACAATATTAGTACGGTTAGGCAAGGCCTTACCAATGCTCTCATACGTTTTTCTTCCCATGATCACCGGATGCCCTGAAGTAATATCTTTAAAATGTTTTAAATCTTTAGGAAGATGCCAAAGCAACTGATTTTCAAAACCAATTTCATTCTTCTCTCCCATTGCCACCACTATTGTTGTCATTCAAATATAATTTTCTACAAAATTAGCACATAATTTGTATATTTGATTAGCACAAAAAATTAAAAAAAATAAACTATGAAAAATAAAGGATGCCTAAGCGCAGGAACCATTGGTATTGTTCTTCTTATTATTGTTATTGGTCTTTTCTTCTGGGGAAAAAGCGGCTATAACAGTTTTGTAGATAAAGAGCAGACTGTGAACGCAAAATGGTCTAATGTAGAAACGGTATATCAAAAAAGAGCCAATCTTATTCCTAATCTTGAAAGAACGGTAAAATCTTATTCAAAATTTGAACAGGAAACTTTAACGCAAGTTGTTGAAGCACGTTCTAAAGCAACTTCCATCAATATTGATCCAACCAATATGACGGAAGCTGACATTGCGAAGTTTCAGGCTGCACAGGGAGAATTATCCGGAGCGTTGAGCAGATTAATGGCAGTCGTAGAGTCGTATCCTAATTTAAAAGCAGACCAGCAGTATATCAACTTCCAAAGAGAGTATACCGCTATCGAAAACAGTATCAGAACAGAAACTGTTTATTACAACGACGCTGCTCAGATTTACAATACCTCTATCAAGACTTTCCCAAACAATATTTTGGCGAATTTCACCAACTTTAAAGAAAAACCTTACTTCAAAGCTGACGCAGGAGCTCAGAAAGCACCTGATGTATTCAAATAACAATGGGTAATTACCTTACAAATCAACAGATCGCTTCCCTTGTGGAAGCGATTCAGTCTGCGGAAGATCATTCTACGGGAGAGATCCGAGTGCATATAGATTCCAATACTGATGATCATCTTGCAAAAACGGCATTTGAGGTTTTCCGCGAACTCTGTATGGATAAAACCGCCGATAGAAATGCCGTGCTTTTTCATGTTAATTTTGAAAAAAAATATCTGACCATCATTGGAGATGTTGGAATTCACGATAAAGTACAGCAATCCTACTGGAATCATCTGCACGATTATATCACTGCTGAATTTGCCAAAGGTAACTACTATAAAGCATTGAAAAGTGCGATCCTGGAAACAGGTCTTGAACTTAAAAAACATTTTCCTGTAGAAGGAGAAAACCCAAACCAACTTCCGAATGAAATTACATTCTCTTAAAATAGTATTTTCATTTCTACTGCTCTGCTTTTACACTTTTGTATCAGCACAGTATACTATTCCTGAAAAACCTGCAATTCTTTATCCTGTTTTTGATGAAGCTAATCTTCTTACTCCACAGGAAAAAAATGATCTGAATAATAAACTCATCAAGTTTGCCGACTCTACTTCTACAGAAATTGAAGTGATCATTATTCCATCTACAAAAGGGGAAGATGTGAACTTCCTGGCCACCATGTTCGGTGAAAAATGGAAAATCGGGAAAAAAGATGTAGATAACGGAGTTGTATTTCTTATTGCAACGGAAGACAGAACCATGTCTATCCAACAGGGACGTGCTGTAGAACAATATCTTACCGCGTCAGTAGCAGGACAGATTCTTGACTATATTGTAACCCCAAATTTCAAAAAAGGACTTTGGTATGAAGGTATCAATGGAGGAACCTCAGCTATTATGGAGGCTGTTCAAGGGAAATTCAAACCTGTTGCCACTACAGCGCCTTCCGGTAACGGAAGTGCATTAAAAGTCCTTATTATTGCCTTTGTTATCTTCATCATTATTGCCATTCTTTTTGGAAACAGAGGCGGCGGCGGTGGTGGCGGTAATAATGACGACGATGATGATGTGATCATTACCCGAAGAGGACGCAGAAACTATCCTGGCGGATTTTTCCCTTTCCCCGGCGGATTTGGGGGTGGCGGCTTCGGAGGAGGAAGTTCCGGCGGTGGCGGAGGATTTGGAGGCTTCGGTGGCGGAGGAAGTTTTGGAGGCGGAGGCGCTTCAGGAGGATGGTAGTTTAGTGTTCTTAGAAAACTCTGTTCCTTATCTACCTTTCAGCCTTATTCATTAACCTTGCTAAATTCCAATTAAAAATGGGGAAAGAAATTTTCAAACGATTACTATATCCCTTTTTATTTTCTCTGGGATTATCTTTTTTGATTGTTTTATTGGTTTCAGGAGGTTCAGGAGGATCTGAAAACACGCAGGCTCGAAACATCATGTTTTTTTATGCGTCTTTCATTTCTATAAGCTGTTTTATTTCTTCTGTACCTGCATTTCTTAACTTAGTTGTATCGGTGAGGAAAAGCCTGTATCTAAGTATCGCTTCGTTCTTTGCATTCCCTTTGGCTGTTCATATTTTTACAATTCTCCAAAATACTGAAGGAGACCTCGCTCTATTGATTATATTTTACAGCCCTTCTTCACTTTATCTTCTAGCCCTTATTTACAATTTTTATAGATTCAGAAAAAATACCGAAATAGAGTGGATTCAAAAGAATCTCTAAATTTGAATCAAACCTTTTATCTAAACCTCAAAAATAAACCCATTCTTCGTATAATATTAATATTAAATTCAATTTTATATATTAAAAAATTAACAAAACCCCACAAAAACTACCTTTTATTCAATATTTTTTCACTATATTTACTGAAAACAGGATTATGAAGAAGACCTTGGTAGTATTTGCACACCCTTATCTGGAGCACTCTAATTCGAATGTAGAGCTCATCAATTTCTACGTTCGTCATCAGCATTATACCTTAAGAGATCTTTACGAAGAATATCCTGACTTTCATATTGCGGCTTTCAGAGAAAGAAAACGCCTTAAAAACTACGACCGTTTTATTTTTCAGTTTCCATTGATATGGTTCGGAATGCCACCTCTTCTTAGATTATGGATTGATGAAGTTTTTGATAGAGACTGGCTTAAAGAAGGAGAATACAATCCTTTAGAAGGAAAAGAAGTCTATATTCTTATTACCACAGGAGGAAAAGAAAGATCATTCAGTAAAACGGGAACTTATCAGTATACGATAGACGAGCTAATCAGTGGGCTGATTGTTTCTTTAAGAGTCTTTAAAGCCGACATCAAGCATATTAAAATCGTATACGAAGCCAGCAAGCTTTCTAAAAAGGAAATTATTTTACATAAAAAAGAATTTACAGAACTACTCAACCAATAGCATATGGAATCCAGCTTAGCGATGAACACATTAATTTTTCTGGGGGTAGCCATTATTATGGTTCCATTGGCCAGAAAGTTTGGATTGAGTTCTGTGATCGGATATATTTTAGGAGGAATCATTATAGGTCCTTATGTTCTGAGACTTACAGGAAATAATGTAAACGACATTATGCACGCCAGTGAGTTTGGAGTGATCATGCTTTTATTCATTGTAGGATTGGAACTGGAGCCCAGGAAATTCTGGGATATGCGAAAAAAGATCATGGGACTGGGGCTTTCTCAAATGCTGCTCACCATTTCGTTGCTATTTGTAGTATTCATCAGTGTAGGATGGCGAATAGACAAAGCAATAGCCGTAGCCATGTGTTTTGCATTATCTTCCACAGCCATCGTTCTGCAAACTCTACAGGAAAAGAACAACCTTAAAACAACGGCGGGAGAAGCTTCTTTTTCCACGCTTCTGTTTCAGGATATCTCAGTGATTCCAATTCTGGCAATTCTTCCCATTATTGCTAATTATAAAGCGAAACATCATGACAATGAAATTCAGATTCTGATTCAGAAGTTACCGGAATGGTTACAGGCAAGTACCGTAATTCTGGGAGTTGTTTTACTGATTCTGTTGGGAAGATATGTATTTGTCCCTTTTCTCCGCTATGTTTCAAAATCGGGAATGGCAGAATTGTTAACAGCTTCTTCACTATTTCTGGTCATTGGGGTTTCTGAGCTTATGGTAGTTATTGGCCTTTCTCCCGCACTGGGAGCTTTCCTCGCTGGAGTTATGCTTGCGAACAGTGAATTCCGGCATGAACTGGAGGCGCAGATCAATCCGTTCAAAGGGTTGCTGTTGGCTGTATTTTTCGTGAGTGTAGGCTCAACAATTAATTTTAACATTATTCAGAAAGATCCTTTATTTATCTTCAGTACCGTGTTTGCAGTGCTGATTGTAAAGTTTATTGTTTTATATGCGATTGGAAAATTTTTCAAGATAGATACTCCACAGAGTCTTTTCTATGCATTTGCTCTTTCCCAGGTAGGAGAATTTGCGTTCGTATTAATCAACTACGCCTCCGATCTTTATCTTCTGAGCCCGGAACTGAATGCTCAGCTTATGGCTGTAACGGCAATTACGATGTGTATCACTCCTATCCTTTTGATCTTGAATGATCGATTTATCACGCCCAAATTTATCAAAGAAGTTCCTGAAGAAGATCACGATTTTAATATTTTAGACAGCGATGTCACTCAAAAAAAGATTATCATTGTCGGTTTTGGTCATTTTGGAAGTACTGTAGGACGACTTTTAAAAGCGAATAAAGTATCGGCCACTATTTTGGATAGAGATTCAGACCGTGTAAAGCTATTGAGAAGCTACGGTTTTAAAGTATATTATGGGGATGCCACCAGAATTCCGATTCTAAGAGCGGCCGGAATTGAAGATGCAGAGATTTTGGTTTTATGTCTTGATGATCCGGATGACAATATGTTTATTGCAGAACTCGTTCGTGAACATTATCCTGATGTAAAGATTTTCGTAAGGGCCAAAAATAGAATTGACGCCTATGAATACCTCAACAACGGGATCAATCATATTTATCGTGAAACATTAGGTACTGCAGTGGATATGGCTGTAGACGTTCTTCATGAAACAGGAATGAGAAAATATGCGGCACGACGTCTTGGACAAAGATTTATGGCCATTGATAAAGCATCGATCAGAAAACTGGCAAAAATGAAGGAAGATGATGATATTGCTTTATTCAGTACAAAAGAAATCCTCCAGCGTGAGGAGGAATTATTGGCGTACGATAATCTTAATTTTGATAACCGAAATTGGGAGGGTTCCTCATCCACAGAAGAAGATGAGGAAGAATCCCAGGATTAGTTTATTGGATGGTTACACTTCCACCGCTGCTTTCGTCTTTCGTTACGCTTGTAAGCTCTCCTTTCTTAGAAATCGTAACACTTCCACCAGAAGAAGCCTCCGCTTTAACACTGGAAACGGCTGCTACATGAATACTTGCACCACTGGACGCATCTGCTTCTACATGCTCTGCAATAACATCTTTTGCCGAAATACTACTCCCCGAAGAAGCGCTTATTTCTGCCTTTTTTGCTTTTCCTGAAATTTCAAGGCTTGATCCTGATGAAGATTCAACTCCAAGATTCACAGCCCATACTTTTCCACTGAAATTGCTGCTACTGCTGATATTGATATCCATATCGTTGGCTTCCAGATTTCCAGAAATACTTGCTGCACTGGATACCTCGATATCTGTTTTTTCCTGCGTAAACTTATCTTTTACCTCAATACTCGCTGCCGAATCTGCTAAAAGCTTTTTAAAATCTTTAGCATAGATCTTTGCCGTTACTTTAGTTGTATTTATCACTCTGATACCGCTCTTGTAATGAATGTGTAACTTACCGCCATCATTATCCACAAGGATTTCATTGATGATATTCTGAGGAGCAGAAATCTCAACTTTCTCTACATCCGACTTTATCACTACCGCTTCTATAGCCTGTGAAACCTGAATTTCATCAAAATCTCCCGTAACTTCTTTATGTTGCATCGGTCCATTATCAGTAGTAACTACCTTCTCTACCCAGCTGCTTTTTTCTTCGTTTCTTCTCTCATGTTTATCATTACATGAGGCCAATATCACAAAGGCTGATAAAATAAAAAGAGTTCGTTTTTTCATGATTTATTTCTTTTATTTATTATTTTTTTGATTTCTTATTTAAATGACAACTAATTTATAAAAAATATTACATCGCACTTAAAAATACTACATTTCCTTTACAAATTTAAAACTGCTAGCTATTAAAATCATTCCCATTATTTACCTGCTTTTTCCTCTTACGAAATACCTCACGCAAAATAGATTCTATGATGTAAGTTTTTAATATCTTTATGGTTTAATAACAACTATATTTATGAAGAATATTTCATCGGTATTATTAATTTCTGCCTTGGCGTTCAACCAATCTTGTACTACAATGAAACAGACCGATACACAACAGGAGCTTCCTGCACCTGATCCCTCTTTATCTTCAAACCCTTTCATGAAGAAGAGTAAGCTTCAGTACGAAGCTCCGGAATTCGACAAAATCAAAAATGAGCATTTCAAACCTGCTTTCGATTTTGGTTTAAAACAACATGAGGCTGAAATCGTAAAAATAGCCAACAACCCGGCTGCTCCTACGTTTGAAAATACCATCGTTGCATTAGAAAAAAGTGGTGAAGTACTGAAAAGAACTCAGATCGTGTTCTCTAATCTTACCAGCGCCAACACCAATCCTACGCTACAGGCTCTGGATGAAGAATATGCTCCTATTTTTGCAGCACATTCTGATAAAATGTACCTGAATGAAAATCTTTATAAAAGAATACAATCAATCAAAGAAGACGGTCTTGATCCTGAAAGTAAGAGACTGGTACAATATTACAAGCAAAACTTTGAGATTGCCGGGGCTAATCTTTCTGCTGCTGACAAAGAAAAACTGAAGCAGATTAATCAGGAATTGGCTTCCCTTTCTACGCAATACTCCAACAAATTATTGGAAGCGAGAAAACAAGGTGGTGTATTTTTCTCTGATGCAAAAGAACTGGACGGACTTTCTGCTGACGAAATTGCAGCCGCTGCGGCAGATGCTAAAACAGCAGGGCAACCTGGCAAATATCTTCTTGCCTTACAAAATACAACACAGCAACCTCTTTTACAAAACCTGAAAAACAGAGCTACGAGAGAAAAACTCTTTAAGGCTTCGTGGACAAGAGCTGAAAAAGGTGATGCTAATGATACGAGAGATACCATTGAAAAATTAGCTAAACTAAGATTGAAGAAAGCTCAGATCTTAGGTAAAAAGAATTTTGCAGAATGGAAACTTCAGGATCAGATGGCAAAAACTCCGGAGGCTGCCACTAAACTGATGAACCAGATTGCTACTCCGGCTGTAGAAACGGCAAGAAGAGAAGCAAAAGACATTCAGGATCTTATCGATCAGCAAAAAGGAGGTTTCAAAGTAGAACCTTGGGACTGGAATTTCTATGCTGAACAGGTAAGAAAAGCAAAATTTGATCTTGATGAAAGTGAAATAAAACCTTACTTCGAAATCACAACCGTTCTTGAAAAGGGAGTTTTCTTCGCTGCTGAAAAATTCTATGGACTTACATTCAAAAAAAGAACAGATCTTCCTGTTTATCACCCTGATGTAGTTACGTATGAAGTATTCGATCATGATGGAAAATCTATTGCGATCTATTATCTGGACTTCTATACAAGAGATTCTAAAAATGGAGGCGCATGGATGAGCAACTTTGTAGAGCAGTCTTATCTTTTAGGCACCAAACCGGTGATTGTCAACTGTTACAATTATCAGAAACCGGCTCCGGGAAAACCTTCATTAATCAGCTATGATGATGTATCAACAATTTTCCATGAATTTGGTCACTCTATCCACGGAATGTTTGCCAGCCAGAAATACCCTTCTCTTTCAGGAACCAACGTACCGAGAGACTTTGTAGAATTCCCTTCACAGATCAATGAACACTGGGCTTTAGATCCTGTTGTTTTGAAGAATTATGCAGTACATTATCAGACAAAACAGCCTATTCCACAAGCTTTAGTAGAAAAGATTAAAAAAGCGGCTACTTTCAACCAGGGATATATGACTACTGAATTGGTTTCTGCTGCAGAGCTTGATATGGATTGGCATACCATCGCTAACGAAAGCCAGTTTATTCCTGTTTTAGATTTTGAAAAACAATCTTTGGCAAGCCATGGGTTTACCTTAGCAACGGTTCCGCCAAGATACCACACTCCTTATTTCGCGCATATCTGGGGCGGTGGATATTCAGCAGGATATTACGCTTACTTATGGTCTGAGACATTGGACAATGATGCATGGGAATGGATCAGTAAAAACGGAGGATTAACCAGAGAAAATGGTGACCGTTTTAGAAAATATATTCTTTCTGTAGGAAATTCTGTAGACCTGAACCAAGCATTCAGAGATTTTACAGGACATGATCCGGATATCAAACCTTTATTGAGAAACAGAGGTTTTATTAAATAAATCAACGAGAAGCATTCTTTATTAAGGGTGCTTCTTTTTTTATGTTTCTGCTCCAGCTTGTGGATATTTATTATTTTTGTGGATTAGAATTTTAAATACATTATATGAACTGTCCTTGCTGTTCAGGAAAACCTTACGAAGATTGCTGCAAACCCTACCATACCGGAGAAAAGCATGCTCCAACAGCAGAAGCATTAATGCGTTCCCGCTTTTCTGCTTTTGCCATTCCCAACGGAGAATACCTGATGGAAACTACTCTTCCGGGAAAACGTAAATTCCACAATAAAAGAGATCTTCAGGAATGGGGAGAAATCAATGAATGGACAAAGCTTGAAATTATAAGAACTCCTGCTTTAAATCATGTAGAGTTCAAAGCTTATTACACCGATCAGGACGGTCATCCACAAGTTCACCACGAGTTTTCTGTTTTCCAGAAAATGCATGACCGCTGGTATTATGTTTCAGGAGAATTTTTAGATTAATAGTATCCATTTTCTACCTCTTCTATCTATATTTCAATAGAGCGTAAGTATACATAAGTTGTACACTGTATAAAAAATAAGCCACAGAAAATTCTGTGGCTTATTTTTATCTTACGATCAAAAAAATGTCCGATAAAAACCGGACATTTATAGTATTTTTTAGTGAGCATCAGTTCCGTCAATTCCATGAGCATGACCGTGTGATAACTCTTCTTCTGTTGCAGGACGAGTATTTAAAACTTCCACCTGGAAATCTAAAACTTTACCAGCCATTGGGTGGTTAAGATCAGCCACTACAGCTTCAGGAGTTACTTCTACCACAAATGCCTGAAAATTATTCCCTTGATTATCAGATAAAGGTAAGATCGCTCCTACTGGTGGAATTCCTGATTCTTTAAACATATCAATTGGTAATTCTGCAATAGCATCAGCTTGTCTTTCACCATAAGCTTCTTCCGGCTGAATGGTAAAAGCAGCTTTATCACCAGCTTGTAAACCAAGGATATTCTGTTCAAATTTTGGAATCATCATTCCTACACCGTACAAAAATGTAAGTGGATTTTCTGCTGTTGTTTCTTCTACAAGAATTTTAGTTCCATCTGGTTCGATCGTGTGAAGGATGTACTTTACAGCTACAACATGATTGTTTTCAATTGTCATATTTTCTATTTTTTTTCGTGAGTTTTTTCACGATTCATAACACAAATATACGTTTTTGAAATGATTTCAGATTTCTATCTGTTCTTCTTTGCCTCGTCTCTTTTCTTTTGCCTCAATACAAAGAGATATAAACTCTCGACTTTCGTTCTTGCCCATGGTGTTTTTCTTAGAAACTTCAGAGAAGAACTTATACTGGGCTTATCTGTAAAACATTTTATATTGATCTGTTCGCCCAGCCTTTCGAAACCTTGATAGTATTCTACCAATTCTTCAAGGATAGCATCCAGTCTTTTTCCGTGTAAAGGATCTTTTGATTTTTCTTCCATAACACCGTAAAATTAAAACATTTTATCAGACTTGGCGACTAAAATTGTTTCCCCTCTTAATCTTTAGTATTTTTGATGAAGCTATTTCTTACCCATAAAATGATCCGGCACCTATAATATGAGCAAAAACAACGAAGCAAACAGGAAAAAAAATAAAAAGAAAATTGACCAGAAAAAACGTAAAATACAAAATGCAGAAGCAGAAAGGAAAGCACGTTTAAAACAAATCCGAGAGGATTTTAAAGCAAGAGAAGCTGACAATAAACTCTAAAATCATGTACAACCTCTTTTGAAATCTTTGGATTTGAAATGGTTATATAATGGTAGATTGAAATCCTTTTTAATTCTCAAACTTAAATTATGAAAATTCTACACACCGCCGACTGGCACTTAGGAAAACGCCTTGATCGTTTTTCAAGGCTGGAAGAACAGACTTTAATTATGGATGAAATCGTTCATATTGCTGATGAGAATAATGTAGACTTGGTTTTGATAGCAGGTGATCTGTTTGATAATTTTAATCCAAGCGTTGAAGCAGTAGAATTATTTTATAAAACCCTGAAGCGTTTATCATTAAATGGAAAACGTCCTGTCGTTGCCATTTCCGGAAATCATGATTCTCCCAGTTTAATAAGTGCTCCCGATCCCTTAGCCCGGGAATGCGGAATTATTTTAATAGGTCATCCTAAAACGGAGATCGTCCCTTTTGCAACAGAATATTTTCAGATAACCCAAACAAAGTCCGGTTTTATCGAACTTAGTCTGGATGGCAAAGATTCTCCGGTAAGAATACTCCACACACCTTTTGCCAACGAAATCCGGTTAAAAGAATATTTTGGGGAAAATAAAGAAGAAGAAATCAATAAAGTGCTTTCACAAATGTGGAAAGAGCTTGCAGATGAGTTTTGTGATGATTCCGGCATCAATCTTCTCATGGCTCATTTATATATGAATAAAAGAGGCGCAGAAATCCTGGAAGAACCCGATGGCGAAAAACCTATTAAAATTGGAAATGCAGACCTGATCTTTTCAGATACGATTCCAGAACAGATCCAATATACAGCATTAGGGCACCTTCATGCTTTTCAGAATATCGGGACAAAAGAAAAACCGGTCATCTATTCCTCTTCTCCTTTATGTTACAGTTTCAGTGAAGCCGGACAAACCAAATATATTACTGTTATTGATGCAGAACCGGGAAAGGCGATCTCCTACGAAAAAATAGCTTTAAAAAACGGAAGAGCCTTAGTCCGTAAAACATTTACCTCCGTGGAAAGTGCTGTTCAGTGGCTCTCTGAAAATCCCTATACTTTTGTTGAACTGACTCTTGAAAGTGAAACTTTTCTTACCGCCGATGAGAGAAGACAAATATATCAGTCTCATAACGGTATTGTTCATCTTATTCCAAAAGTTAAAAACAAAGAACTGACAGAAAGCCAAAGTCAGGAAATTAATTTAAATCAGAATATCGAAATATTGTTCAAAGACTATTTTAAATCTAAAAGTGGCGGACAGGAAGCCAATGAAGAACTGATGAATTTGTTTAACGAAATTTTAAATGCTTAGCTTATGATTCCTGTTCAATTAACTATCGAAGGATTATACTCCTACCAGGAACGCCAGACTATTGATTTCAAAAATCTTACCGATGCGGGATTATTCGGTATCTTCGGAGCTGTGGGTTCGGGAAAATCTTCAGTACTGGAAGCCATTTCATTTGCTTTGTATGGTGAAACAGAACGTCTGAATATGCGTGATAAAAGAGCCTATAATATGATGAATTTAAAATCAAACACTTCTTATATAGAATTTGATTTCATCAATTATGAGAATAAATTATTTCGTGCCACCAGAGATTTCAGGAGAAATTTAAAAAAATTCGAAGAAGTAAAACCTAATACTGTTACTTTTTATGAGTTCAGTAATGGTAAATGGCTTCCTTTGGATCATTCGAATGCAGAAACGATCATAGGTTTAAGCTATTCCAATTTTAAGAGAACCATCATTATTCCACAAGGACAGTTCAAAGAATTTCTGGAACTGGGTGCTGCGGAAAGAACCAATATGATGAAGGAGATTTTTAATCTTCAACGTTTTGATCTTCAATCCAACACCTCTACCCTTCACGTAAAAAACAGATCAGAACTGGATCAGCTTGAAGGTCAACTGAAAGGTTTTGAAGAAATTAATGAAGAAAAAATCCTTAGTCAGAAGGACATTCTAAAAGAAGAGCAGAAGAAACTTTCGGAGGCTTACAGTAATCTTGAAAAGATCTCCAATATCTATCAGCAACTGAAAAGCTTAAAAAACGATTTTGAAAGTTTACAGCAAAACAGAGAAAAATTCGGGAAACTGTCCGAACAGAAATCTCAAATAGACGATCTGGAAAGCAAAACAGAATTGTACGACCGAGTTTTCAGAATTTTCAGCCCTTTAATTGTTGAAAAGAACAAACTTTCAAAAGAACAGGCTGGTAAACGCAATGAAAGAGAACAACAGATTAAAATGCTTCAGGAAACTGAACGTCTTTTTGCCATCGTAACAGAGCAGCTCGCTTCTCTCGAACCTCAGTTTAAGGCTTTGGAACAATCGAGATTACAAGAAAATGATCTGAATCTCATCATCCAGATTCTCTCCTATGCTGAGGAAATTAAAATTCTGAATGAAAGAACTCAAAAAGGTTCTGAAAAAGTAAAAGAAGTTGACCTCAACAGAGAAAAGATACAGAAAATCATTGACGAGCTTTCTGCCGGTGTTAAAAACTTAAAAGAACAAAAACTCGATTCTTCTTTGCTTTCTGAAGTTGGAAATTGGTTTATTCAACAAAAAAATCTCAAAAAGAAACAGCAGGAACAAACTGAGAAAATTGAAAAACATACGATTCAGATTGATTCCATCACAAATGAATTGAAACCCTTTTCCTATCATGAAAACTATAAAGACGATTTCAAAATACGGAAAGAAACATTAGAAGCAAGCAAAAAAGAATGGTCTCAAAAACTGGATCAGCTTAAAATCCAGAAAGAGCTTTCCCGCTTTGCCAGTGAACTTCACGATGGTGAAAATTGTCCTCTTTGCGGTTCTAAAGCGCATCCTCATATTGTAGAAATTCAGGATGTACAAACAGAGCTGCAGGAAATTCAGGATAAAATAGCAGGGATTGACCAGGAGGTTATCTACCTGCAGAAACAGGAAGCTGATATTGATAAAATTCTGGACCGAAAAAAAATATTTGAAGAGCAACACCTTTCCGAACAGAAAATTTTGCTCCAAATTCAAAAAGATATTGAAAGCCATATTCAGCAGTTTAGCTGGAAACAGTTTTCTCCCAATCATGAAGACGAGTTTGAGAAAAAACGTTCTGATTCTTTCGCTTTGGAAAAAAAGATTGAAGATACAGAGCGAAATATTACTTTAGAGAGGGAAAATCTTGAAAAAGAAACGCAACTTCTGGATAAATTTAAAACCGCGTTGGACGAAATTAAAAAGAAGGAGCTTTCCAAGCAGGAGCATATTAATTTCAGTAAAGCCAGCCTTAAAACTCTGGACTGGAATCTGTATGCACTAAAAAGCACAACTGAAGTTGAAGAATCTTATCAACAGCTGATTGCCTCCAATAAAGCAACGGAAGAAAATTATCAGAAGGCTTTACAGGAAGAAAAACTTCTTGTTCCAAAACTGGCAGAGCAAAAAACAATTGTCGCGGAGACTGAAAAGCAAATCGCAACACTGCAACAGGAAATATCGGATAATGAAACAGAACTGAAAAAAGCACTTGCAGAACAAAATTTTGCAGAGTTGAAAGAAGTTGAAACTCTTTTGCAGCAGGAAATCAATATTCAAACTGCCAGAGCCGAAATACAAAAGTTCAGAATCGAATTTGAAACCCTGAAAAAATTTATTGAAGAGTTGGAATTGAAACTAAAGGATCTCTCTTTTAATGAAGAACAATTCTCTTCAACCGAAAAGCAGTTCAATGATACACAAACGGAACATCAACAGATCAACGATTCTGTCGTAACCAAAATGGCAGAAATAGACCGTCTGGAAAAAGAGTTCCTGAAAAAGGAAGAACTACTGAAAGCACTGGCACAACTTCAGAAACGTTCCGAAAATTTAAAACTGATGATGAATCTGTTTAAAGGAGCCGGTTTCGTACAATATGTTTCATCTATTTATCTGCGTCAGCTCTGTGATCATGCCAATGTACGTTTTCACAGGATGACAAGGAACCAGCTGAGTCTTCAGCTCAATGAAAATAATGATTTCGAGATTATAGATTACCTCAACGAAGGTAAAAGCAGAAGTGTTAAAACGCTTTCCGGAGGGCAAGCATTTCAGGTATCCCTGAGTCTTGCTTTAGCTTTAGCAGAAAGTGTTCAGTCTAATGCGCAGGCTGATAAAAATTTCTTTTTTATTGATGAAGGTTTTGGTACTCAGGATACGGAATCTGTCAATATTGTATTTGAAACCCTTACCAATCTGATAAAAGAAAACAGAATTGTTGGAATTATCTCTCACGTAGAAGAGCTGAAAGAAAAAATTCCTACCGCACTCAATATCGTAAAAGATGAAGAAAGAGGAAGCTTGATTGAGATGATCTGACAGGTTTTTCACCATTAAATCGCCACGAATGTACCTATCCATTTTATAAGTGCATTCATGGCTTTTAAAAACCATTCTGAAAATTATTACATATAATTACCGTTCATTTTATTACATTTGAATTGACAAAGACCTGTTTTTCACCCTTCAAGTTGTTAAGAGATAATTGATATTAAATGATTTTACTGAATGAAAAAAATTGGACAGCATATTATCCTTATCCTTTTACTTTTAACAATTCCGATTGTTTCTTCTCCGGATTTTGACGGTACGCTGTCGGTTTTCAGAGTATCTCCGTTTCAGAGAGAATTTATTCGTTTTGTATTTGTCGTTCTCTTTTTTTATGTAAACCTGAATCTGTTTCTTCCCAAACTATATAGTCAGAAAAAATATGTCCTGTTTGTTATCTGTATTCTGATCTGTTTCGGAATTATGGTTTTTGTACCCAATTACCTCACTGCAGAAAACGGAATGGCAGGTCGTCCTTTTCCAAGCCAGATGCAACCGCCGGCGGCACATTCTCCCGGAAATATTCCGCCACCGATGGAAGAGAGATTTCCACGGAAAAACTTTGAACCCGGAAACCACATCTCTTACGGTCAAATGATTTTTTCTTCACTTTTACCCTTTCTGTTTTCATTCCTGTCTTCTCTTTTTATTTTTAAAAATATTGAAAAAAAGGAACTGGAACGTTCTAAAGCCAAAGCCGAATTATTAAGTTTAAAATATCAGTTACAACCTCACTTTTTATTTAATATTTTAAATTCTATTTACTCTCTGGCATTGTTCAAATCGGATGATGCTCCCAATGGAATTCTGAAGCTTTCCAATGTCATGAGATATGTAGTACAGGAAAGCAGCAAAGATTTTGTAAAGCTCAGCCAGGAGATTGATTATTTAAAGGATTATATTGCTCTTCAACTGATAAGGACTGACAGCAGTTTAGATTTTTCCTATACAGAGATCGGAGAAACCAAAGACCTGCAGATCGCTCCTTTTATTTTGGTAAATTTTATTGAAAATGCTTTTAAATATGGATTTAACGCAGAAGAAAAATCAAAGATTGCTGTAAAATTGATTATAGAAGAGAATACATTACATTTTAATGTTTTTAATAATATTGTCAACCCTACCATTACGGATGAGAACAGCTTAAAAATCGGAATGAAAAACACACTGGAACATCTGCATCAGGTGTATCAGGGGAAATACACATTCAATACTCAGCATAACGGAAAAACTTTTGAAGTAGATTTAAAAATTAATTTATTGTAACCATGATCAAAGCGATTGCTCTTGACGATGAAATTCTGGCCTTAAAAATCATTGAAAACTATGCCGGAAAACTTGAAAATCTGTCTCTTGACAAGATATTCAATACCCAAAGCGATGCCCAGAAGTACCTCAACAAATTTCCTGTTGATCTTATCTTTCTAGATATAGAAATGCCATCCAAAAACGGTATGGACTTTTATAAAAAAATTTCTCAAAATACTAAAGTTATTTTTACAACGGCATATTCAGAATACGCGGTGGATGCTTTTAATGTCAACGCTATAGATTACCTTCTGAAACCATTTTCTTTTGAAAGGTTCAAGGCAGCTGTGGAAAAGGTGAAAATAACCCCGGAAACAGATCATGTAAAGTATCTTTCTATACGGGCAGATTACAAACTTCATAAGATTAACTTTGATGACATTCTTCTGATTGAAGGGCTGGATGATTATATTCAGATCCGTTTAACCGATCATTCTACTATAACAGCCCGTTCTTCTATGAAAAACATTCTGGAGAAACTCTCCGAGAAAGATTTTGTAAGAGTTCACCGCTCCTATATTGTTCCTGTAAAAAACATTAAAACAATCGTTAACCGTAATATTCACATTGACAATTTCATTATTCCGATCGGAGAAACATATAAAGATCTTGTGATGAAACTTGTCAACCGATAAGTTTTTTTAATGGCTCTCACTACGGATCATCTTTCAACATTGGACTCCTGTAATTCTTAATATCTCTTAAAAAACAATCATTTACCGACACATTTTATTTGTTCACCTCATAAATTTTACAGCTTCGTTTTTTGAAAATACTTTTGGGATAAGAAACTCAAAAAACTGATGGATTGACCTCCGTTATCTTTTAAAGTATTAACCTTAAAAACCCTGTATTATGAAAACAATGAATAGAAAAGGCTTTCTGAAAAGCCTGGGTTTAGCAGGGGTAACAGCTGTTGCCGCTCCTCTTTTAATCCACTGTGGAAGTGATGATGATTCAATTGATTCATCTTCCAACAGTACTTCCGGATCTAACGCCACAGGATGTTCTGTTACCAATAGCGAAACTGAAGGTCCCTTTCCCACTAAGTCACCTTCCAGCCTTGTTCAAAGTAATATTGTGAGCGACAGAACCGGAGTTCCTTTTACCATCACCATTACGATTCAGAATGTGAATACAAACTGTACGGTATTGCAGGGAGCTTTTGTAGATATCTGGCATTGCGACAAAGACGGCAACTATTCCGAATATGGAGGAACAGGAATGCAGCCTACTAACTATACAACGGTTCACTTTTTAAGAGGACGACAGACTACAGATGCGAGCGGACAGGTGAAATTTACCTCTATCTTTCCAGGTTGGTACAACGGAAGAGCCACTCATATCCATGTTCATGTGTATAACTCAGCAGGACAATCTCTTCTGGTTACCCAGATTGCTTTTCCTGAAGGAAGTGACAGCGCTGTCGTACAGGTTGCGGCAAGTACAGGTTACAAAGGAATGAGCGGCTATACCTACAATGCCAATGATAATGTTTTCAGTGACGGAACTTCCAACGAGATGTCCAGTATTTCAGGAAGTGTAAGTGGTGGATTCGCTCTTACTCATACGGTAAAAGTTTCTGCCTAATACTCCGGAAAATTCAGTGTTGGTTCTGAAAAGAGCATTTTCCGGAACAACCTTAATAATATTAGTGTTTTTACCCATTTCCACAAAAGCACAGGCCTAGTAGATCGTATCATATAGACCCGAAGTGTTAAAATCAAAAGCAATGTATCTGTCTGTGCTTCGTGGAAATATTAAACCTCTGTAGACTATGTTAGTTCAAACCCCATCAAAGATTTTTAAAAATGATTTCAGAATTTGGAATGAAGCTGAGAAATATGTAGTCAGTGAAATTCTGAATCATCAGGAAACAAACGGGCCGTTACTGAGTGTGAAGGAAGCGGTTCTGGATATTGAAGGTGAATTAAGACTTCATTTTGATGGGGAGAGAACCCTTCTTATCCTTCCTCTCTACGGAGAAATCATTATCACAGATTTTTATGAACCAATTTCTGCAGGAAAATCTCTTACTTTCAACACGAAAGAAGGAAAAGATATTGTAATTAAGAATCTCATTTACCACGATAAAGCAGATCTTTTACTCTTCGAATTCGAAAAACAGGAACATATTCTGAATTTTTCTAAGAAAGAACTGGATTTTACTTTACAAAACAATTTTTTCCCTATATCTACGGCATTACCTTTTCCCAATTTTATTGGACTTTATAAGGGTCGAGCGGAAGGATTTTATGCTTTAAAGAATACAGACAAATCCATTTTCGGCATGGTATTGAACGGAGCTTTTGAATTTCAAAACAGACTCTTAGAAAATCGGGATGCCATTCTGCTTTGGGAAATTCAGGAACTGGAATTTGAAGCGTTGAGCGAAGATGCTCTGATGCTTTTTATAGAAACCTAACCATTAATACTTTCATATGGACAGAAAATTATTTTTGAAAAACGGACTTGGACTGGCTGGAATTGCAGCCATCGCACCGGTATTGTTTCGGGCGGAAGATTTCCTTACTCATTCTCCTGAAACTTTCACAGAAAACAAGAATGCTCTCTTATGCTCTGTTACCAATTCTGAAACCGCAGGCCCTTTTCCTACCATCACTCCTGCCAATTATGTACGAACCAATATTGTGGGAGACAGAACAGGAGTGGCTTTTACCATGAATATTTATATCATGAATACCAACGCCAACTGTAATCCCTATCAAGGCGTTTTGGTAGATGTGTGGCATTGTGATAAAGATGGTAATTATTCGCAATACGGAGGAAGCCAGATGCAGCCTACCAATTACACGGCCTACAATTTTCTGAGAGGCAGACAAACCACGAATGCAGCCGGCCTGGTTACATTTACCAGTATCTTTCCGGGTTGGTACCAGGGACGTGCTACTCATATTCATGTGCATGTTTATAAACCTGACGGAACCTCTTTGTTGGTAACCCAAATTGCCTTTCCCGAAGGAAATACCAGTGCAAATGCGGTATACAATGTGAATATCAACGGAACTTCATATGGCTATACCAAAGGAATGAACGGCTATACCTATAATGCTACTGACAATGTTTTTTCAGACGGAACCAGCAACGAAATGTCTACTGTGACAGGTTCTCTTTCCGCAGGATATACTCTTACTCATACCATTTATGTTGCCGGGTCATCGGTATTGGGAACCCAGGAGGTTTCAGACCATAATTTTACAATAGAACAGAATTACCCTAATCCTTTCCGTGATGAGACCGTTTTTCCGATTACGCTGAAAATATCTTCCAAAGTGAGTATAGAACTATATGACCTCAGCGGAAGAAGAGTGATGAAAGTTCTGGATGAAGAAAGACTTTCTGCAGGTTCACAAAGAATATCCTTATCACGAAACCAACTGAAACCAGGAATGTATCTTGCGAAAATTTATATTGAAAATTCCAATGGAAGTTTTCATGAAACGATGAAGGTTTTAGTAAAATAAAACAGTTCCCAAAAGGTAAAAATTATTGCGCTAAAATCTATTTTGAAATCCATCTTATCTTGTAAGCTATGAAAAAAATAAAACTTGCTTTTCGCATTGTGATTGATCAAAGTTCTGAAATGATTTGGGACCGCTATATTTTTGACGACACTTATTTTGAATACAAAATACAGCACCAGGTTTTTGATCATAAAGAAAATCCGGTAAAAAACTACTGGGAACTTCTGCAGAGAAATCCTAATGCAAAGCAGATTCCTTTTTTGTTAAGCGGTGCAGCGAGTAATTATGTGTCACAATTGGGAGGTATTATCAGAAGTCTTCCTGATGTTTTGGGAAATACTTTTTTTCCGTTTGACAATTTCAGATTAGATCTGATTTCTTCCAACATAGAAGATGCTTCCAAACATAAGGTAGGATTAACTTTTTTTACTCCTGAGTTATTATTGATCGACATTATCGACAACAAATACCTTTTGAGCCATGATGTAGACAAGGAAAATGGATTTGAGACATATATGCTGCCATTTCATCCTCAGATTGCCATTGCGTATTATCAGGAAACATAATTTTTGTGACTTCCATAAAAAACCGCTGTTGGTATATTCAACAGCGGTTTCTATTTTATAAGTTTTTAATGATAGGTTTTACTTCATTTCCGAATAATTCGATGGATTTCATCATCAGATCATGTGCCGGATCTCCTAAATCCATATGACCTATAAATCTTGTAATCCCGAAAAGTTCTTTCATGTAAGTGATTTTATCAGCGACTTCTTTCGGACTTCCCATAAATAAAGCTCCGTCTTTACTTCTTCCTCCGTCATACTGCATTTTGGTATAAGGTGCCCAACCTCTGGAAGCTCCTACTCTATCCATCTGAGATTTATAGTTTTGGAAATATCCATCTATGACCTTAGGATCATCACTTACAAATGTATGGGAGTGAACCGCAATCTGCATATCAGCTACATCATGACCCGCTTTTATATATTCCTGTTTGTAAAATTCAATCAGATTTCTGAACTGCACAGGCATTCCACCAATGATGGCTACGACTAAAGGCATTCCCAATTGAGCTGCACTGAGTACAGATTGAGGAGTTCCGCCCACAGCTCTCCATATAGGAAGCTTTCCATTATTTTTCGCTCTGGGATAAACAGTCTGGTTTTGCATTGGAGCACGAAGTTTTCCTGACCAGGTTACGTTTTCTTCAGAATTTATTTTTAATAATAATTCCAGTTTTTCATCAAAAAGCTCTTCATAATCATTCAGAGAATATCCATATAAAGGAAACGATTCAATAAAACTTCCGCGTCCTACAAATATTTCTGCTCTTCCGTCTGAGATCAGATCCAGGGTTGAAAAATCTTCATATACTTTTACAGGTTCTGAAGAACTCAAAACTGTTACACCACTCGCCAGTTTGATATTTTTAGTGATACTCGCCGCCGCTGCCAATACCATTTCCGGGGATGACACGGCATAATCCGGACGGTGATGCTCTCCCATTGCGAAGACATCAATTCCTACCTCATCCATCAGTTTTACCTGCTCCAGTATTTCACGGATCTTAACTCCTGCGTCTCTATATTTACCCGTTGACTGATCAAAAGCCAGATCACCGAACATTCCTATTCCTAATTCCATATTGTTGTTTTTAGTAATACAAAATTACCACTATGAAATAGTAAAAACATTGATGTTTGTTAAGATCGTAGGTCCTGGTATTTCAGGTTGGAAAAACGCAAAGATGCAAGGATTTTTATCTTTATGCTGTTCTTAAGATGCAAGAAAATCTAAGATTTTCAGCAAGGGTTAATTCTTGTAATATTATGATGATATAATTTTATTTCAGATAAAACCCTTGCGACTTACAACACGAAATATTCAATCGATTTGCGACTTTGTGTTTCCAAAAAAATTAGCAAAATAAAAAATCCAGCCTAATTTAGACTGGATTGTAATATTATTTCTTCAGATATAAATCAAAATAATCTGTGATTTTCTGCATCAGGTGAACTCTGTCTTTCCCGATTACATTGTGTGGATGTCCTGGATACGTAAAGTAATCCAACTGAACTCCGTTATCCACAGCAGACTTGATAAATTTAATAGAATGCTGCCAAACTACTACATCGTCCTGCGCTCCATGAATCATCAGTAATTTTCCTTTCAGATTCTGAACTTTATCCAAAAGATTGGCTGCAGCATATCCTTGTGGGTTTTCCTGCGGAGTGTCCATATATCTTTCTCCATACATAATTTCGTACATACTCCAGTCAATTACAGGTCCTCCTGCAACTCCCACTTTGAATACATCCGGCTTACGAAGCATAAAGCTTGTCGTCATAAATCCTCCGAAGCTCCATCCGTGAATTCCCATTTTTTCTGAATCTACATACGGAAGAGATTTTAAGTAATCTACTCCTTTCATCTGATCGTTCATTTCTGTAGTTCCCAGGTTTCTGAATACGGCCTGTTCAAATTTCAATCCACGGTTAGAAGATCCTCTTCCGTCCATTGTGAAGATAATATATCCATTCTGAGCCATATATTCATACCAAAGGTTTCCTGAAGCTGGGAAAGTATTTGTGATCAACTGTAAGTGTGGTCCATTGTACAGGTAAACAATGGTAGGATATTTTTTATTAGGATCGAAGTTTGTTGGAAGAATGATTTTTCCATACAAAGGTGTTCCGTCGTCAGCTTTTAATTCTACGTTTTTAATTTCCGGTCTCTGATAGTTCTTTAAAGGGTTTTCAGAGGTAAGGATATTAGTAGATTTTAAATTAGCCGTATTAATGATATTTCCTACTCTTGGAGAGTTTGCATTACTATAAGCATCATATAAATAGTTACCGTCACTGCTCAAAGTTCCGATATGCATTCCTTCAGCGCTGTCCAGTCTCTGCATTTTGAAATTCGTCCAGTTAATTCTATACAAATGTCTTTCCAGAGGAGTTTCTTTAGTTGATGTAAAATAAATCTCTTTTTTCTTTTCATTGAACCCTAGGATGTCTGTTACCAACCAGTCACCTTTTGTGATCTGTGCGATTAATCCCTTCTCAAGACTGTAATGGAATAGGTGATTATATCCGGTTCTTTGGCTTTGCCAAATGAAATCTGTATTGGAATTCGGGAAGAAAGTAAGCGGATGCTGAGGTTCCACATATTTGCTGTCTGTCTCCTCAAATAAGGTTTTTATCAATTGTCCAGTAACCGCGTCATACTGATTCATTTTCATATGATTCTGTCCTCTGTTCAATACGCCAACAAAAATATATTTTGAATCCGGGCTCCAGGTAACAGCAGTAAGGTACTGATCTTTTTCACCTTCAATTTTCAGGAAAGTTGTAGATTGGTTTTTAATATTGAAAACACCTAGAGTTACCTGATGAGAAGCCTGACCTGCCATCGGATACTTGATATTGTGATTTACAGCAGGCGTTACAGACCAGTCTATGATCGGGTAATCTGCCACCATACTCTGATCCATTCTGTAGAAAGCTACACTTTCTGAATTGGGAGCAGGGAAAATTCCGGTATCAATTCCGAATTCATTTCTATGAACAGCCTGTCCACTGATGATATTCTCGTTGGGTTCGTTGGTTACCGCAATGGTTTTACCGTTTTTGTTGACAAATAAATTATTCTTTGCTGTAAATGCGAAAGTCTGACCGTCTCCAAACATTTTCACATTCGCAGCATCCTGATCTATTGCAGCGGAGCTTTTTACTTTCCAGTCGTTTCCTGACTTTTCAATCCAAGACATTTTTCCGCCCGTAGTAAAGTATCCATTGGTATTTCCTGTAAATTTGATAGCAGGAACCGCCTTTAGCTTATCATTGGTAAGGTTTCGGTTGAGTTGGCTCAAAGAAATCAGAGTATCCTGTTTATTTGTTTTTACATCAGTAATCAGATATCCTCCTTTTACTGCCTGGATGTAAGATTTTCCGTCCGCAGACCATGAAAATTGTGAAATATTTTTCACGGCAAGGTTTGTTCTCATCCCATTTACAGCCTCCGCCATTGTGAACTTCTGCGTCTGGGCAAATGCTGAACTGCCCAAAACCAGCATCAATAAAGAAAATTTATGTAATTTCATTGTATAAAATTGAATCCATCAAAAATAAGAAATAAAAACCATCCGTTAAGAAATGTTAAATTAAAACATTCATAAAATGGAATTAATCAATTGATGAAAATAATTTCTTACCTTAATACTACAATTTTTAAAGGGAGTAAAATAGATGAATTGTCAATTCGCTTTGCCTGTCAATTTTTCATTTTGGACAACCACAGTTATTCACCATTCACTTGCGAAGCAAAATTGACTATAGATGCAGAAAATGCATTTCTTAACCTATATCAATGATTTATATAGGTACTCTATTCTAAATTTGCATCATTAATAACAAACCAAAAATATAAAATACAATGGCAACAAAATGGATTTTAGACCCAACACATAGTGAACTTACATTCAAAGTAAAACACATGATGATCTCTAACGTAAAAGGAAGTTTCAGAACCTTCACTGCAGAAATTGAGGCAGAAGACGAATTTTTCACTAATGCTAAAACGACAGCAACGATCCAGACTGATTCTGTATTTACCAATAACACAGACAGAGATAATCACTTAAAGTCTGCAGAGTTTTTCAATGCAGAGGCTCATCCAACAATTACTTTCGAGTCTCAGGCATTAAATAATGCTATCGTAGGGAATCTAACAATCAACGGAGTTACAAAACCAGTAACCCTTGATGTAGATTTTGGAGGAATCAACGTTGACCCATGGGGAAATACAAAAGCAGGTTTCTCTTTTGAAGGAAAAATCAGCAGAAAAGATTTCGGACTTAACTGGAACGCAGCTCTTGAAGCAGGAGGTGTAATGGTAAGTGATGATGTAAAAATCGCCGGAGAATTACAGTTTGTAAAACAAGCATAGTTTTTTAACATATATGTAAAAGGTTCAGGGATTTGTCTAAAAGCCTTGAACCTTTTATTTTATCTTAATCTTCAAAATTTATGAACCTCAACGATCTTCAAAACATAAGTGATCATTTTAGCAATACCCAAAGAATGCCTGTTTTATTTCTCGGGCATGGTTCGCCTATGAATGCTATTGAAGAAAATCAATTTGTACAAGGTTTCCGAAAAGCGGCAACAGAAATTCCCAAACCTAATGCTATTCTCTGTATTTCGGCTCACTGGTATACTCAGGGAACTTTTGTAACGGCAATGGATATGCCCAAAACGATCCATGATTTTTACGGCTTCCCCAAAGAGCTGTTTGATGTACAATATCCTGCTCCCGGAAATCCGGAACTTGCCAGAGAAACCGCTGAACTTCTGTTACCAGCTGATGTAGAAGAAGACCATAACTGGGGATTGGATCATGGGGCCTGGTCGGTCATTAAACATATGTATCCTAATGCAGATATTCCTGTTATTCAGCTGAGTATTGATTATACAAAACCTCCACAGTATCATTATGATCTGGCTAAAAGATTGAACAAGCTTCGCGAAAAGGGAATTCTTATCATCGGAAGCGGAAATATTGTTCACAATCTGCGACTGATCGACTGGAAGAATATTAATACGGTAGGTGCCGGATGGGACTGGGCTGTAGAAGCAAGAGAAAAAACCAACAACTGGCTTCTGGATGGAAATTTCCAGAATATCATTGACTATCAGAAACAGGGAACTTTCCTACAATATGCCGTTCCAACTCCTGATCATTATCTTCCGTTATTATACACATTGGGGCTGAAAGATCAATCTGAAGAACTTACTTTATTCAATGATGAGCTTATCGGTGGTTCATTGAGTATGACCAGTGTAAGGATTGGGTAGAAATAAACCATCAAGTATTAATTCAATAAAAAAATTTCAGCGATGAATACATTCATAAAGTGGGTGTATCCGTTGCTGAAAATAAAATAGGTTATCCCGTTTTGAGATAACCTATTCTTTTTAAAAAGACTATATTTTACTGTACAGCTTTTAAAACATTAATGTTTCCATAGCCATAGCTTGAGTTTACATTAGGATAGTAAGTGGCAGCCTGTCTCATTTTATTAAGAACCTGATCTCTTGTCCATGATGGATTTTTAGCCCATACCAAAGCAGCAATACCCGCCGTTGCAGCAGTAGCCACCGAAGAACCTCCTACATAATCAGCCTGCCCGTTGTAATAACTTAGAACTGGTACTGTATTTCCTGAAGCTCTTTCCATCTGGAAGGTAAAATCGATCTGACTTCCTGAATGACAAACGTCACATTTCTGATTAGATGTATTCTCTTTTACTCCTGTGATCGCTTGTGTTTCAGGCATTGATGCCGGGAAGATAACCCCTACAAAATTGGTAAAGCTTGTAGATGTTCCACCTGCGCAGAAAATAAGTTTTCCTTTAGAATAAGCATATTTTACACCGTCTTCTATTTTTCCTACTGAAAATATATGTCCCATAGACATTGAAATGATCTTCACATTGGTATTGTTCCCCAATTCTGTGAATGCTGTTTTTACGGCAGTCTGCTCACTGGAAGTTTCCAATACAACATTTTCTGCTGCTCTGTAGGCAATTAAGTTAGCGTTATAGGCAACTCCAACAGGTAAACCTGCATTGTTTCTAGGAGCGGCCATCACGGAAGCCATTTTAGTCCCATGTCCACACTGATCTGCTGAACCATCTGAATTGAATACTCCAATTTTAGAAATTGTTCTTCCTGAAGAAGCTCCGTTATTAAAACTTCCTCCCAACAAAGTCTGCTCGGGAGAAACTCCTGTATCAATAAGTCCGATGGTAACACCAGCTCCTGTACTATAGCTCCATGCATCAGGAATATTATGTTTAGTGAAAGCCCATGGAATTTTTGCACTTGGCGTTGTTGAGGTATAATCTACTGCACTTAACGTTGAAGATGAAAAACCACATCCTGAAGATCCGCTGCCTGAAGATTTTGCAGCGGTATTATATTTGGATTCAATTTCAAAATAATGATAGTCAGCAGGTTCTACGTATCGGATGGTTTTCATCTGACGAAGAGCGGTAATGGTTTCTTCTTTTGCAATCACTACATCCATTTGGTTGAGGTACTTATCGGAAAGGAGAACAAATTCTCTCTCGTCTTTTCCTTCATATTTTTTGATGACAGCCAGAAGTTCTTTTTCCATATCACCGCTATTTGGCGACTTGCTTCTGTCAAAATCATCTTTAGAAGAACCAAATCCTATAGATACCATTCTGTTACCATTAAGGATGGCGCTCCATAAAAAGTGATCCGATTCATTTTTCCAGTTGAAGGTTCCATCTTTTTTGATGGCCTGGTTGATTCTTTCGTTGATCTGTTTATCCGTCAGCGGATCTCTTTGAGACATTTCAATTTTAGCATTTTCATTTTGAAGGTCTTCCCTGGTACAAGAGTTTAAAGCAAAGAATATTGCTAATAGGAATACAGTTTTTTTCATATGTTATAATTTTTGTTTGGAGGCACAATATAACACTTTACCGGGAATTATAATCTTAAAAATAATGAATTTAGCATTACATGAATATTAATTTGCAACCAAATCACAAATACAACAGATACTTTATTGACATTTTTCACATCAATAAGTAAATTATTTCATTAATTTATTAACAATTTGATAATACATTCTTTACATACAATTATAATATTTTTTCAAAACAAACACTGCTTTCAATGTCTGCATACTGTCCATAGTTCGGAATTTTATAAAATCCACTTTTCTCATAGACGGAAATAGCATTTTTCAAATCGACAGAAGTTTCCAGGACGGCTTTTGTAAACCCCAATTCTTTAGCCCAGTTCTCAAGTTCTTTTACAATAGTGGAAGCGAGTCCCTTTTTCCTGAAATCCGGATGAGTATACATTCTTTTAATTTCAACAGTGTCACTTGAAAGCTCTTTGAACGCTCCACAAGCTGCGGGAACAGTATCAATCGATATGACAATACAGTTTTTAATGGTATCTATTGTATTGAACTGATCAAAAAAATGATGGTTATCTCCATTATGATCTGCAAGCGTTACGTCAAGAAATCCAACTAAGGTTTGAAAATCAGTATTGGAGGAATCGGTTCGAAGAATATGCATAATTGTTTGATTTAAAAATTGAATAACTAAAAGTTAGGTTAAAAAGAAAAAGCTCCCTTTCGGAAGCTTTCGTTATATTGTAGGTTAGTTCACCACAAATTTTCTTTCGTTGATGAGTTCTGCAATGGCAAGCATATCTTTACCAATCAGCCTGTCATCTTCAAGTTTGGAAACTTTTGAACGAAGAATGGCAAAGTTTTCTTCAATGATTTTAGAACATTTGGAAGGTCTTCTGAACTCCAATCCCTGCGCAGCAAACATTAACTCAACCGATAAAATATTCACCAAATTACCAAGAACCTGATTGAACTTTCTACCCGAAATACTTCCCATAGAAACATGATCTTCCTGACCTAAACTTGTAGGAATAGAATCTGCAGATGCTGGGAAACATAATGTTTTATTTTCAGTCACCAAAGCCGCCGAAGTATATTGAGGAATCATAAATCCTGAGTTTAACCCTGAGCTTTCCGTCAGTAATCGTGGAAGTCCATATTTTCCTTCTAACAGTAAATAACTTCTTCTGTCAGAAATATTTCCAAGTTCTGCTGCCGCAAGTGTAGCATAATCTAAAGGTAAGGCCATCAGCTGTCCGTGGAAGTTCCCTCCTGAAATAGATTCTTCAGCACTTAATACAATTGGGTTATCTGTTACTGAATTCAATTCTGTTTCAGCCATCGCTTTAAGATGTTCGAAAGCATTTCTACTGGCTCCATGTACCTGTGGCACACATCTCATAGAATAAGGATCCTGAACTCTCTCACAGTCTTCGTGAGCTTTCATATTTTCTGATCCTTTTAAGAATTTAAGCATTCTTGCCGCTACTTTTTTACTTCCTTCAAAAGGTCTTATCTCATGAAGTTCTTTCTTAAACGGACTTTCAGAACCTCTATATGCTTCAATACTCATTGCAGCAGTCATATCAGCAAGATCCAGCAAGTATTCAAATTTTTCTAATCCTTTGATCGCATGAGCAAGAATAAACTGAGTACCGTTAATTAATCCCAGTCCTTCTTTAGGACCTAACACTAATGGTTCAAGATCGTGTTTATTCAGAATATCCATTGTTTCAGCAATCTGATCGCCATCCCAAACCTGCCCTAATCCCAATAAAGGTAAGACAAGATGTGCCAAAGGAGCAAGGTCACCTGAAGCTCCCACAGAACCCTGTTCCGGTACTACAGGAATAATATCTTTCTCCAGCATCAGGATTAATCTTTCAATAACTTCCAAAGAAACTCCTGAGAACCCTTTTGATAATGCGTGAACTTTTGCAATCATCATAATTTTGGAAAGTTCCTTATTGATAGGCTTTCCAACTCCCACCGCATGGGAAATAATAAGGTTATACTGCAACTGAGCCGTTTCGTCGGCGGATATTTTGGTGTCGCATAAAGGTCCGAATCCAGTATTGATACCATATACACATCTATCGGATTCTACTATTTGCTGTACATTTTTCTGAGATTTTAAGATCTGTTCTTTAGCCGCCTTATTTAGTTTGGCTTTATTGGGTTTTTTACAGATTTCCAGAACATCATGGAAAGTAAAAACATCTACTCCGTATATCATTTCTAAAAAATTTTCTTAAAATTAAGCATTTAACAATAATTGGAAAAACTAAATTTTAATCTTCTATATTTTTATAAAATTGCGTGAATTAATTTACTACTTTTGGCTCCGAAATTAAAAACAATAATACATGAGACTGAAAACATTAGTACTTGCTTTATGCGTTGCAGGGACATCTACATTTGCGCAGAAAGTAAAATATTCTAAGGAAGAAAAAAAAGAAATGAACCGTTATCTTTTTAACGAAGGTTTCGATACTGCAACAGATAAAAAGGTTTCCACCTTTATCTTAAAAGATAATACAGAACATCAGGGATATACAAAATCATGGGAAAAACAGCGCGGTCAGATTCTTTCTATAACGATGGAAGATGTTGATACAAGAAAGCCGGTAAAGTTTGCTGCCTCAGAAATTTCTCAAATGTATTTATATCCCACAGAGATTGAAAAATCCAGAAAAGCAGGTAAGTTTATTTCCAATATGAGAAATTACAGCACTAAAAAATATAGTAAATCTGTAACAAACGAAGCCGTTCCCTACGAAAATCAAACAGTTTCTTTAAAAAATAAAAAAGAGAGCAAAACGTTCCTGATGCAGGTCATTAATCCTGAGTTTAATGAGTTCATTACCGTTTATCATGATCCTTTTGCTTCTGAAACAATGTCAACAGGTTTTGTGGGCGCGCCTGCCTTTGGAGGAGGTGTGATTAAATCTTATTATGTAAAGAAAGGGAATAAAGTAATGTGGCTTCACAAAGATGATTTTGAAGACAACTACGATTTTCTGTTTGGAGACAATGCTGAATTCATGAAAAAATATCCTAAGAATTCTGTAGAATGGAACTATCTGAGCTTCCTAATCTATACGTATACGGAAATGAGCCAATCATAAAAACTTTGTTATCATCATAAGAAAACCTGCGGACTGATCTGCAGGTTTTTCTTTTTTCAAAATAGGGAAAGTTTCCTTAATTTTGTTATATGAATCCTTCTTTAGAATTACAGCTCAAAACTTTACCATCCGAACCCGGCGTTTATCGTTATTATGATAAAAATGAACAACTATTGTACGTAGGGAAAGCTAAAAATCTGAAAAAGAGGGTTCTCTCCTACTTCAATAAAAACCTTCCAGGGTACAGAATCAAAATAATGGTGAGCAAAATCCAACGTCTGGAAACTACCATTGTAAATAGTGAATACGATGCTCTTTTATTGGAAAATAATTTGATTAAAGAGCATAAGCCGTTTTACAATGTCATGTTGAAAGACGACAAAACGTACCCCTGGATCTGTATTAAAAATGAAGAATTTCCGAGAATTTTCCTTACCCGAAATATGGTAAAAGACGGCTCAGAATATTACGGACCTTATGCAAAAGTGCGTCCCGCAAAAGTATTGCTGGATACCATCAAACATATTTATAAACTCAGAACTTGTAACCTGAACCTTTCACCTGCCAAAATTGCAGAAGGAAAATACAAAGTATGTCTTGAATATCACATCAAAAACTGTGAAGGACCTTGTGAAGATCTTGAAAGTAAGGAAGATTATGATGAAAAGATAGAGGCCATCCGCGGAATTATAAAAGGAGATTTCCGGAAAGCAAAAGAATATCTGGTGAATCAAATGATGAAGCTTGCCTCTAATCTAAAGTTTGAAGAAGCTCAGATCATCAAAGAAAGACTTGATATTCTAGAAGATTATCAATCCAAAAACACGGTCGTAAATCCTAATATTGACGATGTAGACGTATTCGGAATGACCAGTGATGAAACGGCAGCGTATGTTAATTTCTTTAAAATAAGAAATGGAAATATCATCCAGAGTTTCACCACAGAAATCAAAAAAATACTGGAAGAAACAGATGAAGATATCCTGGAAGAGGCCCTAATCGAAATTCGACAGAAGTTTGGTTCAGATTCCAAGGAAGTTCTTATCCCTTTTCATTTGTCTGTAGAAATTCCAAATGTAAAGTTGATTGTCCCTAAAGTAGGTGACAAAAAAAGAATTGTAGAATTGTCTGAGAAAAATGCAAAGGAATATCGTTTGGAAAAGCTGAAACAGGTTCAGATTGTAGATCCTGAGAGACATACCAACAGAATCATGGCTGAAATGCAGAAGCTGCTGAGAATGCCTGTAGAGCCAAGACATATTGAAGGGTTTGATAACTCAAACATTCAGGGAACCAACCCGGTTTCGGCGTGTGTAGTATTCAAAGACGGGAAACCAAGTAAAGCAGATTACAGAATTTTCCATCCTAAAACGGTAGAAGGGCCTAACGATTTTGCTACGATGGAAGAAGTCATCTACCGTCGATACAAAAGAATGCTGGATGAAGGAGAAAACCTTCCGCAACTGATTCTTATTGATGGAGGAAAAGGCCAATTATCCTCTGCGGTGAAAAGTTTACGTCTTCTAGGTCTTTACGGAAAAATTACTATTGTAGGGATTGCAAAAAGGCTTGAAGAGATTTTCTTCCCTGAAGATTCTATCCCGTTATATCTTGATAAGAAGTCTGAAACATTAAAGATTCTACAAAGAGTTCGTGATGAAGCACACCGTTTTGGGGTAAAACATCACAGAACCAGAAGAAAAAATTCTACCATCAAATCAGAGTTGGAGGAAATTCCCGGTGTGGGAGAAAAAACGATAGAATTGCTGCTTTCTAAGCTAAAATCCGTAAAACGAATCAAAGAATCCAATCTGGAAACCTTAGAAGAAATTTTGGGCAAAAGTAAAGCTAAAGTCATCTGGGAGTTTTTCAACGCCAATGAATAAATAATGCGAAAACTTTTCTGAATATATAATCTTTTATCCGACAGATAGAGGATATTTCTCTATTCTATTAAAAGAAATAAAAAATCACAAAAACTCAAAATACAAAATAAATAATCAATAATATTTACTTAAAAATAAATTATTTATCAAATAATAATATTATTAATATTTTTTTTATAAATTAGTCATATCAACTAAAAACAATAATCCCATGAAAATATTGCTACATTCAAAGGTATTATTGTGTCTTTGTTTGGCAATAGGAAGGGTTTGTTTGATTTTCCACATTCATCATCTGTATTGAATAGCTGGAAAGAGAGAATAGTTGCGTATTCAAAGGTTAGTTTGTCAATAGTTTCGCCCACAGAAACTGGAAAAAACACATCATCATATTTGAACGTAAAAGGCTCTTTTTCAAGAGCCTTTTATATGTATTATCGTTTATAATTCTGCGGAATTATTTTCCTTTGAAAACTTCTTTGGAGAATCTTCCATCCGCCTGAGGAATATCTATAACAATATTTCCATTTTCAAAGTACCCAATCGTTGTACTTCCATCGGCTAGTTTTACAATGAACACCTCTTTTTTTGAAGTGGCTTTGAAAGAAGCAAACGGAACAGAACTTCCTGATTTTGCTAAGATAAACTGATGGGCATCAATTTCTATTTTCTGCACATCTGTTTTTCCATTAGAAAAGCTATTTGACGATGGAGGCGCGGAAGTTGTTGCTGGTTCTGAAACGGTATTATTCTGAGCAACCTGAGAGGTTTCTGCAGCACGTGCCGGTAACATCGCAACAGGGTTGGAAATGCTCACCTTCGTTAAAGATTGCTTCAATGCATCTGCAAATCCTTCTTCAAATTCTTTAATATCTGAACTTCCTTTGGATTCTAAGATTACATTTTTGTTACAGTCTTTAAACTGTAAAATTATTTTATTGGTGAATAAGCTTTTGTCATTCAAGACTTCGGCATTCAGAACATTACAAGTGTTATTTCTTGCTTCTGACGGCCATTTATCCATACTTTCTGTTAAAACTTCATATTTCTTTCCCTGTAAAGCTTTGGCTAAGGCAGCTTCCAATCCAAAACTGCTCTTTTTAAAAGTCTGAAACTTCTCAGGAATAAAAACATACTTATAGTCTGAAACTTTTTGTGCAAAAACTCCTGTTGAGCAGATTGCCAGCACTAGCATTGAAATCTTTTTCATTTTTTTACTGTTTAATCATTTCTGAATGCTCCCATATCCAGCTTCAATGAGAAGAAATTAGAATAGAAATTAGATCCGCCTATCCCTGAATTTGTAATAGCATAATCCAGCGTAAGCCCTCTATATCTTATCCCGATACCTGCACTCGGCTGAAAAGAAACTTTTCTTTTAAGGTCTTCTATATCTGTAATCGACTGAAATCTGTTGATCCCCAGTCTCACAAAAATCATTTTCTGATATCCCAATTCTGCTCCTGCATATGGGCTGATACTTGCAAAATCGGTTGAAATTAAAGAGGCAGTTTTAGCAAAATCTACATTGATTCCCGCTTCCGGCAATACATATACACTGCTGTTGATTTCGAACAATTTACTCGCTCCAACATTAAGTTTCGGCATCGTAAGCTCCATTTTATCTTTTGGAGCAGGGTTAAATTCTTCCCCATTTACTACTGTAGAAAGTTCTTTCTGATTAATACTCCAGAAGTTGACCGTAGTGGTAATATCACGAAGCATACCTCCAAACTTCCATCCGTTATTTCCTTTATAAATAGCTCCTACGTCAAACCCAAAACCATAACCGTTGGCAAACTTACCCACATTTCTATAGACGATTTTTGCATTCACCCCTACATCAAGATTTGGGTTTCCTCCTGGTCTGAATGCATAAGAAAGGATCGCCGCGTAATCGGACTGTGAGAATTTTGTGATTTTATCATAATCAATGTTTCCTTCTGAGTCAATCATTTGAGTCGTATTCAGGATATTATCTACCCCAAGTCTTACAACAGAAACTCCGAAAACACCTTCTTCTAATACTTTAGCATAGGCCAGATAATCATATTTTGCAATAGACTCAAAGTATTCTGCGTGCATGGCAGCTCCTTGCCAATCTTTATCAATAGCCATCAAACCTGCAGGGTTCCACATTGGTGCATATACATCATCCTGATTGGAGATTACTGCTCCTCCCATTGCCAATCCTCGGGCTCCGGCTCCTATATTTAAGAATTCATTGGAATATTTCCTGATAATCTGAGCCTGGGATACTCCAAAGAACAGTGAAAATGCAAGTAAAAAATATTTTTTCATCATATCAATTTGATGCTTAGTTTAAGTTTTTAGTTTTTCTGGCTTTCATTAATCCATTTACTATGATTGCCAGTATCATAACAGCTGAAGCGATATAAAAAATAGGGCTCATATGTTCTGATTCCCCAAAGATAAAAAAAGCTAGTATAATTCCGTAGACAGGTTCCAAATTAACTGTTAAAATTAAAGTAAAAGGTGATATGTACTTCATCAAATTAACAGATTCTAGCATCGGGAAAGCCGTAAACACACTGGCTAACAAGCATATTAACGCCAGATCTCTGTAGTTTATTTCACCCATCTGAAAAATTTGTCCGGAAAATAAATAAATGATCATTAATATAAACCAACCGCAGAATATTTCATAAAATATAATATTCCCGGAACTTGTTTTACCAAACATTTTACCATTAAAAACAGAGAAAATAGTTCCGAAAATGGCACACAGAATACCATAGATGATTCCTTCTTTAAAATGGAACTCTGTTTTAAAAATTAATAAAATACAGGCTACAATAACGCTTCCCATTATTACTTCTGAGATATCGATTTTTCTCTTAAAAATGATAGGTTCCAATATCGAAGCGAAAAGAGTGGATAATGAGAGACAGCTTAAAGCAATGGAAACATTGGAAACTTTAATTGAATAGAAAAAGCAGTACCAGTGAAGCGCCATCGCAAAACCTATAGCCGCCAGCTGGAAAAAGATCTTCTTGGAGACTTTTATACTTTCTTTCCTAAAGACTCTTATAAATACAAAAAGAAATACTGCTGCAAACAACATTCTGTAGAATACCAGAATCTGTGCATTGGCATGAATCAGTTTCCCCAGAATTGCAGTGAATCCCCATAAAAATACTATTAAGTGCAACCTGAAAAGCGCCAATTTATGCATAACCTATCTTCTTTGAATTTTTAACATGCAAATTTACAAATAGGCTTTTATAAATCTCACAAAAAATCTAAATTTACGTTAATAAAAAAATGATAAATATACTTTTTAATCATTTTTCTTTCTAATACCGGTTCTATTCTATTGGTTACCGAAAAAATTAACCATAGAGAAGAAAAAAACTATTTCTTTTAAAAACATGATATTACATCCCACTATTAAAATCGAAACGGAACATCTCACCTTACAACCTGTTGAAGAGTCTAATATAGATGATATTTTGGAACACTTTACCACAACAGTTACCAGATATATGCCCTTTAATCCCCAAGGTGACAGAAAGGATATCATTCGTTTTGTTGAGGAATCAAAAAGAACTTTATTACAAAATACAGACCTGGTAATGGTAGCCTTAGATTCAAATGAAGAGTTTATCGGTTGCTGTGGGATTCATAATATCACTAAGGAATCTGCTGAGCTTGGATTATGGTTAAAAGAAAGTTCTCAGGGAAAAGGATTGGGTACTGAAATGATAGCAGCCCTTATCGGGTTTCTGGAAAACAATTTTACTCTTCAATATATTGTATATCCTGTAGATGAAGACAATATAGCCAGTAGAAAAATTCCGGAAAAACTGGGATTCATTCCGGCTAAAAAATATAAGAAATACAAAAATCCCGTCACCAATCTTACGATTTTAGAATACAGAAAGTATTACCCGTAGTTATTGATTAGTAATAAAAAAACCCTGAAAATTTATTAAACTTTCAGGGCCTTCAAATAATAAACTATTAAAAAAATAAACTAGGAACTTAGAGTATTTAGCAGAGAATATCACCTCTGTTACTCTATTGTAAAGTTAGAAAAAATATAAATTATTTAAAAATATTTTACTGTTAAAAATTTCACAATTTACTAAAAACCAAACTTTTAAACACATGTTTTACTTCCCATTCATATTCCTCATAAAAATAGTATCTTTAAGCATAAAAAATTGAAAATTTTATGGATATCGAATTCAATAAACGAGAAGATCAGAACAGATTGAAATTATCTGAAATAAATCGCTTACTTGCCGAGATCAAAAAAGGCGGTGGTGAAAAGAGGCTTCAAAAGCTTCGTGATGAGGGAAAAATGACTGCAAGAGAAAGAATAGATTATCTTCTCGATAAAGATTCAGATTCCATAGAAGTTGGTGCATTTGCCGGCTATGAAATGTACGAGGAACATGGAGGATGTCCTAGCGGAGGGGTAGTTGTAGTGATCGGGTATGTTTCGGGAAGACAGTGTATCGTTGTTGCCAATGATGCATCAGTAAAAGCAGGTGCATGGTTTCCTATCACTGGAAAGAAAAACCTGAGGGCACAGGAAATTGCTATGGAAAACAAACTTCCGATTATCTATTTGGTAGATTCTGCGGGTGTTTATCTTCCAATGCAGGATGAAATATTCCCGGATAAAGAACATTTTGGAAGAATTTTCAGAAATAACGCTAAGATGAGCTCTATGGGAATCATTCAGATTTCTGCCGTAATGGGCAGTTGTGTAGCCGGAGGAGCTTATCTTCCTATCATGAGCGACGAAGCTATGATCGTTGATAAAACAGGCTCTATTTTCCTTGCAGGAAGCTATCTTGTAAAGGCTGCTATCGGAGAAAGTATAGATAACGAAACTCTAGGAGGAGCAACAACCCACTGCTCTATTTCCGGAGTTACAGATTTTAAAGCTAAAGATGATAAAGATGCTCTGAATAGAATTAAAAATATCATGAAATCTATCGGAACCAACGAAAAAGCAGGTTTTGACAGAATCGAAAGTTTTCCTCCTAAAGAAAACCCGGAAAATATTTTCGGAATTATGCCAGTTTCCAGAGCGGAACAATATGATACTTTTGAAATCATTAAGTGTATTGTGGATAACTCCGAGTACGAAGAATATAAACCTGATTACGGTAAAAGTATCATCTGTGCCACAGCCAGAGTTGATGGTTGGTCGGTAGGAATTGTAGCCAACCAGAGAAAATTGGTGAAAAGTGGTAAAGGAGAGATGCAGTTTGGTGGAGTTATTTACTCAGATTCCGCAGATAAAGCAACGCGATTCATTGCGAACTGTAACCAAAGAAAGATTCCTTTAATCTTTTTACAGGACGTTACCGGTTTCATGGTGGGATCAAAATCTGAACATGGAGGAATTATTAAAGACGGGGCAAAAATGGTAAATGCTGTTGCCAATTCTGTTGTTCCTAAATTTACCATTATTACTGGTAACTCTTACGGAGCCGGAAATTATGCCATGTGTGGTAAGGCGTACGATCCTAGATTAATTGTGGCATGGCCTTGGGCAGATCTTGCTGTAATGGGAGGAGCACAAGCCGCAAAAGTTTTGGCTCAGATCCAGGAATCTACTTTGAAGAAACAAGGTAAAGAAATTTCAGAAAAAGAACACGACGAAATTCTGGATACTATTTCTAAAAAATATCAGAAACAGACAGAATCAACCTATGCAGCTGCCAGATTATGGACAGACGCCATTATTAATCCTGCAGATACCAGAAAATGGATTTCTATGGGAATAGAAGCTGCTAACCACTCTCCTATTACAGAGAAATTTAATTTAGGGGTTATTCAGGTATAATAAACAATTCATAAATTATAAGCGGCTATCTCAGTTCTGGGGTAGCCGTTTTTATTTAAAATGAAATGCTAAAATTACCAATATTTATTACTGAAGAAAAAGTAATAGATTGGTTTGTCCTCCTACAGAGTGAACAGATAAATGGAAAATCGGGAAGTAGAAGGAAAAAACAAGTAAAACTCCTAGTTATAAGTTTATCCATTATCCATACTTTGATTATATAGTAGTTCTTTAGTATATATAACAAAAAAAATCTCATACATTACTGTATGAGATTTTTAAAAATAAAATAAAAACTGGCGGCGGCCTACTCTCCCGCGTTAGCAGTACCATCGGCGCTGGTGGGCTTAACTTCTGTGTTCGGAATGGGAACAGGTGAGCCCCACCGCTAAAACCACCCTAAAGGTTGTATATAGCTTTAAGCATCAGGCATCAGGCCTTAAGCTTATTGCTTTTTAAGCGATAAAAACTTTCACAAAGACAAAACCTTCGCTGCGCATAAAGTA
>NZ_JBMOUE010000006.1:0-266096 GCF_049319685.1 Chryseobacterium sp. Mn2064
TTAAAAATCTCATACAGTAATGTATGAGATTTTTTTTGTTATATATACTAAAGAACTACTATATAATCAAAGTATGGGTAATGGATAAACTTATAACTAAAAGTTTTACGTGTTATTTTTTTCCTTCTACTTCCCGATTTTTTATTTATCTGTCAATCCGCAGGAGACTAAATTAATCTATTATGGCATCTTAAGGTTTTCTTCAACTAAGACCTATTTGTAGCTTCATATAATCCTCAAAATGCAATGATAGTACTTTGATCGGAAATTGAACAAAGAGCGCTAAATAGGCCTTATTATGCTTACATTATTCTTGTATAAGACCTCTTTCAAATATCTCAGGTAAATCCAAAAAAAACCGCTCCAAAAAGAAGCGGCTTATCTGTTACATTTTGATTTTCAATCTTACATATCGTTGTTATCCGGACATTTGAAATCGTCGCTGCATCCGGCACAGATGATCGTTCCATTACAATAGTACATGCAGAACTCTGGTTCAGGAAGCTTCGCTCCTCCGGAAATGTTTTTTAATTGGCCTTTTCTTAGTTTTTTTAAATTTTTCATATTGATTTAATTAAAGTTTTGATAGTAAAGTAAAATTAAATAAAATATTTTTAATTCAATGTATTATTTTATGTTAAATGGTAATTTTAATTGAATATTTTAATTTGATTATAGAGATATCTCATGGATTGAATAAAAAATACTCCTAATGTCTCAAAGCTTTAAAATATCTATACGAGAAATATTGGAAAATATCGGAATTTGAAATTCCTGTAAGTGTAATTGAAAAAGCTGATAGTGTAATTTTTTCCTTTATTTATAGAGAAAAATAAAAGCCAGTAATTTTATAATTACTGACTTTCTTTTTTATTTCTTAATCAAGCCTAGCTCGATGAGTCTTTCATGTAAGAATTCACCTGCTGTTGTATCTTCATACAACTTAGGGTTATTCTCGTCTACACAGTTTTCAAGTGCGTTTAAAGACATTGCACTGATGGGATGCATAAAGAAAGGAATTGAATATCTTGATGTCGTCCACAGCTCTCTTGGTGGGTTTACCACTCTGTGGATAGTAGATTTCAGTTTGTTGTTGGTATGTCTTGATAGCATATCTCCAACATTGATCATCAATTCATCCGCCTCTGCAATAGCATCAATCCATTCTCCTTTGTGATTCTGTACCTGAAGACCTTTACCCTGTGCTCCCATTAGAAGCGTAATAAGATTGATATCTCCGTGTGCAGCTGCTCTTACAGCATCATCCGGTTCTTCTGTGATGGGTGGATAGTGAATGGGTCTTAAGATAGAATTTCCTTCTGCGATTTTATCGTCAAAATAAAACTCATCTAAACCAAGGTGTAAGGCTAACGCTCTAAGGACATATTGCCCTGTTTTTTCAAGCATTTGGAAGGCCTCTTTACCCACTTTGTTGAATTTTGGAAGTTCATCAACGATTACATTGTCTGGATACTCAGCTTTGTATTTTGAATCATCAGACAGATACTGTCCAAAGTGCCAAAACTCTTTTAAGTCTCCTTTTTTGAAACCTTTAGCAGTCTCTTTACCGAATCCTACATACCCTCTTTGGCCACCAATTCCTGGAATCTCATACTTTTGCTTTGTTTCCACTGGCTGTTCAAAAAAGTTTTTCACCTCTCCATACAAATCATCTACTAGGTTGTCATCAAGAAAATGGCCTTTTAAAGCAACAAAACCAATTTCTTCATAAGCTTTTCCGATTTCATTTACAAATTTCTGTTTGCGTTCCGGGTTACCCGAAAGGAAATCACGCAGGTCTACACTAGGTATTTTATCCATTTTTAGAAATTTACGAACAGCAAAATTACATTTTTTTTAAATTAAATGATTTTAAAATCATTTTTTATAAGTTAAATTTGCTGTATGAAAAAATATTCTTCTAAGAAAAGTATCCAAATACTTGCACATCTTCTTCAGCAGTACGGAATTGCAGACATCGTAATTTCTCCAGGTTCAAGGAATGCTCCTTTGGCGATTCACTTTTCAGAAGTGGATAGTTTCAATTGTTACAGTATTGTAGACGAAAGAAGTGCAGCGTTTGTAGCAATGGGAATGGCGAAAAGTGAGAAAAAACCAGTTGCGATAACGTGTACAAGTGGTTCTGCTGTCGTTAATTATTATCCTGCTGTTACAGAAGCTTTTTATCAGAATATTCCACTTTTGGTGCTTACTGCAGACAGACCAACAGATTTTGTAGATATTTTTGATGGTCAGACGATCAGACAGAAGGATGTTTTTCATCAGCACTCTTATGGCGATTTCCAACTTTTGGAAGACAGCAAAGAAAATGCAGAAGATATTAATTTCGATACTATTAAAAAAGCAATAGAGCTTTGTTTTGAAAAACAGGGCCCGGTGCATATTAATATTCCTTTAGAGGAACCTTTATATGAACTGGTTTCGGAGTTGCCTACTTTTCCCACGGTTGAAAAAACGATCAAGCATAAAGAATATGAAATTCCCTCCAATTTGGTGGCAGACTGGCATACTTCTCAAAGGATTATGGTTTTGGTAGGAACAAGAGAATATAGCCCCGAGTTGGAAAATCAACTGACACAATTGGTGAAAAACCATTCTGTGGTTGTGTTGAGTGAAGCCAATTCCAATTTATATCATGAGAAATTCTTCAGACATATAGACCGTTATATTTTTAATTTTACAGAAGCAGATTTTAAAACATATGCTCCGGATCTTTTAATTACGGTTGGTCAGAATGTGGTTTCAAAAAAAGTAAAACAATTTTTAAGAAGTGCCAGACCCAAGCAGCACTGGCATTTGGATGAAGTTTGGCAACCGGATACCTATTTTTCATTAACTGAAAAGATTGAAGTAAAACCGGAAGTTTTCTTTTCAAAACTGTTGAAATATATCAACCTTGAGCCAAGACCTTATTATAATCTTTGGGATGTTTTAAGGGATAAAAAAGACGCAAGGCATGAGCAGTTTCTCAATACGGTTGAGTTTTCAGACTTTTATTTTTTCAATAAAGCATCACAAACGGTACCGGAAAATTATAATATTCATTTTTCAAATTCTTCTGCCATTCGATATGCACAATTGTTTGATTTCGGTAAAAGAAAAATGTACTGTAACAGAGGAACAAGCGGTATTGATGGTTCAACGTCTACTGCGATGGGGTTTGCCATTAAAAATGCTAACCCAACGCTACTTATTACAGGGGATCTGAGCTTTTTCTATGATATTAACGGTCTTTGGAATCAATATATCCCTCCGTTTGTGAGAATTATGATCTTCAATAACGGAGAAGGAAATATCTTTAAGATTATTCCAGGACCAGGAAACGCCAATCCGAATACATTGGATGAATTTATTGCTACCAAACACAGAAAAAATGCAGAACAACTGGCTAAGCACTTTGGATTCTCTTACATTAAAGTAGAAGAGGAAGTAACTTTAGACCGGGTAATGGAGAACTTTTTCAAGCCGGATTCGCAGCCGAAAATTCTGGAAGTCAATACGCATGGAAAAAACAGCGCAGATATCCAGAAGGCTTATTTTAATTTCATGAAAGAAAGCTAAAGATCCAGGTAGTCATCGCTTCCCGGAAGGTTGATAATTCTGTCAATAGGATAAATAAACATATCATCAAAATCATTCAAAGCATTAATGATTTGGAAGTGCGTAAATTGCTTTATATTCTGTAAAGTGATCTCCGTTTCCTTAATCTTCTTTTGCTTCAAAAGATGCTGTCTTTGCACTCCATTTAAAAGGTATGTGTTTGGGGTAAACCATTCCTTCCCTTTTAGAAATAAAATATTAGAAAAAGACGTATCGGTAATATGATTGTTTTTTACGATGATAATTTCTTCAGATTTAGACTTCATTTTCATCTTATCAAGTTCCTTGCGGTCTTCAAATTTGAAAGAATAATCGAAGCTGTTATTTTCTACCAGCTTAAAATCCTGAATTTCAGGAATGGCATAAGGAATCATTTGGGTACGGAACCTTTTATCCAGGTCGTAAGCAATTCTCAATTTGAAAAGCCCGTCTTCGTCATGTTGCAGATTTTTATAAATTTTGGCCAGATCAATAGAACCTTCTTTCCCGAAGTGGGAGAATGTTTGGTTCACACGTTTCTGATGTAGGTCCAATAGAAAAGTCTCCTGATCTTCTACTTTAATGCTTTCAATGAATTGGGACATAGATTTTATTTTTCATTTCCTGATATTCGTCTTCTAATTTACTCATGTGCGTTATTCCGCCTCCGCTCTTGAAATACAGTTGATCTCCTTCTTTTTCAATAAAGCGTATCATTACGCAGCTGTCTACGTTTTCACCATCAAACCAGCCACAGACTCCTGTATAATATCCTCTTTCATAGCCTTCTGCATCCAGAATGATTTCCAAAGTCTTAGGTTTTGGTGCTCCTAAAATAGAGCCCGCAGGAAGCAATTTCTGCATGATACTTCCCAGCTTTCCTTCAAACTCAGGTTTTATCTTTCCCGAAATTTCAGAACTCATTGCATAGAGGTCTTTTTGACGGGTTTTGATAAAATCAATATGTTGAAACTTGTCAACCTTTACCTCGTCTGCAACCATACTCAAATCATTTCGTAATAAATCTACGACAGTATAATGTTCCGCTTTTTCCTTTTTATCATTCTTCAGTATTTCTGCTGCATTTTCGAGAGATGCATCAATCGTACCTTTCATGGGATAGGTCAGAATTTTACCGTCTACGATCTTCACAAAAGTTTCCGGAGAAAAAAATACAAAAAAATCTTTATAAAAAACTTTATACTTCGCATTTGAGTGATAAAAAATTTCCTCAAGGCTTAAATTGGTCTCAATTTTAGTTTTACGGGTGTAATTGACCAAGTAAGAATTTCCGAGACGAATATTTTTCTGAACTTTATCAAAACCATTTTTAAAGCTCTCTAAGGTCTCCGGAAACGATTTCCATTCTACTTTTTTATCTAAGGTGTGTTCTGTTTTTGTGTTTGAAAAGCCCTGAAAATCAATTAATAACCCTGATTTTTCAATTTCATTTTCTGTATAGGTTTCAACTTTCTCAGAGAGGAAGTCGATAACGAAGAAAAAGGGAACCTTCTGCAGAGAAAGCTCATCCATTTCCATAAATTTTTGATGATTCGTAGAAAACATTCGGCAAAAATAATTATTGATGTTTACTTTTGCATAAAATTTTTATGATGCAGCGCAAATATCCTCAGAAACCGGGAATAGATTTTATATTGAAGCAGGCTTTTTTTTACTGGAATAAAACCCTGGTTTTTCAGTTGATGTTTTCAATGATATTTTTTGGAATATTCCTTACCTCATTATTTTTCTTTGGTTCCCATTACGGAATATTGGAGCAGAACCAAGCGTTAGCCGCCGCTTTTCAGGAAGGAACAAAAGTCTATATGGAAAAAGTAGCTGAATTGAGTGCTAGTGAGAACTATCAGATGTTCAGCCTTGCAATTTGGGCTACCACGGCATTCTTATATCCGCTGAATCTTGGAATGTTTCAGATTTTCAGAAAACTGGATAAAAAAGAGAAAATAGAAATTGGAGATTTATTTGTAGGATATAATGGGCTTAATTTCTTTAAATATCTGGGATATTATCTTTTCTGGTTTTTCATTTACAGATTTACGATTCCTACCATTTTACTTGCTATTATTTGGGTGGCTGTAACAATATTCGTTGCTCCACTGATGTTTTTTACCGATAAAAGAATCTTTGAAGCCATTTCCTTGAATTTTAAAGCACTTAGAATGTATTTTGTAGAAATCATGGTATGTATCATCGTTGCTTTGTTATTTAAGTATCTGGGATTCATGTTGTTTATTGTAGGTGGACTTTTCACATTTCCATTCTGGAATGCCATGATTTATTCTTTATATAAGACCATTTTTTCAGAGAAGGGCTAAAATTCAGTAAGGTTTAATATGTTTTGTTACCAAAAAAAAGTAAATTTGGTAAAATCATTAAATATTTAAACTATGTCTGAATTTAACGAATTTGATCAGCAGGGTTCTGTACCGAACAGGGAAACCGGGTCAATTATTTCTCATGCTTTCGAAATGTATAAAGGTGTTTTTGGCTACGCTGTGGTTGCTATGCTCGTTTATCTGTTGGGTGGATATGTTATTCAACTTATTTTCGGAGTAGATTCTGCTTCTATGGTAGAAGAAATGAGATCTTCCGGAGGGAAATTTAACTATTGGAGCATGCCTGGTGTTCCTTTATACACGACTGCTTCAGGGCTTTTTGGACTGTTATTGAGTCCTTTATATGTGGGATTGATTTATATGGTGAATAAGTACAATACCAAAAATCCTATTGAGTTCTCGGATCTGTTTATAGGATACCGTCAGAATTTTGTCAACATTTTGATTTACAGTCTTCTTTCTGGAATCATTTCGACAGTGGCTTTTGTATTGTGTGTGTTACCTGGTTTTTTTGTATATCCTTTGCTTTTAATAGGATATCCGATCCTTCTATTTGAAAATGCTTCTGCAACGGATGCTTTAAAGAAATCATTCAATATTGCAAAAGAAAACTATGGGATATTCCTGTTAACAACTTTTCTAGGAGTGCTGATTTCTGTAGCAGGTGTTATTCTTTGCGGAATTGGTATTATTCTTACCGCTCCATTTATGATGATTGTAATGTATTCTACTTACTGTGCATTCTTAGGAAAGCCGAGACAGATCATGTATAACAAAGAAATCTAAAAACAGAATATGAATAAAGATAAACAGATAAGCAGTGTTGCGATCAAGCAAATTTCGTTGCTGGCTATTATTTTAATACTGGCAGGGTTGATCTGTTTTAATCTTGCGTTATTCATCCCTTCGGTTTTGGGGGCTATTACCATTTATGTAGTCTGCAGGAAGTACAATTTTTATCTTCAGGAAGAAAAGAAATGGAAACCTTCACTTGCAGCATTTGCATTGATGTTTGCAAGCCTTATCGTTCTGATATTGCCCATTTATTTTATCACCGATCTTATTATTGATAAACTGGGAAATGCACAGGCATACATGGCTAAATTCAATATTTTTTTAGATAAAATACACGATTATATTGATAAGAAAACAGGATTTGATATTCTGAGCAAAGAGAATATGAATAAACTGAAGGACTTCATAGGAAAGTTCTCCACTTCTGCACTCAGTGGAACTTTCAATACTCTTACCGTAATAATGTCCATGTATTTTATTCTGTATTTTATGTTGGAAAGACCAAGACTCTTTGAGAAAATTCTTACTTCTTCCGCCCCGTTAAAGAGATCCAATGTTTCTTTAATAGGCGAGAAAATGAGAAAACTGATCATGGCCAACGCTATTGGAATTCCTGTAGTTGCCATAGGGCAGGGAATAGTCGCTCTTATTGGATATCTCATATTTGGAGCTCCTGGGGCCGCTTTACTTTTTGCATTGACGGCTGCTTCTTCAGTTATTCCTGTCGTAGGAACAGCGATTGTATATGTTCCGGTATGTATTTTTATGATTGCTGAAGGAAATACCGGCCAGGGAATTGGTTTGGCTATTTACTGTTTAGTAGTCGTGGGCCTTACAGATAATCTGCTTCGTTTTACGCTACTGAAAAAGCTGGAAAATATACATCCTTTGAATACGGTATTCGGAATTATCATGGGAATGAATCTTTTTGGCTTTATGGGACTTATTTTCGGGCCTATTCTGATCTCTCTTACCCTTCTTTTGATTCAGGTATACAGAAATGAATTTTCAGATGAAGATGCACCCCCGGATTTGGAATTACCCAATCAGGATGATTTAAGTGAAAGATTAATTTAATTATAAAAAAGTGGAAGGAGTAAACCCGGAAATATTAAAAGAAATATGTGTTGTTAAAATGCCTTTCGGAAAACATGAAGGCACTGTGCTGGTAGATCTTCCTGTAAGCTATCTGGAATGGTTTAACCGTACCGGAATGCCGAAAGGAAAATTGGGGATGCAGCTTTCAACAGTCTATGAAATTAAGATTAATGGGCTGATGGATTTGCTGGCTCCCATTAGAGCAGCAATAAGAAACGGAAGATAGAAAGATATAACAGCTTAAAAAAAGAGTCAGCGGCATCGAAGATGCCGCTGACTCTTTTTTTATTCAATGAATTATGATTTCAATGCTGCAATTTCGTCTCTAAGCTTAGCTGCTTTTATAAAGTCGAGATTTTTCGCAGCAGCTTCCATTTCTTTCTGTTTTTGCTCAATCATTTTATCAATATCTTCACCGGTGTATGTAGCTTTTGTTTCAGCCACTTTCTGCATGATTTCCTTTTGCGTGTATTTTTGATCAGGGAAATCTTTGCTTCTTCCTACCAGGTTTTCAGAGATCTTTTTATTTAGGGCCTTTGGTTTTAATCCGTGCTCTTCATTATACTGCATTTGCTTCGCGCGGCGGTATTCCGTTTCATCCAAAGTAGCCTGCATAGATTTGGTGATCTTATCAGCATACATGATGGCTTTTCCGTTTACGTTTCTTGCTGCACGACCTACGGTCTGGATCATAGATCTTCGGCTTCTCAACATTCCTTCTTTATCTGCATCCAGAATGGCTACCAGGGAAACTTCAGGTAAATCGAGACCTTCTCTTAATAAGTTTACTCCAATCAGCACATCAAAAAGTCCTACACGCAGATCCTGCATGATCTGAATACGCTCAAGCGTTTCTACATCAGAGTGAATATATCGGGTTCTGATTCCGAATTTTGTGAAATACTTGGTCAGTTCCTCTGCCATTTTTTTAGTTAAGGTCGTTACCAGTACTCTTTCATCAGCATCAGCTCTTTTCTGAATCTCTTCCATTAAATCATCAATCTGATTCAATGAAGGTCTTACTTCAATGATAGGATCTAAAAGTCCTGTAGGGCGGATGATCTGTTCAATATAAGCTCCTCCGGTTTTTTCCAGTTCATAATCTGCAGGCGTTGCAGAAACATATATTACCTGATTCTGAATGGCTTCAAATTCTTCAAATTTTAAAGGTCTGTTGTCCATGGCTGCAGGAAGTCGGAATCCGTATTCTACCAAGGCTTCTTTTCTGCTACGGTCGCCACCATACATCGCATGAACCTGCGGAACCGTTACGTGGCTTTCATCAATCACCATTAAGAAATCTTTAGGGAAATAATCGATTAGACAGAAAGGTCTTGTACCGGGAAGTCTGCCATCCAGATATCTTGAATAGTTTTCAATTCCAGAACAATAGCCCAGTTCTTTGATCATTTCAAGATCCAGCTCAGTTCTTTCCTGAAGTCTCTTAGCTTCCAGAGGTTTTCCGACTTCGCTAAAGAAATCTACCTGTTTTACCATATCATCCTGAATCTCCTTGATCGCTCCATTTAATGTTTCTTTGGAAGTAACAAAAAGATTAGCCGGATAGATCTGTATTTGATCGAAATTGTCTTCTACATTTCCCGTGACAGGATCAAAACTTTGAATTTTTTCAATCTCATCTCCAAAAAACTGAATCCTGATCGCATTATCAGCATAAGCCGGGAAAACATCAATGACGTCTCCTTTTACCCGGAAAGTTCCCCTTTGAAATTCATTCAGGGTTCTGGCATATAATGCATTAACCAGAGAATGAAGCAGTGCTGTTCTGGTTACTTTTTCACCAATGGCGATAGAGATGAGTGATTTGTGAAACTCGGTTGGGTTTCCAATACCATAAATACAGGAAACAGATGCTACAATTAAAACATCCCTTCTCCCGGAAAGAAGACTTGCCGTTGCAGAAAGACGTAATTTTTCAACTTCTTCATTGATGCTCAGGTCTTTTTCAATATAAGTTCCCGTTGTGGCAATATAAGCTTCCGGTTGATAGTAGTCGTAGTAACTGACAAAATATTCTACCGCATTTTCAGGAAAAAATTCTTTGAATTCCATAAAAAGCTGAGCAGCCAAAGTCTTGTTGTGAGCAAGAACCAGTGTAGGGCGCTGAACATTTTTTACAACATTGGCAACGGTAAATGTTTTCCCGGAGCCTGTTACTCCAAGAAGTGTCTGGTACTTTTCACCAATTTCGATTCCGGCGGTAAGTTTGTCGATAGCCTGAGGCTGATCTCCGGTAGGTTGATATTCTGATTGAAGCTTAAAATCCATAGGAAAGAATGTATACAACAAAAGTACGAAAGAAATTTTGAGACCGTATACAGTTTTGATAGTCAAAAACTATCATTCCTTGTTTAAGCGTTTTTAATTGTTATGATAAGAAAAAAAATAAAGCGCTAGAGAAGCGCTTTAATTCTTATGGACGAACAAAATTCATCGTTGCTGGAATTTTTAATACTGACGCGATGGGCTTGCCATCTTTTGTAGCGGGTTTCCATGTTGTTTCATTGCTGATGGCGCTGATTGTTTTAAGAAATTCTTTATTGAATAGATCATTGTCGCCAGAAGTTGTAATATTCGTGGTTTTTCCTGTTTCATCTATGTGAACATAGGCTATCGCTTTTATTTCTCCTTTCAGAGGATCAAGAGCGGCAACGTCCATATTTCTTCCTATTTTCTTCCGAAGATCTGCCATTCCGTTTGGATATTCTGCATTGATGAAGTTTTTGTCTTCCAGTGTATTTGTGTTTTTACCTTCATTGCTGTCACTTATGCTCTTCACCCTTGGAATTATTGTATCTGACTCCTTCTTTAATCCCTTTCTTTTGAAGCCCATTATAATGGATGATTTTCCTTCTTCTCTGGTCTTTTCAAAATAGGTAGGAGTCATTAGACCTACCTGATAGGGTTGAGGATTTTTTGCTGTTCTGGCATTGGGATAGATTTTACTGATATAAACATTCGAAAAATCACGGGGAGTATAATTTTTTAAATCGCTGTTTTCTATTTTCTTTGAGTCAATCCAGACCGCATAGTTTTTCTTGTCTAAAAATGACTTCAGTTGACTTTCTGTTGGAATTCTTTTTTTCATTTCAGGGAGAGCAAAGAAAGTGATCTTCTGCTCATTCTTCTGATTTTCATTGAGTAATGGATACAGCTCACCGAGTCTTTTTTTGTCACTTTCGGTGATTTTATTCGAAAAGTCTGCATATTTTTCCTGTTTCAAAAGGTCTGCATACTTTGCCAATATGTCTTTGAATTCCTGATACGGATCCTGACCTGCAATTTGGCCGGGTATCTCTGCTATTCTTTCAGAAAGAAGAACTTTTGGAGAATTACCTGCGTAGGTTCTTTCGGAAAATAATGCAACTGCTGAAATTAAAACGGTGATTCCTGCTGTTTTCTTGAGCAGACTAAACTTCGATTTTTTTGCTTTCATCATAATAAATCTTTTTTTGGTGTTATTAAAATTGAATGAATGAGCTAAGGATGGATTTTGTTGACTGATAATTTCTTCAAGAATCAAATTCTGATAGTCTTTAACGTTGAATTGACCTTTCAGAACAGATTCATCAGCTAAAAACTCATGATTAGTAACAATAGCTTTTCTATACAGGAATAGAGCAGGATTGAACCATGTGAATATTTTCAATAGGTTTATCACCATAAGATCAATACTGTGTTTTTGATCAATATGGCTTTTTTCATGAAGAAAAATTCTTGGATCAATAGTGTCATTCTTCAGATAATTCTCTCCCATATAGATGGTATTCCAGAAACTGAAAGGAGAATGATTTTCCTCTGTGATGAAGATCTTGCAGTTTTGATAGGTTCGTTTTTTACCTTTAATTTTTTTGATTGATAAAATAGCTAAAATGCTTTTAATCAGTAATAAAAATGTTATGGTGACATAGATGATGCCTATTACATTCATCCAGTTAAAACTTTCCTGTACAACCGGCTGTACAAAGGTGATTTGCTCAGCAGCTTCTTCGATGACCAACTGAGGTTTTTCTTCTACTTGAGGAACGCTGATCGTAATAAATGGAATGATATAGGACAAAACGACAGATGACAGTAAATAAAACCGGTTGAATCTGTACATTTTCTCTTTTTCCAAGAACAGATAATATCCTGCAATGAATATGGAAGAGCACAGAACGATTTTCAGAATTACAGCTAACATGGTTATTCTTTTATCTGTTCATCAATAATATCACGAAGTTCTTTCAGCTGTTTTTGGCTCAGTTTGGTATTGGAAGTAAAAAACGAAGCAAACTGAGTTACAGAGCTGTTGAAAAAACGGTCAATCATAGAAGTCATTTCTTCCTTGAAATATTCCCCTTTTTCCACTTTTGGATAATATTCACGGGAATTTCCATAGAGTTTGTATCCTACCATCTCTTTGTTCTGCATTCTTTTCAGTAAAGTTGCGATGGTAGTAGCAGCCGGTTTAGGTTCCGGGTAGGCGTCTAGAATATCTTTCATGAAAATCTTTTTTTTCTCCCAAAGAATTTCCATTAGAATTTTCTCAGAGTCAGTGAGTTTAATCTCTTTCATTCTACAAGTTTGAAATTTGTTCTACAAATGTAGAATAAAAATTTAATTGCACAAATTTTATGGCATTATTTTTCCATTCAATTTTTGTCACCTAATCATAATATTATGAAAATCAATCAATTTTACATTCCATTTCTAACCGTTTTTTTTATTTTATCTTCATGCGAAAAGAATCCAGTAAACGCCCAAAAGGTAGGTAAGGACGGAAGTGTGGAAACAGAAAAACCTAATTCTGAATATGAACCCGCTTTCAAAGGACAAACAAGAACTAAAGCAATAAAAACGAATACTCCGTACAACATAGAGATTCTCAATACAGAACTTGGAAGACCTTGGGGAATTATCAATTTACCCGACGGAAAATTTCTTATCACTGATAAAAGAGGTTATATGAATGTTGTTTCAAAAGATGGCAAACAAATTTCTAAGATAGAAGGCTTTCCGAAAGTAGATTCGAAAGGGCAGGGAGGAATGCTGGATGTAGCTCTCGATCCTGATTTTTCAAACAATACTATTATTTATTTCAGTTTTTCTGAACCTTTTGGAAAGGGAAATTTAACTTCTGTAGCAAAAGGAAAATTATCTGCAGATCTAAAAAGTATTTCTGAAGTGAAAGTAATCTTTCGTGCAGAGCCTTCCTATGATGGAGATAAGCATTACGGCAGTCGCCTGGTTTTTGATAAAGACGGGAATCTTTTCGTAAGTACTGGTGAGAGATCTGATAAAGTGACCAGAGTATACGCGCAGAAAACAGATAATTACTTAGGTAAAATTCTTAAAATAACAAAGGACGGGAAGCCTGCTCCGGGAAATCCGTTTATAGGTAAGCAAGGTTATAAACCTGAAATCTATGCTTATGGTGTCCGAAATCCACAGGGGTTGGCCATAGATCCTCAAGGAAATCTTTGGGATGTAGAAATGGGACCGAGAGGAGGTGATGAAATCAATTTGATTCAGCCGGGGAAAAATTATGGTTGGGGAGATGTTACCTATGGAATTGAGTATTCAGGTGATAAAGTAGGCAAAGGAATTACCCAAAAAGTAGGAACAGAACAGCCGGTTTATTATTGGGATCCTGTAATTTCTCCAAGCGGAATTAGTTTCTATACAGGGAATATAGAAGAATGGAAAGGGAATCTGTTCATCGGATGTTTAAGCGGAGAACATATTGACCGTATTGTGATGAAAGATCGCAAAGTAATAGGAGAAGAACGTCTTTTGGCCGATCAAAATGAACGTTTCAGAGATGTTTTGAATGGAATAGACGGAAATCTCTATGCTGTAACCGATAGTGGTAAACTGTATAAGATTTCCAAAAAGTAAAACCATACTACCTTAGAATAGCTATGTACAATAAAAGAGCAGCCCTGAAAAAGGAGCTGCTCTTTTTTATGAGGTATTGATAAACAGATTAGAATTTAAAATTAAGCCTTGCAAAAACCTGTCTTCCTGCAAATCCCATTTGTACAGGATCAAATATTCCCCCGGCTTCTGTATTCCCTGAGGTTACATGAGCACTTTGTAAAGTAGGATATCTGTTGAACAGATTTTTACTTCCGATGGTCAGATTTAATTTTTTTGAAAATTCGTACCCAAAAGAAAGGTCGGTGGTTACTTTGGGGTTATATACCTGCTCAGAATCATCATACCCAATCAATGTTACCTTATCAAACCTTACAAGCTGTAGGTTCGCGTTGAACTTATTGATTCTATAATTGAGATTGAGATTAATTTTAGTTTTCGGAGCGGAAGCCAGAATAAAGGCTTTTTCTCTTGCACTTAAATAAATATCTTCTTTTCCTTTCAGCTGCTCTGAAGTATTAACATTGGTGATCTCCATATCGTTGTAATTTCCTGCTAAAGTAGCGGTAAGCTTTCCAGGACCTATACTTTCATTATAGCTTAAAATAAGGTCAATCCCTTTAGTTTTGGTGTCTATAGCATTAGAGAAAAACTGTGCCTGATCGATATAGGAATACTGGCTTTGTATAGAAGCAGGAAAATCATCCTTTGTAAAATACCCAGTCAAAACAATTCTGTTTTTTACACGAATATAATATCCATCTACTGTTGCTGTGAACTTTCCAGTATTGAATGTAAATCCGGCACTTCCATTGACGGAGGTTTCCTGCTTTAGCTGAGGAATACCCAAACTGTTTGCCAGATTGCTGTCATTAGAAGCCAGTTGAATGGTTACCAGTTGACCTCCCTGGAAATTGGTAAACTGCTGACTATAGTATTTCTGAGCCAAAGAAGGAGCCCTGAACCCTGTAGAAACAGATCCCCTGAATGCAAATTGAGGCGTGAAAGCATAACGAGTGGCAAATTTACCATTCAGTGTACTTCCGAAATCATTATAATTTTCGAATCTTCCGGCAGCACTGATCATCCAGTTTTTGGTAATATCGAGTTCAGTATCTACATAAGCTGCAAAATTGTTTCTGCTTTTACCTATATCAGTAGAATAACCGGGAAAACCTTGTGAACCTCCCGGTCTGACATCTCCGCTTAAAGGATTGGTTACCAATTGGCTTTGAGGGGTTGAAGGCGTTACAATATTTCCATTAACGTCATACATCGCATAGGAAGCCTCTTCTCCTTTTATAATATTGAATTTCTCATACCGAAATTCAGATCCAAAAGCAACATTCAGCCCTTCCAGTACTTTAAACTGTCTTGCTGCGTTAAATCCGGTTGTGTTCTGTAGGAGAGAATGCCCACCTGCATCAAAGCTTGTAGGAGACTTTGTGCCCAAAGTAGCATTGATTGTATTATTGATGTTATAAACAAATCTATTGTTTCCAAATGCATTGTAAACATCCACTTCCCAATTGGCAACTTTAAACTTCAAACCATTATCAAAAGTGAAATCTGTGATGTTGGTATCTTCAATCGGGTTGAACCCTGTAGGATAAATCTCAGGAATATTTCCGTCAGCATCAGCTGATCTTGTCCATGCATAAGCTTTGGTGTTTCTATGCGAAAAACCTTGGCGGGAATAGAATTTTAACCCATCAGACAAAGGAATCTCAATATTTCCGAAAAAATAAACGTTCTGGGCCTTTGCATCTCCAAAACGTTGTCTTGGTGCCGGAGAAGGGTCGTTGTAAATGGCAGGGTTAGCATTTCTAATGGCATATTCCTTATTAATAAACTCAGCCGTAAAGTTTCCAAAACCTCCTTTTGAACCTATTTTTGTACCCAGATTTCCGCTGAAGTCAAAAGTTCCGCCATCTATTTTATGATCAGAAACCACATCATTATTTCCGGGACTTTTGAAAAGATTCATTCCGTAGAATGCATTTCCTTCAAAACCTTTATCACGGTCATTGAGAATAACGTTGATTACCCCGGCAATAGCATCAGAACCATACTGGGCAGAAGCTCCATCACGAAGAACTTCAACTCTTTTTATAGCCCCAATGGGTATAGTGTTCATATCATACCCTGTATTTCCTCTTCCTTTGGTTCCGAAAAGATTGATGAGCGAGGATTGATGATATCTTTTTCCATTTAAAAGAAGAAGCGTCTGGTCGGGTCCAAGACCTCTTAAAGTAGCCGGATCTACCGCATCAGCACCATCTGATCCTGATTGTTTGTTGGAGTTGAAAGAAGGCGCGGAGAACTGTAAGAGCTGGTTTACTTCTACCTGTCCTGTTGCCTGGCTTACCTGTTTGATATCAATAATATCAATAGGAACCGGAGTATTGGTAACGGTTCTTTTCTTGTTTCGACTTCCGGTGATGGCTACCTCATCAATCTTTGATTCTTTAGTGATTGTATCTTTTACCTGTTGGGCATATGACATTGTAGAAGCCCCAAGAAAAATGATGCTAATGTGTTTTATCTTCATATTGATAATTTGAGTGGTGATTTCGTCAAATTTATCAATATTTATTTTTAAATCGTTACTTAATTTAAATATTTGTTATTAATATATTAATTGCTATAATGGTTTTATATATATTAGAAAAAATAATAATGAATTGTTGAAAAATAACGAAAAATTTTAATGCTAAAAACTGGCAATAATTCGGTTAATTCCTTCTTCTAAAATTTCTTTAGAAGTAGAAAAGCAGATTCTGATATGTCCTTCTGCTCCTTTTCCAAACCATCTTTCTGAACCTGGTACAACAGCAACTTTTCCATGTTGTAAAACATGTTGGGCAAATTGATCGCTAGACATTCCATTTTTGATTTTAGGGAAAAGAACAAAAGTAGCTTCAGGAAGACTTGGCTGAAGGATTTCAGAAGTACTCAGCAAATTGAAAGCAAGATCACGATTATTCTGTAAATGATTCAAAAATTCTTTATACCAAGGCTTGGCTCTTTCTAAAGCAACGCTTCCTGCAATTTGTGATAGCGTAGAAACACCTTCTATAGTAGAATTAAAGTTGGATTTCTCTGTAAAGTCTTCCAGTATTTCCTGGTCATTGCATAATACAGCTCCAATCCTTAAACCCGCGATTCCAAATGATTTGGAAAATCCATATACCGTAAAGCTTTTCTTTCTGGCCTCTTCGGAAACCGAGGAATAGGTATAGAAATCTTTGTTGTCATAGATAATATCACTCCAGATCTCATCACTCATCACCCACAGATCGTGAGCGGAAGCAATCTCTGATATCTTTTTCAGGGTTTCTTTAGAATAAACTTTTCCCAGAGGATTGTGAGGGTTACATATGCTAATCAGTTTGGTCTTAGAAGTGATAGATGAGGTGAGTTTTTCAAAATCAATCGCTCCAGTTGTTGTATCTACCGGACAAAGTACAACTTTTCCTCCTACCGTTTCCACTGATTTTTTGAACAGGAAATCAACCGGATCAAGGATTATAGCTTCATCACCGGGATTCAGAACATATGATGCAATCAGGTACATTCCCTGGGCGGCACTGTTTACTGCAAGAACATTTTCAGGAGAAAAATCTCCATGTTTTTCTTTATTAAAATGTTCTGCAACACTTTTCTTAAATTCAGGAAGACCGGAAAAAGGGCCATAGCTGAGGTAGCCATCTTTTATATATTCTATAATTCCCTGTTCTATTTCAGGGGCCGTTCTGAAATCTGGGTCTGCTGCTGTAAGAGGAATAATTCCCTCTTCCAAAGTCGCCCATCTTCCGTTGTAGGCTTTTCTTTTTAATGCTTCAAAGTTGATATCGTTGTTGGTAAACATTTTTATTTATATGATATGGGTAAAATATTAGGAGGCTGTTGGTCAAGCGGGAGCAAAAATTGGTTGAGTAATGCTCTGCCATTATGGATGTGAATCTCTATTTCCGGTTTCCTTTCTGCTTCATATTTACTGAACGCTTCTGCCATGATGTCTTCATTAACTAAATGTTTAGTCAAAGAGGCAGAATCTTTTAAAGCTGAGGTAACTCCCTGGCTGGTAAACGGAATAAGAGGATGGGCTGCATCACCTATGAAAACAATATTATCCTTATAAAACGGATTGAGGTTTTCCAGCTCATACACACACCACAAATGAATATTTTCATAAGTTGATTGATTGATAATGGAGGTGACCAAAGGATGCCATTCCTTAAAAATCTCCAACATATATGCTCTTAAATCCTCCTTCATATATTCACTTATTTGATATTTTTCATTATCAAATTGTGAGTACCAAAGAATCGTATCATGAGAAAGCTTAAGGATTCCAAAGGTAAGACCGCCTTCTTCATGATGGAATTTCATGAAATCATTTTCAATAGAGTCTGCAATTTCTTTATTGTGAATGATATTTACGACTTCGTTTTCTCTTACCTGCCGCATTTTTTCATCCTTAAAAAGATCTCTTCTGATGCGGCTTCTAGAGCCATCCGAAATGATCGCAATATCTTCGTCTATATAAGTTCCATCGCTTTTTTTCAGTTTTCCTTTCTCTTTATCACAAGGGATAATTGTTTCTTCATATGAAATTTTTTCAGGAGAAATATTCTGAGTCAAAAGATGGATTAACGAGTGCCTTGAGATGGCAAAAACATGATCCAGTTCCTTTTCTGCCAATATTTTACCGGTATGGGAATATTGGATGTATTTTTTCAGAAAGCTGCCGTTTTCAAGCAGTTGTGAGCGGTCAATAATTTGAGAAAGATAATCTATTCCTTCACGAGGAATAAGGAAACCATGCCCTGCGAGGTCTTCTTTTCTTCTTCTTTCGTAAATGTGATAGTCAATGGTATGTTTTTCTAAGTAATTCGCCATGCTTAAGCCGGATATACCAGCACCCACGACAGCAATTTTGTTCATTTTCGGAATAATGGATTTTTCAGGTTGGTATTTAAATACTTGGGTTATCCGTTTGGTTAGATCCTTGTCCTTGCAAAAATAAATTAAAAAGCTACATTATTTTAAAAAATGACTCAATTTAATTTTGAGTGATTGATAATTAGAATGGAAGACATAAGATGTATTCTTGTTCAGGGAAGTGAACTACGTATAATAATTCGTATTTAGAATAGGGGAGTTATCTTTTGCCAGAGAAGAAGATAATGAATAGAAAAACCGGAAAAATTTCCGGTTTTTTTATTTAAGCTTTTTCAAGCTGAACAGTAAAGTGTCTTAAGATTTCCGGTTCCCAGGTAATTTTGTATCCTTTGGCTACTTCTTCACGTCTTTCATACACGTTTTTGATTGCAGCAGCAATATAATCCATATGATTATTGGTATATGTTCTTCTAGGGATAGCCAGACGTACCAATTCAAGTTTAGGGTAACGATTTTGTCTCGTTTCTGGATCTCTGTCTGCCAATAATGTTCCGATTTCTACGGTTCTGATTCCAGCTTCTTTATAGATTTCAAGACCTAAAGTTTGTGCCGGATATTCTTCACGGGAAACATTCGGAAGGAAATTTAAAGAGTCGATGAATACAGCGTGTCCTCCGATAGGCTTTTGAACAGGAATGCCGTATTCAATCAGTTTATGTCCAAGATATTCAACCTGAGAGATTCTGCTTTCGAGGTAAGCAAATTCTGTAGCTTCATCAAGACCAACAGCCAATGCTGCCATGTCTCTTCCTGCCATTCCTCCATAGGTGATGAACCCTTCATAAATAATTGTGAAATTCGAGGCTTTTCTGAAAACTTCTTCGTTATTCAAAGCAATAAATCCTCCGATGTTTACCAGTCCATCTTTTTTAGAACTCATGGTCATCCCGTCTCCGTATGAGAAAATTTCTTTACAGATGTCTTTGATGCTTCTGTTTTCCTGTCCGGCTTCTCTTTTTTTGATGAAATAAGCATTTTCTGCAAACCTTGCTGAATCAAAGAATACAGGAATTCCGTATTGATCGGAAAGAGCCTTTACAGCTTTCATATTCTCTAAAGATACAGGCTGACCCCCTGAAGAATTACAAGTAATGGTAATAAGACAGAAAGGGATGTTTTCTTTTGGATGACTTTTATAAACTTCTTCCAGCTTTTCAAGGTTAATATTTCCTTTGAAAGGGTGAAGATCATTAATATCAAAAGCTTCATCTATTGTACAGTCGATAGCGTGAGCTTTTCTGAATTCAATATGACCTTTTGTAGTATCGAAATGTGAGTTCCCAGGAACTACATCACCTTCTTTTACCAATACTGAGAAAAGAACGTTCTCTGCCGCTCTTCCCTGGTGGGTTGGTAATAAATATTTGAATCCTGTGATTCTTTCCACAGTTTTTTGTAATTGCTCGAAAGAGCGTGATCCGGCATAGCTTTCATCTCCTGTCATCAACGCTGCCCACTGTTTGTCGGACATTGCTCCAGTTCCTGAATCGGTAAGCAGGTCGATGTATACCTGTGAAGATTTCAGGTTGAAAAGGTTGTAATTCGCTTCTTTAAGCCACTGTTCTCTTTCTTCTCTTGTAGATTGGTAGATTTCTTCCACCATTTTAATGCGGAAAGGTTCCGCGTACGGTAAATTCATGAGTTAAATTATGTTTTAAATTGTTGTATAAAGAAAATAGGTTTGAAAATAATTTTTCAAATTCATCAAAGTATATTCTGTAGAGGAGAAGGGATTACTCCGGCGCCTTGAATATATTTTCATCAGAATGGAATCCGGCCACACCGCCGCTTACTGCAAACTTCATGGCAGAAGCAGCTGTCATTCCCACTACAGGTTTGATGTTTTTTTCTTCAGTAACAATTACCCAGCCCGAGATTGCGTAAGAATGGGGCAGGTATACCGCAACGTAGTTATGCTTGTCAACGTCCGACATTTCTTTTTGAGTTAAAAAGCCAATTCTCCAGATTTCGGGATTTTCGTTGGTTTTTACCCATACAGGATCGTTGAATTTTTTCTTGTCGCCTACAAATGAGGACATTACGTCTTTAGTTGGAGTGTAAATATGTTTTACTCCTGGAGTTTTCTCTAGCAGACTATCCATGGTGTCGAAAAAGAATCTTCCCACCACAAATTTATTTCCAAGAAAACCTAAAATGGCTGTAAATAATATAATTGAAACAAAAACAAGCCCTGGAAACTGTTGGGCCATGGAAGGGATAAGGTTGTCGATAGCACTTACGACATACCAAATCACAAAAATGGTAAGTCCAATAGGACCAATAATCAGTAATCCCTGAAAAAAGTTTTTCAGAAATAAATTGGCTATATTTTCAAAGCTGGACTTTTTCAATGTATATTCTTTACTGTTTTTATTTTAACCGTGAATGGTTTCTTTGTTTCCGAATGATTGGATAATGCTGGCTTCATATTCAAGCCATTCTTCCCAGCGTTCATTTACTTTTTCCGGTTCTCCAAGCTGTCTTGCAAACCCGATGAAAGTGGTATAATGATTCGCTTCGGAGATCATAAGTTCTCTGTAAAAAACTTTAAGTTCTTCATCTTTAATGTTTTCAGTAAGAACTTTAAATCTTTCGCAGCTTCTGGCTTCAATCATTGCTGCAAAGAGCATTTTGTCTACGATGAGGTCTTCTCTGCTTCCCTGAATGATAAATTTGGCAAGCTGATTCACGTAGTCATCTTTTCGGGCTCTTCCAAAAGTATAGCCTCTTTTTTTGATGATCTCATTAACCTGGTTGAAATGGTCAAGCTCTTCCTGTGCAATGGCAAGAAGTTCAGTAACGATGTCAGGATATTCCGGAAGCATTGTAATCAGGCCAATGGCGTTGGTAGCTGCTTTTTGCTCACACCATGCATGATCCGTTAAAATTTCTTCAATGTTTCCTTCCGCAATATTAGCCCACCTTGGATCGGTAGGAAGTTTCAACTTAAACATGTTATAAAATTTTTGTAAATTTAAAACAAATTAGACATATTTTGTGCTTCTGATTGTACAGAATTTACTTTCTGTTGAGATTTATCTAATCGGGAGGTTATTTGCATCAAATCACAGATATAAGATCATAATTTCCTAAAAATGTTAAATAATAAACTAATAACCGGCAAATGATGAGCAGACGCTTCTATTGGTTACTACATTTCATTCTTTTTATTGTTTTTTCAGATCCCGTATATGGACAAGATGTAAAAGATTCTATTGAGGTTTCTGTGAAGCCTTATGCGAGCCTTAGGGGACATATGGCGGTATATGACAATAAAATGCAGCTGCAGGAAAATGCTTCAAGAATCGGTTTAGAACTACTCGTGAAAAAAGGCGGAATTGGTTTTATTGCAGGCGGTGAGATTCAGCTGAATATGTTTAAGGGAGGTACTTCATTCAATGTGGATGGAAGTCTTTCCGGAGGCTTTGTGACGGTGGAAGCGGCACAGACACAACAGGTTTTCGGTAATCGGTTAGGATATTTAGGAATTGATCTTGAGAAGTTCGGAACCATTACAATCGGTAAGCAATGGAGCGTTTATCGGGATGTTACTTCTTATACGGACCGCTTCAATGTTTTTGGAGCAAGAGCTTCAGCTACATTTATTGGTGGTACCGATGGGGGAGAAACAGGAACGGGCCGTGCAGATCAGTCGGTTATTTACCGCAATCGTTTAGGACGTTTCTATTTGGGAGGACAGCTTCAGGCGAGAGGAGGAAATAATGATAAATTTATAGACGGATTTGGTTTTTCTCTTCAATATAGAATTCAGGACGGTTTTTTTGCCGGGGCTGCATTCAACAGAGCTTTACTCAGTGACAATCTTATCCATAAAGGGAATACCATAGGAATTGCTGGCCAGCCTACCTATTATTCTTTAGGAGGTAAATATATTGGAAAAACTTTTGACATCAGTGTTTTGGGCGTTTTACAGAAAAATGGAGACTTTTCGCCCAGCTTTTATATGGATCCGGTATTGGGATTACAAAATTCTACAATGGTTTTCAGTGCAAAAGGGGTTGAGGTTTTTGCCAAATATAAGCTTGAGAAATTTTCTATTCTGGGTGGTTACAATCTTTATGTTCCTGATATCAAATCTGCAGAGTCTGTTTCCGGACCTTATCATCTGGAGCCGGGATTTAAAAAAAATGATGTAATCATTGGTCTTTCCTATCATCCTTTCGATTTTGTGCAGCTTTATAGTGAACAAAGATTTTCGATGGGTAAAACATCTCTGGGAGAAAGGGAAAAAAGCGTTTTTACTCTCGGTCTTCGAATTGATCTTTCAACGACTTTCAGCAAAAAGTTTAAGCTTTAGAATAATGATTATTTTATCAAAATCCTGGTTGTTTTTAGCCTTTACTTGCCGTTAGCTTTCTTAAAGATTCCAGAACATTCCAGCCCAGTTTGTCTATTTTTTTCAACCCTATTGAAATTATAAAGGCCAGAATGATATTAATACCATAAATAATGATCATCAAAAGCCACCATACCAGATGTTCTTTTAGCGGAACCACTATAAAATAAACCAATGATGAGCTTATTCCCTGTGCGAAATAGAAGAAAATCGCATTCTTACCAATATGAGTTATAAAGCTTTCTTTGTTGATCTTTAATCTGTTATATAAGGTGAATAATGTTGTCAAAGAGAACAAGGTCCAGATGATATAAGGGATTTGTGGTGGGAATTTATTTTTATTGATCTTGTAAAAGATTTCATTTCCGTAATACCAGAACATCCATATCAGAGCAGCGGCAACTAAACCATATACCACAGGAATCATTTTGTTGGGTATTTTTTTTCCACGCATTCTGTTACCGATTAAAAAAACAGAAAGATAGAAGGCTACATATCCTACCTGACCGGATGGGTAATATTCGGGGAATACATTGAATAGAAGCGTTAAAGCAATGCAAAGCCCAATAAACCAATTTATATGTTTTGGAAAAAATCTTAAGATCAAGACTCCGAATACTGTAAGGATAAAGTATACCTTAAGATACCAGAAGCTTCCCATAACTACTGGAAATGTGTCTGCATTCGTGTACTGATGGAGATACCAGTTTCCCAGGTTTTGCCATTGTGGATATTCTGAAATACTTGTAGTGGAGTATTTGGATCCAAAAGTTGAATAGAAATTTTGCAGCCATTCCATAGAAAAAAAGCTCAGCCCGAATACTTTGAAAAAGTAATCCATAAAGAATAGAAACGTTACAAAGATCATATAGGTGATCTGCAGTTTTAAAAGTCGGTATAATGTTTTCTCAATATTGGCTCCTGAAGTGATCCCACTAAGAGCATAAAAAAGTGCTACATCAAAAACAAGAGAAAATACTCTTACTTCAGCAGGGATATAAAATTGTCCGGACCAGAACGCCGTATGGATAAATATGATGGATAATGTTGCTAATCCTTTGGCAAAGTCAATATAAAGGTCTCTATTCATTCGTATTGGAATATGTTTCAAAAGTAAATAAACTTCTCTTATTGTTCAAAACAAAAAAAGAGATGGAACATTACTGCCCACCCCTTTCTTAAATATGCTAAAAATGAATGTTTACGTTTATTTAAGGTTTTTGAATTCCTCTGCAGAAATTTCTCCTGACTGAATTTTTCTTAATTCATCAATATATTGACTCATATAAGCATCAATTTCAGGATTTACTTTGTTCTTAGCCATTTTATAGCTTCCATTCAAGACTCCCTGATAGTAATAGAAGAAATTGTAATCGAAATTGGAAGCATTAAGATCATATTGTCCTAAAAGAAATCCTAAACGAACTGCTGATCTTCTCTGTGCAGGCGTTCCGTGGTGATTTGGGCTTGATGTCTGGTAATCTCCAATGCTTTGTGCAAATTCATAAGCAGCCGCAATTTCTGAGAAATTGGTTTTGTTATAACCGTTTGGCCTTCTTAAATAATATCCTGCAAAACCATCGGCTTCCAGCTCATTGGGTCTCGCTGTATTTTCATTGACAGAAGGAAGACCGAAAATGTACTGCAGCTGATGTCCGTATTCATGAGCAAGGATCATTGCATTAACAATATCACCTCCTTTTGATTTCGCATCATAATAAATGGCATATCCGTAGTAAATTTTTCCGTTGCCATATGAGATGGCATTGTAAGTGGAATTGAAATTGGAAGGGTCGTCTACATACTGTAGGACAGGATTGCTTCTTCCCCAAAGGCTTGCAATTTTGGTCATCTGACCGTTCATAAAGTTAGTATCTGCAGAGTTTTGAAGTCCAGACTTCAAAATAGCTGAATTGCTCCAGTTGTTGTCTACATAATAACAGATTTTTTCAAGGTCTCCGGGTTGTTCGATTTTTGCATTCAGTGTTTCTTGCTGCGGAAGAACGGCTTCGTCCATTTTATCATCGCTGCAGGCAGCCAGTGTTGTAACGGCTAATGCGCCTGCCAATAATAGGCAGAAATTCAAGTTTTTTTTCATATAAATATTCAATTTGGTAAAACGAAGGTATGAAATAATCTCTTAACTGTGAATATTTTATTGTTAAAATTTATTCAAAGCATAGTGAGTAGATTGTTTGTGAAAAAAATATTGTTTTGATTGTAAGTTAATTAGAAATTAATTTGTATATTTGCACCTCGAAATAACTAAAAATTTATAAACAATGTTTGCAATTGTAGAAATAGCAGGGCTTCAATACAAAGTTGAGAAAGACCAGAAGTTGTTTGTAAACCGTTTAAAAGGAGATAAAGGAGGAAAAGTTTCTTTCGATAAAGTTCTTCTTACTGTAAACGGTTCAATCACTGTAGGCGCCCCAGCTGTAAGCGGTATCACTGTAGATGCAGAGATCTTAGACCACGTAAAAGCTGATAAAGTAATCGTTTTCAAAAAGAAAAGAAGAAAAGGTTACAAAGTGAAAAATGGTCACAGACAATCTTTAACTCAAATCGTAATCACGGGTATTACTGGATTTGATGAAGCTAAAAAACCAGCTAAGAAAGCAACTAAGAAAGTTGAAGCTGAAGACGCAGAATAATTTATAAACCAAAAAACCTTAAAATAAAATGGCACACAAGAAAGGAGTTGGTAGTTCCAAGAACGGTAGAGAGTCTCACTCTAAAAGATTAGGTGTGAAGATTTTCGGAGGACAAGAAGCTATTGCCGGAAACATTATTGTTAGACAAAGAGGTACTCAACACCACCCAGGTGACAACGTGGGAATCGGTAAAGACCACACTTTGTTTGCTCTAATCGATGGTAAAGTAGTTTTCAGAAAGAAAGCAAACAACAGATCTTTTGTATCTGTAGAGCCAAACGCATAATTAGAAGCGTTTTATAAAAATTAAAGTCTCAGCATTGCTGAGACTTTTTTTTGTTTTGAAATTGATATGAGAATTAAAATATTTTCATTAATTGTCTATCTGTAGTGAAATATTTATATATTTGTTATTCTTGAGTAGTAAATTATTCGAGAATACGTAAAAACTAAAACAAAATATCAATGAAAAACCTCAAAAAACTAAACAAAAAGAATCTGAAAGAAATCAGCGGTGGAATAGCTGCTAATTGCCCTTCCATGTTTCAGTCATGTGATGAATGGTGCAGATGGTCTCCATGGCAAAAATCTCACTGCATACTTTCGGAGGCTTGTTGGGAATGTATAGATTAAAAAGGAAAAGCTCATCCGGATAGTAATCTGATGAGATTTTCAATACTAAATAAAGATAGATAATAGTTTGAAATGCTGTGACTTCTCTGAGGTTGCAGCATTTTTAAATTTTAATTGAATTTTAATTTTTACCAGCTCACTGAAGTTGAAAGTATTATAATTTTGTACCCCATTTTAAATAACTTGAACATGAAAGGTAAAATTATACTGATGCTTGGTTTGCTGGCTTCTGTAAGCTGGGAGGCACAGGTAAAAGTTCTCTTTGACGCCACTAAAGCAGAATCTGCGGGAAACGCAGACTGGGTGATTGATGCAGATGTCCATAACCTTAATTTTAGCGCTACAGGAATTACAACTTCAGGAACGGAGTCTAATCCGCAAAGATTTCCAACGCCTGCACAAAATACCATTACAGCCTCCACTCCGGAAACCTACTGGCAGGGAGCCTTGAGCAACTGGGGAATTGATCTTGTTAAACAAGGATATAGTGTTGAAACATTACCTTATAACGGAAGCATTACTTACGGAGATTCTTCTAACTCACAGGACCTGTCAAATTATAAGGTTTTTGTTATAGATGAGCCGAATATTAAATTTACTGATTCGGAAAAGACAGCCTTACTAAGCTTTGTTTCAAATGGAGGAGGGCTTTTTATTATTTCCGATCATAATCAAAGTGATAGAAATAATGACGGTTGGGATTCTCCTAATATCTGGAATGATTTTTTTACCAACAATGGGGTTGTTACCAATCCATTTGGAGTAAGTTTCGATCTTAATAGTGTATCTCCATCAACCTCGAATTTTGTGCCCTCAAGTGTTAATCCTACTATTTTAGCAGGGCCACAAGGAACGCCAACACAAATGAAGTATTCCAGCGGAGCAACAATGACGCTTAATAAAAACAGTAATCCATCTGTACAGGGGCTGGTCTTTACTTCAAATGCATCCAATACAGGAAATACAAATGTAATGTTTGCTACAGCAACCTATGGAAATGGAAGGATTTGTGCTTTAGGTGATAGTTCTGTTCCCGATGACGGAACTGGAGATCCTAATGATACCCTCTATAATGGATATTCAAGTGATGCTAACGGAAATCATAGACCTCTTCTGGTGAATGCGGTCATCTGGCTTGCTGCTTCAGGTTCATCCAGTCTGGGAGTACAGAGCGTGATAAAAAAGGATGATACAGAAGTATATCCTAATCCTGTCACAGATTTTATTTATATCAAAAATAATACATTCAAGACTTACAGATTAATAGATGAAACAGGGAAAATCCTTTCTTCAGAGTCATTGCAGGGGAACAGTTCTATTAATGTTAAGGATCTTCCTGCAGGAATGTACTACCTGTCGTTACAATCAGATAAAGAGGTGAAATCAATCAAAATAATGAAAAAATAAAGATTGAATATATAGCTTTTAAAATAAGACTCGGCGGCTTCGAAGAAGCCGCCGAGTCGGATTAAATATATCTTTTTTAGAAACCTACCTGGAATCCTGCTTTCACGCCAAATTTTGAAATATCAGGTCTGTCAAGGTAATTTCCTCTCCAGTTAAAATCTACCCTGAAAATTCTTAGGTTACCAATTCCTATATTTTCAATACCGAAACCATATTCATAATAAATATGCTCGCTTGGAGCTGAATACCTGAATCCTTCCACATTAATGGCTTTAGAAGCGTCACTTAAAGTACCATATGCACCTCGGATAAAGGCAACTTCTCTAAGTTTCAGTTTCTTGATCAATGGAATATAAGACAGTATCTTGCCATTAAAATGATGCTCAAGGTGAAGGGTCGTATAAGCGTCCGCAACAAATTCATAATAGTTCAGCTGAGAAAAGGTATTAGGAGCTAAACCATATGATAAATTGGCTGGAATAATATTTTGTAATGCTAAAGGAACCGTATTAAAGTTTTTTCCTGCTTCAAAATTAACAATCATTTTTCCCATGCTTCCAATTAAGAATGGTTTATATAGCATAAACTGCAGCTTGTCATAATTGAAATCAGCATTAAAAAGACCTTCAATCCCTCTTGTATACCTTAGAACAATAGTTGGAGCAAGGTTTCTTGCCTGATATCTGTCTATTCCGGTTTGTGAGAATTTGGCTCCCGGCTTAGCAATTAAACTGATTGTTACGTGAGAATCATTTACCGTTTTTCTCAAATTCCCGTCCTGATAATACATCAGGTTGAATTTCTCAGGAATCGCAGATTTGATGCTTTGCATAACTCCGTCAACTCTAATTTGGAAATTCTTCCAAGGCTCAATGGCAACAAAAACATTGGTTTGGTTTACAGAACTCAAAGAAATGTTTTCTCCCCTTGCAAAGAAAGTACTTGAAGACAGATTTCGGGAAGCAAGTCCATCACCAGATGTAAGCTGTCCTCCTAACTGAACAATGTCTCTGCTGGTTCCGGCTCCAATCATAAAACGGTTAAGTCTGTTGAACATATATCTGGCATCCACACCATATTTTACCTGGTGATCTTTGAATCCGTATGCGGTATAAAATTGAACTCTCCAAGGGTCATTCAAACCGAAATAAGATCTTGCTCCTAATCGGATTCTGTCTCCCTCTACCACATTTCTTCCGTATATTGAGAAAATAGGACCAATATCTATTCCTTTAAAGGCATTATAATAGCGGGAACCAAGCGTTTCAAACAGTTTTACCATTCGGTTGAATTTCGGGGTCTGCTGTAGCTGATCAAGCATATTATAGACGCCCTGTTCGGCTTTAGATAACGTATCTGGTCTTGCTTTTGTCCAGTACGCTTCATCTTTATCGGTGAATTTGTCTTCGTATTCTTCTTCGGTACGTTTAAATACCTTAGGATCAAGAGGTTTATTGAATTGATAATCGGAGTAATCTACTGATCTTTTCGCAATAATACTTTTAGATCCTTTCTTTTTTGAAAAAGGGCTCATCTCAACCTCTGTGATTAGCTTTTTAGGAAGAAATGTTACATCGTCGGGGTTATCATACTCTACCTGAGTATAAACACTGTTAACAAAATTGACATTGATCTTCTGTGTTGACTTTAATGTAGCTCCTAAAATAGCATAGGTATCCGTATCAATATAAAGATTTCCCTGAAAAGCAAGCACGTCTTTTCTTTTAGGCTGATATCTTATCTGGAAAGCTTTTTCTCCACGGATGGTAATGGTGTCCATTAAGCTGTAATCATAAGTTCCGAAACCGTCACTTCCTGCCGGGCTTTGGAATCCTATATCAAAGTAATTCAAGGTATTATCGTAAATATTGATGTCTCTGTATAGGTTTTTTGCTGAAACTGTGATGACTTGATTATCCTGAAATCCAGACGTTTTTTGAGCAATAAGAGTTCTTTTGCTGTCTTTATCCGGTCTGTTCTTTCCGAAATTTTCATATACTGCTTCATTCAGAAAGATAGGAAGGCCAAGCTTTCCGCTGGCTGTAGAATCGGCATAGTTGAAAATAAAGTCCAGCTTGTTGAAGATCTTCTTCTTCATGAAAGCGCTGTCCAGATTGTTAAGGTCAAACTGAGTTTTTTCATACTCTTTGAAGGAGTAGGTGTCAAATTTTTCTAAGCCGTTATTTCTTTTCTGAGCCCACACTTTTTGCATGATGGCATAAGCGGGATTTTCCTTTTTGTTTTTATACTTTGTTTTTCCGCTTTGAAGAACAATTTCCTGAATATCACTTACTTTTGCCTGGGAAAGTTGTACGAAAATATTTTCTGCATTTTCAGGCGTTATTTCCAGGGTTTCAGGAGTATAGCTTTTTCTGGAAAATTTTAATTTATGAATAATACTGTCCGACTGAACAATAAAACTGCCGGACGTTGTGGTAAGAGAAGGTTTTGTATTGTTATTGATAAAAATATCAACTTTAGTAAGTTCTTTATTGTTTTTTTCATCCACAATTCTACCGCTGGCACGGTTTTGTGCATAGGCTGAACTCGTAAGGATCAGGAGGAAAAATATAAAATAGTGCTTTTGAGGGTTATTATTTAACATCATTCGTTTCTTCAGGCAATTACCACAAACAAAAAGTATGCAGATTATTTAAAAAAATATATAAAAAAATAAAATATTTCTATTCTTATATATAAACGGCAAATGTAACGAAAATAATATAGTGTGTGCCAAAATAAATAAGAAATTTTTACACTTAAAATATAAAGTATCAATGCATTAATGCCCAATAAAAAGATTTCTTTTTGACGATTTATCTTCTTATTAGACATTCGTGAATGATGTAAGTTTTTGTGCTTGAGGATTAGTTAAAATCTTGAATAAAAATTCTCTAAAGAAATACAGAAAAGCGAATGTGCTTTTTAGTTCGGTTTGATAAAGAGAATTTTATTCTTCAGATACCAGCATTTTCCGTTGGCGGTACCAAAAACTAGATCCGGATGACCGCTTTTTAACGTATCAGATGCTTTAAGTTCAGAGGAAATAGGCTCTTTAAGCCACGTGAAATTGAAATCTTCTTTAGAATAGTCAGAACGGTTAAAGTCTATAGTTTGGTCTATTTCCCAGATTTTATCCATTGTTTTTTCATCAAAATACAATACGGCTTCCAAATAAGAATCTGATGGGCCAGGCGTTCTTCCTCCCGAATTGTCAATAAATCTATATTGAAATTGAACCTTCTCCGGACGGAATTTTGAAAGATCAATGATATTCCCAAGAATATGTATATCTGTTGAATTTTGCGTGGTTATATTTCCCTCTATTTGAGTTTGTGTGTTGCCGTTATTCTCTGTTATAGTTTTATTTTCACTGTTCTTTTTACAGGAAACAAGAGCTACAATAAGTGCGCAAAAAAAGAGTTTTCTTTTCATATCTAAAATGAATGGTTATAAGTTGTCATTCAAGTGCATATTTCCACAGTGAATGTTGCAATAGACTTGATCAACCTAAATTAATCAAAAAATAGAGACAGAGAAAAAAATAATGAATGTGAGTAGAAATAAAAAAAGACCTACATTTCTGTAAGCCTTTTTGCTCCTCCTGCTGGGCTCGAACCAGCGACCCTCTGATTAACAGTCAGATGCTCTAACCAACTGAGCTAAGGAGGAATGTCCTTTGTTTTAAGTGGTGCAAATATAATAGGAATATTCGTTCGAAGCAAGTTTTTATCCTTTATTCTGGGGCTTTTTGTCTAAAAGTATTGAAATTCAATAAGAAATATTTTAGTTTTTTTTATTCGAAGTCTGATAATCCTCGGTGCAACCCTGAAAATAGAGTCATGACTTTTACAAAAGAACGTTGATTATCATATATTTTTTATATTCTAAGGGAATGATTATAAAATAAGGGTAATAAATAAGGCCTACATTTCTGTAAGCCTTACCATTATTATTTCTTCAAGTCTTTCAAGATCTCCTGAATGGCGCGATCCAGTTGAGGGTCATTACCTTGCTGTCGGTCCATAAAGGTGTTTTTAATATAAATATCAGGTTTTACTCCTGTTTTTTCCAGATTTTGGCCGTCTAGGGTGTAAGTTCCCCATGAAGGTAGCCTATAGGAAGACCCGTCTACAAGTCCTTTTGCTGATGTGAAAATAATCCAGCGATAAGTATCCTGGCCAATAATCTTCCCTAATTTCAGTGCTTTGAAACCTGCGGCAGTCATTTCAGCATCGCTTAATGAGGCTTCATTAATAAGCAGAACGATAGGTTTTCCGGAAGGGGCAAAGTTAGGCTGGGTAGTCATTTTTCCTTCACGATATTTCCATTGCAGGTAAGGTCTTTGAGAAAGGAAATTCAATACTTTGTCGTGAACGTTTCCTCCTGTATTGTAACGCAAATCGAGAATGACAGCATCTTTTTGATTTTCCTGTTCTACCATATCCAACAAGAATCGATCCAGCTCATCGGTAGACATGTTCTTCATATATGAATAGGCTATTCTATTGTTGCTGAGTTGATTAACTCTTTGCTTGTTGTTGAAGATCCAGTCGTCGTAAAGCAGTCCTTTTAATTCTGTATTTGAAATTGGGTGTACTTTTGTCGTTATGTTTTTCCCGGAGCGGTTGAATACAAGAATAAGCTCATCCTGTTTTTTAGGATTTGTAAAATAGATTTCGTTATTTTCTTGAACATCAATGGTTTTTCCATTGACAGAAACCAGTTGATCTCCCGGTTTGATGTCTACGCCAGACCGGAAGGCTGGAGATTTTCGTACAATGCTTTCTACAGTATAAGGTTGATCTTTTTTGAAGATGATTCCTGTTTCATTGGTGAAATAGTTCAAATATCGGGTTTCCTCTTTCCCTGTTGAAGAAAATCCGGTATGAGAAGAGTTGAGTTCGCCTAAAAGATCATTTAATAAAACTCTAAGATCATTTCTGTTGTGTACATAAGGAAGATACTTTGCGTACTGTTCTTTTTTAGCTTTCCAGTTGATGCCGTGGAAGTTCTCGTCGTAGAAATTTTCTTCCACACCCGTCCAGGCTTCACTATACATTTGGGTAAATTCCGAGGCGAGATCTTTATCAAAGGTGTACTGAATATTTACTTTTTCAGGTTTTAAAGCTGCAAGAGTTGTTTTATAAACGTTTCCTTCTATAAGCGCAAAAATGTTTTTTTCACTCTTGGTAATGTAATAGGCTGCTTTGTCAAAAACTTTTTCGGATTTAGCAGGTTCAAAATCTGTGAAAACTTTTTTATAGAGCTGTCGTTTCCCATTATCCTGATTGGAATTGAACAATAAGATTTCTTTCTTATCATTCACAAAAACAGCAGGATCTTCCTGATATCCGTATCGGTCGGTCACAAGTTCTATTCTTTCCAGTGTGTATTCTGGATTAACTTTTATCTCTTTTACAACCGGCTCTTTTTCTTTCTCTTCCTTTTTGTCTTTATCCTCTTCTTTATTTTCGCCGTCTTTTTTATCTTTTTTTATTTTGCTGTCTTTTTCGGTTTCAGAAGGTTTGGTGTCCTTTTTTTCTTCCTTGAAAAGGCTGTCGAATTTTTCAGATTTGTAAGGTTCGTCAAACCAATCCAAGGCCATGCGGTAAATGTTGGATTTCTGCATTCCTAAAGGATAAGACGGATTGGTTCTGTCGCTGGCAAAATAAATATATTTACCATTGGGTGACCAAACAGGATCTTCTTCCGAAACACCGGTATTGGTAAGGTTGATGGTCTGTTCTTTTTTGATATTGTAGATGAAAATATCCAGTTCGAAATTCCTTTTTGCAGAAAATAAAACATATTCATTATTCGGAGAAAACGAAGGGGCTGAGTTTTGGAATGCCCATATCTCGTCTTTCACAATGGTTTTGGAGTCGAAGCTCTTTAAATCCATCAATCTTACTTCATCACGGCCACTTAAGTAAACTGCCTTTGAAAGATCGCTGTTAAGAGTGATGTTACGGTTATTGCGTGAATCACGAGTAAGTTGTTTCAGCTGACCTTTTCCGTCTGCAGAAATACTGAACCAGTTTTGATATCCTTTGTCGGTCTGATTGAAGATCAGTGTACGGTTGTCTTTCAGCCATTTCACTTCCATAGCACGCTCTTGGCCATCGGAAATCTGTTGGGTGAATTTTCCTTCAATGTCCGACACAAAAACGATCCCTCGGCTGATAAATGCCATCTTTTTACCATCAGGAGAAACGTTATAGTAAGAAATATTGTTTTCTACGCTAAAATTTTGAGCCTTTTCCAGAGTTTTGTTGGCGTTAAGGCTTACGTTTAGAAGTTTTGTGTTCTTTGTCGTTGCGTCATAAATGTAAAGCTGATAGTCTTTTTCGAAGATCACTTTAGAGCCGTTCGCTGCAACGAAAGGTTTTTTTATAGAAGTGTCAAATTGAGTTAAAGCAGTTTTTTTGCCGTTTTCAATTTTATAAAGATTGTATTCGTTATTGTTTTCATCGGAAATGAAATAAATAACACCGTTCTTATCTACAGTTGGGTTGAAATCCTTTCCTTCGTAATTGGTGTATTGTTTGAAAGAATTGCTTTTGGGATTATATCCTAAGATATCAGGATTGTTTTCTCCTTTGTAGCGCTTACGGTGTACCTGGTTGGCACTCTCTGATGAACTGGTGAAAAGATATTCCCCTGCAGGAGTTTCTGCAAGACCATTGGTATTATTAAAATAATTGTTAAAAAGTCTTTGTGGAGTTTTTCCTTCAATAGTAGTTTTAAAACTTCCAAAGTTATTATTTCTGCTAGAGGTAAAATAAATGGTTCTGCTGTCCCAGCCCCAGCTTTCCATCTCGTCTTTTCCTGTATGGAAGGTTAGTTGTTTGATGTTTCCGCCTTCCGATGGCATTACAAAAACATCATAATTTCCATATTGATTGGAACTGAATGCAAGCCATTTCCCGTCAGGAGAAATTCTGGGATTTATTTCCTCACCATCTAAAGCGGTAATTCTTGATGCGTTACCTCCATTGGAATCTGCTTTCCAGATGTCTCCATCGTAAGCAAAGTAAGCGGTTTTTCCATCCGGGCTTAAAGAAGGGCTTGATAAAAAATAAGATTTTTCCTGTGCGGAAGTTTGTATAATAGCAAAGGCTGTTAATAACGAAATATAAAATTTTTTCATGAGACAGTTGGGGGTTCCTGAAGATGTATCATACTATTTTGAATAGTAGAATATTCTTTCCATTGAAGTTAATAATAAATTACAAATATCTAACTTTTTAGAAATATCAGTCTCTTTCTGAAGGAAATTGTTACATGATGAAAAATAAGCATAAAAAAAGACCTACATTACTGTAAGTCTTTTTGCTCCTCCTGCTGGGCTCGAACCAGCGACCCTCTGATTAACAGTCAGATGCTCTAACCAACTGAGCTAAGGAGGAATGTCCTTTGTTTTAAGTGGTGCAAATATAGGACGAATATTTATACCCTACAAATATTTTTAAGAAAAATTTTCAAAAAAATTATAATTTCCCTGTAATTACCTTGAAGATATCGCTTCCGAAGATGAGTAACATCAAGCCTAACAGGAAGATAACTCCGATCATCTGTGCATTTTCCAACACCTTTTGTGGAACTGGTTTTCCTACAATAATTTCATATAGAGTAAATAAAACGTGTCCTCCATCAAGCCCCGGAATAGGAATCAGGTTTAGGAATGCCAACCATACAGAGAACATCGCTGTAAAACTCCAGAATGCAGTCCAGTTGATAGTAAAGCTTCCGTCAGCACTTTTATCCACAGGCATATTTTTTACAATAGCAATAGGACCTCCTACGTTTTTATACCCCTGAACTTTAGAGTTGAACATGATCTTGAACTGCTTAACCTGTGCAGTTAATGCTTCAATAGTTCTGGTAAAACCTCTCGGAATAGCTTCTCCGAAAGAATATTTCTTATTCGTTACAATATTTTTGGCGATACTTTTTGTATCAATGGCGATACCCAGTTTTCCGTTTTTATCAACAGAAACATTGGGTAAGGATTGTAAAGCTCCGTTTCTTTCTACCTCTACAGTAATTGTTTTTCCTTTGTTTTCACCTAAAAGCGTGCTTACTTCATCAAAGAAAGCTGTTTTTTTTCCGTTGATGCCCACAATTTTATCTCCTTTTGCTAAACCTGAAGCCTGAGAAGAAGGAGTTGCCAGTGAGTCAACGACCATAGAAACTCTTGGAGTGATATACAGTTTTGCTTCTTTTTGCTTAAGAACTTCTGCCACACCGTCAGCATTTACCGGGAAAGTAACTTCTTGTCCGTTTCTGTTTACAGTAACATGATCTCCTAACAGAATATTGATTGAAGTATTTTCCAATCGTTCTGCTGGTTTTCCATCTACACTGATAATTTTATCACCATTCTGGAAGCCCATTTTCTTTCCGGCTTCAGTAGCTTCAATACCGTTGCTGAATTTGGTGATATCCGTATAAGTTTCTCCTTTAAAGAAGGAAAGACTGCTGTAAATCAACCAGGCAAGGAAAAAGTTAACCGTTACCCCACCCAGCATAATGATAAGTCTCTGCCAAGCCGGTTTTGATCTGAATTCCCATGGCTCTGCAGGTTTTTTCATCTGTGCAGTATCCATACTTTCATCTACCATTCCGGCAATTTTCACATAACCTCCGAAAGGAAGCCATCCAATTCCGTACTTGGTTTGTTCAGGATGTTTTCTCCAGTCATTATCTGGAAGTTTTGATATATCGATAGGAACTTCTTCCTTCTTTCCGTTCACCTCAATTACCTCAGAATCCGGAAGATTCTTCGATAAAAATTTATACTGCCATTTTCCGTTGATTTTCTTCATCGAGAATAGGGAGAAGTAAGGATCAAAAAACAGGAAAAACTTCTCTGCTCTGGTCTTGAACCATATGGCCGGTAAAAAGTGCCCAAGCTCATGAAGAAGCACAAGTATAGAGATGCTCAGAATGAACTGAAAGAGTTTGATTGCTATTTCCATTAATAAATTTTAGATTTTAATTTGCAAAGGTAACAATTATCAAAACTATGCCAAATAAAAAAGCCTCCCGAAACGAGAAGCTTTGTCATATTTAAAGACGAATTGTTTATAAATTGAAGGAAACCCCAAGACTTCCGTTATTACCCACCTCTGCAAATACTCCTATTTTCTCTGTAAAGAAGTAACGGGCTCCAATATGAGCGCCTATTCCAAAGTCTCTTCCCAAAACTCCAAGATCAACACCCGGGTAAATGTCCCATTTTGCCGGAAGGTTAAGAGCATCCTGCAAATGGAAGTTCAGTCTTCCGAAAACAAAAACACGATTGTCTTTGTCGTTATTCTTGTAATTATCAAAATAACCGTTGATTCCGGCTCCTACTGAAATGAGTTTGTTGAGTCCATAGTCATACGTACCCGTTATTCCCGTTCCATATCCCCATGCACTCAGACCCAGCTGAATTTTCTGATCTCCTTTTCCTGTCCATGCCTGTGCATTAGCCATTGCTCCGAAAAAGAAAATCATCACCATAAAAACCAATTTCTTCATAAATTTTTTAATTTTTAATGATATTAATAAAAACTAGCATCATCAAAAATGAAACCGAAAGTTGCTGTGAACCGTAAAAATGAAGGACTTTAATACATATTAAGAATTTTATTTTCTCCGAAAAAGGCGTTGTAGTAGAATATTTAATTCTAAGAATTAGCTTTCTTTAATCGATGGAAAAGCCGTATTTTTATACTTCAGATTTGAAATAATTTAAAAAAAGAATAAAAAAGATGAAAGTTGTAGGACTTAATTTGGATATCATCTGGAAAAATAAAGCGGATAATTTTAAACATATAGAAAACGAACTTCAGAATATTGAAGCAGATCTTTTTATACTGCCGGAAATGTTTTCTACAGGTTTCTGTATGGATGCTGCCGAAGTGTCAGACAGAAATGAAGAGTCTCTTGAATTCTTAAAAAAACTTTCGAAAGCAAAAAATGCTGCATTTTGTGGAAGCGCTCCTGTAGAGCAGAATGGCAAATTTTACAACAGAATGTATTTTGTACAACCCAATGAGAATCTTTCCTTCTATAATAAAAGGCACTTGTTTTCTTTTTCTGGAGAAGATAAAGTGTATACTCCCGGAAATGAAAGGGTGATTGTAGAATATAAAGGAATCAGATTTCTTCTGCAGATTTGCTATGATCTTCGCTTTCCTGTTTTTGCAAGAAATAATGATGATTATGATGCGATCTTATACGTAGCCAACTGGCCGGAGAAAAGAGTAGGAGCCTGGGAGCATCTTTTGAAAGCAAGAGCTATTGAAAACCTTTCTTTTGTATTTGGATTAAACAGAATAGGCACAGATGGAAATAATCTTTTCTATCAGGAAAGTTCTCATTGCTTCTTTGCAGATGGAGCGGAAATATCTCGTAAGGAGGGAAATCTCGTATTTGCAGGTCTGGATATGAACGAGTTAAAAGATTTTAGAAATCATTTTCAGTTCCTTAATGACAGAGATGATTTTTCTATTCAATTATAAATAAAAAAGGCTGAGATAGTAAAAACTCAGCCTTTTTTATTTTGATTACATATATTGTTGCAAAAGATGGGTAAGTGTATTAACATCATGTACGCCACTTTCTTTCCATAGCAATTCTCCTTGTTTGAAAACCGCCAGAGTAGGTACTCCGCGCACTCCGTACTCCGCAGCTATAGCCGGATACTGATCTACATCTACCTTGATAATTCTGGCACCTTCGCCAATATTTTCTTTTACAGTATTAAGAACCGAAGACTGTACTTTACAAGGTTGGCACCACGTAGCGAAAAAGTCGATAAGTACCGGTCTTTCGGAATTAATGATTTCCTGAAATTTTTGTGACATTTTTTATAGGGTATTAGTTTGCTTTTTTATCTGTTTCGTTCTGAATAGCCTTTACATTCTTCCAGGTTGTACCGTCATAAGCTTCTATGCCATTTTTCTTTAAAATGATCATGGCCTGATCTGCCTGTATCCCTTTATTACAGAAAACAACAACTTTTTTGCCTTTAAGGGCTTCTATGTTATTCTGAATTTCGGACAATGGGATGTTAACCGCATTATCAGCTGTTCCCGCAGCATATTGCTCAGGAATTCTAACATCTACTAAAGTAACATCCGAACTGTTTACAACTTCTCTAATGTTTGCCTGTGAAACAATAGTTGCCTGGTTTGATTTGCAGGAAGTTAGCATAAAAGTAGTCACTAAAATAAGTCCAAGAAACTGAATTTTCATAGTACTATGACGTTTTGGATTGGCATACAAAATCCGAAGTAGGCAATTTTTCTGTTTTTTTGATTCCGTTGAAACCTCCTTCTATTTCAGTGAAATTTCTGATTCCGTGTGAGTTAAGTATACTTGCCGCAATCATGCTTCTATATCCTCCTGCACAATGAAGAAAGAAATGTTCGGAATCGTCAATTGTACGAGCCCAGTCGCTGATCGTGTCTAGTGGTTTGTTGTAAGCGTTTTCAATATGCTCTGCAGAATATTCGGTCAGTTTTCTTACATCAATTACTTTAGCATCTGGTGTAAATTCTTCTGCAAACTCGGCCGGAGTAATTCTTTTGATTTCGTCTGTTTCATGACCCGTATTTTTCCAGGCTTCAAAACTTCCCTGTAGATAGCCTACAACATTATCAAAACCAACTCTGCTTAATCGGGTGATTACCTCTTCTTCTGTTCCTTCGTCAGTTACCAATAATAATGGATGTTTTACATCTACAATCAGAGTTCCTACCCATGGAGCAAAATCTCCTTTTAGTCCGATATTAATAGAATTGGGCACAAAACCTTTATGAAAGTCTGCCGCTCCTCTTGTATCTAAAATTAACGCCCCGGTTTCTTCTGCCAATGCTTCGAAATCTTCAGGAGCAACAGGCTGTAGACCTTTATCCATTACTACATCCAGACTTTCATATCCTCCTTTGTTAAGGGCTACGTTCATTCCGAAATACTTTGGTGGAGCGGTCAGACCGTCAAGAACCTCTCTGATAAAAGATTCCTTATCTGGCTGGTTAAGCGCATAATTGGTTTTCTTCTGATTTCCTAAAATGTCTACCGTTTCTTTCTGCATATTTTTTCCACATGCGGAACCTGCACCGTGTGCTGGATATACTGTAACACTGTCATCCAGAGGCATAATCTTATTTTGAAGACTGTCATACAAAATTCCGGCAAGATCTTCCTGAGTAAGATTGGTCGCTTTTTGAGCAAGATCCGGTCTTCCTACATCTCCTAGAAATAGAGTGTCACCTGTAAAAATTGCAGTTTCAACACCATTTTCGTCAATCAAAAGGTAAGTACTGCTTTCCATGGTGTGTCCCGGAGTGTGCATTACCTTAATTTTCACTTTTCCTACCTCAAAAATTTGGTCATCTTCCGCAATAATAGCTTCAAATTCAGGAGCAGCGGTAGGCCCATATACAATAGGAGCGCCTGTTTTTTTACTTAAATCCAGATGTCCGGAAACAAAATCGGCGTGGAAGTGAGTTTCAAAAATATATTTTAACGTGACATTGTCTTTTTCCAGACGGTCAAGATAAGGTTTTACCTCTCTTAAGGGATCAATAATCACTGCTTCATTCTCTGATACAATATAATAGGCACCCTGAGCCAGACAGCCCGTATATATTTGTTCAATTTTCATTGGGGTCTTTTTTTAATTAGTTAAAGATACGAAGTATTAGATAAATTCTAAATGAAATGTTAAATTCCATTGATAGTTTCTTTCAATACTTTGTTAAACGTGCGTTTAATGCGCTTTATTTTTCAGCAAAAAGAATGCCTTACAGAATGTTAATTTGAAAATACTGTTTTTTATCATGTTCATTCATGAAAGTCAATACGAATTACGAATGAAAAGTGTCGTGGTTTGAAATTTGCTTAAATTGCCGTCGACAGTTTTTCCAAAGGGTAGTATCAGAAGTTCCAATGGAAATTGTATTCGATATTTTACAAAAACATTTATATTTATAAGTTTAAAAAAACGATCAGATGGCAGATAAAGCACAATTTATTGAAGAATTAAATGCAAGATACACTCCAAAAGGAGAACATATTATATTAGGAAAAGGAATGTTGGACGGTGAGGTGGTACCGGAAGTAAATGTGACAATTCCTTTGAAAACCATCAACCGCCATGGTCTTATTGCCGGAGCAACGGGAACGGGTAAGACTAAAACTTTGCAGGTATTTGCAGAACAGCTTTCTCATGCAGGAGTTCCCTCTCTTGTTCTTGATATCAAAGGCGATTTTTCGGGAATTGCTGAAGCTGGCCAGATGAATTCTATTATCGAAGAAAGATATGCGAAAACACAGCTTCCTTATACTCCGCAAGGCTTTCCGGTAGAATTAATGAGTATTTCAGGAGGACAAGGAGTGAAGCTGAGAGCTACAGTTACAGAATTTGGTCCTGTTTTATTGAGTAAGATCTTAGAACTTAATGATACTCAACAGAGCATAATGTCTATCGTCTTTAAATATTGCGATGATAAAGGTCTTCCTTTGATTGATTTAAATGATTTAAAGAAAGTTTTACAGTATGTGACAGACAATGCACAAGGAAAAGCTGAGCTTGCAGCCAACTATGGATCCATCGCACCAGCTTCATTAGGAGCCATTTTAAGATCAATTGTTGCTTTGGAGCAGCAGGGAGCGGGAGGATTTTTTGGAGAATTAAGTTTTGACGTACAGGATTTACTAGAAAAAAGAGACGGAAAAGGAGTCGTTAATATTTTAAGAGTGGCAGATATTCAGAATAAACCTCAGTTGTTCTCTACGTTTATGCTTTCCCTTTTTGCGGAAATTTATATGACTTTCCCTGAAGAAGGAGACAGTGGAAGACCAAAATTGGTATTATTTATAGACGAAGCTCACCTGATCTTTGATGAAGCGTCCAAAGCTCTTCTTTCACAGATTGAAACAATGGTGAAACTGATTCGTTCCAAAGGAGTCGGAATCTATTTTATCACCCAAATTCCTGGAGATGTTCCTGAAAGTGTATTATCCCAGCTAGGATTAAAGATTCAGCATACGCTGAGAGGATTTACGGCAAAAGATAAAAAAGAAATAACAAAAGCTGTAGAAAATTATCCTACTACAGAATTTTACAATGCTTCCAGTCTCATTCAGAATATGGGGATTGGAGAAGCTTTTGTAACAGCTTTGGATGAAAAGGGAATTCCAACACCTTTAGCCCACACTTACCTGATCTCTCCGGAATCCAGAATGGATGTTTTAAGTGCAGCAGAAGTTTCTGAGCTGACCGCAAAATCAGCAATGGTTGCTAAATATGAAAAAGCTATAGATCCAGAGTCTGCTTATGAAATATTAACAGCAAGAATGGAGCAGGCTGCCCAGAACTCAGCTCCAACGCAAAAAACAAGACCTGTGAAGGAAGAGCCGGGAATGTTTGAGCAAGTTCTGCAAAGTAAAGCAGGAAGAACTTTTACCAATACCTTAATGCGTGAAGGGGCGAGAGCAATCCTCGGAATGTTTGGCCTGGGTGGCCGTAGAAGGTAATTTTAAAGTATATTATAAGGTTATCTGCTATGTTTTTGATATATTTTTTGTTAATTTAGCAGGTTATCTTTACTTTAATAGGATAAAATAAGACCGGATTTTATTGAAAAATAAAACAGTGTTTTGATAAACATGACAAAAAAGCAGTTAATAGAAATTCAATGTATTCAATTATAGACATAGAAAGTAATGGTGCAGGTTATAGAAATGAATGCATTATAGATATAGCCATCTACAGGTATGATGGTCAGAAAATTACGGATCAGTTTATATCACTTGTCAACCCGGAAAGTGATATCACTCCTTTTGTACAAAAACTGACCAGTATTACTCCAAAAATGGTTAAAACTGCTCCGAAATTTCATGAAATAGCCAAAAGAGTAATCGAAATTACAGAAAATACAACTCTTGTAGGGCATAATATCGATTTTGATTACAGAATGCTTCGCCAGTCATTCAAAAGGCTTGGTTATGATTTTAAAATCAATACATTAGATACAATTCCACTGGCAAAAAAACTTATCCCGGATGAAGTAAGTTACTCATTAGGGAAACTGGTGAAATCATTGGGGATTCCTTTGACAAACCATCACAGAGCCGATGGAGATGCACGGGCTACTTTGGAACTTTTCAAATTGTTGGTTTCAAAAGATATTCAGAACGAGATCATCCAAGAACAGCATGAGGAATCTAATGCCAAAACATACATCAATAAAATTAAAGAACTTACACAGGATTTACCAAATGAAAAAGGGTTTGTGTATTTTCAGGATGGAGTAGGAAGAATTATCTTCTCTGATTATGTTCAGGATATCAATAAATTTTCGAAGAAAGTTTTCAATTCCAAATCCAAAAAATGGGAACAGGTTCAGAAAGATGTTGAACAGGTCAATTTTGAACTGACGGGAACCGATATTATCGCCAAGCTGATTCTAAACTCGAAAAACATCAAAAAGAAAGAAGTTTTACCTTTTGGATTATATTTCAGAAATAATAAATACGTTGTTGAGAAAAATAAACTAAATAAAACGGAAAAACCTGTGCTGAAATTCAGATCATTCACACAGGGCACAAAAGCCGTTCAGTTTATTGGTTCGCAAGAAGAATTTAATGATGTTTCTGTATTGAAACAAAAGATAGAATTCCGAAAAAGAAATGAACTTTGGTTGGGAACAGGAAGAAAATTAGGAGAGAAATTATTTCTGATCATAGACAACGGAAAAGTAGTTTCTTTTGGGTTTTACGAGTTGTTTACGCAGATCCAGACTTTAAGCAAACTGGCAAAGCTGAAAATAGACCTTCCTCTATCTTCTGCAGATTTGAATAATGAATTACAGCTGGCACTCCTTCGCGGTGATTTTGAGACATTACCATTGCCGAAATAATAGAAAAATTTTCACTTTTCCTACTCAGGTATAGTGAGGTACTTTTCAAATCAATTTTCAGGAAATAAAAAATAAATAGTATTTTTGCAAAAAATAAGTAGAAGCAATGCAAAATTTTAAACAAATTAAAACTGGTAAAAAGGGAGCGGTAAGGTTCTCTAAGGTTTGGAATATTTAAAAGAGTTGTCTTGCATAAAAAATAATCAATGCGGCAGACTCTTTTTGTAAAGAATCTGCCTTTTTTTATGTTAAAATGAAATTATGAATTCACAAGAATTATTAAAGATTGCCAATGAGTTTGGCACCCCAGTGTACGTTTATGATGCAGAGTCGATTAAAAATCAATACGAAAAGCTGACATCATCTTTCCTGAAACACACAAAGTTCTTCTATGCGGCGAAGGCGTTGACCAACATCAACATCCTGAAGTACGTCAAGAAACTGGGTGCATCTTTAGATTGTGTATCGATCAACGAAGTTAAACTTGGATTAAAGGCAGGGTTTGCAAAAGAAAAGATCCTGTTCACTCCCAATTGTGTTGACTTAGCTGAGATAGAGGAAGCAATGACTTTTGGAGTTCATATTAACATTGATAACATTTCTATTCTTGAGCAATTCGGGAATAAATATGGAAATAGTTATCCTATCCTTGTAAGAATCAACCCGCATATTTTTGCGGGGGGGAATTATAAAATTTCAACAGGTCATATCGATAGTAAATTCGGTATTTCTATTCACCAGGTTCGTCACATCGAAAGAGTAATGAAAAGCACCAACCTGAATGTAGAAGGTCTTCACATGCATACAGGAAGTGAAATTAAAGATCCGGATGTTTTCCTTCAGGCTCTTGAAATTATGCTGGATCTTTCCGAGCATTTCCCTAATCTGAAGTATCTTGATATGGGAAGTGGTTTCAAAATTCCTTATCAAGACAGCGAAGAAGAAACAGATGTAAAAACATTAGGAAAAAAAGTAGAAAAAGTAATCTCTGAATTCTCAAAATCTACCGGGAAAAAATTTGAACTATGGTTCGAGCCAGGGAAATTCTTGGTCGGGAAAAGTGGATATCTATTGGTAAAAGCTAATGTTATCAAACAAACAACAGCAACCGTTTTTGTTGGAGTGAACTCAGGATTCAATCACCTTATCCGCCCAATGTTCTATGATTCGTACCATATGATTGAGAACTTGTCCAATCCAAAAGGTGCAGAAAGAATCTATACTGTAGTAGGAAACATTTGTGAAACAGACACATTTGCCTGGGACAGAAAATTAAATGAAGTAAGAGAAGGAGATATCCTTGTTTTCCATAATGCGGGAGCTTACGGTTTTGAAATGAGTTCTAACTTTAATTCAAGACTGAAACCTGCTGAAGTTTTATTCTTAGACGGAAAATCTCACCTGATCCGTAAAAGAGATGAATTTGAAGATTTATTAAGAAATCAGATTGAAGTAGTGATCTAAACTTACACCATAATAGATAAGCAGCCACCTTTTTCAGGTGGCTGTTTTGTTTTAAATGGATCTCTATTTTTCAGGATACTCTGCATGAAAGGTTGTAAAACCAGTAAGGTTTCCTCTTAAAATTACCATTTTTTAACGTTGGAATCAGGTGTGAGTTTCAACTTTATTAGCTAAATTTGATAGAAATAGGAATCGTAAAGATCCTGTTTTTATCATTTTCTATCAGCAAACAATCACCAAAAGATATTAAATTATGGCCAAAAACATAGCAGAGCAAATTGTTGAAATGCTCGAAAATGCCAATGTGAAAAGAATTTACGCAGTAACAGGAGACAGCCTTAATCATCTCAATATTGCAGTTAAAAAAAGCAGTATTCAATGGATTCATGTACGTCATGAAGAAGTAGGAGCTTATGCAGCAGCTGCAGAAGCCGAATTGGATGGGTTGGCGGTATGTGCAGGAAGTTGTGGTCCGGGGCATGTTCACCTCATTAACGGAGTTTACGAAGCACACCGTTCTCATGTTCCTATGTTGGTTATCGCTTCCACTATTCCCAGTGACGAAATGGGGATGGATTATTTCCAAGAAACCAATACAATAAAACTGTTTGACGACTGTAGCTATTATAATCAAATGATAACACGCCCGGAACAGGTGCAGAGAACTGTTCAGACGGCTATTCAGCATGCCATTTCCAAAAAAGGAGTGGCTGTAATAGGTCTTCCGGGTGATGTTTCAGAGTTGGAAGCAGAAGAAACGACAACTTCTACCCAGATATTTAAAACCAATCCTGTGATTCGCCCATCAGACGAGGAACTGAAAAGTTTAGCCTCTCTCATCAACGAAAGCAAGAAAGTAACCCTTTATTGCGGAATAGGAGCTGCAGGAGCAAGTGGGGAAGTGATCACTCTTGCTAAACTACTGAAAGCTCCGGTAGGATATTCGTTCCGAGGAAAAATGGATATCCAGCCTAATAATCCAAATGAAGTGGGGCTTACAGGTTTATTGGGATTTCCTTCCGCCTATCATGCCATGCATGAAGCAGACTTGGTGATTTTACTTGGAACAGATTTTCCATATCAGAAGTTTATGCCGGTAAAAAACAAGATCGTTCAGATAGACGAAAGCCCTGAAAGATTGGGGCGAAGAGCGAAGCTGGAATTGGGACTTACAGGAGATGTGAGAGAAACTATTATCGCTTTACTTCCTTTGCTGAGCGAAAAAACAGATGTTCATTTCTTAAATGAGCAATTGGCATTTTATGACAAGGTAAAAGAAAACCAATTGGAATATGTAAAAGATTTTGGTAAAGAAAACGCTATTCAGCCGGAATTTGTAGCCCATACATTGGATAGATTGGCTGATAGAAACGCAATTTTTACAGTTGATACAGGGATGTGCTGTGTTTGGGGAGCCAGATTTATAACCGGAACCGGTCAGCGAAAAATGCTGGGATCTTTCAACCACGGTTCAATGGCGAATGCAATGCCTATGGCTATTGGAGCGTCATTATCGCATCCCGAAAGACAGGTGATTGCCATGTGTGGAGATGGTGGTTTGTCTATGCTTTTGGGAGATATGGCAACCATTTTTCAATATAAACTTCCTATAAAGCTAATCGTTTTTAATAACAGAACCCTTGGTATGGTAAAATTGGAAATGGAAGTGGGCGGTATGCCCGATAATGAAACAGATATGATTAATCCAGATTTTGCAATGGTAGCCCACGCAATGGGATATCCTGGGAAAAATGTTCATTTGCCGGAAGAAGTGGAAAGTTCTATAAGAGAATGTCTGGAACATAACGGACCTTATCTTCTTAATATCTTCACAAATCCTAACGCTTTAGCCCTTCCTCCCAAAATTGAATTTGACCAGATCATGGGAATGACAAAATCTATGGCTCAGCTGATGCTGGGTGGAAAAATGGATGAGGTTTTTGAAACGGTGAAGAGTAACTACAAGCATATCAAAGGATTGTTGTAATAATCTTCTCTTTTATAAAAGATATAACAATTCTCTTTTTGAAAACTTCACATTTTGTGTGAAGTTTTTCTTTTTTATACAAGAGGTAAATATTTACCTTTGTTTTATTATTAATACTAAAAAATAAAATTATGAAAACTATATTTTTCTTTTTAGCATTGTGTGTGGGTACTTTTTCATTTGCACAGGATCAGGAAGATAGAGATGACTCTTTCATCAGAGATAGTAATAAAAACATTTTAAAAATAGATATCAAAGAACCCTTTATGCAGATCGCGGTAAAGTGTGCAGATTTCAAACCTGCAAGTTTTGATGGTGGAGTTGCTGCTTATAAAAATATATTGAACAAGTATATGTACGCCTATCTAAACTCAGATTTCTATTCGCTGACGGGAGATTTTAGCTTCACGTTAAAAGTAGATGCTAATGGTAAAGTTATTGATGTGACAGGAATGCCCAAAGTAGAAAACAGCAAAGTTTTTTTTGATGATATGCAATATGTGGTAAGGAGAATTAAAAAGAACTGGACTCCGGCATCTTGTGGGGGACAGCCTGTAGCTTCTCAGATCAAAGTAAAAATGAGTTTCTCTTCCATTGCAACAGATATTGACTAATACGTGAAAAAATACCTTTTAATTTTGCCTTTATTGCTTATAAGTGGTAAAGGTTTTTCTCAGGAAACAAAAGCTCAAATACAGGTTGAGAAAGGCGACGATTTCAAAAAAGCGGAATTTCCAGGAGGAGAAGAGGCTTTTAGAAAAGAATTTATGAATATGGTCTATGCTTATATTGATGTTGCTTTGTATGCTATTCAGGGAGAAGTTACTTTCCTGTTTAATATCAATTCAAAAGGCAAAATTGATAAAGTAGATATTATGCCCAGGTTCAAAAATGACGAGTCCTTTATCGACGATATGAAATTTGCCCTTAAAAAAGTAAAAGGCAAATGGCAGCCTGCTACTAAAAATGGAGTTCCTATAGATTCTAAACTTATCATGAAAATCAGATTCCAGAATAATGTCTACGATCATGATTAAAAAATGATTTTGTTTTTATACAACCAATGGAACAAGGAAATTTTAAACGGATTATAGGAAAATTTTCTCCAAACCATCTGAAAACTATACACCATCTGAATAATTTGAATTGAATAATGAAGAATATTTTTATTGCGCTATTTCTAGCTTTTGTTTCTGCTTGTCACGCACAAATGCTTGATGAATATCCTGAAAAACAAAGTTTTTATGAAGGGGGAAATGTTAATTTCTACAAAGATGTCCATGAATATCTTGTGAAGAATAAAGTGAAGGAATGTGATGAAAAGGAAATTTATCAGCCTCGAATCATTATAACAGATAAAGCAGAGGTTAAATTTATCAAAGACGCAGATACTGCAAACATTGCAAGAAACAAATGCGCATATGATCTTTCTAAAGAAATTCTTAAAAATCTAACCAAGTGGAAGCCGGCTAAGGTAAAAGGCTGGACAGTAGGGGCTATCACAGAATTTATTCTATATCCTAAAGATGTAATGAGTAATTATAAGCCTGGCTATGATGCAGCAAGGTTTGTTGCGCATGCTAAATATCCTGGAGGGGTTAAGGCTTTTGATACATTATTTCACGACAACTTTATGACGATTTTCGCAGATTACCAGCTCAATGGAAAAGTAAATCTAGAATTTTATATTAGTAAAGAAGGAGATATTATAAATCCGAGAATTTTTCCGGAAGTTGATAACAGAAAATTCATCAATGATTTTATGCGGACCCTGTCGAGAATGAAAAAACCTTGGATACCAGCTTTTTATAAAGATATTCCAGTTCTTGAAAGAATTGCATTTCCAGTAAATTTTTCTGTAACATTTACTGAAAGATAATCCTGACAATCTGTCACAATATTTTGTATCTTTGCAGACTCATCTGTTCGTAGTTTAAAATTAACGAAGCAAATTCGTGTGTTTTAACCCCGAACCTTAAATTGACTATCGTGCAAGAAAAATATATAGACGAAACCAAACAGGGTGAAGCGTTTGCTATTGCTGAAAGACCGGAGAACTCTAAAAAACTGTTTTTAGAAAGTTATGGTTGCCAGATGAACTTCTCAGATTCTGAAATTGTTGCCTCCATTCTTAATGAACAGGGTTACAATACTACAGTGAAAGTAGAAGAAGCAGACCTGATCTTGTTGAATACCTGTTCCATTCGTGAAAAAGCAGAGCAGACTGTAAGAATGCGTCTTTCTCAGTTTAAAAATCTAAAGAAAGAAAGACCGAATATGACGGTTGGGGTGCTGGGCTGTATGGCTGAAAGATTAAAGACCAAGTTCCTGGAAGAAGAACAACTGGTTGATCTTGTAGTGGGACCGGATGCTTACAGAGATTTACCTAACCTTTTGAAGGAAACTGAAGATGGTAGAGATGCCATCAACGTAATTCTTTCAAAAGAAGAAACCTATGCAGATATCAACCCTGTTCGTTTAGGCGGAAACGGTGTTACAGCTTTTGTAACCATTACCAGAGGTTGCGATAATATGTGTACATTCTGTGTAGTTCCTTTTACCAGAGGAAGAGAAAGAAGCCGTGATCCACACTCTATCCTTGAAGAATGTAAAGATCTTTGGAATAGCGGATATAAAGAAATTACACTTTTAGGACAAAACGTAGACTCTTATCTTTGGTATGGAGGAGGTCCCAAAAAAGATTTCGCCAAAGCGTCTGAAATGCAGAAAGCGACTGCTGTAAACTTTGCTCAGTTACTGGATTTAGTAGCTAAAGCCGTTCCTGAAATAAGAATCCGATTCTCAACTTCCAATCCTCAGGATATGAGCTTGGATGTATTTAGAATGATGGCAAAACACGATAATATCTGTAAATATGTACACCTTCCTGTACAGAGCGGAAGCAATAATATGCTTGAAGCAATGAACAGACAACATACCCGTGAAGAATATTTAGACCTGATCAGAAAAGCAAAAGAAATTGTTCCTGAAGTAGCATTCTCTCAGGATATGATTGTTGGATTCTGTAACGAAAGCGAAGAAGATCACCAAGATACCCTTAGTCTGATGAAAGAAGTGGAATATGACTATGGTTATATGTTTGCTTACTCAGAAAGACCGGGAACTCCTGCTCACAAAAAAATGGAAGACAATATTCCGGCTGATGTGAAGCAAAGACGTCTTGCTGAGGTAATTGCCCTGCAGGGAGAACTTTCCAGACAAAGAATGAAGTCTTATGTTGGAAGAATGCACCAGATTTTGATCGAAGGAACTTCCAAGAAGAACGAAAATCAGTGGAAAGGAAGAAATTCTCAAAACGCAGTATGTGTTTTTGATAAATTTGAAGGACAGAAAATAGGTGACATTGTGGATGTTTTTGTATATGACAACACGCAAGGCACACTTTTAGGGAAAATTGCAGAATAAAATAAAGTTTTGATCAAAGCGGTTTACTTCTTTACCATGTTCTTTTCTGTCCTGATGTCCTGTCAGACAGAGAAAAAAGCTGGAAAATACCCCAATACCGTAGGCGACATTGCATTTGATGAAAAACTGGACGAACCGGGTTTCAAAAAATGTGGAGCAGGTAAAGATGCTCCTTTTAGCTTTCAATATTATAACGGAAAAGGATTAGACTACAAAGGAGAAAAAATTGCGATTATTGAAAAACTTGAAAAAGAAAATATATATTCCAAAAAAGAGATCAACGGTTTTGTTACCGTAAGATTTTTAGTAAATTGTGAAGGAAAAACAGGCTTATTTAGACTCAAGTCTATGAATTCGGATCTTAAAGAAGAAATTTTAGATGATGAATTGCAAAATAAGCTGTTGAATTTCACAAAATCATTGGATGGCTGGACATCGAAGGAGATCAAAGGTTTTAAAGTAGATTATTATCAGTATTTAACCTATAAAATTGAAAATGGAAAAGTTTCAGAGGTATTACCTTAGCTTTTTGTTACTTATCGTTTACACCAATACTATTGCACAGGTCAACTGTAACGCAATAGAGGGTGAGAACTGCAAAAAAGCTTGTGAATTATACAACTGGGCTTCAGATTTACAAGGCTCCGAAGAATCTCAGGAAGGCTTTGATAAAGCCATTGCACTATGTCCCGATTTCTCCCATGCTTATATGGAAAAATCAGTTCCATATCTTAAAAATGGAGATTTTATAACATGGAAAATCCTCATAGATAAAGCTGTTGATCTGGATCCAAAACTCTATCTGGGATACAGAGGATGGTGTAAGTTTCAGTTTCTGCGCGATTACAGTGGCGCAATTCAGGATTTAGAATCTCTAAAGCAATATTATCCTGAAGATTTAGGAAGATCTCAAAACGGAGACTATAACCTGGATGTGGTGAGAGCCATGTCTTACAGTGCTTTAGGACAGAAGGAGAAAGCCACAGGAATCATAGAAAAGCTGCTGGCAACAAGAGGCTATGTCAAAGGAATGTTCGATCATTACCAGCTGGGAGTGATGTATTTCCAACAGGGAAAATATGACAAAGCCCTTGAAAATTTTGAAAAACAGAGCAAGGAATACAACTTTGCCGAAAACATATACTTTAAAAGTAAAGTTTCTAAAATCAGAAACAAAGATTATTTGGATTTAAAAACGTTGGCACTCAAGACGTATGATGAAGGCAAGACCATGAAAGATGTCTACACTCATCATTTTAACAAAGTCTACAGAAAACAGATAGAAGAACTGTAGATTATTAGTATTAAATCAATAATCAAAAATTTACTTATGAGCAACGAGCTTCAAAATATAAAAAACCGTTTCGGAATTATCGGGAATTTTCCGGCACTCAACAGGGCGTTGGAAAAATCAATCCAGGTAGCGCCTACAGATATCTCCGTTCTTGTTATCGGAGAAAGTGGGGTGGGGAAAGAATTTATTCCGAAAATTATCCATTCAGAATCCAGAAGAAAGCACCAGCCTTATATTGTGGTGAACTGTGGAGCCATTCCTGAAGGAACCATAGACTCTGAATTATTCGGACACGAAAAAGGAGCCTTTACAGGAGCTACAGCCACCAGAAAAGGGTACTTTGAAGTAGCAGACGGTGGAACCATCTTTCTTGATGAGGTGGGAGAGCTTCCTCTACAGACCCAGGTTCGTCTTTTAAGAGTCCTGGAAAGCGGTGAATTTATGAAGGTAGGATCTTCTCAGGTACAGAAGACAAATGTGCGAATTGTGGCTGCTACCAACGTTAATATGATGAAAGCTATTCATGACGGAAGATTCCGTGAGGATTTGTATTACCGTCTGAATACCGTTCAGATTGATATGCCGCCTTTAAGAGAAAGAAAAGGAGATATTCATCTGTTATTCAGAAAATTTGCAATAGATTTTGCAGAAAAATACAGAATGCCCGAGTTGGAGTTGGAGCAGAGTGCGGTGCATTATATAGAAAACTATTCTTTCCCGGGAAATGTCCGCCAATTAAGAAATCTTGTTGAGCAGATGACCGTTGTGGAGAGAAACCGAAACATCACCGCAGAAAAGCTTGCTGAGTATATTCCTATGGAAACTCATCTTCCGATGGTGGTAAATACACAAAGCACTCCTAAGCAGAATGATTTCGGAAGCGAAAGAGAAATCATGTACAAGATTCTTTTCGATATGAGAAATGATATTAATGATTTAAAATCATTAACTTCGGAATTGATCAAAAACAGAGGAACTGCAGATTTAAGCAATCATGAGAAAAATCTGATCAACAGGATTTATACTCCTGAAACACAGCCGCAGGTAAACTCAGGATCTTTGTTGTACTTTGAAAACAATAACGAAGCTCCAGCTGTTCAGACACCAACTATTATCTCTACTCCTGAAGACAGTTATGAAGATATTGAAGATATTGAAATTGAAGAAAACAGACCAGAATCTCTATCTCTTCAAAATAATGAAAAAGACTTAATTATCAAGGCTTTAGAGAAGCATAAAGGTCGCAGAAACAGAGCTGCAGATGAATTAGGAATCTCACAGAGAACATTATACAGAAAAATAAAACAGTATAATCTGGAAGATTAAAAAGTGAACACTTTATAAATTCTGGAAAGCAATTATACTTAATAAATACAAAATGAATAGTTATATCAAAAATATTAATCCGAGAAAGTCGATCGTCATGGTGATGCTTTTTGCATTGCTTGGAGTCTTAAATTCATGCTACAGTTTCACCGGAGGTGGATCTCTGACAGACGAAAAAACCATTCAGATTAATGAGTTTCCTAATAATGCATCCCTTGTAAACCCTGCATTATCACAACAGTTTTCTACCGATATTCAAAACAGATTTTTGCAGAGAACAACATTGAAGGGAACGAAAGAAAACCCTGATATTCTGGTTGAAGGAGAAATTTCAGATTACTCCATTACTCCTACGACGATTAGCTCCGGTACACAGACTAATTCTGCAGGAGGGGTAATACAGCAGGCTCAGAACAAACTTACGATTACCGTAAAAGTACATTATGAAAATAAAGTACGCCCTGAAGCAAGTTTTGATAAAACATATACAGACGAAGCAGCTTTCAACAGTAACCTTTCACAAAGTGATATTGAAACCTCACAGGTGAAAATTGTTACGGAAAGGATTATAAATAAGATATTTAACGACATTGTAGCGAATTGGTAAGATGAATCCCAGAATTTTAGAATTAATAAAAAATCCGAAAAATATTCAATCAGAAGACCTTAATCTTTTGAAAGAAGAGATTCATGCCTTCCCTTATATTCAGAATATCAGGGCACTTCACCTCTATGGAGTGCATCTGTATGAAAAAGAAAACTATCAGAAAGAACTCTCTACCACTGCAGCCTATACTACAGACAAAAAGATTCTTTACCAACTGATTAACGGAAAGATCAGGCCACAATCTAAACCGGACCCTGTTACAGAAAAGCAAGCTGAAAGAACTGTTGAGAAACCTTCTCAATATATCGCTAAAAGTAAAACGTTTCCTATTCAGAGAGAAGCTGGAATTCCTGCCGAAACACCCGCTGAGAATGAGGAAAATACATGCTCAATACCTGCTAAAACAGAGGTTACCGCAATCTATGTGAATGGAGAACGAAACCGTATCCTGTTTGAAGGAGAAGAAAACTTTTTGAATGAAGAAAATTCTGAAACAATAGATCTTGAATCTACTTTAGAATCAGGAACATTAGTTACCCAGAAAACGGAACCTGTAAAAGAACCGGAAACCATTCAGGAAGAAAAAGAAGAAGTACAGGAAACAGTAGAAGAAAACGGAGGCGAAATCTTTACCCCGGAAATAATCATTGATGAAGAGGAAATTACTTCAGAATCGGAGGAAATAAAGGTTGAGGACGAAGAAAATACAAGCTTTGAAGAAACGGAACCGATAATCACTGAGACTGCTATTGAAGAAAAAAGTGAAGAATCACAACAACCGGAAAACGTTGAAATTCCTCATTCAGAAACAGAACAACATCAGGATGAACCGGATGCCGAAGTAAGTTTCCATGGAACGGATGCTTTCCTGCCGGATGTGAAAATCCAGACCAATAACGAAGAAATTACAGAAACGGCTGAAGTTTCCCAACCCAATATCAACAAACATGAAGACGAAATGAGACGTCTGATTGAAGAAGTTGAGAAAAAGATGAAGGAGACAAAATCTGTTGATTCAATAGAAGAAAAAACAGAAACAGAATCTGTTCCCGATCACGAAATCAGTTTTGGAGAGACTCAAAGTTTCCATTTCTGGTCAACAAGTGATGAACCTTCAGTTCCGAAAGAAGAAAAAGAAGAGCCAATACAGAACGAAGTTGTAGAAACTCAGGTACCTGATGTAAAAGAGGATTCTTTATTAGAAGATGTAGAGGAAGAAATCATTCCCGAAACAGAAACACCTTCTGTATGGAAGCCTATGAGTGTTGAATCCAATCTTCCAGACTCTTTAATAAGCAAATCGGCTCACGTTCCAGAACCTGCTGTAAAAGCAATTGTAGAAGAAACAAATTCTGAAGCCAAAGAAGAGGAAGCGGTACAGGAAAATAAAAAACCTGAAGTTCTTGTCGAAGAGGAATTACCAGTAGTAGAAGAGAATTCAAAAGATGAAACTTCATTGGAAATTATTGAAGAGGACGAAAACAAAACGGAAGAACCTGATTCAAAAGGGGAAGTTCCAGTAATGAATGTTTCCTTCTTCGGAACAGATATCTCGAGCCTTAGTGTTGAAGAAAAGGAGAAAGAGAAGGCAAAAGGCAATAAAGAAGATGAGCCTGTTGAAGAAAAAGCAGTACAGAATACTGAGGTGAAAAAAACGTCTCAAACCCTTGCAGACAGTAATGTTCCCGGCTTTATCAATACATGGCAAAGCTGGCTGAAAATTGATAGAACAGACGAAGTTGAAAAAGAAAAGACTGAAATTAAAGAAAAAGCAATTGAGATTTTCATTGAAAACAACCCTAGAATCAGTCAGTTAAAAGAAGAAAGCACCTATGTTGTTAAAGAAAAAAATGATGATATTTCCCATTTAATGACAGAAACGCTGGCGAATCTTTATTTTGAACAGAAACTTTATACCAAAGCAATAAAAGCATTTGAAATTTTGATCAAGAAAACCCCTGCAAAGAAGAAATACTTTGAATCCAAAATTCAGGAAATTAAAGATTTCAGAAGCAAGAACTAACAATATAAAAGGTACAGAAACTCTGTACCTTTTTATTTTATATGCTAAGAACCAGAACTATTTTTATTCCGTCGCAATTTTTTCCATGCCTTTTTTCCATAGGAAATAATTAAGATGAGTAGAATGATCACTGCGATTACAGCAATCACAGGCGCTGCTATTGCAAGAACAGCCATTAGCCCGGCTCCGGCTGTTTCAGTAGTTCCTACAACAGAATTTCCCAAACCTCCCGTAGTTGCCGTAGAAGCAGCACGTATTCCCGCAAAACCGGTACTTATTGTTGCTGCCGTTCCGCCCCCGGCAATTAATGCCAGTGCCCATTGTGGAAAACTCCCAAGATCGGCAAACTGACTGGCAAATAGTATAGAACCTGCCACCGTTGCCATCGGTATAGAAGCGGTATCCAATAAATGATCTATAAAAGGTATGTAATAAGCCAGAATCTCAGCAACCGTAGCAATCCCTGTGGTAATAAGCGTGGGTAAACCTGCAAGCCACTCAAACTGCTCATTCATCGGGATCCAGTTTAAATAAGAAGATAAACTTACGATAAACAGAGGAAGGAAAACTCTAAAACCCGTTGCTGCCGCCAGTCCTATACCAATAAACGCACTGAGTATATAGGAAAAATAGGGAATATTGTCTAACATATTAATTTTCAGATTTATTGTTTTCCTTAAAATTACAAAAAGCAAACGACATTTTGAGAAATCGTAAACATTATATCCACAATCATCTGTGAAAATCTGTGGTAAAAAACAACCTATAAGTTTTGCCTGAAAAATATAAACGAAACCCTTCCACAAATATCAATTTATGGTAAGTTATTACTGAAAAAGAAAATTATTTTTTTTGTGATTCACAAAGCTTAATAAACTGCGCTTCTACATCCTGATACTTTTGTGGCATTTCAGAAGAAACCCAGAACAGCATAGCCATTTTTTTCTCCCCAAAAGCATCCTTAAACATCCCTTTATTAAGACGATAACACTCCCTTAAAAGCCTTTTGATGCGATTTCTATGCACAGCTTTCTTAAAATATCTTTTAGAAACAGAAACCCCAAATTTAGAAGACTCTATCGGAGTGTTGGGTTTATCTTTCAGAATAATAATCCTTAAATTTCCGTTCGTTCTCCATTTACCTTTATCAAAAAGTAAACTGATCTCTATGTTTTTTTTGAGCTTTTCCGCTCTGGAATATTTGGAATTTGTCATGTACGGAGTGTGATATTTTAATCCTGATTTAATAAATGATTAATCACCTCTGAAGCTGTATACAGCCCGAAAATAGCTGGCATATAGCTTATTGTTCCGTAAAAAGATCTTTTATAATTGGTTCCGTCAGTCATCTTCAAACTTTCTTCATCCTGAATATCATTAGCAAATACACAACGGACTCCCTTGTCAATTTTTACTTTTTTAAGCCTTTTTCTTACCTGTCTTGCCAGGTGGCAGTGTTCCGTTTTGCTGATATCTCTTACCAATACTTTGCTCGGGTCGGTTTTTCCGCCGGCTCCCATTGAGCTTACAATTTTTATTCTTCTTTTTTTCGCAGCAATAATCAGGCAAAGTTTTGGGGTTACACTGTCGATGCAGTCCAGAACATAATCAAACTTGGCAGAATCCAGTACTTCATCCATTCTTTCCGGATTCAGAAACTCATTGATTTTCGTTAGATTGAGCTGTGGATTGATATCAAGAAGTCTTTCTGCAACAACCTCTACCTTATGTTTTCCAACAGTAGAATGTAAAGCCGGAAGTTGTCTGTTGATGTTCGTAATATCTACCGTATCACCATCTACAATGGTCATGCTTCCCACGCCGGCTCTTGCAAGAAATTCCGCGGCAAAAGAACCTACTCCACCAAGTCCTACAACAAGGACATTAGCTTTTATAAGCTTATCCAACCCTTCATCCTTTATCAAAAGTTCAGTTCTTTCCAGCCAGTATTTATCCATTTTTTATTGTGTGTAAATTTTCTACAATTTGTTCGTTCAGTCGCTCCACAGAAATTCCCTTTATTTCCGAAACTTTAATATACAATTCTTCGATAGTAAAATCATCATTGTCAGTCTCTAAAAAGATTTTGTCTAATGGAGTTGTTTTTAAAATATCCTGCAAAGATAAATTATACAAAATTGGTTTTCCAAAACTCAGATAAAAATTATTAGCCAGAAGATCTTCCGCAACTTGTCGTTTTTTATTGAAACCATGAATAATCATGGCCTGTTCTGCCTTCTTTTTAAAAGAAATTACCTCATAAAATTTTCTTACACAATGGATGATTATGGGTTTTTTTACCTCATTGGATATTTCTATTTGTTTTAAAAAAACTTCCTCCTGAATTTTAGGGTCAATAGGCACCAGAGAATCCAATCCACACTCGCCAATCGCAAAACAGGATTGAAACATCATGCTTCCCATCCAATTGAACTGCATTTTGAGGTTCTTTACATCAATATCTTTAGGATGAATTCCTATGGAATAGGGAAAATCTGGCGGAATTCTTTCAATATCGAGATTGTAAACTCCGTTTCTGATATATTTCTTATGATGATGAAAATCAAAAAAATCCATTTTCAAAAATAGTGTTTTTCAGATTTAATTTAAAATTATTAAACGATCGTTTATAAATGTGTTAAAAATTTCTTAACTTTACTCAAAGTACACTCTATGAAAAAAAAATTTACGGAAAAACAGATTCATATACTTGATATTGCAGAAGAACTCATTGCGAAAAAAGGATATGAAGGTACATCTGTAAGAGATATCTGTTCCAAAGCGAATATCAACGTCGCAATGATCTCCTATTACTTCGGTTCCAAAGAAAAGATGATGTCGTACCTCTATCAGTACAGAGTATTGAAGACGAGAGAGAATTTTTCAGAATTTGCAGACACAATAAAAGACGGCAAACCAGAAATGCAGATGCGTGAAATGATTAAATATATCGTTTCCCAGCTATTTAAATACAACTATTTCCACGGATTTGTTACCCAGGAGCTTCGTCATACAGAAAATTTAAAAGATGAGCTGCTTGATTTCTACCAGCTATTCGTTAAAAAACTGGATGAAGTTATTAAAAAAGGAGTTGCGTCCGGAGTTTTTACCTTTACTCCCAAACCTGAAGATATTCTTACCATGATCATCGGTTCTACCTTATTTGTAATCAGAAATAAAAATTTCTATGAGCTTTATGTTCCGAGTAAAAACGACGAAACCTATACCAAAGAAGCAGAAAAAAAGGTGAGGATGAATCTTTTATTGAGTGTTTTTGCAATTTTAGGATACGCTGCAGACTAAAATTACGTTAAATATTCATAAAAAAAAATCTATTGGCAAAAAAGTTATATTTTTGCAAATTAGTAAATCGGCTGTATAATCCGTAAACTGTTGAATTTTTTATATGAAAAAATATATTTTAGGTCTTTTTGCTGTAGCGGTTATCTCATCTTGCGTAAGCCAGCAGGAAAGAGCAATGAGAAGTGCTGATAAAGAGTTTATCTTGAAAGCAGCTAACGAAAACTTCGCTAAGAAAAAGTGGAAAAATGCACTGGCTCTTTACGACAGATTGGCTAACCTTGTGGCAGGAACAGATGATTTTCCTAATGTAGGTTTCAATACTGCTTATGCTAACTACTATGACAAAAGTTACAAATTGGCTGGTCATCAGTTTAAAAATTTTGCAGTAAGTTTCCCAAAAGACCCGAGAGCAGAAGAAGCTGCTTATATGTCGGCTCTATGTTACTATGAAGGTTCTATGGATTATAACTTGGATCAGTCCAGTACAGAATTGGCGATTAACGAACTTCAGGACTTCCTGAATAACTATCCAAATTCCGAAAGATCAAAGAATATTACTCAGCTTATTGACGAGCTTTCTTATAAGTTAGAATTTAAAGCTTATGAAAACGGACGTCAATATTACAATATGGGGCAGTATAAAGCAGCAAGTGTTGCTTTAGAAAATGTTCTGGAAGATTTCCCAAGTACTAAACTTCGTTCGAAAATTTATGATTATATCATGAAATCACGTTACGAACTGGCGATGAAATCTGTATATAATCTTAAAGAAGAGCGTATAGAAAGTGCTTTAACATACACTAAAGTTGTAGAAAAAGAACTTCCTAATACAGAATACTCTAAAACTGCAGTGGACCTTAGAGATAAACTTGAAAAAGAAAAACAGCACTTTGTAGTAGTAAAGAAAGATACAGAAGCTAAAATTGCAGCTTTAACGGCAAGACAGAAAAAAGAAGCGGACAGACTGGCTGCTCAGAATAAAACTGAACAACAAATCAAAGATCAGATCAGTAACGAAAAGCAGGCAAAGCAGATCCAGAGGGATAGTGCAGCACTTCAGACCCCTCCACCTGCAGCGACTTTCAAAATTCAAAGATAATTCGTAAATTTGCCATCTTAAAATAAAAATAATTTTCTCAAAATGAGTGTAAAAGATACAAAAGCAGAAGTAAATACTATTACTTACGACAAAGATAAGATTGAAGATAAAGTAGGTTCAATCTATGAAGCTATTGTTATCATGGGAAAGAGAGCAGAGCAGATCAATGCGGAGATCCGTACGGAACTTCACAACAAATTGGATGAATTTGCCGTTCACAATTCTACATTAGAAGAGGTTTTCGAAAACAGAGAACAAATTGAGATCTCTAAACATTACGAAAAGCTTCCAAAGCCAACTTCAATTGCTATTGAAGAATGGTTAAACGAAGATATCTATTTCAGAAAAACAGAAGACAGAAAATAATTTCTGTGTTTTCTATAAACAAAAGGTCATAAAGGAAGTACGTTCTTTTATGACCTTTCTTGTTTTAAAGCCCGATTGTGGGAAAAAATAAGTAATTTAGTCTTTCAAAAAATTAAAACTCAATGAGTGTTTCCGGTAAAAAGATACTGATCGCCGTTTCTGGAGGAATTGCAGCTTATAAAATTCATTTTCTGATAAGAGATTTCGTGAAAAAAGGAGCTGATGTGCAGGTTATTATGACTCCTGATGCTGAGCAGTTTGTAACAAAGCTGAGCCTATCAACATTATCCAAAAAACCTGTTTATTCAGACTTTTACGGTGAAAACGGAACATGGAACAGTCATGTAGAACTGGCCTTATGGGCTGATGTCATGGTTGTGGCGCCATGTACTGCGAATACACTGTCTAAGATGGTTCACGGAATGTGCGATAATCTGGTTATCGCAACCTATATGTCAGCAAAATGTCCCGTATTGATTGCTCCGGCTATGGATTTGGATATGTATGTGCACCCTTCTACAAAGAAAAATCTTGAACTGGCAGAAAGTTTTGGCCATACCATCATTCCAGCAGAAAGTGGAGAACTGGCAAGTGGTTTGATCGGGCAGGGAAGAATGGCAGAACCCTCCACAATTTATAATGTTGTAGAGAAGTATTTTCAAGAGGAACTCCACTCAAATAATTTTGAAGGCAAAACATTTTTGATCACTGCTGGACCTACATACGAAGCGATAGACCCTGTAAGATTTATTGGAAACCATTCGTCAGGTAAAATGGGCTTTTCCCTTGCTGAAGAGGCTGCCAAAAGAGGAGCAAAAGTTATCCTTATTTCGGGACCGAGCGCTCAAACGATAATCGATCCCAATGTAGACGTATATAGAGTGACCTCGGCCAAAGAAATGCTGGCAAAGGTATTTGAGTTTTATGATAAGATAGACATAGGAATTGCAAGCGCCGCAGTAGCCGATTATGCTCCGAAAGAAGTTGCTAAAGAAAAAATTAAGAAGAACGATGAAAATCTGACCATTGAGTTGGTAAAGAATCCAGACATTCTCAAAACAATGGGCGAGAAGAAAAAACACCAGTTTTTGGTAGGATTTGCTTTAGAAACCCAAAATGAAGAAGAAAATGCAAAAGGAAAACTGGCAAAGAAAAATCTTGATATGATTGTTCTGAATTCTCTCAGAGATGAAGGAGCTGGGTTTAAAAATGATACCAATAAAATCAAAATATTTACCAAGACAGAAAAGGTAGAATTTGATCTTAAATCGAAAGATGATGTAGCCAGAGATATTCTTAATTTTGTTGAGTCTCAGCTTTTAAAATAATTTTAATAAATTTCCGTTCTCAATTTTTAATAGACAATGAAAAAAATTATAAGTTTATTTTTTCTGTTATTTCTATATACCCAAAGTTTTTCACAGGAACTGCTGGCAACGGTTCAGGTAAATTCTCAACAGATAGGAGGGAGTAACCAGCAAGCTTTTAAAGCATTGGAAAAAAGTCTCAGAGACTTTATCAATAACACGAGCTGGACTGGAAAGAAGCTCCAGAATTTTGAAAAAATCAAATGTGGTTTTTCCATTGTTATTGCAGAAAGAGACGTTAATAAATTCAAAGGATCCATCGTTGTTCAGGCTGTACGCCCTGTTTACAATACTACTTATGAAACCCCTTTGCTAAATCTTCAGGATCAGAGATTTGCTTTTGAATATATTGAAAATGAGAATCTTATATTTAATGAGAGACAGTTTTCGGGAAAGAATCTTACAGATGTTATCAGTTATTATATCTACCTGATTCTGGGGTATGATGCAGACAGTTTCCAATCTATGGGAGGGAACCAATGGTTCTCAAAAGCTCAACAAATTGCTCAAAATTCACAGAACAGAAGCTATGAAGGATGGAATACCATCAATGAACCGAGAAGCCGTACAATTCTGATCAATGAAATTTTAAATCCAAACTGGAGCCAGTTGCGTTCCACTATTTATACTTACCACAGAGCGGGGTTAGATAATCTTTTCAATCAGGATCAGACCGCTGGTAAAAAAGTAATCTTCGACGCTCTGATGCAGCTGAAAATGTATGAAAATACTTTCCAGCAAGGATTCTTCTTTAACCTGTTTATGGATACAAAAAGCGATGAGATCTTCAATATCTTCAATTCTGGAAATAATGGAGGACTGATTCTTAACGATTTAAAGCAGAATATGATCATCCTTTCTCCAAAAAACATTGAGAACAAATGGAATAAATGGAAAGTGTAGCAGAGAAAATTCTCCCAAAAACATTTTCTTTATTCATTAAAAAAAAACTTATTTTTACAGTTCAAACTCAAATTGGATCATAACCCGGATTATCAATGCTTTCCAGAATTTATATTAAAAACTTTGCCTTAATTGATACCCTTGAAGTATCATTGAAAAATGGTTTACAGGTAATAACCGGTGAAACAGGTGCAGGGAAATCTATTATTTTAGGAGCATTAAGACTTATCTTAGGAGAAAGAGCAGATGTAAAATCTATTGCCAAAACCGAAGAAAAAAGTGTGGTGGAAACTGAGTTCAATCTCAATAATCAGTTTAAGAAGTTTTTCATCGAAAATGATCTTGATTATGAACTTCACACCATTATCAGAAGAGAAATTCTTCCTTCCGGAAAATCCAGAGCGTTCATCAACGATGTTCCTGTAACTCTTGATGTTCTCAGAGAACTTTCTTCGCAGCTTATTGATATTCATTCCCAGTTTGAAACGTCTAATCTTTTTACTTCAGAATATCAATTTAAGATTATCGACGGACTTTCTGAGAATAAAACAATAATTGAAGAATATCAACAGAATTTTTCAGACTTTCAAAATCTGAAACTGCATCTGAAAAAACTAAGGACTCAACTTTCAGAATCTACTAAAGAAAGTGATTATAAAGAATTTTTGCTTAATGAGCTTACTGAACTGAAACTGGATGATGTAGATTACGAAGATATTCAGAACCAGCTTTCTATTCAGGAAAATGCAGGAATGATTTCCGATAATGTAGGCCAGATATTGTCCCGCTTCCATCAGGAAGAGATTGGTATGCTTTCTTTTTTTAATGAAGCGAAAAGTAAACTTTCGAAAATTTCAGAAATTTCCACCAGTTTTGCAGAACTTGACGAAAGATTTGAAACTTCTTTTGTAGAAATAAAAGACATCATTTCTGAACTTGAAAATGAAGCCGAAAGAGTAGAAATCAATCCGGAAAATCTATTATACCTTACCGATCTTAATAATAAAATCAATGCTTTATTCCTTAAACATAACGTTTCGGATGTTAGCGAGTTGATTGATATCAGAAACGAATTAGCTGGAGATCAGAAAGGAGCTTCCGACCTTGAAGAACAGATTTCTGAGACAGAAGAGAATATCGTTCAGAAAGAAAAAATACTTCAAAGCTTAGCGGGCAAACTTTCAAAGAACCGTCATAAAAATGTTTCTGTTTTCGTGAAAAAAGCAGAAGGACTTCTTAAGCAACTGGGTCTTGAAAAAGCAAAAGTAGACATAGAACTGGAAGATGCTCAGGAATTTAATCCTTTCGGGAAAGAAACCATTCAGTTATTATTTCAGGCTAACTCAGGTTTCCCGCTAAAACCTATCCAGACTGCTATTTCCGGTGGTGAGAGATCCAGAGTAATGTTGGCTGTAAAGAAAATTATCGCAGAAAGTGATGAACTTCCTACCCTAATTTTGGACGAGATTGATACCGGAGTATCTGGTAAAGTGGCTGAAGAAATAGGAAATCTGATGAGAGAAATGTCTGTAGATATGCAGCTGATCGTTATTTCCCACTTGGCTCAGGTAGCCGCTAAAGGAAATAACAATTATAAAGTGGTGAAGCAGGATGTTTCAGGAAAAACACAATCCACCATCATTCCTCTGAATGATGCTGAAAAGCTTAACGAAATTGCTCAACTCCTTTCAGGAAGCAAGATCACAGAAGCAGCATTGGCACAGGCCAAAGAATTGATTGGGTAGTTAAGTTATTTAAAACCTCTTTCAGAAATTATTGTTCTAATTTTTCAATTATATTTTTGAGATTTGCTATCTCTATATCTTTCTGAAGGATTTCTTTCTTTAGCATTTGAATAAATTCTTTTTGATTTTCGAGTAAAAACTCCGGAATATTGTAAGAAAAATTTAAGTAATTATCGAGGTTACTTGTTTCTTTTATTTCTTAAATATCAACATCCAACAGTTTTGAAATTCTTTTCCATTCATCATTGGTAATTTCTATATTGCCTTTCTCTTTTCTGCTGTATTGTGATTGGCTTATGTTTAAATATTCAGCTAAATCTTTTTGAGTAAAGGCTTTCTCATTCCTTTTCATTATTAATTTTCCTTTGATCACTTGTTTTTTTGCAAAAAAAAAATATATTCGGCTATATTCGAATATATTTTATTCTAAAAATTTAAACTTTAAATTTTATGTTTGTATCGAAGATTTTTAGCGATTCTTCATTTACGAAAATTAATAACCTTTAAACAACTAAAAAGATGAGAAAATTACTTCTATCTGGATTTATCCTAGCTACAGTTGCACTGAACGCTGCAACTTGGACGGTAACTACTACATGCGGTGTAGTAGGGAGTATTCAAATTGCAGATAATGCAACAACTCAACAAGTCGCTCAGGCAGTAAGTCAGTACAACTACAATCAGTGTGGTGTTAGACCTGCTAAAATAAATTTATCACTTGAGCCTTAGTAAAAAGCTGGTTTGCCAAAAAATTAACAAACCATTTTGTAAATATTTATATGATGAAAAAAATAGGTCTTTTTTTACTGTTTTTTATATACGGTTGTTTTTTGGGTCAAGAATTAAAATCTAATTATGTATGTAGTTATAAACTAGATTATTCAATAAATGGTAAAAAGGAAAATGAACAATTTATCATGTTTATTGATGCCATTAATAACAGATCATTTTTCCAAAGTTCGATTAATTATGCTAAGGATACAATCAGTATATCTGATCCTTTACAATTAGCAAGTTATGAAAGTGATTTTAATGAAAAAATTTTGTACGAAAAAAAAGCTTTTAAGATATATGAGAATATAATTGATGCTAAACTTTTTTATACAGAAAACCAAAGTTTAAACTGGCAGATATTAGATAAAATAAAAAAAGAGGATAATGTAACCTTGCAATTGGCCAAAACAAATGCCTATGGAAGAACATGGTATGCATGGTTTAGTAAAGAAACGCCCATAGACTTTGGTCCATATAAATTCAATGGCCTACCTGGGTTAATTGTATCTGTCGTTGATGAAAAGAATCAATTTATCTTCACCCTTCAGAAATTCAAAAAGAAATCCAAGAAGATAAAATTGCCTAATGAGAGTAAATATAAATTCGCATCAAAAAGCAACTTTAATCAGAATCGATTTAAGATACAAACAGCTGATGATGGAGTTGTTATATTTAATAATCCAAATGAAAGAAAGGAATGGATGAAGAATTTGGAAAAAAGATATAAAAATATACCTTTATTAGATATAGAATATCCAATAAAATAGTTTTTAGCATTAATTTTTCGTAACGTTTTTAATAAGATAGCTACTAATATTAAAAACTAACAATATGTTTCTAAAGTTCCTTAAGTTGGAATTCAAAAGCTTCTTCCGGGGCAGTTCTTTAGGAATCAATCTTACGATGAAGATTATGAGGATCTTCGGGATTGTTTACTTCATGATATGCCTTATTGCAGGAGCTGCAATTTCCTTCTTCTATGTACAGGAAGAAATGCACCAGAACCCTATAAAAGTGGTTTCTAAATTCCTGATTATTGCCTGGGTGATAGATCTGATGCTAAAATACTTATGGCAGGAAATTCCCACACAGAACATCAAGCCGTTTCTCACCCTGAATATCAGGAAGAATACGCTGGTCAATTATATGCTGGCTAAGACCTTCTTATCTGCATTCAGTTGGCTGAGCTCCTTGTTTTTTGTTACCTTTTCTATATTGGCTTTGTTCAACGGTTATAGTTTCTTGGGCGTACTTCCTTGGTTCATAGGAATCTCTATGCTTCTGTATCTGAATAACTTTATCAATATCTTTATCAATGGTAAAGAGACACTGGCAATCATTATCGGGATATGTTTTGCTGTTGTAGGAGCTTTGGGCTACTATAAAATTATTCCGGTGCTGTCTTATTCAGAAGCCGTGTTTTATGGCTTTTATGAAAAGCCTTATGTTGCTCTGATCCCTGTTGCATTATTTATAGCTCTTTGGTTTTTATGTTTTAAATACCTGCGTAAAGAATTTTATCTTGATGAAGGTCTTGAAGCAAAGAAAACAATCGGAAAAACGGAAAATATTGCCTTCCTGAATAAGTACGGTGTAACCGGAACATTTATCAATAACGATATTAAAATGCTGAGACGTAATAAAGTGACCAAAGGAGTGCTTTTGGGAAGCTTTATGTTTCTTTTTTATGGTCTGCTGATGTATACTTCTGTAATGTATAAAACTCCTGCAATGATTATGTTCATGGGACTTTTTGTAACAGGAGGATTCCAGTTCCTTTTTGGGCAGAGAGTTCCGGCATTTGACAGTTCCTATTATCCTTTAATGATGACCCTGAACGTTCCTTACAAAGAATATCTGAAAGCAAAATGGTGGCTGATGAATATCGTAACGGGAGCTTCAATCATCGTTGCGCTGTTCTACGTGTATTTTGGATGGGAAATTTATGTGACATTCTTCGCTGCAGGACTCTATAATATTGGAGTGAATTCTCAGTTTACCCTTTGGTCCGGAGCTTTTAATAAAACTCAGATAGATCTTAATTCCAAAGAAAAAAGATTAGGACAGAAAGGAAGCTTCAACATGGTTGCGTTGCTTCTCCTGATTCCCAAAATGGTACTTCCAATGGCTGTATTTGCAGTGGTGAAATACTTCACAGACATTACCGTTGCGGTCATCAGTATTGCCGTTTTAGGGGCAATAGGGTTTATGTTCAGAGAAAAAATCTTTGATATTATTGTGAAACATTACAAAAAAGAAAAATACAGCACACTCGATGCATTTAAAAATAAAGGTTAAGCCATGATCAGTATAAATAATTTATCCAAAACATACGGAACGGCTACCGTTCTCAACATTGAACAGCTAGAAATTCCTAACGGAGAAACATTTGGCCTGGTAGGAAATAACGGAGCCGGAAAAACAACACTTTTCAGCCTGATGCTGGATTTGATTCAGGCTACAACAGGTTTTGTAAGCATTGACGGTATTAAAGTAAATGAATCTGAAGCGTGGAAAAACAAAGTTTCAGCCTTTGTAGATGATACCTTTTTGATTGGCTATCTTACTCCCGAAGAATATTTTTACTTTATTGGTGAGTTGAGAGGTCAGAACAAAGCTTCTGTAGATGAATTTTTAAAACCCTTTCATGATTTTTTTAACGGAGAAATTCTTAAATCCGGAAAATATATCAGAGACCTTTCTAAAGGAAACCAGAAAAAAGTAGGAATCGTTGGAGCTATCATCGGAAACCCGGAAATTATCATTCTTGATGAACCTTTTGCCAATCTTGATCCATCCACACAGATCAAACTTAAAAATCTGATCAAAGAATTGTCAAAACAGGACGGCGTTACTTTTCTAATCTCCAGCCACGATCTTTCTCACACAACGGAAGTTTGCAACAGAATTGTAGTGGTGAATAAAGGTCAGCTTGTAAAAGACATCCAGACCAATCCTGAAACGTTGAAAGACCTTGAGCAGTATTTCGCAGATCAGGTTTCAAGCCCCGAAGAATCAGTATTGTAAATAAAACAGACTACAGGCGGAAGAGCTAATCTTCTGCCTTTTTTGTTACCCAACTATATCATTAGAAAAAAAATATTTTTTTTGTGTAACCTTTTTCAATATTCACTGTCTTTATAATAGAAACAGCATTAGAATGAAATTTTTGTTCGGAAATAAAAAAGAAGATCTATTAAGCCGCCTGAAGAATCAGGACCCGGCCGCACAGAAATTTTTTTATGAACAGAATGCCAAGAGATTTCTGAGTGTGAGCCGAAGTTATATAAATGATCTGTATCAGGCAGAAGATTGTCTCATTAAAGCATTTTGTAAAATTTTTAAACATATTGAAAGCTTCAGAGGAGAAGGAAACTTAGAAAGCTGGGCACGGCGAATTGTTGTGAATGAGTGCCTGAACTTTATTAAAAGTCATAAAACGGTTTTCTATCTGGATGAGATCAATCACTCTTTTCAGGAAGATATCCACGATCCGGACATTGCTTTCGATTTTAATGCGCAGGAACTTCTGGATCAGCTTCCGGATGGATATCGGATGGTTTTCAACCTTTACGTTATTGAAGGCTATTCGCATCAGGAAATCGCTGATACCTTACAAATTTCTCTTGCAGTGAGCAAAACCCAATTGTTCAGAGCAAAAGAAAAATTGAGAAAGATCTACTTTCAACAACAAAAAAAAATGAAAAATGAACACGTCTAAAGATAATCTTGAGTGGCAGATCAAAAAGCAGATCGAGGAGAGAGAAATTGCCCCTTCCAGAGATCTATGGTCTGAAATAGAGTGGCAAACCCAAAATAACCATGCCCCGAAATCAAAAATGAACTGGGTGTTGGTGGCAGCATGTCTTATTCTGACGTTCAGTCTGGGCACAGTATTATTTTTTCTTAGGAAAGAACCTTCGGCAGAATCCCCCAAAATAGTAAAAGAAGTAAAACCTCAGGATAAAGCTCAGGAAGCGGTAAATGTAAACACAGAGAATTCTCAGCTAGCCTCAGAGAACATAAAAAAAGAAGCAGTAAGAAATATTGTTGCTCCAAAGAATGAGACAGAGAATTTAACCGCTATTTCTCAACCGGATAAGAAAAACAATATGGCTACAACAACTATTCCGGAGAAAAAGCTTGAACTGATGAAGTTATCCGAACCAAAAATTCTCGCAAAAGCTGATTCCGCAAAAATTCCAGCCAAAAAGAAAAAATATGTAGATCCTTCTACTTTGCTTTTCTCGGTAGAGCATAAAGATGCCATTGAAAAAACCAAAGATGGAAGTAACGTTGCTACTATAGAACTCAATAGAAAATAATCCGTTTAAACTTTAAAAAATTAATACTATGATCAAGAATTTTTTCCTGATGGGATTGGTATGTCTTTTTTCCTCTTCAATGTACGGACAAAAGGCTTTAAATATCAATCTTGCATCTAAAAAAGACACCGAAGTAAGTCCTATCGTAAAAGATAAAATAGAAGAATATGCCACGCAGATCAATGTGATTATTCAGGAGGAAAAGAAACTCATGGAAGCAGAATTGCTATCTCTTCAAACTAAAAATTTAGACAAAGCGGAATTTGATAAGGAAAAAGCTCAGATTGCTGACCGTTATTCCGAGAAAATCGACAAAAGAATAGAAGAACTTGGTTTTGATCTTGATGGAGTGATACAAAAACAGGTAAGATACTCTCTGTTGAATACTGATGCTGCATCCAAAGAAGAGCTGAAGCAGAAACTTCTGAGAAAATTTCATCCCAGCCGAAGTATTACAGGATATTTCTCTTATGGGATCATGACTTTAACCAATAGTCTTTCAGATAATGATCTGGACAAAAATATAGGATATTCCAATAACCTGGAATTTGGATTAAAACTGAACTACCAGCTTAGCAGAACCAGTCCGTGGGCTATTATTTCCGGATTAGGATTCTCCTGGAGAACCGTTCGTCTTGATAACAACATGGTTTTCGCCAAAAATGCTGATAATAATGTGTACTTGGAGCATTATAACGGTGATTTAAGTAAAAGTAAGCTGAGAACAGGCTATATTATCGTTCCTCTGGGAATTCAGTATAATTTCTCTAAGCTTAAAAATGCCGGAATGGATGTTCAGTACAGAAACTATTACCAAGGGTTGAAGATCGGGGCTAATGTATATGGAGGAGCGAGAATGTCTACCAATAATATCATAGACGGAAACAACGGAGAGTTGAGAAATCGAGACAATTATCAGGTAAATCCTTATGTGTATGGCGCCCAGCTTACTCTTTCTTATAACAGCGTGAGCATTTTTGTAAAGAAAGATTTCAGCAACTTCTTTAAAGATAACCGCTTCAATAATGATAAAGCATTGATATTTGGAATCTCCATTGGATTAGAATAATAATTGATACTGACAGCTAACTAAAAACTCCGGAGACCATCTCCGGAGTTTCTATTTCAAGTCTATGAATAAAAATTAAATCTAATTATTTTAAACTTCCCACCATATCTTCAGGTTTTACCCATTCGTCAAACTGCTCAGCAGTTAACAGACCAAGATTGATGGCTTCTTCTTTTAACGTGGTTCCGTTTTTGTGAGCTGTTTTGGCAATTTTTGCTGCGTTTTCATACCCGATGTGAGTATTTAAAGCCGTAACAAGCATTAGAGATTTGTCTACAAGCTCTTTAATTCTCTCATGGTTAGGCTCAATTCCTACGGCACAGTGATCATTAAATGAAATACATGCATCAGCAATAAGTTGTGCAGATTGTAAGAAATTGTAAGCCATTACCGGTTTGAAAACATTCAGTTCATAATTTCCCTGAGTTCCCGCAAAAGAAATTGTAGTATCGTTACCTAAAACCTGCGCGCAAACCATAGTCATTGCTTCATTTTGAGTAGGATTTACTTTACCTGGCATGATAGAAGATCCCGGCTCATTCTCAGGAATATGAATCTCACCAATTCCGGAACGTGGTCCAGATGCCAGTAATCTTACATCTTGAGCAATTTTATATAAAGAGACTGCAAGCTGCTTCAATGCGCCGTGGCTTTCTACAATAGCATCATGAGCGGCTAGTGCTTCAAACTTATTCTCTGCGGTAATGAAAGGATGATTGGTAAATTTAGAGATGTATTCTGCTACTTTTACATCGTAACCATTTGGTGTATTTAATCCCGTACCTACAGCCGTTCCTCCTAATGCCAGTTCAGAAAGGTGAGGTAATGTATTTCTTAACGCTCTAAGCCCAAACTCAAGCTGCGCTACATACCCTGAAAATTCCTGACCAAGTGTAAGTGGAGTAGCATCCATCAAGTGCGTTCTTCCGATTTTTACCACATCTTTGAAAGCCTTAGATTTTTCTGCTAACGTATTTTTCAGTTTTTCAACCGCTGGAATGGTCACTTCAACTACCTTTTTATAAGCAGCAATGTGCATGGCAGTAGGATAAGTATCATTGGAAGACTGAGATTTATTGACGTCATCATTCGGGTGAATTTCCGATTTTTCTCCTAAAGTTCCTCCGTTATTAACGTGGGCTCTGTTGGAAACCACTTCATTCACGTTCATATTCGATTGAGTTCCGGAACCTGTCTGCCAGATCACCAAAGGAAACTGGTCGTTAAGTTTTCCTTCCAGAATTTCATCACATACTTTTGCGATCATATCTCTTTTTTCAGCTGAAAGCACTCCAAGATCTGTATTGGTGTAGGCTGCAGCCTTTTTCAAGTAAGCAAATGCGTCAATAATTTCATGGGGCATTGAACCTTCAGGACCGATTTTAAAATTGTTTCTGGAACGTTCTGTTTGCGCACCCCAAAATTTGTCTGCAGGCACCTGTACTTCACCCATGGTGTCTTTTTCTATTCTGTAATTCATTATGATTGATTTTTTATAATCAGTTTTTATACACAGCCATAAAAGATTTTCAACGCTTTGAGTTAAGGAAAGTCGTAAAAAGGATTTTGTGGCCTGATTTATTTATCTCGTATAAAGTTACTTATAAACTAAGAATCACGCAATTTATAATCATTATAAATATTATTGTAAAAGGCTGATATTGCTCATGTTTTTTCTGAGGAATTTATCCCGGAAAGGCTTCTGTACCGTAGGAATGACAATGAAAGAAGTCTTAATCTAAAATCATTCTAAGTACTATAATCCTTAATTTTGTAGAAACAAAAATTGAATGGATTTTAGATATCAGGATCCGTATCCTATTCAGAAAGATGATACGGTGTACAAAAAGCTTACATCAGATTATGTAAAAGTTGAAAAACTGGGTGACCGAGAAATTTTAACCGTAGACCCGAAAGGATTGGAGCTATTGGCTGAGGAAGCAATGGCAGACGTTTCTTTCATGCTTCGTTCTTCACACCTGGAAAGCCTTAGAAGAATCATTGATGATCCTGAAGCTACAGATAATGACAGATTTGTTGCTTATAATCTTTTGCAGAATGCAGCGGTGGCAGTAGAAGGAGCTCTTCCTTCATGTCAGGATACCGGAACTGCTATTGTAATGGGGAAAAAAGGTGAAAACGTATATACAGGAGTAGATGACGGAGAATATTTAAGCAAAGGAATCTACAACACCTATCAAAAAAGAAACTTAAGATATTCTCAGGTAGTTCCTTTAACGATGTTCGAGGAAAAGAACTCAGGTTCAAACCTTCCTGCACAAATTGATATCTATGCTAAAAAAGGAGATTATTATGAGTTCCTGTTTTTAACCAAAGGAGGAGGTTCTGCCAACAAAACATTCTTATATCAGAAAACAAAATCTTTACTGAACGAAAAATCTCTTGAAGAATTCGTTAAAGAAAGAATTTCAGACCTTGGAACAGCTGCTTGCCCACCATATCACCTGGCTTTGGTAATTGGAGGAACTTCCGCAGAAGCAAACCTTGCAGCCGTAAAGAAAGCATCCGCAAAATATTACGATAATCTTCCAACAGAAGGAAATGAAGCAGGTCAGGCTTTCAGAGATCTTGAGTGGGAAGCTAAAGTTCAGAAAATCTGCCAGGAAAGTGCAATCGGAGCTCAGTTTGGAGGAAAATACCTTACGCATGATGTAAGAGTGATCAGACTTCCAAGACATGCTGCTTCTTGCCCTGTAGGAATGGGGGTTTCTTGTTCTGCAGACAGAAACATCAAAGGAAAAATTACCAAAGAAGGTATTTTCCTTGAACAGTTGGAACAAGACCCAAAGAGATTCTTACCGGATACTCCGCCACACCTTGAAGAAGCTATTGAAGTAGATTTGAACAAGCCAATGCCGGAAATTCTGGCTGAGCTTTCAAAATATCCAATCAAAACAAGATTGAAGCTTAACGGAACATTGATCGTAGCAAGAGATATTGCTCACGCAAAAATCAAAGAAATTATCGACAGCGGAAAACCAATGCCGGAATATTTCAAAAACCACCCAATTTACTATGCTGGCCCAGCTAAAACTCCGGAAGGAATGGCTTCAGGAAGCTTCGGACCTACAACAGCAGGAAGAATGGATGTATATGTTGACGAGTTCCAGAGCCATGGAGGAAGTATGATTATGCTTGCGAAAGGAAACAGAAGTAAAGATGTAACCAATGCTTGCGGTAAATATGGAGGTTTCTATCTTGGTTCTATCGGAGGTCCTGCTGCTATTCTTGCAAAAGACAATATTGTCTCTGTAGATATAGTAGATTTCCCGGAATTAGGAATGGAAGCAGTAAGAAAAATCGAAGTAAAAGACTTCCCGGCATTCATCATCACCGATGATAAAGGAAACGATTTCTTCGCAGATCTTGCCCATTAAATAGTTTAAAATAAAAATAAATAATAAAATAGGACGCTGATCTTTTGTGTAAAAAAGAAAAAAGTTCTATTTTTGCCTAAAATCTTTAAGAGAATGATAACGATATTATCAGCATTTTGGCCGTTCTACCAGTTCCTTTGGACTATTTTCTTCATTACTATGTTCTTAGTAGGATTCTGGTGTATTTTCATGTTCTTCGGATTGGTAATCCCAATGTGGCTAACTGAAGGTTTGAAAGAGTATTTTGGAAAAGTAAAGCCTTTCGATCCTGAAGATATCAGAAGAAAGCTTGTTACTGAGCAGGAAGGTGTAGAAGTTATCTATAACCAACCTAAAGGAAACGGACCTTTCCTTCACGATCACGGACATCATCATTAATTGATTGTCATTGCTTTTTCACCTGAATTCTGAAAAAGTAATATCAAAGCAAAACAACATATATAAACCGCTTAATTTTTTAGGCGGTTTTTCTTATTTGTTATTCCTTAGATTTTCCGGAGAAATACCAAATTTTTTCTTGAAGGCACGGGTGAAGTTCTGAAGATATTCATATCCGCATTCTATAGCGATTTCCTTGATCATGATTTCCTTGTCGGCAATCAGTTTTTTTGCTTTCAGCATTCTGAGTTCCGAAATGTAATTTGAAATGGTAATATGATATTGCGCTTTGAACTCCTTTCTTATTGTATTCTGATTCATACCCATCAGCTTTCCAATTTCTTCAACTTTTATATTTCTGTGATAATTTTCATCGATGAATTTCTTAATCATCTCAGGAGTCTTAGGCATAAATTCCTGGGTGTCTTTCTCATTGAACTGCTCAAAGATCAGGATAAGAAGTTTGATAATTTTGGCCTCAATGAATAATTTCTGCATAATTCCTTTCTTCGTATAGCCAATGATCTCTTTTACAATCATATGCATCTCAACCGTCATATCCGGAGGGGTTTCTTTATGAAGAAATATGAAATTGTTGGAGATCATACTTTCCAGAATATCCGCATTCTCCCGGTTAAGTTCAGGATTGATGAGGTTGAAAATATACTGGTAGTTAATTTGAATCTGCAGATATTTGAGAATTTCCTGATTCTCTGTCCATAGTTCTGCAATACTTTCCTGAGGAGAATAATGCAGGATGTATTGGTTTTTTTTGAATAAAAACTTCGTACCGCAATCATGTGCTTCCAGATTAACATTACTGCTCAGAAGGAAAAGTAGATTAAAACTTGATTTTCCCTCCAACATATGAGATTTGAAGGACTGATCAGGGCACAGGTCTTCCTGCATAGTGATTTTGATGTCTTCGGATCTGAACAAAAGTCCACTTTTAGATTGATTCCTCATACAACACATATTTACGGCCATGGTACAAATATCTTAAGGTAAAAGTACTGCGCAGGATAACCAAAAGTTTGAAAATGATAACTCTGGGTTAATAATGTGAGGTACTTTTGCGCAAAATTAAATTAAATTTAGAATAATTAAAAATAATATTTAATATGTTTAGAGATTTACATTTTGCAATAAAGAAAATCAGAACGGGAATCGCGTTGCTGACTATTGCAGGAAGTTATTTATACGCCCAGCAATGGGAGAATGTAGGAGGGGTTCAGAATGTATCAGCAGGAGGAAGCAGCTTCAATAATTTGGTTGTAGATAATACAGGAAATTATTACCTGTCATATTATGATGTTTCCGTAGCCAAAGGATCTGTTCAGAAATTTGATGGGGCAACTTGGTCTTACCTTGGTGGAAGTGCAGGTGTTACAACAGGAACGGCAACGTATAATTCATTATCTATAAACCCTTCTGGAAGTAGTCTTTACTATACCAACCAACTTGGTTATCCAGGTACCGGTATGGAGGTTCGTTTGTACAGTGGTTCTTTATGGTCTCAACTTCCTAAAGCTACAGACAGTTCTGTGAATTATCAGGCTTCTGCGGTATCTCAGGATAATATTTTATTTACCTACGGATCTTATGGTTCGGGAACTGTTAAAAGATACATGAACGGCGGATGGGAACAGGTTGGAAATGCAGGTTTTTCATCTGGAGCTGAGTTTGCAGAAATGGTGATTGGAACCAATAATATGGTATATACCTCCAATGTATCTGGTGGAATAAAAGTATATCAAAATTCTACAGGAGCAGATTCTTCTCAGAACTGGACTCTTGTAGGAGGGGCAGCTGTAGATGCAGCTTCATCAGGAGAACAGTATAATTCTGATATTGCATTGGATGGTTCAAACACCATTTATGTAGCATATGTTTCAAACTCAGCAGGAGGAAGAAAACTGAATGTTAAAAAATTCGATGGAAACTCTTGGGTACAGGTTGGAAATGCCAATTTTTCAGATGGAAGAGTTCAGCATGTTGCTTTAGCGGTAACATCTTCAGGAACTCCTTACGTTGTAGCAAGCCGTTTCGAAGATGATAACCTGCTGAGAAATACAGTCTATAAATTGGATGCTTCTCAGAACTGGACTGCTTTTGGAGGTGATTTTATTTCAGATGGTGAGGCAAAATACAATGATCTGGCTATAGATAAGATTCATAACTATCTTGTGTTAGCGTATTCTGACGGAGCAACAAAAGTGAAAAGAATTTCAATTACCAATACTACCAATCCACAAACATGTAGCAATACAGATCCTGGAAACAATCCTGGAGATGTTGGTTGCGTTAGCTTTACTTACCAAGGACAGCAGGTTGCTTATACAACGGTAAGAGGAGGTGATGGGAAAGTATGGCTTCAGCAGAACTTAGGAAGCTCTCAGGTAGCTACATCTGTGGACGATGCTACTTCATATGGAGATCTTTTCCAATGGGGAAGATGGGATGACGGGCACCAGCTTAGAAATTCTTCTGTTACATTTGCGCCTACGCCTAATAATCCTGAAGGAGTGGCTGCGGCTGCGGGTGCTTTTATTGCAGGATCACCGGCTTGGTGGGCAGGCTTCGCTGCTACAGATCAATGGAGTGCAGGATCGGCTTCTCAGGCAAGTCAATCTGTAGGAATAGATCCATGTAAAGCAATTGGTACAGACTGGAAAATGCCATCTGTTGCAGATTGGACTGCCATAGTTGGGGCAGAAGGAATAAATAGCCCAGCCAATGCTTTTGCAAGCCGCTTGAAATTGCCGGCAGGAGGAAGCAGAAGTTCAAGTACAGGTGATTTTAGTTTCGTAGGCCAAAGAGGATATTACTGGAGTTCTGATACTTCAACTTCCGGAGGAAAATACCTGTATGTAGGAACCGCTATTGGTAATCCTTCTGCAGGAGCAATGAGAGGACAGGGTTCTGCTGTCAGATGTGTTAAACCTTCTTCAGCACTAAGCACTTCAGAAGTAACGTTGAATAAGGCTTCAGTAGGAATTTATCCGAACCCAACCAAAGGTCTTCTTTACATTAAAGCAGATTCCAATGTAGAAAATGTAAATGTTACAAACGCTGTCGGTCAAAGAATGAATGTGTCGTTCTCCAATAATCAGGTGGATATGACAGGTCTTTCTAACGGAGTCTATATTGTTGAACTAAAATTAAAAAATGGACAAATAATTTCTAAAAAGATAATTAAAAACTAGAAACATAGATATTTGATTAAAAAACAAAGGCTTTTAAGTCTTTGTTTTTTTTCGGTATACAACTCAAATTTTTTTTATGAAACAGATTTATATAATAAGCTTAATTGTTATACTGTCTGCCACTCAGTTTTTCAAAGCTCAGACGTACCAGCTTGCCGGAAATCCGGTTAATACTACAGGTTGGAGTCTGGTGCCTTCTGCTTCTATTAACAATGATTTTATACAGCTTACAGCAGATCAGATCAGCCAGGTTGGAGGGATCCGGCTTAATGATCCGATCAATCTAAAGTATTGTGATAAATGGAAGGTCGAGTTTGATTTTAGAATTGATGGAAACGGGACAACAAGTTATGGAAAGGGAGATGGTCTCGCCTTTTGGTATCTGGCCAATCCACCGGCATCTTACGTACAGGGAGGAGGCTTAGGAATTCCAGACAATGCAAGCGGGCTAATGGTTGCTTTTGATATTTTCAACAACAGTTCAGAAGCACAGATGAGCAAAGTTCATGTTCTGTACGGAACCAACCCTGCAGGATCCAATATTGAATTTAATAATACTGCAGGAAGTACTTTCCACACACCGGATCTTTTGTCAACCATTCCCTTTACTGGAAACAACTTCAGACATGTTGAGGTGAATGGGCAAATCAATCCTGCTAATCCCGCAGCATGGTTTATTACGGTGAAAATAGATAATACTATCGTTGTAGATCAGTCTTTCACGCCTTCAGGGGGAGCGGTTACCATGTCTCAGGGATATTTTGGATTTTCGGCATCTACAGGAGCAGCAAGCGCAAGACACTCTATTAAAAATGTAAAAGTATATGTAGATAAAGTTGCCCTCCTTCAGAATACAATTTCTCCTTCAGAAACATGTCCTAATCCTGTTTCCGGAATTGTAACGGTTGATCTTACCTCGTATAATTCTCAGTTTGTGAACAATCCGGGAAATTATACTTTTACCTATTATGTTTTGGGGAATTCTACTCCTATTGCCAATCCTTCCAATTTTCAGTTTTCTGCCAATACAACCATTAGTGTTGTAGTAAAAGATAATAGCGGTGTTTTGTGTGATAACCCGGATGCCAGAATTATTCTAACCCCTCAGCAGATTGAAAAGAAAGATGCCGCTTTATTCGGATGTCCTGTGAATGGACTTGCCACATACGATCTTTTCCAGGCGAATGTGACAGGTTTAACGAATGTGACCAAGAAGTTTTACCCAACCTTGGCAGATCTTAATGCAGGAATCAACGAGATATCCAATCCATTAGCCTACGCTTCAGGGCAAGCTGCAATATATGTTCAGATGATGACTTCATCAGGGTGTACTGCTATAGCAAAGATCACACTTTTGCACTATGCTACTCCGGTTGTTAAAGATACGAGCATGAGAGAATGTTTTAATCAAAATGATCTTTCAACAGGAACATTCAATCTGACATTGGCAGATGTTACTTCAGAAGCAGGGATTACAAAAAAATATTTTTCAAATTATAATGATGCTTTATCAGGGAATAACGAAATACAGACTCCTACAGCCTATGTTTCAGTTTCAGGATATGCTTATATCAAAGTCATCAATTCCAATGGTTGCGGAAGTATTGCCAAAGTGACACTAACAGTAATTTCACCAGTATATTCTGCGGTATTAAAAGATAAAACAATCTGTATCGAAGATAAAACAACTTTGGATGCAGGTTCTGGATTCAACAGCTATCTGTGGAGCACAGGAGCAACTACTCAGACGATTACTCAGGTTGGCATTGGAAATTATTGGGTAGAGCTTAAAACAGGAGCTTGTACAGTAAGGCAAGAGGTGAAGGTATTGCCTGCAGAAGCGCCTGTGATTAAAGGCATTCAAATTGATGAAAGAACAGCAACTATTGAGGTAAAAGGAGGAAAACCTTCTTATCAGTATTCTTTGGATGGAGTACAGTGGCAGAATTCGAATGTATTTACCAATCTTATCAGAGGAGAAAATACGTTCTATGTAAGAGACTTTTACCAATGTGAGCCTGTTAAAGTGACCGCTACAGTTCCAGCATTGGTCAACGCGATTACTCCGAATGGTGACGGGGTCAATGATGCAATCGATTACTCAGCTCTGGCTTATAAAGAAGATTTTACATTTAAGATTTATGACCGGTATGGTAAAGAGATCTTTACAGGGACAAAATTTAATAATTATACCTGGGATGGGATGATTCAGGGAAGAAAAGTACCTACACAAACGTACTGGTACCATGTTTTCTGGAAAGAATCCAACAAAGAAAAAACAGAAGTTATATTTATAGGCTGGGTGCTTGTGAAAAACAGATAATAGTTCATTACAATTACTTTTAGTTGGAGGCTCATGAATTTTCATGGGTCTCTTTTTATGTATGAGAAAGAATTTGCCGGTTAACAAATAAAAATTGATACAACAAAAGGAAAATTAATACTATATTCGATAAAAATAAAGATATGAAAAAGTTTTATTCTATTGTTTTTCTGCTTATTGCGATGGTTTCTTTCGGGCAGATCAGCTATAGCATTTCACCCAGTCCATTCAATGAAACCGATTTCATTACGCTCACCGTTCCCGGAAGCCAGATTGATGAAACGGCATGGGGAATTTCAGACCATTCTGTATATATTTGGTCGTGGTCTTTTGACACCAATTATCAGAACACTCAGGATTGTCCTACCAATGGAAGCTGGAACAATTCCAATGATCTTAATAAACTTGTTTACAACGCAGGAACAGATACGTATTCTTTAACCTTTACTCCGACTGCTTTTTTCGGCAGGACAGGAATTGGAAGATTTGGATTTTTACTAAAAGACAAAACCGGGAGTCACCAAACGTCACCGGATATTTTTGTGAATGTTGGGATTTTAAATCTTACTCTTACCAACCCTTTGGCCAATAGCCTTACCTCGGTTGCGGCAGGAAATTCAATCAATATCACTGCAACTACCAACGTCAATGCAACATTTCAGTTAAAAGCTAACGGAGCTGTTGTAAATTCTACATCAACTCCTTCACCATCATTTTCTTATAGTTATACCGTTTCGCAAGATGCCAATATGGAACTTATTGCAACCCAGGGTTCAAGTTCCAAAAGTGTATCATTTATGCTCCAGACTCCCAGGAATGTAATTTCTGAAGTGATACCAAGCTGGATAAAGCAGGGAATTAATTACCATCCTACAGACCAGACCAGAGTAGGACTGGCGTTATATGCACCCGGTAAAAATTTTGTTCATGTGATCGGAAGTTTCAATAACTGGACTGTGAATGATAGTTATTTAATGAAAAAAGATACCACAAATCCTGATCTTTACTGGATAGAGCTTACAGGCCTTACACCTCAACAGTTGTATACGTTCCAGTACAGAACAAACGATTTGAGAAAAGTAGCAGACCCTTATTCTCCCCAAATTTTATCTTCTTATGATGATCAATGGATTTCCGCAACCACTTATCCGAATTTACCAACATTTCCGTCAGGTCAGGGTTTCGAAGTGTCTAGTTTCAAAACAGGCCAGGCTTCATACAATTGGCAGGTAACCAATTTTCAGCGACCAGCCAAAGAAGATCTTATTGTATATGAGTTGTTATTAAGAGATTTCACACAGGAAAAAAACTGGCAGTCATTGATTAGCAAGATCTCGTATTTAAAAAACTTAAAAATTAACGCTATCGAGCTGCTTCCTATCATGGAATTTGACGGAAATCTTTCATGGGGATATAATACCTCTTTCCATTATGCGCTGGATAAAGCCTATGGAACTCCTGAAAAATTTAAAGAATTTGTAGATCTCTGTCATCAAAACGGAATTGCCGTTATTCTGGATGTAGCTTTCAACCATGCAACAGGAAGATCTCCTTTAGTAAGACTTTGGAATATTGATCCGGATGGTGATGGCTATGGAGACGTAGCGGCAGACAATCCTTATTTCAACCAGGTTCCGAAACATTCTTATAATGTCTTCAATGACTTTAACCATACCAGCCTTTCCACTCAATATTACGTTGAAAGATGTCTGCAGCAATGGCTTACAGAATATCATATAGACGGTTTCCGATGGGATCTTACAAAAGGATTCACCCAAAGCTGTTCTGAAAATGATGAAGCCTGTACCAACGCTTATCAGCAGGATAGAGTAGACATTCTGAAACACTATGCAGACAGACAGTGGGCTATAGATCCGAATTCCTATATGATTTTTGAACATTTGGGAACAGATGCCGAAGAGCAGCAATGGGCCAATTACAGAGTTTCAGAAGGAAAAGGTGTACTGCTTTGGAATAAACAGACCGATCCTTACAACCAAAATACCATGGGCTATAAAGAGAACAGCAATTATGACAGAATGAACCACAGTCTTCATGGGTTTACGAATATGCGTGCGGTAGGATATGGTGAAAGCCATGACGAAGAAAGACTCATGTTTAAAAATCTTGCTTACGGTGCTGTTAATGGAAGTTATAACGTTAAAAACCTCAATACAGCGCTTGACAGAATGAAAACGTTCGGAGCTACATTCTTCACCGTTCCCGGCCCAAAAATGATCTGGCAGTTTGGTGAACTTGGCTATGAATTCAGTATCAACCGATGTGCAAACGGAACTATTGATAATGGATGTAGAACAGATGAGAAACCTGTTGCTTTTAGTTTAGGATATGATACTGATGTTGCCAGAAAAGCGGTTTATGACACATGGGCAAAAATTATTGACATCCGAAATGCTCATCAGGTGTTTAAATCTAAAACGTATACCATAGAATCTAATAATCTTACCAATGATCCGGATGGATTGATTACAAGAATCTATGTATATGATGATGCGCTTACTGGAATGAAAAATATAGTGGTTTTGGCTAATTATAGCACTTCTGTACAAAATGTTGTTCCTTATTTTCCTTATACAGGGCAATGGCAGAACCTTATGGATAACACTGTTTCTAATATAGCTTCTACAACTACTCCTATCAGCCTGCAACCCGGAGAGTTCAGAATCTTTGGAAACTATGCAGGAGCGCTGTCAACAGCAGATGTAAATGCGACCCACAGACTTTCGCTTCAGATTGCCGATAATCCTATAAAGAACGGGCAGGTACAACTGGTTTTTAACAAAGCTAAGAACGGAGAGATTGTCATTTCAGATATGAGTGGAAAAAAATTAGACTCGTTTAAATTGAACCAGGAAAACGGAACTTACGAATGGAAAGTAAATTATCCTGCCGGGACGTATCTGGTTCAATTAAAATCAGATACAGGAATTGCGATTCAGAAAATGATTGTGAGATAAATTAATATTCACGATATCAAACACATAAAAGGGCAAATTTGCAAATTAGCAGATTTGCCTTTTTACATATAAAAAAAATACTCTACCTTTGCAGTAGATTTATCAAGAAAGGTGGAGGGATTTGGCCCAATGAAACCTTAGCAACCGACACTATTCCAAAGGTGTAAAGGTGCTAATTCCAACCCGTTGGGGGAGATAAGTGAAGTCAACATTCTTATATGAATTCCATTTCTTGAAGTCTTAAATATCTGCGGAGAAATTTCGCCGGATTTATTTTTAATGGACAAAACAAAAAATGAAACAATTAAGCATAGCTGTATTACTGCTTGGAACTATTGGAATAGCAGCTCAGGAACAGGAGGAAAAAGGAAAACAGATCGAAGATATCATTATCGTCGGAAACCGTAATGCTAAAAGAACAAAACTGGAAACACCAGTTCCTGTAGATGTTATCAATATCGAAAAAATACAAAAAGCATCTCCTCAAATTACGGTTCAGGATTTACTGAATTACGTGATTCCTTCATTTAACTCCGTGAGACAATCTGCTTCAGACGGTACAGAGCATATAGATCCTGTTACTTTAAGAGGCATGGGGCCGGATCAGGTTCTGGTTCTGGTAAATGGAAAAAGAAGACATACCACTTCTCTGGTCAATTATCAGAATACCGTAGGAAATGGTTCTGTAGGGACAGATTTGAGTACCATTCCTATCATTGCTATTGAAAAAATAGAAGTTCTGAGAGACGGTGCTGCAGCACAATATGGGTCTGATGCCATTGCCGGAGTCATTAATATTATCCTTAAAAAAAATCCGGGAGCTTCTGCGAGTATCACTTATGGATTGAGTGGGAGAAACGATGGAGATACTTATCAGGCTGGTGCCAACTACGGAGCTTCCCTTGGAAAGGAAAGAGGGTATGTTAACCTATCGTTACAGTTGAGCCACAGAGGAAAAACAACAAGAACGCAGAATCATGATCTTGATATTTTCGGAGACAATTTTGCGTATGAATTTGCGCCTAACTTTAACGATGCTAAAAATGCAGATGATGCTGAAATAAAAGCAAGAGGGTTAACCCGGGATGATTTCAACTTCCAGATTGGAGATGCTCAGATTAAACAGGGGCAATTGTTTTTCAACTCAGAATATCCTTTAAATGACAGATTAAAACTTTATTCTTTTGGAGGTTTCAGCATCAAAGAAGGAAAAGGGTTTGGCTTCAGAAGACTTCCCAGTGAAAAAAATAATATTGTTTCATCCATCTATCCTAATGGATTTCAGGCCATATTAAACTCTCAGATTTATGATGTTTCCTATGCTTTAGGAGCAAAATATAATGTAAATAATTGGTTGATCGATCTGAGCAATACTTTTGGAAGCAATACCTTCAATTATAACGTAAGCAATACCAATAATGCTTCATTGGGGGCTAAATCTCCAACCAGTTTTTATGCGGGAGCTCATAGCTTTCTTCAGAATACAATCAATCTTGATGTTTCTAAAAATATCAACAGATTCAATTTTGCCTTTGGAGGAGAATTCAGGTTCGAACAGTACCAGATCAAGGCAGGAGATGAGGCTTCTTATGCTAAATATGATGTTAATGGTAACGTTGCGGTAGAAGGATCGGTAGTAACTGAAGCAGCTGGGGGTTCACAATCTTTTATTGGTTTTTCTCCAAAAAATGCACTTAGAAAAGACAGACATTCCACTGCAGTATATGCCGATGTTTCTTATGATCTAGATAAAAAGTTGAATATTGATGCTGCGGCAAGATTTGAAAACTATTCAGATTTTGGAAGTACCTTGAACGGAAAGCTTGCCATACGCTATGAATTTGTTAAAAACTATGCTGTAAGGGCAGCTGTGGGAACTGGTTTTAGAGCACCTTCACTTCAGCAGCAGTACTTTAACAATTCTTATGCGGATATTTCAACTACCGGATCTAAAATTGTTACCAAAGGAATTTTTAGTAATGACAGTAAAGCCGCTGAGGTTCTTGGATTTAATCATTTAAAACAGGAAACTTCTGTGAACGGAAGTGCCGGATTTACTTTAAAACCAGCAAAAGGGCTTTTTATTACCTTAGATGCCTATATCATTAAAGTAAAAGACAGAATTGTCATTACCGGAAACATTACCGATGAAAGATTATCCGACCCTGCTATTGTTGGAGTTGGAAATGAGGTAGAGAGCGGGAGGTTCTTTGCCAATGCCATTGATACGGAAACCAAAGGGGTTGACCTTGTGGTATCCTATGACTGGAAACTTGGAAAAGGAAACCTAAACATCAACCTTGCAGGAAATTATACAGAAACCAAAATTACGGACTTTCATTTCCCTGAAGGTATAAAAACCCCTCAGGAACAGTATTTCGGGCCAGACCAGATCAATATTATTGAGACATTATCTCCAAAAACCAAAGCGTCATTGGGGCTTAATTATGGCATCGGGAAATTTAATTTTCTCGTGAGAAATACCTATTTTGGTAAAGTCATAAGAGACGGCTTCCCTTTTGGAGGAGTTCAGGAATTTTCACCAAAAGTTGTAACAGACGTAAGCGTAGGATATGATATTACAAAAAATATAAACTTTACTGTAGGAGCAAACAACGTTTTTGATGTCTTTCCAGATCTTCAGATTTATCAAAACTCTTACTATGGAGTATTCAAATATGCGCCGGTTCAAATGGGAACACTGGGAAGTTATTTCTTTGGACGTCTTAACTTTAATTTTTAATTATTAAATGAGTACTGCATCACATCAGGTCGGCTGGAAAACCGCTGCAGCAATCGTAGTTTCCAACATGATCGGAACAGGGGTTTTTACCACGCTGGGATTTCAGCTGTCCGATATTACCAACACCTACAGTATTTTTCTGCTATGGATGATTGGTGGTATTTTAGCTCTGTTTGGAGCTTTCTGTTATGCCGAGCTCGGTTCTCATTTTAAAGGAAACGGAGGTGATTTTATCTATCTTAAAGAAACTTACCATCCGCTATTTGGGTATCTAATCAGTTGGATTTCTTTAATTATCGGGTTTTCATCCCCTGTGGCGCTGGCAGCTTTGGCAATGTCTAAATACCTCTCTGTATTTGATTACAGTTTTGGAAACGGTTTTGCCATTATCGCTATTCTTCTTGTCACGCTTTCGTTGTCATTTAGTTTAAAGACATCAAGCAGGTTTCACAACTTCTTCACATTCATCAAAGTAGCTTTTATCATTATATTGGTTATTGTAGGAGTAATGGTCTCGGGAAATTCTGAGATTGGCAATAGCCTCAATTTCAATGACAGTTGGAAAGGGGAAATCATGCTTCCTGCCTTTGCAACCTCCTTAGTATTTGTGACCTATTCTTACGCAGGCTGGAACTCAGCGTCTTATATTGCCGGAGAAATTAAAGATGTTCAAAAAAACCTTCCAAAATCATTGATTATAGGAACTGTTTTTGTGACAATTAGTTATATTTTAGTCAATTATATCATGCTGAAACATGCTCCTGTAAGTCAGTTGGAAGGAAAAGAAGATGTTATGGGAGAAGCAGCTGTCAATATGTTGGGAACCTCTTTTGGAAAAATAGTCAATATTTTTATTGCCTTGCAGCTTATAGCGACTATCAGCGGATATTTATGGGTAGGCTCAAGGCTTACTCAAGCTTTTGCCAAAGACAGCGTTATCTGGAAACCTCTTTCAACAGGGAATAAAAAAGGAATTCCAGTGAAAGCCATCTTTGCCCATGCCGTTATAGCAGTCATTATTATTTTAACAGGAAGCTTTAAAGAAATATTTGTTTATACAGCCTTTATTCTACAGCTTTTTGCAAGTCTGGCAATCTCAACCGTCTATTTTCTTAAAAAAGAAGACCGAAAAATCTTTAAATCCAATGCTTTTTACATTTTTCCGACTGTTTTTTTATTATTCAGTATATACATTCTCTATTTCACGCTTATCCATAATCCTAGAGAAAGTATCATAGGATTAGGAATTGTCGCCGTAGGAATTATATTATTTTTAATAGATCGAAGACTCTCAAAGAAAGCTCAAAAATAACTTTTAAGATTGTCAAAAGGACTTCTTGTTCTCTTTACTCCTCATGCTCAAAAATTTATGCTGAATAGTAATTTTAATTTTGAATTAATAATTCTTATCTTTGCACCCACAAAAATTCCACAATGTCTAAATCATTAATTCCAAAATTAGAAGCTATAAAACAAAGATATAATGAGGTTGCTGACCTTATTATACAGCCTGATGTTATTTCAGACCAAAAAAGATATTCTTCTTTGAACAAAGAATATAGTGATTTGGGAAAAATTGTAAGAGTTTACGATCAGTACAAAGGCGCTTTAGACAGTATCGAAGAATCTGATGAAATCATCGCAGATGGATCAGACAGAGATTTGGTAGATCTTGCTAAAGAAGAAAAGCTTGAGGCACAATCCAGAATTCCTGGGCTGGAAGAAGAGCTTAAAGTACTTCTGATCCCTAAAGATCCTGCAGATGACAAAAACGTTATCGTAGAATTACGTGCCGGAACCGGAGGAGATGAAGCTGCTATTTTCGTAGAAGATATCTACAGAATGTACACCATGTATTTCAAATCTAAAGGCTGGAGACATGAAGTAACCGATTCCAACGAAGCTGCAAAAGGCTACAAAGAATTGATTATGAAGGTGGAAGGTGAAGGCGTATACGGAATCATGAAATTCGAATCAGGAGTTCACCGTGTACAGCGTGTACCGGAAACAGAATCGCAGGGTAGAGTTCACACATCTGCCATTACCATTGCCGTTTTACCTGAAGCAGAAGAAGTAGACTTCGAACTGAATCCTGCGGATATCGAAATGCAGACTTCACGTTCAGGAGGAGCCGGAGGTCAGAACGTAAACAAAGTTGAAACTAAAGTTCAGCTTACGCACAAGCCTTCAGGACTTGTAGTGGTTTGTCAGCAGGCACGTTCTCAGTTAGCAAACCGTGAGTTAGCAATGGAAATGCTTAGAACCAAACTTTACGATATCGAACTTCAAAAAGTACAGGGAGACATTGCTGCACAAAGAAAATCTATGGTATCTACCGGAGACCGTTCTGCAAAGATCAAAACGTACAACTATCCGCAAGGTAGAGTAACAGATCATAGAATCAACAAATCTATGTATAATCTGGATGCTTACATGAATGGAGATATTTCTGAAATGATTGATGCCGTGATCATGGCAGAAAATGCAGAAAAAATGAAAGGAGAAGAAGAAAACTACTAAAGTTTTTAAAAATATAAAAAGACCTCTGATTCTTTCAGGGGTCTTTCTTTTTTAAGACAATGAAAATCCAATATAAACAATGAAAAACTACAAAATAATCTTACTCTTTTTACTCACGATGATGGGCCAATATCTTACAGCCCAGACAGAAGTAAAGAAACCGGCAGAAGCATTTGAAATGTTCTTTGGAACCTTTGTGAATAATGAAGACACAGCACTCAATAAACTTAATGAATACCTGAAACCCACTGTAGACGGCCAGATTGCCTATCAGGTAAACTTTAAAGAAACCTCGGAAGAGATGATCAATACCAGCGTAGAAAACTTTCTGGCAGCTTTTCCTAAAACCACAGCTGTGGCGTGTAAAAAAGAAGCAGAAGAATATTTCATCGCGATGTTCGCCAACTTTAAAAAAGGAAAACTTATCGTTAAAAATGTAAAAGTAGTTCCTAACGAATCTGTAGAAGGGCAGAAAATTGCAGAAATAAGTTATACTGTTAATTTCAAAGTTCCATCAAAGCTTACATCGGGGCCGGAAGGAGATATTCAAAAAGTAAAACCTGAAGATCTTAAAAAATATCTGACTCAGGCCGTTCAGGATTTTAAAAATGCAGATAAAACAGTAACCACAGACCAGGAGTTTAAACTCTATGAACTGAAAGAAGGCGGTAAAATCTACTACTGGAATGGAAGTCCCGATGAAATTGTCAGCAACCTGACCGATTTTTATTTTGAAAGTTTCGGATCATAAACAACGATCATTGAACATACAAAATCCTGATTTTTCAGGATTTTTTTTATTTCACATACTTTACGTATTTTTGAGAAAACCGTTCACTATGAATTTTAAACCAATGTTATTAACTGCTGGAGTTTTGTTTTCAGCATCTTTTTATTCTCAAAAAATGAATTATCCTAAAGCCGTAAAGGGAAGTCAGACAGATACTTATTTCGGAAGTGCCGTTTCAGATCCTTACAGAGATCTTGAAAATGATTCTGAAGCCACCAAAAAATGGGTAGATGAAGAAGTGGCATACAGCCAGAATTATCTTTCGAAAATTCCGTTCAGAGATAAAATTAAAGATCAGCTGAAAGAAATCTGGAACTATGAAAAAATTTCAGCCCCTTTCAAAGAAGGAGATTATACCTATTATTATAAGAATGACGGTTTACAGGCACAATCTGTCTTATACAGAACCAATAATACAACAAAAGCGACAGAAGTATTTTTAGATCCGAACAAGTTTTCAGAAAAAGGAACTACTTCACTTTCCAATCTTTCATTCAACAAAAAAGGAAATTTGGCAGCTTACTCCATCTCAGAAGGAGGAAGTGACTGGAATAAAATTATCATTATTGATGCCATCACAAAAAAACAGATCGACGAGACTATTTTAGACGTGAAATTCAGTGGAATTTCTTGGCAGGGAGATGAAGGATTTTATTACTCAAGCTATGATAAACCTAAGGAAGGAACTGTACTTTCCGGAATGACAGATAAGCATAAAGTATATTTTCACAAACTGGGAACAAAACAGTCGGAGGATAAACTGATCTTTGGAGGAGACAAAACACCGAGAAGATATCTGAGCGCAGGAGTTTCTGAAGATCAGAGATTTTTAATCATTTCTGCCGCCAATGCAACGAATGGAAATGAATTATATATCAAAGATTTAAAGAATGGAGGGGACTTTGTACAGATTACCAAAGGTTTTGATGTGAATGCAAGTATCGTAGACACAGAAGGAGATAACCTTTTCATTTTCACAGATAAAGAGGCCCCAAATATGCGTCTTGTGAAAACAACCATTAGCAATCCGGCTCCTGATACATGGAAAGACGTTATTCCTGAAACAAAAAACGTGTTGGGAATATCTTCAGGAGGAGGCTACTTCTTTGCAACTTACATGATTGATGCTATTGATCAGGTAAAACAATTTGATAAAACTGGGAAATTGGTAAGAGAAATTTCTCTTCCTGGAAAAGGAAATATTTCCGGTTTTGGAGGAAAGGAAAAAGAGAAAGATGTGTATTACTCTTTCAGCAATTATATCACGCCGGGAACTACATATAAATTTAATGTAGATTCCGGAAAATCAGAAGTATACCAGAAACCTAAAGTGAAATTCAATCCGGACGATTATGTTTCAGAGCAGGTATTCTATACTTCAAAAGACGGTACAAAAGTTCCGATGATGATCAACTATAAAAAAGGAACTAAACTTGACGGAAAAAATCCTACGATTTTATATTCTTACGGAGGGTTTAATATCAGTTTACAGCCTTCTTTCTCCGTAGTGAATGCTATTTGGATGGAAAATGGAGGAATCTATGCCGTTCCAAACATCCGTGGAGGTGGTGAATACGGAAAAAAATGGCATGATGCAGGAACAAAAATGCAGAAAAGAAACGTATTTGAAGACTTTATCGCTGCAGGAGAATACTTACAGAAAAAAGGATATACTTCTAAAGAATATATGGCATTGTCCGGAAGATCAAACGGAGGATTGCTAGTGGGAGCAACAATGACGATCCGTCCTGATCTGGCAAGAGTGGCCTTCCCTGGAGTAGGAGTGTTGGATATGTTAAGGTACAACAAATTTACTGCAGGAGCTGGCTGGTCATATGACTACGGAACAGCAGAAGATAGCAAAGAAATGTTTGAATACCTTAAATCTTACTCTCCGGTGCATAATGTAAAAGCAAAAACATGTTATCCATCTACAATGATCATTACAAGTGATCATGACGACAGAGTAGTTCCTGCCCATTCATTCAAATTTGGAGCAGAACTTCAGGAAAAACAATCATGTAAAAATCCTATTTTATTAAGAATTGAAAAAAATGCAGGTCATGGCGCTGGTAGATCAACCGATCAGGTGATTAGTGAAAATGCAGATCTTATATCATTTGCATTGTATGAAATGGGAATTAAGAAATAATTTGAAAATATTAAAATAAAACTTTGGCGACTGATTTATTGAAATTAGTCGCTTTTTTATAGTGGTTATTTGAATATAATTATTAATTTTAGCTCGGATATTTAAATTTTACTATTTTTTACTCAATTAGGTAATTATGAAAAAAAGAATTTTACTAGTTTGTGCATTGGCGGCAGGGTTGTCCAATGTTAATGCACAAAGGTGGGAGCCGGCCTCGCAAAAAACGTCTCAAATCAGAAAAGAAGTAGAAGTTCAGTACTCCTACAGAGTAGATTTACAATCTCTTAGAAATATTTTAAAGAATGCTGTAGAAACAGGAAAAGGAGCTCAGGCTGTTACTGTTTCTTTACCTACAGCAGAAGGGAAAATTGAAAGATTTGCCGTATACAGTGATCCTGTAATGGAGAAATCGATGGCTGACAGATATCAGTTAGGATCTTATGTAGGGGTAGGAATTGACGATCCCGCTAAATATATTAGATTCAGTACTGCACCTACTGAGATGCAGTCTATGATCATTAAAGATGGGAAATTTCAGTTTATAGAGCCTATTACTACAGATAAACAGGTATATGGTGTTTTCTATAAAACGAAAAGAACTGAAGGAGATCATGGCTTTGAATGTACAACAGAAGAGAAAAACATTAAAGATATAAAAGCTTTAGAGTTTAATGGTAAAAAAAGCCTTTCTAACGTAGGGATTACAAATAGACCTGCAAGTACAAAATTCAGAACTTACAGATTAGCCTTAGCTGTTACAGGTGAATATACTAAGAAATTCGATCCAAATGGCGGAACTGCCAATACGGTAGCGCAAATGAATGCTACAATGAGTCGTGTAAATGGTATTTTTCAGAAAGATTTTGGAATTAAGCTAATTATTCAAGATCTTCCTAATATTATTGCTACCGACCCAGCTACTGACTTTTATACACCTCCAGTAACCGCTACAGATCCTTCTCTGAATCTTCAGCTTCAACAGATGCTTACTCAGCAGGTAGGAAATGGGAATTATGATATGGGACACGTATTTCATGCGGCAGGAGGAAATGGAAATGCAGGTTCAATAGGATCTACATGTGTTAACCCGGCTACTAATACTACATTAGCAAAAGGTTCTGCTTTTACACAAAATACAAACCCAGTAGGGGATTCTTTTGATATTGATTATGTTGCCCATGAAATGGGTCACCAATTGGGAGGTAACCACACCTTTTCACACGTATCGGAAGGTTCTGGTGTAAACATTGAACCAGGAGGTGGAACAACTATTATGGGGTATGCCGGAATTACTGGAGATAATGTTCAAGACTATACGGATGCTTATTTTCATTATTCTTCTATTAACCAGGTTCTTAATAGCTTAGATAGTAAGACTACATGTGGTACATCAGAAAATATCACAACTAATACACCGCCTGTAATCTCTCCTCTTACGGCTTACAGTATTCCAAAAGGTACAGCATATTATTTAGATGCTACAGCTACAGATAATGATCCTATTAAATATACATGGGAGCAGTATGATAGTGTTGATTCTTACAACTCGATCTCTGGGGATAGCGGTTGGGGATATAATGCTCAAGGTGCTATAACAAGATCTTATTTCGGAACAACAAGTGGAAGAAGATATTTCCCAAGTCTTCCAATAGTAATGGGTGGATCTTTAACAGATAAAACAAAGTGGGAAACTGTTTCTTATATTCCAAGGGTACTTAAATATGCGGTAACTGTTAGAGATGAGAATGTAGATAAACCAATGTTGGTATCTGCTGAAACAACAGTTACAGTAGGGAATGATGGACCATTTAAATTTAATGGTATTACAATTTCTACTGTGCTTTACAATAATGCCTCCAATACTATATTATGGGATGTTGCTAATACAAATGCAGCACCTTATAATGTATCTAATGTAAAGATTGAGTATACTACCGATCTTACTAATGGATCATCATGGACAGAACTTGTTGCTTCTACTCCCAATACTGGAAGCTATACTGCACAGATGCCATCCGGATTAACTGGAAATATAAAATTAAGAATATCGGCTGTGGGCAATATATTCTATGCAGTATCTCCTCAAGTGAATGTTGCAACAGCGCCAACATCTTCTACAGCAGCACCTCTCGGAGTTTTTGCTCAGGATAAAGAGATATTCAGAACTTCCGCCAGACTATCTTGGAATAGTGTACCGGGAGCTACTTATTCAATTAACTACAGAAAAGCAGGGGAGACAAACTGGCAGAATACAACAAGTCCTACAAATTCTGTGTTAATATCAGGTCTCGAAGACGAAACAAGCTATGAAACGCAAGTTGCCGCTGTTGTAAACAGTGTATCAGGTGCATTCTCTTCAATGTATGCTTTTAAAACAAAAGGATTGAGAACTGGTTCAGACTATTGTCTAATGACAACAGGTGGAAACAGTTTTGCAAGCTTTAGCTTTAACAGTGGTTTGGCTCAATTAAACTTGGCGAACTTAGCATATTCTCAATTGACATATAAGACTATCTTCAGTACTTATCAGGACTTTACAGAAGATGTAACTAAAATTGTTAACTTAACAAAAGGAACTCAGTATACATTATCTTATTTCAATGTTGGTAACACAGCAGGTTATAACGATAGAATGGAAGTATGGATTGACTTTAACAGAAACGGAGTTTTTGAAGCTTCTGAAAAAGTAGGTTCTAAGACAACTGTTCCTCCTTCAAATGGGCAGTATACAGGTACTATGGTATTCACTGTTCCTACTACTGCATATGCTGGAGATAAACTATTGAGAATGAGAGTTGCGAATACTTTCTTTAATGCTGCTACTGGTCCATGTGGTAGCCCTTCAGTTCCTGTACAGGGAGGTGGAGTAATTTCACAGGGATCATTTAAAGATTTCTCTGTAAAAATTACAGATACTAACCTTGCAGTAAACGAAGCACAAGGTCCAAAAGCATCAGAAGTATCTATTTATCCTAACCCTGCGGACACTTTCGTAGAAGTAAGAAACCTTAAAGGAAAGGCAGATTACAAAATCTACACTGCTGACGGAAGACTAGTTCAGGAAGGTAAAATTGAGGGAAGAATTAACGTTGCTTCTTTAATCAAAGGAATGTATGTAGTGACAATCAAAGACGAGAAAGACACTTACAATACTAAGCTTATCAAAAAATAAGTAAACCTTATACAAATAACAGAAGGCCGGGCATTTGTCCGGCCTTTTTTGTGTAATAAACATCAGAAAAACTGAATGTTAACGGATATTTTGTGTTTCGTTCAAAAAAATTAACTTTACGGGGACAAAAATAATTGGAATGCGAAAAACAATTTCTGTGAAAACTCCGGATTTTAAAGTGTTACCTCAAGAGAGAGAAATCTATAACTTTGAGAAAGACGGACTTGAACTCAAATCATCCTATGACAAAAAAGATGTAAAAGACGAATCTTTAACACAGACTTCTCCAGGAATTGAACCCTACCTCAGAGGGCCGTATTCTACAATGTATGTACAAAAACCATGGACGATCCGCCAATATGCCGGTTTCTCCACTGCAGAAGAATCCAATGCCTTTTACAGAAGAAACCTTGCTGCAGGTCAAAAAGGACTCTCCGTAGCATTTGACCTCGCTACCCACCGAGGATATGATTCAGACCATGGAAGAGTTGTAGGAGATGTAGGAAAAGCCGGAGTAGCCATCGATTCTGTTGAAGATATGAAGATTCTTTTCAATGAGATTCCTCTAGATCAGATTTCTGTTTCCATGACGATGAACGGGGCCGTACTTCCTATTTTGTCTTTTTATATCGTTGCAGCTGAAGAACAGGGAGTAAAGCAGGAGCTTCTTTCAGGAACCATTCAAAACGATATTCTGAAAGAATTTATGGTGAGGAATACGTACATCTATCCGCCAGCCCCTTCCATGAAGATTATTGCAGATATTTTCGAATACACTTCACAGAATATTCCGAAGTTCAACTCTATTTCTATTTCAGGATACCATATGCAGGAAGCTGGAGCCACCCCCGTACTGGAAATGGCCTATACATTAGCAGACGGTCTTGAATATGTAAGAACAGGAATTAAAGCAGGAATGAACGTTGACGATTTTGCTCCAAGACTATCATTCTTCTGGGCAATCGGGATGAATCACTTCATGGAAATCGCTAAAATGCGTGCCGCAAGATATATTTGGGCTAACCTTTTAAAACAGTTTAATCCGCAAAATCCAAAATCCCTTGCCTTAAGAACCCATTCACAAACTTCAGGATGGTCTCTGACAGAACAGGAACCTTTCAATAATATCACAAGAACAGCCATCGAAGCACTATCTTCCGCATTAGGAGGAACGCAGTCGTTGCATACCAACGCTTTGGATGAAGCGATTGCCCTTCCAACAGACTATTCTGCAAAAATTGCAAGAAATACGCAGATTATTCTTCAGCAGGAAAGCGGAATCTGTGATGTAGTAGATCCAATGGGAGGAAGTAATCTCGTAGAAAGCCTTACGCAACAGATGATTGAAGAAGCGATGAGGTATATTGATGAAGTAGAACAGGAAGGGGGAATGACAAAAGCGATCGAAGCTGGAATTCCAAAAATGAGAATCGAGGAAGCCGCCGCAAAAAAGCAGGCAAAGATCGATAGTGGAGAAGAATTCATTATTGGGGTAAATTCTTTCAAATCTTCTTTAAAACAGGAAGCAATAGAAATTCTTGATATTGATAATACAGAAGTTCGCAGAAAACAGATCGAAAGACTGAATACGATAAAAGCAGGAAGAAATTCTGAAGCCGTAGTACAAATTCTAAACGAAATCCGTGAAAGTGCAAAAACAGGAAAAGGAAATCTTCTGGCACTGTGTATTGAAGCCGCAAGAAGAAGAGTGACTCTTGGTGAAATGAGCGATGCTATGGAAGAAACCTTTGGAAGATATAAAGCAAACATCAAAACCATCTCTGGAGTATACGCCATGAATGCAGGTAAAAATGAATACTTTGAAAAAGCCCTTAATCTTACTCAAAAGTTTGAAGAAGAAGAAGGACGCCGCCCAAGGATAATGGTGGCTAAAATGGGCCAGGATGGACACGACAGAGGCGCAAAAGTAGTGGCTACCGCCTTTGCAGATATGGGATTTGACGTAGATGTTGCTCCTTTGTTTCAAACTCCGGAAGAAGTAGCCAAACAGGCTATTGAAAACGATATCCACATCTTAGGAGTATCTTCCCTGGCTGCAGGACATAAAACGCTGGTTCCTCAAGTCGTAGAAGAATTGAAAAAACTCGGTGCAGATGATATTACGATCGTTGTAGGAGGCGTTATTCCACAGCAGGATTATGAATTCCTCTATGCAAATGGAGCAGACTTTATTTTCGGCCCTGGTACCAACCTTCCTAAATGTGCAGTAGAAATTCTGGAAAGATTTTTAGGAAAATAAAACTAAAAAAGCTTTAATTTCAATCCAGAGAATAAAGCACAACCCATGAATTTTAAAAATAATATAAAGCCTACAAAGAAGATTATTCTTTATGTAGGCTTCTTTTTTATCATTGCTCTTGTATGGGGTTAAGTAAAAAAGAACAAAATATACAGATTTCCAAAGTCACTGCTGATATTGAAAAAGTAAAAGCGCATTTTGACGCTGTTTTCCTCAGCATTATTCACCTTAAGTGAAAAAAATATTTTGATTATCAGAAAATTTTATATATTTGCATCTGAAAATCAAGTTTAACCATTTAAAAACAACGAAGCAATGTTCAAATTTAATCTACATTCAACAGTAGGATTGCCTTTTGCAAAGGCGAGGCTTCGTGGTTTGGTACACTCATAGAATAACAGTATATCGAAATATCAAAACCCGAAGTCGTAGAGATTTCGGGTTTTTTATTGCGCAATATTTCAAACTCAAATTTAGTTTCCCCCGAAATCTTTTTAGTGTTTTAAGGGCATGGTAGATGAGGTTTTATCCTCATGTTATTAGTGTCCATTGTTAAACCATTCAACTAACAAATTAGTTGAGATAAGATGCAGAACAAATCCATAACCTTGGATCTTGTAACTGACGTCTTGTGTCTTATATGGAAAATAATAACCTTTTGCTTTTCCTCCTTAGAAGTGTGAGAAGCAGAAAAAGAACGATAAAAAAAGATGTAATAAAGCAGATAATAAAAAGATATCGGCGTAGTGAAGAACTGAGGAATATAAAAATAAATATTCCTTGGATTCCTTTAGAAAATCCTTATCAAAGAGGATTTGTAAGGTTCTTTGTTGTAAGAGATGATGTGATGAGATCCAAAGATGGAGAATTCTTTGATGAAGTTTTAAAGAAGATCAATACGTATATGTATTCCGAAAGCCGCCAGTTTCTGAAAAAGAAAAAAAGAAAATTGGGAAGAAGAATGTATGTAGAAAAAGACCAGAAGCTTAAACGTATTTCTTTCACCTCCTGGACCGATACAAAATTTGTACTTACAGCCAGAGAAAGGCAGTACTTTTTAAGAGAAGATGAATACTGTCCTATCAGAAAAAGGGAAGATACTTACTACAAATTTATTGAACCATGGAGATTTATCTTAAGAATAAGACCCAATATGATTACTCATTATAAACCTGTAGACTTTGAATTGGAAAAGGAAACTGCAGAGCTTGAGGCTTATTTAGGGCAATACAAAGTTGCAGGGATTATTCATAAAACTATTTATGGTAAATCTTACGCATGGCAAACCAAAAGAGAAGATACTGATCTTATCACAAGCAGGAAATATAGCTCCTGCGCAATGTCTGCAACAGAAATTGCAGAAAGCTTTTTGGACTTGTGAGTCCACTATTATTTAAAACAAAAACAATGGGAAATTTAAAACTAAAAGGAAAAGATATATTAAAATTAGGCTATCCAAACAATCAAAGTATCAATGTAGCACTGGAAGTCATGAAAAGAAATTTTGCAACCAAAAATATACACCATGTAAAATCTCTTTTGAAAGAAATTTTGTTGAATCCGGAGCAATTCGAAAAGGATTTAACCTTTGGACAAATCGCAGAAGCTTTGCTTTTATCCAAGAAAACCGAGAAAAGAATGCTTAATGCAAACCGTGCGTCATTTCAGATTTTTGGAAACAATATTTCAGAGGAAGCTAAAAATCAACTGTACACCGCCTTGAAACTTCCAATTTCAATGCAGGGCGCTTTGATGCCCGATGCGCACAGCGGTTACGGGCTTCCGATCGGAGGTGTTCTTGCCGTAGAAAATGCCGTGATTCCTTACGGAGTGGGCATGGATATCGGCTGCAGAATGAGCCTTAGTATTTTGGATACACCTATTTCATATCTTGAAGGAGCAAGAGATAAATATGAGAAAGCTATTGCCGAGCACACAAAATTCGGAATGTATGAAACGCACAAATCTCATATAGATCATGAGATTTTCGATAGGGATACGTTCGATATGATTCCTATTCTGAGAAGACTAAAAGGAAAAGCTATCAAGCAGATGGGCTCCTCAGGAGGAGGAAATCATTTCGTGGAATTCGGAGAAGTGGAAATCACAGAACAAGACGAGCAGATAGGATTACCAAAAGGTAAATATCTGGGTATTCTTTCACATAGCGGTTCAAGAGGATTGGGAGCTGAAATTGCCCAGTACTATTCAAGAATGGCTACAGAACAGTGTCCGTTGCCTAAAGAAGCACAAAATTTCGCATGGCTAGATCTGAATACTCATCTCGGCCTGGAATACTGGACAGCCATGAATCTTGCAGGAGATTATGCTTCAGCATGTCATGATGATATTCACAGGAGACTTGTAAAAGCAGTCGGGGGAAGAGTAAAAGCCAGAATAGAAAACCATCACAATTTTGCCTGGAAAGAAATTCACAACGGAAAAGAAGTGATTGTTCACCGCAAAGGAGCTACACCTGCCAATGAAAATGAATTGGGAATGATCCCCGGATCGATGACCGCAAAAGGATTTATCGTTCGCGGAAAAGGAAATCCGGATTCATTGAACTCCGCTTCACATGGGGCGGGTAGAGCACACTCAAGAGGAGAATGCAGAAGCCTTTTCACTCAGCATGATATCAAGAAAGAGCTCAAACTGAAGAATGTCACTTTAATGGGCGGAAATGCAGAAGAAGCACCCATGGCCTACAAAGACATTCATGAAGTGATGAATGCTCAAAGTGAACTGGTAGACATTCTGGGAACATTTCAACCGAGAATTGTAAGAATGGATCGATAATATAAAGAATCAAAAAATGGGAGCACCACATAATATAAAAAGATACGGAGAAGTCTGGCCGGAATTCAGAATCAGGCTGGGACTTGAAATTTTAAATCAATTAAAAGATAATGTCATCATATCAGGAGGTTGGGCGTGGCATTTTATGTCTGAAAAAGGACATACTGAATATAAACACGCTCATGATCATAAAGATATTGATGTTTTTGTAAAAAAAGAAAACGTCACTACGGTTGTGATGACCTTGCAGGAAGAAGGCTTTCAGAAAGTCTGGACGCGCTACGATCATCTGCCAAGCCAGGAAAACTTTCGCAGATATGAAAAAACAGTAGAACTGGAGAATGGTAAATTTCATAGAATAACAATCGATTTTTTTGAGAAGAATGATCTCGAAACCATCGAAGCAAACGGATTTACAGTGGTAAAGCCCGATGTTTTACTTTCATTCTACAGAAATATCCACTCCAGCGATAAGTGTTGGGCAGTAATGGCTGCAAAAGAATTATTACAGAAGGGAATAGATCCGGTAGGAAATCCCTTATTAAGCAAAATCCCAAAATAACATGGAAAAATTAATACAGATCACTTCGGGAAGAGGGCCTTTAGAATGCCAGTGGGTGACAGCCAAAGTGCTGAAGACCTTTCTTGAAGAAGCGAAACACAATAATATAGAATACGAAATCATCCACCGCGAAAATGGTGATGAAAATCTAACATTAAAATCAGTAACCCTGCTTTTAAAAGGAAAAGAAGTTCCGGATTTCTTACAGAACTGGCTGGGAAGTATTTGCTGGATAGGCAAAAGTACATTCAGAAAACTTCATAAAAGGAGCAACTGGTTTATTGGAATCTTTGAACTTGAACATATAAAAAAAATTGAATTCAACGAAAAAGACATCCAATTTCAGGCAGTCAGAAGCCAGGGAAGTGGTGGGCAGAACGTTAATAAAGTAAATACTGCCGTGCGGGCAACCCATATTCCGAGTAAAGAATCTGTCTTTGTACAGGACTCCCGTTCACAATTGGAGAATAAAAGACTGTCTGTTATCAGATTAAAAGAAAGGTTAATGGCAGGTTATATTCAGGCATTGGAAGAGAAGATGAAGGAAACCTGGAACCACCATCTGAGGGTACAGAGGGGAAATCCTGTGAGAACATTTTCCGGTACAGATTTTAAGAAAAATTATGTAGACAGGTCTTTCAAAAAACAGAGAAATGTCCTGAAAAATGAATTAAAAAATTACGAAAATGACCTTAACTAAAAGTAAATATTATTTTGAAGCGCTGGACTATTTCTCATTCAATCTTTCTGAATGTATGGATGCGCTCAATTATGCTTTATCCTATGAACCTGAAGATGCAGATAGTCTTTGCCTGATGGGAAGAGTGTATTCAGAGGAATTAAAGGATTATGAAACCGCAAAAAAATACTTCGATGAAGCCATGCAGAGCAATATCGGAAATGTCAATACCCCCAAATATTATATTGAATGTCTTTTGAGTAACGAAGATTACAAAGAAGCAGAAAAACTAATTGAGTTTGCCTTACAACTCAAAGGGATTGATAAGTCGGAAATATTGAACTGCCTGTCTCTTCTGCAAGAAAGAAAATTTGAATACAAGCAGGCTTTGGTAACCCTTAAAGAAGCTAAAAAATTTGCTTACAACCGTGCAGCACTTGAAATCATTGAAGACAGAGAAAAATTGGTTAAAGCAAAAGTAACCAGAACAAGAACGGTAAAAAAAACTGACTAATCAGTTTAAACTTATTGAAAATTAAAAGAAATAAGCTTTCCTTAGAAAGCTTATTTTTTGTTCACAGAGATCAGATAATCATACACCATTTGATGCTGCTCATCATTAAGCTTAGCTTTAGGAGCCATTCTGCTTAAAGTGTTGATCCATCCCTGGTTGTCATGCTTCGTAGGTTCTGGTAATTTGTGGCATTTTGCACAGGAATTTTCAAAGATCGTTTTTCCCTGAGCCAATTGCTCGGATGAGGTATACTTTGGCCCTGTTACTGCCGTACTTTTAGGCCCGCAGGAAACCAAAAAGGCAGATGCTGCAAAGCCGCTTAAGATTAATTTTTTCATACCCATATTTTGTTTTGTTGATGATTATTTCTTTGCAGAAACAATATAGTCGTAAACCCACTGATGCTGCTCATCTGTCAGTTTCGCTTTTGGAGCCATGGAATTCATAATTCCTACCCATTGTACAGGATTGTGGGAGGCCGGATCCGGTAGTTTGTGGCATCTTCCGCAAGAGTTTTCAAAAATTGTTTTTCCCTGAGCAATTTGCTCTGCAGTAGATGTTATAGTCCCTGGAGTTGCAGAAGAGGTGCTTGCCTTCGGTGTACAGGATACCAACAGAATGGCTGTAAACGATGCCGCAGCGAAGAGTTTTTTCATGTTTCTTATTTTTGCTATATAACAAATGTAATAAATTCCTAAAGCCCTTGATACAGGCGGTTGCAGTTTTAATTTAGAAGAAATAAAATTAAAATTATACCCTATAATAAAATGATAATTTTCTACATAAACATTTTATTTATTCATTGGATTCTGGCTATTGACCATTCCCATTTTAATTATTACTTTTGAATCAATGAAATTTTCTACAGAAGAGCTAATAGAAGGAATACAATCAGGAAACAAACGCCTGATTGCAAAAGCTATTACATTGGTTGAAAGTAAAAAAGCAGAACATAGAATACAGGCAGAAGAACTTCTCAAAAAAATAATGCCGCTTACCGGAAATTCTGTAAGGGTAGGAGTAACAGGAGTTCCCGGAGCTGGAAAATCTACTTTTATAGAAAGTTTCGGAAGATTGGCTATTAAAGAAGGTAAAAAAGTAGCTGTTCTCGCCATTGATCCCAGCTCTTCCATCAATAAAGGAAGCATTTTAGGAGATAAAACCAGAATGGAGGAACTGGCTAAAGAGGAAAACGCTTTCATTCGCCCTTCTCCAAGTTCAGGATTTTTAGGAGGTGTGGCCAATACAACTTTTGAAACGATGATGATCTGTGAAGCCGCAGGATACGACTATATTCTTATTGAGACAGTAGGAGTAGGACAGTCTGAGGTTCTTGTAGCCGATATTACAGATGTTTTCCTGTTTCTGAAAATCATTGGAGGCGGTGATGAACTTCAGGGGATAAAAAGAGGCATCATGGAAATGGTAGATCTTATTTTCATCAATAAAGTTGATCAGGATAATCTTCAAAAAGCTAAAAATACAAGACTTGAGCTAAAAAGAGCTTTGGATTTTATTCCTCCCAAAGAAAAAGAGTGGAAAATACCCGTTTTACTGGGCTCAGCCTTACACAATGAAGGCCTGAAAGATATTTATGATAAAATTTCGGAATTTATTGATCTGAAAAAGAAAACCGGCCGTTTTGAAGAAGTCCGCGTTCAGCAGGCAGAGAAACGGTTTGAATACTGGGTGCAGGAATATGTTCTTTCTTTAATGAAAAGGAATAATGAGGTAGAAGAAGCTTACTTTATGCACAAAAAAAATGCTTCAGAAATGGTTTCCAATCCAAGTACTGAAGCAAAATTATTTGTTGAAAAATTTTTATCTGATAGAAATAAAGGTTAAGGTTTTTCCTTCTCCTGTTTTACCTCACTTTTTGAAATATACCCATCATAGCTAATCGGTTGTCTGTCATTGCTTTTCATAGAAACAAATGCTTTACCGTTTTTGAAGATTTCAATAATAATTTCATCTACATTTCTCACATCATTCGGCTTAATTCTTAAGATCCATTTTCCTTTTTTATTTTGAGACTTATTGATGGTAAAATCTTTTGAAGTAAATCTGTAGCTGTTATTCGCTGTGTTTCCATATGTTGCATTGAACAATCTTCCAAAATAAGGCAAAGTCACATCCAGATTATTCTTGCTTACATCTATCGTATAGCTTCCGTCCAGGTTCAGCATCCTTGTAGAGGTAGCGTTGGGCATAGAGCCCAATACATTGATTACGTCATAGTTGGTAGGGTTCGCTCTTTCCGCATGGAAGGTAAACTCCTGAGAATCTATTAACGCGTTCACTATCTTTGGATCTGCTGAGCTCTGAGAGGCACAGCTCTGAAAAAAGAACAGAAATCCAAAAAACATCAGAATGGGAATATACTTTTTCATAACTGAAATAATTATTAAATTTAAATAGCAAAATGTATGCAAATATATCCTTTCTTGATTATTTTGGAATAAAAATTGTTAAAGTTGAATTATTAACACTCAAACGTATGAAATTTACACATCTATTAGGAATTGGAGCAATTGCTCTATCGGTCACTGCCTGTACTACCAACCCGATTACGGGAAGGTCCTCATTACAGCTGGCCAACAATTCAGAAATTTTAACAATGTCTGCTCAGGAGTATAAGACGACATTGTCTAAAGGTAAAGTGATTACCGGCACAGCAGATGCAAAGAGAGTGGTAAATGTAGGAAACAGAATTAAAAGTGCTGCAGAAAGATATTATCAGAATATTGGAAGATCTGCGGACCTTGCGAATTATAGCTGGGAATTTAATCTTCTGCAAAGCAATGAGCTAAATGCATGGTGTATGCCGGGAGGTAAAGTAGCCGTTTATACAGGAATTTTACCTGTTACAAAAGATGATAACGGACTTGCAGTAGTATTGGGACACGAGGTTTCTCACGCATTGGCAGGACATGGTAACGAAAGAATTTCTCAGGCTATGATGGCTCAGTATGGAGGAGCTTTGCTTGGAGGGGCTATTTCGAATGCACAGTGGGCTAGTGTTTTCCAAAAAGTATACCCTATCGGTTCTCAGGTTGCTTTGTTAAAATATGGAAGAGGTCAGGAGTCAGAAGCAGATGAAATGGGGCTTTACCTAATGTCTATGGCAGGATATGATCCAAGAGCGGCCATTCCTTTCTGGAACAGAATGGAAGCTTCATCTTCAGGATCAAGACAGCCGGAATTCCTGTCTACTCACCCGAATCCGGAAACCAGAATCTCTGATATCAACAAAGATCTACCGAAAGCATTAGAGTATTATAAGGCTGCGGGAGGAAAAATATAATTAGAATTTTAATCTTGAGTAAGGCCTTATTAAATTTTTAGTAAATTTGGTAAGGCTTTTTTATGTAAACACCTAAACACAATATTATGAAGAGTTTATCAATCACAGGACTTATTCTCTTAGCAGTATCTGCATTACTTTTTTACCTGACGACTGACTTTACCGTTGAAAAAATTACCATGTCTCATATTATGGGAGTGATGGCTGGAGTTGGAATTGGTCTTATCATCGGCGGAATGGTAGGATATGTAAGTAAAGGAAGTGCGATAAAAGAAGAACAGAAAAGAAAAGAATTCAAACAACTGCAAAAAGACAAAGAAGAGCTTGAAAAGCAGGCTGCCGAAATTGCAAAACGTCAGGCAGAGCTTGAAAGTCAAAATAAAAACCCTCAGATCTAGATCTCAGGGTTTTATAGTTGTTATTTTCGATAGTGTGGATTAGAATTTGTATCCCAAACCTACCATAAACAGGTTAGGTCTGTTATCGTATCTGATTTCCGAACCAGAAACTCTATTGATGAAGTTTCTTTCATCTTTACTAAAAGCTCCTTCATATCTTGCATTAAGAATAAGCTTTTTAATTTCAAGTTGAGCACCAAATTGATACCCTACCGTAAAATTATTTTTAGCATTTTCCTTGAAATCATTGTAGGTATTGTCTTTGCTCAGGTTAAAACTTCCAACCGGACCTACAAAAACGCCTAACATATTGCCTAAAAGGTTATATCCTAATAAAACAGGAACATCAATACGATTGCTTTTAACATCGAAAGTAGTATTCTCCGTTGTGAACTCATTCTTAAAATGAGTATAATAAACTTCCGGCATTACAAACAGTGAGGTAGGAAGACCAACTTTCAAAGAAAGTCCCACGTTGAAACCTACATTGTTTTTTCCTGATCCGCTGATGGCATCGTTCACAGTCCCTTTAATATTTGACCATGAAGGAGAACCTGTCGGAAATATCAGGTTGGCTTTACCTGCCAGAGAAATCTGGGCTGAAGCCCACATTGAAAACCCTATTAACGCTACACTAAGTACCTTTTTCATTATCGTCTATTTTTGTAATTGTATTTTCAATCGTTTTATTATTCTCAAGTAAATATTCTCGCAGCTCTTTAAATAGTTCTGAAGAATAAACGAAATCAATCAGATTTTTATTGCCTGCAGTAATCAAAATGTCTTTGTTACCTTCCCATTCTTTGATTCCTAGTCTCAGGTATACAATTTTCTCGCCAATCGTCATCACGGAGTTCATATCGTGTGTATTGATGATGGTTGTGGTGTTATATTCTTTCGTGATTTCGTACAGAAGATCATCAATTACTTTAGACGTGTAAGGGTCAAGACCTGAGTTGGGCTCGTCACAGAACAGATATTTAGGATTGTTTACAATGGCTCTTGCAATGGCAACCCTTTTTTGCATTCCTCCGGAAATTTCTGAAGGGTATTTTTTATCTGCTTTGTCTAAGTGAACTCTTCCTATCACCTCAAACACTCTTTTTTTCTTTTCTCTATAGGTAAGGTTGGTAAACATATCCAGTGGAAACATAATGTTTTCTTCCACTGTTAATGAATCAAATAAGGCACTTCCCTGAAATACGGTTCCGATTTCTGAACGGAGGTGCTGCTTCTCATCTCTGGTCATCGTGTTGATATCCCTGCCATCAAATAGGATTTCTCCGGATGAAGGCATATAAACATTCAGGAGACTTTTTAGAAATACGGTTTTCCCTGAACCACTTTGCCCAATGATTAAGTTTACTTTTCCTTTATCAAATGATGTTGATATTCCCTTAAGTACTTCAACATCATCAAAACTTTTCTTAAGATCTTTTACCTCAATCATTAGCTTAATATTAATTGGGTTAGAATTAATTCAGAAATGATAATAAATACCATTGTCCATACCACAGCCTGTGTACTGGCTCTACCTACCTCAAGAGATCCTCCTTTTACAGAATACCCGAAATAAGAAGGGACCGTTGCAATAATAAATGCAAAAACGGTGGTTTTGGTAAATGCATAATAAATAAACAAGTTAGGCATATACATTTGAATACCCGTGATATAGTCGTTTGTAGTCCAGTTGCCGGTTAATATCCCTGCAATGTAACCTCCTGCAATACCAAACACAATACTGATGGCAATCAAGAGAGGATTAAAAAGCATACAGGCGATAATTTTAGGGAAAATCAGGAAGTTGGGTGAGTTTACCCCCATAATATCGAGGGCGTCAATCTGCTCGGAAACCCTCATTGTTCCAATACTGGAAGCAATATAAGATCCTACTTTACCTGCTAGAATCAAACTGATAATAGTAGGGGCAAATTCCAGTACAAGGACTGCTTTTGTTGCATACCCTACAAATGATGGAGGAATGGGAAACGAAGATGCATCAAAATTATTGAACATCTGGATCGCCACTACAGCCCCCACGAATATTGAAGTGAAGACTACAAGTCCGAAAGAATTTACTCCCAAATCATTAATTTCTCTCATGAACAGCTTCCAAAAAACCCTCATTTTTTGGGGTTTCTGCAGGGATTTTCCTAAAAGGATCATGTATTCCCCTACTGCTGTGAAAAACTTTTTTAACATACTGCTAAATTAGACTTTTTTATTGAATTAGGCTAGGGTTGAAGATGAGACTGAAGGGCGGAATAATGTTAAAATTTTCCTGTCTTTAATTTTTACCTTCCGTTTTTATTTTGCATTCTTATCCCCACCTATTACCAATAGAACGGTTTTTAAAATAATCACCAGATCCAGTACAAAACTCCAGTTCCTTACATAAAAGGCATCGGCCAATACTCTTTTTTTCATTTCTACTTCCACATCTCCAAAGTCACCGCGAAGACCGCTTACCTGTGCAAGTCCTGTAATCCCCGGGCTTACCATACTTCTTAAGCTATATCTTCCGATTTTTGGTTTGTAATAATTATCAACCGCCAGCATATGAGGGCGAGGACCCACTACAGACATTTCTCCTTTCAGTACATTGATAAACTGAGGAAGCTCATCGAGGCTGGTTTTTCTTAAAAATTTACCAATATTGGTAATTCTTGAATCATTTTCTGAAGTGGTTTTTGTTGCAGATTCGTCATTTACCACCATGGTCCGGAATTTAATGCAGCTAAATACTTCTTCATGAAAACCGTATCTCTTCTGTAAAAAGAAAACAGGTCCCTTAGAGGTCAGTTTAATACATAGAGCTATAATTGGAAATACCCACGAGCAGATAAATACCAAAACAAAGATGGAGAAGAAAAGATCGAATGTTCTCTTCATTAGAAAGTTGGAATAATAATCCAATGAATATCTGGCCTGGCTGAGAACAGGTTGTGTCTGTATGTAACCGAGATCATAAAGGAAAAAATCGCTCTGTGTAATACTCGGGATCAATGAGACATGAACTTTATTGTCTTCTGCCAGTTTGAATAATTCCGTTTCTGTTTTTTCGTCGTAAGAATTTTCTGTAGATAAAAACAAAGTGTGGATTCCGTTCTTTTTCCAAAAACTGACTAAGTCGGGTACTTTAATTTCCGGGTTTTCATATTCAAATATCCTGTATCCGTAATCTTTACGGTCTTTAAATATATTTTTCAGAATCTCCGTAGAATCGTTATCTCCCAGAAACATTACATTTCGATGGTTGATCCCGAGTGATCGGAGATATTTGATCGCAAAATAAATAAGTGACTTTGCGAGAAAAATAAAAACCAAAAGATAGAACGAAAGCCAGTAAATATCTGAGTTGAAGAAAACGTTGTTGCTCACCTTTCCTATAAGCAGCACTCCCAGTATAAAGAACAGGAAGTGAATTAAAAGCCTTTCCAGAAACAGGGTATAGGTAAGGTTTCTCGGGATATTGTATATTTTTGTCCTACCGCTGAGAAGCACCCAGAACAAAAACAGTAAAATCAGCGAAAAAACATTCTGATACCAGGTTTCTTTGTGGTATTTTAAATTTTCATTTCTGCTTATAAAAAAGAATATAAAGATAGATGCAATAACCATAAGGTCAAGCAAAATAATGATCGATTTCAGGTATCTAGAGTATCGAATTCTCTGCATCTATCGGTGTTTTAAAGAAACAGCGAGCTAAGGTACATATTTTTACGGGATATTCAGATATTTATGAGTCTGAACTGAAGCCTGCCATTCAGGATGTTCCAGGATGAAGTCCGTAATTTTAGGATACATATCATTTCTTTTGCTCCATTCACTCTGAAGGTACAGTTTACAGTTTTCAGAAACTTTTGCTGCCTGCTCCTGAGCAAAGGTGAAATCATGCTGATTGAAGATGATCATTTTCAACTCATTGGCCTTTTGATAAATTTCTTCTTTAGGAAGTCCTGTTTTCTTTGGAGAAAGGGTGATCCAGTCCAATTGCCCGCTTATAGGGTAAGCTCCTGATGTTTCGATATGAACGGTACATCCTAGCTCTTTCAATTTGGCGGTGAGGATATCCAGATTCCACATCAGAGGTTCTCCTCCTGTAAGAACAATGGTTTTGCAGTGTTTTGCTGCCGTCTCTGCAATCTCTTCAGTATTCATTAATGGGTGAAGCTTCGGGTCCCAGCTTTCTTTTACGTCACACCAGTGGCATCCTACATCGCATCCTCCTAAACGGATAAAATAGGCGGCTTTTCCGGTGTGTGCTCCTTCTCCCTGTAAAGTGTAAAAATGCTCCATTACGGGGAGCATTTTACCTTCTTTTAATAAAATATCTTCTTCTTTATTCATTTTAAAATTAGTCGTTATAGACCGAAGTTTTGTAAGCGATGATGGTGTTTTTCATCAACATTGCTCTGGTCATTGGACCTACTCCTCCAGGTACCGGCGTGATCCAGCCTGCTTTAGCGGCACAGCTCTCGAAATCTACGTCACCTGCAAGGTAATATCCTTTTGGAGAGTCATCGTCTACTCTTGTGATTCCTACGTCAACAATTACTGAGCCATCTTTAATCATATCTCCTTTTAAGAAGTGAGGATCTCCCAATGCTGTAATTACGATGTCTGCCTTTTTTGTATATTCTTCGATGTCTTTTGTATACGAGTGTGTAAGAGTTACCGTAGAGTTTCCTGGGAAATCTTTTCTTCCCATCAAAATACTCATTGGTCTTCCTACAATTTTACTTCTTCCGATGATTACACAGTCTTTTCCTTTGGTTTCAATGTTATATCTTTCTAATAACGTTAAGATTCCGAAAGGAGTAGCTGGTAAGAAAGTGTCCATTTCCAATGCCATTTTTCCAAAGTTTTCAGGGTGGAAACCATCCACGTCTTTTCTTGGGTCAATTGCATTGATGATTTTTTCCTGATCAATTTGGTCTGGTAGAGGTAACTGAACGATAAATCCGTCAACGGCTTTAGATTTGTTCAACTCGTCAATTTTTTCCAGCAATTCAGATTCTGAAACTGTACTTGGAAATTTAATTAAACTGGATTGAAATCCTACTTCCTCACAGTCTTTCACTTTAGCGTTTACATAAGCCTTGCTAGCTCCGTTGTTTCCAACAAGAATTGCCACCAAATGCGGAGCTCTTCTTTTGCTTTCAAGGATTTTTTCCACTTCCGCCTTGATCTCTGCTTTTATTTCCTTGGATACTTTAAGTCCGTCAAGAATTTCTGCCATTTTTACTTTTTATTACTTTTATTAGATTTACTTTTACTTTCTTTTTTATTTACTATTTAAACTTCTTATAGTAATTGATCAACCCGTTGGTAGAACTGTCATGAGAGCTAATTGTGTCATTATTCTCCAATTCCGGAAGAATTTTATTGGCTAAAACTTTTCCTAATTCCACTCCAAATTGGTCAAAACTGAAAATATTCCAGATTACCCCTTGTACAAAGATTTTGTGCTCATATAAAGCGATAAGCTGTCCTAATGAGAATGGAGTTAATTCTTTGAATAATATAGAGTTAGTAGGTGTGTTTCCGTGGAAGACCTTGAAATTGATCAATCGGTCTATCTCTTCATCAGACTTTCCTGCATTTCTAAGCTCTTCTTCTACTTCTTCTTCCAGTTTTCCGAAGGCAAGTGCTTCAGTCTGAGCGAAAAAGTTAGCTAATAATTTATCCTGGTGATCCGAAACTTTGTTCGGACTTTTTGTATAAGCAATAAAGTCAGCAGGAATCAATTCTGTTCCTTGGTGAATCAATTGATAGAACGCGTGCTGTCCGTTGGTACCAGGTTCTCCCCAGATGATAGGTCCTGTTTCGTATTCTACAAATTCTCCGTTTCTGTCTACACATTTCCCATTACTTTCCATATCTCCTTGCTGAAGATAAGCGGCAAATCTGTCCAGATATTGAGAATAAGGTAAGATTGCATAGGTAGTGGCTGCATAGAAATTACGGTACCAAATTCCTAAAAGCCCCATTAATACAGGAATGTTTTCAGAAAACTCTGTGTTTTGGAAATGCTGGTCAGTATCGAAAGCACCTCTTAGAAGCTGCTCGAAGTTTTCATATCCTACAGAAAGTACGATGCTTAGTCCGATAGCACTCCAAAGAGAGTATCTTCCACCTACCCAATCCCAGAATTCGAAAATGTTTTCTTCTGCGATTCCGAACTTTTTAACTTCCTGAATATTAGTGGATAAAGCTACGAAGTGTTTGGCTACATCTTCCTGGTTTCCGGCTTTAAGGAACCAATCTTTTGCAGAATTGGCATTCGTCATTGTTTCCTGAGTGGTAAACGTTTTAGAAGCAATAATGAATAAAGTGGTTTCCGGATTTAAGTTTTTAACAACTTCAGCAATATGATTTCCGTCTACATTGGAAACGAAATGAACATCTAGTCTTGTTTTAAAATGCTTTAAAGCAGAGCAAACCATTACTGGTCCCAGATCCGAACCTCCAATTCCGATGTTTACCACATCAGTAATCTCTTTTCCGCTGAAACCTTTGTGTTCTCCTGAAATTACTTTTTCAGAAAAAGACTTCATATGGTCAAGAACTTTCTTAATCTGTGGTTTGATGTTTTCACCATCCACTATAATTTCACGGTCGGAGAAATCTCTTAAAGCTGTATGTAGAACAGCTCTTCCTTCGGTTTCGTTGATTTTGTCACCGGAGAACATTTTAGAAATGGCATCTTTCAGCTGAGATTCTTCAGCCAGTTGTAATAGAAGTTCCTTCGTTCTGCTATCAATTAAATTTTTAGAATAGTCAAAAAGATAATTGTCCTTTTGTAAAGAAAATTCTTCAAAACGGTTCGGGTTATATTGGAAAAGGCTTCTAAGATCAAAGTCGTTTCCTGCAAAATGTTCATCAAGAGCTTTCCAGCTGTTGGTTTGTATAGGATTTATTTTTGATAGCATATTTCGGGAATTTATGGGTTCAGAATATTTATAAGTTGGATCAGAATTTCAAAAAATCCATAACGATTTATTTCTGATTTGCAAATTTAAGGAAAAATAAAACCTCATATCAATTTGGAGACAATAAATAACATTTTTTTAAAAAAACAACACCTCAGAGTTCATCTGAGATGTTGTAAATAGGATTTGGCGATGGATATTAGATATTATTCATCTATTTCATTCAGGATGTTTTCCAATTGTTTGGCACTGGCACCATAGATATATTTTGTCCAAAGTACGATGCTTGTAATAATTGTTAAAGTTCCTATTAGTACTGCAATGATTAACCCCAGTTGCAGAGAAGAATTGAGTGCTGTTAATGATTTTCCCTGCTTTTCCATTATGTTATAAATGTAGAGACCAATTGTTACGAGAAAATGAGGGAGTAATAAAAATCCGAAAGACTGATATCTTTCCATATTAAGTCTCAGTTCGTGGTATATCTTCCAAAGGCTGTGTTTGGTGTTTCCTGTATAGAATTCGGTCTGCTTGTAGAATTTATAGAATCCAAACAGATAATATGATGAAATAACCACCATCATGGTATAAGACACATAGTAAATGATGTATTGTGAAGAAGGAAATTGAAACTGAAGAGGGAAAAAAGCGATCAGAATAATGGCTACAATCTGCATCGGAAATTCTTTTTTCATATTCTTCCGGATCTTTTCTATGGGATGTTTGCTTTCTTTTAATTGCTGTATGGTATCAGGAATATGGACGTTGCTGTCTTCTTTATTCCACTGTTCTTTTAATTGATCAAAATTCATAACCTGATTTTTTTATGATTTGCTGTATTTTTTCTTTTGTTCTGTTGAGTTTTACTCGGGCATTGCCTTCGCTAAGTCCTAAATTGTTTCCAATCTCTTTGTGTGACATTCCTTCCATGAAATAAAATATGACGGCTTTTTCCAAGGAATTGAGTTCCTGAATGGCATTGTAGAATATTTCCAATTGAGTGTCCTTGGTAGTATTATAGTCTTCCTGTTGTACTTCAAAGTGTGAGGGAACACCTTTATGATGATTGGATCTCTGCTTTTCTTTTTTCAAATAGGTTATCGCCGTATTGATGGCAACCCGATACATCCAGGTAGAAAATTCACTGTTTCCCTTAAAGTTCTGATAGGATTTCCAAAGCTGGATAAGAATCTCCTGCTGCAGGTCTTCTCGGTCCTCTACAGAATCTGCATAGATTCGCGAGGCTTTATATAAAATGCCCTTGTGTTGGTTGATAAGCTTTAAAAAAGCAGTTTCAGTTGGATTGCTCACAATAGTTTCCTGGTTTGATTGTGATTATAAACTTGTTACAGGTTTTACGGTGTAACCTTTTGCCTGAAGAAGAGGGATAATTCCGTTTTCACCCATAAGATGAGATCCTCCCACGGCAAAGAAAGAACCTTCCTTTTTCATCATTTCCGGCATTATTTTTACCCAGCTTTGATTTCTGTCAGTAAGCATTGCTTTTTCCTGTTGAGCATTCATAAATCTTTCATCTTTGAAAAGGCTATAAAGTGACTGTGCATTTTCATTTTTGAAAGCGTCTATCATCTGTTTGAATAATATCTCATATTCCTTGTCCATTTTCAGCTGAGCAATTGTGCTTTTCAGATCATAAGCTTTATTAATGGCTTTCATCTGATCTTCCACTTTCTCCAGTCCTTTGATACTTTTCTTATCTTTAATTGCTTTCTGCAGAAGTTCCATTTCATAAAGCTTTATTTCAGTTTTAGGACAAGGAATAGCTTTGGTGGAAAGCAGAGAATAAAGTGTCTGAGGACTTGAAGAGTCTACACTTTTCAAATCTGTTCCGTAGTTGGCAAGAATGGTATTCAATTCTTTAGCTTCTTCGGGAGAAAGCTGATCCGATATCTTTTTATCTGCCTGAAACATTTTTTGTAGCGACGTCATTTCAGCAGGATCTGTATAATTGATTTCCATGACAAAGTTGTCAGATTTCTCAAGAGCTTTCAATACTTTCGGTTTTATCTCAAAATCTTTACTGCATAAGATATGAAAAGTTCCGGTAATATAAGAAGGCTTAGAGAGACCGTTTCCGGAAACTTCCCAAAGAAGGCTGTTGCCTTTAGCGATCTCTGTATTCTGTGCTTTTGCTGTCATCGTGCTTACAGATAATAATGCTACGAATCCAAGTTTTACTAAATTTTTCATAGTATTAATTTTTTTGATTTTCTGTTCTTTTAAACAGTAGGTAAAACAGGGGTTACAATCGTTACAGTTTTTTTTCAAAAAAATAAAAACCTCCTATAAACAGGAGGTTGTAAAATCTAAAATTATGATGATAACTAATTAGTTAGGATAGTTTTTATTCTTTGGCGTTAGAAGATCGAGGTTTGATTATTCTTCTTTTTCTCAGGAAATAAACAACTGCAGCAGCGATTAGTAAGATCGGCCAGATGTTGATGAGACCTACTATGATTCTCTGGATCAGGTAGAAACCATATACAAAAGCATCTTTTGCATCGTAGATGAAGTTGTATTTGTATTTATTATCAATGCTTGTTGTGTTGGTGACCGGAATTTCTGCAATGCGTAGCTTTGGTTCTTTAATGTAAATGTCAATAGTGCTGTATTTGAGATCATCTGTCATGTTCATGCTTTGTAATTTCTGAAGATTACTTTCTCCCATATTTTCATCATCCAGCTTTACTTTGTCTTTATTGATCTTCAGCTTACTGATGTTTTCTGACGTTTTTTGGTTTCTTTTTCCTTCCAGCTCAGAATATTTGATATTGGCAGTTACGTCCTCAGCATTGACGGATCTTGAATTGAGAAATAATTTATGGCTATTGATTGCTGTAAGCAATTCTCCTAATTTTTCGGTAGGAATGCGAACCTGCATGGCGTTTTCAGTCTGATATTTTTTGATCAGAACCGCTTCCTGATCAGAGGTATTGTAGCTGTCTTCAGAAAGTACATTGCTTTTTAAGTTGCTGTTCGTAACAAAACCACCCAGTTCCTGCACCGATTTTTCAATAGCAATGGTGGCATTATATACATCCTTCACCTCCATATTGACGTCTGCCGTTTTAATAAATTGCTTGTCTTTCACTTTCATACTGGCAACAGAAGAAATACTATCGGATACTACTACTGCTGCAGAATCTGTAGTCGCATAATTTGCAAGTTCAGTAGCTGAAACTTCTCCTTTTTTACATGAATAAATTCCTAGTAAAATAACTGCTGATAGTGATAATTTAATGTAAGTGGTTTTCATAGCGTTGATTTTTTATTTTTTGCTTGAACCAAAGTTCTGACAGGATCTTTTGTAACGCTTGAATATTGAAAGTAAAAAACTTGTAAACGAAATTTTCTATAGTATCGTTTTGAAATTGAGTATTTTGTAAAATAGAACGCTTGTTTCCCTTTTATTTTCGGAGTAATTTTTGCTTATCTTTTACAAACCAAAATCACAATATAGCTTATGTCAAATACTTTCTCCAAAATCAGAAATGCAATAGAACTATTCAGATCCATAGATTTTGATCAGCTGAGCACCATTTCTTCAAAAGTAGACCTGCCCAAACTGATGCAGAATTTTTCAAAATTGGATGATAAGCAACTTTCCGGACTTATGAAAATGCTTAATCCGGAAAAGAAAAAGAGAGAACTGCCTCCTATTGACGGAGATTTTTACGATATCTATCACACCCTTACTCCCGAACAGAGGGAAATTCAACTCCAGGTAAGAGCTTTTATGGAAAAAGAAGTTAAGCCTTTGGTTAATCACTATTGGCTTCGTGACGAATTTCCATTCGAACTAATCCCAAAATTCCAAAAACTGAATATCTGCGGGGTTACGTACGAAGGATACGGATGTCCGGGAATGCCTTTTCTTATGGAAGGAGTTATTGCTATGGAGATGGCCAGAGTGGATGCGTCTATTGCTACTTTTTTTGGAGTTCAGTCCGGGTTGGCAATGGGTTCTATTTATATCTGTGGCTCAGAAGAACAGAAACAAAAATGGCTGCCTCAGATGCAGAAATTTGAAAAAATTGGAGCTTTTGGACTTACGGAACCAGAAGTAGGATCAGGAGCCGCAGGTGGTCTTACGGTAACCTGTAAAAAAACTCCGGAAGGATGGGTTCTTAACGGTCAGAAAAAATGGATTGGTAACGCAACCTTTGCAGATCTTATTATTGTTTGGGCAAGAGATTTGGATAGCGGGGAAGTGAAAGGTTTTATTGTAGAAAAAGATAATCCTGGATTCTCTGTGGAAAAAATAAAGGGGAAAATGGCGTTGAGAATTGTACAGAATGGTCTTATTACTTTAAAAGACTGTATCGTTACCGAGGAAAATCGTTTGCAGAATGCCAATTCTTTTAAAGATACAGGAAAAGTGCTTCGAATGACGCGTGCCGGAGTTGCCTGGATGGCCACAGGATGTGCAAGAGGAGCTTATGAAAGTGCTCTTAACTATACCCGAAACAGAGAACAGTTTGGGAGACCTATTGCTTCTTTTCAGATGATTCAGGGGCATCTGGTAGAAATGCTATCCAATCTTACTGCAATGCAAACCATGGTTTTCAGATTGTCTGAAATGCAGGATGAAGGAATTTTAAAAGACGAACACGCTTCTCTGGCTAAAGTATTTTGTACATTAAGAACAAGAGATATTGTTTCCAGAGCGAGAGAAGTAATGGGCGGTAACGGAATTCTACTGGAATATGATGTGGCCAGATTCGTTGCAGATGCCGAAGCCATTTATTCTTACGAAGGAACAAAAGAAATCAACTCGCTCATTGTAGGACGATCGATTACAGGATTTAGTGCTTTTGTGTAGGAAATAGCCAACAGGTGATAGATTGTAGACGCTGCAACCTATCACCTGCTGCCTTATGAAACTAAATGTTTGTATTTCTCTCTATTGTCAATTAATATCCAGAGATTAATAAGGAACATAATTCCGGCAATACTCATTCCCATTGGAGATTTATCCATAGTGAAAACATGGGTAACAATTCCTACCATGACAGGTAAAATAACGATAGCGCCCAATGCTCTTGTTTTAGGGAAGATAAATAATAGTCCGCCAATTACTTCTACAGTACCCACCAATGGCATTAGCCAGCTGATCTCGCTAAAAGCCGTGAACAGTTTCATCTGCTCCGGAGTAGGTTTTTCCATCGGCATATAGTTAAAGAACTTGTTTAATCCTGCATTGATAAACATAAGTCCGAAAAGTAAACATAAAATGAATTTTACTATTTTCATGATTGATGATTTTATATCAAATGTAAAATAAAAATAGGATTCGTTGATTGATTTTTTATAAAAAATACGTAATTAACGTTAATGGTAGGTTAATGTTGGTTTTTGAGTAATTTTTTTATCTATCTTAGAAAATCAAACTAAAATTATAAATAGCATGTTGAAAAATCTTAAAAAATTAGATCGCTCTCATTTAAAAGAGATTCAGGGAGGAGTAGGTATTGGTTTATGCGATATTGGCCCTGTTGGCTGCCCATGTAAAATTCCACCTGGTGATCCTTGCCTAGGAGGTGGAGGTACCGGTGGAGGTAATCCTGGCCCTGATTTAGGATACTGCCCGGATAACCAATCTTATATTCCGTGTACAGAAACTTGCCCGAACGGAATGAGCCCTTACTGTGCGCTTCCTTAGTAAATAATAAAAAGACCGTCCTGAAAAAGACGGTCTTTTTTATTGTAAATATTTTTAATTTTTACATAGGATAGGTTCCTGCTTAATCCATCTCTTTCAGAGTGATATTCTTAGAAATTTTATAACTTTTTTTCTTTTTGTTGGGTTTTTGTTCCTCTCCGAGTAGTTTCCCCCAAGGTTTCAGGTCATCCACTCTTTCACAGATAATTTTGATGATTGCAATAGCCGGAATGCACAGAAACATTCCTGCAATTCCCCAAAGATGTTCTCCCAAAAGAATTCCTATAAAAGAAAACAAAGCATTGATCTTTACTTTTGATCCCACAACAAATGGAAGAACGATATTTCCATCCACCGCATGAACCGCAATATAGCCCATCGCTACATAAATGCATGTTGAGGGAGTGGATGTTGCAAATGCTATAAAACAGGATATTAAAAGTGAAATAAAAATTCCCAGATAAGGAATGACATTTAATAAACCCGTAAGCACTGCTAAAAGAATAGCATATTTCACCCCTAAAATAGTTAAAAGAATAGAAGTAAGGATAGATACAATGATTACCTGAAGAAAAAGTCCGAAAATGTACTTTTTGGTCATGATGCGAATCTCGTTGACTGCCTCCTGTACACTTGCTTTATGTCTTTCATTGAAAACGGTAACGATAAAATTGTTCAAAAGTCTTCTGTAATTCAAAATAAAGATAAAAAACAGGGTAAAGAAGATGATGAAGCCAAATCCGGTTGAAAAAATTCCAAAAGTAAATCCTAAAATAGCCCCTGAAGAAGAAAGTAATTTATTCAGTCCCTGGTTGATGTAATCCACCTGTTCATCAACTTTAACATTGAATGTCTTTGATACCCAATGTTGTAACCCACTAAATACAGTAGTAAACTGATCTTTCAGGTGAGGGAGGTCCTTACTGAAATCCGAAAGTTGATTGGTGAAGAAATATATGATTCCGCTTAAAATAACCAGCATGATGAAAACCGAAGTCATGGTAGACATCGATCTTGGAAATCTTAGGGTCCTTTCCATAAAAGTGGCGGCCGGTAGAAAAAGCATTGCCATCAGGAATGCAAGGAAAAACGGTGCCAGAATACTCTGTCCTAATGCCAGAAGGTAGCCAAGTCCAATAATGGAAATTACAACGAGCGTAAGCTTGACAAGGAAAGGAAGTCTAAGAAAATTCATAATTTAAATCTGTGGATGGAATAAAAATAAGAAAACCCATCGAATTGAGGAATTTTTTATTCAATCCGTATTGAGTTTTCTTTCAGGACATCAAATTTCATTCCATCCATCTCAGTAGAGGATCGGGTATAAAACAGAAACACGTCCCGGTGACCAGAACGTGTTTCCTTATTGAGAAGTTAATATGTTATAAGTTGTTTATTTTTCAATGGCGATGTCAATCACTTCTTCCATTCTATTAGCGTAGTGTACTTTTAGATTTTTTAGATAATCTTTTTTAATTTCTTCTACATCTTTTCTGTTGGCCTCACAAAGAATAACATCTTTGATTCCTGCTCTGGTAGCTGCAAGAAGCTTTTCTTTAATACCTCCTACAGGAAGTACTTTTCCTCTTAATGTAATTTCCCCGGTCATCGCAAGATGGGGTTTTACTTTTTTATTTTTGAAAGAAGAAACCATTGAGGTAAGCATAGCAATACCCGCTGACGGACCATCTTTAGGTGTTGCTCCTTCAGGTACATGGACGTGAATATTTTTCTTATCCAGTTCTTCCTGTGGAATACCCAGTTCGTCGTGTCTTGCTTTAATATATTCCAAAGCGATTGTTGCAGACTCTTTCATCACAGTACCAAGGTTACCTGTCATGGTTAAAGATCCTTTACCGTTGCTTAAAATACTTTCAATGTAAAGAATGTCTCCTCCTACGCTCGTCCAGGCAAGACCTGTTACTACACCAGGAACTCCGGTGATCTCAGATAAGCTTTTCGGTCTTGGAACTCCAAGAATTTCATCTACTTTTTCCAGTGAGATTTTAGAATCATATTCTTTTTCCAAAGCTGTTTGGAGAGCTACCCATCTTGCAATAGAAGCGATTCTTTTCTCAAGGGTTCTTACGCCGCTTTCTGACGTGTGGGCTTCTATAATATGCTTGAGTTCAGCATTTCCAAGTTTGAAAGATTTAGTATCCAAACCATTCTCTTCCTGTTGCTTTTTGATCAAATGTCTCTTAGCGATTTCAATTTTTTCCTCCAAGGTATATCCAGCGATCTGAATAATTTCCGTTCTGTCTAAAAGCGGAGTCTGTATTGTAGAAAGCGAATTGGCTGTTGCGATGAACATCACTTTCGACAGGTCGTAGCCCATCTCAAGGAAATTGTCGTAGAAAGATTTATTTTGTTCAGGATCAAGAACTTCTAATAGCGCAGAGCTAGGATCCCCATGAAGACCTTGTCCTATCTTGTCGATCTCATCCAATACAATGACAGGGTTGGAAGTTCCCGATTTTTTGATGGATTGCAGGATTCTTCCGGCCATCGCACCAATGTACGTTTTTCTGTGTCCACGGATTTCGCTCTCGTCATGCAGACCTCCTAAAGATAATCTTACATACTTTCTGCCTAATGCATCTGCAATCGACTTTCCTAAAGACGTTTTACCAACTCCCGGAGGACCTACCAATAATAAAATAGGAGACTTCATGTTGTTTTTCAATTTCAAAACAGCCATGTGTTCCAGAATTCTTTTCTTGATATCCTCAAGTCCGAAATGAGCTTTGTCTAAAACTTTCTCAGCTTTAGCAATATCAAAAATATCTTTGGTATAGGTTTCCCATGGAAGATCTGTAAAGAAATCCAAATAATTTCTCTGAACGTTATAATCCGGAGAATTAGGATTTTGGCGTTGTAATCTTCCTATTTCTTTCTGGAAATGATCTTCCACTTCCTGGCTCCATTGTTTTGTCTTCGCTTTAGCAATAAAATCTTCTACATCACTTTCGGGTCCTCCGCCCAGCTCTTCCTGAATCGTTCTGATCTGTTGGTTCAGAAAGTATTCTCTCTGCTGTTTATCAAGATCTTTTGAAGTCTTCTGATGAATCTGGTTTCTAAGTTCCAGCTTTCTGAAGTCCTCATGCATCATTTCATAACATTTGTTGGCTCTCTCCATCAGGCTTTTTTCCTCAAGAAGTCTTTGCTTAACTTCAGATGAGAAATTGGCGTTGGTGCAGATGAAGTTCAGAAGATCATCATTGTTGTTGATGTTTTTGATAGCAAAATTGGCCGCATTAGGAATATTAGGATCCAGCTCAATGATCTTTAATGCAAGATCTTTGATATTATCCAGCAATGCTTCATATTCCTCCTGGTTTTTAGGTCTGCTGTCTTTTAATTTTGATATTTCCGCTCTGAAATAAGGTTGTACTTCAGTTATTTTTTTAATCTTAAATCTATGAAAGCCTTTTGTGATGGCTGTAATATTTCCTTCCGGTAACTTGATGATCTTGATGATTTTTGCAAGAGTTCCGGTAAGGTAAAGGTCTTTTTCTGTAGGTTGTTCCAGATCTGAATTCTTCTGGCTTACAATTCCAATAAAATCGCCATTCTTTTGGGCTTCCTCAAGAAGTTGTATGGATGTTTTTCTTCCCGCAGTAATGGGAATCACCACATTAGGGAACATTACCATATTTCTTACAGGAAGTATAGGGAATATTTTCTGTTCGGAATTTTTATCAGTTTCCGAGAAGTCCGAAAGATTGATTTCTTCAGCTACGATATCAAATCCGTCGCTGATCATTTCTTCTAAACTCATATCTTCAAATTCTGTCATAGTCAATCGGATGACAAATTGTCATTTTCGTTTTTAATCGTTAAAGTGATTTTCTATAAATATGCTCTGAAAACGTGTAGCATATTATGATATTATAAAACGCGCAATACTTATGCCATTTGTTTTTTAGCGAAAAATACGGTCAAAATTTCCTTTTTTGAATAATCTTTACGAATAAAAATTAAAATAAAGAACTTCTGCTTCTGTAATTTCTTAAAAATGTGTATTTTCGCAAACTGATAAAAAACTATAATTTATAAAATGGCAATTTTAGGACAGATTAGGAGTAAGCCTTGGCTTTTAATGGGAGTAATAGCCTTAGCGCTTTTGGCGTTCTTGGTGAACCCAGATAGTATCGACAAGGTTTTTGGTAAAAATCCTGACGTTTTAGGAAAAGTAAATGGTGAGAAAATCACCCGCGAAGAGTTCAATGATCAGCTTTTCGTGTTGCAGCAACAGGCTGAACAGCAAGGTCGTCCAAAAAACGGACTTGAGGAGCAGGCTTGGCAGTTACTTGTACAATCTAAACTTATCAAGCAACAGTTTGAGAAACTGGGCTTTGAAATGACAGACGATTACTTCTGGAGTCAGATCCAGTATGATCAGATGTTTGCTCAGAATCAACAGTTCTTTGATGAGAAAGGTAATTTTAAAACTCAAGAGCTTAAAAAAGAAATTGAAACATTACAGAACACCAATCCTCAAGGATATGCTCAATGGTTGAAAACAAGAAAAACCGTAGAGTACAGACTAATGGCAAGACAGGTGTTTACCAATATTTCAGCAGGTATTACAACCGGTAAAAAAGAAGGGGAAGAATTGATGAAGCAGAGAGATCAGTTGGCTGATATCGACTTTGTGAAAGTGGATTATGCTGCTTATCTTCAGAAAACAAAGATCAATGTTACTACACAAGATCTTGCTGATTACATCAAGAAGCACCCTGTAATGTTCAAAGCTGAGCCTAGCAGAAACTTAGGAATTGTATTTTTCCCGTCTAAGCCTAGTGCAGCAGATGATGCAGCAGCATTGAAAGAAATTACAAAATTATACTCAGGGGGTACAGATGCTAGCGGAGGTGCAGAAAACTTCCAGAATACGAAAAACGATTCGATGTTTGTAATGGCAAATTCTGATATGCCATTCAACCCTCAGTATATGACGCCTAATCAATTGCCGGCAACGATACAAGGTCAAATTGCTACTGCAGCAATCGGGCAGACTTTCGGTCCTTACAAAGAACAAGATTTCTATGTAGTTTCTAAACTTTTAAATAAAAAGACTTCTGACTCTACATTATCAAGACATATCCTTATCGCTTTCAAAGGAAGCCCTGCAGGGCAAGGAGTAACAAGATCTAAAGAGGAGGCTAAGAAATTGGCAGACTCTATCGGAGCTATTGTAAAAGCTACTCCAGCGAAATTTACAGAATTCCTTAAGCTTTCTAACGACCCTAATTCTGCAGCACAAGGAGGTAGCTTAGGTTGGACAACTCCGGAAACTCCTTTCGTACCGGAATTCCTTACTTACCTTGCTAACAATCCTAAAGGAGCTACAGGGGTAGTAGAAACTCAGTTCGGTTATCATATCATCAATATTGAAGATAAGAAATCAGGATCTATGGGTTATAAAGTTGCTAACCTAGTGAAAGCAATCAAACCTTCAGATGCAACCGAAGCGGAAGTAGATAAAAAATCTAGAAAATTCATTCAGCAGGTTCAAGGGAAATCTTTCAACGATTTCGTGAATATTGCTAAGAAAGATAACTACCAGTTCACCAATCCTAAAGCAGCAAAAAGATTTGAAGGTCAGCTTCAAGGCTTAGGTACTGAAAAAGATGCTGAAATCCTAACTTGGGCTTTCGATAAGAAAAGATCAAAAGGAGATACAGAACTTTTCACTGTAGAAGGTACAGGAGACAAAATTGTAGTGTACATGAACGGAAAACAGGACGCAGGTCTTGCTGATCCGGAATCTGTAAGAGATCAGATTGAAGTAATTGTTAAAAATAAATTGGCAGCTAAGCAGATCTCTGATAAAATTACAGCAGCGAAAGCTTCAAACTTAGATCAGGTTGCTAAATTATTTGCATCAACAAAACAAACTGCTCAGGTTAACTTATTGAACCCTTCAGTAGCAGGATCTATGGAGCCTAAAGTAGCAGGAGCTGCATTTGGAGTTGCAAAAGGAAAACTTTCTAACCCTATTGAAGGAGGTACAGGAGTTTATGTACTGATCAAAAAATCAGAAACAGTAAACAAACAACCTGGAGATCTTAAGCAGTTCACAGAGTCTATTACTCAAAGAAATGCAGGGATGTTCGGTCAGGCTTGGATGAAGAGCCTTCAGGACAATGCCGATATCGAGGATTTCAGAATTGAAATCTGGAATAAAATCGGAAATCAACAACAATAAGAAATCATTTTATTGATATAAAAAAGCGACAAATTTATTTGTCGCTTTTTTTTGTATTTAACGCAGAGCAATAAGGGAAAAGATTTATTTAAAATGTACTATATTTGCTTATTAGAAAAAATTTAGCAAGTGAAGTTCAGTAAAGAATTAAAAGCTGGTGTGATTGCACTGCTAGCTGTCGTAGGCTTTGTGGTATTGTTTCAATTCATGAAAGGGAAAAGCCTTTTTACTACCGATAATATATTTTACGCAAAATATGAGAATGTTGAAGGGCTGGCACAGTCTTCAGCAGTTTCTATTAATGGTCTTAAAGTAGGGCAGGTTGATAAGATTATCCCTCAAACTGCAAAAGACGGTAAAATCAGTTTCGTAGTGAAAATTACGGTTGATAATAAATTCGAATTTTCAAAAAACTCTACATTAGAAATTTTTGAACCAGGCTTAATGTCCGGAAAAGAGATGAGAGTAAATCTTACCTATGGTGGAGCGACTGCAAAAGACGGTGATACCTTGAAAGGTGCTTTTAAACTTGGAACATTAGGAAGCCTTTCTTCTCAGGTTGGACCCGTAAAAGATCAGTTACAGGTTGTTCTTCATAGAGTAGATTCCCTGATGACCAATGCCAATATGCTTGTAGATGCCCAAAACAGAGCAGAAATTAAAGCTTTGTTATCCAATCTTAATAAAACCGTTGGAGCATTACAAACAACTGCGGCAAGCGTAAATAACCTGGTAGGGCACAATGATCCGAAACTTCAGAAAGTACTGGATGATGCAAGTCTTACCATGCAGAGCGGAAAAGTAACACTGGATAAATATGGGAATCTTGCACAAAGCATCGATACAAAACAATTAAACGCAACAATTGCTAATCTGGATGCTACCGTAGGAAAACTGAATCAGGTAATTGGCGGAATAGATAAAGGAGAAGGAAGTTTAGGTAAACTAATGAAGGATGAGCAGCTTTATAATAATCTGAACTCAGCGTCTTCTAACCTGAATTCCCTGATCGAAGATATGAAAGCTCATCCTAAGAGATATATCAATTTCTCTGTTTTCGGTAAAAACAATAAAGACTAATACCCCTTATGCAGTACATCGATAACATTATTTTCCTGATTTTATTAGTAGCCGGCTTTGGCCTGTTTGGCAAGAGCTTACTGAAAATTTACAGAAATATCAGACTAGGCCACGAAATAGATAGAAGCGACAGAAAATCTGAACGTTGGAGCACCATGGCAAGAGTGGCTATGGGGCAGAGCAAGATGGTGAAACGTCCTGTTGCCGGTATTCTGCACGTATTTGTATATGTAGGTTTTATTATTATCAATATAGAACTTATTGAAATTATTGTTGATGGACTTTTCGGAACACACCGTTTTCTATCGTCTGTCTTCGGACACAGTTTTTACAGCTTCTTTACAGCAACATTGGAAGTGCTAGCACTTCTTGTCGTAATTGGAGTTGTTGTATTTTTCATCAGAAGAAACTTTTATGGTGTTAAGAGATTAACCATGAAAGAACTTTTCGGATGGCCAAAACATGATGCCAACTGGATTCTTATTATAGAATTTGCCTTAATGATGGCTTTCTTCAAAATGAATGCTGCTGACTGGGTTTTGCAGCAGAGAGGATTACTTCATGAGGTAGGAAGTTTCCCAATCAGTTCTGCCATTTTAGGTCCTGTTTTCAATAATTTTGGAGATGGATTCCTTTTCTTTACCGAAAAAGGAGCCTGGTGGTTCCACTTTGTAGGAATCCTTTTCTTCATGAACTATCTCTATTACTCAAAACATTTGCATATTATTCTTGCGTTTCCAAGCACTTGGTATGCGAATCTTGATAAAAAAGGAAAATTCAATAACCTTGATTCTGTAACCAAAGAAATCAAACTGATGATGGATCCTAATGCAGACCCTTATGCCGCTCCGGCTGAAGGTGCAGAAGCTGATGTTCCTTCAAAATTTGGTGCAGAAGATATATTTGACCTGAATCAGGTACAGTTACTCAATGCCTATTCATGTACAGAATGTGGACGTTGTACTTCTGTTTGCCCGGCTAATATTACTGGTAAAAAACTTTCTCCGAGATTGATCCTGATGAAAACCAGAGACAGACTTGAAGAAGTAGGAAGAAACATCGATAAGAATGGTAAATTTGTGGATGACGGTAAGAAACTACTGAACGATTATATCACAAAAGAAGAACTTTGGGCATGTACAACCTGTAATGCGTGTACAGATGCCTGCCCGGTATTGCTAGACCCGCTTTCCATTATTTTTGAAATGAGAAGATTCCTGGTGATGGAGCAATCTGCAGCACCACAGGAATTGAACCTGATGATGACCAACGTGGAAAACAATGCTGCTCCTTGGCAGTACAACCAGGCTGACCGTCTGAACTGGGCAACGGAAAACTAGATAATTAATCGATTTGAAAATTTGAAATTGATTAGAGTCTGTATCACTTTCAAATTTCCAAATTCTCACATTTTCAAATTGAAAAAGAAATGGATTTCAATATAAAAACAATGGCAGAATACGCTGCCGAAGGAAAAGCTCCCGAAGTTTTATTTTGGGTGGGATGTGCTGGAAGTTTTGACGACCGTGCTAAAAAAATTACAAAGGCATTTTGCAAGATATTAAATAAAATAGGCGTTGAATTTGCCGTTCTGGGACAGGAAGAAAGCTGTACGGGAGATCCTGCAAAAAGAGCCGGAAACGAGTTTGTTTTCCAAATGATGGCCCTTACCAATATTGAAGTCCTGAATGCTTACGAAGTAAAGAAAATCGTAACGGCTTGCCCGCACTGTTTCAATACTTTAAAAAACGAATATCCAAGCTTAGGAGGACACTTTGATGTAGTACACCATACGCAGTTCCTTAAAACCCTTATGGAAGAAGGAAGGCTGAAAATTGAAGGCGGAGCTTTCAAAGGGAAAAAAATCACTTTTCATGATCCTTGCTACCTGGGACGTGCCAATGACGAATACGAAGCTCCAAGAATGTTACTTGAAAAGCTTGATGCTGAGCTCGTAGAAATGAAGCGTTGCAGAACCAACGGACTTTGTTGTGGAGCAGGAGGAGCACAGATGTTTAAAGAACCCGAAAAAGGAAACAAAGACATCAATATCGAAAGAACAGAAGAAGCTTTGTCTTTTGAACCTAAAGTGATTGCAACCGGATGTCCTTTCTGTAATACGATGATGACAGATGGTGTAAAACACTTTAATAAAAATACAGAAGTTGCCGTAAAGGATATTGTAGAACTTCTTGCGGAAGCAGAAGATTTATAGACACAATCTTTACCCACTATGAAACTAAAATGGGGGATCTCCTTCTTCTTTGTATTATCTGTCCTTATATTTCTGACCTCATGGAACTATAAGAATAGAATATACGATTGGGATATGCCCGGATATTTAGGAAGTATTTTTACTTCTGAATTTCCAGATTCCCCAGATAAAGTTCGCATACTTACTTACACTTCCATACAAAAAGAAGCACCTGCAGATCATTATGCAGACATTATCGGAAAAAAGCCCCAGGATATTCCAAGGCAGTATTTCGAAAAAAATACTCAGGCTTTTACAGAACAATTGCCTTATTATCAGATAAAAATAGGCTATATCTTAACGATTACAGCTTTGTATAAGATGGGAATTACTCCTCCCATGTCGGTTTTACTGATCAGTCTTATTTCTTATTTCCTATCAGGATTACTCATCTTTTATACCGTTAAAACTATTTTCCAAAAAAAATACTGGCTTGCTCCTATCGTTACAATTGCAACCTTAGCTTTACCCCCTATAACGTATATGGCAAGAGTTTCAATGCCGGATATGTTTATCTTTATGTTTATTCTGATTCTCCTCTTAGGCCTACTAAAGAAATGGAGCCTATGGACGATGTTTTTGCTTTTATTGGTGATTACTTTCATCCGTCCGGATTATATTACATTTACACTTACTTACCTTATTGCAGTATTTGTATTTCAATACTTTGAAAAAAAAAAAATCAACTTTATCCTCATCGCACAGGGAGGCGTTCTTTTGTTGATGTATCTTGTAATCATTAAATTCTATCATTACCCAGGCTGGAAAGATGTCTTTTATGATACTTTTATAGACAGAAGACCTATTATTTCAGCTCATCCGGTAAAAGTCACTTTGAATGATTACCTGCAGATTCTTTATCCAAAAATTCTTTACTTTAAAAAAGTAACACTGTCAGTTATTATAATGACCGCTGTTATTTTCTGGAGTTCAAAAGATAAATGGACAAGGATGATCTCCGTTCTTTTTGTGATAAATCTTTATATCAAATTCTTATTCTTTCCGCAGTCTGCAGTGTTAAGATTTTTCTTACCGTTTATTTTTCCGATTTTCATGATGATGCTTTATGCATTGAGTCAAAAATACAATGATCTCAAACTCGGGAAAATTGCGTAATTTTGTTTCTTAAAATATAAGGTCGTACAATCATCATCAAGAAACTCCCGGATCCTATCTCGAAGAAAGAAATGATTGTATATTTCCTTGGTAAATAAATAATTACATTATGAAAATCGAAGAATCTAATATTGTAGAAACCAGCGACTACAGAGTCATTATATATCCTGCTTCAAGACCTTTCGAAACTAAAGAAGCAAAAGCAATCACAGAAAAACTATTTGACTTCCTTGCAACGTGGGCAGCTCATGGGAAACCTCTTTCTTCCTCTTTTAAAATCGAAAAGAACCAGTTTATTGTGGTTTGTGTAGATGAAGAAAAAGAAATGGCTTCAGGATGCAGCATTGATGCTTTAGGAAAAATAATGAGAGAAATTGATGAAGAGTACCAACTGGGACTTTTCGACAGAATGAAGGCAAGCTTCGTAGAAAACGGAGACGTAAAAACGTTGAAACTGATCGACTTCAAAACAAAATTGAGAAACGGAGAAATCTCCAGAGATATTCAGGTTTTTGACTTTTCCAAAAATACATATCTGGACTTCTTGAGTCACTTCCTTCTTCCTTTAGATAAGAGCTGGGCGGCTTCTATAAAATAAATACTAATGAGCTGATAAAGCTTGTACATCATAAAGTGGAAACCTGTTTTCCACTTTTTTGTTTTAATGTATCTTTGTAAAGACTCGAATGAAAGCTAATGCCTAAAGTACTTTTTTTAACCACTTCCCACAATTATAATGATGACCGGATTTTCCATCATCAGGCGAAGGCTCTTAAAAACTCCGGGTATGAAGTGAAAATTTGCAGCCTGTACGAAGATTATAAAGGAGCTATTGAAGGCATAAAGATAGAATCTTACGCGGTACTGGAAGAAAGTATACAAAAGAAAACGGAGACGTTTCAGGACGTTTGTATGAATTTTCTGCCCGATTGTATCATTTGTTCCGAACCTTTGGCTGTAGTGGCTGTGAAGGACTTTGTGAAAGAGAAAAAAATCAGTTGTATCTATGATATTACAGAATGGTATCCTTCCATGTCAATGATGAAAGAATATCGTTTTCCAAATAAAATTTTTCAGGCAATAAAATTCTCACTGATTCAGATATATGCAGGTTTTTTAAGTACTCACTTTATTTTTGGTGAATCTACCAAGAAATTTCCATTGGCTTACCTATTTGGCTTAAAAAAACAAATGATTCTTCCTTACTATCCGGATCCGGTTTATATAAAAGAAAATATAAAGCCCCTCGAACCCGGAACTATTTCTCTCTGTTACACGGGACAAATTTCAAAGGATAAAGGGATTGGAAATTTTTTCAACGCTATTCGTAAAATCCATGAAAAATCTCCTGAACTTAAAATAAAAGTCATTATTGTAGGTTCCACAAAAGAGAAAAGCGATGAAGTGTATTTTTCAAAATTACTCAATGAAAATACCTTTGCAGAGATTGATATCAGAAAACCTACTTCTTTTGAAAAATTTACAGAAGTTTTTGCAGATGCAGATCTTTGCTTTGATCTCCGGGAAATCAACTTTGAGAACAATCATTCATTGCCGATAAAACTGTTTTACTTTATGGGAGTAGGCAAACCTGTTGTATATTCCGATTTGAAGGGAATAAGAGAGCATATGGGAAAACTCTCATTTGTAAATCTTGTGGATCCCAGAAATGCAGATCATATTGCTGAAATAGTGATCAACTACACAAGAAATCCGGAATTATACCGTTCTCATGCCATTAATGCCATCACAGAATTTAAAGAAAGGTACAATTGGACTCTCATCAGGAACTTCTTTATTGGTTTTGTAAATAGATCTATTGATAAATAAATGCAGCTTACTATTATTAAAACTTTCATTTCACGTTTTCTCATCCTGATCTTAAGTTTCGGGTTGGTGATCTATACGACTAATATGTGGGGAAGTGAAGGGAAGGGAACGATCTCTATTGTGATAGCAAATGCAGCGGCAGTAAGCTTTTTCAGCAATATTTTTTCTGGAAGCAGTACTTCTTACTTTGCTTCAAGATTTAAAATTGAAAAAATAGTACTCTATTCCTATCTTTGGTCACTTTTCATTGGTCTTTTGGTTCCTTTTTTATTCAGTTGGGCATCCATTCAAGGGGAATATCTGGTCTACCTTATTGGTATTTCTGTTTTTTCGTCCCTCCTGTCTACCAATGTGAGTTTATTCATTGGAACACAGGATATTAAAAGGTTTAATCTTTATACCGTTTTACAGCAGCTTGTCCATATTATTTTTATAGGGTTATTGGTGTATGTATTTAAGCAAAAAGATGTTTCAGTATATTTTCTTGCTCAGATCGCTTGCCTTGCCCTGCTTTTTATAACAAGTTTTTTTCAGATTATTAAAAAATGTACTATTTCTGAGATCTCCTTTTCTAAAGAAGTAGCCATTAACATGTTTGAATACGGCTGGAAAACTCAGCTAAGTGCCTTTATCCAGTTTCTTAATTATAGACTTTCTTTTTACTTTCTTGAACATTTTGAAGGTATAGCCAGCGTAGGGATTTTTTCCATTGGCGTTACTTTTTCAGAAGCCATTTGGACAATTACCCGAAGTATTGCCGTTGTTTTATATTCCGATGTAGTCAATAGCAAAAGCAAGGAGGAATCCGTGGAAAAAACAAAATCTTCACTCAAGCTGACTTTTTTTCTGATGATAGGTTTTGTATTGGGAATCATTATTATTCCATCGCAGGTGTATGAAATAATCTTCGGGAAAGAATTCAGGGATACCAAAGAAATTATGCTTCTTCTGTCTCCCGGCATTTTTGCCATTGCAGTAAGTGATATGGTTGGGCATTATTTTTCAGGAGTTCGGGAACTGAGAATTCTTAATGTAAAATCAATCGTAGGCCTTATTGTTACTGTTGTTTTCTCTTTTATTGCCATACCTCGATGGGGAATTTTAGGGACATGTCTTGCTACTACTTCCTCTTACCTGGTTTCAGCTTTTCTCTTATTTTATAAGTTTTATCGCTCTACAGCTTTTCATTTAAAAGATTTTATGGTTTCAAAAGAAGAAATAGAACTTCTGAAATCTAAGTTTTTAAAGAAGTAACCCATTTATTCGAAGTTGAGTGTTGTGAAAATTATTTTGTTTCACATGTCTTTATTAAGAACGATTTCTCCATGGATGTGAAAAATCTTTTTATCAAAAAAGATATTCCTTATTTTTACAGTTCTATTAATTTTTATTATGTGCGGAATCAGCGGTTATTATTCATTTCATAAAAGTATTTCTTCCAAAAATATTATGGAAATGAATCATTCCCTCAAGCACCGTGGCCCGGATGATGAAGGATTCTGGCTTTACAACAAAAATAATGGTGATTCTTTTTCTGGGAAGGATTCTACTCGCAAGATTAAAGAACAATTTCCTGTGATAAAAGACGAAGATACAGAAATTGCTCTGGGATTCAGAAGACTATCGATTGTTGAACTTTCTGAAAAGGGGCACCAGCCGATGCTCTCAGAAAACGAGAAAATCATTATTACTTTCAATGGAGAAATTTATAATTTCCGAAATATAAGAAAGGATCTTGAAGCATTAGGATATTCTTTTCGAGGTAATTCCGATACCGAAGTCATTCTAAAAGCCTATCAGGAATGGGGAAGTTCTGTATTTGCCAAGTTAGATGGTATGTTTGCTATTTGCATTGTGGATCTTGCTCAACAGAAAATTATTTTAAGCAGAGATAGAGTAGGGATGAAGCCTCTTTTCTACCATCAAAGCGATGCAGGATTGGTTTGGGCTTCCGAAATAAAAGGCATTCTTAAAAATGAATGGGTAAAACCGGAGATTAATTGGAACGGCATTTATACCAATTTCCTTTTTCAGACAACATTATCTCCTTATACTTGTTTTCAGAATATATTTTCGCTGGAACCAGCGTCTTTTATGACGATTGACTTAAAAGATCATACAATAGCAAAGGAAAAATTCTGGAATCTGCCTGAAGAAAGTAAGGAAAGTATCTCTGAAGAAGATGCCGTCAAAAAAATTGATGAATTATTAGCAGAGAGCATATCAGAACAGCTTTATGCGGACGTTCCTGTAGCCGTTATGATGAGCGGAGGGATAGATTCTACCCTTATTACTGCAAAAGCCACTCCGTTTAGCGAAAATGTAAATACATACACTATATCTTATCCTTTTTCGGAAGAAGAAGTTGAAAAAGCCTCTTTAGCAGCCAGACATTTTGGAGTAAAACACCAGATAAAAGAAGTAAATGATGGTGAAGCGTTAGAAAATCTGAAAGAAAATATTCAACATTTTGAAGAACCTTACAGCAGCTTTGAAGTACTCATTAATGCCGCAAAATTTGCGCAGGATCATGAATTTAAAGTCGTGTTAAGTGGAAATGGAGCCGATGAACTTTTTGCCGGATATTCTCATACTTTAAAATTGAAAAGATGGCTTCTGATGAGAAACTTTAACTTTTTAAAACCTCTTATTTTTACAAAAGATTCATTTTCTCTGAGAGTTAAAAACTATTTTTCACAAGATAATATGTTTGATTTTTTCCGTCAGAGCCAAATCAGTATGATGTCACTCCAGGTGAAAGATGTTCTGAAACCTGAAATTTATAACCAAATTACTACAGATCTTTCCCTTTATCATACTTCAGAAACCAAAAGTTATACAGGATATTTTGAATATGATATGAAATATTCGCTGTCTTCACATCACGTGTTCAGGGATGATCTGAGCGCCATGAAGTACGGAGTAGAGTTCCGTTACCCTTATTTAAGCAATAAACTTATTGATTATGTGGCTGCTTTGCCTGAAAATATAAGATTTAACGGAGTTGAAAACAAACCCTTGCTGAGAAAAACGGCAGAAAAATACCTTCCTTCGGAAATTTTAAATATGCCGAAAAAAGGCTTTTCATTTCCCGTTCATCACTTTCTTAAGAATGAAAAAAGAGTCAGAGATTTTATCACGTTAAATTTAGAAAGTTTAAAAAAGAGAGATTTTTTCAACTCCCAAACTATTGACGAATGGTGGAAACATCAGGAACATGAGTACGACTGGGTGAAAATCTGGCAATTGGTCACTTTTGAATTGTGGTATCAGAAATATTTTGAGAAATAGAAGCGGTCTAAAGATTAATATTTTACCTTTGTAGCATGATGAGATATTTTTGGGGGTTACTTATTGTGTTTTTTGCAGTTATCAGTTGCAAAAGTGAGGACGATTCTTTACAGAGAATTGATCAGATCATGAACATTTATATGAAAGACAGTGCTGGCCAGGATTTGTTAAACGCTAAGAAAAAAGGTTCTTTTACAAGCTATTCAGTCAACGATTTGTTTGGAACTAAAGATGTATCTCCGGTTTCGATTCCTTTGAAAGTAACAGCAGACTCCTTGTTTTATATGGAATATATTGGTGGTGCCAAAAGAATAAGAATGGACTCCATCAGCCCTGATAATCCCGGGACAGGAACCTCTTATTTTTCCAGAATGCAGATTACTTTTGTAAAAAGTACTAACGCAAGTGATAATGTTACCGGTACACTGGAAATTCAGTATCGTAATACTCCTACTTTATTTCAGGTTTCGAAAGTATTGTATGACGGAACTGCTGTATTTACCAAAGGAGCAGATCAACCAAATTCGATAAATAACGTTACTATCATAAAATAATTTTAAATTTGTATAATTGTTGGCTTATATGAAGCTAACTTTCTAATATTTAACATCTAAATAAAATGTTACAAGTCAATTTTTTACGCGACAATAAGGAACGCGTTTTAGAAGGTCTTAAGAAAAGACAATTCAAAAATCTTGAGTTGGTAGACGAAGCAATCGCTGCTGACGACGAAAGAAAAAGAATCCAGTTTGAGCTAGATTCCCAGCTTTCCGAGATCAACAAAATCTCCAAAGAAATTGGACTTTTGATGAAAGAAGGAAAGAAAGAAGAAGCGGAATCTGCAAAATCTAAAACAGCACAGTACAAAGAGTCGAGTTCAGAATTGAAATCTCAACTGGAAGTTAAAGAAAATGATTTACTGAATATTCTGTATCAACTTCCAAACATTCCAAACGAATTGGTAAAAAGCGGTGCTTCTGCGGATGACAACGAGATTATCTTCCAGTCTCATCCTGTAGAAGGTCTTGGTGAAGGAGCAATTCCTCACTGGGAGCTGGCAAAAAAATATAACCTGATCGATTTTGAACTAGGAGTGAAGATTGCCGGTGCCGGGTTCCCTGTTTATTTAGGAAAAGGAGCAAGGCTTCAGAGAGCTTTGGTTCAGTATTTCTTAGATAAAAACGTAGAGAAAGGATATACGGAAGTAAACCCTCCTCACGTTGTGAATGAAGCATCAGGATTCGGAACAGGACAATTACCTGACAAAGAAGGGCAAATGTATTATATCAACGAAGATAAATTATATCTGATCCCTACTGCTGAAGTTCCTGTTACCAACCTTTACCGTGATGTATTGTTGGATGAAAAAGATCTTCCGATTAAAAATACTGCTTTTTCTCAATGCTACAGAAGAGAAGCGGGAAGCTATGGTGCTCACGTAAGAGGATTGAACCGTCTTCACCAGTTTGAAAAAGTGGAAATCGTAAGAATTGAGAAGCCAGAAAACTCTTACGCTGTTTTAGAAGAAATGGTAGAGCATATCAAGGAGATTCTTACAGATCTTGAGCTTCCATTCAGAGTATTGAGACTTTGTGGAGGGGATACTGGTTTTGCATCTGCAATGACGTATGATTTTGAAGTATGGAGCGCTGCTCAGGAAATGTGGTTAGAAGTAAGTTCTGTATCAAACTTTGAGACCTTCCAGGCTAATAGATTAAAGTGCCGTTACAAAGGAGATGGTAAATCCCAATTGGTTCATACATTAAATGGTTCTGCTATGGCATTACCAAGAATTATTGCAGCTTTGCTTGAGAATAATCAAACAGCGGAAGGAATCAAACTTCCTAAGAAAATTGCAGAATACGCGAGATTCGAAGTTATCAACTAATTTGAATATCAATTTAGCTATTATAAAACCCCATCGGATTCCGATGGGGTTTACTTTTTTATTCTGTAACAATGATAACCTTTTTATCAGCTTTTTTTAGCTTTGTATCTTGATTATAAATGGCTTTCAGGTCGTAATCTATCCTTATGGTATGATCATCGATCTGCTTCACCCAATCATGCTTTCCGGAAATTGATTTTATAGTGTTTTCAAACCTTACAGTAGTACCAATATTTTTAAAAAACATCATCATCATACCAGCCATTTTTTCAGCCTCTTCTTTTGAGGTTTTGGCGCGGATGGCTTCTTCAATGCTTTTAAGATTAAAATTGTCTGTATCAATCGTGAGGGTTTTCCCGTCCCAATGGTTATAAATATTCTGATCTAAAGGAATTTTTTCCGTTTTTGTAAAATTTTTCAGAAGCAGATAATCTTCAGGGTTGAAATTTTCCAGTTTAAAAGAAAAGCCTGCCAGTTTATTCCCGTCTTTGGTTGATTTCATAAAGATCTTCTGCATAATCTTTACAGAATCAGGATTTTCTGTCTTTAATTTTCCCTCTTTCTTAGCAAGATCATACATGCTCGTCCATGTTGTTGGGATTTTTTCTATTTCACCAAACTCTTTCTGTTGCAACGAATCTGGTGTCATAGCCATCATTTCAGCCATGAATTCCCTTGTATCGATATCTGTGACGGAAGTAGAGGAAGAATCTTTATGATAGATGATTTCTGAATTGATGCTGCATGATTGCAGTATAAAAAGGCTTATTAATAATAAGACAATAGTATTCTTCACGGTTCTCATTCTGATAAAAAAGCAAAGATATACTTTCTGACGGATAAGTATGTAAAATTGTAGTTCTGATACGTTACCTGTGTAGAAAATGATCTTTTTCTAATTGAACCATCATAATTTTGGTTTTTTGGATAGGATTTTTAAGTTTCTGAGAGAAGTTTTTTCGTTAATTTTTCAAGAAAATTGAGTTTTTTTTGACTTAAAAATTACTTTAAGACACTAAAAAGTGTTTTACTTACGTTGTATAGATATGGAATTATTTTTATTTATTTTGAAGTAATGAGTTAATATTTTTTTTAATATTTTATTTTTTATTCAATTTTATTGATTTTTATTCAATAAATTATTCATAATCAAAATGTTAAATTTTGTTAAATTGTATTGGTTTGTAGAATTTATTTATACATTTGAAAAAGAAACGGAATAAGTGTTGAGTATTATTTATTCAAACTGTATTTAATTTGCGATTAATGTAATTGTCGCGGCTGCATGATTGTAATGAATTTGTTGAAATATTTAATTTTCTTAATGGCTTATTCTAAATAATAAAAATTACTATGAAAAATTTAAAATCACTATCGGGTTTCCAAGCTGAAATCAAAAACAAAAAAATTTCAAGAGAATCAATGAAAAGCATTGCTGGAGGTAAAAGAGTTATCCGCCAGACAACACGTTCAACTGGAGGTGCTGACTCTGTTTTATATACTTACGACGAGGATGGACATTTACTAGGTACTGAGTGCTGGTCAGGGTGTTAAGATAATCACTTTAAAATTAATTGACTACCATTTTGGTAGTCTTTTTTATATATGATACTAATAATTTCGGACGAACATGATATGTCAACCAATATCGTTATTGATTGGCTGGATTCATTTCAAATAAACTGGATAAGAATCAATGATACAGACGAATGTGAAATGTCGGTTGTAGATTCAAAAACATGGATCAAGCTTACAAATATCACTGTTGATGTAGATGACATACAGGCCGTCTGGTATAGAAGAGGTTTTATTTCTATAGGGAACTTCGAAAAATTGGGAATCTCCAAATTTAATTCCTATTTGTCTCATAATAAGGGCGTTTTACATGAATATCTTCAATATAAATTATCAAAAAAAAGACAGATTAATTCCTTTAGTAAAGCGAATGTCAATAAATTGATTGTCAATGATATTGCTAAGGAGGTCGGACTGAAGATCCCGGAATTTTATATAGATAATAAGGTACTGAAGGACAAAAAATATAAGAAAGCCATCACGAAGCCCATTACGCCGAGTTTTGTAGGAGGTATTGACGATATAAAAATAGATTCTTATACAAAAATCCTGCAAAAGGATCGTATAAAAAGTTTCAGTACTTCTTTAATTCAGGAATATATTGAAAAGAAGTTCGAGATAAGGACTTTTTATCTTCTTGGGAAATGCTGGAGTATGGCAATACTCTCACAGGGAGACCTTAAAACCCAAGTCGATTTTAGGAGATATAATAATGATTTGCCGAATAGAACGGTTCCTTTTAAACTCCCGGAATCTATTGAAAATATGATTGATCAGCTTATGAAAAGGGTTTCTTTAGAAAGTGGATCTATTGATCTCATGTACTCTACAGATCATCAGTTTTATTTTTTAGAAGTGAATCCGGTTGGACAATTTGATATGGTATCTTATCCCTGTAATTATCACTTAGAGAAAGAAATTGCGTTACATTTGAATAGCGACTATGAAACAGAAAAATAAACTTGACGATATTATAAAAGAAATTGAGGCCAGTCATAGCGAACTCCCTCTAATCTTTCAAGAGCTGGAATTTAAGCAGATAAAAGCAAGTAAAACTTCCGAACGAAAAATTACATCAAGTCATTACCATACCCGAAAATTAGATGTTACTACCTTCTACAAGCCTATTTTAAGAATTGAAAAATGAAGCACGATTATTTTAGAGTCTTTACCAACTGTATTGTTACAAAAGGGTATACCCAATCTATTATCAGTGACATACAGCGCGAAAAGTCGGATTTTATCCCCAATTCTTTAACAGAAATTATAGAAAGACTGAATCAAAAAGAGAGTCTTGGTTCCATTTATAAAGAATATGGTAAAGAAAATAAGGCAGTAATAGATGAATATCTGGAGTTTCTAGTTCTGGAAGAATACGGCTTTTACTGTACAGGAGAAGAATTTGATATGTTTGTCGACTTAGACTTACGGTATCAAAACCCGGATAGAGTATCAAATCTAATTATTGAATTTAAAAAAAATGAATTGGCTTCTCTGAGAAATACAATTCCTCAGGTTGAAAAACTTGGCTGTAAATTTGTTGCATTGGTGTGCTATGAAGGTTTAGAGCCGGAAGATTTTGAAGAAATAAGATTGCTTTTTGATCATACTATTATTCATTCAGTTGAAATCATTTCTCAGTACTCGAATCGTATCTCTGAAAATCTTATTGCGGACATCAGTCTGAAATTTAAAAGACTTACTTCTTTGTTTTTGTTTAATTGTCCTCCTAAAATGAATATGAGATCAAAGAAGAAATACTGTGAAGTCACTTTCTCTCAAAAAAAATATACCAATTTTAGTTTTTGTGGGGGAATATCTTCTAATCATTTTCAAACCAATCTTCCCAAGTTTTTAGAAGCTAGAAATCACAATTCCTGCCTTAATAAGAAAATGGCAATCGACATCCATGGGAATATAAAAAACTGTCCTGCAATGCCTGAAAGCTTTGGTAATATAAAAGATATAACCTTAAATGAAGCTCTTCAGGAAAAGAATTTCAAACAATATTGGGAGGTTACAAAAGATAAAATTGCCGTTTGCAAAGACTGTGAATTCCGGTATATATGTACAGACTGCCGTGCTTTTACCGAGCGATCTGAAATGAATGCAGATTCCCTTGACGTTTCTAAACCGTTAAAATGTGGCTACGATCCCTATACAGGAGAGTGGGAAGAGTGGTCAACCAGTGAACTTAAACAAAAAGCGATTAACTATTACAAACAATTGTCATAATTGTTGAAATTCAATATTCTATAGTGAGCTTCTAATGACAGTTATTATTGGAATGGTTCATAGAACCGCCTTGATTATCCTTAGAGATTGTCATTGCTTCAGCTTTTGGAGAAACATAGGGTATTCCAAGCTCCATTCCTCTTAAAATAAATAATCCACCCAGAATGATCATAATCACTGGAACTGCTTTCAAAACTTTTACTCTGAAAGCCTGATTCATTAGATTTCCAGCCAAAACAATGGCAAACATGAATGGTAAGGTTCCCAAACCAAATAATGCCATGTATAAAGCTCCCTGCCATACTCCTCCTCCTGCGAGACTGGCGGTAAGAGCCATATAAACCATTCCGCATGGTAGAAAACCATTCAGTAGGCCTGTTGTGAATCTGGAACGGTAATCCGCTTTCTGAAGTAACTTTCCTAAATTCATTTTTACACTGTAAAGAAACTTAGACAAAAATGGAATCTTTGAGGCAAAATCTTTTCCACCAAAAGAAAAAACTGCCATAATGATCAATAGAATCCCTGCTGTAATGGTCAAATACTGCTGAAATCCTGCCATTTCAAACCCTTGTCCTATGATCCCCAAAATGCCACCCAATAAGGCATAAGTGAAAATTCTGCCAAATTGGTAGGTAAGATTTTGAAGATAGAAATTGGCAGCCTGTTTTTTTGTTAATCCCATCGATAAAGCAATAGGACCACACATTCCGATACAGTGAAAGCCGGAAGCAAAGCCTAAAGCAATAGCCGATATAACAAGTCCTATTTCCATATCACATCATAATCCATTCTATAGTCTGTTTTGTCTTTTGTCCATGTAAGTCTTAGTGTGTAATTTCCAACTTTCAGTATCTGAGAAGGGATTACAAATGACTTTGAGGCATCAAGCTGTACAGATTTTTTAATATCTAAATTCTGATCGTCGGTTCTGTTCAAAACAAATTTTACCGTAGTATTAGAGTTATCGTACTCTTTTGGAAAAGTGATTTTTATTCCGTTTTTATCCTGGCTGTAAACAGGTTTCTCCTGAAGATCATCGGCTTTCTTTTTAGCATCAATTACATCCTGATACTTCAGCTCTTCTTCATAATAATTGTCGGTAACCATTTCCGAGTTTTTCTGTCCGTTCGGGAAAAGAAACATCATGGATAATATAAAAACTATAAATGCTAATAATGCAATTACAACGCCGTGTCCCCAACTAAAGTTCTTCATCTTATTAAATTAAAATTGTAGTTTAAATGGTCCTTCGAAATAGGTTTGATAAGAATCTATCAGTTTGCCTTTCATATCGTAAACACCAATAGTAATATTTTGTTTAGAGAGTTTCATTTCATCTTCAGGGAAGCTGATATTGATGGTTCCCTTTGAAATTTTATCTCTGTCTACCTGAATTTTGCTTGATGCACTATATGTGATCTCACCGTGAGAAGGGCTGATTACCTTAATGGTAACAATTTTCTTTTCGTTGGTTTTATTCAGGAAGGTATAGTTATAAGTATTGATAATCTTATTATCTCTCACAAAGAATGTACTTCCGGCTGGTTTAATGAATTTAGCTTCCATTTCACCACGGCTGTATAACAAGTACCCAAGGAATCCTACAAGAAGCAGTAAGAATATAGAGAATCCTTTCATTCTTCCCGTAAACTTAAATGGTGTTTGCTGTTCAATTTCGTTCTCGGAAGCATATCTTACCAATCCTTTTGGAAGACCTACTTTTTCCATCACTTCATCACAGGCATCAATACAAGCGGTACAGTTGATACATTCAAGCTGTTGGCCGTCTCTGATGTCAATTCCTGTTGGACATACGACTACACATTGATGACAGTCGATACAGTCTCCTTTTCCTGCTGCTTTTCTATCTTCTCCTTTTCTCCATTTGGATCTTCCTTCTCCTCTTTTGAAATCGTAAAATACGTTGATGGTATCTTTGTCTATCAATACTCCCTGAAGTCTACCGTAAGGACAAACTAATGTACAAACCTGCTCTCTGAACCATGCAAATACAAAATAGAATGCTCCGGTAAGAAGAATCATTACGATAAAATTGGTAGGATGGGTAAATGGTCCTTCGGAAACAATTTTAAATACTTCTTCATACCCCACAATATACATGAACATAAAGTGAGTAATGATCAATGAAATGACAATGTAAACAGTCCATTTTAAGCTTCTTTTCCAGATCTTTTCACTGTTCCACTCCTGTCTGTCCAGCTTCATTTGCTTATTTCTGTCTCCTTCAATCAAATATTCGATTTTACGGAAGATCGATTCCATAAAAATTGTCTGAGGGCAAATCCACCCGCAGAAAATTCTTCCGAATGCAATCGTAAAAACGATAATAAAGATTAAGGATGCAATAGCTCCTAAAGTAAGGATAAAAAAGTCTTGTGGATAGAATGGCTGCCCAAAGATGAAAAATTCTCTGTCTATTACATTGAATAATAATAACGGGTTACCATTGATTTTGATGAACGGTAATGAAAAGTAAATAATGAGTAGAAGGTAGCTTACAATGTTTCTGTAGTTGGTGTATTTCCCTTTTGGTTTTCTTGGAAACACCCATCTTCTTTTTCCGGATTGCTCCATTGTCCCAATAGAATCTCTGTAAGTCTCAGGGTCCAGAACCTGTCCCTGTCCACCGCGTACTTCTATTTCTTCTATGTCTGACATATCTGTATAGGTTTTAAAAAAGAAAAAACATAATTCGTTACTATTTTTAAGGTAATAACAAATTATGTTTTTTTCATATATTTTCTAATTTTAAATTATTCTTTTTCCCAGTGAGCTTCTTCACCATATGGTGGAGCACCTCCCTGAGCCGGAGTAATTGGTTTCTGTTCCTGGTTGATGTGGTAAACATATGCTGCTACATTTTGGATATCAGCTCCTGTTAAAACCCCATTTTTACCCCAAGCCTGCATTGCAGTTCCTGCTACACCATTTTCTACAACGTGGAATACGTTTTTGAACAATGTTTTCTCAGGTTGGTTGTGCCAGTAGTTATCGGTAAGGTTTGGTCCGATACCTCCTCTTCCTCCTTCAGAGTGACAAGAAATACAAGTTGTTTTGAAGATCTCTTCACCTGCAGCGATATTATCAGCAGAATATTTAGCTGACTCAATAGTTACAGGAGGTTGTTCTTTCATATACTTGTCGATACTTGCAAGTTGTTCTTTATATTCTTTATCATATTCGCTTAGCGGGTGAGCGAAATCTGTGAAAGAGAACGCTGCGATATATACAATACAAAAAGCAGTCCCAAAATAGAATAAACCTACCCACCATTTCGGTAATTGGTTATCCAACTCCATAATTCCGTCGAAACCGTGGTCGATAAGGATATCTTTCTCCTCAGTTTCAGATTGCTTTTTGAATGCTGCATCATACATTCTTTTTAAGAAAGGAACTTTCTTTTCAGCCAAATACGCTGCTTTTTCTTCCGGAGATAATTTTTTGAATTTGTTGTTTTCAATCAAATCTCCAATAGCACTGTGAATGTAAGCTAAGATACCAGCGATCACAACTGTTCCCCAGAAGTAAGGCGAACCTAGGAACGCGTAGCTCTGTACAAATAAATAATAAAAAACTATTAAAAGTCCTATTATTATTAAGATGTTTACGATAACAGGTGTTCTTTGTTTCATAAAAATAGTTTAATTTTTTAAATTAAAATTGTCATCTTCATCATCCCCAAGTGGTGCTTCTTCTTCCTCTTTGTAATATTTTTTAGGTCTGCTAAAAACATAGATCACTAGAGCTACGAAGAACAGCATAAAGAAAATTAGAGCCAGGGTCTGGTAGAGACCAGCATTTTCTGTATTGGATAATATATCTTTAAAGTTCTGAGGAATCATATGAACCTTTTAATGTTTTTAGTTATTACTTGCTGTTTTGATTTCAGTTGTCTTGATATCAGTTCCCAGTCTCTGAAGATAAGAAATAAGAGCTACAATTTCTTTTTTCTCTAGTTCTCCCTGAGGTTTTTTAGCATATGCCTCTTTCAAGTCATTTGCTTCAGAGAAGATATCTTTTACAATTTTCGCTGACTGGTTGTTTGCCCATTTGTCTGCAGAATCAATTTGAGCCTTAGTGTAAGGTACATCAAATACATTCTTCATCAACTTCATTTTGTCTACCATTTTAGTTCTGTCTAAATCAGTAGCGATCAACCAAGGGTAACGTGGCATGATAGAACCTGCAGAAGTAGATCTTGGGTTATACATGTGCTTGTAGTGCCAAGAACTTGGGTTTTTGCCTCCTTCTCTATGTAAATCCGGTCCTGTTCTCTTAGAACCCCATAGGAATGGTCTGTCATATACGAATTCTCCAGCTTTAGAGTATTGTCCGTTTTTACCGTTGAATCTTACGATCTCATCTCTGAACGGTCTTACCATTTGAGAGTGACAAGCGTTACATCCTTCACGGATATAGATATCTCTACCTTCAAGTTCAAGCGGTGAATAAGGTTTTACCGCAGAAATGGTAGGTACACTTTTCTTAAGAGATAGTGTAGGGATAATTTCAATGGAACTACCGATTGAAATGGTGAAGAAAGATAAAATACCTAGTAATACCGGAGTTCTTTCCAGCCAAAGGTGAGTACCTTCTCCTTCTTTTCTGTTTTTACTGATGTTTGCCAACGCAGGAGCCTCAGCAGGAACTTCTTTTTGGAATGATCCTTTTCTTACTGTAGCGATTACGTTTACAATCATTAGGATTGCTCCTGAGATATAGAATAAACCTCCTACGAATCTCATTTTGAAGTAAGGGATAATAGCTGTTACAGTATCCAACCAGTTTTTCCATAATAGGGTTCCGTCTGGGTTGAACTGCTTCCACATTAATCCTTGTGTGAATCCTGAAATATACATTGGTACTGCATAGAAAATAATTCCTAGAGTTCCTAACCAGAAGTGCCAGTTAGCTAATTTTACAGACCAAAGTTTTGTTCTCCACATAATTGGTATTAGGTAATAGATAACCCCGAATGCCATGAAACCATTCCATCCAAGAGCTCCTAAGTGTACGTGACCGATAACCCAGTCTGTAAAGTGACCAATTTTGTTGATGTTTTTAGTTGCTAAAAGCGGACCTTCAAACGTTGCCATACCATAACAAGTAACAGCTACTACGAAGAACTTAAGGATAGGATTTTCTCTTACTTTATCCCAAGCTCCTCTTAGTGTAAGAAGACCATTTAACATACCTCCCCAAGATGGTGCAATAAGCATGATAGAGAAACCTGTTCCTACCGCCTGAGCCCAAGCTGGAAGAGCTGTATACTGAAGGTGGTGAGGACCAGCCCAGATATATACGAAAATTAATGACCAGAAGTGAATAATAGACAGTTTATAAGAGAATACCGGTCTGTCTGCAGCCTTCGGAAGGAAGTAATACATTAAACCAAGAACCGGTGTTGTCAATACGAATGCTACCGCATTGTGCCCGTACCACCACTGTACAATTGCATCTTTTACCCCTGCATATGCTGAATAAGATTTCCAGCCTGTGAAAGATAAAGGTACTTCAAGGTTGTTGAAGATGTGAAGCATTGCTACCGCAATCCAAGTACCGATGTAGAACCAAATTGCTACATAAAGGTGTCTCACTCTTCTTTTTGAAATAGTCAGGAACATATTGATCCCGAAAATGATCCATGAGAAAGCAATCAATATGTCGATCGGCCACTCGTGTTCAGCATATTCTTTAGAGGTATTGATCCCCATAAAGAATGTAACGAACGTAGCAACGATCATAAACTGCCAAGTCCAGAAATGTAACCAAGATAATGTATCACTGTACATTCTTGTTTTTAATAATCTTTGTAATGAGTAATAAATACCCGTGTAAACGATGTTACAAACGAATGCAAAGATTACTGTATTGGTGTGCAACATTCTGATTCTACCAAAACCAAATGCACCATGAGTGTTTATTAACCCTTGAATATTACCAGATGCCAAACTTTTAATGGTTGTATCATCTGTCCCGAAGAAGAATTCAGGTAATTCCGGGTAGAAAAGCATTAATGCCGCCGTAAGCCCGAACGTAAATCCTATGAGACCGAAAACTAAGGTCGCATAAAGGAACGCACGGACAATACTATTGTCATAACTAAACTTTTGTGTTTCCATATCAACTATTCACTATTTTTCTCAATTTTTATTATTTTCTCCTATTTCTTTTTCGTCTTTAGTTTTGTCGCCGCTTTCATCTTTTTCTTTGATTTTTCCATCATCAAAAAGGATTCTGACAGCAGGAGATTCATCATCTTCAAACTGTCCTTTTCGGGCATACACTATAAATACGACCAAGAAAATCGCAGCTAAAGAAACACTGCAGAGGATCATTAAATATAGAATATCCATTGGACAACAAAATTAACCTATTTTCGGGGTTCAAATTTAGTGAAAAATAATGACATTCATCACGAAATGCCGATTTCAGCTAATTTAAAATCAGTCTAAATAAGGGCGTTTAAGCTTGTTTTTTGAAATATTTACGTCCCAAAATCCAGGTTGAAACTGTCGTAAAGGTTACCACGGTAATTGAACTCGCTGGCATGATGATCGCAGCAAAAAGAGGATGCATATGTCCTGTAACAGCGTAACTTAACCCGATGATGTTGTAAAGAAAACTGATTATAAATGTCATTTTCACAATAGTGATAGAACCCTTACAAACATTCAGATAATTGTCCAGAGTCACTACCTTTTCTCCATTCATAATCACGTCAGAAGATGGCGTAAAACTGTTGGTGTCGTCTGCAATGGCAATACCTACATTACTCTGTTTTAACGCTCCTGCATCATTCAGTCCGTCACCAAGCATGGCGACTCTCATGTGCTGATCCTGAAGGTTTTTAATGTAATTCAGTTTGTCTTCCGGGCTTTGGTTGAAGGCCATTCCTTTATAGTTTGGAATAAGCTCTTTAAGCTGGTTTTCTTCCGAAGAATTGTCTCCACTCAGAATGAAAACTTTGTAGTTGGAAATTTTGTTGAAAAGCTCTTTCAGTTTCGGACGATATTCATTTTTAAAGATGAATTTTCCTACAAACTGATCATTTTTACTGATGTAAACGGCTGTTTCAAGATTTTTAGGTTCCTGGTTGTTGTAACGTGCGGAACCGATTTTGTAAAGATTACCTCTTACCTGAGCTTCGTATCCCTTTCCGGAAGTCTCTACGAATTTCTCCACTGGGTAATAATCATCACTTACTTCAATGAATTCATATAACGATTTTGAAAGCGGGTGGTTTGAGTTTTTTAATAACGTTTTGATATTCAGTAAATCAAATTCGTTAATTTCTGCTCCTTCGTATTTGATATTGGATTTTTTTCGGTGGGTAATAGTCCCTGTTTTATCAAAAACAATCGTATCCAGTTTAGCGATTTTTTCAATCGTTAAAGTATCTTTTACGTAGAACTTATTTCGACCTAAAATCCTCATAATGTGCCCGAAAGTAAATGGTGCAGACAATGCAAGCGCACATGGGCAGGCAATGATCAAAATGGCGGAAATAACCTGGAACATTTTCTCAAGATCGATAAATGACCAGTAGATTGCAGAAGCTACTGCAATGCCTAAAATAATGAAGGTGAAATATTTACTGATGTTGTTGGTAAGGGTGTCAAGCCCCGTTTCGTGTTTCTTAAACGCTTCTTTATTCCATAACTGGGTGAGGTAGCTCTGGTCAACATCCTTGATCACTTCCAGTTCCAAAGAAGAGCCAATCTGTTTTCCTCCTGCAAATATTTTATCACCAGGCTGTTTGCTGATGCTTTCACTTTCTCCAGTGATGAAACTGTTGTCGATATTTCCTTCTCCGTTAATCAAAATGGCATCTACCGGGATGATTTCCTGGTTTCTTACTAAGATTCTGTCACCTACTTTTACTTCCGAAAGAAGAATGTTGTCCTGTTTTCCTTCAAAATCTACTTTCGTAACAGCAATAGGGTAGAATGATTTGTAGTCTCTGTCATAAGAAAGGGCACTGTATGTTCTTTTCTGGAATATTTTCCCCATCAGCATGAAGAAAAGAAGCCCGCAAAGTGTATCAAAGTATCCCGGACCGTAATCTGTAACTACCTCATAGATACTTCTTCCGAAAAGAACGAATATTCCCAGTACAATAGGAACATCAATATTAACAATTTTATTTTTTAAACCGTACCATGCAGATTTATAATAGTCTGAAGCAGAGTAGAAAACAACAGGGCAGGCTAATAGGAACATCAATGTTCTGAAGAGCCCTTTATAATGTTCCATCCAGTAATCTTCACCTCCTACATACTCCGGGAATGCCAGAAACATTCCGTTTCCAAAAGCAAAACCTGCAATGGCAAATTTTACAAGAAGTGATTTATCCAGATGATCAACATTTTTTTCAGCAGTTTCAAGACTGATGACAGGTTTGTAACCCAGGTTGGTTAAAAAATTAGCTAGTTCGCTTAATTTTAGATCGTTATGATTGAATGAAACCTGTAAGGTCTTTCTGGTGAAGTTAACCTGAGAATATTTGATATGTTCATTCAACGTATGAAGGCTTTCCAATAGCCAGATGCAAGAAGAACAGTGAATTACAGGAATTTTAAACGTAACAAGACTGGTGTTTCCTTCCGAGAAATCTGTAACTTTTTCAAAGATCTCCGGTGTGTCCAAATAATCAAACTGAGTAGAATTCTCATCACCAGGACGAATTCCGGCTCCTTTATTCAGTTCGTAAAAATTACTTAAATTATTTAAATTCAGAATCTCATAAACAGATTTACATCCATTACAACAGAAAGTCTTTTCGTCAAATAAAATTCTCTCTTTTTCGATACCTTGACCACAATGAAAACAGTTCTCGCTCACCCCATAAAATATTGAACTACAAAATTATAACAATTTTTTTTGTTTATCGTGTTAAAAAGTTCTATTTTTGTGATAAATATCATATAAAATGCCGCAGGAACAACAGATAGCAATTGAAGAGAGGTTCGCCAGAGTTTTTAATGATAAATCATTTAAGGAAAGACTTTCTAGCGCAGATTTTGAAAAATATATTAACGGTAAAAAAAGATTGAGTTTTCAGAAACACGATACTATTTTTGAGGATGGAGAAACTCCGAAAGGAGTGTTTGTTCTTGAAAAAGGAGCCGCTAAACTTTCGAAATCGGGTGCCTTCGGGAAAGACCAGATTTTAAGATTTATCAAAGAAGGGGATATCATCGGCTATCGTTCTTTGCTTTGCGGGGAAAATTTCCAGGCCAAAGCAGAAGCTATGACAGACATTGAGTGCGTATTCTTACCTGCAGATATATTCATGTATCTTTTGGAGGTAGATCCACAGCTGTCTTTCGTAATGCTTCAGAAAATTTCGTACGAATTGGGAGAATCTTCCAACACTATTACTTTCTTAGCTCAGAAAACAGTAAGAGAAAGACTGGCGGAAATCCTTTTGCTTTTAGAACAGAAGCTGGGAGTAGATCCTGAAGGATTTATCAAAATTTCTTTAACAAGAGAAGAAATTGCCAACATCATCGGTACTGCTACAGAAAGTGCCATCCGACTGATCTCAGAATTCAAACAGGATAGCCTGATTGAAGTAGACGGAAGAAATATCAAGATTCTAAATCACGATAAACTCATGAAACTCGGTCACGTAGTTTTATAAAAATCATATAAAAATTTAAGTCGGCTACAGGCCGACTTTTTAACTTTTAAAAATAGATAAATTATGTCTGTTCACTCTGAAATTAAAAAAGTTACGACTGAAACCTTGCGTAAAATGAAATTCGACAAGGAAAAAATTACAATGCTTACTGCCTATGATTTTACCACAGCAAAAATGGTAGATGCAGGTGGAGTAGATGCTATTTTGATTGGGGATTCTGCAGCAAATGTAATGGCAGGTTTTGAAACTACATTACCTATTACTCTGGACCAAATGATCTATCATGTTCAAAGTGTTGTGAGAGGTACTGACAGGGCCTTGGTTATAGCAGATTTACCTTTCGGAACTTATCAGAGTAATCCTGAAAAAGCTCTGGAATCTGCCGTAAGAATGATGAAGGAAGGAGGCGCTCATGCAGTGAAGATTGAAGGAGGTAAAGAGATCTCCAAATCTATCAAGAAGATCATTAATGCAGGAATTCCGGTAATGGGACATTTAGGATTAACACCACAGTCTATTTACAAATTCGGAACATATAAAGTAAGAGCTAAAGATGAAGCAGAAGCTGAAAAACTGATCGCTGATGCACAACTTTTGGAAGAATTAGGCTGTTTCTCTGTTGTTTTAGAGAAAATTCCGGCAGAATTGGCTAAAAAAGTAACGGAAAGCATCTCTATTCCAACTATTGGAATTGGTGCGGGGGCAGACTGCGACGGACAGGTTTTAGTATATCATGATATGGTAGGAATGAACAAAGGTTTCAGTCCGAAATTTTTGAGAAGATATCTTGATCTTTACACAGAAATTACAGGGGCTGTTGCTCAATATGTAAAAGATGTAAAGAGCGTGGAATTTCCGAACGAAAACGAAAGTTATTAATCAATGCAAAATCAACAACAATCTATCCAGGGAATTTTATCCATTGCCGCATTAATTTGTCTTGCGGTGGGGTGGTTCAATTTATTTTCCGAGGATATCAATCATTTACTTTCAAGAAAAGTTTTCTATGTTTTGATAGGAGCAAGTTTCTTTATTCAGGCACCTTTGCTTACCAATAGAAATTTTGTGTATGCTATGTATGCTGCTGCTGCCGTTTGTGTATTTGGAGCTTTTTTACCTGAAGATTCAAAGCTTTCATCCGTGAAAACGATCGGTCTTCTGGGTGGAATTATCCTCTCAATGTCAAATAGAAAAAGATAGGCAGGAAGCGTATGAAGGAGCAGATCATATATGAAGACAACCATCTTATGGTGATTAACAAAAAGGTTGGTCAGCTTGTACAGGGCGATAAAACCGGCGATGAATCACTATTAGAATCGATCAAAAACTTTATTAAAATAAGAGATGCTAAGCCGGGAAATGTTTTTCTCGGCTTGGTTCATCGTATAGACCGCCCGACTTCTGGGTTGGTTATCTATGCTAAAACATCCAAAGCACTTTCCCGCCTTACTCAAATGGTGAAAAACCGTGAAGTAAAGAAGACTTACTGGGCGGTTGTAGGGAAAGAGATGATTCCGCAAACTCAAAGATTGGTGCATTATCTGAAGAAAAACGAAAAGAATAATAAGGCGATCGTTTTCCCTAAAGCTACAGAAGGAGCAAAAGAAGCTATTCTTACCTATCATGTGATTAAAACACTGGATAATTATCTTCTTCTCGAAATCGACCTTGAAACCGGAAGACATCATCAGATTCGTGCACAACTATCTAAAACAGGAGTGCCCATTAAAGGAGATCTGAAATATGGAGCTCCAAGGTCCAATCCTGACGGAGGAATCAATCTTCATGCAAGAAAACTGGAATTTGTTCATCCCGTTACCAAAGAAAATATTGAGATCATAGCTCCTGTTCCGCAGAATGACGCGATCTGGAGAGCTTGTGAAGAATAACATATCATAAAACTATACCATGAAATTCAAATCACTTTTATTAGCCACGTTGCTGGCTATGGCATCTTGTTCAGACAATGATGAATTGCCAGTTGATCATTCAGAACAGACGATTACTGAAAATACAAGTAAAATATCGTGGAATTATCCTGTTTTGTCACCTGTCTTTAATGGATTGGAACAAAATTATATGTTCGAATATGATTCTCAAGGTAGAGTTACTAAGAAAAATGGAGGTGTTGTACTGTCGTCAGGAGCTTCAGGAGGACTGAATCATTTTACGAATCTGATTTATACTAAAGTAACTTATACAGGAAATACTGCTGTCATAGATGATTATAGCTCTGATCCATCATTTAATGTTCAATTGAATGAAAGAAAATTTGATTTTGATAATCTTGGAAGAATCATAAAATCTGTCATTCCTTCAACTTATAATATCCAACAGGAAAAGCATTTGACATATACTTATGATACCTCAGGAAGGCTTATAGAAATTTTGACAGAATTCCCAAATTTGCCTTATGATTCTACAGATCCGGATGATTATGTTTTAACATTTCTAGAGAAATTCACTTATAACAGTGTGGGAAACTTAGAAAAAGCGGTTAGGGTAGAAAGACATAACAGTATGGTCTTTAAGACAACTCAGGAATTACAGTTTAGTAATTTTGATGGGGCTCAAAATCCATTTAAAAATCTTGGAATTTTTACAGATTATTTTTATTTGTCATTATCTAAAAATAATTTTCAAAAGCAAATTATAAAAGAGTTTGATTACTCTGGACAGGTAAGTTCTACAAAAGAATTGTCTTGGACCAACCAATATAATAATGGCCGCTTAAAGCTTTTTTACTAAAATATTCTTTGGTTTAAATATCAATAATGCCCGTTTCTGAAATTGAAATGGGCTTTTTGTTTAAAATCATTTTCAGATTTTGCCCATTCTGAAAAAATGTCTAACTTCGTCCCAGACTTTAGGGGTGTCTGTTACCAACAGACTGAGACTTTACCCTTTGAACCTGATCTGGATCATACCAGCGTAGGGAAAAGCAGATGACTTTTGCTGTGCATTCTATTGTACAATAATGGCCATTCCTAAAGTGTATATAAATCATTAGGAATGGAACTTATAATCAACCACACCCGAAAAACATTCGATGTACTTCCTGAAAATCTGGAAGCATTATTAGCTATTGAACTTCCCGGAAAGAAGAAGGGAATTGCTGTCGCTCTTAACAATCGTATTATTCCGCTGTCTGCCTGGGCAGAAACCATCCTTAACGACAAAGATTCAGTTTTAATCATTACTGCCACTCAGGGCGGTTAATTCTCATACTTAATACCAATATCTATGGCTCATTCAATTACATGTTCGCCATTTCCGAACTCAAAGAAAATCTACGTTGAAGGAAAAATTCACCCAATCAATGTAGCAATGCGTGAAATACAGCTTAGCCCAACCAAGCTTACCAATGGAAGTTTTGAAAATAATGCTCCGGTGACCATTTATGACACCTCAGGACCTTATACAGACGTAAATGCAGAAATTGATATCCAGAGAGGGCTTCCAAGAATCAGAGAACAATGGATTCTTGACAGAAATGACGTCAATATCCTGGAAGGAATCACTTCGGAATATGGAAAGGCCCGTTTAGCAGATTCCCGCCTTGATGAACTGCGTTTTTCATATGACCACAAGCCAAAAGTAGCACAGGAAGGTAAAGAACTTACCCAGCTTTATTATGCAAAACAGGGAATCATTACCCCTGAGATGGAATATGTGGCTATCAGAGAAAATCAAAAAATAGAACAGTTGGGCACCGTTTCAAAGGAAATGGCATTCCAACATGCCGGGCACAGCTTTGGTGCTAACACTCCAAAAGGAAAAATTACTCCGGAGTTTGTAAGAGACGAAATTGCTGCCGGAAGAGCCATTATTCCAAACAATATCAATCACCCGGAAAGCGAACCCATGATTATTGGGCGAAACTTTTTAGTAAAAATTAATGCCAATATCGGAAACAGTGCTGTTTCATCCAGTATTGAAGAAGAAGTTGAAAAAGCGGTGTGGGCTTGCCGATGGGGAGCAGATACGATTATGGATCTCTCAACCGGAAAGAATATTCATGAAACAAGAGAATGGATCATTAGAAATAGTCCTGTTCCCATTGGTACCGTTCCTATTTATCAGGCTTTGGAAAAAGTAAAAGGAGTTCCTGAAGATCTTACATGGGAAATATTCAGAGATACGCTGATTGAACAGGCGGAGCAGGGAGTGTCTTATTTCACGATCCATGCCGGTGTTTTATTGCGTTATATTCATTTGACAGCCAATAGAGTAACAGGAATTGTATCAAGAGGAGGATCTATCATGGCAAAATGGTGCTTGTTTCATCATAAAGAAAGCTTTTTGTACACCCATTTCGAAGAAATCTGTGAGATCATGAAAAAATATGACGTGGCTTTCTCGTTAGGAGACGGTCTTCGTCCCGGTTCTATTGCAGATGCCAATGATGCGGCTCAATTTGCAGAACTGGAAACTTTAGGCGAACTGACAAAAATCGCCTGGAAACATAACGTACAGGTGATGATTGAAGGTCCTGGCCACGTTCCAATGCATATGATCAAAGAAAATATGGAAAAACAATTGGAAGAATGTCATGAAGCTCCTTTCTATACATTAGGCCCTTTGACAACGGATATCGCTCCTGGATATGATCACATTACCTCCGGAATTGGAGCTGCCATGATCGGATGGTTCGGATGTGCGATGCTTTGCTATGTAACCCCGAAAGAACATTTGGGTCTTCCGAATAAAGAAGATGTAAAAGTTGGAGTTATTACTTATAAGCTGGCAGCTCATGCTGCGGATTTGGCAAAAGGACATCCGGGAGCACAGTACAGGGATAATGCATTGAGTAAAGCAAGATTTGAATTCAGATGGGAAGACCAGTTTAATCTTTCCTTAGATCCGGATACAGCAAGATCATACCATGATGAAACCCTTCCTGCTGACGGTGCTAAAATTGCACATTTCTGCTCAATGTGCGGTCCTAAATTCTGTTCAATGAAAATTACACAGGAAATTCGTGAATCTGCAGAAAAAGGAATGCTGGATAAGTCACAGGAATTCATTGAAAAAGGAAAAGAAATCTATATATGATCCTTGTCATCACTCCTGAGAAGATCGTTTCCTATGAAGCAGAGATTATCAATCAATTGTTTCAGGAAGGTCTGGATTTGCTCCATATCAGAAAACCTGGAATAAGCCGACATGAAATGATTCGTTTTATCGATAAGATTGATGCTTCATTTTATCCTCAATTGGTTCTTCATAACCATCATGAATTGGGGGAAAGGTATGGTATTTCAAGATTTCACTTTAGAGAGCCGGATCGACAGGAGGGAATATGCAGAAGATTTGTGGGGGAAAACATTCTTTCAACTTCTGTACATGATATTACAACCTACAATACATTGGGAAAAGAATGGGAATATGCTTTTATAAGCCCGTTCTTTCCCAGTATTTCTAAAAAAGGATATGGCGAAAACTCAACGGTTATGGAGAGTGTAAACCATAAAGAAAACTCTGATGTGAAATTAATAGCGTTGGGAGGAATTGCTTCTGATAATATAGAGATGGTTCTAGATGCTGGTGCCGACGGAGTCGCTTTACTGGGAGCAATCTGGGAAAATGAAGATGCCTTACGGGTTTTTAGAGAATGTAGGAAGAACATCATTTATAGATCAGCCGAAAAAGATAAAAATAGAAATTAAAAAGTAATTCTACATTCATAGGCATATGGAAAAATTACAATACATATCACAGGGAAACACACAACAGGAACAGGAAACTAATATCCGCAAAGCTCTAGATCATGGAATACAATGGATACAGGTCCGATGGAAAAATGCTCCTGAGCATGAACTAGCCGTCCTTTGTGAAATATCAAAAAAACTTTGTGCAGAATATCAGTCGGTATGCATTATCAACGATCATGTTCAGTTGGCAAAAAACATTGATGCGGATGGTGTTCACCTCGGTTTGGACGATACTCCTATTGAACAGGCAAGAATGATCCTGGGTGAAAACAAAATTATCGGAGGTACAGCCAACACGCTTGATGATGTTATTCAAAGGATCAACGAATCCTGTGATTATATCGGACTTGGACCGTTGAGATTTACCAATACCAAAGAAAAATTGAGCCCTGTTTTAGGATTTGAAGGCTATCAATCTATCATTGAGAGTCTAAAAGAACGTTCAATAGTGATTCCCAAGATTTTTGCAATAGGCAGCGTTACCCTTGAAGACCTTCACATTTTACAAGAAATCGGGATCTATGGAGCTTCCATTTCCGGAGAAATAACAAAGAAGCCATCCATTATTAATGATTTAAAAAAAGCAATGATATGAATAATCAACAATTAGTTATAGCAGGAAGAACTTTTGAATCCAGACTGTTTTTGGGGACAGGAAAATTCGGAAGTCTTAGAGATATGACCTCATCTGTTATCGCTTCAGGAACAGATATGGTAACAATGGCACTCAAAAGAATCGATGCACAATCAGCAGAAGATGATTTGCTGGATTCTTTACGAGAAACAAACGTGCACCTTTTACCCAATACTTCTGGAGCCAGAACGGCAAAAGAAGCTGTATTGGCAGCACAATTGGCCAGAGAAGCCCTCGAAACCAACTGGGTAAAACTGGAAATTCACCCAGATCCTAAATATTTACTTCCCGATCCGATAGAAACCCTTTACGCGACAGAAGAACTTGCTAAATTAGGATTTGTGGTGATGCCTTACATTCATGCAGACCCTGTATTGTGTAAACGTCTCGAAGATGCAGGGACAGCAGTTGTAATGCCATTAGGAGCTCCCATTGGGACAAATAAGGGATTGAGAACTTTAGACTTTCTAGAAATAATTATCAGTCAGAGTAACGTGCCTGTGGTAGTAGATGCTGGAATTGGAGCCCCGTCTGATGCTGCTAAAGCTATGGAAATGGGGGCTGACGCCGTTCTTGTTAATACCGCAATTGCTGTGGCCGGAAATCCGGTTAATATGGCTATTGCTTTCAAAGAAGGAGTTATTGCCGGAAGAAGGGCTTTTGAATCAGGATTAGGAGCAATTGCCAATCATGCCGAAGCATCCAGTCCGCTTACTTCATTTTTATTCGAATAAAACCAGAAAAATGAACAGCTTTAAAGACGTTTTTGAAAAATACGACTGGAATGAAATAAAAAATAGGGTCGATAAAGTAAGTTTATCAGAAGTTCATAACAGCCTTCAGAAAAAAAATAAAACAATAGAAGACTTTTTGAACCTGCTTTCCCCAGCTGCTTCACAGGAACTGGAACTGATGGCAAAAATGACCCGATCACTGACACAAAAACGCTTCGGAAAGACCATTCAACTGTATGCTCCTTTATATCTCAGTAATGAATGTCAGAATATCTGTACGTACTGTGGATTCAGCTTGGATAATCATTTAAAGAGAAAAACCCTTTCTGATACAGAGCTCATGATTGAAGCTTCAGTCTTGAAATCAATGGGGGTAAACCATGTTCTGTTGGTAAGTGGAGAGGCTAATAAAATAGTTGGTGTTCCTTACTTTCAAAATGCAGTTCGGATGCTTAAACCTCACTTTTCCAATATCTCTATAGAAGTACAACCTTTAATGGAAGAGGAATACAGCCTTCTTCATCAGGAAGGAGTACATTCTGTTTTGGTGTATCAGGAAACTTATCATGAAGAGGTCTATAAAGAATATCATCCGAAAGGAAAGAAATCTAATTTTCACTTCCGTTTAGATACTCCGGATAGGATAGGAAAAGCAGGCATCCATAAAATAGGACTGGGAGTTTTGCTCGGGCTGGAAGATTGGCGTGTAGATAGTTTTTTTAATGCGCTTCATATTGATTACCTTCAAAAACAGTATTGGAAAAGTAAATTTTCGGTTTCGTTTCCAAGGCTCAGACCTGCAGAAGGTATTATTGAACCCAATTTCATTATGGAAGACAAAGATCTGCTTCAATTGATCTGTGCTTACAGAATCTGGAATGAAGATCTTGAAATATCAATCTCTACCAGAGAAAACGAAGTGTTTAGAAATAATATCGTGTCTTTAGGAGCTACTGCAATGAGTGCCGGATCCAAAACCAATCCCGGAGGATATGCTGTAGATAAAGAATCTCTGGAACAGTTTGAAACCAGTGATGAAAGAAGTATGGAAGAGATCAAAATGATGATCAGACAATCAGGATATGACCCGGTAATGAAAGATTGGGATTCTGTGTACAGTGGTTTTTAAATTGAACGGAAAGAATGGGAAAAGCAGACGATCTATCAAGGTACAGCCGTCAGATATTTATTGAAGAAATAGGATTGGAGGGACAAAAGAAAATCATAGCTTCAAAAGTATTGGTTATAGGAGCTGGAGGGCTGGGAAGTCCTGTTATACAATACTTGTCCGCAGCAGGAGTAGGAATGTTAGGAGTTGCCGATTTCGATCTTGTAGAACTTCATAATCTAAACAGACAGATTATTCATACCGAAAATAGTGTAGGAATATCCAAAGTGAAAAGTGCAGAGAAATTTGTGCAAAATCTCAATCATCAGGTGAAATTTGTTGCGATTGAAGAAAAGATAAACGAATCAAATGCAGAGAATATTCTGTCTACGTACGATGTTATCATTGATGGTTCTGATAATTTTTCAACAAGATATTTGGTAAATGATACCTGTGTGAAACTTAACAAAACCTTGGTATACGGCAGTATTCTCGGATTTTCAGGACAGATCGCTGTATTCAACCATAACGGAAGCAAAAACCTTAGAGATATCTTCCCGGAACCTCCTTTTGAAGAAGATCTTCCGGATTGTGACAGTCTGGGCGTTTTAGGCACCCTGCCAGGAATAATAGGAAGTATGATGGCTCTGCAAGCATTAAAAATTATTACAAGTCTTCCGGTATATTTAAATCAGCTGACTTTGGTAGATACCATGAACTGGAGATTTCAGACGATAGATTTTTAAAATATTTAATAAGAATAGATTCATCAATACAAAACAGACGGTAATTATTTTACCGCCTGTTCTATTTTATAATAAAGAAAGATTATTGTCCCTGTTGCATTACGCCGCCATTATCTTCTTTTTTAGTCTGGTTTAGGATACTTGAATCCTCTTTTGCCAGTTTGTTCTTCGTTGGAATTTTATAGTTGATAGAAATTCCGAAGTTTCTCGTATCATACTTACTGCTGATCATCACAGGCGTTCCTTGTGGCGGATTAGAAACTACCTGCATTACCTGACCGTTGAAAATATCATTAGCAAAAACAGAAAGCGTCAAACGGTTGTTCATAAACTTCTTCGTTAGTGTAAGATCAAACGAGTTGTTGAATGGTTTCTCTGCAGTGAAGTAAAAATAGCCTGCCTTTGGAGTCAAATAACTGTAGTTGGCTGTTAGTTTTATATCTTTAGGTAAAATAATTTGAGTCATGATATTAAAGATCCAAAAACCTTTATTATTCAAATTGTCAATTTCATGCTTCTGATAACCGGCATATAAATACATGAAGTTAATCTTATCAGGGTTAAAATTAAATTTCATGATCTCACTTAAAGGTTTGCTGAAAACCATAAAAGGAATCGGTAATCCAACGTTGAAATTGTGAATTTTCATATTAGAGATATTCACCTGCTCATTGAAGAGCTTTCTTCCGTCTTTTCTGATAATTTGTGCTACCTGATTGGTTGCTGAACTTACGCTGTACCCAATAAATGCATAATCAAAAGCTGAAATTTTTACTTCATAATTATCGAAAATTGTAGGCTGTAGATTCGGGTTACCATTTACCTGTGTACTTGGCCCTGCAAATGTTACGTTATTCGGGTTTAAGGCAGAAATACTTGGCAAACTGATTTTTCGGTTATAATTCGCAGAAACATTAACCTGACTCATCATGTTATACTGGATACTTGCGTTCGGGAAAAGTTTAAACTTATTAAAAGGAATTAAATCAGCTTCCACCACTTTTTTATCCTTAATAAATCTTGTTATCCCTGAGATATCGTAGTTTTCCGCTCGGGAACCTAATGTGAAATCAAACTTTTTCAGTTTAGCCTGAAACTCCAAATAAGTAGAAGCGGTTTGTCTTTGATACTTAAGGTTCGTTAATCCAAAACTTTCCGTATCATAATCCTGTCTTTCATATAATCCACCAAAACTTACTTTACCTCCGTCCAGAAGCTTGATAGGCTGAGCATAATCTACTTTAAAGTTGGCAATATTCATCACCGATTTATTGTTCAGAATGTCTTTTAAACCACTCTGTTCGCTATTGATGGGTAAGTATGGACTTTGTGCGAAATTACCATCCTGAAAGAAGTTGTCCTGCGAAAATTTGCTGTCAGACCTTGTATATCCAAATTGGAAATCCAGTTTTTGTGATTTGTCAGCAAAACGTTTTTGATACGTTACAACAGCCTCCTGTCTCAAATTATTTGTATGAGCTACATCCGAAGACGTATAAAAAGCTTCTCTTAAATCGTTCAGATCTCTGTTGAAAGGTAGATCTCCGTGGCCGTTACTTAGTGTGTAGTTGTCGTTATTGTTGTGATAGATATCGTAGTTTAATAACAATCTATCTTGTCCTAAATCAAAGGTCAATCCTGATTTTGCAAAATAGCCGCGCCCATATCTATCCGTATGACTGTTTAAAAGCTCATCCTGTTGCCCGTTAAGCATACTTTCACGATAATTCTGGCCTACATTTAGCTGCCAACCAAAATATTTATTTCTTGCATTTAAATTCACAGAATTGGTAGTTCTGCTTCTGTATTTATCATAATTGGTAAAAGAATAGTTTCCGGAATACGTTGCTGTTAAGTATTTATTAGCATTTTTATTCGTAATAATATTCATGATCGCACCTCCGGAAGTAGCAGGAAATTCTGCACCTGGCTGGGTGATCACTTCTATTCTTTCTACAGAATTGGCAGGCATCCCTTCAAGAAAAGAATTCAGGTCGTTAGACGTGATGTTTAAAGGTCTTCCGTTAAGGTATACTTCCAGCACTTTTCCCTGATACATCATTCCTGCAATATCGGTTGCAACAAGTCCCGGAAGTTTTTTAATTCCTTCCAGAACGTTTCCGTTATTCAGTTGAGGTTGTTCAGAAAAATCGAAAATAGTACGGTCTGCCTTTTGTTCAACGGCTTTTTTAGTTTTGGTGATGACAACACCTTCAATTTGTTTCTCTTTAGGAGTGTTATTCTGCTTTTCCTGAGAGAAGGCAAAGATAGAACTCAAGAGTGATAAAGCGAATATAGTTTTTCTCATAATGTTTTTTTACTTCTATTTAGTTAGACACCCAAAATCGAATTTTGTTACAGTATCTATATAATTTTATTCTTTCAGGGATGAAAACTCTACAAAATCATATTCTGCTGAATAGGTAAAAAGTTGTCGTAATACTGCGGCATGGCCATTTCCGGCAATCACAAGGATTCTGTCTTCCGCAGTGTGAGGAATATTCTGAATATTGCGAAACATTCTTAGATTTCTGTTATACCAATACAGCGCAAGCATATCTGCACCATCGTGTTCTCTCAGTTTAAAATCTCCGCTCAGGTAGGCTCCATAGCCATAAAGATGACTTTCTTTACTGTTCATATACTGAAATGTTTTCAGCAAGGAAGTGAAGTTTTTTGGATCAGAACTTTTAAAGAAGGTAACAAATTGCTGGGCAACCGGGTCTTCACTTTTAAAATCGTAATCCTGCGAGATTTTCTTAAAAAATAGAGAATCTGTTTTACCAAATTTTTCCTGAAGATCTTCCAAAATAGATCCGGCATCAATACTTGAAATTTCATTGATCTTCATTTCGCTAGCAATACGGATAGCCAGTTGAAAACGCTCATCCCTCTGATCTCTGTATTTCCCTTTATTGTATTCTTTTAGCTTTTCATTGGCATTCCATTCCGGCCATGCCTCGATGGCAATTTTTGTTGGCTTGAATTGTTTGATGTATTCTACAAGCTCCGTTACTTCCTGAGCCGTTTTAGGAGATAAAACATCAACCTGATCTTCTTTTTTTATTTTGATAGCATCCAGATTAGGATAATCGAAGTGGAAAGAGCCTACCACTAATACCTTAGTTTTTGGATTTTTGAAATACTCTGAAGGTTGTTTTTGTGCTAAAATAAAAGTTGGAAGACAAAGTAAGAAAATATAAATAATGGTTTTCATGGTTTTTGTTTTTGATGAATTATTATAATGATCGATTTCTTTTCTGAAGCAAAGGTATTGTTGGTCGCGTTATCTCAAAATAGCCTTTAGACAAAGCGGATTATTTACCCTTCGAATTTATTTTCATCGATAAAATTGCCGGGTTTGTCGAAAACAGGGTGCTGGATACGTTGGAAAAATTATTTTTGTGTTATGAAACAAAAACAATTGATTTTCCTCCATATTTTCTACTGGGCCATGTTTTTGGTAGGGACAATTATTGTTCCTCATTTTGTGTACGACATACAGCATATTGAGTTTAAATTTACCTATTTGCTGACCAGTTTAGTTTGCTTTTATTTTAACTTCTTTATTATTGTTCCCCGTTTTTTTGATATCAATAAACTTTATAAAACCATTATAGGTTTTTCTATAAGCGTAACCTGTTTTGTAGTGATAAGATATTTTACAGATGAGGTTTTGCTGCCTTATTTTGGAGGTATAAGCAACTATCCTGAAGGAACGAATTTTGGATATTACTTTTTTGATAATATTTACAACAGTTTAACGTCTATATTTATAAGTACTGTTTTTTGTTTGTTCAATATATATTCTTCTCTGAATGAAGAAAGGTTACAATTAGTAGAGGAGAAGAAAAATGCAGAACTGAAGGCTTTGAAAACGCAGATCAATCCTCACTTTATTTTCAATACTCTTAATAACATTTATTCGCTTGTTTATCAAAAATCTGATAAAGCATTACCTGCTATTGAAGAATTGAGCCAGTTGTTGAGATACAGTACAAAAGACCTGGAACGGGATATGATTCCATTGGATAAGGAAATTGGATATATTGACAGCTTAATTGGCCTTGAAAAGCTTCGAATCAGGGAACCTGAACTATTGATCATTGAGAAAAAGATAAATAATCCCCAGCTTAGTATTTCTCCTATGATTCTTGTTCCATTTGTTGAGAATGCCTTTAAGCATGGTGATTTTAGGGGGAAAGGTTTTAAAATGATGATTTCTGACGAGAATAGAATTCTGCATTTTTATCTTTTAAACTTTAAAAAGAACAGAGAAAAAGATACTGTTTCAGGGATTGGTATCCGCAATGTTAAAAAGCGTCTGGAAATACTGTATCCAAAGCATGAGCTTACTATAACAGATTCAGAAACTGAATTTATTGTAGATTTGAAAATTGATTTAAGGAATGAATAAAATTAAATGCATTATTGTTGACGACGAACCGCTTGCTCTATCTCTTCTTGAGCATTATGTGGAGAAGATTCCCTTTTTAGAATTGGTTTTTTCTACAGAGAATCCCATTGAGGCTTTAGAATATATTCAGAATAACGACTCGGATCTTATCTTTCTGGATATTCAGATGCCGGATCTTACGGGAATCAATTTTATGAAGATTGTGGGAGTTAAACAGAAATATATTCTGACAACAGCTTATTCGGAATATGCATTGGAAGGCTATGAGCATAATGTTATTGATTATCTGCTGAAACCTATATCTTTTGAACGCTTTCAGAAAAGTGCCTTGAAGGCTAAAGAGCGCTTTTCTTTTCAGGAAGAGGAAAATACCCACTTTTTTGTTAAATCTTCCGGGCAGCAGCATCGTATTGACTTTAATGATATTCTTTATATTGAAAGTATCAAAGATTATGTGAATATCCGAACTGTAGCGGAAGAATACATTGTTTTAGATACATTGAAATCGATGGAAAATCAGCTTTCAGAGCAATTTGTAAGAATTCATAAGTCTTTTATTGTCAATCTTGATAAAATAAAAAGTATTGGAACCAAAAAAGTCATACTCCCTGAACATGAAATTCCTATCGGAGAAAGTTATAGAGCTAATCTTTTGGGAAGACTAAAATAGAAATAGAACAATTGTTTAGGGTGTATTATTCCAAAAAAAGACGACTTCTACTGAAGCCGCCTTTATGTATTAATCGATCTAACAATTAATCTTATTTTTCCTGTTGTTTAATCAGGTTCAGAGCAGAACCAGCCTTAAACCAATCGATCTGCTGATCGTTGTAAGTATGGTTTGCGATGATGATATCTTTAGTTCCGTCTGCGTGAACAAATTCTAATGTCAATTGTTTTCCGGGAGCAAACTGATCAAGATCTAAGAAGTTAACCGTGTCATCTTCCTGAATTTTATCATAATCTGCTTCATTAGCAAAAGTGATTCCAAGCATTCCTTGTTTTTTAAGGTTGGTCTCATGGATTCTTGCAAATGATTTTACCAATACAGCTTTTACACCAAGATGTCTAGGCTCCATTGCCGCGTGCTCTCTTGAAGAACCTTCCCCGTAGTTCTGGTCTCCTACAACAATAGTTGGAACGCCTGCCGCTTTGTAAGCTCTCTGTACAGCCGGAACTTCACCATATTCACCAGTAAGTTCGTTTTTCACCTTATTGGTTTCCATATTGTAAGCATTAACAGCTCCAATCAACATATTGTTGGAAATATTATCAAGGTGACCTCTGTATTTCAACCAAGGACCAGCCATAGAGATGTGGTCGGTAGTACATTTTCCGAAAGCTTTGATCAAGACCTTAGCTCCTTCAATATTTTTACCATCCCAAGCCGGGAACTCTTCCAATAACTGAAGTCTGTCTGAAGTTGGGCTTACGTTTACCACAACGCTGGAACCATCTTCAGATGGAGCCTGATAACCGTTATCGTCTACCGCAAATCCTTTAGACGGAAGCTCGAAACCTCTAGGTTCGTCAAGTTTTACCTGCTCACCAGCTTCGTTTGTTAAAGTATCTGTAATCGGGTTGAAGTCTAATCTTCCTGAGATAGCTACAGCGGCTACCATTTCAGGAGAAGCTACAAATGCGTGGGTATTTGGGTTACCGTCAGCTCTTTTTGCAAAGTTTCTGTTGAAAGAGTGAATAATTGAATTTTTCTCTCCTTTTTCAGCGCCTTCTCTGTCCCATTGTCCGATACAAGGTCCACAAGCATTGGTAAAGATTCTTGCATTTTCAAATTTTCTGAAAGAATCAAGGAAACCGTCTCTTTCTGCTGTGAATTTCACCTGCTCAGAACCTGGGTTGATTCCTAGTATTGCTTTTGGTTTTACCCCTTTTGCAACAGCGTCTTCCACGATAGAAGCTGCTCTTGATAAGTCTTCGTAAGAAGAGTTGGTACAAGAACCGATTAGAGCCCATTCAACTTCAAGCGGCCATCCGTTAGCTTCAGCTTTAGCTCTGAATTCTGCAACGGGTGTTGCCAAGTCCGGAGTGAAAGGTCCGTTTAAGTGAGGTGTTAGTTCAGAAAGGTTGATCTCAATTAATTGGTCGAAATATTGTTCAGGGTTTGCATATACTTCAGCATCACCTGTTAAATGTTCAGCAATTTTATCAGCAGCGTCTACTACATCCTGTCTTCCGGTTGCAGAAAGATATCTTCTCATAGAATCATCATATCCGAAGGTAGAAGTGGTAGCACCAATTTCAGCACCCATGTTACAGATTGTACCTTTTCCGGTGGCAGAAAGAGATTCTGCTCCTTCACCGAAATATTCAACGATACATCCTGTACCTCCTTTTACGGTAAGGATTCCTGCAACTTTTAAGATCACATCTTTTGCAGAAGTCCATCCGTTCATTTTACCGGTTAATTTTACTCCGATAAGTTTAGGCATTTTAAGTTCCCATGCCATTCCGGCCATTACATCTACTGCATCAGCACCTCCTACACCAATGGCAACCATTCCAAGACCTCCTGCATTTACAGTGTGAGAGTCTGTTCCAATCATCATTCCTCCTGGGAAGGCATAATTTTCCAATACAACCTGGTGAATGATACCAGCTCCCGGTTTCCAGAATCCGATCCCGTATTTATCACATACGGAGCTTAGGAAGTTGAATACCTCAGAGTTTTTGTTGATACCTTCCTGTAAATCTTTGTCTGCTCCTACTTTCGCCTGAATCAGGTGATCTGCGTGAGCGGTTGAAGGAACAGCTACTTTTGCCTTTCCTGCCTGCATAAATTGTAATAATGCCATTTGCGCTGTTGCATCCTGCATCGCTACTCTGTCCGGAGCAAAGTCTACATAAGAGTTTCCTCTTTCATGTGCTTGTGTAGCATTCCCTTCCCAAAGGTGGGTGTAAAGAATTTTTTCTGAAAGTGTAAGCGGTTTTCCCACGATTTGTCTTGCGGCTGCAATTCTTTCTGGGTAACGTTCATACACCTTTTTGATCATATCAATATCAAAAGTCATATTTTATTTTAGTTTAGTTCTTTTTTCCGTTAATGTATCTCTCTCTTTGAATTTCATAAAGAGAATAATCATTTATATACATCAAAAAACGTTCCTATAATCTATCAATAGGGCTTATTTTGATTAGAAAACCAAGAGATTTTATAACTTTCAATTTAAGAAAAAATAGATTCTTTTTTTGTGATTTTATCGAAAAAAAATCGTATTTCACTTAAAATAGAAACATTCTAAACAAAAAAAGAAAGATTTTAAATCCTAAAGGACTAAAATCTTTCAATTATATTATTTTCAAAAGTCTTGCGACTTATTTATGAATTGTATTAGTGAGCGCTTGTGCTTGTCAACTCTTTAATAGAAGGTACAAAAGTTGTCAGATCAATTCCTTCAACAGCTGCTTTATATTCGTCAATATTAGGAATACGTCCGATAATCGCTGAAAGTACAACAACCGGAGTTGACGCCAATAGAGATTCTCCTTTTTTACGTTCAGAATCTTCCACTACTCTTCCTTGGAAAAGACGGGTAGAAGTAGCCAATACAGTGTCTCCTTTTGCAGCTTTCTCCTGGTTACCCATACAAAGGTTACATCCAGGACGCTCAAGGTACATTACATTTTGGTATTCTGTACGAGCTTCACCTTTAGGAGCGTTGTCATTAAATTCAAATGCTGAATATTTTTCTAACAGTTCCCAGTCACCTTCCGCTTTTAGTTCGTCGATGATGTTATAAGTTGGTGCAGCCACTACAAGCGGTGCGCTAAACTCTACTTTACCGTTTTGTTTTTCAAGGTTTCTAAGCATTTGAGAAACGATCTTAAGGTCACCTTTGTGAACCATACAAGATCCTACGAAACCAAGGTCTACTTTTTTCTCTCCTCCATAGTAGGAAAGGTCTCTAATGGTATCGTGAGTATATCTTTTAGAAACATCTTCGTTGTTTACATCCGGGTCAGCAATCATAGGCTCTACGATCACGTCAAGGTCAACAACTACTTCAGCATAATATTTAGCATTAGCATCCGGAGTTAAACCTGGTTTTTCACCTGATCTGATTTCAGCAATTCTCTTATCTGCTTTATCAATTAATCCCTGAAGAACCTTATTGTGGTTGTCCATACCTTTGTCAATCATGATTTGGATTCTGCTTTTTGCAATTTCCAATGATTCGATCAATGTATTGTCTTCTGAAATATTGATAGAAGCTTTAGCTTTCATTTCAGCAGTCCAGTCTGTAAATGTGAATGCTTGGTCAGCAGGAAGTGTTCCGATGTGAACCTCAATGATTCTTCCCTGGAATACGTTCTCTCCTCCAAATTGCTTCAACATCTGAGCTTGTGTAGCATGTACAACATCACGGAAATCCATGTGTTCTTTCATCTCTCCTTTGAAAGTTACCTTTACAGATTCAGGGATTGGCATAGAAGCCTCACCTGTAGCTAATGCAAGAGCAACCGTTCCGGAATCGGCACCGAAAGCAACCCCTTTAGACATTCTTGTGTGAGAGTCACCACCAATGATGATTGCCCACTCGTCTACGGTAATATCGTTAAGAACTTTGTGAATAACGTCTGTCATTGCGTGGTATTCCCCTTTAGGATCACGGGCAGTGATTAGACCGAATTCGTTCATGAATTTCATTAGCTTAGGGATGTTAGCCTGAGCTTTTTTATCCCAAACAGAAGCCGTGTGACATCCTGACTGGTATGCACCGTCAACGATTGGAGAAATCACAGTAGCAGCCATAGATTCAAGTTCCTGAGAAGTCATAAGACCTGTTGTGTCCTGTGATCCTACAATGTTAACCTGTACACGAACGTCTGATCCAGCATGTAATACTTTTCCTGGAGTGGTTCCAACAGCATTTCTGTTAAAGATTTTTTCTACAGCCGTAAGACCTTGTCCTTCGTGAGAAATTTCTTTTGACGGAGCAAATACAACTGGTGCTTCAACGCCCAATACCTGAGCAGCAAAAGTCTGTAATTTTTTACCAAATACGATTGCGTAAGATCCTCCTGCTTTGATGAATTCCATCTTTTGAGGAGTGAAAGACTTCGCAAGGTCGATTAATTCCTGGTCTCCGTTATATAATTTTTTTTCTTTTGTATTGATTGTTAAAACAGTTCCTGTAGCTACAGAATAAGCTTCCTCAAGAACTACTTCGCCAGCTTCGTTACGAACAGCGTTTCCGTTTTCGTCTACTTTTTTCACCCAGTTTTTAAGGTCGATACCAATACCTCCGGTAACGTCAACTGTAGTAAGGAAGATTGGAGAAATACCATTGGTTCCTCCTACAATTGGAGCAAAGTTTACGAATGGTACATATGGGCTTGCTTGTCTACCTGTCCAAAGAGCAACGTTGTTTACTCCTGACATTCTTGATGACCCCACTCCCATTGTTCCTTTTTCAGCGATCAGCATAACGCTTGCATCCGGGTGCTGAGCCTGTAAAGCTTTGATTTCTTCCTGAGCTTCAGGAGTAATCATACACTTCCCGTGAAGTTCACGGTCAGATCTTGAGTGAGCCTGGTTACCAGGAGAAAGTAAATCTGTAGAAATGTCACCTTCACCAGCGATGAAAGTAACTACTTTTATTTCTTCTGCAACCTCAGGAAGTTTAGTGAAAAACTCAGCCTGTGCATAGCTTTCAAGAATTTCTTTTGCAATTTCATTACCGCTTTCATAAGCTTCTTTAAGACGGTTGGTATCTGCTTCATAAAGGAAAACCTGAGTTTTAAGAACGTTTGCAGCTTCTTTTGCAATAGCAGCATTATTTCCTAAAGCCAGATCAAGAAGAACTCCAATAGAAGGCCCTCCTTTCATGTGAGATAATAATTCAAACGCAAAAGCAGGGGAGATTTCTTCTACTACGGATTCACCAAGGATAATTTCTTTTAAAAATGTAGCCTTTACTCCCGCAGCACTTGTCGTTCCCGGCAGCGTGTTGTAAATAAAAAAGTTAAGAGAATCTGCTCGATGTTCATTACCGGAATCTTTGATCTGCGTAATGATTTCGCTTAGTAATTCAGCACCATCGATTGGCTTTGGATGTAGCCCTTGGGTTTTTCTTTCCTCAATTTCCTTGATGTAATCCTTATAAATATTCATAATAGAAGTCTTTCAATTTTAAAGGCAGATTAAAATAAGTTATAGTATGGCGACTTCTTTACCGGTATGAATAAAATACAATTTAATAACATTTTGAGTTTTCGTATTTTAATTGGCAACATGAACCGGAGTAAAGCCAGGATAATCTACACTTTATTTAAAAGTATTTTTAAATTATTAAACAATTCAAAATGTTTCCCCAAATTTACAAAATTTTACTATTTTATAAGAATGAAATTATTTAGATTGTTTATAAATATGAATTTGATAATTTCTATTTTTGGCTGTAATTTTGCAGGCAAATGGTGAATATGAAAAATATACTCAATGTTTTATGTGTTTTTATTTCGATTTTCGTTTTCTCGCAGACAAAAGCGGTGAAAAAAAATCCGGCTAAAGGCACTGCTAAAATTACAGTGCGAAAAGCGACAGGCGTTGTAAAACCTAATCCGGATCTTGTAATAATCAATAAAGATCTCCCTTTGCTCATTCCCAAGAAGAAAGGAGATGAATTCGGCTATGTCAACCAAAACGGAAAATTCATTATCCAACCAGAGTATCATATTGCCGTATTTTTTTATGAAGACTGTAATTTGCTGAACTCTCCCAACGAGAAAGTCAGAAAATTCGGAACCGCCGATTATGCTACCGTAGAAAAGAACATGATTTCCTATAGAATAGATCAATCCGGGAAAAGAGTATATCAGTTTAAAGATGCAGATCTCGGAAAATGTAAGTTTGGAGAATACAAACAACAGCTATTCCAGGCTTATATTTTAAATGGCTTTTACGGTATCATTGAGAAAGCCACCTTTGTGAATGCTGCTGATTACAGACAGTTTAAAATTTATCCTCAGTATCAATATCTTTATATTATGGAAGGTGACGATGTGAGTAATCCCATGATTGTAGCATCCAATAATGACCGTTTTGGAGTAATTGATGTCAACAACAAGATCATCATTCCTTTTGAATATGCCAATATTAAAAGAAATTTCAGTTGGAAGCTCGGAAAAATGTTTGAAGTTACCAAAGATGGTAAAAACTACTATTATATTGACGCCAATAACAAAACATACTAAAGGTATTGAAAAGCAGATTTCCTGATCTTAATCAGCTTTTAAACCAGAACCTTACATTTGATATATTTTTTGTAATTTTGCACCTGAAATAAAGGGGTGCTTTAACAGGCTGAGATTATACCCAATGAACCTGGAACAGGTAATGCTGTTTAGGGACGTGGTTCCATGAGAGCCAACACTGTATAATATCTTATCGATCCCCTTTTATTCATTAAATGTCAAAGATTTATAGAATGAAAGGATTATTTTTTTTAGGGCTTAGTATAGGCTCTATAGCCTTTATCCAGGCTCAAAATAAAGATTCTCTGAAAATCAGAGAAATTGAAGCGGTCAGCTTTACCAAACGACTTCCTGTTGCCAAGGAAATTATCAATGTTCAGAAAGATTTAGATGGAAAGAACCTGGGGCAGGATCTTCCCATTCTTTTGAAAAATCAAACCTCCATTATTTCTACCTCAGATGCCGGAAACGGAGTCGGATATACGGGATTCCGAATTCGTGGAGTTTCGGGGTCTTCTATTAATGTAATGATGAATGGTGTTCCGTACAATGATTCGGAAAGTCAGGGTACATTTTTTGTGAACGTTCCGGATTTAACGAGTTCAGCATCCCAGATTGTCATTCAGAGAGGAGTCGGAACTTCTAATAATGGGGTTTCTGCTTTTGGAGCAAGTGTCAATGTTATTTCCAAAGATCCGGAAGATAAATTCTATTTCAAAACAGATGACAGCTACGGTTCTTTTAATACCTACAAATATGCTGCTGAGATTGGTTCCGGAAAATTCTGGAAAAACCGTCTTTCTGTAATGGGAAGATATACAAGAATTCACTCTGATGGTTATATAGACAGAGCTTCCTCAGATCTTCATTCGTATAATTTTACAGCACTTTTCGAAGAAGGAAAAACAAAGCTTAGGCTAATGGCTTTTGGTGGAAAAGAAAAAACGTATCAGGCTTGGGGTGGAGTAACCAAAGAAAGATGGGAAACCGATCCAAAGTTCAATGGTTCTGGTGCTATTTATGATGCTAACTGGGAGAATATTGTTGGTTTTTATAATAATGAAACCGATAATTACAGACAGAATCACTATCAGTTATTATGGGAACAGAAGTTCAACGACCGATGGAATTTGGAAACAACTTTTCACTATACCAAAGGAAAAGGATATTATGAAAATTATAAACAGGATAATGCTTTTTCAAGATATAATCTTCCTGATATTATTGAAAACGGGTTGACCATTAAGTCTTCTGACTTTATCCGAAAAAAATGGCTGAATAATGACTTCTATGGAGTAGTTTCAACTCTATACGGGAAATTTGAAAACTTAGATATCAATTTCGGAGCAGTAGCCAACCAGTATTACGGTAGACATTTTGGAAACGTTACCGGAGTGTTTTATCCACAAATTGATGAAAGCGAATACTACAGAAACCGTTCTGTGAAAAATGAAGTTTCAGGCTTTGCAAAGGCTTTATTGAGAGTAGATAATTTTGAGTTTTTCGGAGATTTGCAGCTTAGAAATATTACCTACAACACCAAAATCCTTATGGCTGGTGATAAAGAAGGAGCTAACCTGGATAAAAACTGGTTGTTTTTTAATCCAAAAGCTGGGGTAAATTACAGAATTGATGGAGGTAAAGTATTCTTATCCTATGCACATGCCCACCGCGAACCTAATAGAGACGATATCATGTCTAATAATGACATTAAACCAGAAAAACTTCACGACTTTGAAGCAGGATTGGAGAAGCAATTTGGGATTGTATCCGTAACGGCGAACCTTTACTATATGTATTATGTTAATCAATTGGTTTTAAATGGTACGCTTAATAACGTTGGAGCATTCATTAGAACCAACTCAGGAAAAAGCTATAGGAGAGGAGTTGAAATCGGTGCATTAGCAAAACTTTCAAAACAATGGGAAGTGTCTGGGAACTTGACATTAAGCCAGAACAGAAACCAGGACTTTAATATTCAGAATGGAACCGTTCCTCAGAGCTTAGGAAATACACAGATCTCATTCTCGCCCAATGTAATTGTGAATCTGAGTGTGAAATATAATCCAACCAGAAACTTCCAGTTTGCCCTGATGAACCAATATGTTGGGAAACAATATCTGGATAATACGGAAGATAAAAACCTTCAGCTTAAAGATTATTTCCTGACCGATTTTAATGCACAGTATCAGTTTAAAATTGCAAACAATGATATCGCCTTGAAATTATTAGTGAACAATATTTTCAATAAAAAATATGTGAATAATGGAGCGGTAGATGGCAGCCAGGCGTATTATTTTGCTCAGGCAGGAACCAATTTTATGGTGGGAGTGAGTTGGAAAATTCAATAATAATGATAAGATAAATGCAGGAATTCAACCTTTTACTTTTTATTACATTCATCTTGCTCTTTATTAACAGTTAAGTTGAAAAAAAGAAGTTTAAATAATGGTATTCCTGTTTTAGTACAGAATAATCAAAAGGCTGCTCTGGCAGTCTTTTTTTATATCCGTTAAATATCTTAAAAAGTCATGAAAAAGTTATAAATTTGCCACCAAATGAATATTTCAGCATACATTTTAGAATATTTAAAACAATTTGGAACAGCTACGGTTCCAGGCTTTGGTGTGTTTTCTCTGAAAAATTCTAAGGCAATTATCAATTCCGAAAACGGAAGTATCCTGCCACCGGCAAGTCAGATCGAGTTTTCTATAGACTACGAGGTACAGGCAGAAAATATTGCGGCTTTTATTGCTGCACAAAAACAAATGTCTTTAGAAGCCTCCAAAAGTGATCTGAAAATCCAGACCGATTTTTGGAAGAAAAAGCTTCAGGCAGAACAGGTTCTTGAAATACAAAACCTGGGAACTGTTTATATTGAAGAAGGAAATACCCATTTTAAAGGTAAAAGAATAGAATCCGGAGGGCCTGACTTTTATGGTTTGGAAGAGATCAGATTCTCGGATATCAATAACGGAGAAAAGGTAAATGCCTCTGTAAACAGCGAGAAAGATTATAAATTCAAGAAGATCATTCTTTGGGTTTTCCTACTGCTTATACCGGTTGTAGGAATTTTATACCTTGCTTTTACCCAACAGGAACTTCTTTTCGGTAAAAAATCTTTCGATAAGGTTTCTGTTCAGACCTCTACTCACAGAATTGTAAAAGATACGGTAAAACTAATGGTGCATTCACCAGAAGCTTCCGTTTCAGACTCTCTGAAAAAAGATTCACTTGTAAAACCTGCCGGAAAAGAAATAAAAACAACACCGGCCGCTCCAATCAACACTAAGACTCAATGGCAAAAAAAATAAAAACGGCGTCAGAATCTCTGACTATTATGACGAATATCGTTCTTCCGAACGAAACCAATTCTTTAAGAAACCTTTTTGGAGGTGAACTTTTAGCAAAAATGGATCGTTGTGCTTCTATCTCTGCAGCAAGACACTGTGAAAGAAGAGTGGTAACAGCGTCTGTAAACCATGTTTCCTTCAATCATCCCATTCCGGAAGGTGGAGTAGTGGTGCTAGAATCCAAAGTTTCCAGAGCATTCTCTACTTCTATGGAAGTGTATGTAGATGTATGGTTGGATGATCCTATCAATCAGAAGAAAATTCATACCAATGCAGGAATTTATACCTTCGTTGCAGTAGATGAATTTAACCGCCCGATTCCTATTCCGGAAATGATTCCAGAAACGGACGAAGAAAAAGAAAGGTTTGCAGCAGCCTTCCGTAGAAAAGAACTTTCATTAATTCTTTCAGGAAGAATGAAACCTTTGGAATCCGTAGAGCTTAAGAAATTATTCCAGGAACCACAGGAAGAACCACAAACTTCTAAAAAGGATAAGAAATAAGACTTTGAAATGCTTTTAATACGGTAATATCCAAATTAAAAGCATTTTATTTTTATATCCATAAAGTAAAATTAGGAACGCCTTTCTCTGAAAATGAAGATGGTGTTATTTGTGAAATTATTAGTGTCATTTGTGTTTAAACTATGAAAATACTTCTTTTAGATAAAAATCACCCACTTATTACAGAGCAGCTTTTAGCTAAGAACTTTATATTGGAAGAGGATTTTACATCATCCTATGATGAGGTTTGTGATAAAATTCACCAATACGACGGAATCATTATCAGAAGTAGAATTCCTTTGGATAAAAACTTTCTTGAAAAGGGGAAAAACCTGAAGTTCATTGCCAGAGTAGGCGCCGGAATGGAAAATATTGATATTCCTGTTGCTGAAAAACTGCGAATTCAATTAATCAACTCTCCGGAAGGAAACAGAGATTCAGTAGCAGAGCACGTTATAGGAATATTACTGATCGTAATGAACAGACTTTTTATTGCCTCTCAAGAAGTGAAAAACGGGATCTGGAAACGTGAAGAAAACAGAGGGAACGAATTGTTAGGCAAAACAGTAGGATTGATAGGTTATGGAAATATGGGGAAAGCTACCGCTAAAAGGCTTTCTGGCTTCGGATGTAAAGTCATTTTCCATGATATTCTTCCTGGACTTTCTGATGAATTTGCAACACAGGTTACATTAGACGAATTAAAAGAATCAGCTGAGGTTCTAAGTTTGCATATTCCTCTTACTTCAGAAACGCATTATCTTATCGATGAAAGGTTTATTTCTGAGATGAAAAATGACTTCTATTTTGTAAATACAGCGAGAGGAAAGAATGTGGAAACTAGAAGTTTAGTAGAAGCAATGAAATCCGGTAAGGTAAAAGCGGTCTGTCTGGATGTTTTGGAATACGAAAAGTCTTCCTTTGAAAACATAGAAACCGAAAATGAGGATCTAAACTATCTTCTTCACTCAGAAAATGCCATTGTTACTCCTCATATTGCAGGTTGGACACATCAAAGTAAGGAAAAACTTGCTCAGTTTATTGTAGATAAGATTGTTGCCTCGTATTGCTAAATGCAATAGGAACAAATTGATAGCCTAAATCTGTCGAGGTTTAGAAGCTAAAGTATAAAGAGACAAATTGACCTTAGGGCAGTTTGTCTCTCTTTGTTTTTATAAAGATTTAATTATTTCTTGAGATTTTGAAACTTTTACCTTTTTATTATTTGACTCTTTCAAATTTTTATGTTAAATAATTCATAATATTCCTTCATATTTACTATTTATTTTTGAGTTTTACTAAATTGCCACTCATTTTTGAATCTCATGAAGACGAGCAACCTGGTACTTATTTTAACTGTAATTTTATCCCTGTTTTCCTGCAAAAAAAAGGCTGAAGCAAAAGAAGCTTCAGCCGAAAATACGACTAATCTTCCCAATTATGGAAATGTAGATTTGGGAAATATTTTTACTAAAGCAGATGGCGAACTTTTGAATAAGCAGGCAACAGTTAATTACATAGATCAGTATTACAAAAAGATCTGGGATGCTGGAGATCTGAGTGGAGGTATTCTTGTGGCTAAAGGAGATGAAATTCTGTATGAAAATTACAGAGGATTTGGAAGAGAGGGCAATCAGATGCCAATAAATAAGAATACTCCATTGCATGTTGCATCAGTTTCAAAGACACTTACGGCAATGGCGATGATGAAGTTGGTTGAAGCTGGCAAAATAAAGATGTCTGATCATCTTACGCAGTATTTTCCAGGATTTCCTTATCCTAATGTTACCGTTCAGACTTTACTCGATCAAAGAAGTGGTCTTCCTAAATATGAATATTTCATCACAAAAATACAGCCCGCTCCGGCGGAACTTTCAAAACCGTTTTTGACCAATGAGGATATCCTGAATATGATTGTTAAATACAAACCGGATTTGGCAAGAGATACAGATACGGGATTTATGTATTGTAATACAAACTTTGCTTTATTGGCTTTGTTAATTGAGAAGGTTACCAAAACCCCATTTCCTCAGGCGATGAAAGAAATGGTTTTTACACCATTGAAAATGAACAATACTTACATTTTCCAGGAAAAAGATATTCCAACCGCAGCACAGTCGTTCTATTATGGAGGAAGCAAATTGTATCCGTTGGATAGATTAGATCTTATTTATGGTGATAAAAACGTTTATACTACACCAAGAGATCTGTATAATTTCTCAAAAGCAATGTTCTCCAGGAATTTCTTAAAGCCGGAACTGATGCAAATGGTATTTGCACCATACAGCAATGAAAAAATGGGGATGAATAATTATGGATTAGGATTCAGAATGAAGATTTTCGATAATGGTGAAAAGCTAACATACCACAATGGTTGGTGGCATGGTACAAACTCAGTATTTGCTCACCTTTTGAAATCGAAAGTTACCATTGTTGCCATTGGAAACAAGTATTCGAATAAAGTATATACAGCACTTGCCCTATCAGGATTATTTGAAAATTTCCCGTTACAGAAAGATAAGCTTCATACGGTGATGAATGATAATAAAGATACTTTAAATTCCGGACAGGAAGTTTTTGGAGAATAATGTTTATTTTTGCTTAAACATTTTCATGAAAAGGTTTCTTTTATTATTCGTTATCTGCTTTCTTGTACACTCATGTGCAAGGGTAGGATCGCCTGTGGGTGGACCAAAAGATACATTAGCACCAAGGTTTTTAAGTTCAAACATTGATACCACAAGAATTAATGTAAAAAGAGATATTCACGAGCTCCGTTTGGATTTTGATGAATATATTACATTGAAAGATATCAACAAAAACCTGATCATTTCTCCACCCATCAAGAATATCAAGAGAATTCTTCCGTCCAATATTGCCAATAAGTTTATTTTGATCCAATGGGCAGATACTCTTCAGGCCAATACAACGTATAATTTCAACTTTGGGAATTCTATTGTAGATAACAACGAATCTAATATTCTTCGTTATTTCAATTTTGCTTTCTCTACAGGAGATAAACTTGATGATCTCTATGTAAGTGGTGAGGTAAAAGATGCAATGGAGATTAAAAAGAAGACCGGAAGTAATGAAAATAAGCTGGTTGTTGGCCTATATCAGGTGAAAGATACCATCAATTACAGACAGAAACCTTATTATATTACAAAAGTAGACGAGGATGGATATTACGAATTGAATTATCTGTCACCAGGAAAATATAAAATTATTGCTTTTGACGATGATAATGGTAATTCTGTATATGATCCCGGTAAAGAAAAAGTTGGGTTTCAAAAAGAAGCTATCAATATTGATAAATCGATCTCAGGTCTTAATTTAAAGGTGTATCCTTCTAAAAAAGCGGTAAAGTATTCAGAGATGAAAGAAATTGCAGGAGGAGTTTTAATGTTGTTTGAAGGACATCCTGAAGATGTAAAAGTTCAGTCACTGAATGATAAAATCAAAGATGTTAAAATTACACATACTCCGAAATCAGACTCAGTAAGAATCTGGTTTGATGCAGTAAAAAGTGATGTAGGGCAAACAGTGAATGAGAAGCTTGTATTCAGTCACAATCTCGGTCTTAAAAAAGACAGTATTTATAATGTTTCCCTGCAGTACAAATACAATAAGAAAAATGCAATGGACATCGTAAGTGATAATGACGGTGCTTCATTGGCTCCCAATTCGGAGTTCAGAATATCATCCGATTATATGATTGATAAAATTGATCCTTCTAAATGGACGTTGAACATTAAAGGAGACAGTATCAATACAATACCATTTAAAGCAAGGATTTCTGAAACCAACCCGTACAAGATTTTAATCCAGTCTGATTTCGTAAGCGGAAAAAATTACCAGCTTACTATTCCTAAAGAGACGGTATCTTCTTTCTTTACGAAAAATACCCAGTCGAAACGTTTTGATTTTGACGTGGCGAAGATAGACCAGTTTGGAAGCCTCGAATTTACATTAACCAATGCACCTACTTCCAGCTATTGGATTCAGTTGCTTGATTCTTCTGATAAGGCAGTTTACCAAAAGTATACGAAGGGTAATAAAGTTAAATTCGATATTCTGAAGCCGCAAGAATATGTGGTAAGAATATTAGTGGATAACAACGAAAATAAGTATTGGGACGAAGCAGATTTTGCCAATGAAGTTTTTGCCGAAGATGCTTATATTTTCTATAAAAAAGTTATTGTAAGAGGATTATGGGAAACCAGGGAAGAATGGGACTTAAAAGATACAAGAAGTCTTGATAATCCTAAAGGAACAACCGCTTCTGCTGTGCCACCTGCTACCACTTCTGCAGAAACTGAGACGGTGAAGCAGAATGTGAAAACGGAAATAAAATCCAATACTGCAGTTCTTACTCCAGTAAAATAAAAATATGAAGACGGCTAAAAAAATAATATTCTGGACTTTAGTAGCTTTTGCTATCATTCAGTTTATTCCTATTGACCGGGTGAACAAACCGGTTGATTCTTCTGTGAATTTTGTAGATTCAAAGAAAACCCCGGATAAGATCAGAACAATGCTTAAAAATGCCTGTTATGACTGTCATTCCAACGAAACTGTATATCCTAAATATGCCTTTATCGCTCCAATTTCCTGGTCTGTAAAAAGCCATGTGAATGAAGGAAGGGAACATCTCAACTTTTCTATTTGGGGAACCTATAATAAGGAATTAAAGGAGAATATACTCGATCGATCTATTGAAGCTCTTAAACATAAAACAATGCCTTTACCCGGCTACATTGTTTATCATGATGAAGCTAAACTTACAGATGCAGAAAGAACACTTCTGACTCAATATCTTGAAGAAATGCTGAAATCTAAAACCTACTAAGTTTAAAAAAGACTTTCCCACAAGTTTCACCAATTGTATAGTTACGTTTTATAAAACTCTATCATGATTGTGAAATTTGTGGGAAAATTGTTTTCTGACCATAAAAAAACTCCCGCAAAATCTTGAGACTTGCGGGAGTATTTATTACAAAAATTATTTTTTTAAATAATGTTCAAAAAACCTTTTCTGAGAATCAAAAGCGATGTCTTCCAGGTTAAGTTCCTGTAAAGGGATCCATATGGCTTCTGAAATCTCTGACAGTTCAAGATTTACCTCAAATTTTTCCGAAACATTATATTCATAAAAAAGATCAATCGTATTATAATCAATCTCTTTGTATTGATAGATATTGGGAAGGCTTGTAAGGTATTTCAGATGGGAAATATCGATATTCAGCTGTAGTTCTTCAAAAAGCTCTCTTTTGCAGGTTTCTTCCGCACTTTCTTTAGGATCAACAAAACCTCCGGCCAGATCGAGTTTTCCTTTTTTAGGATCTCGGTTTCTTCTGGTAAGATAAATTTCATCTCCACATCTGATGACAACCGCTACTGCGCCTGCCACGTTGTTGTACAGTGTAAATCCGCATTCAGGGCAGCTCCATTTTTTTTCGCCGTCCCAATGTAAAGTTTCTTTGCCACAGCTTGGGCAATATTTCAACAATTTCATCTGTTTATAATTATGTTGTGAAAGGTCAGATGGAACTTATGCTCATTGAGCAATATTAACGTTTCTCGGGTGATAACTCAAAATAACATCCCGCAACTCTTCTGTTTTAAGATGGGTGTAGATTTCCGTTGTAGTGATGCTGGAATGCCCCAACATCTCCTGAATATAACGAAGATCTGCCCCATTTTGCAGTAAATGCGTGGCAAAAGAATGCCTGAATGTATGTGGAGATATCTTCTTATTGACCCCTGCCTTATCTGTAAGTTCTTTAATGATAAGAAAGACGATAACTCTGGACATGGAAGTTCCACGGCTGTTCAAGAACAGAGTATCTTCATATTTCTTATTGATTTTTCCCTTAGAACGTACTTCCTTGATATAGCTTTCCAGTAATTCAGCGGTATAATCTGCCAAAGGAACAAAACGGGTTTTATTTCCTTTACCGTTTACCTTGATGTATTGCTCTTTGAAATTGATATTGGATATCTTCAGATCGATAAGCTCAGACACACGGAGTCCACAACCATAAAGCACTTCAATAATGCTTTGATTTCTTTTTCCGAGATCTGTATCAACCTCAATAGCAGCAATAATTTTATTGATATCTGGCAGGCTTAGAGTATCAGGTAAGTATAATCCTAATTTAGGGCCTTCAAGTAATGCCGCAGGATTGTCTTCACGATATTCATCTTCAAGCAGAAATTTGAAAAATGCTTTAATGGAAGATATCCATCTTGCTTGTGATCTCTCACTGAATTTCTGTTTGGAAAGATTGAAAATGTATTCCTGCAGGTTTTCGTAACCAATAGAGTCTGGACCGACGTTCTCCAGATCCTCTTTTGCGTAATCTTTTAATTTTTTAATGTCCCGAACGTAGGCGTCGAGAGTGTTTTCTGAAAAATTCCTTTCGAAACGAAGAAATATTTCAAAATCTTTGATCTTTTCATCCCAAGTCATTTGTGCTTATTTTTTTAGTTCACAGTCCGATATTTGTTCTATCTCAATATTATGGTTTCTAAGGAACGATATCCCGTCATCGTCCGAATACTCATTAATGTACACCAGTCTTGTAATACCAGCCTGCAGAATCAGCTTGCTGCATTCCTTACATGGCGATAGCGTTAAATATAACGTTGCGCCCTTTGCAGATTGTGTAGAAGCCGCCAGCTTTAATATAGCATTGGCTTCAGCATGTAATACATACCAGTGTGTTTTCCCATCTCCATCTTCACAGCAGTTTTCGAATCCCGAAGGAGTTCCGTTGTAACCATCCGAAATAATCATCCTATCTTTCACGATAAGAGCTCCCACCTGTTTTCTCTTACAGTAGGAGAGTTTTGCCCATTCTTGGGCCATTTTTAGATAAGCTTTGTCAAACTTATTCATACCGCAGCATTAGTTTTTCGAAATAATTTGGATTAAAATCTTTTTTGAAAGATTAGAAGTTAGGCTTTCTCTTCTCTAGAAACGCAGTAACTCCTTCTTTCTTATCTGCCATGTCAAAAAGTTCTCCGAAATATTTAATTTCAGTCTCAAAACCTTTATCCGTATCAGATAAATTCACAGCGTTAATCGCTTTTGATATTGCCATTGGCGAATTGTAGGCAATAGTGTTCGCTAATTCTTTCGTTTTTGTTAATAGTTCTTCTATAGGGTATACTTCATTTACCAAACCGATCTCTTTTGCTTTTTGAGCAGGGATCATTTTGGCAGAGAAGATCATTTCGTTGGCAATACCTTTACCGACAAGCTTAGGAAGCCTTTGTGTACCTCCGTATCCTGGGATCAATCCCAAAGTTACTTCCGGAAGCCCCAATCTGGCGTTCTCTGATGCATATCTGATGTGGCATGCCATAGCAAGCTCTAAACCTCCTCCTAATGCAAAACCGTTAACGGCTGCAATGACAGGTTTAGAAAGTGTTTCAATTTTGTTGAACAACGTATTTTGTCCGTTTCTGGCCAGTTCTTCAGCTTTTTCTTGTCCGAAATCACTGAATTCTTTAATATCAGCTCCAGCTACAAAAGATTTTTCTCCACTACCTGTAAGGATAATTACTCTGCATGAATGGTCGGAATTAAGCTCGTCCAATGCTGCACTGATTTCCTGAATGGTCTTGGCATTTAGGGCGTTTAAGCTTTCAGGCCTGTTAATGGTAATGATAGATAATTTATCTTCTTTATTTAATAATATGTTGTCGTAACTCATTTTTCCACTTTAAAATATCATCCTTTGCAAATTATGAATTTTTTACAAAAAAAAGGAAAAAATATTATTTTTTTTTCCTTTTTTTTTATTTATCATTCAATATGATTATTTAGAATGGTTCATCATATTTGCATCAATATTCACATTTAATTGAGAAGCCACTTTCATGCCAAGTTCAATATTGGCGCGGAAAAAGTGACACAGCTGTCGGTTGATAATCTCATCCTTTTTCGGTCCTGTGATGCCTTTCATACTCCCTACAATATTTTGAATAAGATGATTTCTTTCTTCTGCATTCATTGCTTTAGAGTAAAGAAGCCCCGGCTGAGTATAATGATCACTGTCGTTATCGTTTCTGTTGTAGCTGGCCACATGAGCACTGTCTAATTCATATTCATAGTTTTTGTAAGAAGAATCAGGTTTGATATCATCAAAACTATTTGGATGGTAGTTCGGCTTGTCCTGATAGTGACTTGAATCTGCCATGAAGCCGTCTCTTTGATAATTATTAACAGCAAAAGGGCATCTGTTCACTTCCAGTTGGTGTGCATTGACTCCCACTCTGTATCGGTGTGCATCCGGATAGGAGAATAATCTTCCCTGAAGCATCTTATCCGGAGAGAAACTGATTCCGTTAATCAGGCTGCTTGGTGAGAAAGTAGATTGTTCAACATGGGCAAAGTAGTTCACAGGAACTTCATTCAGCTCCATTTCTCCTACTTCAATCAATGGGAAGTCATCGTGGAACCATACTTTGGTTACATCAAAAGGATTCCATCTGAAATCTTTTGCCTGCTCTTCAGTCATTACCTGAATATAGAGAGTCCATTTTGGGAAATCTCCATTTTCTATGGCATTGCAAAGATCTTCCTGCGCAAAATCAGGATTTTCTCCTGCCATTTTTACAGCTTCTTCATCAGTAAAGTTTTTCACTCCCTGTTTTGTTTTGAAATGAAACTTCACCCATACTCTTTCATTTTTATCATTAATCATAGAGAAGGTATGAGACCCGAAGCCATGCATATGTCTGTAACCGTAAGGTGTTCCTCTGTCTGACATTAATATAAGAACCTGATGAAGAGATTCAGGATTTAAACTCCAGAAATCCCACATCATAGTAGCACTTTTTAGATTGGTTTTAGGCACTCTCTTTTGAGTGTGGATAAAGTCCGGGAATTTTTTTGCATCCTTAATAAAGAATACAGGAGTATTGTTTCCTACAAGATCCCAGTTTCCATCTTCTGTGTAGAATTTTAAGGCAAAACCTCTTGGGTCTCTTGCGGTATCTGCACTCCCTTTTTCACCTCCTACTGTAGAAAATCTTGCAAACATTCTGCACGAGTTTCCAACTTTGGAAAAAAGTTGGGCTTTGGTATACTGGCTGATGTCATGTGTTACGGTAAAAGTTCCATAAGCACCACTTCCTTTGGCGTGCACAATCCTTTCAGGGATTCTTTCCCTAACGAAATGTGCAAGGTTTTCCTGAAGAATAAAGTCCTGCAACAATACCGGGCCTCTTGGTCCTACCGTCTGGGAATCCTGATGCTCATAATAAGGTGCGCCGTTACTTAACGTTAATTTTTTAGAATCCATATCGTTGATGATTTGTATAAATGTTTTTGTTTTTCTAAATCCAAGTGTAAAGGTAATGAATATCAAATTTACTTGAATTTTTAATTGGTAATAGCAAAAACGTTATATCTTTGTAATAGATAATATTAATCAAATGAACATTCAGCAACTGGAGTATCTTATCGCTGTTGATAAGTATAAACATTTTGGTAAAGCAGCTCAGGCGTGCTTCATTACACAACCTACGTTAAGTGCCATGATACAGAAATTTGAGGATGAACTGGATGTGAAGGTGTTCGACAGAACAACGCACCCGATTCGTACCACAGATGTGGGTCTTCAGATCATTGATCAGGCCAAGGTAATCATCGAATCTGTCAATGAGTTGAAAAATAAAGCAAACCTATTGAATAATATTCTTGGAGGAACCTTAAACTTAGGAATTATTCCAACCGTTTCCTCTTTCATTCTGCCTACTGAGATCTTCAAATTCCTTGAGGAAAATCCGAAGATTCAGATGAATGTAAAAGAAATGACAACGGATAATATTATTAAAGCTTTAAAAGCAGGAGAACTGGATGCGGGAATTATCTCAACGCCTTATGATACAGCAGACGAGTTTTATCAGGACTTCTTATTTAATGAAGAATTGATGATCTATAGTTCTAATACTGAAGCTAATAAAAAGAATGCTTACATTATTCCTGAAGAACTGAACGTAGAAAAAGTATGGTTGCTTGAAGAAGGAAACTGTCTTAGAAACCAGTTTGAAAATATCTGTCACCTGAAAGAAAATACATTGAAACCTAAAAACTTAGATTTCTTGGCTTCCAATATTCAAACATTGGTTCATATGGTAGATAAAGTAGGAGGAATCAGTATTTTACCGGAGCTTGCGCTAAGTCAGTTATCTGAAGAGCAAAAGAAAAATGTATTCAGATTCAAGAAGCCTTTCCCTTACAGAGAGATCAGTATTATTTATTATAAACCGACCTTTAAACAGAAAATTATTGATGAATTGTCTCATTCTATTAAAAATTCTTTAGAGCTTAAACTGAATTATCATGTAAGTCCAAAGGAGTTTGTGAGCATAAAACCTCAATAGTAAAGAGGCTTTAAAGTGATAGAAATCATTAATTTAAATAATATTATAATTAATAAACAAAATCTTTGAGTATTAAAAAAATAGTACTTAAATTTGCTACGTTTATTACGAGGAAAAATTTGACCTGATTGCAACCTCTATAAAAAAATGCTAAAACAGTATTCTTTTTTCTGGGCAATTTTTATTCATATTTTTTCTTCAACATTAATTTTTTAAATCTAAACAAAGAATAATATGTCTTATTTATTTACATCTGAATCCGTTTCAGAAGGACATCCGGATAAAATTGCCGATCAGATTTCCGATGCATTAATTGATCATTTTTTAGCGTACGATAAGGATTCAAAAGTTGCTTGTGAAACATTGGTAACGACAGGACAGGTGGTATTGGCTGGAGAGGTAAAGTCTGATGCTTACCTTGATGTACAAACCATTGCCAGAGAAGTAATCAATGGGATAGGGTATACAAAAGGAGAGTACATGTTCAACGGGGATTCGTGCGGAGTAATCTCTGCTATCCATGAGCAGTCTCCTGATATCAACCAAGGGGTGGACAGAGCTGTAAATGATGAGTCTTTTGAAGCAAAAGCGAATGCACAAGGTGCAGGAGACCAGGGGATGATGTTCGGGTATGCTACCAACGAAACAGCGAACTACATGCCATTGGCTTTAGATCTTGCTCATACGATCCTTAAAGAGCTTTCTGCGATCAGAAGAGAAAATAAGGAAATTCCTTACCTTCGTCCTGATGCGAAAAGCCAGGTGACTATCGAATATTCTGATGATCACAAACCTATCAGAATTGACTCTATCGTAGTTTCTACTCAGCATGATGATTTTGGAACTGAAGAAGAGATGTTGAACAAAATTCGTGAGGACATCAAAAACATCCTTGTTCCTAGAGTTGTGGCACAGCAAACAGAGGAGATCAAAGCTTTATTCAATGATCAGATCAAATACCATATCAATCCTACAGGTAAATTCGTAATTGGAGGACCTCACGGAGATACAGGTCTTACTGGTAGAAAAATTATCGTAGATACTTACGGTGGTAAAGGAGCTCACGGTGGTGGTGCTTTCTCTGGAAAAGATCCTTCAAAAGTAGATAGAAGTGCTGCTTATGCAACAAGACATATCGCTAAAAACCTTGTTGCGGCAGGAGTAGCTGATGAAGTTTTGGTACAGGTTTCTTACGCCATTGGAGTCGCAGAACCTTGTGGTTTATACATCAATACGTACGGAACATCAAAAGTAGATCTTCATGATGGAGATATTGCTAAGAAAGTGTCTTCAATTTTCGATTTAAGACCATACGCTATTGAGCAGAACCTGAAACTGAGAAATCCTATCTATCAGGAAACCGCTTCTTACGGACATATGGGTAAAGAGCATTATATTGCTGATAAAACCTTCAATAAAGGTCATAAAAAAGAATTGACGCTAAAAAACCTTGAGTTCTTCACTTGGGAGAAACTAGACAAAGTAGAGGAAATTAAAGCCGCTTTTGGAATTTAATTTTTTCTTTTAAGAATAAATGGACTGCTTTATCTTCTGATAAGGCAGTTTTTTTTAATTTTACACTATAATAAATTAAAAAGATGATGAATTTTCGAACTGTAGTTGCTATCCTTACCTTATTTTTTCTGAGTACCGCCGCAAAAGCTCAGTATACGATGCATAAAATGATCAGTGTAGGATATACGTACCAGAATCAAAGTTTTGGGGAAGTAGGGGGCAAATTGCTTTTTCTTAAAAATGACGACGTAATTTACAGAGTAGGAGCCTCCGCTTTGATGGGTTCAGCAGATTCGAAGTTTGCTATTATGCCCAAATTGCAGGCAGATATCCTGCTGAATTTTCAAAAAGATGTAGATTTCTACCATTCTTACTATTTTCTGGCTGGTGCAGAAGGAACTAATAAATATATTGCTCCGAAAATAGGAGTGACTCTTTTTGGGATGTTAGACCTTACAGGAGGGTATGCTTTCCCTATAGGAGACACCCGTTTGAACGGAAAAGAGATGAAAGGTTTAAATATTAATTTTACATTAAATATCCCTACCGTATTCATTCACGATATGTTTAAGTGATTTTCTTTAAATTTTTCTTGTGAAAATTTAATAATAGGTTAACAGTTATTAAAAAATTATTATATTTACATCATAATAATTGTACCGCCTATTGAAGTAACTCTACTTTGAACTGTTTTGTTTATACAGCAGGCCCAGATAGAATATCTGGTAGAAAGGCTGTCTACAAATGTTATATTGAGAAGAGTTATGAAATCAAAATCGGATAGTTTACTAATTTCCCTTTACCAAAAAGGAGACGAGGGTGCATTGTCAACCCTTATTCACCGACACCAGAGAGAACTGTTTACATTCATTTTTTACAAAATTAATGATGAAGACTTAGCCAACGATATCTTTCAGGACACTTTCATGAAGATTATTGTAATGCTGAAAGAAGGCCGTTACAACGAAGAAGGAAAATTTATTCTTTGGGCCAAAAGAATTTCCCACAATCTAATCATTGACCATTTCAGATCCAAAGCCAAAAATGTGAAAGTTTCAGAAACTACTTTTGAAACCAGTGAATATTCCATTTTTGATCTGATCAGAGAACCTTCAGAAAATATTGAAGATCAGCTTGTATCTAACCAGATTCAGGAAGATCTTTTGAAGATGTTGCAATACTTGCCACAAAATCAACAGGAGGTGATTAAACTTAGATTTTTCGACGGTTTAAGCTTCAAAGAGATTGCAGATCACACCGATATGAGTATCAATACCACATTGGGCAGAGTAAGGTATGCGCTCATTAACCTGAGAAAAATCATGGACGAAAATAATATAATCTTAACCAGATAGATAATATTTCGTAAAATTTCACGTTTTAAGGAAAACATACTTCGCCTATGAAAAAAAATGATTCTTTAAAAGTGAAAACTTTGAAACCTAAGAAACAAACAATTGATTTTTTGCTGAATTTTTCCAAAAGCCTTGAGGTTGTGAAAAGCAAGAGCAAAAATTATCCTATTTTAAAAAATTAAAATTATTAACTTTGTGCTGTATGAAGATGCAGCACATTTTTTTTGATCTCGACAATACGCTCTGGGATCACCGCAGAAATGCGTACCTTACCATTAAAGAACTTTTTGAAAAGCAGGATATCGCTTCCAAGTATAATATCGACTTTGAAGAATTTCATTCTGTTTACCACGATATCAACGAAGAACTTTGGGAGAAAATCAGAGATGGAATTATCGGAAAAGAATATTTAAGAGAACACCGTTTTTATGATACTTTTCAACATTTTGGAATAGATAATAAAGAATTGTCTCTTTATTTTGAAGAAAATTTCCTCGACAATATTGTAAGCCATAACGAGCTGGTAGAAGGAGCAGAAGATGTTTTGGAATATTTAAAAGCCAAAAACTATACGCTTCATATTATTTCCAATGGTTTTCAGGAAGTAACGGAGAGAAAATGTACACTTTCAGGCATTGCTCCTTATTTTAAAACCATCACGAGTGCAGATGCTGTTGGAGTAAGAAAACCCAACCCAAAAATTTTCGAATATTCCCTTGGCCTTTCTGAAGCTAAAAAAGAAGAAAGCATCCTGATTGGGGATGATTGGATTGCTGATGCTATGGGAGCCACAGATTTTGGTATGGATGCAATCTTCTTTGACGTTTATAAAGAAGATAAACAGAAAGAAGGATTAAAAGCCATCACTCATCTTCAGCAGATTAAAGAATATTTATAATAATATTCGATTATAAAAAATACACAAGCCATTAAGATACTCTTAGTGGCTTTTCTGTTTATAATACATTTCAAAAATCAACACAAACATCTGTACTCATCTGCGGCAATCTGTGGTCAAATTAACCTTTACCTGTTTTTATAAAAATTCTTTCCCAATTCTTTCCCAAATTGATTCCCAACTTTGCTTCATAATAACAACAGAAAATAGAAAAGTATGAAAAATGCAAAGAAGATCACCGGAGTATTAATGATTATGTTTTTATTGATTAGTGGGTTTATTGCCGCTCAAGATAGAGCAATTAATCCTAATCAGCTTCCCAAAAACGTTAAAAACTTCCTTGCTTTCCATTTTAAAGGAATTCCTGTTGCTTCAGCCATTGAAGACAGGGAAATCTATGGTATCGACGAATATAAAGTCTATCTGAGCAACGGAATGAAAATGGAGTTTGACAGCAGTGGAAACTGGAAAGAAGTGGATGGTAAACATCAGAAATTACCATATGGTTTTATTCCCGTATCCATCAAAAACTATAGCACAAGAAATTTCCCCAATACTTACATCATCAAAGTAGAAAAAAAGAGATGGTCTTACAAAGCAGAACTTTCCAACGGATTGGAGCTGGAGTTTGACAGAAACGGAAATTTTAAAAAAATTGATGACTAATACATCAATCATTACCCATTAACACCAAATAATAATAGTATGGTCAACTGGAATTTAATAAAAAATAGCGGAGGTAAAAAATCCTCCACAGAGATTAGAAAGAATATTGTGTCTTTTATCACAAAACATCACCCATGCAGTGTAGTTGAATCTATTGAAAAGAAATACAATGCCTATAAAATTTCTTTGATGAATGGAATCTGCTTCATTTTTGATGCCAATGGTCATCATATGAAAACGGTTGAGTAGTATGAAAAGAATTGAAAATACTAACACAGAAGGGTACTTACGAATCATTGATATTCTAAGTGTGATGTATCATATCACGCTCTTATTGATCATGTTTTCGTAAGTATTTCCTTCTTTTTTCCTTCTTATTATTCCTATATTTGATAGGAGATTTAGTATTCAGTACAGTAATAATACCAAAATATGAAGATTTTAATAGTAGAAGATGAACCAGAATTAAAAGACACTGTACAGAAATTTCTGGAAGCAGAACATTTTATCGTAGAATATGCTCCAGATTATAATTCTGGGCTTGATAAGGTTATTTCCTATGAATATGACTGCATTCTCCTCGATATTATGCTGCCAGATGGTAATGGAATAGATCTGCTCAGAGAAATCAAAAAGATGCACAAAAAAGATCCTGTTATTATTCTTTCCGCAAAAGATTCCGTGGATGATAAAGTTGCAGGTCTGGAGATTGGTGCAGACGATTATCTTGCTAAACCTTTTCATTTGGCAGAACTTATGGCCAGGATAAAATCTGTGATCAGAAGAAATCATCAGGACGGAGAAAATATTCTTAAGTATAAAAACATAAGCATTGATCCGGATCATAGAAAGGTGATGGTAGGAAAAGAAGAACTTGTTCTCAATCGTAAAGAATACGATCTTTTATATTATTTCGTGATCCATCCCGAAAAAACACTGCAGAAAACCACTCTAGCCGAAGCTATTTGGGGAGATTACATTGATCAGGCAGACAGTCTGGATTTTATTTACTCACAAATCAAAAATCTTCGTAAAAAACTGAAAACACTCAATGCAGAAGCCGACTTTCAGGCGGTTTACGGAATAGGATATAAATTTGTCTGATGAAAGTTTCCTTAAAATATTACACCATAAAGTACCTGATCATGATCCTTCTGCTCATTATTGCAGTTTGGGCCGGGTTATTTTATGCCTATATTCTGGATGAAGTACATGATAATGTGGACGATGGCCTCAGAGATAGAAAAATACAGATTATAAAAGCGGTTTACCTGAATCCTCAATTGTTGAAAAATAATGATTTTGGGTTTAATGAATTTAAAATCAATCCTATTACAGAAAAAGAATACCAAAATAGAAGCAGGCTTTACGATAAGATGTTTTATATGGAATATGATGATAAAGACCAACCATACAGAGTTCTTGAGGCCGACTTTATCGATCAGTATAAGAACCGCCAGAGATTGGTCATAAGAACATCAACGGTAGAAGAAGACGAGCTAATCTATGACCTTACAACAGCTTTGATTGTTCTTTACATTCTTTTGGTAATAAGCATTGTTGCCGTTAATGGCTACCTCTTGAATAAAGCCATGAGACCGTTCTACGTTATCCTTGAAAAACTTAAAAAATATCAGTTTGGAATCCCTTTTTCACAGGAAGAGCAAAAATATTCCATCACAGAATTTGAAGAACTGAATAAAGAAATCAACGAAATGATAGAGCGTAATGAGCTTGTTTTTTATCAGCAGAAACAGTTTATAGAAAACGCTTCTCATGAACTTCAAACCCCATTGGCTATTGTCATTAATAAAATTGATCTTCTTATCCAGAATGACAATCTTGACAAAAAAAGCCTGAATTTTCTTACCGAAGTAAAAAACGATCTGAGAAGAATGGTAGGCCTCAACAAATCTTTGCTGATGCTTTCCAAAATAGAAAACAGTCAGTTTAATAAAACCTCCGGAATTGATTTTAATACTGTGATTACAAGTTTGGTTCAAAACTATGACGATTTCATTGAATTTAAAAAAGTAAAGGTGAATATCATAGAAAAAGGAATGTTTATCGCAGACTTTAACCAGGATTTGGCAGATATTCTTCTTTCTAACCTTCTTAAAAACGCCATCAAATATAATAATGAAGAAGGAACTCTTAACATTTTGATAGAGAATAACAGAATAACTTTCCAAAATAGCGGAACACCTGTCTCTCTGGATGAATCTAAGATCTTTACCCGCTTTTATAAACAGGCTTCAGATCATACTTCTACAGGTCTTGGATTGTCGATCATTAAAACGATTATTAAACAATATCCAGGCTGGGAGGTTACTTATAAGTTTGAAGATAACATGCACTACTTTATGGTAGAGAAAAATAAGATCTGAGTAAAAAGCATGCATGCATTGGTAGAAAAAGAACCGGCTGCCTCAATATTGAGGCAGCCGGTTCTTTTATATCTGAAGTTTAGAATTAAAATCCTAAGCTTGTTCTTACTCTTTTAAGAGTTTCCGAAGCAATAGGTCTGGTTTTTTCAGCGCCTTCCTGTAGCTTTGCTTCTAACTCATCAAGGTTATTCATATAGTAAGAGAATACTTCTCTTTCTTTAGTAAAACGGGTAAGGATAAGATCCAGCAATTCCTTTTTAGCATGACCATATCCAAAGTTTCCGGCAAGATATTTTGCTCTTAACTCCTCTGTTTGTTCTGGTGTCGCAATCAGTTCAAAAATCTTAAATGTTTTATCCGTTTCAGGATCTTTTGGTTCTTCCAAAGACTTAGAATCCGATTCGATACTCATTACCTGTTTTTTCAGTTCCTTTTCCGGTAAGAAAATATTAATGATATTTCCTCTGGATTTAGACATCTTCTGGCCATCTATTCCAGGTACGTATTTGGTATCCTCCTGAAGTTCAGACTGTGGCAATACAAGAATTTCACCCATCTGATTATTAAATCGTGAAGCAACGTCTCTTGCAAATTCCAAATGCTGAAGCTGATCTTTTCCTACAGGTACAATCTCTGCATCATACAGTAAAATATCCGCAGCCATTAAGATAGGATATGTGAATAACCCTGCATTCACATCCTGAAGACGGTCTGCTTTATCTTTAAATGAATGAGCCAGCGTTAATCTTTGATAAGGAAAAAAACATGATAAATGCCAAGATAGTTCACAGGTTTCAGCGATATCACTTTGTCTGTAGAAGAATGTTTTTTCAGTATCTAATCCACAAGCAAGCCAAGCCGCAGCAATTTCGTAGGTATTTTGTCTTAACGTTTGCGCATCTTTAATCTGTGTAAGCGTATGAAGATTTGCAATAAATAAAAATGATTCATTTCCTTCCTGCTTAGAAAGTTCGATAGCGGGAATAATTGCCCCCAATAAATTTCCAAGATGGGGTGTTCCGGTGGCTTGAATGCCGGTAAGAATTCTTGACATTTAATAAAAATATTTCTGCAAAAATAGTGAAAATTTAGAACTTATATCTTTCAAAAATTTTTGCCGGTTCATATAAATTTTCTCTCATGAAAATTCTTCATCAATAAACCTATTTCTTTAATTCAATTGTATAGATAAAAGTAAGAACCCTGAAATGCCACAGAGTTAAAGCTTGTTCTGCTAATATAATGTCATTTTCGGAACCTATAATGAGACAATCACGAAAAGAACGTATAAATTGTGACCAATATTCACCTTTGGAATCTTTAAGTAAAAAGTAAAAACCAGCATCTCCAAATTTTTTTCCTGAAGAATCTAAAATCAGTTCTCCGTTTTTTCCTACACTAGGAAGCATCAACACTGTTGCATTCCCATTGGGTAAAGGAAATACAGCTTTTACACAAGTTTTTCCTGAAGGTAAATTGCTGATACCGTAAACTCCGGAATAGATAACTTGCCCGGTCGATTCACTAGAACGATACCAAAACGTGTATTTTATTTCATTGGTCTTGGGGTCGGTGAGGTTGATGATTTCGCTTTTTAGAGATTCTGAACCGTCAATATTTTTCGTAGGAATATTCAGTTGGTTAATTCTATTACTGAATAATTTATTAATTAAAATTCCAAAAAATTTGAAATAGGGATTCCATTTTATAGAAAAATTTAAGGTATAATTTGAGGTGTTTTCGTAGAAATCAATTACATTTTTGGATAAATTTGAGAACTCATTTTCAGATAAGTTAAGCTTTAGCATGGAAGGAATAATACCTTTTACTCCTGAGCCTTTTTCTACAATTAGATTTTCTTTTTCGGCAAATTGATGAATAAAACTCTCACTCATCGGATTCAAATTACCAAAAGGCCCCATCAGCCAGAGAGAATTTGCAGGCTTAATTTTTCTTCCCCGCAGAATTACCCATTGCTGAGTAAACCAATCCTGGAACTTTTGTATCGGATAAGCAAATCCCATTTTAGTTGGTTTTGAGAGATGGAATAAGGTTGCGTTGCCCATTCCATTCCCCAAATTCTGAAATAGGTTTAAAGCGCAAAGTTGTAAATTCGAAATGAAAGTCTTTTCTATCTCTTTCTTTCATTGCATTGGTGTGCCTTTTTGGTTTTGGAACTTTGCTATGTCCATGAACCATATCGGTCATTTCTTTTTGATTTTTCCAAATTGAAAAAGTGGAAACGGTATTTGGGAATTTGATGGAGGCCAAAGACAAAGTTGTTGCAGGGTGGTCTCGAACCAATTTTTCAACCGGTCTTCCCCAATGAATAAATCTGGGAATTTCCAAAAATTTCATTCTGGCAATGGTGACTGCAACCACTGGCGAATTCGGATTTTCAAATTCTGCGGTTTCATCAGGAATTTCAAACTTGTTGAATTTTCCCCATTTTCTCATAAAAGTTAATCTTGTGTGCCAACCTTTAGATAAAATTTTTCCTAAGTTGTCTTTCGCTAAAAAATTTTCGATATCACTTTCATCTTCCCATTGTGCGAATACAGCGATTTGTCTTATTAGCATTCGGGAAGGTGAAAAAATAGGAGAGCCTAAAGTCATCACCGTCATGATTTCTGCGTGAATTAACCCTGGGATATTTCTTGACTTTGGTGAAGAAAAAAGAATTCTGAGTGCAGAAAAGTAATCTGTTTTTACTAAGTGATACGTGAAGACACTCATTTTTTATGATTGTATTTGTTTTTAATACTAAGGAATTAAAATCTTTTCCCCTCCAAATTTTGGCTGTACACCAAGGATAAGATCCCAATATACTTTAGCCTTTGCCAGATACTCTCTCAAATTAGTCTTTAAACCTGCATATTTATTCACATCTTCTGCATTATAACCAAAGGCATCCATACCATTCTGTTTCGCCAGAAAAACGGCTCTTTCATTATGAAACTTTTGTGAAATAATGACAATCTTCGTTTGTCCGAAAATATCTTTTGCTCTTACCACAGAATCTAATGTTCTGAATCCAGCATGGTCAAGGATAATTCTATCCTGTGGAATCCCGTTCTGAACCAAGGCCAGTTGCATATCTTCCGGCTCATTATAATCTTGGGTACTGTTATCACCGCTTACGATGATGTACTGAATTTTTCCGCTTTTGAACAGATCTGCAGCTGCTTTTATTCTGTTATAGAAATAAGCATTCGGGGATCCGTTACTCAGGAGTTTTCCTGTTCCCAGCAATAAAGCGGTTTTTGCTTCCGGTACATCAGCAATATTATAAGATACATCAGCCGCACTTTCTTTTTTAATGCTGTAATTGGCCCAGGCGATAAAAATAATTCCTGCAACCAGAAGAAGCAGGAAAAATTTAAAAATATTTTTGATTGTTTTTCTCATCCGAAAATACATCTGTTAAAATTCAAGCCCGTTCGGGAATGCTTTTTTTCTGAATATCAACAAGAAAGCAGCTCCAACTGTAATAGCAGAATCTGCTACGTTGAAAATATATTTGAAGAATTCAATATGCTTTCCTCCAATGATGGGCCAACTTTCAGGAACATTCCAGTCTACAAGCGGGAAGTGAAGCATATCTACCACACATCCTTTCATGAAAGTAGAATATCCATGTCCAAAAGGAACCATTTTAGAAATTCCGCCATAACCAATCCAACGGTCAATACTTGGATCATATATTGTTCCGCTGTCGAAGATCATTCCATAGAACATCCCGTCAATAAGATTTCCGATAGCTCCTGCGAAAATAATTGCCATGGGAATCAAAAGATAGTTGGACGCGCCTTCTTTTAACCACTTTTTAAACATATAAACCATCCCGCCAATAAGGAAAACCCTTAGGATAACAAGGAAATATTTTCCAATAATTCCTCCGAAATGAAACCCGTAAGCCATTCCTGGGTTTTCTACAAAAGTCAGTTTAAAGCCGGGAAAAACAGTAACACTGTCATCCAGATTGAAATGCGTTTTAATATAAATTTTTGAAGCCTGGTCAATTAACAATACCAAAAATGTGATGGCTAGAATCTTTTTCATTACTCTCCTTTAGGTTTTGAAGGTTTTGTCGCTCTTACATTTTTATTATCGGTTGCCTTCTTGATCACTTTTTGCCCGTTATACGAACTTTTTACATGTGCCTTTTCGAATTTAATATTCATTTCTTTCAAAACGCTTTTCAATGCGCTTAGCTCCATAGAATTTTTGGGATGTACTATGATAGATTCCATTTCTTATATTTAAAAATTACATTTTGGACAGCTCGTCAAGTCTTTTTCTGTCTTTTTCAGAAAGATCGTTGATTCCGTTTTTGCCCATCTTACTCAAAAGTCTGTCTATTTCTTTTTCCCGGTCGCGTTTATCAGAATTAAACTTATCGTCAATCGTATAATTCTTCTGTTTTTCAGGAAAAAACCTGTTTTTGAGGGCTTCTCTGTTGAAAAACAAAAGAATGACTGCGATAATAAGTCCTAAGATTAATAATTCGCTCATGGGTATACATTAAAAATTAGGTTTATAAAGTATTCTTCAATACAATATAAACCCAATATTATCTTTACAAACCTTGCGGTTATTTCTGCATGTTTTTCGCTTCGATGCTTAGGGTAGCATGAGGAACGGCCAAAAGTCTTTCCTTTGGAATCAGTTTCCCTGTTACTCTACACACACCGTAAGTCTTGTTTTCGATTCTGATTAAAGCATTTTTCAGATCACGTACGAATTTTTCCTGTCTTCCGGCAAGAATGGAGTTCTGCTCTTTGCTCAAAGTTTCTGCACCTTCTTCAAATGCTTTAAAAGTAGGTGAAGTATCATCAGTACCATTATTTTGGTCATTGATGAAACTTTCTCTGATCAGCTGAAGATCTTTCTCCGCTTTTTCTATTTTTTCTTTAATGATCGCTCTAAATTCCTGTAAATCAGCATCGCTGTATCTAACTCTTTCGTCTGACATATTCTTTCTCTTTTTTAATAAAATTATGAAATGGAATTTGAAATATAATAACTACATGTTAATTTTTTTCAACATTTATCTTAAAATTAACCTCATCTATTTCGATTTCGTTAAAATTTGAAAGTGAAGATACAATTTCTATTTTACTTGACAAGACTTCGGAAGAAATATATTCCTCATTTTTCTTAATATCTTCAATAAAAGGTGAGTTTTCTTCTATTGAGATATTGATCCTGTCTGTAAGCTCGAAATCCTTATCTTTTCTCAAGTTTTGAATTCTGTTGATAAATTCTCTGGCGATACCTTCAGATTTTAACTCATCGGTTAACGTCAAATCTAATGCCACAGTTGTTTTTCCATCGGAAGTTACCGTCCATCCCGGGATATCTTTTGTAGAGATTTCAACATCATCTGGTGTAATCTCGTATCCCTGAATATCCAATTTTCCTTCTTTTTCAAGAGCGGAAATCTGTTCTGTATTCAGATTTGTAATCTCTGCACCTACAACTTTCATATCTTTTCCTAATTTAGGACCAAGCGCTTTGAAGTTAGGCTTTATCTGTTTTACAATTAAATGTGATGCTTCTTCAGCATTGATTAACTGAATTTCTTTTACGTTTACTTCTTGTTTAATTAATTCAGAAACGGAAGCAATCTGCTCTTCAGTTTTCTTATCTAAAACAGGAATTAGTACTCTTTGAAGCGGCTGTCTTACTTTTAAGCTTTCCGCACGTCTAATAGACAATACTAAACTTGTAATAGTCTGAGCCAGGTGAGTTTTTTCAACCAAATCCTGATCGATTAAGCTTTCATCAGCAACAGGGAAATCTGTTAAGTGTACAGATTCTACTTTATCTTTTCCTGTTACTTTATTTAAATCCTGATACAACTGATCCATAAAGAACGGAGCGATTGGCGCAGATAATTTGGCAACAGTTTCCAAACAAGTATATAGAGTTTGGTAAGCAGAGATTTTATCATCAGAATAATCTCCTTTCCAGAAACGTCTTCTGCATAATCTTACGTACCAGTTACTCAAGTTGTCGTTCACGAAGTTACTGATGGCTCTTGCTACTCTTGTTGGTTCATAGTCTTCATAGAACGCTTTCACTTCCTTGATTAGAAGATTAAGTTCAGAAAGGATCCATCTGTCGATTTCCGGACGGTTTTCCACTTCTTTTTCAGAATAGTTGAATCCGTCAACATTCGCATATAAAGCAAAGAATGAATAGGTGTTATATAGTGTTCCGAAGAACTTTCTTCTTACTTCATCAATTCCTTCAATGTCAAATTTCAGGTTTTCCCAAGGGTTTGCGTTAGAGATCATATACCAACGAGTAGCATCCGGTCCGTATACTGAAAGCGTTTCGAATGGATCTACAGCGTTTCCTTTAGATTTTGACATTTTCAGACCGTTTTTATCCAAAACAAGTCCGTTACTCATTACATTTTTATAAGCAACAGAGTCAAAAACAGCAGTTCCGATGGCATGAAGTGTGTAGAACCATCCACGGGTCTGATCAACACCTTCTGCGATGAAATCTGCAGGGAATGCCTTTTTGTTGTCAATCATTTCCTTGTTCTCGAAAGGATAATGCAATTGAGCATACGGCATAGAACCTGAATCGAACCAAACGTCGATCAAGTCGCTTTCACGCTTCATTGTTTTTCCGGAATCTGAAACAATGATAATCTGGTCTACGATATTTTTGTGTAAATCAACCAGAGAATAATTCTCTTCAGACATATTTCCGATGATAAAACCTTTGAACGGATTTTCTTTCATGAATCCGGCTTCAATAGATTTTTCGATTTCGTTGTATAATTCTTCTACAGAACCGATGATTTTTTCTTCTTTCAAATCTTCTGTTCTCCAGATTGGTAACGGAATTCCCCAATATCTTGAACGCGAAAGGTTCCAGTCGTTTACATTCTCCAACCAGTTGGCAAAACGGCCTTCTCCTGTAGATTTTGGCTTCCAGTTGATCTCTTTATTCAGATCTACCAATCGGTCTTTTACAGCGGTCATTTTTACAAACCATGAATCCAGCGGATAGTAAAGTACTGGTTTGTCTGTTCTCCAACAGTGTGGATAAGAGTGGACATATTTTTCTACTTTGAAAGCTTTGTTCTCCGTTTTCAACAATATGGCAAGTTCTACATCCCAAGACTTCTCAGGAGCAGTTCCTTCATCGTAATATTCGTTTTTGATATATTTTCCTGAAAATAATTCAGGAACATTGGCTCCCTGGATAAATTTACCTTGTAAATCTACCAATGGAACAAGATTATCGCTTTCATCCTTTACCAACATTGGAGGAATCTCAGGTTGAGCCATTTTAGAAACTCTCGCATCATCAGCACCAAAAGTAGGAGCTGTATGTACGATACCTGTACCATCTTCTGTAGTAACGAAATCACCTAAGATTACTCTGAAAGCATTTTCAGGATTATCATTCGGTGTAAACCAAGGTACTAATTGTTCGTATCTTGTCTCAACAAGTTTTTCACCCGTAAATTCTTTTAAAATTCTGAATGGAATTACTTTGGTTTCTGGAGTATAGTTAGCAAAATCTTCATCTGTACCTTCTGCATATTTTTTACCGAATACTTTAGGTAAAAGAACGCTTGATAAAACAACCGTTATAGGTTCAAATGTATATTGGTTGAATGTTTTTACCAAAACATATTCAATATCTCTTCCTACTGTAAGTGCTGTGTTGGATGGCAACGTCCATGGAGTGGTCGTCCATGCAAGGATATGTACATCCCCGTTTACATCATTGAACAGAGCAGAAGAGTCTTTTTTCACTTTAAACTGCGCTACAACCGTTGTATCAGAAACATCATGATAGGTTCCCGGCATATTTAATTCTGCAGAAGAAAGTCCTGTTCCGGCTTTTGGTGAATATGGTTGGATAGTATAGCCTTTATACAGCAAATCTTTGTTGTAGAGTTGCTTCAATAACCACCAAACGGTCTCCATATATTTTGACTTGTACGTGATATACGGATCTTCAAGATCTACCCAATATCCGATTTTCTCTGTAAGGTTGTTCCAAACATCAGTGTAACGCATTACTGCTTCACGACAAGCTTTGTTATAATCTTCAATAGAAATTTTTTTGCCAATATCTTCTTTAGTGATTCCTAATTCTTTTTCTACGCCCAGCTCTACAGGAAGTCCGTGTGTATCCCAACCCGCTTTACGGAAAACCTGTTTCCCGTTTTGGGTTTGATAACGACAGAAAATATCCTTCAACGCTCTGGCCATTACGTGGTGAATTCCAGGCATACCGTTTGCTGAAGGCGGACCTTCATAAAAAACAAACTCAGGTTGCCCCTCACGAATCTCAACACTCTTATTGAAAGTTTTATTCTGTTTCCAGAATTCCGCTACATTTTCTGCTACGTCAATAAGGTTGAGGTTTTTGTATTCTTTAAATTGGCTCATTGTAATATCTCAATATCGTTGATTAATTAAGTCTGCAAATTTACTAAAATTTGTCGGTTTATAATATATGTTTTATTTTGATATATTCTATTAAAAACTTCAATTTCAGAAATATATAGGAAAAATAAGGTGAAAATGAATCGTGGATGGGAATTGAGTGTATTTTATACCACGATTTTTACATCAATATTAAAACAAATTTTATAAGTTTCATGGTTTTAATCATTAAAAATAGTTCACTTTTTATAATGACCCTACTATTTTGCCTTAAACTATTTATCTGTTTTAGTACTTTGATTATTTATTCGATTGGGTAAGTCGATTGATGAAATTTTGTTTAGCCCTCTAAATATAAAGGATGAAAAAGAGTACTATTACTTAAAATCTCGTATATTTAAATAGAACTAAACAAACCCAAATGCTGTATGAAAATTTTCCCTAAAATACTACTTATTGTCTGTATTGTTCATTATTTCATGATTCAGGCTCAAAATAATTATCCCCAAAACTACTTTCGGAATCCTTTGAATATTCCTATGCAGCTGGCAGCCAACTTTGGAGCAGTCCGTACCAATCACTTTCATATGGGATTGGATCTGAGAACAAATAGCCAGGAAAATCTACCTGTTCTTGCGGCGGCAGAAGGCTATGTAAGCCGCATAAAAATAGAACGGTATGGCTTTGGGAATGCCATTTACATTACTCATCCAAATGGTTATACTACAGTCTACGCTCATTTAAATAAATATTTTGATAAGCTGGATGAATATGTGAAAGAAAAACAATATAAAGATGAAAAATGGGAACAGGATATCACTTTTTCACCCAATCAGTTTCCTGTTTCGAAAGGACAATTGATTGCTTTAAGTGGAAATACTGGGGGATCAGCCGGGCCACATCTTCATTTTGAAATAAGAGATGCCAAAACTGAAGAATGCCTCAATCCGCTACTTTTTGGATTTTCTATTCCAGATCATATTGCGCCGATCATCAGTGGTCTTTATTGGTATGACAGACGTTTCAGTACCTATGAGCCTGGAGCGAACGGAATCGCTGTTAAAAAAACGGGGAGTGTATATTCCGCTGATATTGTTAAAGTCAATTCGCCAATGATAAGCTTTGCAATCAAAGCCGTAGATAAAGCCGACCAAGGATTTAATCTCGGAATTTACCATACAGAATTATTGATGGACGGTAAGCTGATATATGGATTCTCTATTGATAAGATAAGTTATGATGATACCCGCTACATCAATGGTTGTATAGATTATTCAAAATTCATCAGAGATAAAGTAGGAATTCAGCATTTGTCGACATTGCCGGGAATGAAGCTTCAGGGATATAGTATTCCCAGCTTATCAGGAATTATCAATCTTGATGACGATGAGGTTCATAATATAGAAATTGTTTTGAAAGATATTAATGGAAATACGAGTCGTTTAACCACAAAAGTACAGCTCAATAATAGGGTTGAGAAGGTTTCTTCTTCAAATAATACGGTAATTCCCAACGAAGCTAAAACCATTACGACTGAAAATGCTGAAATTAATTTGGATAAAAATGCAGTCTACGATGCCATAAATTTCAAAATGTACGAAAAAACAGATGCTGAAATGAATTCTGCTTCCCATGCGATTGTACTGGAAAGTCCCTATATTCCGGTGCAAAATGAGTATACTTTAAAAATAAAACCCACTAGAAAACTGAATACTGATGAAAAAGATAAAGTAGTGATAGAAGTTAATTATGGAAACGATGTTAACACCGTAAAAGGAAAATGGATCGGAGATAGAGTAGAAGCTCAGTTCAACAGATTGGGTACTGCAAAACTCTTTGTTGATAACACTCTGCCGTCTGTTTCTGCCAGTTGGAAAGAAAATGCGCAGATTAACAGCAGCTCTATACGTCTTAAAGGCAATACCAAAATAGGAGATATCGTGTTATTCCGTGCAGAACTCGATGGGAAATGGCTTCGTTTTGCCCGCGTAAAAGACGATTTTGTCTATCAGTTTGATGAAAAATGCCCAAAAGGCTCGGGTGCTCATACTTTAAAGGTCGTCTTAACGAATACAGCAGGAAATATCAATACCCAGATTTTTACATTTCAGCGATAAATCATCTTTTAACATATGAATCTTTAAATCTTTTCATTTTAATTAAATAAATTTGTCCTTTAAAAATAAAAACCATTGGACTTTTATCCTTCAATTGAAAGATCAGACCTTCAGGAAATAAAAAGGTTTCAGGAAATACAGCTTCAGAAACTTTTGGTTTATCTTGAAAACAATTCACCTTTTTATCAGAAGCTTTTCCGAGAAAATAATATCTGCATTGAAGATATTCACACTCTGGAAGATCTGCAGACGATACCTACAACCACAAAAAACGATTTACAGCAATACAATCATGATTTTTTCTGTATAACGCCGGATAAAATTGTAGATTACAGTACCACCTCCGGAACTTTGGGTGATCCGGTTACCTTCGGATTGTCTGACGAGGATCTTGAAAGGCTTGCCTACAATGAAGCAATATCTTTTGCCTGTGCAGGGATTCAGAAAGGTGATGTGGTACAGATGATCACAACAATTGATAAAAGATTCATGGCAGGGCTTGCTTACTTCCTGGGCTTAAGAAAAATGGGGGCAAGTGTTGTAAGAATGGGGGCTGGAATTCCCGAATTGCAGTGGGATTCTATCTTCAGATATAAACCGAAATATCTGATTACCGTTCCATCTTTCCTCCTGAAAATGATTGATTTTGCAGAGAAACATGGTTTGGATTATAAAAATTCCAGCGTGTATGGGGCTGTATGTATTGGAGAAAGCATCAAAAATCAGGATTTTACAGATAATATTCTTTCACAGAAGATCAAAGAGAAGTGGAATATCAAGCTTTTCTCGACCTATGCCTCTACGGAGATGAGTACTGCATTTACAGAATGTGAGTTCCAGGTCGGAGGGCATCATCATCCTGAATTGATCATTACAGAAATTTTGGATGATAATGGAAATCCTGTAAAAGAAGGTGAAGACGGAGAGTTGACAATCACTACTTTAGGGGTGGAAGCGATTCCGTTGTTGAGATTTAAAACCGGAGATTTAGTAAAAGCGCACTATGAACCCTGTCAATGCGGTAGAAATACGATGAGGTTGGGACCTGTGGTAGGGAGAAAGCAACAGATGATCAAATACAAAGGCACGACTCTGTATCCACCCGCAATGAATGATATTTTGAACGACTTCAATACTATTTTGTGTTATCAGATTGTTATTCAGTCTAATGAAATAGGATTGGATGAAATTATTATCAGGGTAAGCACAGCAAGTGATAACGAAAACTTTGTGAACGAAGTCCGAGATCACTTCCGGGCAAAGCTGAGAGTAAGTCCGAAAATTGAAGTGATTGATTTTGATATTTTATCTAAAACAGTTTTTCATCCCAACAGTAGAAAGCCGATCACATTTGTAGATTTGAGATAGGCTGGTTTGCTGATAAATAATGGGATATTAAACAAAGAAAGCCAGTATATGAGCTTTAAAATAAAATATTATCCTGAAAAATAGTTCCTGGGATCTCTGAAGAGAGGCTTTTCATCTATATTTGCAACTTTAAAATTTTAAAAAAATACGACAACCATGAAGAAATTATTTTTGCTGGTATTTACGGCAATTACAACAGTAGCTTTTGCTCAAAATCAAATTAACCATGAATCCGGAAATTTTGACTTTCTGAAAGATCAGAGCGAAGTGAATGTTCAGTTTATATTTGAGAATGCTACTTACCACGAGAAAAATCTTACAGAAAAACAATATCTTGAAAACCGAAAAGAAGATATTGTTAAAAAGAAAAGCCCTGCTGTTTGGGAAGGCTGGAAATCTCAATGGGAAAATTTCAAATCTTCAGAATTTGGAGATTATTTTCTGAAGGGGATCAATGAAAAGAATAAAAAAATTGTTTTCAAAAAAGATGTCCAAACGAAATATACACTTATTGTAGATGCGAAGTGGATCTATGCCGGGTGGTACGGTGGAATGATAGGCTCTCAACCGGGGAAATTATCAGCAACCCTTACATTTGTAGAAACAGAGGATCCTTCAAAAGTAGTTGCAAAGCTACAGGCTGACAAAGTGGAAGGAAACAAAGGAAACAAAGAGTTTGACTGGGAATACGGAAGAATAGCTGCTGCGTATGAAGTTACCGGGAAAAAATTAGGGAAAGACATTAAAGATGCTTTGAAAAAATAAAACAAAAAACGGTCTGAATTTCAGACCGTTTTTTTTATCATTAATTCTGCTGTTCCTGCTTTTCAAGTTTAATCAGGTTAGCCAGATTTTTAATCACTGTATCATGTTTTTTCACAAAAGGATTATCTTTATTCCATACATAACCTGCCAATACAGCACAGATTTTTTTCTTGACATCCGGGTTTTCCGGCTGATGGAAGAATAATTCCTGAAGATTACCCGTATACCATTCTTTTACATACGTTGTGAAAACATCTACTCCGTACAAAATATAGTCTGTATATTCAGTTTGCCAGTCTATTTTTTCGCCATTAAGCTGTCTTAAAGCCAGTTTTGCAGCCAACATTCCCGATTCTGTGGCAAAAGCCATTCCCGAAGAAAATACAGGATCAAGGAATTCCGAAGCATTGCCTGTAAGAGCAAATCCGTCACCAAATAAGCTTTTTACAGAACAAGAATAATCTTTAAGGTGCTTAGGCTCAAAAAGGAAATCTACATTTCCAAAACGCTTTACATAATAGTCGGAAAGAGAAATCGCTTTTCTCAGGGCTTCTGCAGTATCTCCGTTTTCCGATAATTTATCAATATATTCTGTTGGACCTACAATTCCTAAGCTTGTATTTCCATTAGAAAAAGGAATTACCCAGAGCCAGACTTCAGTTTCGATGATATCAAAAGAAATCAAAGTTCCTTCTTCTCCCGGCTCTCTGTTAATATCATGTACATGAGAGAAAATAGCAGAGTGTGGAGACAGTTTTGAAGGCTTTTCAAGATTTAAAAGGCGTGGTAAAACTCTTCCGTAACCACTGGAATCTATTACAAACTTGGCATGGATTTCTTTTGTTTCTCCATCTTTTGTTTTTACCGTTGTTATAGAATCTGTACCTTCGAATGTAATATCAATAACTTCAGTTTCAAATTCGAGATCTACTCCTTTGTTGATGACCTCTTGAGCCAGTGTATTATCAAAATCAGCTCTCGGAACCTGCCAGGTCCAGTCCCAGCCTTCCCCGAATTTGTTGCTGAAATCAAAAATGCAGACTTCATCGCCACGAAGGAAACGTGCACCTAATTTTTTTTCAAAGCCCATTTTGTCTAAAGCAGGGAACAACCCGGCCTCATCAAAGTGGTCCATTACTCTTGGAATTAAGCTTTCTCCGACTACCAGTCTTGGAAATTTTGTCTTTTCGACAACTTTAACGCTGACATTATTCTTCTTTAAGTAGGAAGAAGACACGCATCCGGAAGGTCCAGCTCCGATTACAAGAACGTCAACAAATTCTTTGATCATCTTTGATTTTTTATTTTAATAATAACTTTTATCTTTGCCGCAAAATTAGTGACAAATAATTAATATTTTACAAAATTATCAACTATTACTTTTAATTGATGAAAATAAATAACTTTTTAGAGCTGAAAGACTTTCAGAAAATTATCATTGAGAATGAAAAAATAGAACTGGATGAATCACTTTTGTCAAGAGTGAATGTAAGTTTTCAGTTTTTAAAGGAATTTTCAAAAAATAAAGTAATATACGGTGTGAATACCGGTTTTGGACCGATGGCCCAATTCAAGATCAGCGACGAAGATACCCATCAGCTTCAGTATAATCTAATCAGAAGCCATTCTTCAGGAATCGGAAATCCATTGCCTCCACAGGAAGTGAAAGCCTGTATGTTGGCAAGACTGAATACTCTGTCATTAGGAAATTCAGGAGTTCATGAATCTGTTATCTACCTTTTAAAGGAACTGATCAACAGAGATATTACACCATTGATCTTTGAGCATGGAGGAGTAGGCGCAAGCGGTGATCTTGTTCAGCTGGCACATCTTGCTTTAGTTCTAATTGGAGAAGGAGAAGTTTTCTATAAAGGAGAAAGAAAATCTACTAAAGAGGTTTTTGAAACCGAAGGGCTTGAACCGATAAAAGTAGAAATCCGTGAAGGGCTTGCTTTAATGAACGGAACTTCGGTGATGTCAGGAATTGGTATTGTAAATGCTTATAAAGCAAATCAGCTTACAGATATTTCTATCAGACTTTCCTGTGCGATCAATGAAATCGTTCAGGCTTATGATGATCACTTATCAGAAGCTTTGAATGGAACAAAAAAACATTACGGTCAGCAGAAAGTAGCAGAAAGAATGCGCGCTCATCTGGCAGACAGTAAACTGATCAGAAAAAGAGCAGACCACCTTTATACTCACTTTGAAGAACAGGAAAAAGTATTCAAGGAAAAAGTACAGGAATATTACTCTTTAAGATGTGTTCCACAGATTTTAGGACCGGTTCTGGATACATTAGAATATACAGAAAAAGTTCTTGAAAATGAGATCAATTCTGCGAATGATAACCCAATTATCAATGTTGAAGACCAACATGTTTATCACGGAGGAAACTTCCATGGAGACTATATCTCTTTAGAAATGGATAAACTTAAGATTGTAGTAACTAAGCTGACGATGCTTGCGGAAAGACAGCTGAACTATCTTCTGAATGCTAAAATCAACGAAATTTTGCCTCCATTTGTGAATTTAGGTAAATTAGGTTTCAATTTCGGGATGCAGGGAGTACAGTTTACGGCAACTTCCACTACGGCAGAAAGCCAAATGCTGTCAAATCCAATGTATGTTCACAGTATTCCAAACAATAATGATAATCAGGATATCGTTAGTATGGGAACCAATGCTGCGGTAATCTGCAGAAAAGTAATAGAAAATGCTTTTGAAGTATTGTCTATTGAAGCCATTACCATTATTCAGGCTATTGAATATCTTGGATTCCAGGATAAGGTTTCATCATCTACCAAAGAGTTGTATGATGAGATCAGAAAAATTATTCCTGCCTTCTCAGACGATATGGTAATGTATCCATATTTGGAGGAAGTGAAGAAATTTTTAAAAGCGCTGTAATTATTAGCAGCTATAAATTGTCTATCTATTAAGAAGGGCAACAAACCAAACTTAAAAAAACTAAAAACGATATAAACACTAACGCATGAAATGTGCAATTGTAACAGGGGGCTCCAGAGGAATCGGAAGGGCAATCTGTATAAAACTGGCTGAAGAAAAAAACTATCACATCCTCATCAACTACGCTTCAAATGAAACGGCAGCTAAAGAAACGTTGGCTAAAGTGGAAGAATTAGGTGCTACAGGAGAAATTCTTAAATTTGATGTAGGAAATACAGAAGAAACACAAAGTGTTTTAACAGCATGGCAGGAAAATAACCCTGATGCTGTAGTAGAAGTGATTGTTAATAATGCCGGAATCACTAGAGACGGTCTTTTTATGTGGATGCAGAAAGAAGACTGGAATAACGTAATTAATACGAGCCTTGACGGGTTCTTCAATGTAACCAACTTCTTTATCCAAAAACTGCTTCGCAACAAATACGGAAGAATCATCAATATGGTTTCCGTTTCCGGAGTAAAAGGGACGGCAGGTCAGACCAATTATTCTGCAGCAAAAGGAGCTTTGGTAGGAGCAACAAAAGCTCTTGCACAGGAAGTAGCCAAAAGAAATGTTACCGTAAATGCTGTGGCTCCAGGTTTCATTAAAACAGATATGACCCAGGATTTCAATGAAGATGAACTGAAGGCAATGATTCCTGCCAACCGATTCGGAGAAGCAGAAGAAGTGGCAGATCTGGTTGCATTTTTAGCCTCTAGAAAATCGTCCTATATTACAGGAGAAGTGATCAACATTAACGGAGGAATTTATTCATAATATGGAAAATAGGGTTGTAATTACCGGAATGGGAATTTATTCCTGCATCGGGACGTCTTTAGAAGAGGTCAGGGAATCCCTATATCAAGGAAAATCCGGTATTGTTTTAGACGAAGAAAGAAAAGAATTTGGTTTCAGATCAGGCCTGACAGGAGTTGTTCCAAAGCCGGAGCTTAAAAATCTTTTAAACAGACGTCAGCGTATCAGTATGGGGGAAGAAAGCGAATATGCTTATCTGGCAACCATTGATGCTTTAAAACAGGCCAATCTGGATGAAGAATTTTTAGATTCTCATGAAGTAGGAATCTTATACGGAAATGACAGTGTTTCCAAAGCAGTAGTAGAGTCTATTGATATAGCAAGAGAAAAAAAAGATACAACATTGATGGGATCGGGAGCGATCTTCAAGTCAATGAATTCAACAGTAACGATGAACCTTTCCACCATTTTTAAGCTGAAAGGGATCAATCTTACGATTAGTGCTGCCTGTGCAAGCGGTTCACATTCCTTAGGACTTGCCTATATGATGATCAAGAATGGTTTTCAGGATATGATTATCTGCGGTGGAGCTCAGGAAACCAACAAATATTCCATGGCAAGCTTTGACGGATTAGGAGTATTCTCCGCCAGAGAAGATGAACCAACAAAGGCTTCAAGACCTTTTGACTCAGATCGAGACGGACTGATTCCCAGTGGTGGAGCTGCAACCCTGATCGTTGAAAGTTTAGAATCTGCCCAAAGAAGGGGAGTGCCTATTATTGCGGAAATTATCGGTTATGGTTTCTCTTCAAACGGAGGACACATTTCTACTCCTAATGTAGACGGGCCGGCATTGGCAATGGACAGAGCCTTGAAGCAGTCAGGATTAAAGGCTTCGGACATCGATTATATCAATGCTCACGCAACGTCTACCCCAATTGGAGATACCAATGAAGCCAAAGCCATTTACGAGATCTTCGGAAGCGAAGTTCCCGTAAGTTCTACCAAATCTATGACAGGACATGAATGTTGGATGGCTGGCGCAAGTGAAGTTATCTACTCTATTCTGATGATGCAGAACGATTTTGTAGCACCCAATATCAACTTGGAAAACCCTGATAATGAGGCTCAAAAGATAAATTTGGTCCCGAAAACAAAAAATCAAAAAATTGATGTATTTTTGTCGAATTCTTTTGGGTTTGGGGGAACCAATTCTGCATTAATAGTTAAAAAATTTGATTAAAAACATGGAAAGGGAAAAAATTGTGGCCATCGTTAACGATTTTCTGGTCAATGAATTCGAAGTAGACGGAGACGAAATCAGCAATGAGGCTAACCTTAAAAAAACATTAGGTTTAGACAGCCTGGACTATATCGACATGGTGGTGGTGATTGAATCCAATTTCGGAGTGAAATTAGGGGAGGCCGATTTCAAGAAAATGGTGACATTCGACGATTTCTACACAACGATTGAAAATAAGATTGCTGAAAAAAATGCTTAGTTATTGAATAAATCTTAATTCTATAAAATGTACCAATGTAATGATCATTACAGCGTCATGAAGATGCCAGAAGAGATTGTTACATTGGTATATTGATAAATTGTATTTATGAACAAATGGAAAGGTAAATCTAAAGGGACGGTATTAGGATACAGAATATTCGTCTGGTGTATTAGAAATATCGGCATCAGAAGTTCATATGGTGTGCTTTACTTTGTAGCCGCCTATTACTCGCTGTTTCAGAAGAAGAGTAACCAGTATATCCTTTATTACTTCCAAAAAAGGCTCAACTATAACTACTGGAAAGCAAAAGCTTCCATCTTTAAAAGCTATTTTACCTTCGGAAAAGTCCTTATAGACAAAACCGCTATTTCTGCAGGATTGAGAGAAAAATATACCTACGAATTTGACGGTATTGAAAATCTCAGAAATCTTTTGGCAGCCAAAAAAGGCGGGGTTCTCATCAGTGCTCACATCGGAAATTTTGAAGTGGCAGAACATTTTTTTGCCGATATCGATTTCGACTGCCAGATCAACCTGGTAACCACAGATCAGGAAGTAACCGTAATTAAAGAATATCTGGAAAGCGTATCCGTTAAAAAAAGCAATATCAAATTCATTTATGTAAAAGACGACGTGTCTCACATTTTCGAGATCAATCAGGCTTTATCAAACAATGAGCTGATCTGCTTTACTGGAGACCGTTATTTTGAAGGATCTAAGTCTCTTGAGGCTGAGTTGCTGGGGAAAAGTGCAAAATTTCCTGCGGGACCTTTTCTTATCGCTTCAAGATTAGGTGTTCCCGTTGTGTATGTATATGTGATGAAAGAAGATAATCTCCATTATCACTTATATGCAAGAGTAGCACAGAATATTAAAAACAGAGATTCCCAAGGATTGCTGCAGTCTTATGTTCAGAATCTGGAGGCAATGATCAAAAAATATCCGCTTCAATGGTTTAATTATTTCGATTTTTGGGATGATATTGATTAATTTTTCTATTTTTACCCCGAAAAACTAACGAAAAAGCTAAAAACCATTAAGATTTCCACAGAATTTAAGACCACCAAATGGTATTGCCTAAATAATATTTCCGTTTGTGCGGATATCAGAATAATTTTCAGATCTCTTAAGTTCAGAATCTCTTAATAAAACACAACCACTTTTGAAGAAAGACTATGACATACTTGTAATCGGCAGCGGATTGGGAGGTCTTGTTTCGGCTCTTGTTTTGGCGAAAGAAGGCATGAAGGTGTGCGTGTTGGAAAAAAATAACCAGTATGGCGGTAATCTTCAAACCTTTTCCCGTGACAAACTTATTTTCGATACCGGAGTTCATTATTTGGGAGGCCTTTCAAAAGGGCAGAACCTGAACCGCTTTTTCTCTTATCTGGAGATTATGGACGATCTGGAACTTCAGAAAATGGACGATGACGGCTACGATAGGGTAAGCTTTGAAGGTGATGAAATAGAATATCCTCATGCACAGGGATATCAGAACTTTGTAGAGCAGCTTACAAAATATTTCCCTGAAGAAAAAGAAAATCTTGAGAACTATTGTGAAGAAATACAATACGTCTGCAGCCAGTTTCCAAGATATAATGTAGTAGGACATGATAACTACAACGAAGAGATTCTTCACCTCAATACAAAGCGATTCATAGAATCTGTTACCCACAATAAAAAACTGCAATCCGTTTTATTAGGATCCAATTTTCTGTACGCCGGAGATTCGGAAAATGTACCTTTTTATGTTCATGCTTTAACGGTAAATTCTTATATTCAAAGTGCTTACAAGTGTGTAAAAGGAGGAAGTCAAATTTCCAAACTGCTGATTCGAAAGCTTAGAAAATATGGGGCAGAAGTACACAAACATTCCGAGGTTTCAGAATTTGTATTTAATGAAAACAATACATTGACCTCTGTAAAAACAAAGACTGGAAAAATATATTCAGCCCAACAGTTTATTTCAAATATTGAGATCCGTTCGACCATCAGATTAATTGGAGAAGAAAGACTGAAAAAATCTTTTCTGAACAGAGTAATGAGCTGGAAACCGGTTTCTTCGTGTTTCAGTATTTATTTGGTTTTAAAACCTGAGAGTTTACCCAATTTCAACTATAATATTTACCATTATTCATCCGAAGAATTGGTTTGGAATGCCTTCCAATATAATAAAAAGTTGTGGCCGGAAACCTATATGCTATCTTCCACAGCATCAAAACATCATCCTGGATTTGCAGAAAGCCTTACCGCTATCTCTTATATGGATTTTGATGAGGTTAAAGAATGGGCAAATACGTTCAATACAGTTGCTAATGAACACGAAAGAGGAGAAGCATATGAGAAATTTAAATTTGAAAAAACCGAAAAAATGATTGAAGCTCTTGAGAAGAGAATTCCTAATCTCAGACATGCGATCAAAAATATTTATACATCCTCTCCACTGTCTTATCGGGATTATATCGGTAATTTTGATGGAAATATGTACGGTTACATGAAAAGTTCAGAAAATCCTCTTAAAACAATGGTTTCTCCACGCACCAAAATTGATAATCTGTTCCTTACCGGGCAGACTGTGAATATGCACGGAATTTTAGGGGTAACCATCGGGGCCTTCAATACCTGTGCAGAAATTTTAGGAAAAGACACGATTGATAACCGATTGAGAGAAATGATTTAACACCATCCCAGTGAAAAAAACTAAAACCAATTATTTATATCATAAAAGATTCGTTCTTTACTCATTTTGCTCTCTGATATTACTCTCGTGTGGAGTTTCTAAATCTGTTCATCATATTCCTGAGGTAAAAAAATATACTCTTGAAGTACCAACAGTCAGTAAAATTAATGACTCAACGTTTAGCTACCGACAGAATTTTCTTACCAAGAACAAGCAACAGCTTTGGGAACTTTACATTAAAGGAAATCCTCTACAGCTAGGATATAATAATGGGGCACTGACACAAAGTCTGATGCAGAAGCAGGAAGGAATTTTCTTTTCAAAAGTAGAAGGTTTTGTTCCTTCAAAATTCAAGCAAAAGCTGTTAAGAGGCTTTTTGAAATGGTACAACAGAAAAATGTATCTGAATGTAAGAGAAGATTATCAGGCAGAATTATATGGTTTAGCACAATATTCATCTGACCAGTACGATTTTATTGCGCCTAAATATTTAAGAAATCTTTATCTCCATGGGGCTCATGATATTGGACATGCCATGCAGGATTTAGCAATGGTAGGATGTTCTTCATTAGCAGTTTGGAACGAAAACACGGAAGATGGTGATCTGCTGATCGGAAGGAATTTCGATTTTTATGTGGGTGATGATTTTGCGCAAAATAAACTGGTAGAATTTGTAGAGCCGGAAGGAGGAATTCCGTATATGTCTGTAAGTTGGCCGGGAATGATCGGCGTGGTATCCGGAATGAATAAAAAAGGGATTACAGTGACCATCAATGCCGGAAAATCAAAGATTCCTTTAACAGCCAAAACGCCTATTTCCCTTGTAACAAGAGAAATTTTACAATATGCCGGAAATATAGAAGAAGCTATTGCTATTGCTAAAAAAAGAAAGGTTTTTGTTTCAGAATCTATTCTTGTAGGCAGTGCAGCAGATAAAAATGCAGTAATCATTGAAGTATCGCCTAAGAATTTCGGTGTGTATAGAGTAGAAAACACGAGTAAAATATTTTGTACGAACCATTTCCAGTCTGAGCCCTATAAAGAAGATAAACGAAATCAGAAACATAAAGAAGAAAGTCATTCTGAATACCGATATGAAAAACTTCAGGAGCTTTTGCAGCAAGAACCGAAACTGAATCCTGAGAAAATGGCATCTATTTTAAGAAACAGATCAGGATTAAAGGATGAAAAGATTGGGTATGGCAACGAAAAAGCGCTGAACCAGCTTCTGGCTCATCATGCTGTTATTTTTTCTCCTGAGAAAAAGTTGGTTTGGGTTTCTTCAAATCCTTATCAGTTGGGCGAATTTGTATGTTATGATCTTAATAAGATCTTTTCTGATAATGGTTTACAGCCTAATGACTTTTCAAAATCGGGACTGAATGTTGAGAGAGATCCTTTTGCAGATTCTCAGGAATTTAGAAATTATCAGGAGTATCGAAATCTTAATACACAACTGGAAGATGCTATTGATAACAGAGAGATTCTTACCGATGATTTTCTGCCCCATTACAAGTCTTTAAATCCAGATTTTTGGAAAACGTATTACATGACAGGAAAATATTACTTTAATAAAAAAGAATATTCCAAAGCCAAAACCGAATTTGAGAAATCTCTTACTAAGGAAATTACTACAGTTCCCGACAAGAAAAACGTAGAAAAGTACCTGAAGAAAACCGTAAATAAATTGAAATGATTCCTAAACATATAAAGCTGCTTTTTAGCATTCCTTTTGTTATTATTATCTGTTATTCTATATATCTGTGTACGGTATACAGTAAGGTGCCTGATATTATCCCTATCCACAGTTATGGTAACAATAAAGACAGTTATGGTAGTAAAATTTTTCTCTTTTTGCCCATATTGCTTAATCTCATTATCCTAATTTTTATATGGCTTATTATCAGAAAACCGGATAGCATCAAATTTACTTTTGAAATCAAAGAAGAAGATCGGGAAAAGATTTATCATATCACGCAGCTGGCTTTGGTGATTCTTGCCATATTTGTCACTGTTTTGATGGGACCTTTATCTTTTGCCGACGTTGTTTATAAATAATCATCAGTTTAGATGATATAGTTTAATTTATTCATAAATAGAAATTTAGCTATTTGTAGTTTTTTTAAATTTCAATGTTAAATAGATTTTTTTAATTGATATGATATTCATTTTAGATAATTTTCATGAAATAGTGTAACATTTTTGATTATTTCTCTACTAACTGAAAAATGGATATTAATATTTGATAAAAAGAAAACTATGAAAAAAATTCGACTTAGTGTTAAGCTTTTGTTGTTTTGTTCACTATTTAGCGTAGGTGCGCTTTCAGCACAAAAATACGAGCAGGCAATTAAAGATTACGTTAATTCCAGCCAGAGTGCATTTCAAAGAATCAATCCGGAACTGAAATCTTTTAAAATCATCAATGTAGACCCTTCAGCGAGTCTGAAAGGAGATGTTGTGGGAATACAGCAGACTATTAATGGTATTCCTGTTTTTGGAAGTTCTGCTAATGTTTTAATCAGAGAAGGAAAAGTATTAAGCTTTGCAGATACATTCGTTAAGGTGTATCCTTCTGCAATTAAAGGGAAAGAAAGTGGAAGAAAAGATGCTTTAATAGCACAGACAATTCAAAAACTGAACGGGCAGTCTACTGTAAAAAACGTTGATGGAAAAGAATCTCCAATCCAATCCAATCCGGTTTACTTTGCAAAAGGAGGAGAACTGCTGTTAGCTTATCAGGTTAATATAGAAGAAAAAGGAACAAGCAATGTGTGGAGTACCATTGTAAATGCAGAAGATGGATCTGTTCTATATCAGGAAAATACAACACTTTCTTGCGACTTCCATGAAGATGCTTATGTTCATCAGACTTTTAGAAATTCTTTGAGTGATCTATCTCTTCCAGCAGCAACTTTACCTCAAAATGTAAATACTTCGGTATTAAAAAATCAGGCAAATTTTGTTTTATCTCCGGATAACGCTACTTATAATGTATTTGCTTTTCCTACTGAAGCTCCAACTTTTGGAGGCCGAACATTACTTACCAATCCTTGGGATCTTACAGCGTCTCCGGAAGGTTGGCATTCTGATGGTACCAACCATTATACAATAACAAGAGGGAACAATGCTTTTGCTTATACCGATGAAGCGAATACCAATTTGCCACAGTTTTCTCCAGATGGAGGTGCAAACAGAGCATTTGACTTTCCATTGGATATAACGGCTGCACATACTACTTATACTTCAGCAGCGGTAACCAATTTATTCTATAATACGAATAAAATGCATGATGTTTTCTATAAATTCGGATTTACAGAATCAGCAAGAAATTATCAGACCAATAATTTTGGAAATGGAGGAGTAGGAAACGACCCTGTTCTTTCCGAATCAAGAGATGGTAGTGGTCTTAATAATGCCAACTTTAATCCTGGAGTAGAAGGAACAAGTGGTAGAATGCAGATGTTCCTTTTTTCACCTACCAATGCAAGATATCTTTACTATAATTCACCATCAACATACATCGCAAGAACTCCTGCAGCTGCTACGGCCAATTTTGGTCCGCAGATTATGGGAAGTGCTCCTGTAACAGGTGACCTGGCTCTTTCTGTACCGGCCGATGCTTGTACTGCTGTGGCTGCAGGAAGTCTTACAGGAAAAATTGCTGTTGTGACTGCTGCAGGATGTGCTTTTGCAGTAAAAACTAAGAATTTACAAAATGCAGGTGCTGTAGGAGTAATACAATATCACCCGGCTAGTAATACGCCTGTTGGATTAGGAGGAACAGATGCTACAATTACGATTCCTACCATTATGGTTGGTTTATCAGAAGGGCAGTTCTTAGTGAATGATTTAACAAATGGTATTGTTGGAAATGCTTCATTGAAAACAGATGCTGTTTATAAAGATGCAAGTTTAGATAATGGAGTAATCAGCCATGAGTATGGCCACGGTATTACTAACCGACTTACCGGAACTGGCAGCTCTTGTCTTTCTTATATTTCATCTAATGAACAGATGGGAGAAGGATGGTCTGATTTCTTTGCTTTGATGATGACCACCAGACCTGGTGATACTTCTGATATTGCAAGAGGAATGGGAACTTATGTTTCCGGACAATCAACTACAGGTTTGGGTATAAGACCAGCAAAATATTCCCCAGATTTCTCTGTTAATAACTATACGTATGGCAGAACAAACGGGATGAAAATCAGTACAAGTATTTCAGGAATTGCAGTAACTGTACCAGACGTTCACAGTATCGGATTTATTTGGGCTTCAATGCTTTGGGATCTTAACTGGAAATATGTAGAAAAATATGGATATAACAGCAACGTATTAGCTGATCCTAACAGTGGTAGTGCTAAAGTATTACAATTAGTAATGGATGCTCTTAAACTTCAACCATGTAATCCAACCTTTGTACAGGGTAGAGATGCTATTTTAGCAGCTGATCAGGCAAGTACTAATGGTGCTAACAAATGTCTTATCTGGAATACATTTGCTAAGAGAGGATTAGGAGTAAATGCATCGGCAGGAGCTCTTAATGGTTTAGCTTTTGGAGCTAACCAACCTTTAGCGGAAATGAGTGATCAGGTTGAAGATTTTACTGTACCTTCTGATTGTCAAGTACTGGCTGTGAATGAAGTTAAGAATTCTAAAGGAATCTCAATTTATCCGAATCCTGTAAGAAATGAATTTACTATTCAAACGCCATCGAATGTGAACTTATCAGGAATTACAACTGTTTCTATTTATGATTTCACAGGTAAGCTTATTTCACAGGAGAGCATTAACCTTAACAAACAAACTACAATTAGTGCTGCCAACCTTATCAATGGAGCTTATATTGTAAAAGTTAACAACAACTCGATTGACTATACTCAGAAGATTATAGTTTCGAAATAATAAAGAGTAATAATAATTAGTTTTAAAGGTTCTGAAGCATTTTGTTTCAGGGCCTTTTTTATAAGATTTTAATTAATTATTCTCAGGACTTACCTTATTCAGAAAAAGAAAAATAGCAATACCGGATAATGCCGATAAAGTTGTACTTAGGATAAAGCTTCCTATAATATATTGCAGAAGATTGTTTTTGATAAGTTCAAAATTCAAATCCTGGCTGAGAATATTACTGTCGCCATGTACAAAGGGAGCTCCTAAAAATAAAGAAGCCGCAATAATGAAAGGAATAAAAGGGGGAAGGCTCACATTGGATGCCACAAATGAAAGTACTTTATTCAGTTTGAAAAGAACGGAAAGACTGATCACAAGAAGCGTCTGAAATCCCCAAAAAGGAGAAAGCCCGATAAATACGCCTAAAGCAATAGAAAATGCTTTGGTACGATTACTACCGTCACTTTCCAGCACATCTTCCTTTATGAATCTTTTAAAGCTTTTTTTTTTGAAGTTATTCACAAAGTTTCTCGGAATAATGTACAGTAAAGTAATTGTTACTAAAATAGTATTCAGAATACTGATCCTTGTAAAATCTTTAAAAGGCCTGAAATGGGAAACCCGCTCTGCCGGATCATATAAAACCTTTATCGGAACATTCTTTACAGGAACATGTCTCCATGCAGTTCTTACAATGATTTCTATCTCAAACTCAAATTTGGGTGTGAAATATTTCTTCGGTATTTTATGTAAAGGGTAAAGTCTGTATCCGGATTGGGTATCATCCAACTTGATTCCCGTTTCGAACCAGAACCAAAAATTGGAAAACCTGTTTCCAAAACTGCTTTTTTTCGGAATTCCGTCCTGAGACATATTTCTGTTACCGATCAGAAGTACATCTTCTGTTTCCTGCATCAAAGCTTCCACAAATACAGGAAGATCATCTGGGTAGTGCTGACCGTCAGAATCTATTGTAATGGCATAATCATAGCCCAATTCTTTTGCCTTTCTGAATCCCGTTTTAAGGCCATTTCCTTTCCCTCGGTTCTCCGGTAAGGTAATGACTGTTATTTGCGGATATTGAGAAAGAATTTGCGGGGTAGAATCAGTTGAGCCATCATTCACCACAATGATACTTGCGGTGTAATCAAGAGCACCGTCAATCACTCTTTTCAGAGTTTTCTCGTTATTATAAGTAGGGATTAAAACACAGATTTTCGTTTCAGAAATTGCATTTTGTACTTCAGCAAGAGACATTGTTTTATTTTAAAGTGGCTCTTTCAGCCTCTGTAATAGTTTTGGATTGCATAGCAAACCTTTTAATATAATTTTTTAATGCTGCATTCTGCTTGCTGTAATTATTCAGAAGGAATGCTTTATCATCTTTCAGACTGCCACGGTAGCCTACAATTTTAGGAATGTTTTCCTGAACACTTAATCTGATCAAACGAAGTTCAGCATTATTAGGATTACTTTTAATAATCCCTTCCAGGCTTGTAGCTCCGGTTTTCACAAGAGATTTTCTATTGCTTTTGGCAATTTTTGCTTCCATGATCTTTGCCGCTGCTTTATACCCTAAAGTAACCGCATCCGAACCGGATTGTTTTTCTGCTGTTTCAATAAAGGTTTGGGTATTGGCATTAGACTCATTGGCCTTGGCATAGCTGTTTCTCAGCGTTTCAATATCAGATTGAAATAAAAAAATAAATGCTGCTACGAATGATAAGATAAGTTTCATGATGGTATTTTTTTATAGCTTACAGACAATTTCAATGCAATAGTCTCGCCAAAAGATGTAGTATTCTTTACTTTAACATCTTCACCATTCTCATCAATATCAAGTTGAAGTACCAGATCTGGTGTTTCAAAAGGATTGATAATCGCCATGAATTTTACATTCGACGCTGCCTTCAGAAACAATTTTGTACCTAGAAATTCTTCCGTAAGTTCTTTAATGATCTGCATCATACAAACTCCTGGAGTAACAGGATTTCCCGGAAAGTGACCCTTGAAGATGTCATGGTCTTTATTTAAATGAATGTAAGCCGTAAACTTTCCGTCTTCAGCTTTCTCATGCGATGTTAAAGTGTAAAAATCTGTAAGAATGCTTTGCATGCTTTTATTTTTTTAGATTAAATGTATAATAAACTCCTGCCTGGAATGTTACATTCGTATGATCATTGAAAATATGTACAAATCCTTTTTTTACTCTGGCTTCTACACCAATATTCTTTGTAATGTCGTATCCAGCACCAAATAATAACCCAAGATCTGCATCTGTAGGGTGATCAATCTCTTTATGGTCTGTCAAAATCTCCAAAGTGGGGCCGAAGTGAAGGTTAAATTTATCAATATAAAATTTATTAACAACGGCTGCACCTACATAAGAAAGACTTACTGTTTTAGAATCAATTCCCGGGGTTTTGCTTTCAAGCTTACCCCCCTGACGGGTATAATAGACCTCCGGTTGAAGGGCGTAGAATTTTGCAAAACGAATATTCGCCTGAAAACCTACATAAAAATCAACCTTTGATTTAATATCATATACATTGTTGATATAATGATATCCCTGGCTGTCATTATAATACCAATAATCCTGAGCAGGACCATCAGAAAGATGTGAAATATTAGCACCTACCCTGATTCCCGGGTTGAATGTTACCTGTGCAAAAGACAAACCAGAGATGAGTGCGAAAAGCAAGAAATATATTTTCTTCATGTGGAATTTATTCCGTTTCGGTTATTTGAAATAGTTTTATATTGATCTTAAAATCCCTGTGCTGTAGGTTTAAGCTATCTGCGAAGATATGCTTTTTTGCATCAAAAGTAAAATCGATTTTTTCCTTATTATTTTTTGTATAAACAATCTGTTTCAGTAAATGATCTTCTTTGCTGAAGAATAAATAATATCCTTTTTTATCAATTTTTGAAAGATAAACTTTGGCGTTTTCATTCTCAAAACTTTCACTTACAGGATATTGTCTTTTTAAAAGCTGCTGGAAATCATTTTTAAGAAAATTGATGACAATCTTTTTATCCAGATCAGGAAGTACATAGTTCAGTTTAAAATCATGGTCTGAAACTTCAAAATCAATCAGTTTATTTCCGAAATCAGAGGTTAATGCAACTCGATGAGTGGTCTCACTTATTTTTTTGATGATCAGAATACCGCTTACATGATTGTTATAAATATCCATCTGGCACTTATAAACATAATCTTCATGGGAAGAAAAGTAAAGGTTTTCAACAGTTTTTTCAGTCGTTGAAACAGGTTTTACCCCTGTAAGCTGGTAACTTTTACAGGAAACTGCCAATACCAATAGAAGGCTATAAAGTAAATTCTGACGCAGGAATTGACGCATTGATCTTGGTGTTTTTGAAAACAATATTGGTTGTATCTCCGGAAGCTTCCGTCATATTTACCTGTGAAACGGTGGATTGGTTTTTAGGAAAATACAACTCGATTTGTTTGATGTATTTCAACAGCTGAGAGGTTTTCGGGACAAATTTTGCCACGTTAAAATTCCCGTTTTTGAAATAGGTAACCGTAAACTCAGGATCATTGAACATGGTTCCGTTGGAGCTTCCGACAATCAGTTTATTGATCTTTTCGAAGGTCTTGCTTTTAGCATCTACCGATGACTTTTTACCCTGATCATTGATGAAGATTTTGTTGCTTTTAAAAACAATACTGTACTGATAAGGTTTGGTGTATTTCCAGCTTAGCATATTAGGAGTCTGCAAAGACATTTTGCCGTACGTCACGATGCTTTTATCCAGGAAATCCATTTTTTTTGTTTGGGTGAAATCACTCTGCAAGGTTTTAATCTCTTTGGTTTCTGAGGAAACTTTAGTGACAAAAGCCTTAGCCTCTGCTCCAGACATTGCCGTATTTTGGGCAAAAAATAAGCCTGAAACTAATAAAAATGCTCCGAAAGCAATATTTTTAATCATTTTTCTTAGAATTTGTAATTGAATCAACCGTAAAGGTCGAGTACTTTTGATCTGTCAAAAATACTAATAAATCTGCCAGAACATTATAGGTCTTCTGAGAGGTGTCGTGAAGAAGAACAATGCTTCCTTTTTTCAGACGCGTGGTAATCCTTTTATAGATTTTTCTTTCATCATCTATAACCGTGTCTAAAGAACGTACATTCCAGCCTATACTTTGTTTATGAGTATTTTTTATGGCTCTGGCAATATTGGGATTGGTAACTCCAAAAGGTGGACGGTACAGATCCGTTTTTATATTGCCTGTTTGCTGGATGATAGTATCACATTTCTCAATTTCTTCAGTCATTTTTGAAGCCGATAAAAAACCGGTTGAATTGGAATGAGAGAAAGTGTGGTTACCAATAGTATGACCTTCTGTAATGATCCTTTGAAATGTTTCAGGAAATTTTTCAATTTGTTTCCCGATACAGAAAAAGGTTGCTTTTACCTGATGTTCTTTCAGTAGGTCTAAAAATAAAGGGGTGAACTCAGTAGGTCCGTCATCAAAAGTGAGAGCGATTTCTTTAGTTCTCGTTTGTTTATGGGTAATGCTGTTGACAAAATATCTCAATTCAATAGCAAAAGCACCCCAAACTACCACTGCGGAAAAAGCAAAGAAACAAAAAAGATACACCCAAAAACTCCCCTGAAACGCATAGATAAAAACGTTACAGAAAAGATAAAACAGGATGAATGAATAATGTTTCACAATTATTTTTTAAGTTGTTTAAAGATATGAAATTGCTAATTAGGCTTTTTCCAATAATACTAAACTGTGATCATTTCCAGCCAGATGATTGTAAAGAAGTACATTTTTTACTTCATTTTTCTTTTCAGCGTTAATCATCATAATTTCAGGAATTTGCTGGTCTTTAAGAATATGACATGCCATAAAAGTAGAAAAACCACTCGCGGTGTTAAATTCTCCACTTAAATGCTTGAAGTACAAATGTGAAGAGTTAGGCAATAATTCCATCGCTTGAGTATAATAAACATCCGATTCTGAATCTCCGCTGAATCCTAAGATAACGGCATCAATATCATTGGCTGTAAGATTATTCTTGGCTAAAAAATCCTGTATAAAACCTGTTATTTCATGTACTTCTAACCTGTTGGTTATTTTGATGTTAGTAAGTTGGGCGTAGGTATTTTCTGTTTTATCTTTTCCTACAACAAAGAAACTAGCTCCTTCTCCCCAAACGACTCCTGCTGTTGCAGAGTTCAGATAGTTGACAGGAAGGTTTTCTTCTTTTTTAATGGTATTATTTAACCTGTAAAGCTCCATTGTTCTATCGGTTTGCTCATCGGTAGAACCTACAAGAACATTGTAAGCTTCTCCGTCATTAATCTGAAGCTGAGCATCCAGAAACGAGAATTCGAGAGAGGAAGAAGTATTTACATAAGTGAAATTGTACGCATGGCACTGTAGTCCTAATGCAATCTGCCCAGCTACCGTATTGTGGGTTGACTGAATAAAATAAGTAGGTGTTAAAAACTCCTCATGATTGTCAATCACATTTTTCAGAAACTTTTCAGAATCCTGAGAACAACCCATTCCGGTTCCTACAATAATGGCGTCCGGTTTTTCAATACCTGCTTCTTTCAAAGCATAAGTTGAAGCTACAGAACTCATTTTTACCGTTTTAGACATTCTTCTGATCATTGCAGGAGGAATGAATTGTTTGTAATTGGGTTCTATAGCCTTTATGATTGATAAAGAGTTTTCAGGGCTAAGATTCTGAAGAATATGGTCATTTAAAGTGTCCTGTGCCGAGATACAGGCTGCACTGTTGATGTATACTGCACTCATGACTTTGAGAAAATTAAGGTTGAACAGTTTCCGCCGAAACCAAATGAATTGGAAAGTACATGGTTGATGTTCTTGTCTTTCAGTTGGGTAACCGGCGTTAAATCAAATTCTTCCATTTTCGTTTTGAAATTCAAATTGGGGAAGATAAGACTGTGCTGCATCGCTAAAATTGAAAACACAGCTTCAATTCCGGCTGCTGCGGCAAGAGTATGTCCGGTGAATGCTTTTGTAGAGCTGAATTCAGGAACCTGGTTTTCTCCAAAGATCCTGATCATGGCAATACCTTCTGATAAATCATTATTGGGAGTTGCCGTCCCATGAACATTGATATAATCGATATCCTCTTTAGCCAATCCGGAGATTTTTAATGCTTGCTGCATCGCTAAAAATGCTCCTTGTCCGTTCTCAGAAGAGGCCGTTTGGTGATGCGCGTCATTAGCATTTCCATACCCGGAAAGATAAGCTAAGACTTTTTTGTTTTCTTTTTTTACGATTTCTTCAGATTCAAGTACCAGGAAAGCGGCTGCTTCACCAAGGTTGAGCCCTTTTCTGTCGTTGTCGAAAGGAGTGTTGTAAGAATCGGTCAAAATCATCAGGGTATTGAACCCATTGAGTGTAAATTTGGAAAGAGAATCTGTTCCTCCAACGATGACGCGATCCAAAACTCCGTTTTTAATCAATTTGGCACCCATCATAATCGCGTTGGCTGCAGAAGAACAGGCGGTACTAATGGTAGAAACCATACCTTTTAATCCTAAATAATCAGCAATGGCCAATGAGGAATTTCCGGCATCGTGAGCGTCAATATATTTTTGCTTTTCAGGAAAATCTTCGTAAGAGTAGAAATATTTTTCAGTGACATCCATCCCGCCTACACTGGTAGAAGAGATCAGACCGGTTCTGCAGCTGTTGATATCCGAAATTCCGGCACTTTCTACCGCTTCTTTTGCGGCTGCCATTCCTAATAAAGAAGTTCTTGTGACATTGTTGTCTTCGTTAAGTTGAAGTTTCTGTACAAGTTCTTCATTAGATAATTTTATCTCACCTGTTTTAATGGTTCCGGCATGACGGGTTTCAAACATTTGAATATCTGAAATTCCGTGTTTTCCGGATTGGAGAGAAATAAAATTTTCCTCCACGTTGTTTCCGATGGAGGAAATGATGCCCATTCCTGTTATGGCAATTTTTTGACTCATTGTAGTTAAATAATATAACAATGTATCAACCTAACAATCGACAATAATTGCTACATTGCTACACTGTTAGATTTTTATATTGATTTATTTCGTTCTGTTGTCTTCGATGAATTTAGCCATCGTGTCGATAGACTGGAAGATTTCCTTTCCTTTTTTAGGATCAGCTAATTTTATTCCGTAGTCTTTGTCAAGAAGAACGATAAGCTCTAAAGCGTCAATAGAATCCAATCCTAATCCACCACCAAATAATGGATCAGTATCTTTGATTTCTTCTATAGAAACGTCTTCAAGGTTTAGTACTTCAATAATTTTGTGCTTCAATTCTGTTTTTAAGTTTTCCATAATTTAATTAATTTACCAATGTATTGATGCAACAGTTTAGCAATATCTAAAATTGTTACATTTTTACATTGTTAGATCGTTACATTTTTATAAGGTTAGCAAATATACAAAAGCTTTGTAATTTTCCTGATATAATTCAACCCAGCCGCATAACACTTGGTCTGCTTTTCCGGACTGGAGAATTTGCTCAGAATAATTGTTTAGAAATTCTTCATCCAATTCATCTAAAACAAAGAACGCGTTTTCTGTCTGCATTTTATGTTTAATGCTGATTTCTCCTACACAAATATTAGGTAATGTATAAACAAAGACTGCAGGACTTGGATAAAAGTTTTCCTTGTCATTGATGCTTTCCTGATATTTGAAATCGGTATCGAGACTGGATGATTTGTTGGCAAAAACGATAGCTGTTCTGCTATGGTCATCATTTTTTAAAATTGTTTCAGCAGCAAGGAAGGCCAGTTTGCTCAGGCTATCCATTTTATGAAATTTTGGATAATTGAGCTCTAAATTTTTATAGGCTTCTTTGGCAAATTCCTGAAAGGTTTCGCTTGGGCTTTCGAAAATAAGAGCTCCATCGACTGTTATTTTTGAATGTTCTATGGTAACGGTAGCGGTTTTCTTCATGGTGTTCATTTTAGCATTTTTCCAATACAATAGCAGCGTTACATCCACCAAAGCCAGATGCTGTTTTCAGAATATATCTGATAGAAGCTGTTTGGTTTTCTTTAATGATATTCAACGGTTGGGATACTCCTGTTTCTTCAAAGTTTTTAGAAGGAAGTAAAGTGTTGTAAAGAGCACTTTCCATTGAAATAATACTCTCAAGAAGCCCTGAAGCCCCTAGACAATGTCCATAATATCCTTTCATACTGTTGAGAGGAATATGTTGAAGTTCCATTCTGTTGAATGCGATGGCTTCCATTTCGTCATTATATAGGGTAGCGGTTCCGTGGGCAGAGATAAAATCAATCTGTTCAGAAGAAACCTGAGCTTCAATCATTGCATTTTTGATGCTGGCGTATAATCCGTCTCCAGTTCTTGATGGTCCGGAAATATGGTTGGCATCATTAACGGCAGAATCTCCCAGAACTTTAAAAATCGTTGCTTCATTTTCAGAAGGTTCAGCAGTAATGTAAGCTGCGGCTGCCGCTTCACCAATATTAATTCCGTTCCTATTTTTATCATAAGGTTTGCAAGGTCCCGATCCTATCGCCTGAAAGGAATTGAATCCCGAGATGACAAACTCAGAAAGTTCGTCTCCGGCAATAACAAAAGCATCTTTATACCTTCCGGCTAGAATCATATTCTTAGCTACTGCTATCGCCATTACTCCCGATACACAGGCATTGGAAACTACGACAGGTTTTGTTTTGAATCCAAAAAAGTGAGCTATTTTCTCTGCTAGTTTTGATAAATAAACGCCTTCCGGTAATTCAGACTGTTTCTTTAACAGGCTGATATTTCCTTTTGTTGTTGAAAGGATAAAAGCCGTATTTTCTGAAGGTTTATGTTTATCGATCAAAGGCTGTAAACTTAAAAGCAGCATTTTTTCCAGTCTTGTAAAGCTCTCATTATCGTTTTGAGTAAAGAATCTGTTGAATTCCTCATTCAGTTTTTCAGAATCAATCATAGAAGCATAAAAAGCGTCCTGATTGTCTATGATCTTATGGAGAGCAACTCCCGATTTTCCTTCTGAAAGAGCCTTCCAGTTGGCTTCAACATTGAAACCCAATGGAGTTACACAATTATAGTCTGTGATAAAGATTTCCTTCTTCATGATAGTTCCATTTTATCTTTCCATTTTTGAAAAAATTCCGGATTGTAAAGGCATAGCCCGCCGTTACTGTCAAGGAATACCTGTATCGTTTCACCGCTGCATACCAGTTTTCCTTCCTGGTTGAAGAGTTCATATCTGTAGATCAGTTTTGCGGAAACAGAGTTCACAAAAGTGGTTACAATGTTAAAGGTTTCTCCATATTTTAAAGGAAGAAAATGTTCACACGTACTTTTTACAATAGGTGTTACATATCCGGCATTCTGAATATCGAGATAGGTGAGACCATGCTGACGTCCGAAAGCTTCTCTACCATCTTCAAAATAAACAATATAATGTCCATGCCAGACAATTCCCAGAGGATCTGTCTCATTGAATCGTACTCTTACTTCTTCGGTACAGGTTAATCTATTTTCTTTAGACTGCATTTTGTTTTCTTTCATAAAAAATGGAAATGGAAACAGTGGCAAGGTAAAATAGTAGTAAGAATATCAGTTCTTTAGCTATTCCTCCAATACCGCTATTCCTTAAAATAATATCGTAATAAGCATTCAGCCCCCAGTTCATAGGTGAGAATTTAGCTACGGTCTGCATGAACTCCGGCATTAAGAATACGGGAACCCATATTCCGCCAATGGCTGCCAGAACAACTACAGAAGTAGCTCCAAATGGCGCTGACTGCTCCTGTGTGTCTGCAATAGTTCCTAATAATACTCCAAATCCTATAGCTGCTAAACCGGCAAATAAAGTTACGGTTATAAGCTGGAACATTTTTCCCGATACATCAAAAGCCGGAAGATCCATATAAGGGAAAAGATAAACACCTACAGCAACCATCAGTAAAAACTGAATGATACAGATGATAAGATAGGTAAATGTTTTCCCCAAAATATGCACAAAATATGGAGTAGGGCTTATTCTTGCTCTTACACTTGTTCCCTGGCTTTTTTCTTTTACCAGATTAATAGAAAGTGGTACTACGATGAAGAATATCGCAAACAGCGTCCAAGCCGGAACGTTATGCTGAACGGAATTCGGCATAACGTCCATTTCTCCTTTCTTAGGAGTGATTTCTTTAAAGCTGATCAGGTTTTTATTTTCATCAAGATTTTCAGTAGTTCCCAACTGATCCTGGAAAGCTTTGTAAATCTTTTTATTTTCGATTTGAAAAACCATTTTGTTAACAGAGTTCATCACCGAATTTTTGAACCCTGCGTTGGTGGCTGGATCAAAATATAAATGGATTTCTTTTGCTTTGGGAGCTTCTGTTTTTGCTTTTGTTGAATCTCCTTCCAATCCGAAAGAACTTACAATGGTCTGAACTTTAGAATCAATATTGGAATTCAGGTTTTTAGTAAGATTTTCAGGAATGACGATCGCCATTTGATAGTCTCCTGCAAAAACCGCTTCCTGCGCAGATTTTTCATTGAAATTGGTCAGCAGTTGAAATGTTTTGCTGTTTTCAAGCTCAGCTTTTATATTTTTTGAAACTTCAGATTTGTCCTGATCAATAAAAATGATAGGAATTTTTGATCCTTCAAGATTTTTAAAGGTTGAATCCTGAATAAGGGTGATGGTGACAATCAGAAGTAAAGGCATGACAAAAATAATGACAATTCCCCCGATGTCCCTTTTGAGTAAAAGGATTTCCTTAATAAAACTTCTCCACAATTTATACAACAACATCTCTTAATTCTTTTCCGGTTAATGAAATAAAAACATCTTCAAGGTTTTCGGCATTGGCAATCTGAGAAACCAGTTCTTCCGGGGTTCCCACAGCATGAATTTTTCCATGATCAATGATTGCGATTTTTGTACAGAATTCTTCCGCCTCAGAAAGGTGATGGGAAGTATAAATAATGCAGGTTCCCTGTTTATTTAAATCCAAAAGATAGTCGATAATGGCTTTTTTAGACTGAACATCCACACCTACAGTTGGTTCATCCAAAAAGAGAACTTTAGGATTGTGAAGGGTACCGGCGATGAGGTTGCATCTGCGCTTCATCCCTCCTGAAAATTGTCCTACCTGCTTGTTGGCAAATTTTGAAAGTCCCATGATTTCCAGAGAATGATCAATTGCTTTTTTGAGCTGATTGTGTTTTAAACCATACAGGCTTCCAAAAAACATCAGGTTTTCTTTAGCAGTAAGGGTTGGGTATAAAGCATATTCCTGAGGAACAATCCCAATAATCTGTCTGATTTTGAAACCGTCTTTCTGCGGAGATAAACCATTGATGGTAAATTGTCCTGAGGTAGGTTTTATTAATCCCGAAAGCATAGAAATAAGTGTTGTTTTTCCAGCTCCGTTGGGTCCAAGAATTCCGTAGATTTCGTTTTTGCTGATATTCAGAGAAATATCGTTTACCGAAAAATCATCAGAATTTTTGTATTTCTTATATAGGTTTTTAATTTCAATCATATTCTCCGCCATATCAGATCGCTTTTCTCAGTTTTTTATAGAAAGCTTCTTCCAGGTCTGCAATGTGCAGCATCGTTTTTGAAAGTTCGTTATAGATATTGCTTTTTGAGTTTCTGTTTTTATACACTCTGGCAATGTCTACGGCAAAATCTCTCCAAAGGTCACCAATAGAGGTAATTTCTTTTGACAGTTCTTTTAATTCATCATTGTTCAGAATAACAGAAGCTTCCTGAAGAAATGCACCATAGATAAATCTGAATCCGCCACCGCCGGTTCCAATCTCTTCCTGCATTCTGATGAGCTGTCCCAGATAATGATTCGTCACTTTTGTACCTTTCTTTTCTGCCCATTTCGGGATGCTTTTGGCGACCCATCTCATGGCTTTTACCCCAATAAGAGGTACAGGAGCCAGCATGTTTTTACAAGTGTCTTTGATTCCCTTTTTGATGGCTTCTTCAAGATTAACATTTTCAGGAATATAAACAGGATAGTACATATGACCTTTTGGAGGAAGTGCTCCTTTGGCATATCTTACTTTTTCCAGCTCAGCTTCCGTCAATGTCGTGGTGTAATCCATTACAGGATCACTGATAAGGAATTTTCCGTCTTCTTTACCATATACAACAAGGTTGTGGGCATTGAAGTGGAATTTATATTCTTCAGGAAAATAAGTAAGGTTAAAAACGCCTACCTGAAGTCCTGTAGGGATATTTTGTTCTAGATTTCTCTCAAGAGCCTTTTGAGCATCCTGAGGATTTGAGAATTTCTCTCTTTTGATTGTAATACCTAATCTTTTGGCTGCTTTGCTGAAAATAGCCCCTGGCATCGGACGATAGCTAAAGCCCGGAGCGAAATTCACCTTTAAAAAAGGGAGATAGACAAAAAACAATCCTGAACCAATTCCGAAGATCATGGGTTCGCTCAGCTTTAAGCCTTTATTAAGCAATAGATTGGAAGCAACACCGTTTTCGCAATGCGCAGTCTGATGGTGTTCAAAGTTTAATTTCATTGTTAGCTTGTATCTTTTTCATGGGTATAATGAAATTGGACATTATAATATGCCTTATCCCATTATTTCCCGTCGAAGTTTTTTAATTCGTTGACCGAAATCCCGAATGCATCAGCATATTTTTTCAGTTGGGTTTCGCTTAGTGTTTTAAATATTGAGGGTTTAAAGTGTCTTTTTACTCTCCATTGCCACATTCCTACATAAGAAGCCAACACACCAAGATCCATCTTGTTCAGCTCCATAAAATAAACGATAGGGCTTACTTTGTTTTGGGCAACATTGTTGTTTGCCTCCTCAATCCTTTCATAGATAAGTTCCATGGATTCATCCAACGCAGCTTTTTTGGCATCCCAGCCTGTACTGTTTGCTGTCGTATAGTTGTCGTTCTCATCCGTTACATACAGAACTTCTGTCATGTTGGCGGATTTCAGGTTGCTTTCGTCTTGGGGTAGGTCTTGCTTTTTCATCTAAATAATGGTCGTTTTTTTAGATTCCAGATGAAAAATAGTTCACCTGTGTTGATTCTTTTTAATCAGGTGGCTAAAATAGTGAAAATACATTATATGTAAATCATATTAAATATGAGGGAGTTATTACCGTGAGATAGAGAGGATGCAGAATATATTTTTGAATGTATAGTACCCACAAGGATTTTATTTTTCCCCATTTGTAGGGGATGGTTTAACTAATTGGAGGTAAAAGTATCTTAAAAAGCATCCTTAAGACTTATTATATCTGCTTGTAACAAAAGTGCTGTAACAAGTGTCTGTATTATAAGACTAATGGTTGAAAGAAATTGGATAAGAATAACTAACAAATAACAACTATGAAGAAGTTTTTTATTTCTGTTTCGCTTTTCTGTGCAATAATGGCTATGGCTCAGAAATTTGATACACAAAAACTGACTGATGCTCAAGGCTATACCTATGAAACGGTAAAGAATGACCAAGCCGGAGTAAGAGTATACACACTAAAAAACGGACTGAAGGTCTATCTGGCTAAAAATGAAGATGCTCCGAGAATTCAGACCTATATTCCGGTAAGAACGGGATCAAACAACGATCCAAGTGATAATACGGGATTGGCTCACTACCTGGAGCATATGGTTTTTAAAGGAACTTCACATCTGGGAACTCAGGATTGGGCAAAGGAAAAAGTTTTGCTTCAGCAGATTTCAGATCTTTACGAACAGCATAAAGCAGAAAAAAATCCGGCGAAAAAGAAAGAGCTTTACAAGAAAATTGATGAAGTTTCTCAGGAAGCATCCAAGTATGCTATTGCCAATGAATATGACAAAGCGATCTCTTCATTGGGAGCTACAGGAACGAATGCCCACACTTGGCTGGATGAAACCGTTTATAAAAACAATATTCCTTCCAATGAGCTGGAAAAATGGCTTAGAGTTGAAAAGGAACGTTTTTCAGAGTTGGTATTGCGTCTTTTCCACACAGAGTTGGAGGCAGTATATGAAGAGTACAACAGAGCACAGGATAATGACGGACGTCTTGTAAACTATGCTTTGATGGAAGCTCTTTTTCCAAAACATCCAAACGGACAGCAAACAACTATTGGTACTTCAGAGCATTTGAAGAGCCCTTCAATGGTTGCCATCCACAAATATTTTGATACCTATTATGTGCCTAATAATATGGCCGTTGTATTGGTTGGAGATCTTGATTTTGATAAAACTATAAAATTAGTTGATCAGTATTTCGGAGCTTTCAAATATAAAGAGCTTCCAATGAAAAAGATGGTTACAGAAGAGCCGATGACACAGGTTGTAACCAGAACGGTAAAAAGTCCTTCTACTCCAAGAATGACTATTGCCTGGAGAACAGACTCTTATGGAAGTCAAGATGCGAGATTAGCAGATGTTGTTGCTGAAATTTTAAGCAACAGAGGAGACGCGGGATTAATTGACCTTAATATCAATCAGAAACAAAAAGCTCTTGGCGCAGGAGCGTATGAGTCTCCTTTCAAAATGTACGGATCATTTTCTTTGGTCATCACTCCAAAAGAAGGACAAAGCTTTGATGAAGCCAAGAAATTGTTGATGGATCAGCTTGATCTTGTTAAAAAAGGAGAATTCCCAGACTGGATGCTGAAAGCGATCGTTAATGATAAAAAAGTTCAGCGCATGAAAGGTTGGGAAACTGCTGATGGATTGGCTACCGAGCTTTATGATTCTTATATTAAAGGAAGAACATGGGAGCAGGAGTTAGACGAGATCAATCAGTATGAAAAGATCACCAAAGCGGATGTAGTAAAGTTTGCTAACGATTTCTTCAAAAACAATTATGTGGTTGTATACAAAGAAAAAGGAGTAAATGACAAACTTGTTCGTGTAGAAAACCCGGGAATTACCCCTATTAAACTGAATAGAGAGGCTCAGTCTCCTTTCCTTAAAGATATTCTGAATACAAAAGTACCTGAAACAAAACCTGAGTTTATTGACTATAATACAGCCATTCAGACTTCAAAGGTGAAAGACAAAACGGTAAGCTTTGTAAAAAATAAATATAATCAAATTGCCCAGGTAAGCTATATTTTCCCATTCGGAACGGATAATGATAAAGAACTTTCTATAGCAGGAATCGCTTTTGAATATTTAGGAACCGATAAGTATACTCCGGAGCAACTGAAAGAAGAATTCTTCCAATTAGGAATCAGCTACAATGTAAGAACATCTAATGATCAAATGATCATTACATTAAGTGGTCTTGAAAGCAATATGAAGAAAGGAGTAGAGCTGATGAACCACTGGATGACCAACGTAAAAGCAGATAAAGCGATCTACTCACAGACAGTGAAAACTATTCTGGAAGCCCGAGCTTCTGCTAAGAGAGATAAAGTAAGAATTATGGCTGCTCTTTCCAATTATGCTAAATATGGGAAAGATTCAAGAATGACGGATATTGTGTCCAAGCAACGTCTTGAAAGCATTGATGTAGCAGAATTGATGAAGAAAGTAAAAACTCTGAATCAATATCCTTACCAGGTATTCCTTTACGGACAGGATCAGGCTGGTTTAGAGAAAGCAGTGAAACCTTTTATTACCAATACAAGTCTTCAGCCTGCAAAAGCGAAAGAATTTGCAGAGCCGTCTACAACAGGTAAAGTGTATTTCACAAACTATGATATGGTTCAGATGGAAATGTCTAAAGTAGCAAAGGGAAGCACTGTAAACCTTAGCAACTTTGGAAAAGCTAATGTTTTCAATGAATATTTCGGAAGAGGTTTATCTTCTATCGTTTTCCAGGAGATCAGAGAAAGTAAATCATTAGCTTATACGGCTTATGTTTCTTATGGTAACGCTTCAGAGAAAGGCCATGCTAATTACATTACCAACTATATCGGAACACAGTCTAACAAGCTTCCTCTGGCAGTGAATGCAATGAATGATCTTATGGTGTCATTACCACAGATTCCTGCACAGTTCGAGAATGCTAGAGGTTCTGCATTGAAACAAATTGCTTCCAACAGAATCAACAGAACAAACATTTTCTTCAATCAATTGGCATTGAAAAAACTGGGGGTAGATTATGACATCAGAAAAGATATTTATTCTGAGATCCAGGGACTGACATTACCACAGCTTACAGGATTCTACAATACAGAGGTTAAACCTGTACAGTACAATACAGCAATCATCGGTAAAAAAGAAAACCTGAATATGGAATCTATCAACAAGATGGGTGAATTCCAGGAAGTGTCTCTTGAGGAGATCTTCGGGTATTAATATTTTAATTTTAATAATAGGTAAAGCGGAACAGAAATGTTCCGCTTTTTTATTGTTGAATATATTTCTCTTTAATGATCATTGTTTCACGGATTTTTAAAATGTTTCACGTGAAATAATAGACGTTTGTTATTTTGTTTTTGAGTTTATATTGTTGATTTTCAGTTGTTAAAATTGTTTTTGTGATTGTTTGATTCGAAATAAAAATCACGATTAAGGGTAATTTCTTCGTATGTAAAGACCTCCTAGATTTGTAGTATAAACTAACAATGATGGATTCTACTTCAAAAAAGAAAAAGCCCGAAAAGCATAGCGATGTATGGTTTACACAGGGAGTAAAAGACCAGACTGTTACTTTTATTAATCACGTGTATGACAAATACTATAAAAGTTATGACAGAGAATCTGATCGATTTGGCAAAATACATAATTGTCTTTATGTACTTATAACGGTGATGGGATTTCTTACTACGATTCTTATAGGGTTGCAGAAAATTCTTGAAGAGTATATCTGCGCTGAAGTAAAGCTCATGATGACAGTTTGCATCTTTTTATTACCCTCTATCTCCTCTGTTCTTTTATTGTATATGAATCAGAAAGGATTTAAAAGAAAATTTGAACTACGGGAAGAAGCAAGGATCCATTCAAAATACCTGATCAACGAAGCTAAATTACGCTTTAGTGTTGCGGTGCAGGATAAGGAATATGAAGACGTATACAGATGGCTTAACAGTGAGATAAAAAACCTTCAGGAAAGTCAGGCCCAAAGCTATATTAAAGCACATAATATTACTGAAAAAAACTAATCATTTAAAAACTAAAGTCATGTATTACAAAGTAAAAAAGGGCGATATGCTCGGTAAAATTTCAAAAAAGTATAAGATACCTGTTCAATTTATCTTAGCTCATAATTCAATCATCACAAATGCAGATATGATTTTTGAAGGACAGCTAATTTATATTCCAAATCTTGAGGATATCCCTGTCAATAAGTTTAAATTTTCTGAGAAACTTACAGCTGATGATATCATAAAAAAAGCAAAATCTGTCATTGGGAAAAAAATCATATATAAATTGGGTGCAGGCGGTATGGATGAAAAATACCATCTTCCTACTAAAGACGGAAAATGTGACTGCAGCGGTTTTGTCTGTTGGGTACTTGGACTGTCGCGAAAAACCAAAATCCCTTTTTACCAGCCAGGAGGATGGATTTATACAGATTCAATGGTTGATGATATTAACAGGAATACAGGGATATTCGATCGACTTACTGTTCCTGAAGTAGGATGTATTGTGGTGTATGGGGCCGGTAAAGAAATAGGGCATGTAGGATTGGTATCAGAGGTAGAGAATGGTAGAATGAAAAAAGTGATTCACTGCAGCTCCGGAAACTATTCTTCATTTAACGATGCTATTCAGGAAACCTCACCCAAAGTCTTCGAACGTGCAGATGCATTATGGGGAAGATTTGTGGGGTGATAAATAATAAAAAAGCTGTACAAAACGTACAGCTTTTTCATTATTTTATTTTCATTTTACGATTTCACTTCCTGAATAAACAGGTTAATTTCTGCCCGGATCAATAATTCTTCATTATGGAAGGTTTCGCAGAAAATGTGGCAGATATTTTCAAACTGGGAGATGAGTGAAGCTTTGGAAATGATCTTGTCATTCACCTTAGGAAGGCCAAAAACTTCAATCTTCTTGATATTGGTAATGAAGCCTATTACTTTGGTATCTGCTTCAGGGTTTTCGAAGAAACTTTGCCCAAGGATAGAAGAGCAGGTTTGTGCGAGATTTTCAATTAATCCGGCTTCTGCAAATTCACCATTGTGAACAAAAATATTATCTTCTTTTATTTCAAAGGAAGTCACCACTTTTTCCTGGGTCAGTTCCAGAATATAGTCTGCCATCAGCATCGGATCGCGATGAGGTAAAAAGTTATGTATATTGATGATGTTTTCTTCCTTGATTTCCATTTCCAGTTATTTTACAGCAGTTTTCATTTGAGATTTTGCAATCACTTCTCCGTTCAGTTTGGTAACAATGTCTACAAGTGTTACGCCCATTACTTCATTAAGGATGGTGACTTCAGATTTCAACAGATCTCCTGTTTTGGGTAATATTTCAGCTTCAAAAGATTTGATGGCTCCAATATATCCTGTGGGAGCATCTTTTCCCAGTAAATAATATTTGTATCCAGTATGAAGAGCCACGCTCTGTGCCTGATGCTCAATCAATCCGGAAGCCTGAAAAGATCCGTCCTGAACAAAAAGATTATCTTCTTGTATTTCGAAACCTGAGATCAGATGGCTTTCAGAATATTCTGTGAGCTCATGTACCATTACAAAGGGTGCTCTTTGCGGGATAAGACTTTGTACAAAATCTTTATCGGATGTTGGCAGTCTGTTTTCCATTAGCAAACAGTTAATAGAGCACAAGAATAAGCAAATCTTCCACTTTCAGGAACACAAAGAAGTACTTTTTCTCCTGTTTTTAACTTTCCGGAGTTCATCAGTTCTTCCAGTGCTACAAAGATAGAGCCTGCACCGATATTTCCTACTTCAGAAAGATTATAGAACCATTTTTCAGCAGGGAAGTCCATGCCTTTTTTAGCAAATTCTTCTTTCAAACCTTCTTTAAAGTAACCAGAAGAGATATGGGCTAAAACATGATCTATTTTTTCTGGATCCAGGTTGTGTTTGTCAAAAGACGATCTTAAACTTTCAGCACCTTTTACCAGAATATATTTGTCAAGGATTTTAGTATCCTGTTTAATAGCAAAGATAGACTGCTTCAACCATTCGTCTGAAGGATAATCTGCCCATGATTTTAAACTTCCGTCTTCCTGCTTATCGCAGCCTGCGTACATACAAGCCTCAATTTCATGAGCGTAAGAGTAGAAGTCGATAAATTCTATTTTCAGAGAAGTACTGTTTTCTCTTGGTTTATTTTCTAATAAGAAAGCTCCTGAACCATCCGAAAGCATCCATCTCAGGAATTCTCTTTTGAAGGCAATGATCGGTCTTTCTTCCAGTAATTTTAAATTTTCTGCCTCATGGTTGAATTTGTCAGCAGTCATCCATGCAGACATTCTTTCAGAACCTGCGCAAACTGCATTTTCCTGTACTCCTGCTTTTACGGAAAGAAATCCGTAGTTCAGAGCATTCATTCCAGAGTTGCAGAGTCCTGTGGAGGTATTAATCTCAATAGATTTTCCGATGTTCAATTCACCGTGAACCATAGAAGCGTGTGACGGCTGGATCTGGTCCGGAGATGTAGTTCCTACAGATAGTAATTTCATATCTTCCTTTTTGAAATTTTCATCAAAAAGTCCTTCTATTGCTTTTGCTGTAAGCTGCGCATTGGAATGCGTAGGGTTTCCTTCTGTATCTAAAGCGTAATATCTTGTCGTAATTTTATTGTTTCTTAAAATAAGTGATTTTGCTTTAGAAGGTGCGTCATTGATAAGGCCAAGATAAGTCTCCATTTCAGCATTCGATACCGGCTCATTGGGTAAAAATTTTGAAGCCTTTGTTATAAATACGTCGTACATTCTATTTTAAATTAATTCCTTGTAAATATCGTTTTTGTTTTTGTCTTTTAAACCAAAATATAGGGGTTGTAAGCAGGTGTAATACCAAGACGACAGGTGAGATAATCCATATCGCTGCCATCAAATATACCGTAAAGAATTTTATCAGCAATGGACGTTTCTCTTTTTTATTGATAATCAGATTAGACCATATGGTGAAAATCTTGTTCCCTACCTTCTCTACACGTACCAAAAAGGCACGTATTTCCACAGCTCCGTTTTTTACAAGATCTGGCTGTAAATTATTCAGATCATTGTTTCTAAAATGTTTTTCAATGATCGTACCATACTTTACTGAACCTGCAATTTCTTCATCAGAAACTCCCGCAGCGGGTAGCAGTCCTCTTTTTTCTTTTTGTCCTTTAGTAAGCCATCTGACAATCGTTAATACACTGGTATAATTATCATGTCGGTCTACCAATGCTATATTTCCTACAAGTTGGGCTTTAAGATCTCTTAAATAAACCTTTAATTTTTCCTGGGAAAGCATCCACATATTTCTTGTTCCGGAAATGGTGACTACAGGAGTATCTTTAAGGATCTTTTCTGCATAATCACTTTTCAGGAAAGAAATAATCGGGATAGATGGGGTAAGAAACCACACCTGATATCCAAACAGGATGAGGTCGTATTTTTTGTTCAGAATGTCTTCTGAAGGGGGAAAGATCTCTTTGGGAATCTGTAAATAAGACTCCGGGAAAGTATCAAAAAAAACATCACCAGGCCATGGGTAAGGAAAATCTTCCTTAAGCTTAATGTTATAATAAGTGACATCGTATTCTTCCTTTTGAGCTTCAAAAGGTTGGGCTATATTTCTCACGATATCTTCGAGTTGACCGGTTTGTGAATAATATATGATAAGTATATTTTTCTTCATTAGTTTTTCTTTAGCGTTTACAAAAATATGTTTTTCATATTTATTATGGAGTTTTAAATATTTTAAGTGATTCTGAACTCCAATTTAATGTATAATTTTCATGATCCAGCCCTGCATTTTTAGTATTTATAAAAATAATGGTTTCTGGAAGGCTCTGAAGGTTATTGAGAGTAAAGTTGTCATCTGAAACCAAAAGAACATCAATCTTTTTGTTCACTTCAGAAAGGTCTTTTATATAATGAATTTTTCTCCTTTTTACCAGATAGCTGTGTGCGGCGGCTGCTCTCTTTTCGTCATCTTTTATCCATGAAAAAATCTTTCTGCCGGCTTGGTATAAAGTGAGCAAAACATCTTTTTGTCCATAGTCATCTGCAATGTGAAGAATATTGGCATCCGCTGGGATGTGCTTGTTGAGTTCGAAATACACCGACTTATTGGTGTTGAAATCATTTTTAACTTCCTGTACAACATCGCTGTCTTTATATAGGACGCTGAGGAATAATTTGTTTTTAAAATAATTTTCATCCTCCAACTCTTCTCTGAGTTTAGCAAATTCTTCTCTGAAGTAGGCATTGATCTTTTTAGTCCTTTCAGAATAGTTCTTTCCAAAACTAAGATCATCTTTACTGATTCTGTTACCTACTTTTACTGTAATGCTTCCGTTGTAAATGATAAAATCTCCTTTAGGTAATACTTCAGAATTTCCATGAATATATATAGGAAGTACATCCAGATCAAATTGTTCTGCAATATAGAAGGCCCCTTTATGGAATCTTTTTACATCATTAGTATAAGAACGCTCCGCTTCCGGAAAAACTACCAGAGAATATCCCTGTGCAATTTTCTCTTTCAGTTGATCCATTCCGTTTTCAATTCCCTGTGAAACCGGATAAAAGCCAAGCGCTCTTACCAATTTTCCAAAAATAGGAGAGTCATATACCCAATCATTAACCAGATAGATGATTTTATGAGTAGCCATAGCAATAGCCAAGGTATCAAGGAAAGAAGTGTGATTGGCAATGATAACAGCAGGTTTACTAAAGTCTTCGGCCGGATTTTTAATCACCCTTTTCTTCACAAAAGGATTGGTGTACAATACGGAGGTTAGGAACTTAGCAAGAATCAGCTTAATAATATTGAGAGTTCCTCCCTGAGATTTCTTCACAAAAATACTTCCAAAAGCAGAAAATATTAATCCGCCCAATCCATAATAGAGGAATGAAAATATAGCCTGTACAAAAAGTCTGAACGTAATAGGAGAAAGTCCTTTTTTGGCGCGGTTGGTAATCAGTAATCTGAACCAAAACGGGTAAAGCGTAGAGGTAATAATGATAACGGAGAACATTCCAATTAAAGCAACTAAGGCTAGAGAATGGAGCGCAGGATGTTTCGCAAAGATCAGAGATCCAATGGAAAGAATGGTTGTGAATACAGCTAGAATTATAGACGTCCTGTAGGTAGGAAGTTCATTTTTCCCTGTTGTATGTTCCTTTTGCATGGCTTGCGTAAGGAAGATACTGAAATCGTCCCCAACTCCGAAAACCAATGTACAAACTACAGTACTGAAAATATTCAATTCCAATCCCAGAAAATAAAGAATTCCGGCCGTTACAACTCCCGTTAAAACAATGGGAAACATGGTAAGAACCGTCAATTCAAAGTTTCTGAAGAAGACAATAATGGTTAAAATAATAGCCAGAAGAGAATAATTAATCAGCGTGTTGAAATCTCTTTTCAGAAGACCTAAAAAGTTTTCGTTCATCTGCTGTCGGTCAATCGCCAGAGCATCGTGCTTCTTTTCAATATCTTTGATGAAGGTATCTCTTTTGTTTTCGTCTACTTTCACGACATTTGATACGGTATAGAAACCATTTTCATTGCTGAGGAATTCAGAAATCTGAAGGGCTTTTACCTTTTGATAGTCTTTCAGGCTTAATGAAGTGTAGTTTTTATTTAAAATATCATTAAAGTTATCAAATGCGGAACCATTGAAACCAAATTTGCTGCCGTTGCTCACAAGCTCGTACATCGTCTGGCTTTTTTTCTGATTGTCCCAGAAATTCTTCCATTCCTCTATTTTCTTCTGCTGATCTTTTTCTGAAAGAACAATACTGCCGATAGAGTTATAACTTAAAATTTTACCTTCCTGTTTCTCTTTTTCGAGAAAGCTACTCAATTGTGAGTTTCTGGACAAAGCTTCTTCCTCAGAATTTCCATAAGAAATAGTATAGATCGATTTTGAAGTAATATCAGAAAGCTTCTGTAATTTGGCTTCACTGATCTTCATTTCTTTGGGAATATAATTCAGATCACCGATATCTTCATTGAAACCCACATGTCGAAATCCAAACAGACAGGCAAGAATGATAATAGAACATCCGATAATCAGGGGTTTGTTTTTTTCGTAAGGATATGATCCTATTGTATCAATGAAATTGGTATTTATGTGTTCTCCTTTTTCTTTGGGAGTATAAAGTTGGGGAACAATAATCAAAGCTGTAACTGAAGACAGGATAACTGTAATAGCGGCAAAAAGTCCCAGATCTTTTAAAGCTTCGGAACGTACAAAAACCAGACATAGAAACGAAACTGCTGTAGTGGCACTACTTAAAACAATCGGTTGTGTGATTTCTTTGTAAAGTTCTTCAATATTGTTGTTATGCTTGTAATGGGTAAGAATATGCAGGGCATAGTCTATGGTAATACCGATAAGAATGGCTCCCACACTTAATGAAATAGCAGAGATCTTATCTTTAATAAAGTATAAAATCAATAAAGCCAGCAATACGGAGAAAACTGTGGGAAGGAAAACAATAACAGGAGTGAAGAAATTTCGGAAATAATAGATAAGAAGTATCAAAAGAACCGTCATAGAGATAACAACTGTATTTTGAATATCTTTTTTGATCTGTTTAGCATTGGCAACGGCAATTACCGGAGAACCGAAATAACTGATCTCCGTTTTTCCTTTAAACTGTTTATTAATATTGTCTTTTATCGTATTGAGTTGATCTACAAAAGCTTCGTTGGCTTTGGTGTCGTTACTTTTATTTTTTGGATCGATGAAAAGTAAAAGGTTTTTTCCGTCTTTTGTAACGATGTAGCTGTCTTCCAGTTTGAAATCTTTGCTGATGTTGAGTGCATTCAGTTTTTTGATTCCCATGAAGGTAAGTCCAAGAGGATCTTTTTTGATGAATTCCTTAGTCACCAGACTAGTAGGAGATACCAGGGAAATGTAGTTACTCTCTACTTGTTTGGCAATACTGTCTTTCTGGAGCTTTCTCTCAATCTCCTTATAATCGTTTGGGTTGAGGAATAGTGGTAGATTCTGGCTGACAAAATCAAACGTTTCCGAGATTTCATTATCATTTACTTTTCCCTGAACAGAGCCAATGTATTTTTTTAGAGGTTCTATTTTCTGCAGAAAAGTATCCGCCGTTTCGGAAAGCTGATAACTGTCTTCGCGCGATTTATTTTCTATGATAACGATGATCTTATCCGAGAAATTGAGCTGTTTAAGCACTTTCGCCGTAAGATCCGATTTTTCATTTTTAGGAATAATCTGATTGATATCCTCTTCAAAATTGATCTTCGAAGCAAAGAAAATACATACGGCAGCAATTCCCAATGCTGTAAATACAGAAAGGATTTTGTTTTTGGAAATCAGATAATATAAAAATATAAAAAAGCGATGCATTGCATTTAAATCAAGTCTGCAAATTTAAATTTTTAAGAATTAGTTCAAAATAGTTAGGCGATAAGTTTTGGCTGAAAATCAATAAAATATTCTAGGCAGAATGAAAAAAAACTCTACTTTTGCAAAAGTTCCCCTTTAACGAAATGTATTTTAAACCACAATTATTATTAAGAAAATAAGAATCTGTTTTAGATATGTTGAAAAGAAATGATGAAAAAATAAACGGATTTCTATTTGTAATAGTACTTCCGCTTCTGCTGTTTGCAATGTCTTATTATGGTTTTGAATCTTCTTATACCAGATTAAAGACATCGGAGAAAACCCCGGACTTTTTGTTCACGTCTGTATACGCTTACAGAGTGATTCCCAATTACCTTAGCGTACAGATGACGGAGATTATGTATCACCTGATCAACGGTCCTTTTTCTTTTTTTAAAGATTTTCTTTCCAAGAACGGAACTCCATTTTATCATGGGCTTTTTCTTATGAACAGTGTGTTCTTTATTTTGTGTTCCTTAGTTCTTAACGCCATATTTAAATGTAAAGCCTCAGGTTTTATTTTGAATCTTAATGCTAGGAGAGTTATTCATCTTTTAAGCATTTTCTTTATTGTGATTACGCAATATGCTCCCACCAACTGTGATACTATAGCTCTGTTTTGCTATCTTACAGGTGTTCTTTTTACACTCAAATATTTACATACTCAAAAAAATATATTTCTTTACTCTTTAGTGGTTCTTATAGCAGCTTCTACTTTGGTAAGAGAAACCGCGTGTATTAATATTGCATTCTTCGCTGCGGTATTTTTCAGTTTTAATGATTTTAAGAAAGGAAAATTTCAGGTCGTATGGAAAATAATACCTCTGGTGATTGCCTTTATTGTTCCTTATTTGGGATTAAGGGTTTTGCTTAAGCAGGAAGAAACTACTTTTGTGGAAGGTTTTTATATCAATAGAAACTTTTCCAGCCCATTCAACCTGGCGGGGCTTCTCTTTGCTGTTGTGGTGATCTATTTTATATACAGGCTTTGTGTGGATGAGGAGAACCGAGATGTTTTTAGAAAATATCTTTTTTTTTCCATACCATACCTTCTAATGATTACCTTAGTGGGGCTTTTTTGGGAAGCAAGACTGTTCTTGCCTTTAATTCTTACAGGAATTATCATAGCCTGTCATCAGTTTAAAAATACATCAGAGATTTAGCATGAGTTTATTACACCCATATTATCTAATTGCGATTGTCTATATGCTGTTTTTCAGTATTCAGGAGGTTTTTGGCAAAAAAGTAGATAAAAAGTGGTTTTGGTTTTTGGCCGTATATTTCATTATTATCGTAGGATTGAGGGATGACGTAGGTCCGGATTACGGAAGTTATAAAGGAATTTACATTTATTCTGATACCAAAAGCTATTACACGATTTTTATGAAGATGCTTCATATGGAAGGTACGGAGTATCTTGATGTGGAGTGGCTGTATACTTTAATCAATAAGATACTGCTCAATGTCTTTGATGCACCTTTTTATATGGTGACGCTCGTCATTGCTATCTTTGCCATGATCTTTAAAGTAGAATATACCGAAGATAATACCTTTTATCCTTTTACCTTTACCCTGTTTATGTTTATTCCCAACTTTTTCATTGGTGAAAGTGGGCAGATAAGACAGAACTTAGGAACATTTATTGTGTATTTTGCGATACGGTATATAAAAGAACGGAAATTCTGGCATTATCTCTTTTTCATTTTCATAGGATCAGGAATTCATAGTGTATGTTATCTTTTTTTACCCATGTACTGGCTGGCCCGGGTTCCTCTGAACAAAACGATTATGCTGATCATGATCATAGGTTCTGTTTTCCTGTCTCCATTTGAAATCTATAGGGTTTTTGGTAGCTTCCTGGATGGGATGGTAGCCGATAGTTCACTTGTTGAAGGGTTCAACGGATATATGAATGAAAGTGTGCAGCGATTAAACGGAGGAATAGGAATTCCGGAAGTAATGATGGCTATTCTTACCTTTTTCCTTTTTGTTTTTGACAATAAGATGAAAGAGTTTTATCCCTACTACGAGTACCACAGAAATTACGCTGTTATAGGAGTTTGTTTGTACTTTATTTTCAGAAATAACCCGATATTCTCGTCAAGACTTGCAGGAGCTTTTATCGGTTTCTCTTATATCATTATTCCTAATGCGATGTATGTTGTTGCAGACAGAACCAGAAACATGATTTATGCATTTATTATTTCCCTGTTTGTCTTTAACTTTATTGTCTTTGGATTGTTTAATAATATCAATGCGGGAAGATTTTCGATAGAACGTTATAAAAATCATATTCTTCCATAAGTGTATTCTTTTGAATAAATTTCAGTATAGCTTTTTTAGGCTGTCTTTTTTATAGGATTTTTGTCTTATTTGGATGAAAATCTAATGCTTTTGCGCTTTAAACACCCATTTGATTTAATTGAGAAGGGCTTAAAAGTTGTTGTTGATGTGGAAACACCCAAAACCACAAAAAATGAGACAGTTAGTTGAAAAAATTGCGGTATTTTTATGCCTAGTGTTGACGGGAATTTGTTTTAAAAGTAACATCTTATTGAAAGAGAAATTTCCCTCAGTGGAATGTATCAACGAAGAGTTCAATCACAACCAGAAAGACTCTCTGAGCAAAATTGTCCATACCAATCTCGTTCTTGTAGATTGGAAAAAAGCCCCTAATAGTTATATTTTCGATCCAAACCAAAATAGCAGCGGTTTATGGGTTCCTGTAAGAAAAGCGTATGCTATGTGGGAAGGAGGAGGATTCCTCAACGGAAATGGTATCCCGGCTGGCGCGGTAACGGCAGATGTGCTCTGGGAAGATACTCATGGGCTTATCAGATCTGGAGCAAATTACAGTCTGGAAATGCAAGGAACCGGACAGGATGCGAAGATAAAAGTTCCTATTAATAAAGCAAAAAAAGGAAACGCAGTCATTGCTTTACGGGTAGATGGAGAAATCTATTGGAGTTGGCACATCTGGGTGACGGATGATCCTACCAATGGAGTTTCTTATAAAAGTTTTAGCAACATCAAAAGAATGAGATCGGATGGTACCATAGAAGTCATTCCGGATTCAGACTGGAAATGGATGGATAGAAATCTTGGAGCACTTTCAGCATCTATCACTTCAGCAGATTGGAATAGAAGTATTGGCCTTCTTTATCAGTGGGGACGCAAAGATCCTATTCCGCCCTTAGTCACCCGAGGAAACGATTTTTATGAAGCTTCAGGAACTATAGGAAGAGTAAGACATAGAGGAGCAAAAAATATGACCAATGCTGTAAGTATTGATGATCTCAGGAAATTTGTTCTGCTTTCCGCTGCGGAGGTTACTAATAATATCAGGCTTTCTGTGAAAAATCCTTTGAGTCTTATTTATGTTAATAAAGATGATAATTCTGGGCAGGCTTATTATAACAATAATGTCAATCTACCTGTGAATTGGTTTGGTAAATCGTTAACATTACCCAATAACAGACTTTCCGAGTTGAATCTTTGGTCAGATAATGCACAAGGAAAGGTAGAGACCGTTTACAATACCGACGATAAAGCAAAACCTTATAGAGACAAATCTCCTTATGATCCCTGCCCAAATGGATGGCGAATTCCTTCTATGCTTGTTGCCAATCTGGCTTCTCCCTCGTATGTAGATGATATAAGAATAGACTTTTCGCCTTTCGGGGTTAAAACAAACATGGCGAGGAATGTTTTTGAAACCAATAAATATCATATTATAAAACCTACTGACACTGGAATTCCTTCTTTTATGACAGGGTTTAGAATTTATCCTAATCTTGGTTTTGATCTTTCGTCAATCGGGGGTTATAATATGGGAATCTTTCCCGGAAATGGACAGCTTATAAGAGGTGCTCATTTAGGGCAGTATAGTGATCAGCATCATATTGCATTATGGACGGCTACCTTGGCCCGGCTGTTTGATACTTCTCCCGCTGTTACGGTAAGAGGACTTTCCATGATTCCTGATAAAGGACAACCTGATATCCCGGATGCTAATTACCCTAACATTAAAGGACGTTATTACTACTTTCCTATGTCCGGGATGTATACTTCAGATGCCAACGGCTGCAGATGTATAAAAGATCCACTATACACGATTAATGATTATGATTTTCCCACAGAGTATTTGCCGGCAGTCACCGAATACAAAGAAGGTTTCAATAATCCGAATACTTATCAGATCGTTAAAAGCGGAACAGCTACCACCATTGAAATTCCAACCAGTAAGGCATTTTCTGTACAAAGCCAGTTGTTAAATAATACAGATATATTAAACCCTTCCAGTTTTAATAATTTAAAAGCGAATGTCCTTTGGACAACAAATGTAAACCTTATCAGTAAAATTTCAGTACTGAATCCGTCTCCTTTATCTCTTCAGGATATCAGCAGTTCCAGGATATCCGTAGAAATTGCTCCCAACCAAAGTGGAAATGCAGTGGTAACATTACATAATGAAAGTATATCTTCTCCTATATATTGGAGCTGGCATATTTGGGTGACAGATTCGTCGATAGGATCTTATACCTATACTACAGAGCTTCCGGTATCTGCAGCCGTAAATTATGTGAACTATGTTCCTAAGGCAGATGTTTTGTTACAGACTACATTTATGGATAGAGATCTTGGAGCATTAGATGTTTTTCCGAATGTTGCCAATCCTCTGGCTCCTACAGTAGATGAACTTTCAAAAATACGGGCTTCTGGAGGCTTGCACTATCAATGGGGAAGAAAAGACCCTATTCCTACCTTTCAGAATGTAGATGACAGAAGCTCGTTCAACATGTTTCTCGGAAATACTGCCGCTAATGGAGCTGTGTCTTATGTTACATTAACTTCTTCTGCATACAATACTTTGCCGGGGAGTTATATTATACCTTACAATACCTATGCTGCGGCATCCAACGTTTTGAGCAATGATAAAACAATAGACAAGATCTCTAAAATTCTATCCTATTCCGTTAAAAATCCTTTGGTGTATATGATCCCTAGTACATTTTCTTCTTTTAACAGTACAACCCCCAATTATACCAATGGAACAGATTGGCTGGCGGAAGAACCCAATCTTGCTTTAGACCGATGGGGAAGAGGAGGGAAGAAATCTCCTTTTGATCCTTGCCCGGAAGGCTGGAGAGTTCCGGATCTTACAAGCGCAGCTCTGGTTTCAGGAGCTGATTTCGGACAGACACCATGGTATAAGAAAGATAAAAATATAGCAACATCATACAGTATTGCTACTGATTTTTTAGGAACAAGAGTGAGAAATTCTGCCAATGCTACAGTAGGATATATCTTTAATAATTCAGCATATTCTATAGGAAATTACCCCGATTCCGGCTCAAGGGGGTTCAGAAGTGTAACGGGCAATCAGAATGCACAGGGAACATTTAATGTGCTCAATTTTCAGTATCCTGCCGTATGGACGGCTGCGTTAAATTCAAATTATATTGGAAGACCTATTAATATGCTTTTTGATGCGGCTTCTAATACCAATAGAATAATAGTATTTCACGATAACAATGATCCTTACTTCGGAACGGGATGTAGATGTGTGAAGATAAAGTATGACGCCAATGGTAATGAAGAAGGCCCGGCACTATCAATTTTGACAACGTCTAGTCGCCCTCAATTGATCAAAGAAAATGTGAAATCTAAAGTGAGTAAAAACGAAATAACTCTGTATCCGAGTCCTTTTTCTGATATTCTCTACATCCGAGCTACTGAAAATAAAGATTACAATTTTCAAATTTTTAATGTTCTGGGGCAACTTGTAAAATCTGGAAGATTTATCAACAACCAGACAGAGCTTTCCTCCTTAAGTGCAGGAATGTATGTTATAAGAATAAATAATTCTGAAGCGATTGTGAAAATTTTAAAAAAATAAACCATAAAAGTCGTTGCTAAAAGCCGGATAAGAAGTCTTATTCGGCTTTTTTATAAGATAGCATATTTCCTGCATCTATTATGGTTGATGAAAAATTCTATATCATTCTATAAATATCATCATATAATTGGCTAAAAGCTACATTACAAAGGGGTTGGTTCCTTATATAACAGGAGTTGTAAGCAGATGTAATCTCGTTTGATTATTAAATTAAAAACGTTTAACAAAAAGTATATAATAAAAAAGCTTTACTTTTGCAAAAATTTTAGAATGTCGAAAAATTTAGTAATCGTAGAGTCCCCGGCCAAAGCAAAAACTATTCAGAAATATTTAGGAAAGGATTTTGAAGTGAAATCCAGTTTCGGACATATCCGTGATTTGCCTAAAAAAGGAATGGGGATAGATCTTACTACATTCAGTCCTGATTACGAAGTTTCAGCAGACAAAAAGAAATTGGTAACCGAACTGAAGGCTGCCGTAAAGAAAGCAGAAATGGTATGGTTGGCTTCCGATGAAGACCGCGAGGGAGAAGCTATTGCATGGCACTTAGCAGATGAATTGAAACTGAAGCCGGAAAACAGAAAAAGAATTGTTTTTCATGAGATTACCAAAAACGCCATTCTAAAAGCAATCGACAATCCAAGAGATATAGATCAGAACTTAGTGAATGCTCAGCAGGCAAGAAGAGTGCTGGACAGAATTGTAGGTTTTGAAATGTCTCCCGTATTATGGAAGAAAGTAAAACCAGGACTTTCCGCAGGAAGAGTACAATCTGTTGCAGTACGACTCATTGTTGAAAGAGAAAAAGAAATCCGTGATTTTACACCAAAAGCAAGCTTTAAACTTGACGGAATCTTCTTAAATAAAACCGAGCAGGAAATTGCTGCCAAACTTAAAAAAGACTTCGAAAAAGAGCAGGATGCAGAAAAATTCCTTGAACAGGCCAAAACTACAGAATTTAAAGTTCTGAATGTTGAAACCAAACCAGGTACACGTTCTGCTTCAGCGCCTTTTACAACCTCTACATTGCAGCAGGAAGCGTCTTCCAGATTAGGATATAATGTAACCAACACCATGCGTTTGGCTCAAAGGCTTTACGAAGAAGGGTTTATTACCTATATGAGAACAGACTCCGTAAACCTTTCTCAGGAAGCCATTGAAGGCGCTAAAAAACAAATCATCTCAGAATACGGAACAGAATACTCAGCTCCAAGAAATTATACAACAAAATCTGCATCGGCACAGGAAGCTCACGAAGCGATCCGTCCAACAGATTTCGGAGTGAAAAGTATAGGAGATGCACAGTTGAATAAACTTTATCAGCTTATATACAGAAGAACACTGGCTTCTCAGATGGCTAATGCTAAAATTGAGAAAACAGTCATTGAGATTGGTAATGCTACATTGCCACATCATTTTGAAGCGCAGGGAGAAGTGATCATATTCGATGGATTCCTTAAAGCTTACGGGATCGTAAAAACCGAAGAGGATGATGAAGAAAACAACGAAAAACTATTGCCAAAAGTAAAAGTTGGGGAAGTTTTAAGTTATAAAACCATTACAGCTACTGAAAAATTCACAAGACCAAGTGCAAGATACACGGAAGCCGGATTGGTGAGAAAGCTGGAAGAGCTGGGAATTGGTAGACCATCTACTTATGCACCAACTATTCAGACTATTCAGAACAGAGAATATGTGGATAAACGTGAGATTGAACCTCATACCCGTGAAGTGATCAAAATGTCTTTGGTAAAAGATAAGATCAAAAAAGTAGTTCTTGAAGAAAAATTTGGAGGCGATAAAAATAAATTCGTTCCTACAGATATAGGGGAAGTAGTAAATGACTTCCTTACAGATAATTTCAGAGAAATCCTTGATTATGGTTTCACCGCAAGAGTAGAAGAAAGCTTTGACGAAATTGCAAGCGGAGATCAGAAATGGAAAGAAATGATGACAAATTTCTACTCAAAGTTCCACCCGAGAATTGAAGATGTAGAAGAAAATGCAGACCGTGCAACAGGAGACAGACTTTTAGGAGTAGATCCAAAAACTGGTAAAAATGTTCATGCCAGAATCGGAAGATTCGGAGCGATGATCCAGATAGGAGAAACAGATGATGATGAAAAGCCGATCTTTGCATCATTAATGGCAGGGCAGAACATTGCTACCATTACTTTTGAAGAAGCTTTAGAATTGTTCAAATTGCCTTTTGATCTTAATGAAGTTGACGGACAGTCGGTTTCCGTAGGAGTAGGTAGATTCGGACCTTATGTGAAGTGGGGAGAAACCTATATCAGTATTCCTAAAGGAGAAGATCCTCTTTCTGTAGATCAGAAACGTGCTGAAGAAATTATCAATGAGAAGAAAATTGCTGATGCGCCAATTGCTACGTACAAAGGAGAACCTGTAACAAAAGGATCAGGAAGATTCGGACCATTCATCAAATACAAAGATATTTTTGTAAACGTTCCGAAGAGATATGACTTTGAAAACCTTTCTCAGAGTGATATCAACGAACTTATTGACGCCAAACTTGAAAAAGAAGCCAACCGATACATCCAACAATGGGAAAAAGAAAAAATTTCCATCGAAAACGGAAGATGGGGGCCTTTCATCAAATTTGGAAAAGCAATGTTCAAAATCCCGAAGAAAGCCGATGATACCAAATATGAAGGAGAAGAGTTGAAAGAAATTTCTCTTGATGAGGTTAAAAAATGGATCACAGATCAGGATCCTAAGGCTTTTGCAGAGAAGAAAAAGCCTGCAGCCAAAAAGACAACCGCTGCAAAGAAAACAACAACAACTAAAAAAGCTACTACCGCTGCAAAGAAGCCTGCAGCAAAAAAGTAAATAGCATTTTATAAAATAGAAAGCACAGATTGAATCTGTGCTTTTTTTATTGGCAATCATTACAATAAAAACGAAAATGATTCTGCTAAACGTTAATTAAATTCACATTAAAGAGATTTATTGTTCTCTGTACTCGGCTATCACTTGGCTTTAAGTATAAATACCTAAATATAAAATTCAGTACTAAAACTGTGATTTACAGTGTTTTAATTCTGTAGTTTTACATCGTAATATTACAAAAGGTGGAGCTCAGAAACCACTTTAAAAACGAGGCGGATTCTGAAAAGCCAAACGAGTAAGAAACAAAACTAAAAAAATCATGGCAGAATTTAAATTTAGCGAAGAAGCAATTTCGCACGCATTAGAAGCAGCAAAAAGATCTCACGAAGACAGTCAGGCAAACCGTCGTTCATCAGGTGCAGATTCAGACTTAAGTCTTGCAAATGCAAGCGCAGGATATCTTCTTGTAACAGCAGAATGTATCTCCATTACCGTTGAAAACAACAAAGTTTGCATCAACCTACCATTAGGTTTTGGTAAATACTGTTTCAGCATCCCGTTGAGTATTCCAAACGGAACTGCTGGTCAGGCATGTTTGTCTATATGTACAACTTGGGGAATTCCAACAGGAATCAGAGTTACAATCATTATAGGAGGAATTACAATTATCAGCCAGTCATTCGGAAAATGCTAATCGGCAAATACACGAATTAAAATAAAAGTCCGTCTTACATACTTTGTGAGGCGGATTTGTTTTTTATAAAGCTATTGGAAATACAAAACTATTGCGAAGAATATATGTATTCATCGTGTGATTGATCATTAAATTTTTAACTTTGACGGCTTAAAAACTAATATAATATCTGAAACATCATTTTAAAATTGAGTTTATGTATAAAATTCTATCTATTTTAGGGCTTTTCATCACTTTCAATACCTTTGCCCAGGAAAACCTGCTGGATACCTCTTATGGCTTAAACAATGGATCTACCGACTTTGCTTTTTATAATGGAAGCCAAATGTCTGGAGGGCTGCAAATTCAAGCGACAACACAACTTCCTGACGGAAAGGTTCTAGCAGTAGGGGTTAATTTTATTGCCCGTTTTACTTCCAATGGTGTTTTAGATACTTCGTTTTCCAATGGAACCGGATATAAACTGTTTTCTCAGAAAAACTATGGGCGTATAAAACCTGCAGGTGATGGTAATTATATCATCATGGATATAGGATTTGGAGGAATACAAAAAATAGATGAAAACGGAAATTTTATAAGCAGCTTTACTCCTTATACTCAGTCTGCCTCCTATGCTGATATGGATATCGATCAGAATGGGAGAATCTACCTTCTGAAATATACGACTTCCAATTCAGGATCAGACTACAGCCTTGTTCGCTTTTTACCAGATGGTACTCAGGATTCTTCTTTCGGAAACGGAGGAACATTGGCTTTAGGCTTTACTTATCGATACCGAAAAGTAGTAGTCAAGAACAATAATGAAATCTTTATGGTAGGTCAAAAAATGGTTGCGGTAAGTGATCAGAGAATTGTTGTTACAAAACTTCAGTCTGACGGAAGCTTTGACACTTCTTTTGGAACAGCAGGCACTTTCCTGTATTCAGTTGGTCAGAATGTAGATGGCAGCGCTCATTTGATGTTTCTGGATAATGGAAAAATCTTAGGATTCACTTCCGGAAGTATTTGCAATGGAAATAATTGTTTTGGCTTAATTAGCTATCGACTGAATGCCAACGGAACTTTGGATACCACATTTAAGAATACTGGAATAAGCGTCACTCCTGTGCAGTCAGATTCAACTCCTTCAAAAGTTGTGCGTCTGCCGGATAATACATTTATGATCTCCGGAACGGGTTGGTACAATACTTATGCTTTAAAGATGGATGAAAATGGTGATTTGGACAATTCTTTTGGCCTTAATGGTAAAATTATTACTCCACAAATGCTTAACAAGACTGTATATAGTCAAGGATTTGAGTTATATGGGAATTCTATCGTATTATTCGGGGTTTATTCAATTTGGTACAACTGGCAAACACAATATGTGGGGACAGCCCGTAAATACTTCTTTAATACAAACAGTCTGAAAACTTCAGAAGTAGAATTCAAGAGTGCTAAGCTGTACCCAAATCCTGCTAAAGATTTTCTAAATTTCGTATCCAATGAAAAAATACTGAGTTATGATATTTATGATCTGAATGGCAGAAAAATAATGCATTCGAAAGCTCAATTGTCAGAAGGGAAAATTGATGTGACGAGTTTACATTCTGGGGTGTATTTTATTGGTCTTCAATCTGAAAAAGGAAAATCTGTTTCAAAGTTTACAAAAAAGTAATTTAGAAAAAACTCTATATCTTTCCAAAAGTCTTCTTCCTGGAAGGCTTTTTTTGTATGTTTGTTATATCAAGTAATTAATCAATCATCACATTTCAAATAAAAATATGGATTTTGAAGACTTTATTATTTCACCAAGAAATTTCAAGTCAGAAAGCTGGCAGATAGGGAACCGCATTACAAAAGATATTAAAGAAGACAGTATTGTGCTCCTTTTTATATCCGATTACAGAGGTGCTGGCGGAGATGCAGAAGTACAGGATTTCACATCCGTAAGAACCGAATTTTACAAGCTTTCGCAGCTGGACTTTGAAATTCCCATTGTAGACCTAGGCGATTTGGTATCAGGAAGATCGGTTCAGGATACTCACTATATTTTGCAGGAAGTTCTTTCTGCGTGTCATTACAAAAGAGCCCTTCCGGTGATTATTGGTGGCTCCAATGATTTTGCTTTCTCCCTTTTTTCTGCACTGAATTTTCATCAGAAAAGCATTAACTATACACAAATCAGCAATATTATCTCTCTTCAACAGGGAGAAACCATCAATGAACATACTTTTTTAAGTAAAATTTTTGGAGCGAAGAATTTCTCCATTAAAAATTACCATCACTTGGGATATCAGAAACATTTAAACGAAATGGATTCGGTAAGGCTCATCAAAGAAGTGGAATTTGATATCATCCGTTTGGCTGAAATGATGAATTCTACCGAAAAAACAGAACCTTTCTTCAGAAAAGCAGAACTGGTTACTGTAAATTGTGATGCGATTGAAAGCTTTAGCGAACCTTTTTCCATGAATCCACAGGTAAACGGATTGAATAGGAGAGAAGTCTGTGCTTACATGAAAGAAATAGGACTGAGCGAAAATCTAAAATCTGTAGGAATTTTTAATTATAATATTTATTCTGAAAACCAGTTAAACCATCAGCTTCTTGCACAAATGCTCTGGTATTTGATTGAAGGAATTAATATCCAGCAATCACATCCTAAAGAAAGACACTATGAAGTGTTTTATGTTCTGATAGATGACAGACAACATGCATTCAAGCGTGATACTTTCAGTAATTTGTGGTATTTTGGTGATGATGAAAATATAGATAATTGCATTCCCTGCTCAAGACGAGATTTTGATGATGCGAAAAAAGGCTGGTTGAATGCAAGATTGACGAAATTTTAATGTATGACAAACGTTCCCTCAAAAGTTTCCATCATTGTTCCCGTTTATAATGTCGAAAATTATTTGACAAAATGCCTGGACTCTCTGGTTAACCAAAGCCTTCAGGATATCGAAATTCTTGTAGTGAATGATGGAAGCAAAGACCAATCTGATGAAATTATCAAACATTTTGAACAGAAATATCCTGAGAAAATAAAAGCCTTTTCTAAAGAAAACGGAGGTTTGAGCGATGCCCGTAACTTTGGAATAGACCATGCTACCGGAGATTATATTGGTTTTGTAGACAGTGATGACTACGTACAAGAAACTATGTTTGAAGAAATGTATCTTCTGGCAGAAAAGTATCAGACCAAAATGGTAATCTGCAATATTCAGAAAGTAGATGAAAAAGGAAAGGTAACTCAAAAACTGACTCAGCTTCCCAATATGCCTGAGAAAATTGCTCTTGATGAGCTTTTTTCTGTTTTTTCTGATGTAAGCTATTTCGCATGCAACAAATTATTTAAGAAAGAACTTTTTGATCATAAAAGGTTTAAAAGAGGGGTTCATTTTGAAGATATTCAACTGATCCCCCAACTTTTATTGGAATGTGATGCTGTTGCTCAGACACAGAATTTCCATTATCAATACTTTGAACGTACAGATTCTATCACAAAAACACATACAGAGAAAGGTCTTGATATGCTTAAAGCCGTAAAAGACGTTGAGCTCAGTTTTGAGAAATCTCAATATTCCTACAAAAAAGCAGAACTGAAAAATTTTCAGATTTTTGAAGGAGTATATTCCTTTCTGGCATATATAGCCTTTGTGAAAAATGAAGAATTGTTCTATAAAATGTCTGAGGAGCTGGCTGTTTTTATGAAAGAAAGACAGATAAAAATTCAAGATATATTGACGTATAATCGTTTTGGTAAGAATTATCTTTTATCTTTGCCCTTGAAGAAAAAGATTTTTTATCTCTTATTTTTTGCGGGGCAGAAAAAACTGATAAGAAAATTAATATAAACACAAATGTAAGTGCTATTGTTTCGGCCAATAGAAAATGATGATGAGCCTGTTCTTTTATATGGCTGCACAGTCTTTTTTTGAAGAGAACAAGTACTGGATAAGAAAAGAATGAAAAATTTTGAATTGTTCTTAAGCGCATCGGGGATACCTATTTTCTATATAAAAATAGGTTTAGGTTTTGTATTCTCCTTTTTAATTACTTTTTTCTCCGTTCCTACCATCGTAAAGATTTCAAGAAGAAAGAATCTTATGGATGAACCTGGAATAAGAAGTTCGCACCTTAGAAAAATTCCCAATCTGGGAGGAATTGCTATTTTTTACTCCATAGGAATATGTACGTCTATTTTTGCCTACGAACTTTTTGATCTGTATAAGTTTTTATTTGCATCGCTTATTATTCTGCTGTATGTAGGAGTAATGGACGACATTGTTGTGATGCGGGCTTATAAAAAGCTTGTTGCTCAGATCCTGGTATCTTCCCTCGTTGTGATCGGCTCAGATATAAGAATCAGGAGTCTTTTTGGGATATTCGGAGTCTATGAGCTGGGATATTTTGTGAGTGTAGTATTTAGTATTGTTACCTTTATTATTCTGATCAATGCATTTAACCTTATTGATGGGATAGATGGTCTTGCAGGGGGATATTCTGTAATTTGCAGTGCTCTGTTTGGGATCAGCTATTATCGTTTGGGAGAATATAATTACCCTTTGGTTGTACTTTCCGTAATCATTATAGGAACGGTATTGGCCTTTCTGTACTATAACCTTTCAAACTACAGAACTAATAAAATATTTATGGGAGACACGGGTTCTATGCTGTTGGGCTTTTTGCTGGCTTTTACCTCTATTTGTTTTATTGATATTTTTATTGATAAAAAATTGATGAATGTACCCAGATATCATTTACAGTCGGCACCGGTAGTTGCAGTAGCAATCCTTATTCTTCCGATTGTAGATACCCTGAATGTTATTATAGTAAGGCTTTATAATAAGAAATCTCCATTTGATGCGGATAAGAATCACATCCATCACAAATTGCTGAAACTTGACCTTACTCATAGAAGGTCTACTTTTTATATCATCCTTTATTATCTGATGATTGTAGGAATTGCCTATTATTTAAGACACATTGATATTAATTTATTATTATTGGTAGTTATTACATTAGGTTTTTCTGGTGCTTATCTGCCAGATTTGCTATATAAATTAAGAAATAACAAAAATTAACAATTAAATATTACTTTTGTAAACAATATTCAAATATGATGAAGAACTTTAAGTATTTATTTTTAATATTCCCTTTTTTAATTACCTCATGTATCACAACAAAGGATGTAAGGTACTTGCAGCCAAGTGAAAGCCTGGTGATTAACGAAGAGGGTCTTGTTCCCTACAATATTCCCGTCTACAGGATTACCAAAAATGATATCCTTAACCTTAATATTGTCACAACTCCCAAAGGAGATGCTGCACAATTTTATTCATCTTACAACACCTCTGGAGGGTCAAGCTCTAATGGGGTGATGAGTACAGCCGCTTCTGGTGCAGGATCGTCGGCTGGGATGAGAGGGGGAAATATCAACTTCTATTTTAATGGCTTGAAAGTTGACACCAATGGTGAAATCAACGTTTTTGGAATAGGATACATCAAGGCAGAAGGAAGAACCCTGGACGATGTTACAAAAGAAATACAGGAAAAAGTAAATGAAAACTTCCAGGAAGGTAAATCTGAAGTAAGACTGAATACAGACGGTATTACCTACTATATCCTTGGAGATGTTGAAACTACAGGCCTTTCCGGTGAAAAAGTTGCTCATAAAAATACACTTACCATTACCGAAGCATTAGCTATTAATGGAGGACTGAACAGAACCATCGATAAAAAAGAGATTGTTATCCACAGAAAACTTCCTGAAGGAATCAAAATAGCCAAAATAGACCTTACCCGTGAAGATCTGATGAATTCTCCTTACTATTACGTACAAAACGGAGACGAGATTTACCTGAACACAAGAGCGAAAAGCTTAAACGGATTCGGAAAAGACCCTATTCAGACTCTGGTTACAGGAGTTTCTGCAATTACTACAGCGTTGTCTATTTATTTACTTCTTAAAAATCTTTAATCATGATTCCAGGAAAAGACACGCAAGTAGCAAAAAACGATGCTCAGAAAGAAAAGTTTGGCACGTTTGCATTGTTTGATATCGAGCATTTTTTAAGAAGAATACTTAAGAACTGGTATTGGTTTGTTTTCATGCTGTTTATTGGGTATTCCATTTCTTGGGTATACAGTAAATATTATGCACAAAGCATATATGCCTCAAATCTCTCGTTGAGTATTTCCAACAATACTTCCAGCTATTTTACCCCAAACCAGTCGATCAACTTTATCTGGGGACAGGGCGGAAATCAGGATGGAATCTACCTGAAGAAAATGCTTCTTTCAAGGTCTCACAATGAATTTTTGGTGAAAGAACTAGACCTTTTTGTTAATTATTCTACCAAAGGAGTTATCAAATCTACTTATTTGGATAAGAGTGATTCACCCATCTTTCTTGAAATTGATAAAAAGCACCTTCAGCAGATCAATTATCCTATTACTTTATTACCGAAAGGAAACAATTCTTATGAGGTAGTATTACCGGAAGAAGGGCAGTCTACCAATCTTTATAGCTACGAAGTTGAAGGGTTTCAGAATATTAATGCTTATCACAGACCTGCCAACAAAATTATTAAGGTTAACGAGTGGTATACTTCTCCCAATCTGAGATTTAAGCTCGTAGCAAACCCGGAAGCCACTAATATTAAATTAAGCAATATTATTATCAGTTTAGGTTCTGTAAACCAAACTGTTAATGATATCGTTTCAACCATAGGAGTAGAATTTGATAAAGAAATCTCTACCATTATGATCATTACCAAAAAAGGATTTAACCTAAACAACACGGTAAACTTCCTGAATAAATCGGTAAATGAATTACAGAAAAAAAGACTTGAAGATAAGAATACTGTTAACAAAAATACAGAAGCTTATTTACAAGGAAATCTTGATAATATCCGTAAAAAACTGGATTCCAGTGCAGCCGTTCTGAATTATTTAAAAACATCAGAAAAACTGTATAATATCAAAAACAGAGACGAAAGAGCTTTAGATAAAATCAAGGATCTTGAAGCAAGAAAAGCGGATATCCTAAGCAAACTAAGCTCGCTGAATAATATCAGAAATACCCTGCAGTCTCAGAATTTTGATAAAATGATCGCTACCAATGCAGCTGGTTTTGAAGATGGCTTTTTTACAGCTACTGTTACAGAACTTAAAGCTTTGTATGCTAAAAGACAGGAAATGGCTTCCATCTATAAGCCTAGCTCAGAGCCGATGAAGGAGATCAACAGACTTATCAATGAGGCAAAAATGGGATCATCAAACAGCTTGAGAAACTATTATACCAAATATAATGATGAGATCGGCAAAATTGATCATGAAGTAGCAACAGCCAATTCAGATCTGGCCACATTCCCGGATAAGGAAAGAAGATATCTTGACGCCGAAAGAGGCTATAATATGATTGAAGCTACTTACAACAGTCTATTGGGAAGACAGAACGAAACCCAAATGAATGTTGCAACCAATAAATCTGATATTACAGTCATTGACCCGGCGAAGAATTTAGGACAAGGCCCTATTGGTCCTAATGTTAAACTGGCAAAAACAGCCATTATTTCAGGGATGCTTCTATTACCGTTATTATTTATTCTGATAGGAGAAGTATTGGATAATAAGATCAGAAACATCAAAGAATTACTGAGCGCAACCAAAATTCCTCTTCTTGGAGTAATCGGAAACAACAGTAACGAAAATATGCTTACGGTGTTGGAGCAGCCAAAATCATCCGTATCAGAAGCATTCAGAGGAATAAGAGCCAATATGAGGTTCTTGATGACTAATGAAGATGAAAAAGGAAAAGTAATCCTCATCACATCATCCATTGGGGGAGAAGGGAAAACCTATATTTCCATCAACCTGGCTTCAGTAATAGGATTAAGTGATAAAAAAACAATTCTTCTTGGAATGGACCTTAGAAAACCTAAGATCTTTGGAGATTTTAATATTGATAATAAATATGGTATATCCAACTATCTTACAGGAGAAGTAAACATAGATCAGATTATCAACAAAACAAAAATCCCAAATCTTGATGTGGCGACTTCAGGACCTATTCCGCCAAACCCTTCAGAACTTTTAATGAGCCAGAGAAACATTAAATTCATCGAAGAGTTGAAAGAGAAATATGACTTCATTATTATAGATTCACCACCAGTAGGTTTAGTAGCGGATTCTTATGAACTTATGAAACATTCGGATGCTAACATCTACGTGGTACGTCATGAGTATACAGAAAAGTATATGCTGAAAATGATTACAGAGAAATATCATAATGATGAAATCAGTCATTTTGGACTTATTTATAATGATTACAATACAAAACAGGGATATGGTTATGGCTACGGTTACGGATATGGTTACGGATATGGCTATGGCTATTTTGATGAAGATAAAAATTATAAAGAGCCTCTATTGATCAGAGTCAGAAACAGAATTCAGAGATTCTTCAATAAAAAATAAAGCATTAAACCCTCATTTAATGGGGGTTTTTTCATACTTCATGTATTTTCATAGTATGAAAAAAAGAATATTTTTGACACTTTGCCGTTTACTTTATAACAAATTATGTTTTTTTGTTTATTTTTAACTAAACATTAAGATTATCATTAATATAAAAATGTTTTATATTTGCAAAAATTAAATTTTAAAATAACCATAAATCCATATTCTTTTATGAATAAAAAATTATTGTTTAGCTTCCTTGCCTTCCTTGGAGTGGTAAGTGTTAAAGCACAAAGAAACGAATTGGGGGTTCGTCTAGGTATGAGTAACCTAGTGGGAGATGTAGGAAGGACAAATTATATTTTACAGAAGCCGTTGGATTTAAACAGAGTGTCAGATTGGGGCATCCCATTTTATGGAGGATTGTTATACAGATTTAATTTTAATCCGCACCAAACCATTAGATTGGATGTAGGCTACAACCAAGTCCAGTTTAGTGATAAAGCGGCAAAAGAAGACTATAGAAGAAATAGAAACTCATACGGGAAAAACAATGTATATGAGACAAGCTTAATGTTTGAATATAACTTTTTCCCTGTGAATAATGAGCAGATAAGTATGTTGAGCCCTTACATTTTTGGAGGTATTGGTGCTTTAATGTTTGATGCACCCAAAGCTACTTTAGTCAATGACTTTAGAAGGGATGCTGATGGGGTAGCAATGGCTCCTATCAATGAATTGGACTTTAATACTACTGCCAGCTACTCATTAGGGAAAAAAATAACCATGCATATCCCTTTTGGTGTAGGTTTAAAATATAAATTCAACCATTCGTGGGCTATATTTGCAGAAGCAACATTTAGATATACCCTGACGGATCAGTTGGATCACAGCAAAATTCTTTCCAAAGATGTAAAAACATCTTTTAATGCAGATATTTTAGACCCCGCTACAGGTGGATCTTTACTGCAGTCAGGAAATTATTATGCAGTATCTCAGGAAAGAGAAAAAGAGTTTATTAAAAAGAGAAATATTGGAGATGACAGATCTAATGACTGGATGAATACTTTCAGTCTAGGCCTGACATATTCGTTCGGAAGACCTCCATGTTATTGTGAATAATATGTCGTTGATTAAAGAAAAAATAAATTCTGAGAATTTACCAAAACACGTAGCCATCATTATGGATGGTAATGGAAGATGGGCAAAATCTCGTGGCGAAGAAAGAAGTTTCGGTCACAAAAATGCCATTAATGCAGTAAGAAATGCCATTAATGCCTGTAATGAGATTCATATCCCCTATTTAACACTGTATACATTCTCTTCAGAAAATTGGAGCCGTCCAACAGAAGAAGTGAATACCCTTATGAATTTGCTTGTAGAAACTCTACTGCTTGAAGCAGAAGAAATTTTCAGCAAAGGATTAAGGATGCACGTTATAGGAAATCTGGAAAAATTGCCCACTTTAGTAAGAGAACAATTGGAACGTGTGGTAGAGCTTACAAAAGAAAACACAAAAGGAAACCTTGTATTGGCAATAAGCTACGGCTCTCAGAATGAAATTTTAAATGCCGTAAAGAATATAAGTTCCGATGTAAAAGAAGGAAAAGTAGACGTAGAAAATATTGACGAAAAATTATTCGAAGACTACCTTTACACCAAAGATTTTCCTCCTGTGGATCTGTTGATCAGAACCAGTGGAGAGATTAGAATCAGTAACTTCCTTCTTTGGCAGATTGCTTATGCAGAATTACAGTTTTTAAATATTCTATGGCCGGATTTCACTAAAGATATTTTCTTCCAATGTATTGTTGATTATCAAAACAAAGAAAGAAGATACGGACTCACCGGCGAGCAGATACAAGGCCAATAAATTTAAAGAAAAGAAAGACTCGATAAAATGAAGTTTAGACTATTACCCATCATTATGTTTGCTGCTTCTGCACATTTTTATGGACAAGTAACTCCACAAGACAGCACAAAAGTAAATAATGCTGTACACGCAGGAAATGAGGCAGGCACTTATACACTTAAAGACATCGTTGTAGATGGGGTAAAAAAATATACACCAGCTCAGATCTTAAGATTTACAGGCTTGACCAAAGGAGAGAGCGTAGACATTCCGGGACAGAAAATCAGCAATGCTGTGAAAAAGCTTTGGGATACCCAATCCTTTTCTGAAGTGGAAGTTTATGTTCAAAGCATTGAAGGTCAAACTGTCGTTTTGAAATTTTACCTGGAAGACCTTAAAGAACTTGGAGAAGTTAAATTCAAAGGAAAAGGAATCGGTAAATCTAAAAATGAAAAACTGGCAAAAGACAACAATCTGAAGCCGGGAACAAAGATCACTCAGAACTTGGTTTCAAGTCTTAAAGCCAATGTTCCGAAAGACTATATCAAAAAAGGTTTTGCAGATGCTAAAATCACTATTGAAGATAAAGTAAATGCTGGAGATCCTTCTTTAGTAGACTGGACAATCAATGTAGATAAAGGTAAAAGAATCAAAATCGATCATATTGAGTTCGAAGGAAACGAAACTGTTTCAGACAAAAAGCTTAGAAATAAAGCTTTTAAAGAAACCAAACAGAAACGTTTTGGGATCGGAGGAATCTTGAAGTCTTCAAAATTCATTGAAGATAAATATCAGGAAGATAAACAGAGTCTTATCAACTACTATAACTCCCTGGGATATAGAGACGCGAAAATCGTTTCAGATTCTGTGTGGAGAAACAAAAGAAACAACTACGAGATCAATGTAAAACTTAACGAGGGTAAACAATATTACATCGGAGACATTACGTTTACCGGAAATACTGTATACGCTACGGAATATTTACAGAGACTATTAGGATATAAGAAAGGAGATATCTACGATGCAGTAGGATTCAACAAAAAAGTTGGTGAAGACGGTGGTAAAGAAGATGATTCAGATATCAAATCCGTGTATATGAACAACGGATACCTTTTCTCCAATGTTACACCTGTTGAAAAATCGGTGAACGGGAATGCTGTAAACCTTGAAGTAAGAATCAACGAAGGTGAACAAGCTACCTGGAATAAAGTAACATGGCAAGGGAACACAACAACCCATGACCACGTAATTCTTAGAGCACTAAGAACAAAACCGGGAGAATTATTCAAGAAAACTGAAATCAAAAGAACCTATTTTGATTTGGCAGGGATGCAGTTCTTTGATCCACAACAGGTAGGTCAGGATATCCAGCCAAACCAACAGGATAATACGGTAGATATCAACTGGAAGCTTGTTGAAAAAGGATCTTCTCAGGTACAGTTACAGGCAGGTTACGGTGGTAACAGCTTTATCGGAACCCTTGGTCTTACGTTCAATAACTTCTCTTTGAGAAACTTCCTTAAGTTTAAAGACTTCAAACCAGTGCCGCAAGGAGACGGGCAAACCTTCTCTGTTCAGGTTCAGGCAGGACAATACTTCCAGAACTATGGTGTTTCATTTACTGAACCATGGTTATTCGGAACAAGAGCTACTGCACTTTCTGTAAGTTTAAATAACTCTAGGGTTAGGTATACAGATTCTTACGGTACGGCACAGAAGCTTAATATTTTCTCCGCATCAGCTGGTTTAAACAGATTATTGAACTGGCCGGATGATTATTTCTCACTGTACACAGGACTTCAGTTCCAGAAGTATGACTTCAACAACTATCCTTTCCAGTTTGGAAATACAACAGAAAATAATGGTACTGCCAATAACTTTAGTATCAACCTTGGATTGAGCAGAAACTCAGCGGGTATTGACCCTATCTTCCCGACAATGGGATCCAATGTGGAATTATCAGCAAAACTGACACCTCCATATTCACTGTTTAAGAAAAAAGACTATGCTAACATGTCTCCACTTGACAAATATAAGTGGATGGAATTCTACAAAATCAAGTTCAAAGCCGACGTTTATAATGAGATCGTAGGAAAACTTGTATTGAGATCATCTGCAGAGATGGGATTCATGGACGGATATAACAGCAACTTGGGAGCTCCGCCTTTTGAAAGATTCTATATGGGGGGAACCGGACTTTTCGGTGGTAGATATGATGGTAGAGAATTGGTTCCTTTAAGAGGGTATGAAAATGCAAGTACAGAAGGAGGTCAGCCGGAAGATATTACGCAAACCGGAGGGGGAACAATCTATAACAGATTTACTTTAGAATTGAGATACCCGATTTCAATGAGCCAGACAGCTAAAATCTATGCATTGACATTTGCAGAAGGTGGTAACGTATGGAATTCATGGAGTTCTTATAGCCCATTCCAGCTGAAAAGATCGGTAGGGGTCGGAGTAAGAGTATACATGGGAGCATTTGGATTGATCGGATTTGACTTCGCATTTGGACTTGATAAAACAATTTCAGGAGAGAAATCTGGTGGAAAAACCCACTTCTTGATGAACCAAACATTATAATGATAAACATGAAAAACTTTAAAGTAACTTTCACATTCGTAATGCTTCTTATTTTTGGATTCAGCAATGCCCAGAAAATAGGAGTAGTGGATACTAATGAGATCTTGAACAAAATGCCTCAGTACAAAGAAGCAGAAGCAAGACTCAATTCACAAATTGATACCTGGCAGTCGGAACTTCAGAACCTGCAGTCAGAATACGAACGTAAGAAAGCTGCTTTTGAAAGTGAAAAAGTATTATTAATAGGAGATCAGCTTAAACTTAGAGAAAAAGAAGTTGTTGATCTTGATAAAAATATCAAAACCACTACCAGCCTAAGATTTGGTTCCAATGGTGAGATTACCAAACTGAGAACAAATCTTGTTGTTCCGTTCCAGGATCAGATCTGGGGAGCCATCAAAACCATGGCGGAAAAAAATGGATTGGGCATGGTTCTTGATAAAAGCAATAACATTAGTGTTATTTTTCTTCAGGGAAAATATGATTATACAGAAAAAGTATTAACAATCCTGCTTAAAGGAACCGAAAAGAAAGATAAAACCACTAAAAGTAAAAAGTAATTTTTTATCAATTAACTTTTACTTAAATTTAAAATCTAAAAACAAATTAAATTATTTATTTTACCAGTTATGAAAAAATTAAGTGTATTATTTGCAGCAGTAATGATGGTTGTATCGGTAGGTATGGCAAAAGCTCAAAAAATTGCTACTTTAGATGTAATAGGAGTTCTTAATGCAATGCCGGAGAAAAAGAAAGCAGATGCTGATCTTAAAACATTCTTAGATACAAAACAAGCAGAAATCAAGAAAAAAGCTGACGCTGGACAAGCTAAATTAAAGCAATATACTGAAGAAGCTCCCAAGAAAACTGCAGACGAAAACAAAGCTAGAGAAGCTGAATTACAAAAAATTCAGGAAGAAATAGCTCAAATGCAAGATAAAGCTCAAAAAGATCTACAAGCGAAACAAGAAGTAGCTTTTGGACCAATTGAGAAAAAACTAAACGATGCTGTAGATAAAGTATCTAAAGCTAACGGTTACGAATACGTTATGGATGCAAATTCACCTGCGTTCCTTTACAAAGCGGGAGCAGATGCTACACCAGCTGTAAAGAAAGAATTAGGAATTCAGTAATTTCAGCAAATTAACAAAGATTTATAAAACTAACCACCTCTTTTAGAGGTGGTTTTTTTATTTTTGCGGAATGGAAAAAGAAGTATCAACAACGGTAAAAGTTAGGTTTAGTGATTGTGATCCGATCGGACATTTGAATAATGTAAAATATCTGGATTATATGTTCAATGCAAGAGAAGATCATGTAGAAACATTTTACGGATTTACCTATGAAGAATATACTAAGCAGACTGGCTGTACCTGGATTGCAATTCAAAATGAGATTGCTTATATAAAAGAAGTAAGATACAATACCCAGGTGGTGATCAGTAGCAAAACCATCGATGTACAGGACAGAACCGCTAAAGTGGAAATTCTGATGAAAAGTTTAGATGAGAAAACCATTCACGCTGTACTTTGGGTAACTGTTATTTATTTCAATGTTAAAACAAGAAAATCAGAAGTTCATCCTGAAGATATAAAGCAGATATTCGATAAATTCTACGTAGATTTAATCCAGAAGGATTTCCAGGCAAGAGTAAAATTTCTAAGATCCCAAAATGCAAAAAATTCTTAATGATCATCGTTTCATAAAGAAGATTTTGATAATTAAAATTAATAATATTTAAATGAAAAAAATAGCAGTAATAGGAAGTAACGGACAGTTAGGAAACTGTATCAGAAAAATTGCTCCGGACTTTGAACATCAATATGAGTTTATATTTACAGACTCTTCCATATTAGATGTTACCAACGAAGAGCAGGTTAATGATTTCTTTTATGATAACAAGCCCGATTACTGTATCAATGCCTCTGCCTATACAGCGGTAGACCTTGCAGAAACTGAAAAAGAAAAAGCTTTTGCGGTAAACGCAGAGGGAGTCGCTCACCTGGCACAGGCTGCTGCAGATTATAAATCAACACTTATTCATGTTTCCACAGATTATGTTTTTGATGGAACCACCAACCTGCCTTATGCTGAAGATGATTTTACCAATCCAATAGGAGTATATGGAGAGTCTAAAAGAAAAGGAGAAGAGCTTGCCCTGGAAATAAATCCTCACACGATTATTTTGAGAACTTCTTGGCTTTACTCTGAATTCAACAAGAATTTTGTTAAAACAATGTTGAATCTGTTCTCCCAAAAAACAGAATTGGGAATTGTAGCAGACCAGTTCGGGCAACCCACCAATGCTAACGATCTTGCAGAAGCAATAATGGACATCATTCAGGCCCCAGTGAAATCGTATGGAATCTTCCATTTTTCAAACTACCCCGAAACTACATGGTTCGAGTTTGCCAAAAAAATTGCAGAATTCTCCAAATCTTCAATTCAACTGAACCCATTAACAACAGAGCAATATCCAACCCCGGCTAAAAGACCTGTCAGAAGTACAATGTCTTTAGATAAAATAGAACAAGCTTACAAGATAGAACCGAAACATTGGGAAAACAGCCTTGAAGAATGCGTTGATATCCTCTCACAACATTAATATATATGAAGAATATAGCAATTATACTTTCCTTAATAGGTACCCAGCTTTGGAGCGCACAGAATGTATACCTGAGTAAGGTTGAGAAAACGAATGACAACTCAGACAAATTCTTTTATAGAAAAGGAGAATCATCTTCAGAGGCTGTCTATTTAGGAGAAGCTGAAGTACAGGGGTTTTCTAAAGATGACGCTCTTGTATTCTCAATGATTTATAAAAAGGCGAAAGAAATTGGGGCAAATACTTTTACCTTAAAACCTTTCGAAAACATCGATGGAACTCCCCAGCCATTCAATCCTTCCAATTATAAAATTGCTTTATACTATACTCCTAAAGAAAAATTGGATGCCCAGCACGGAGAGATGTATATATTTGCTTCCTCAGAAAAAGATCAGAAGATCAGCATTAACAGAAAAGACTACAACGTTCCACCAAGATCCTTTTTCAGATTAAAAATGGTTCCAGGAGAAGTATATACTATCTCTACAAAGAAATTATTAGGTTCTACAATAAAAATTCAGCCTAAAGCAGGAGATGATAATGTCTATTTTCAGATTTCCGCTCTAAAAGTTAAGTCCGACACATCAGGTGTAGGTGGTTTGAATCTCAAATCTGGAGATATTATCGGCCTGGAGAAGTCTTATGCTGAGTTTTTAAGTACAATCTATAAAGAGGAACACCCTAAATAATCACTATTAAATACTGATTACTATTTTTCTCCTTTATATAAATACTTTGAATATAGGTTTTATATGAAATTTTTCATTTTGTTTATCAGCTGTTTAAGGAATTAATATTACTTCAAGATGAATTTTATGTTAAATAAACTTGTTTTGCGTTGCTATAAGTTGTTATCTTTGCCGCAC
>NZ_JBMOUE010000007.1:0-233938 GCF_049319685.1 Chryseobacterium sp. Mn2064
AAGTTTATTTAACATAAAATTCATCTTGAAGTAATATTAATTCCTTAAACAGCTGATAAACAAAATGAAAAATTTCAAACATTTGTTTGGAGGAGAGAAATGAGGAGTGAGTGAGGGTGAGGGTTGTAGAGTTTGAGGAGGATAAATAGTGAAAGATATACTCTATATAATAAGGGGCTTGTTTGTTTATAAACCACGGATGACGCGGATTGGCACAGATGATTGTGTTTATTGTTGAGTGGAGAAATGAGATTAAAAGGATACTCTTTTTATAATATAATGTGTGTACTCCTTTTTTATTTCAGTTCGGGGAAAATATCTCATATTATATATAATAGACGATGACAAAAAGTAATTAATAAAATCGTGAGAGCAATCATACGAATGAAAAGCGTATACTATATTATATATGTAAGAAAATTACTCATCTAAAACTATTCGTTAATCAAATAGTCTCAATTGCTGATCGCGGGTACCTGTAAAGTTTGCTACAGAGAGTTTGGGAAATTCTTTTCCTGCAAAAAACTTCTTCCTTCCTATTTTAAAGGTAGTATGAATCATTTCTGCAATATTGCCTTCCCCGGTTTGTCTTTCAAAATATCTTTTATCTCCCAACTTTCCTCCTCTCATGGAACGTATAAGATTCAAAACCTTTTGCGCTCTGTCTGGAAAATGTGCTTCAATCCAATTTACAAAGACCGGCTCAACGGTATCATTTAAACGAACTATGTTATATCCAAAACCTAAAGCTCCCGCTTCTGAAATTGACTTTAGAATATTCAAAGGCTCATCACTGTTTAATCCTGGAATGATTGGCGCAACCATTACATGAACAGGAATTTTATTTTCGGTCAGAAGTTCTATGGCTTTCAGTTTATTTTTTGCGGAACTTGTTCTTGGCTCCATCTTTCGCCTGAGTTCTTCATTCATCGTAGGAATACTTAACGAAACAGAAACCAGATTCTGCTCGGCCATTGGCTTTAAAATATCAATATCTCTGAGTACAAGAGCATTTTTTGTCAAAACATTGACAGGATGTCTATAATCAAGACACATTTGAAGAAGTTTTCTGGTGATTTCAAACTGTCTTTCTGCCGGCTGATAACAATCTGTATTCCCGGAAAGCAGAATTGGAGCAGATTTATAACCTCTTTTTTGAAAAAATTTCTCCAACAGTTCTGGAGCGTTCTTTTTAACCATGATTTTTCTTTCAAAATCAATCCCTGCGCTGTAGCCCCAATATTCATGGGTAGGTCTGGCGAAACAATAGGAACATCCATGCTCGCATCCCTGATAAGGATTCATGGAATATTCCATCGGAAGATCTTCGCTTTTAACCTGATTAACAATAGTTTTTGGAAAAACCTCAGTAAAGGAAGTTTTGGCTGTTTCGAAATCATCATCTTCAGGTTCATAGGTATATCTGTCGAAACGGTTGATAACGTTACGCTGAGCACCCTGACCTTTTATGAAATTTTCGTTTTGCATTCTTTTGTAAAATTAGAATGGTTTTTTTATATAATAATGAGTTTTAACATTAAAGTTTTCCACAAAAAAATCCAACACTTGAAAAAGCGCTGGATTAAACATAATTAATATATTTTTTTACTACTTCAGTGCGTAAAGTTCCACTCCATGAGTTTCATCTTCTTGATTCTTTTCATCAAAGTGTCTGTGATAGTCCGAATAGGAATCACTATATTTTTTATCTTTTTTAGTCAAAATTTTTTTAATACTTATTAAACTCAATACTGCCAAAAGACCAACTCCTCCTGCCAGTAAAACTCCAACTTCTTTTTTCATATTTTCTTTGATTTATTATTATATGCATTGCAAAAAGTGTACCTATTTTATTTTTTCAAATTATAATTTTTGTTAACATTAAACATTATTTCTACCAAAATTGCAATTGATTATTTTTCTTATATTTAAAAAAGCAATGGTTTAATTATTGTATTCAACAACAAAAATAACATTATGGAAAATCCAGGAAACTACGATCAAATGACCACTCTGAGTCAGGTTATGAAAACGCTTTCTGAAAGAGGAATACACAGAGAATTCAGAATGAATGAACACTGTGAGATGAAGTTTGAAAATTCAGAGAAAGTTTATCAACCCTCTGAACTGATCATTTTGAAGACTTACCGTTTTGAGGGAGACAGCAATCCTGATGACAATGCGGTTCTTTATGTTGTAAAAGACCATGCGGGAAATCGCGGGATGATTATAGATTCTTATGGAGCAGACAGCAATTATCCGGGTGAGGAATTTGATCAGTTTTTAAGAGACATTCCGGTTCTTGAAAGTGATGAATTCAACTTTTAAAAATATTTATACTTCATGATGATTTTTTAAACCATTGATTTGATATCAATTACAACAAACTATTATGTTCTATTATATGATAAGATAGCTTTGTTGTACTATCGTTTGATGGTTTAAAAGATTATTCTTTCTCTGGATTACTTTCTTTCTTCTTAAAAATATTGTTCAGAAATCCTTTCTTTTCCTTTTTCTCTTCTACAGGCTTTGATTCTGCCTTTTTATTTTTGATTTCCTGCTTGAGCTCTTTTACGGACTGCTTCATGTCTTTCACGGAAGAGACTGCATTTTTCACTTTTTTCTCTGTTTTTTCCACATTTCTACCGATCAATGTTTTCTTTAATCCCTGTTCGATACCTTTCCAAAACAGATTAAAGAAGGATTTTGTAGGATCACGCTCTACATCTTCTACAGTAACAGCCTCCGGGAAATTTCCGGAATCAGATTTAATGAAAATATTGACGACAGCGGTGAGAAAGCCTTTCTTTTCATGATTATGTTTATTTAAAACAGCAATTTTCAGATCTTTATGTTTAAGATTGAATGTTCCATGCAACCCTGCAGGATCTCCTTTAAAATTAAAAAGCATTTCTTGAATTGTCCCTGCGGTAGCTGTCACATGAAGATAGGGTCTGATAAAAGGGTTGATTCCACTGGCGGGAAGGTTGGATGTTTTACCGGAAATGGCAAAATGATCTCCCTGATCAGCTACATCAAAGTTCCAGTTCACGGCAAGAGGAGACAGATTCATGAACGAACAGTTGATTTTAATATCCACTTTTGTGGGTTTTCCTTTTGTTTTGGCAGAATTCAGATTTTTGACGTTCATATTAAAGTTACTGAATGTCAGTTTTCCGGGGCCCATACTTTCGGGGGTATCTTCTTCGTACACCAAAATGGAATTTTTCAGATCCAAATTGTGAACAGTCATCGGAATTTTAATAGAACGAAGCATTTTAGAGTAAAGTGCTTTTATTTTGGGATCGTCTTTCGGGATTTTACTTCTGAAAATATTAGCATCTGCAGATTGTACGGTTACATTTGAAGCATTGATAAATTTATGTTGAGAAAACAGATCCCAACTTCCTTCTGCTGTTATCTGTCCTGCTTTCAAATCATAAAGATCTCTTTCAACCGGGATCATTTTGATAAACTGAGCTCTTGAAACGAGGGGTTTCATGGCAAAATTATTGACCTGAACTTTATTTTTATTCAATTTTAAAAGTCCAACACTCATGTTGTAGAACTGTGTTTTGTAAGCAAAGTTGCGTGTTGTAAGGAAATAGTCTTTGATTTTGAATGAAAGTTCTTTGCGATTAGGCTGGGAAGCTAATTCAATTTCATTAAATGTAGCATTCAAATCGTGAAAAGCAAGGGGTTGTTTTGCTTTATCATAGGTAATATTTGCGTTTTTTAATGAAACTTTCCTTACGATCAGAGAATTGATGATTCCGGGCTGAGTTGTTTTTTCTATCTTTTTTTCTGGAGCTTTAAAGATTCCGTTTACATTTTCTACAAGAACATCTTTAAGATCAAGGTTGAGTTTTTTATTAACAAACTCTAATGCATTGATATTAAAAGCAACATGATCAACTTTTAAATCGGTTTTCATCTTTGCTTCTGCAGAGGGATCTGAATTGAGTACAATATTCTTTATTTCTCCATTGGTAGGTTTTAGAGCAACACTTTCTACCGAAATATTTTGATTTCCTGCGTATTCTATATTTCTTCCAGACAAAGTAAAATCTTTATATCCTACGGGAACAATCTGCTGTGATGTTTCTTTGTTGAATAACAATTTATTGATCTTCAAACTAAGATTTCCTGCGGACAGAAGTTTGTTTCCATCGGGTTTATGGATCTTGACAACGGCATTATTAATCTTTATATTCTCTAAATTGACCTCAAAGTCTGATTTTTTCTCTTTTTTTACCGCTTTTACTCCTGTAGTGTATAGTTTAAAAACGGGATTTTGAAAATCCGCATTGGTCAGTGAGATCTTATTTTTATTCAACATCACCTCTTTAAACTCTATTTTAGGGATAGCAACGTCAAATAATTGTGATTTTTTAGGGTAGAATTTCTTAAACTGAGCAAAAGATAAAAGCGGAGTCAATTTAAAATCTTCCACAGACATCTGTCCATCGGTTGTATTGACAGTACGGATAGTAAGTGCATAGGATTCTTCGGGGCGAAAAAAGAAATCTTTACCTTTAATAGTATAGGTATCAAAAACTACAGGTAATTTACTTTCCACCGATTCTTCGGTCATCTGAAGGTTTTCTACAGAAAGATTTAGCTGCTGAACAGATAACAGTTTTTGCTTGGTATATTTGAAAACAGCAATTTTACCTTCATTAATTCTGATATTTTCAAATAGAAAAGGACTTTTCTTTTTACTGGATTTGCGATCCGCAGGTTTAGCTAAAATAATATTGAGAGCAGGTTTGGCCAGTAAAAGATCAGACGAGCTTATTCTTTTATTGAAAATAGCGTCATAAATACCAAAGCGACTGATTTTTAAGGTGTCAATAGTCCCCTGCAAACCTATAACTTTCGTATTCTGAGGGTTTTTACTATTAACAGATATTCCTGTGCACAGGATGTTTCCTGTGGTAAGATCTACATCCAGTGTTTTATAGGAAACTTTATATTCGGTGTTGTTTTTAATGTATTCCGGGAGCTGGGTTTTAAGCCAAATATTCAGTCCGAAATTAATGGCAAGGAGAATTCCTACCAGGATTCCGAAGCTTATCAATAGTCTTTTAACCCATTTTTTCATATTTGGTGATTTGGTGTTTATTTTTTTACATAGATCAGTTCTGTATTCCAAGTTCGATCACATATCCTTCGTGTCCTCTTATATTAATAAAGTTTCCACCTTCAAACCCTAGGTACTGACCTTTAATTCCTGACAGTTTTCCTGTAAATTCAGGTTTTTTATCTAAAGTAAATGAAGTGACTTTCTCAGGTTTCTCAAAAGGATAGTCAAACATCCACAATTCTTCTCCTTCTCTGTAAAATTTTTGAAAATCTGACGGAAAGTATTCTTTTATTTTCTGACGGAAGTCTGCCAGATCTATTTCGCCTTCAAAATCATCCTGAAGCATTTTTCTCCAATTGGTTTTATCTGCCAAATGTTCTTTCAGAGCCACTTCTATCATTCCGGCTTCATATCGGTTTTCTGTTCTTGCAATGGGTAATGCAAAAGTCGCACCCTGATCAATCCAACGGGTAGGAATTTGTGTATTTCTGGTAACTCCAACCTTCACATCTCCGGTATACGCCAAATATACGGTATGCGGCTGCAGCTGAATTTCTTTTTCCACTTCCAGATCTCTTTCTGCAACTCCTAAATGCGCAGTAGAAAGTTCCGGACGTATAATCGTTTCACTGGCATATGGGCTTTCAAAAAAACAGCTTTTGCAAAACCCCATTCTGTAGATAGGTTTATTCTGACCACAGTTTACACATTGGAATCCGGTATGTTTTATACTCAGCTCCTTCCCTATCAACTCATTCATATGGATCAGATCACCTGAAAGATTGAGATAATATTGAATGGGTTTAGCATCGTAGCTTGTCATTTTTAAAATTTGCCCTTGAAACTGCATATTATATATTACTTTTTTAAGTAAATTTAATGATTATATTTTCAAAACATAAAATTTATATTTTTGTATCATAAAAAACCACAGATGACTTACCTTGTAACAGGAGGCAGCGGGTTCATTGGTTCTCATTTAATTGAACAATTATTGAGAAATGGACATTCTGTCATAAACATTGACAATTTTGATGATTTTTATAACTATCAGATAAAAATTAAAAATACATTAGAGTCAATGAACAAAAATTCGGATTTTGAGTTCTCTGACAAAGAGACCGATATCCGCCACCTTATTTCCCTCACACACTCCGATCGCTATTCCCTTTATTACCAAGACATTCGGGATAAAGAAGGTCTAAAAGAGATCTTTAAAACCCATTCTATAGATATGGTCATCCATCTGGCGGCACTTGCCGGGGTACGTCCCTCTATTGAAAGGCCTTTAGAGTATGAAGAAGTTAACGTTCGCGGAACGATGAATCTTTGGGAACTCTGTAAAGATTTTAATATTAAAAAATTCATTTGCGCTTCATCTTCAAGCGTCTACGGAAACAACGAAAAAATACCCTTTGAAGAGACCGATAATGTAGATAATCCCATATCTCCTTATGCCGCCACAAAAAAAAGTGGTGAAATATTAGGCCACGTTTACCACAAGCTATACCATATAGATATGATACAGCTGAGATTCTTTACGGTATATGGTCCCAGACAGAGGCCGGATCTTGCTATTCATAAGTTTACCAGACTCATTGCCGGCGATCAGGAAATCCCTTTCTACGGGAATGGAAATACTGCCAGAGACTATACCTATATAGATGATATTATCGACGGAATCACAAAATCTATTCTCTATCTGGAAAATAACGCAGATGTATACGAAATTTTAAACCTAGGAGAGAACGAAGTAATCACTTTATCCGAAATGGTAACTGCCATTGAAGAGGCCCTGAAAAAAACTGCCACACGAAAAGTTCTGCCAATGCAGCCGGGAGATGTCACAAAAACCAATGCAGATATTACAAAAGCAAAGGCTTTAATAGGATATGCCCCCCATACAGACTTCCAAAATGGCATAAAAAAATTTGTGGAATGGTTTTTGAGAAAACGACAATAAGTAAATTGCTGACATAGCTGCCAGACAGTTTGTGACAGACATTTACAAGAATAAATTATAAAAAGAATTGAAAATCAAGTATAAAAAAGTTTATTATACAACCTATTTTTATACTTTTGCAAAAAATTAGAAAATTATGTACTGGACATTAGAATTAGCATCCTATCTAAGTGACGCACCTTGGCCAATGACAAAAGCAGAGCTTATTGACTACGCAATCAGAACTGGTGCACCTATGGAAGTGGTAGAAAACCTTCAGGCTATTGAAGACGAAGGAGAAATTTATGAATCTATCGAGGAAGTATGGAGTGACTATCCTACCGATGAGGATTTCCTTTGGAACGAGGACGAATATTAATAAAGCGATAAGCTTTAGGCTATGGCTTAGAGCTTTTTTGCCCTTTTTATATATTAATTTACACGATAAGCGTGTTATTTAAAACGCTTAAAGCATTTTGCATTAAGCATAAAGCAAATAATTTATGAGTTTTTTAAACAAAGTTCTTAAAGGGTTTTTGGGAGACAAGAAAGCGCAGGACCTAAAAGAAGTAAAAAAAGTTGTAACAAAAATCAAAGCTGTAGAACCTAACATTCAACAATTGTCGGATGATGGGTTGAGACAAAAGACGGCTGAGTTTAAAGAGAATATAAAATCTGCAACCAGCAAGATCACAGCTCAAATAGAACAGATTAAAGAGCAGATAAAAAATTCAACCAATGTTGACGAAAAAGAAGCTCTTTTCTCAAAAATTGAGTCTTTAAAGAAAGAATCTTACGAAATTGAAGAAAAAGTTTTGGTTCAAATTCTTCCGGAAGCTTTTGCGTTGATCAAAGAAACTTCAAGAAGATGGGCTCAGAATAAAGAAATTCGTGTAACAGCAAGTGATTGGGATAGAGAACTAGCTGCTATGGGGAAAGATTTCGTGGAAATTCAGGGAGACCAAGCTGTTTGGAAAAACTCATGGGACGCTGCCGGAACTCCAGTAGTTTGGGATATGGTCCACTATGATGTTCAGTTTATCGGAGGTATTATTCTTCACAGTGGTAAAATTGCCGAGATGGCAACCGGTGAAGGTAAAACTTTGGTAGGAACATTACCTATTTACTTAAATTCACTTCCGGAAAGAGGGGTACACGTTGTAACCGTGAACGACTACCTTGCTAAAAGGGACTCCGCATGGATGGGGCCTCTTTATCAGTTCCATGGTATGTCTATCGATTGTATCGATAACCACCAGCCGAACTCAGACGGAAGAAGAAAAGCATATAACTCAGATATTACATATGGAACGAATAACGAATTCGGTTTCGACTATTTGAGAGATAACATGGTAACCTCACCTTCAGAATTGGTACAAAGAGAATTGAACTTTGCGATCGTGGATGAAGTTGACTCTGTATTGGTAGATGATGCAAGAACACCTTTAATCATTTCTGGTCCGGTTCCTCAAGGAGACAGACAGGAGTTTGATGTTCTTAAGCCTTCTATCGACAGAATCGTTGAAGTACAAAAGAAAACCGTTTCTGCTATTTTCAATGAAGCGAAAAAATTGATCGCTGCAGGAAATACAAAAGAAGGAGGTTTCAAATTACTTCAGGCGTACAGAGGTCTTCCAAAAAACAGACAGCTTATCAAATTCTTATCGGAAAGCGGAAACAGAGCATTGCTTCAGAAAGTGGAAGCACAATACATGCAGGACAACAACCGTGATATGCCGATCGTAGATAAAGATCTTTACTTCGTAATTGAAGAGAAAAACAATCAGGTTGACCTTACTGATAAAGGGGTTGAATATATGTCTCAGGGGAACTCTGATTCCAACTTCTTCGTATTACCTGATATCGGAACTGAGATTGCTGAAGTAGAAGCTAAAAATTTATCTAAAGAAGAAGAATTTGAGGCTAAAGAAAGACTTTTCGCAGACTTTGCTGAAAAATCTGAACGTGTTCACACAATGAGCCAGCTATTGAAAGCGTATACATTATTCGAAAAAGATGATGAATATGTTGTAATAGACGGAGAAGTAAAAATCGTTGATGAGCAGACAGGTCGTATCATGGAGGGACGTCGTTATTCAGACGGTCTTCACCAGGCGATCGAAGCAAAAGAGAATGTAAAAATTGAGGCTGCTACTCAAACTTTTGCAACCGTAACGCTTCAGAACTATTTCCGTATGTACAACAAACTTGCGGGGATGACAGGTACTGCAGAAACGGAAGCAGGAGAACTTTGGGAAATCTACAAATTAGATGTAGTGGTAATTCCTACCAACCGAGTTATTCTAAGAGATGATAAACAAGATTTGGTTTTCAAAACCAATAGAGAAAAATATAATGCCGTAATTGAAGAAATTGAAAGATTAACAGCACAAAAGAGACCTGTACTTGTAGGTACTACTTCTGTTGAGATCTCTCAGTTACTATCAAAAGCACTTCAGTTAAGAAAAATCCCGCACCAGGTATTGAACGCGAAACTTCACAAGAAGGAAGCAGAAATTGTTGCTGGAGCAGGACAGCCGGGAGTTGTAACCATTGCAACCAACATGGCAGGTCGTGGTACGGATATTAAGCTTTCTAAAGAAGTAAAAGAAGCTGGAGGTTTAGCGATCATCGGTACGGAAAGACACGATTCAAGACGTGTTGACAGACAGTTGAGAGGTAGAGCGGGACGTCAGGGAGATCCTGGAAGTTCTCAGTTCTATGTATCTCTTGAAGATAACTTAATGCGTTTGTTCGGTTCTGAAAGAATTGCTAAAATGATGGACAGAATGGGTCACAAAGAGGGAGAAGTTATTCAACACTCTATGATCAGCAAGTCTATTGAAAGAGCTCAGAAAAAAGTAGAAGAAAACAACTTCGGAACAAGAAAGAGACTTCTTGAATATGATGACGTAATGAACAAACAGCGTGACGTAATCTACAAGAGAAGAAAGAACGCTCTATTTGGAGACCACTTGAAATATGATATCACAAATATGATTTTCGATGTTGCCAATTCTATCGTTGCGAAAGGAAAAGCTTCGGGAAATTATAAAGATTTTGAATACGAAATCATTAAAACATTCACTATGGAATCTCCGGTTTCACAAAATGATTTTAATAATAAAACGGTTCAGGATCTGACGAACATCTTATTCAAAGCTGCTCAGGAAGATTATCAGATGAAACTGAATCTATTGAAAGAAAAATCATTCCCAATCATTGAGAATGTTTATCAAAATCAAGGTTCAATGTTCAAAATGATCCAGGTTCCTTTCACAGACGGACACAAAACAATGACAATCGTGGCAGATCTTAAAGAAGCTTACGATACGCAGTGTGAAAGTTTAGTGAACGACTTCGAAAAGAATATCACATTATCAATCATTGACGAAAACTGGAAACTTCACCTTCGTGAAATGGACGATTTAAGAAGATCTTCACAAGGAGCTGTTTACGAACAGAAAGATCCACTGGTAATTTATAAGCAGGAATCTTTCCACTTATTCAGTGAAATGATCGACAAATTGAACAAAGAGATTATCTCTTTCTTATACAAAGGAGAAATTCCAGCTTAAGAAAAATTTAATAATATCATACAAAACCCGCTTCAGTAAAGACTGGAGCGGGTTTTTCTTATTTATTGTATAATAAATTTATGATAAATATCAATTTAATTATTTATTTAGAATAGTTAAAAATAATATATTTGCAGAAAAATTTGACTTTCATGAGAAATGTACTGATCTGTGCTTCAGCACTTGGAACAATGCTGGTTTCTGCCCAAAAAAAAGATACACTAACCACTAAAAGCATTGATGAAGTAGTTATCAATACATACGTCAAGAAAGACAGTGAGTACTCCAATAAGATGTCTTTGAAAGCAATAGAAGATCCACAGGTATATTCTTCCATTGACAAAGGTGTACTGGAGAATCAATTGTTATTTACCGTAGATGATGCCTTCAGAAACGTAGCCGGAGCTCAGAAAATGTGGAGTGCTACCAACAGAGCCGGAGACGGAGGTATTTATTTAAACTTAAGAGGTTTCGTTGCCGGAAACTCTATCAGAAATGGTATGGTAGCTCCTATTACCACTTCCATGGATGCCATCAATGTAGAAAGAATTGAAGTTTTGAAAGGCCCTTCTGCCACTTTATTCGGAAGTAACGTCACTTCATACGGAGGTGTTGTAAACAGAGTAACAAAGAAGCCATTTGAAACTTTTGGAGGAGCTGTTTCCCTTGCAGGAGGAAGCTATAACTACTACAGAGTACAGGCAGATGTAAATGCACCTCTTACTAAAGATAAAAAATTATTATTCAGATTAAATACTGCGTATACCAATCAGGGAACTTTTCAGAGAACCAATGCAAAGAACTCTTTCTATGCATTTACCCCTTCCCTTACATATCGTCCTACAGACAATTTAGAGATTAATGCAGAACTTGAAATGTTTGAAACCAATTCCTACCCGGAAACAGCATTCTTTTTCTATTATCCGGGATCACAACTCGGTGCGGACAATATGAAGCAAATGGAAAAACTGGGTTATGATTATAAACAATCTTATACAGGAGAAGGCCTTAAAACGGTTGGTAAAGCAAGAAACTTCTTTGGACAGGTTAATTACAAAATCAATGAGCACATCAAATCATCCACCAATGTAAGTACATCTTATTCTTACTCGGATGGATACAACCCATACTTCTATTTTGCGCCCAAAGGAGCTTTCACTCAAAACGCTAGTGATACAGAAATTGGAGTAATGAGAGCAGATCAATCTACTAAAGACAGCAGAAGAACTTATTTCCAGGTTCAGCAGAACTTCAACTTTGATTTTAATATTGGAAGTGTAAGAAACAGAACGGTTGCCGGTTTTGATTATATGAGACTGAATGACAACCAATACTTCATGTTTACCAATTTCGACTGGGTTCCTCTAAAAGGAGCCGATTATTCAACCATGAACGGCCAAACATTAGGAGCATTATATGATCAACTTAGAAGTCAGAAAGGTTTTGAAGAAAACAACACTTATGTGAACTTAGGGAAGAAAGATACTTACAGTGGTTACATTTCCAACGTTATCACTCCTGTAGCAGGTCTTAATATCCTTACTGCGATTCGATATGAAACAAATAATTACAGAGGCGGTCAGGTAGGACAAAATAAAACTGCTGAATATCAACAGGGAGCATGGTCTCCAAAGTTTGGAATTGTGTACCAAATTCTTCCTGAGAAATTATCCGTATTTGGAAATTATCAGAACAGCTTTACTGTAAATGGATATTATACTTCTGACAAAGCTGGAAATGTAACCCTTTCAACTCCTGAAAGAGCCAATCAGTTTGAAGGAGGTATCAAAACAAACCTTATCAAAGGGAGAGTGACCACAACTTTAAGCTACTATAATATACAGGTAAAAAACACACTGTTGAATACAGGCGAAATGACAGGAACAGGACAAGCTGTGCAAAATCAGGCTGGTTTATTAAGAAGCCAAGGTGTTGAATTGGAAGCAAATGCTTACCTAATCAAAGGGTTCTCAGTAATTGCTGGAGTTAGCTACAATGATATGAAATACATTGAAGCAGATGAGACTGTAATCGGAAGAAGATCTTCTACGGCATCTTCTCCATGGCTGGTTAATTTCAATGCTAGCTATCAGTTCCTGGACGGAAGCTTAAAAGGACTTGGATTTGGTGTTGGAGGAAACTATGCAAGCGATAACAAGATTGTGAACTCTACAACCATGGGGACTTTCATCCTTCCAAAATATCTGGTATTGAATGCCAACGCGTTTTACGATACCAAAAAATTCAGAATCGGGGTAAAAGTAGACAACTTCACCAACGAACATTACTGGAGCGGATATACTACAGCTAATGCCCAGGCTCTTGCCAATGTGTTAGGAAGCTTTACCTATAAATTTTAACCGTTAGAATAATTTACTACCCTTATATAAACAATGAAAAGAATAACAATAGGAGCCGCATTATTAACATCCGTGTTAAGTTTTGCTCAGGAAAAAAAAGACACCATCAAATCCAACGATATTGAAGAAGTAGTTGTTAACGGAAGATATTATCAGAAATATAAGCTGAATGAGGTTTCGGGATCTTTAAGAATTCAAACTCCTATTCTCGAACTTCCTCAGAACGTGCAGTCTGTAAGTTCTCAGGTTCTTGCTGATCAGATCACTCTCAATATGTCCGAAGGAATTGTTCGTAACGTAAGTGGAGCAAGAAAAGTGGAACATTGGGATAATGTCTATTCAAACGTATTTATGAGAGGTGCCAGCATTGCCACTTTCATGAACGGAATGAATGTTTCTTCCACCTGGGGACCTATCAATCCTGATGCTTCTATTATTGACAGAATAGAATTTGTAAAAGGCCCAGCCGGGTTCATGGGTTCAATGGGAGATCCTGCCGGATTTTATAACGTTGTAACCAAAAAGCCAACAGGAAAGTTTGCCAACAGCGTTCGTTTTACCACAGGAAGTTATAATCTTTTCAGAGGAGAAGCGGATCTGGATGGAGTTCTTGTAAAAGACGGGGTTTTAGACTACCGTATCAACTTAATGGGAAGTTCCAACAAATCATGGGTAGAAAATGATAAGACAAGCAAGATCATTATTGCACCGTCGATCACTTTCAGACCTACAAAAACAACGACATTTACCGCACAATATAATTATCAGTACTTAAAATTTAATCAGCCGGGAGCCTACCTGATGTCTAACGACGGCTATGCTTCATTGAATGTACACACCAACTTTAATGATCCCAACTTCAAGAAAACGGAAGTAAAAGATCAGAGTTTATTCTTAAGCTTAGATCAAAAGCTTTTTAAAGACTGGGTTTGGAGTACACAATATGCGTATATGGATCTTAATTATGACGGTGGTTCATGGTGGGGATCTTTTGATTCGGCTAATAAAAATGTGCTAAAAAGAAACTTAAGCAACTGGCAAGCAGTAGGAAAAAATCATATTTTCCAAACCTATGTTAGAGGAAGCCTTAATACAGGAAATATTGTTCATAAAATTATTGCTGGGTTTGATTATGGAGATAGAAAATATGAAGCTGACTTTTCTGCCTATTCAAAAATTGTAGATGGAAAAGAAACAATGCTATTCCCAATTGACATCTATAATGTTCAGTACGGAGTAGACCCTTCACGATTACCTTCAGCCGATTTTTATACTTTAAATAAAAATGCACTTTACTACAACGATCAGGGAGTAAAATATACTTCATATTATGCTCAGGATCAGATTGAAATGTTTAATAACAAATTAAGGCTAACGCTAGCGGGAAGATATACAAGCGGTAGTACTTATTCTGCTTATCCTAACCTTAGCCCGGGAAGCCCTATAATACCAGATAAAGCAGGTGAATTTACACCAAGAGTAGGAGTAAGTTATTCTATTAATGAAAATTTCTCGGCGTACGGAATTTATGACAAAACTTTTGTACCACAATCCGCAACAGGAATTAATAATACAAGAATTACAGATCCTTTCAGAGGGCAAAATATTGAATTTGGATTGAAAAAAGACTGGTTTGGTGGAAAATGGAACTCAACTTTTGCCGTATATGAAATCAGAAGAAAAAATATCCTTGTGAATGGGCCCGCAGCAGAAAACAATGGAGTGGCTTTTCAGGTTGCTACCGGAGAACAAAGAGCAAGAGGTTTTGAAACTGACATCAAGGGAGAAATCATCAGAGGGTTGAATATTATAATCAATTATGCTTATACTGATGCTCAAACCATTAAGGATACCAAACCTGCCAACATTGGAATTCAGTCTCCGGGAAATGCTAAAAATGTTCAAAATACATGGATCAACTACAGATTTGAAAATGGCATGATGAAAGGTTTCGGAATCTCTGCAGGGTATCAGTACCAAGGAGGAAGACAATCTTGGTATGGAGTAAATGCTGAAAAAGATCAAAGCCTTCCGGATTATTTTGATACCAACTTCGGAGTTTCTTACGTTGCCAAAAAATTTGATGTCAATCTAATGCTAAACAACGTTCTGAACAGAGCTCTTTACAGCGGATACAGAGGAGATGCCGGTGAATATTCATGGATCTACAACGCACCGCGTAACTGGAGATTATCAATCGGATATAAATTTTAAAAAATTCAAAGGTTAGCCCTCAAAAGGGGGTTAACTTTTTGCTATGAAGAAAAAGCATCATAAAAAGAAAGTTTCTTTTACTAAAAAATGGTCTGCCAAACTGCATCTGTGGTTTGGTTTGTCCGTTGGCCTTATTGTTTTTATAGTCTCTCTTACAGGGACTTTATATGTTTTTAAGGATGAAGTTCAGAATAGCCTTCGCAAAGAAGCTATTTATGTAAAGAACAGTACTCCTGAAGCAAAACCATTATCCATCAATCTGCTTCGTGAAAAAGTCTCTCTGGAACTGAACGAGAAATATCCCATTACGTCCGTTGAAATTCCTTTGGATAAAAGTAAATCTTACCGGTTTCAATATTACGAGAAGAATAAAAAAGGATGGAATTACTTCCAGGAAGTTCTTATCAACAAACAAGTTTATGTTAATCAATATACAGGAGAAATTCTTGCCGTTTATAACGAGAAGTATGATTTCTTCAATATTTTAAAATACATTCACTGGGGACTTCTTCTCAACTCCGACTGGGGAAAATATGTTGTAGGAATTCCTACTGTACTCTTTATTTTCATGCTCATCACAGGGATCATTCTATGGTGGCCCAAAAACAAAAATGCAAGAAAAGGCCGCTTATGGTTCAGTTGGGAGAATGTAAAAACGTGGAAACGTAAAAATTATGATCTTCACAATATATTGGGCTTTTATGCATCATTTATTGCTTTATTGCTTAGCCTTACAGGGATTTACTTTGCTTATCCCTATGTGAAAAACACCTTTAATCTGGCATTATCCGGATCTATGGAACTTCCAAAAGAAAAGGAAATGAAATCCCCGGATTCATTGATGGTGAAAAACGAAGCTATTTTTGACCTTGCAGCTTCACAAACAGAAAAACTGTACGCAGGTTCTTCCAGCTTCAGAATTTCTTTAAACGGAAAAAATAAAAAAGGAAAAGAACTCAAAAATCTTCCAGTAACCATCTATGGACAGGAAGGAAGATTCAGCGAGAGAAATCTTTTGACCTTTGATAAATATTCAGGAAAACTACTGGCCAATAAACCTCATCACAAACTCAACAACGCGGAAAAATACGCCAATGCCAATTATGACATTCATACAGGTTCTTACTTCGGACTGTTTGGAAAAATACTATGGTTCATGGCGGGGCTAATCTGCACCTCACTCCCAGTAACCGGATTTATGATCTGGTGGGGAAAAAGAAAGAAAAAAGGAAAGAATATATAATGAAAAAAGCGATTCTATCAGCTGCCTGCCTTGGAACGATTACGGTTGCCGCACAGGTTAAAGATACATTACAGACCAAAACTGTTGAGGAAGTAGTAATGACTGCTTCAAGAAAAAAGGAAAATATAAAAGAGGTGCCAAGCTCCATTACCATCGTAGGTGAAAAGCAGATCCAGTCTCAGCTGACGGTCAACTCCGATATTACAAGCATTCTACAATATACTGTACCAAGTTTAGGAACCAATTCCGGACAAACGTCCAACACGGGACAGACTTTAAGAGGTCGTCAGGTTTTGGTTTTGATTGATGGTATTCCTCAGTCTACCCCACTTCGTAACGGAGCAAGAGACTTAAGGGTAATCGACCCTTCCGCTATAGAAAGAGTGGAAGTGATAAAAGGAGCGTCTTCCATTTACGGTAACGGTGCAGATGGTGGAATCATCAATTACATCACGAAAAAAAGCAGAACAGATAAAAGTATCTCCGGGATTTCACAGGTAGGTCTTACAGGACAGCCTTACGGTGGAACCCTTGGAATAAGAGCAAGCCAGCTTTTATCAGGTAAAGTTAAAAAGTTTGATTATACCCTTTCCCTGGCGTATGAAAGAACCGGCTATATGAAAGATGCAGACGGTGTTCTGATAAGCCCTACGTACAGTACAGCCAAAATGGATAACTATAACGGAATGCTGAAGCTGGGGTACGACATCAACGAAAACCAAAGAGTTGAAGCATCCTATATTGGCTATTCTTCAAGATCAGATCTTAATGTAGGATTAAAAACAGGTAAATACGGAATTACTCCTACTATAGGAGAAGGATTGGGAAAAGGATTGGAAACCACTCCACAGGGAACTCCAAAAAATCATAATATTAGAGTAAGCTACGACAACAAAAATCTTTTTGCCGGAACTTCTCTTAATATTAATCTTTATTATCAGGATTTCAAAACCGTTTACGGATATAGTGACACCTTCTTCAATGGCGGGCAATCTAATGTTATTTCCAAAAAAATGGGAGCGAGATTCAATTTTGACACCCAACTTTGGAACTCTGCCAACTCTCAGGGAGAAATCATCTATGGAGCTGATATCTTGAACGATAACACAGTTCAAAAACTGGAAGACGGAAGATTCTGGACTCCGAATATGACTATGACCAATATTGCCCCTTTCTTATTGGCAAAAATTGATCTCTTCAAAAAAATCACCATCAAAGGAGGACTTCGCTATGAAAACATCAAAGTAAACGTAGACGATTTCAATACGCTTTCTGTCATTAAAAATGATGGAACATTTACCAAAAGTATTCCTGTAGAAGGAGGAAAATTAAGCTATAATGCACTTGTAGCCAACCTGGGAATCCGTTATAATATTGAGCCTTACATCAACCTTTTCGGAAGCTTTTCACAGGCCTACTCTATCAATGAGCTGGGAAGAATCCTGAGAACCTCAACTTCTGAAACTATCAAAAGTCTTGAAACCAAACCTATTATTGTAAACAACTATGAATTGGGAGCTACCGGACAACTTTCAAGCTGGTTAAACTATGAGCTGACCTCTTATGTAAGTACATCCAAACTGGGAGCATCCTTTGTACAAAGCCCGGACAGAGCTTTGATGATTCAGAGATCACCTGAAATTGTATACGGAGTAGAAGGATTTTTACACTTTACCCCAGTAAAATGGATTCAGTTTGGTGGAAGCTACAGCTGGATGGAAGGAATCACTTCTGTAAAAGACGATGGAGATTACTCTACAAAGATCAACAACAGCAGAATTTCAGCGCCGAAAGTACTTGCCTATGTTCAGGGAAGACCTATTCCTGCATTATCTATAGGAATCGATATGCTTCATTCTTTCAAACAGAACAGATTTGATCCTAATGCCAAAACAGGATTGTATGCTTATGGTGAAGGTTATGTTCCAGATTATACTGTTTTCAATTTTAAATCAAGCTATGAAGTTAACAAAAACTGGAGACTGTCTTTAGGTATTGAAAACCTTCTGAACAGAACGTACCAGCCATCTATTGCTTGGTGGTCTGCCAGAGACAGCGACTATATTAACGCGCTGGGAATGAGAGGGACTTTCATGATTGAATATAAATTTTAATTAAACTAAATAAAAAGTAAAGCATATATTTGCTTTACTTTTAGCTGTCGTATGAAGAAAAAACATCATCATAAAAACAAACCGGGATTTTTAAAAAAGTGGTCTGCCAAGCTGCATTTATGGTTCGGATTGGGAATTGGATTCCTGATCTTCATCATTTCCATCACGGGAGCATTATATGTTTTCAAGGACGAGGTGGAAAATGTGACCCGTAAAGATGTGATCTACCATCACGAACAGAATATCGACCAAAAACAGGTTCTTCCGATCCGAGTAATGGAAAAAGCAGTTGCTGAACAAGTGAAAGAGAAGTACCCTATTCACTGGGTAAATATTCCTATCGATAAGAAAATGTCTTATATGTTCTTCTGGTACGAGCACGATACAAAAGGCTGGAACTATTTTGATGAGTTTCCAATTTATAAACAAGCTTATGTAAATCCTTACACAGGAAAGGTTCTGAGAGTTTATGATGAAAAAAACGGTTTCTTCAACATTGTTAAAATGATTCACTGGAGTTTTCTTCTGAAACAGGACTGGGGAACTTACGTGGTTGGAATACCGGTAATCATTTTTGTCATCATGCTGATTACAGGAATTGTTTTATGGTGGCCAAAAAATAAGGCAGCAAGAAAACAGCGTTTTGGATTCAAATGGAAGAATATCAAAAGCTGGAAAAGAAAAAATTATGACCTTCATAATGTCTTAGGCTTTTATGCATCTATCTTTGCATTAATCTTCTCTATCACAGGGTTATTCTACGCATTCTTTGTCGTTCAGGCCATGATCTACGTTGTATTTTCCGGTGGAGAAACAAAATACCCGGACTTTTCACACATCAAAACAAAAGCTCCTGTTGAGTTAAGAACAGAAGGAACTTTAGATAAAATCATTCGTACTGTAGAACAAAAATACCCGAATTCTTATGGTTTTGCCATAGATCTTGGCCATGAGCATATGGATGACCACGAACATCCTAACTTTGAGGTATATGTAAAACATCTTTCTTACTCTTATCACAAAAGCAGCAGCCTTATTTTTGATGAAAATTCAGGGGAACTATTACATACCCACGATCCTAAGGATAAAAACTTTGGTGAAAAAGTGGTAAATGCAAACTATGACATCCATGTAGGTGCTATTCTTGGGCTTCCTACAAAGATCATCGCTTTCATTGTAAGTCTTATCTGTGCATCACTTCCCGTTACAGGATTTTTGATATGGTGGGGTAGAAAAAAGAAAAAAACGGTAAAAACCGCTTAAACTTTTAAATAAAACTCAGTAATTAATCTATTAATACAATCTTTTTTATAATTTTAGCCCCTAGAATTTAATAATAGAAATGTCATTAATAGATTTATCAAAACAAGTTGCCCTTGGAATTGACATCGGCGGAACCAATACTAAGTTCGGAATTGTAAACCACCGTGGAGAAGTTCTGGATAAAGGAAATCTGAGAACCGATGCATATGACAAAGTGGAAGATTTCATCGATGCTTTATACGAGCAAGTTCGTCCTATGATGGAAAAATATGGGGCTGAAGCACACTTTGACGGAATCGGAGTAGGAGCGCCGAACGCCAACTATTATAAAGGAACCATTGAACTGGCACCCAATCTTCCCTGGAAAGGAGTAATTCCTTTTGCAGAACTGATGACTGCGAAATTCAACCTACCTTGTACTGTTACCAACGATGCGAATGCTGCAGCCCTTGGAGAAATGCTTTTCGGAGCGGCCAGAGGAATGAAGGATTTTATCATGATTACACTGGGAACAGGCGTAGGCAGCGGAATTATTGCCAATGGAAGTTTAATCTATGGACATGACGGGTTTGCCGGAGAATTAGGTCATACGATTGTAAAGCCAGGCGGAAGAAAACACTGGAGTACGGGTTCTGAGGGAAGTCTTGAAGCCTACGCCTCTGCAACCGGAATTACGATTACAGCAAAGAAAATGAGAGCTGAATTTCCGGAATCTATGCTGAATCAATATCCTGAAGATGAGATCAATTCTAAAACAGTATACGAGTGTGCTGTGAAAGATGATCCTATCGCTATTGAGGTTTTTAGATATACGGGTCAGAAACTGGGTGAAGCATTGGCTAATTTTGTCATGTTCTCATCACCACAGGCTATTCTTTTATTTGGAGGAGTTATCAAAGCCGGAGATTTTATCTTGAAACCTGCGAAACTTCACATGGAGAGAAACCTTCTTCCCATTTTCAGAAATAAAGTAAAATTGGTTTTCAGTGAACTGGACGAAGCTGATGCTGCTATTCTTGGAGCAAGTGCTTTGGTTTGGGAAAAATAACTGAACCGTTTTTTAGTAATATAAGCATCCTTTTTAGGGTGCTTTCTTTTTTTAACCACAGATTTCGCGGATTTTCACAGATGATTGAGGCTTATATCTGATAATATGTTTTATTCTGAATTAATAAACATCCTTTTGAAATGCTTTTCTTTTTTTAACCGCAGATTTCGTAGATTCTCATAGATGATTGAGACTTATATCTGATAATATGTGTTATTCGTAATTAATAAACATCCTTTTGGAATGCTTTTCTTTTTTTAACCACAGATTTCGCAGATTTTCACAGATGATTGGGGCTTATGTCTTTGGGGGCTTGTGAGTAATAATGTTGGTGCTATTGGTATTTAAAATGATTTGTAGCATCTATCGTGACAATTTGTGTTTAATAGGTCAAAGTTATGTTTAAATGAAAAAGTTTTTCATAATTTTGATTGTGTTTTTCCATTTTACAGAATCGGGAAAAACAAAATCTTACATAAAAATAATCAACCTTAGAATGGATAATAATAATTTAGAGCAAATTACTTTCGGTGGCGGGTGTTTCTGGTGTGTGGAAAGCTGCTTTAACCTACTGAAAGGGGTACAGTCTGCGATCTCCGGATATTCGGGAGGACATAAAGATAACCCAACCTATCAGGAAGTATGTACAGGAGAAACGGGACATGCGGAAGTGGTTCAGATCACTTACGATCCTGCCATCATTTCTTATGAGCAGCTTATGGATGTTTTCTTTTTCCTTCACGATCCTACTCAACTAAACAGACAGGGAAATGATATCGGAACCCAATATCGTTCTGTTATTTATTATAAAGATGCTGCAGAGAAAGCAAAAGCGGAAGAAGCCATCAAAGCTTCTCAGGAATCAGGAAGATGGCAGGGAACTTATGTAACGGAGTTAACTCAATTTGATAAGTTCTGGCCTGCAGAACAATATCACCAAGGGTATTATAATGACAATCCTACTCAACCTTATTGCAGTGCTGTGGTAGGGCCTAAAATTCAGAAATTCAAAAAACATTTCGGAGAGCTCGGAATGTTACATGCAGAATAGTTTTCACATACTTATTAAAAATAACAAAAGCGAGGAGAAAAATCTCTTCGCTTTTGTTTGCGCAAAAAAAATCATTTTATATGAAGAAGGCTAATAGCCTGGGTTCTGAGAAAAATCTTTAGAAGCGTCAATAGTAGACTGAGGAATCGGGAATATTCTTCTGTAAGGCTGAGTTGCCGGCTTAGCCGTTCCCGGAAGATCAAATTTTTCGAATCTGATCATGGCCTTTCTTCTGTACATTTCCCAGTACAGTTCGTATCCGGACTCTTTAAACAGTGTATTGGCATCCAGAGAAGCAAGAGCCACGCCTGGAGCATTCCCTTTTAAAGCATCATTGGTTCTGCTTGTTCTTAATTTATTGACATCTGATAAGGCTGCCGATATATTTCCATTTCTGAAAAATGCTTCCGCTCTCATCATGTAGATCGTTCCTAATCTGTACAAAGGGACATCCATTCCACTTGTTCCATTGTTTCCGTAGCCAGGGTCGAACTCAAACTTGAAGTTTCTTACTCCTCTGTTGATCTGAGCCTGTGTAAATACTGCTTCAGCAGGATTATCAAAGTTCAGCTCCGGAGTAAAATCAGCCGCAAGCGTGGTATTCTTTTCGGTGAACAGTTTATATACTTTTATTCTTCCGTCTGGAGTAAGGTCGAAATTACCGTTTGCAAGAATTTTAGGACCATACTGCTGTCCCACCTGCAATCCTCTGTTGAAATGGAACCAAGGTTTCCCTGTTCCTTCTACTTTACTGGTTGCCGGTACACTTACATCAGTTCCGTCATTTCTGAACCATGTTCCATCATCGTACTGATACGTTCTCTGAAAACGTGGGTCATCGTGATTTCCATTCCATGAATAATAGAATTCAGGAGTAATGCATGAAGCATTGGTTCCTCTGTTATCAGGAGATGGCTTCTGGCTTCTCTCCATAGACATATAAGCAAGGTCATTATCCGCATTCCTGTTGGAATTCTTCTTCTGAACAATGGTAAAGATCATTTCCTTACTTGTATCATTATTGATATCAAAGTTGTGGAAATAATTAGACTCTAAACTGAAAAGACCTCCGTTAATCAGCATATCAGAATACTTGATTACTTTGTCCATATCAGTTCCTCCTCCACTTATAGCTTGTTCTTTAAAGTCGAAATTACTTCCTGTTTTATTCTTCAGAACCGCTCTGTTAAGATACATATCTGCCAATAATGCATACGCCGCCTGCTTTGTAAATCTTCCTGCGTGGGTATTCTGAGTTTTAATATCTGCTAAGTTGGGAATAAGACCTTCAACTTCAGTAATAAGCTCATCTATGGTAGTGTTTGCTCTTCTGATAACAATAGGAGCATTCAAATTATCCGGGTCTCTGTAAGGAGCCTGCCCATATAAATCGATTGTTGTATAGGTATAAAATGCTAATAATCCTTTTGCTTCAGCTAAAAACAAGGCCTTATTATTGATGTTACTTTTGTTGATACTTCCGATTGCAAATATAGATTTTGTAATTCCTGAGTTCAGCTGGTTCCATGTAGTTTTTACAACATCATTATTGGCATCCCAGGTAAATTCATGCATTGCTCTCCATTTTCCACCATCTCCCCAGTCACTTCCTCTGGTTGCTAAGAGAGCTTCGTCAGTAGAATATTCCTGTAAAGCAAACACACTTCCATGATCTACAAAGGTTCCGTCCCCAAGCTGTCCGTAGGCTGCTGCAAGAGAAGCCTCTGGGTCCGCATTTTCTGTTCCCATTACCTCATCAATCACTTTTTCATCCAGATTTGTACATCCAACTAAAGACATTACTGCGATGGACAAAAAGATTGTATTAATATTTAAAAATTTAGACTTCATGATTTCTTTTAACTTAAATTAAAATTTAATAGTAGCTCCCAAAATGAAAGTTTTTGCGGACGGATAGGTTGTATAATCAATTCCCAAAGATTGGTTCCCCTGTACTTGCTTATTGGTATCAACAAGTGGATCGTATCCTGAATAATTGGTAATTGTAAATAGATTCTGTGCACTTACATAAAGATTGATACTCTTCAAAAACTTCAATTGGTTCATGTCAAAAGTATATCCTAATCTTACATTGCTTAGACGAATAAAATCTGATTTTTCAAGATATAAAGAGGATAATTGCGGCTGATTGGCAAAGCTTGCTCCAGAATCATAATACTTCTTCAAAACGTTTCTGTCTGAAGCTAAATTGTTGATATTTAAATCTAAAGCTGTATTATTTACCAGGTAACCTCCTGTCTGTCCGATGAAAGAGAATGCAAAATCAAACCTTTTGTATTTCATATAAGAGTTGATCCCGAAAGTGAAATTAGGAATTGCTCCTTCAAAAATCTTTCTGTCGTTGGCATCAATCTTTCCATCGCCATTCAGGTCTTCATAAATATATTTTCCGTTGGCATCCACTCCTAAGTAGTTATATAAATAGAATGACCCTGCCTCGTAGCCATTTCTGTATATATTAGCTGTAACTCCAGAAAGCCCCGGTCCAGAAACTTCTCCTGAATTAATACCAGAAACCGGAAGGTCTTTTACAACATTATTGACTGTAGCTCCGTTGACATCAAAATTCCATGTGAAGTTTTCTGTCTTAATAATTTCTGCACCTAGAGAGAATTCAAAACCTTTATTAACAATTTTTCCATTAGCATTTAACCAAACGTAATCTGTAGGGCTTAATGGAGTTGAAGGAATGAATAATATTGGGTTTTTCGTTGTCTTATTATAGTATTCCAGGGAACCATATACTTTGTTTTTCAAGAAGCTGAAATCTAAACCAATATTGGTTTGGGCCACTACTTCCCATTTCAAGTTAGGGTTGGGCGTTCTTACTACCTGAACACCGTTGATCAGGTTTAGGTTGTCATACAAATAATATCCGGCAGATTGTGATAATAAGTAACTCGCTTTTGTAATTTTATTAAGTACTTCCTGATTTCCGGTTTCTCCCCAGCTTCCTCTTAATTTTAATTCATTGATAAATGAAACGTCTTTCAGGAAATTTTCCTTTGAGATAGTCCAGCCCACTGCTACAGATGGGAAATATCCATATTTGTTGTTATCTCCAAAACGGGTAGAACCATCAGCTCTTAAAGAAGCGGTTAAGAAATACTTTTTATCAAAGTTATAATTTACCCTTCCGAAGTAAGACTGCAATTCATTTTCCTGAGAAGTTCCCGGCTGTGGAATAAACACATCTCCGGAGTATCCAGGATTAATTTCCGGTGGAATTCCAACTCCCTGGTCAACAAAATTCCTCACTCCAAGATAAGTAGCCGTAGCTTTAAATTTCTGGTAAGAAAACCCTCCTAATACACTAAAGTTATGTCTATTCAAATTAAAATCATACGTCAGATAATGTTCCAAAAGAATATTATAAGAATCCAGATTAGCCTGAGAATAAATTCCTTTCGGGCTTCTGTCGGTAATATTTGGGAACATGGTTGTATTCCTTTCTGATATACTTCTGTCAACTCCTAAATTAAATTTATAATTTAATCCCGGTAAGATTCTCAATGTTGCTTCTGTATTTCCTAAAACTCTGAAAGTATTAGTTTTATCCTGATAAACGCTCAATAAATACAAAGGGTTGTAATGAGCATTCATGTTGAAATTCGTGTAATTTCCGTTGGCATCGTACACGGAGCGCGTTGGATTTGCCATTAGAGCATGGATAATCAGCTGACCATCAGATCCCGCATTTCCTCCATTGGGAATTCCCGTTTCTCTGATATCACTTGCTGTAAGATTCAGTTTAATCTTCAATCTTTTGTTATCAAAGAACGATTCCTCAGCATTTAAACGAGCGGTAGTTCTTTTAAAGCTGCTGTTTAAAACGATACCATCCTGATCCATGTGGGAAAGGGAGGCAAAGTAGTTCCCTGTATCGGTAGCTTTGGAGAATGAAACGGCATGATTGGATGAAACGGCATTTCTATAAATTTCGTTTTGCCAGTCTGTATTTCCACCATGGTCATAAGACTTATCAATACCTGCTGCTCTGTACTCATCGGCAGTCATCAGGTCTAATTTTTTAATCACAGAAGAAACACCTAAGTACGTATCATAGGTGAACATTGGCTCTCCTTTCTTTCCTCTTTTCGTAGTTACCAAGACAACACCATTTGATCCTCTTGCTCCATAAATAGCTGCTGCAGAAGCATCTTTCAAAACCGTTATAGATTCGATGTCGCTGGTATTCAAAAAGTTTAATGGGTTTTTGGCTGTAGTATTTCCCAATCCAACATTCGGGCTTTGCGCACTTACAGGATCGTTATTCAAAGGAACACCGTCTACAACAAATAAAGGAGTACTTCCACTTCTAATGGAACCAATTCCTCTGATGGAAACATTCACACCAGCTCCCGGTTCTCCACTTGTCTGAACGATACGAACCCCTGCTATTTTCCCTTGCATAAGGTTATCAACAGAAATGTTCATTCCTTCTTTGAAGTTCTCAGCCTTCAATTGGCTTACAGCTCCCGTTAAGTCGGACTTCTTTTGAGAGCCATACCCCACCAAGGTAACCTCTTCAATAGACGTAGAGCCTTTTTTAGACTGCAGTTTTACCGAAACCGAAGTGTCTGAGATTTTCATCATCTGTATGGCATACCCTTCATAAGAAACAGACAGGGTTTGCCCGATGTTCGCCGAAATACTGAAGTTACCGGATGCGTCGGTAGTAGCGGTATCACCCGTTTCTACAATCGTAATTTTCGCTCCCTCTAGCGGAAGACCATCCTGATCCGTAACATTTCCGGAGATTGTTTCATTCACCTGTGCATACACAGGATTGTTTGAAGTAAGACCTTTTGCATCAGCCTGATTGGCTACCAAAAAAAATAATGCAATCGGAATTAACTTTTTAAACGTAAAAAAATTAATTTTGTGGTACATATCAATAAGTAAAGTAATTGCAAGACGTTACATTGCTTATTTCAAAAGCCGCTGTTGTTCCCGCAACAGTGGTTTTCTTTTCAGACAATCGTTAGTTTTTATTTCGGCATACAAAGTAAAAGGATCTACCACAATTTCATTTTAACATAATATTATGTTAAGATCAACAATATATAAATATCTCATTTAGGGATAATAAATAATACTCTTTATATCAGTATTTTATAATTGAATATTTTTCATCATTCACAAAATTGTAAAAAACACTTAACATAATATATAATCCGTAACCCATGAAGACCTATTAATTTCGTTCTTACAAATTTTTATGAAATGAAAAAGGTCGTTTTCCTTGGTATTTATTTATCTTCCAATTTATTCTGGTCACAATCTAAAGCTCTTGATCCATTAAAAATCAATGAAATTCAGGTAATTGGTTCTCACAATTCTTATAAAAAAGCGATTCTACCAGAGGTTTATAATTACTTATCACAGAAAGATTCTCAGAATTCTTTACCTAAAATTCAATATGAACATATTCCTATTCCGCAACAGCTGGACCTTGGGTTGAGAAACCTTGAAATTGATGTGTATGCTGACAGTAAAGGAGGAAAATATGCTCATCCCAAAATTCTGGATTTGGTAAAAACGTCCGAACCTTTTGATCCTGAAAATAAAATGACCAAACCCGGTTATAAAATGATCCATATTACTGATATTGATTATCAAACATGGTATTATACCTTGGAAGATTGTCTTAAGGATCTAAAAAAATGGTCGGATCTGCATCCTGATCATGTTCCCGTTTTTATAACCCTTGAGCCAAAAGATGGAAAAGCTAATCCGTTTGGAACCGAACCGGAACATTTCACTCAAAAGCTTTTTGATGATCTGGATCAAGAACTGAAAAAGTTCCTTGGAAAGGATAAAATTATTACCCCTGATGATATTCGTGGAAACTATTCAACTTTGAATGATGCTGTTCTCCACAAAAACTGGCCAAAAGTGAAAGAAGCAAGAGGAAAATTTCTTTTTGTACTGGATAATAACAGCGAAAACAGAGATTTGTATGCTAAAGACCATCCTTCATTAAAAGGAAGAATGATCTTTACAAATTCTACTCCCGGAACTCCGGAATCTGCACTATTATTCATGAACGAGCCTCAGGATAATTCCAAGATAAAAGAGCTTGTACAGAAAGGGTATATCATCCGTACCAGAGCAGATGCAGACACGATGGAAGCCAGAAATGAAGATTATTCAAGGTTTGAAAAGGCAAAGGAAAGCGGTGCACAGATAATTACTACCGATTATTATTACCCGAGTCGATTATTCAAATCCAGTTATAAAGTGAGTTTCGAGAGCAATACTTATGAAAGGAAGAACCCTATAACAGGAAAATAAATATTTCTACAGTTAGATTTTTTGAGAGAAAGGTAATCATTATTGGAGATAGCCTTTCTCTTTTTTATAGCCTTTGTATTGATTTTGACTGTAAATTGATCTCAAAATGATCGCTCGGATCTCCCGAAGAAAGTAAAGACAATATCTTAAATAAAGATTTCCATTGAATGATAAATGGATCCTGAATATTGGTCTTTTCAAACTCTTTTTCTAACACTTGATACTGCTCTAATCTTTCTTTTGGAATATCTTTTCTGGCAAGTTCGTCTGCTGACTGAAATTTATAAAGATCCAGCAGGACATCATCAAAGTTCCATTTTCTAAATGGTTCTGAGGAAATTCCTTTTTTTTGAAGATTATGTTGAGCATTTTCAACATTCAGACTTTGTGATAAAAATAATATCTCCTCACCATTGAGCTTCCCTTCTTTTCTGATAAAATCAGCTGGCCAATCATCCGGGATCATTCTTAAACGAACCAGTTCTTTTAAATGAAAAAGCATAAAGTCGTGATAGGATTTTGTCTTTAAAATATCTTTATTCCACCAGGTTTTGTGAATGTCTTTTTCTAAGGTTTCATGTTCTTTTTCGTATAAAGGGAACAATTCGTCGAAACGGGGAACCGTACTCAGAATTTCTGTCTGAACTTCCATCTTTTCAGGCGAGTGGATGGTCAATACTTTATATCCTGGAAGATATGCAGCCAATGAAGGAACCTGAACATTTACCAAGAACTGTTCTCCAAATTTTCTTACTCCCGTATCATTAATATGCATATGTCCTGCAAAATGAACCTGCAAACCTGCTTCGGCAAATGCTTTTGCTACTTCTTCCTCAGGAACTCTTTCCAACTGCCATTTTTTTTCTCCGAGTAAGTCCTTAATTTCTTTTGTTGCTCCATCATTAAAATCAATCATCGGATAATGAGTAAAGGCAATCAGAGTTTTATGGTTTCTTTTAGCATCATCAGCCAGCTTTTTTACCCATTGTATCAGATGCTGTTTGTGGGTCAGTACATTATTATAACCAATACTTGCCCCTTTATAATTGGAAGGATTTTCAGGCTTATCATTAAGCTTTTTGGGAATATAGGTATTCCCGTCTATAGCAACCATCCACACCCCATTCACAGGTTCAACAACATAACTTAAATCCGGAACATTGAACCCTTTCTCAACTTCATACATCCTTTTAGAATAATCTGCGGACAGCAAGGCTTTTTTGTAAGAATAATTGGTAAATGGTGTATGATCAAACGGTGTACTCCAAAACAGATCTCCTTTTTTGGGATAGAAACCAAAATCTTTTAGTTCACTCAGAATTTCAAGATAACCGGATTCGGCAATGTCTTTGGTAATAATCTTATCTTGTGTTTTTCCAAGACCATCTTTACTGTAAATTCCTAAGGGGCTTCCGTTTTTTCCCAAAAAATCATCTTTTCCTCCTTCATTTCGGAATGGACCAACCGGATCGTGATTTCCCGTTGTGAGGTAAAAGTTAATACCATATTTCTGATGATATTGTTCCAGAATTTTATGCAATCCACGAAGATTATAAGCCTGTCCATCATCTGAAAAATCTCCAGGCATCGCAACAATTTTTATTCCTTTTGCTGCGATATCATCTAATGCTTTCAGAAACGCAAAATAGTTTTCATTGAAAATCCTTGTGGAATGAAGCTGAGAATCCATAGTTCTCAAAATGGTTGGCTTTCCGGTTTTAGGGTTTATAATTCCTTTAAAATCATGATCTGAAAAACTTCCATACAAATCCTGAAAATGTACATCGGAAAGAAAAGCAATTTTTACAGGTTTTTGCTGAGCTGCCAATAGAGAGAAACTGAAAATCAAAAATGATAATATTCCTTTATTCATCTTAAAATAAAACGAAATTAAGAGAATAGATGGAGAATTGTTTTAATTGAGTTTTAAATTATTGTGAAGGAAATTTATTATTCTACATCTATTGAATCTTTAGGCTGCCCTGCATATTTATAAATAATGAAGGGGGTTGATTTTCTCAATTCTCTGCCGTTTTCAGGGTCTACTCCATCTTCTGTAAAGAATTCAACCACGCTATTGTATTTTGAATACCAGGTTCTTCCTAGAGCATTTTCTTCAGTCAGAGTATCTTTTTTCATGATTTTTTGAAAATATAGATATTTATGCTGGTTCATGGCGACAATATTGATTCCCGGTCTTATATAACTACTATCTGTTGCAATATATCTTTCGCCATCCCAATACATATATTTCTTTTCAATGGCAGGTTTTCCTCCTGACATAAATCCTAAGTGAAATGAAGAACCATTACTTTCTTCTTTTTTACCATTTGAAAACATCACATTTCCTGTAACCAGACATAGAATAAGGGCCATTTCGATAATTCCCATTCCATTTTGCTTTATAAAGTCAGGAACTTTAAAGTGTTGATTGTTTTCGTTTGAATTGGTATTGGTGATATTAACAGTGACATTCGGTCCGCTAGCTCCCAAAGGAACATCTTCGTTATCAATATCTACTTTTACTGTGGTTGTGCTTGCCTCTTCATCTTTTTTGATAGACGTTCTAGAAAATTCAGCAAAATTCTCATATCCAATATACTCGCTCAGCTTATCGAGAATCTCTTTATCTACAATATCCGGCTCTCTATCATCACGAATAGAAGCATTGTAATATCTCACAAAAGTTCTTTCATTAATAAGAAACTTCCATCTCTTATAAAAATAGTCAGAAAGCTCACTTGACCAGCCACTCTTTGTATTCTTATTGGGAAACTCTTCTTGTGCTTTCCGAAAAACCTCACTGATTAATAGTTTTTTCTTGGACATAATTAGTTTTTAAAGGCAATTACAAAATAGGTGATTTTCTACCGTGTCGCATTACGGGTTTCCGTAGCGAATTCCTGTCCATCCATTGTCCATCGCTGTCTATGCTTTGTCCACAATTAATCCCTCAGAATCCATGAAATTTGTACTCAGAAATCAGTTGATAAACAAACAACTAGAAACAAAAGACAAAAACAAATTTACAAAACTGATTTCAAAAATCACCAGATAAAACGGAGGAAAACTCCGGGTTGGGAAGCAGATGTTTCTCCTCCGTTTTTGAAGGTTCACTTCCCAAAAAATTTAGAAGCGCTTCAATTTTTTTAACCGTATAGCACTATCTGCGATCTGCTTCGCAGGGAAGAATACGAATGCTTTAACAACAAATTTTTTGAACTATGTTAGAATTTTTTTTAATGCTATTCACTTTAGCATTCTCAAACAATAATGCCAATACAACAACTACCAACGATAACAACCCAGCTCCTATAACAGTACATACGATGAATGGTCCTTCGGACCCGGGAGGTTCTACAGCACCGGATGACACAAGCGGAGAAACAGGAAACATTCCTCCTCCAAAGAAATAATAATCATATCAAAAGGGCGATTTCATCGCCCTTTTTTGTATATATTTAAGGTTCTATTTATTATATATGTATTATCTGAGATTTATACTTCTTCTTTTATTAATAAACTGTAGCTATTCTGAGAAATCTCCATCAAAAGTTTCAGAAAACCCTTCCGTAAAAAAAGCTGACAGCATCTACAAAGAAGCTGAAAATCAGTATTACAAAAAGAATAATAATCAGGAAGCATTTTTATTATTTTCGAAGGCTGAAGATATTTATAAGCAAAATAAAGATTCTCTGGACATCGCAGCCAGTTTGTCTTTCAAAGCAATGATTCTGAATGATATTGGGGATCATTTCACCAGTAACGAAAGGGCAATAGAAGCTTTAAGTTTCTTAAAACTGCCTAAAGATTCAACTTATTTACCTTCTATTTATAATACGTTGGCAATTGCTCAAAAGAATCTCAAACATTATACAGAAGCTTTACAATGGTATGAGAAAGCGTTAGAAGCCAATACAAGAAGTGAGCAGGATAAAATCATCAAAAATAATATTGCTGATCTTTATGCAAAAAAGAAAGACTATTCAAGAAGTATAAAAATTTATCAAGAGCTTTTAAAAAATAAAAATATTAGCAAGTCTGTGAAAGATTATGCGATGATCCTTGATAATTATAACTATACAAAGTGGCTACAAAATAAAACTTTTGATCCAGAGCCTGAACTTTTAAGAGCTTTACAGTTAAAAGTAGAGGTAAAAGATATTAAAGGACAAATATCGACCCACTCTCATTTGGCAGACTATTATTCAGAGATTAACATCCCAAAAGCGATACAACATACAAATGCTAAATATTCACTTTCCTTTATTGTCAATAATCCTTACGATCGATTAGAGTCTTTGGGAACACTTCTGGATATTTCCCCACAAAGCAATGGCAAAAAATTATTTAATGAATTCAAAACCCTCAATGATAGTATTATTACTTCCAAAGATGAAGCTAAAAACAGATTTGCACTCATTGAATATGGGGTAGAAAAAAAGAATATCGAAAACCAGAGATTAAAATATGATAAAGCAAAAAGCGAAGCCATCGTATTAAAACAAAGTATTGTGATGGGAACTTTAGTGATTGCTATCATTATTATTATCATCTGGTACAGAAGAAGACAGAAAGACATCAAACATAAAAGCGAGCTAAAAATCAAAGAAAATCAGTTAAGAACCTCTCAAAGAGTTCATGACGTAGTTGCCAATGGTATTTACCAGGTGATGACAAAGATTGAAAACCAGCCTGATTTTGATAAAGATGAAGCTCTTGACGAGTTGGAATTTGTGTATGAAAAATCCAGAGACATTTCCTATGAAAAGGAAGACACCAATGACACTTTGGATTTTGATATAAAAGTTTCCACATTGATAAGCTCTTTCAAAAATGATGAAGTAAATACCTTTCTTGCAGGACATTCAAAAAGTATTTGGGAAGAAGTAAGCAGTTCTACTAAAGATGAGGTTTATCAGGTGATCCGGGAACTTTTGGTAAATATGAGAAAGCACAGTCAGGCCAGCCATGTTGCGTTCAAATTTGAAAGAAAGGATAATCTGATAAATATTCAATACACAGACAACGGTGTAGGTATTCAAGGGGATATTTCCTATAACAACGGATTATCAAATACGGTTTCCCGTATTGAAAAAATTCATGGAAAAATTATTTTTGATACTCAAACCGGAAAGGGATTGAAGGTATATATCTCTTTCCCCGCATAAAAAATAGAAGAAAAAATGTTTAAAAAAATTTTAATAGCCGAAGACCACGAAAGTATCAGCATCTCTGTACAGAAAACTTTAGAAGAACTTAATATTCCTCATTCTGATTATGTGTCTTATTGTGATGATGCTCTTGCCAAAATTCAGAAATCTCATAGAGAAGGCGAACCTTATGATTTATTGATTACCGACCTCTATTACGAAGAAGATCATCGGGAACAGAAAATAAAGGATGGCAAAGAACTTATACAGGCTATAAAAGAAATACAACCTTCTCTTAAAACGATTGTTTTTTCGGCAGAACATAGATCCGGTGTTATTGATACTCTTTTCAAAGAATTCGGAATCAATGGTTTCGTACGTAAAGCAAGAAACGACTCTAAAGATCTTAAAAAAGCTGTAGCATCTGTTTATGATAACCAAAACTACCTATCCCTGGATCTTAAACAGGATGTGAAAAAGCTGAACAGTTATGAATTTTCAGAGTATGACATTACGTTAGTCTCTTTACTCTCGCAAGGAGTTCTGCAAAAGAACATCCCGGTTTATCTTCAAAATAACAATATCAGACCCAATAGTTTAAGCAGTGTAGAAAAGAAGCTAAACAGTCTGAAAGAAGATTTGCAGATTACCAGCAACGAACAACTGGTTGCTTTTTGCAAAGATCTGGGAATTATTTAACCTGCATTCCATATATCTATAAAAACCTTTCAAAATTTGGAAGGTTTTTTATTTTTACGGTTTCCCGTAAGGATTCACTTTCCGTGGATAGTACTTTTGTCCTGTAAACAAACTACCATGAAAACTACCACATATAAATAAAAATCTACAACCATGAAAAAATTACTATTCACTGGACTTCTGGGAATGGGATTATTATTACCCGCTCATCTTTCAGCAGCCACAACAAGTGTTTCCACCAAAGAGTTATCTGCCAAAAAACCTAAAAAAAGTAAGAGCAGAAAAAGCAAATCAAGAAGTTCATCTTATTCAAACGTTTATTCTTCCAGCAGAGGATGTACCTACAATGGTCATACACTTTATGTTGGGGAAAGAGGTGGCTGCTATTATTATACTGGCAGCAGCAAAAAGTACGTAGACAGATCATATTGTTCAACCTGCAACTAATCAAAAAGAAAAAAACTAAAAACACTCCATATATAATCATTAAAGCGAAGAACTTTCTTCGCTTTTTTTGTATTTTCAGGATCTCAACTAAAAACTAAAACATGATTCAACTTATTCTACTACTTCTGGGATTAGCATTTCCCAACGAAAATTCAACGATTCACAATAATACACCTGTAACAATACAAACTACTTCCCATTCTCCAGAAGGACTTCCTCCCGGAAATGAAGATGGAGAACCTGTTGGAGGTAATTCCGGACAACTCCCTCCGCCTCTATTCACTTTCCAATAATAAGAAAAGGTATCCCACTTGAGATACCTTTTTATTTATTTTCTAATCATTTCCGTGTGGGGAATATCATCTTCCAGATATTTTTTTCCGGTATCTTCAAAACCGAATCCTCCATAAAATCTCAACAGATAATCCTGTGCAGAAATTCTGATTTCCGAAGTGTGGAATCTATTTTCGATAGTTTCTACCGCATATTGTATCAATTGTTTCCCAAGGCTTTTTCCTCTTCCCTGTTCTGTTGTCAGAACTCTTCCTATAGAAGTCTCATCGAATTTTATTCCCTTGTCAAAAATACGGCAGTACGCCAAAACCTGCCCATCCTCTTCTGCCCAGATATGAACCCCTTTCTGATCATAATTATCAAGATCCGGATAAGGGCAGTTCTGCTCAATTACAAAAACATCAATTCGGGCTTTCAGTACAGCATACAGTTCAGGAACAGTAAACTCTTCAAAAGTTTTAATTTTCCAAACGATCTTATTCATCAAAGCTAATGTTATTATGGGTTAAAAAATCATTTGTTTTCTGGATAAAATTAAGGATTTCATCTCCTCCTTCTTTTTTCTCTGCCGATGTTATATAAAGCTCGGGAAGATCTTCCCATGTCTTATGCAGTTCTGCTTTATAGTCTTCAACGTTTTTAACTACAGCATTCGGTTTCAACTTATCCGATTTTGTAAAAACGATGGAAAAAGGAATTCCGCTTTCACCACACCATTGGATAAATTCCAGATCTATTTTCTGTGGATTGTGCCTTATATCCACCAATACAAAAAGGTTGACAAGGTTTCTTCTGTTCAGAATATAATTCGTGATCAGCTTTTCAAAGTCTTTACGCTGAACCTTTGAAACTTTAGCATATCCGTAACCCGGTAAATCGGTAAGGTACCAGTTTTCATTAACCAGAAAATGATTAATCAGCTGGGTCTTCCCTGGAGTTTGTGAAGTTTTAGCCAAATCTTTATGATTCATCATGGCATTGATCAGTGATGATTTTCCTACGTTCGACCTTCCGATAAAAGCATATTCAGGAATATTCGGTTCCGGGCACTCCTGCCATTTGCCACTACTCTTTACAAACTCTGCTGTCTTAATAATCATTTTTGAATATATTTTTAGAAAAACAGACCATTAAGAAAAGTTCTTAATGGTCTTTATTAGGTATTTACACTTTATCTTTAATCCAGTTGTATAGAATTTCATTGAATTCATCTGGTTTTTCCATCATCGCTGCGTGGCCGCAGTGGTCTATCCAGAACAGATCCGAATTGGGAATAAACTTATGCATATCTTCCGCTACTTCCGGAGGAGTCACGTTATCCTGCTTTCCCCAGATCAGACACGTTGGAGTGACAATCTTAGGAAGATCATTCAGCATATTGTGTTTGATGGCACTTCTGGCCAACATTACTGTTTTTATTCCTTTCATCCTGTCATTCACCACCGCAAAAACTTCATCCACAAGATCTTCTGTCGCTACTTTGGGATCATAGAAAACTTCTTCGGTCTTCTTTCTTATATAAGATCTGTCGTTCTTTCTTGGAAAGCTGTCTCCGAAAGTTCTTTCATACAAACCTGAGCTTCCTGTAAGAACTAGATTTTTTACCAAATCCGGTCTCGCCAATGTCAGAATAAGACCTACATGTCCTCCCATCGAGTTACCTACAATGGAAACAGGTCCTGAAATATGACTTTCGATAAACTTGATAATATATTTTGCTATTGTAGTAAGATTGGTATTGAGTACCGGCAGATCGTAGATAGGCAACTGAGGAACATATACTTTGAAACCTCTGTCTGAAAAAAAATCTACCATTTTATCGAAATTACTCAAACCACCCATTAACCCGTGCAACAGCACTAATGGATGTCCTTCCCCAGCCTCTACATAGGAATATTTCTTTTCTTTTTTTGTACTAAATATCATAAAACGCCTTAATAAAGCACTGCAAAAATACAAATTAAACCTCAAAAATATTTTGATTATCCTAATTTAAGATAAAAATAATATAATATTCGCCATTTTAACTTTTTTTTTCAAATCCGCTTTATTATGGTATAAATAACAGTTTCAACAAGTATCTACATATCAATAATTTACATTCTTACAACTCAATCTTTAATAAAACTTATTAACATTGAGTCAAAAAGTGGGAAAAAGTGGGAAATTTTGGAAATTATTATATAAATTTGTCCCAAATGAAAAATTTCATTGGAACATATGAGTGCAAAATTGACGACAAAGGCCGCTTAAAAGTTCCTTCATCTTTAATCAAACAGATGGAAAACTTCGAAGACAAAGCGTTTGTAGTCAAAAGATCTGTGTTCCAACCTTGTCTGGAGGTTTATCCTATGAATGCGTGGGACAAACTGATGGGCAAAATTAATAAGCTGAACAGATTCATAAAAAAGAATGCTGATTTCATACGAATGTTTACGGCAGGAGTAAAGACAGTAGAATTGGATAATGCAGGAAGGCTACAGATCTCTAAAGACCTGACGAATTTTGCAAATCTTCAGAAAGATATTGTAGTTACCAGCGCAGGAGAACTCTTCGAAATTTGGGATAAAGAAGCCTATGAACAGGTAATTTCTACCAACGAAGCAGATTTCGCCAGCCTTGCTGAAGATGTAATGGGCGCTTTCGATGAAGAATAACTGTAGGTTATTAATGGATTATTATTTAAATAAAAAACACAATTAAGCATGTATCATAACCCCGTTTTGTTGAAGCAGAGTGTAGATGATTTGGTGACAAATCCTGACGGAATATATGTGGACTGCACCTTTGGAGGCGGAGGCCACTCCAGGGAGATATTGAGTAGACTTTCCGATAAAGGAAGGCTTTTCAGTTTCGACCAGGACTTGGATGCACTTAAAAATACAATTGATGATCCCAGGTTTACATTGGTTAATCAGAACTTCAGATTTCTGGAGAACTCACTGTTGATGTACGGAATTTCTCAGGTAGACGGTGTTTTGGCAGACTTAGGCGTTTCTTCCCATCAGTTTGATGAGGCAGAAAGAGGTTTTTCTACCAGAAGCAATGCCCCTTTGGATATGAGGATGAACGTGATGCAGAGCCTGGACGCCAAAAGAGTTATTAATGAATATGAAGAATCAGAACTTGCTGATCTTTTCTACCATTACGGAGAACTAAGAGAAGCCAGAAAACTGGCAAGAGAAATTGTTCACCACAGAAAAACTAAAAGTATAGATACTACAGAGGATTTGAAAAAGCTTTTCAGCTACATCCCTCCTCATAAGGTTAATAAATTCTATGCGCAGCTTTTTCAGGCGATCAGAATAGAAGTTAACCAGGAGCTTGAAGTATTAAAAGAAATGCTTGTTCAGTCTTACAATGTTTTAAAACAGGAAGGAAGATTGGTAGTGATTTCTTATCACTCACTGGAGGACCGTCTGGTAAAAAGATTCCTGAAAAATGGAATGTTTGAAGGAGAACCGGAAAGAGATATCTACGGAAATTATAAAAAGGCATTCGAATTGATAAAGAGTAAAGCAATTATCCCGGATGATCAGGAAATTGAAGAAAACTCAAGAGCCCGAAGCGCCAAAATGAGAACCGGAATAAAAGTATAAAATGTGAATGAGTGAATTGTCAATAGTGAATCATTTAACAAAATAAAATTGACCATTGGAACGAAGTAAATTCACTGCGAAGCAAATTAATTGATATAATAAATTGGCTAAAAGAACAACAAATCGCCCTCAGAAAAGACTCACCTTTATAGATATTATAAAGGGTAATTTTCTGAATCGTGATGAGATCAAAATACATTACAAGTATTTTCTCCTGTTGTTTGTATTGATGATGGCCATGATTTATACCAACCATCTCGTCAACAAGAAAATTAGAATTGTAAACGAGTTAAAAGAAGAAACAGAAGAATACAAATCTCGAAATGCTTACGCCCAGAGTAAGCTGATTAAAGTAAAAATGGAATCGGAGCTGGGGAAAGAGGTTGCCCGGGACTCACTAATGACCCTGGAAAACCACCCTCATAAATTGCTAATAAAACTGGACAGTACAGATGCAAAAGCAAAATGAATACGACAATAAGCGTAAAAAAACTTTACGATGGGGCTACCTCTTTGCAGTGGTAGCTTTGTGCGTGTTTGTAATGTTCTTGGCAAGAATTGTTATTCTTCAAAACACCAATGTTCAGGAAATAAAAGACGACTACATCAACAAAAATTACCGTGAAGCTACTTTAAAAGCTGCCCGTGGTAATTTGTTTGCTTCTGATGGCTCTATTCTCGCCACCACTGTAATGCGCTACGACATTTATCTGGACTTCAAAACCATGAAGGATACCATTTACACCAACAATATCGGTGCGTTAACAGATTCTTTGAGCAAAATGTTCGGAAAATCCAGAGGAGAATTCAGACAGAAGTTTGATGAGCAGAAGAAAAAGAAAAACCAGTACTATACTTTGGTAAAAGGTCTAGATTTTGACCAATACGACAGAATCAGAAAATTCCCGATCTTCAAAAGAGGAAAAAATAAAGGCGGATTCATTGTAGACAGAAACTATAAAAGAGAATTGGCCACTTCAGAAATCGGAGCCGGAACGATCGGTATCGACAATGGAGAACTTAAATCCGGTCTGGAAGGAGCCTTTTCAAAATACCTGACAGGTACAGACGGTAAAAGACTGGAACAAAGAATCAATTCTTCCCAATGGAAACCTATCGACTTCTGGAAAGTTCAGGAACCGGTAGACGGAGAAGATGTTTATACGACCTTAGATCTTAGAATTCAGGACATTGCACACTCCGCTTTAGAGAAGCAGCTTATTCATTTTGAAGCAAAACACGGGACTGTTATTGTAATGGAGGTAGAAACAGGAAAAGTGCGTGCTCTTGTTAACTTAAGAAGAACAGAATCAGGAGATTACGAAGACTCTTATAACTATGCTTTAAAAGATAATATTGAACCGGGATCTACTTTTAAAACCATTTCGCTATTGGCTGCAATGGATGACGGATTCATTGACGAAAATACAACGGTAGACGTTGGAAACGGAGTTTGGACCTATGCTAAACAGAGAATTTCAGACGGACATGGTGGCGGAATTTATGACATTAGTGATGTTTTGGCCAAATCCAGCAATGTTGGAACTTCGAAACTGATCACAAAATATTATTCAGAAAAACCTCAGATCTTCCTTGACCATTTAAAACGTTGGAAACTTTTCGACAAAATGGACATTGAACTTCCGGGAATCACAAAACCTAAAATCGTAACCCCGGAAAACAAAAGATGGAATGCCGCAACATTAGCGTCTATCTCATATGGATATTCCTCAAATATCAATTTGCTGCAATTAACCACTTTCTACAACGGAGTAGCCAACGGTGGTAAAATGCTTAAACCTTTATTCATCGACAAAATTTTAAAGGATGGAAAAGTGATGTACAAAGCAAAACCGGAAGTAATGGTCAACAAAATGGCTTCAGAAAAAGCCATTAAAATGATGACCAGCGCCTTAACGAAAGCCGTTGAAAAAGGAACAGGACGAAGCATCTTCACACCCAACCTTAAAATGGCAGGAAAAACCGGAACCGCAAGATTTGAATACTGGCTTCCTGGCCCAATGAAATACAGAGCTTCATTTGCAGGATTTTATCCGGCAGACGCTCCAAAATACACTTGCTATGTAATGATTAGTGAACCTAATACATCCATAGGATTTTATGGGGGACCTGTTTCTGCACCGGTATTTAAGGAAATTGCAGGAAAAACATTCCTGAAAACCCCTCAAAACATAGAAAAAGAAATGCTCGTAGACAAAAAGGTAAACCTAAGCAAAATGGTTGAACCTAATGTAAAAGTAGCAGTTAACGATAAGCAAATGCCTAATGTAGTAGGATTAATTGGTAAAAATGTAATCCCGCAACTGGAAAACTTAGGCTACCGTGTCGACTATAAAGGAGTAGGACGAATTAAAGAACAATTCCCGTTAGAAGGCACCACGATCAGTAAGAACCAGAGAATTTATTTATCTCTGCAAAATTAGAAAACAGCGTCTGAAAAGACATTTAAAACAAGATAGGAAAAACCTATTGATAAAGATGATAATAACAGAATTAGTAAACAGAATCCCAGTAATAGAAATCCACGGTGACAACACCCGTGAGGTTACAGAATTGGTGATCGACAGCAGAAAGGTTACTGAAAACTCTCTTTACATTGCTATGAGAGGTACAGTTGTAGATGGTCACTCATTCATTACATCAGCTATTGAAAAAGGAGCTGCAACAATTGTTTGCGAAGAGCTTCCCGAAACATTACAAGAAAATGTAACCTATATCCAGGTAAAAGATTCATCTAAGACTCTCGGTCATCTTGCTTCAAATTTCTATGGAAATCCTTCCAGAAAACTGAAATTAATAGGCGTTACCGGTACCAATGGAAAAACATCTGTTACGACCCTTCTTTTTGATGTTTTCAAAAACTTAGGATACGATTCTGCATTGCTTTCAACTGTAGAAATAAGAATAGCCGACGAAATTATTCCGGCAACACATACCACTCCGGATGTTATTACCATCAACAGAATTTTAGCAGAGGCTGTTGAAAAAGGATGTGAATTTGCCTTCATGGAAGTAAGCTCTCATGGTATTACCCAAAACAGAATTGAAGGATTACACTTCAAAATAGCAGGTTTCACCAATCTTACGCATGATCATTTAGACTATCATAAAACATTCGAAGAATACCTGAAAGCAAAGAAAAGATTCTTCGATGAACTGGAAGATACGGCTATTGCCATTACGAATATAGACGATAAAAATGGTAATGTCATGCTTCAGAATACGAAGGCTAAAAAGAAGTCTTACGCATTGAAAACACTGGCAGATTACCACGGAAAACTTCTGGAAGTAGATTTCAATGGAATGCTGGCCAACTTCAACGGAAAAGAATTTTGGACAACCTTAACGGGTAAGTTCAATGTATACAACCTGTTACTTGTCTTTGGAATCGCTACTGAACTAGGTTTTGAGCAGGATGAGATTCTTCAGGCGATCAGTAAACTGAAAAGAGTTTCCGGAAGGTTTGAAACATTCAAATCCGATGGTGGAATTTTCTTTATCGTAGATTATGCACACACTCCGGATGCTTTGGAAAACATTCTGGACAGCATCAACGATATCAGAACCAAAAACGAAAGACTGATCACGGTATTCGGTTGCGGAGGAGACAGAGACCACTCCAAAAGACCTGAAATGGGAAATATTGCCACCAAAAAATCTACACTGGCAATCATCACTTCAGACAATCCGAGAACAGAAGATCCGGCACAGATCATTAAAGAAATTGAAGCAGGTGTTGAACCTCAGAACTTCAGCAAATACACTTCAATTCCGGATAGAAAAGAAGCTATAAAAATGGCTATAAAGTTTGCAGAGCCCAAAGATATCGTCTTAGTTGCCGGAAAAGGGCACGAGAACTATCAGGAGATTAATGGTGTGAAACATCATTTTGATGACAAAGAAGTGATTAATGAACTTTGGAAATTAATGTCAAAATAGATTGAAAGATTAAATTCATTAAAAGATTTAAAAATTTGATGATGACTAAGAATTTTGAAGACTTTCCTGTATATCTCAAAAGTTTAGATCTTATTGAAAAAGTATATCAATTTCTTCAGAGTCAAAGTTTTGAAAAAGAATTTGAATTTAATAACCAGATAAAAAGAGCGAGTTTTTCCATTAGCAACAATATTGCGGAGGGCTCAGAATATAATAATAACAGACAATTTATTAAATATTTAAAAATTGCTAAAGGCAGCTGCGCTGAAGTAAGAAGCCTATTGATTGTAAGTAAAAGATTAAAATTAGGGAGTGAAAATAAAGCTGAGGAGATGATAATCCTATCAAGAGAAATTTCTTCAAATATTTCCAATTTCATTAAATATTTGAGTAGTAATATCGAAAAGCCCAATTTCTAAATCTTTAAATAAGTTAAATTTTTAAATAATAAAAAACAGAAACATGCTATACTATCTATACGAATATCTAACCAACCATGGAATTCACGTTCCCGGATTAGGACTGTTGAAATACATCTCCTTCCGCGCCGGAATGGCTGTACTGTTCTCATTAATCATTGCTCTTGTCTACGGAAAAAGAGTAATCAATTACCTGAGAACAAAACAAATGGGAGAATTGGTGCGTGATCTTGGACTTGATGGTCAGAAACAAAAAGAAGGAACTCCTACCATGGGAGGACTTATCATCATTCTGGCAACCATTATTCCCGTATTGCTGTTTACAAGAATTACCAACGTTTATATTGTTCTGCTGCTGGTTTCAATGATTTGGATGGGATCCATTGGTTTTCTGGATGATTACTTAAAGAAAATCAAGAAAAACAAAGATGGTTTAAGTGGAAAATTTAAAATCGTAGGCCAGGTCGGCTTAGGGTTAATTGTCGGAGTTACAATGTATTTCCACCCAGATATTACTGTTAAAAGAAAATATGCAGATGCTAAAGTAGTGAACAGAAATAATGTAGAGCAAAACTTTATGCCTACAGAAAAAATAACTGTTTCTACCGTTCCTTTTGCAAAGAATAATGAGTTTGACTATAGCGGAATGTTATTCTGGATGAATGATAAAGATGCCCATGAGTGGGCATGGATTGTCTTTATTCCTATCGTAATCTTCATTGTAACCGCTGTTTCCAACGGAGCCAATATTACAGACGGAATTGATGGCCTTGCAGCCGGAACCAGTACAATCATCCTTCTTACACTGGCCCTTTTTGCCTACCTTTCCGGGAACATCATCTTTGCAGACTATCTCAATATCATGTTCCTCCCGAATATGGGTGAAACCACCATTTTTGCCGTAGCAATGGTAGGGGCAGTAATCGGGTTTTTCTGGTACAATACCTATCCTGCACAGGTTTTCATGGGAGACACCGGAAGTTTAATGTTGGGGGGAGTTATTGCTGTTTTAGCCATCATTTTAAGAAAAGAACTGTTGATTCCTGTATTATGTGGAATCTTCTTAATCGAAAACCTGTCTGTAATGCTTCAGGTTATAGTTTTCAAATACAGAAAAAGAAAATACGGGTTGGAATATGCCCAAAACAATAGACTATTCAAAATGTCACCGTTACACCATCATTATCAGAAAGAAGGGTTCCACGAAAGTAAAATCGTGAACAGAATGATCATCATTGGAGTAATAATGGCTATTGTATGTCTGATCACATTAAAAATGAGATAAAAATCAAAAGCTGTAAGCAATAAGCGTAAAGCTTAAAGCCTATAGCATAAAGCTTTTATAATATGAAAATAGTTGTTTTAGGAGGTGGAGAAAGCGGATGCGGAGCTGCTTATTTGGCTAAAAAGAAAGGTTTGGAAGTGTTTCTTTCAGATAAAGGAGCCATTAAGGATAACTATAAACAGTTTCTTACCGATAATGAAATTGAATTTGAAGAAGGAAACCACGATGAAGAAAGGATTTTAAATGCCGATTGGATCGTAAAAAGCCCCGGAATTCCGAAAAAAGCCGAGATCATCAATAAAATTCACGAGAAAGGTATAAGACTTTCCTCGGAAATTGAATTTGCTTCTGAATTTACCGATGCAAAGATCATCGCTATCACAGGTAGCAACGGAAAAACAACAACAACTTCTTTAATCTACTACATCCTGAAAAATGACGGATTAAACGTAGGGTTAGGAGGTAATATAGGCTATAGCTTTGCCAAGCAGGTTGCAGACGAAAACCATGAATATTATGTGCTGGAAGTAAGTTCTTTCCAGCTGGATGATATTCAGAATTTCCGACCTTATATCTCTTTACTGTTGAACTTGTCTCAGGATCACCTGGATCAGTACAACTACAACTATGAGGAATATGCTTTGGCAAAATTCAGAATCACTGAAAATCAAGAAAATGACAACTTCTTCATCTACAATAAAGATGATGAAATGAGTAAAAATCTTCTTGAAAAGCTTGAGGTAAAAGCGAAAATGATCCCTTTCTCTACAAAAGAGAAGTTACCGGAAGGAGGTTTCGTGAATGATGAGGAAATTGTGGTAAAAGTGAACGATGAATTCTCAATGAAGGTTGATGAGTTATCTCTATTGGGAAATCACAATGTTGCCAACAGTCTGGCAGCATCTATTGCCGGTAAAATATTAAAAATAAACAATGAAAGCATCAGACATTCATTGATGACATTTCAGGCTGTAGAACACAGATTGGAGCTTGTCACTGAAATTGACAGTGTAAAATACATCAACGACAGTAAAGCAACCAACGTAAACGCGACTTACTACGCTTTAGAAAGTATGAAAACCCCAACCGTATGGATTGTTGGCGGATTAGATAAAGGAAATGACTATACCGAAATTGAAGATTTAGTCAAAAGAAAAGTAAAGGCAATTGTTTGCCTTGGAGTAGATAATAAGAAAATCATAGATTTCTTTAAAGACAAAAAAGAATTCATCTATGATACTTCAAGCATGGAAGAAGCCGTGAAAATTTCAAAATCATTGGCACAAAAAGGCGATACCGTTTTATTATCTCCATGCTGCGCAAGCTTTGACTTGTTCAAAAGCTATGAAGACAGAGGACGCCAGTTTAAAGAACAGGTATTAAAATAAAAATGTAAAATGTCACATGTAAAAAGTACCTCTTACTTTGTACATCGTACATCAATACAAAAAATATGGACGAACAGAACACAGAAAGCAGATTTGAGTTTCTAAAGGGCGATAAAGTACTTTGGATGGTCATTCTTGTGATCTCCATTTTCTCTATTTTCCCTGTTTACTCTGCAAGTTCAAATCTTGAATACATTGTTAATAACGGGACTACAACAGGTCACGTTATCAAACATATGTTCTTTGTAGTCTTAGGATTAGGAATCATGAGACTGGTGGGAACAGTCAAATACGAATACATTGGAAAGCTCAGCAGCATTCTGCTCGGCTTAATGATTGTTTTACTGATTGTCACCATGTTTACCGGGCAAACTATTGACGGAGCCAGTGCTTCCAGATGGTTGAAAATCCCGGGGACCCCTATTTCCTTCCAGCCGTCATCATTTGCCTTTTTAATGCTGATCATCTACCTGTGCAGATATTTAACCAAAAAGATCACAAGAGAAAGACTTCCGATAGAGAATATCATGTATATTTTCGGACCTATTCTCCTGGTTTTCGTACTGGTTGCAAAAGATAATGGTTCCACAGCATTAATGATTCTGATGGTTTCGGTAATTGTCCTGGTAATAGGCCAGCTTCACTGGAAATACATTGCAGGATTTATCTCCGCATCATTTGTTGCCATCGTATTTTTCTTATTGATTGCACTGAATACCAATATGATTGGTGGAAACCGTGTTCATACATGGATGAGCCGTATTGAAACCTTTACCTCCAGTAAGGCAAAAACAGCAGACACAGATGACGAAAGCGTAAAAGCAAAAAATTATCAGGTGATGCAGGCCAAAGCAGCCATTGTACACGGCGGAATTACCGGAATGGGCCCAGGAAAAAGTGCATTGAAGCAAATGCTTCCACAGTCTGCTTCCGACTTTATCTTTGCGGTTATTGTAGAAGAATATGGTGTAATTGGGGCCGCTTTTCTGGTAAGTTTATACCTGATTATGATGATAAGAATTGTCATGATTGCCAGTAAAATGCCTGCCTTCTTCGGATCGTTGCTCGTGCTTAGTCTCGGAGTCATGATCTTTATACAGCTTTCGGTGAATATTGCCGTTGCAGTGAATCTGATCCCGGTAACCGGACAGCCGCTGCCTTTGATAAGCTACGGAGGAACATCAATGCTGGTAACCTACCTGCAGTTAGGAATTATTTTAAATATAAGCTCGCGAATTCAGATTTATGATGAAGAAGGATTGGGCAAAAAACAGAGTATAGCAGAAATAAACGATATCGCTTAAGTCATAGCCAAAAACAAAATGACAAAGCAATTTCAAAACCGATAAAAATGAACAAAAAGTTAAAAGTAATATTATCAGGCGGAGGAACAGGAGGACACATCTTCCCTGCCATTGCCATTGCTGACGAAATCAAAAAAAGATTTCCGGATGCAGAATTTTTGTTCATTGGTGCCAACGGAAAAATGGAAATGGAAAAAGTTCCACAGGCCGGTTATAAAATCGAAGGAATTGATATTGCAGGAATCGACAGAGGAAATCTATTATCCAACCTTGGATTACCTTTCAAAATTCTGAAAAGTTTATCAAAATCTAAAACAATTATCAAAGATTTTGCTCCCAATCTTGCCATAGGAACAGGAGGTTTTGCCAGTGGACCGGCGCTTTATGAAGCCAGCAAATTGGGAATTCCTGTTTTTATTCAGGAACAAAATGCTCATGCAGGAGTAACCAATAAGATTTTAAGCAAAGCAGCTAAAGCAATATTTACAGCCTATCCAAAAGTAGCAGGATTCCCAGTAGAAAAGATCAAATTTCTGGGAAATCCGATTCGCTCAACCATTATTTCCGGAATGCAGGAAACTTCTCAGGCAAAAGAAAAAATGGGACTGGATAAAAGCAAGCTTACTATCCTATCTGTTGGAGGTTCTCTGGGTTCCAGAACACTGAATAATGCCTGGAAGTCTCACCTTAAACAAATAGTAGACAAAGACTATCAGCTGATCTGGCAAACAGGAAAGCTTGATTATAAAGATATTTTAAACGAAACAAAAGATGTTGCTAACGGAAATATTCAGATCCTGGAATTCATCAAAGAGATGGAGCTTGCCTATTCTGCAGCCGATATCATTGTTTCAAGAGCCGGAGCTATCGCCATTTCAGAGTTGGCAGTAGCCCAGAAACCGGTATTATTGGTCCCTTTCCCTTTTGCCGCGGAAGATCACCAAACCAAAAATGCCATGAATCTGGTTGAAAAAGATGCTGCCAGAATGGTAAAAGACTCTGAAATGCAGGAAAAATTCTGGAATACATTATCAGAAATCTGCGAAAATGAAAGTGTAAGAAAAGAAATGTCCGACAATCTTAAATATTTTGCCAAGCCAAATGCCACAAAAGAGATTGTAGACGAAATTTTTAAAATAATACAATAATGAGGAAGGACTTTGACTAGCTCAGCCTGATACCTTTAAAATTTAAGTCGTTAACGGGCATTGATGTTAGTTGATTAAAACCTTATAATATAAAATTTAGTAATAAAATTCTGAACTGGTTCAGAAGTAATTAAAGATTAAAGTATAAATGAATATTTTACAAACATATCAGACTTTTTATTTCGTCGGAATCGGAGGGATCGGAATGAGCGCTTTAGCACGCTATTTCAATGCGTCCGGAAAAAAAGTATTGGGATACGATAAAACCAATACCAAACTTACTCAAAATCTGATGAATGAAGGTATTGATATTGTTTTTGAAGACCTTATTGATGATAAGATCACTTCCCTTCAGAAAGAAGATACACTGGTTATTTATACGCCGGCTATCAAAACCCTTGAAATCTTAGATTACTTCAACCAAAATCAGTTCGAAGTATTGAAACGCGCCAAAGTTTTAGGGCTCATTACAGAAAACACAGACTGTATTGCTATCGCAGGAACGCATGGAAAGACAACTACTTCTACCCTTGTGGCTCATTTGTGTAAAGAAGCAGACTTACCTTTCTCATGTTTTTTAGGAGGTATTTCTGAAAATTTTAAATCCAACTTCCTGTACAATGGTTCTACTTACTCTGTTGTAGAAGCGGATGAATACGACAGAAGTTTCTTAAACCTTTCTCCGGATTGGGCAGTAGTGACTTCTACAGATGCAGACCATTTAGATATCTATGGCGATAAGAGCCATATTGAGGAAGGTTTCAGACAATTTGCAGCTTTAGTTCCACAAGATCAGCAGCTCTTCGTAAGAAAAGGCGTTGAGATCGGGAGAGGTCATCAGACGTATGCTGTCAATGAACCTGCAGACTACTATTCAGACAATCTGCGTATGGATCATGACAAGATTTATTTTGATTTCCATACTCCAACAGAAACCATAAAAGATTTCGTTTGGGGAATCCCGGGAATCCATAATGTTGAAAATGCGACGGTAGCACTGGCTATTCTCCACAATTTGGGCGCAGATTTTGATACGCTGAAAAAGGCAATTGCCAATTTTAAAGGAATTAAAAGAAGATACACGAAACATATTTATCAAAACGGTAAAATTTATATTGATGATTATGCTCACCATCCTACAGAAATCAATGCTGTAATGAGCTCAATCAGAACATTTTATCCTGATAAAAAACTATTGGTAGCCTTCCAGCCTCACCTTTTCAGCAGAACAAGAGATTTTGCAGACGGGTTTGCAGAAAGTTTAAGCAAAGCAGACGAGCTTATTCTTCTCGACATTTACCCGGCAAGAGAACTTCAGGAAAATTTTGAAGGAATCACTTCAAGCTGGCTGTTGAACAAAGTAACATTAGATAAAAAAGAAGTATCAACATTAGCTGATACTTTTGAAAAAATAAAAGAAAAAGATTTTGATATCCTCCTTACTGTAGGCGCAGGAAATATAGACACCCTGTATGACCCTATATGTGAATGGATTGAGAAAATTGGAGTATAAACGCAATGCTCGCGAAAAAAATGTAAAATCGATCGCAAAGGCGTTTCACTCAGCAAATGAGAAAACAAATTATTTTATTAAAAAAAACAAATTATAAAGGTTATAGCATTCGCTGAGTGAAACGCTCTCGCGATCGGAAAAATAAACAGATTACCTTGCGATCATAGCGTTCATAAAAACACAAAATGTATGATAGAAAATGAAATTTCAGAGATTGTTTTCAATGCTGGAATGAAAATACATCGTACGCTTGGAATTGGGCTTTATGAAAATGTATATGAAGAGTGTTTAGTTTATGAACTAAAAAACAGAGGATTAAATGTCGAAAGTCAAAAAAATATTGACATTGAATATGAAGAGTTAAAAATATATAAAGCGTTCAGAGTAGATTTATTAGTTGAAAACAAATTAATAATTGAAATAAAAGCAGTTCAGGAGATTAATGACTATCATTTCTTCCAGCTTTTAAATTATTTAAGAATAACAAATATAAAACTTGGAATGATTTTGAACTTCCATTCAGTTTTATTCAAAAATGGAGTAAAACGAGTTGTAAATAAATTATAAAGAAAATAAAATGGCTTTATGTCCGTAGCGACTAAAGAAAAATATGAAAAATAAATACAGAATATTAAAAATTGTTGTCACCGTAATCATCCTCGGATTGTTACTGAGTTTCTCGTTGAGAAGATTCAGCCGTGAGCAGATTACAGATAATAAGATTTCTGTAAAGATGAGCGAGAGAACGCCGGTTTATTTTGTTGACGAAAAAGATATCAGGGAGATCGTAAAAAAAGAAAATCCATCAGGAAAAGTAGGAGATCTAAACATTCCTGCTTTAGAAAAAAAGATCAACTCTCTTCCTGCCGTCGACAGTGCCAACGTCTACCTAAACCTAAACGGAAAACTCAATCTGGATATCAAACAGAGAGTTCCAGTTTTCAGGCTCAATAAAGATGGAAAAGATTTTTATGTGGATGAAAAAGGAGTCGAATTCCCGATTTCAAGAACCTATTCACATCCTTGCATGCTGGTAACAGGAAATGTGCAGCCCGATGAATATGAAAAACTGGCAGAATTGGTTGAAAAGATTGATAAAGACGATTTCAGCAAGAAATACTTTATCGGAATTTCAAAAAATAAAGACAGTTACAGTCTTCTGACAAGCGAAGGAAACTACAGAGTGGAGATAGGAGATCTGGAAAACATTGAATTTAAAGTAAAAGGATTTAAAACCTTTGTGGAAAAATACCTGGTGTACCAGGACCCGCAAAAATACAGTATGGTTTCTGTAAAATATCAGAATCAGATTGTGACCACTTTAAACCCTTATTTTAAAGAAAATGACAGTATTTTGAAAGCAGGAAAGCAGGAAATGGCAAAAGCTCCTTCACTGATGGCCTCTAAAAAAACAGAAGTCAAACCAAAGTTAGCCGAAACCAAAAAAACAAACCCTGTCGCTTCCAAACCTAAAGAAAGCACAAAACCAAAAACACACACAAAGGAAACAAAAAAACCAGAGAAAAAAACAGTGGCACCGGCGCAGTCCAAGCCTAAGCCAAAAGCCAAGGTAAAAATAGAATAAACCCCGTCTCAAAAAGACAATGTAACACAAACCAGGACTCAGGTCCTGATCATGGAAAAAGTAGAAAAAATCAAATCGATATAAAAATGGAAAATCAAGAGTATTCAGTAGGTCTGGACATCGGGACAACGAAGATAGTCGCGATTGTCGGAAGAAGGAATGCACACGGGAAAATAGAAGTTCTCGGTGTAGGAAAAGCTAAAAGTCTTGGTGTTCATAAAGGAATTGTGAATAATATTTCACAAACCATTAATTCAATCAAGGCTGCAGTTACCGAGGCACAGTCCAGTGCCGGGGTTCCTATCCGCAAGGTTACGGTAGGTATTGCAGGAAAACACATCCGTTCTCTGCAGCACTCCGATTATATTATGCGTGAACATCCGGATAAATTTATTACAGACGATGACATTGAAGCATTAAAAGATCAGGTGAAAAAGCTGGTCATGCTTCCTGGAGAAGAAATTATCCATGTACTTCCTCAAGAATACAAAGTGGATTCCGAAGGTGAAATTCAGGAACCTGTCGGGATGCACGGAAAACGTTTAGAAGCTAATTTCCATGTCGTTGTAGGACAAATGGGAAGCATCCGAAATATTGCAAGATGCGTACGTGAAGCAGGATTAGAAATGGAAGCCCTTACCCTGGAGCCTCTAGCCTCTTCAGAAGCCGTTCTTACCAAAGAAGAAAAAGAAGCTGGTGTCGCTATCGTAGACATTGGTGGTGGTACCACGGATATTGCCATTTTTAAAGATAATATCATCCGCCATACCTGTGTAATTCCATACGGAGGAGGAATTATTACAGAAGACATCAAAGAAGGATGCTCTATTATTGAGAAACATGCTGAACAATTGAAAGTAAAATTCGGTTCGGCTGTTCCCGAATTGGAAAAAGACAGTACTTTTGTAACAATACCGGGACTTCACGGAAGACCGGACAAAGAAATTTCTTTAAAAACTTTAGCACAAATCATTAATGCTAGAGTAGAAGAAATTCTTGAAATGGTAAATACAGAGCTAAAGGCATACGGAGCTTTTGAACAAAAAAAGAAGCTGATTGCCGGAATCGTTCTGACAGGTGGTGGTTCCAACCTTAAACACCTTCGTCAGCTGGCCAACTATACAACAGGTTTCGACAGCAGAATTGGTTTTGCCAACGAATATATCGCCAACGATAAAAACCAGTATCTGAAAGGTCCTGAATTTGCTACCTCTATCGGATTGCTAATGGAGAGTTTAAAAATTCGTGACAAAAAGCAGAACGCTGAAGAAATCATGGAAGTGGTTGTTGAACAACCCAAACCAGAAACAGCTGTTGCGCAGGCAGAACCCGCTCAACCTGTAAAAGAAGAAGCACCCGTTCAGGAACAACCTGCAGCAAGAGAAAAGCAAGAAAACAGAAAAGCGAAGCTTACATTTGGGCAATCGCTTATGGAAAAAGTAAAAAAATTCTTTGAAGAAGTAGAATAAATATAAATGATAGAAAATTTTTGATCAATGATACCAGAAAATAGTATAATATTTATTAACTTAAAGCGAATATCATGCATCAATTGTCGACTGTCAGTTATCAATTATTAAAAAAATAGTTATGGAAAATATAGGTACACAAGGATTTTCATTTGACCTGCCAAAAGGAAATTCATCCATCATAAAAGTAATCGGTGTAGGAGGCGGTGGAAACAACGCTTTGAAACACATGTATGAAAAAGGAATTCACGGAGTAGATTTCGTGATCTGTAATACTGATGCTCAAACGCTTGATAATAATCCGGTCGCTAATAAAGTTCAGCTAGGAACTTCCATTACGGAAGGTCTGGGAGCTGGCGCGGACCCTGAAGTAGGAGAAAAATCGGCAATAGAAAGTATTGAAGATATCAAGGCTGCCATGGGCCAAAATACCAAAATGGTGTTCATCACTGCCGGAATGGGTGGTGGTACCGGTACAGGAGCAGCTCCCGTTATTGCCAAAGTTGCCAAAGATATGGGCATCCTTACCGTAGGAATTGTTACCGTTCCTTTCAGCTTTGAAGGAAAAAGAAGATTGGAACAAGCTGAAAACGGTCTTGATAAATTAAAAAATAATGTTGACTCCCTAATTGTCATCAACAACGATAAACTGAGACAGCAATTCGGAAACCTTGGATTCAAACAGGGATTCTCAAAAGCAGATGAAGTGTTAGCCAATGCCGCTAAAGGGATGGCAGAAGTGATTACAGGTTATTTTGACGTAAACATTGACTTTAGAGATGCTAAATCTGTACTTCAGAACTCTGGTACAGCGCTTATGTCTACAGGAACCGCGTCAGGGGAAAACAAAGCAGAAGAAGCTGTAAGAAAAGCCCTTGATTCTCCGCTATTGAATGACAACAAGATCACAGGAGCTAAAAACGTATTGCTATTGATTAGAAGTGGTGCTGAAGAAGTTACCATGGACGAAATCGGTATCATTATGGATCACATCCAGAAAGAAGCAGGAAACACTGCGGATATCATTTTCGGGGTGGGTGCTGATGAAGAACTGGGAGATGCAGTAAGCGTTCTGGTTATTGCAACTGGATTCTCTAATGATAACAAGAAATTTGCTGGTCCTACAGAAAAAATAAGAATCAGTCTTAACGATAGCTTTGAAGCTCCAAAATCGTCTCCTTTTAAAACAAGAGAAGAAAGAGAAACCGCTTCAGAAGCAACTTTTGATTCCAATAGAAGCAATCATTTCAGATTAGATGATGAAGACCATGATACTCCACAGTTCAAGGTAACTTCTATCGAAAAAAAAATGATTATTGAGGAAGAAGAGATCAGAACAGAAATAAAATTCTCTGATAAAGAAGAAAATACGCTGAACACTCCTGAACAGGGCTGGAGAAACGAAGAAGAAAACGAGCAGGATGCCTACAGTTTATTCTCTGCTGATGAAGATCATGATGATCCGAACGATCTGGAAATTCAATCGTTCTCTTTCGATTTTGAAAACAAAAAAGAAGAGCCTCAAACAGGAAATACGCTCAATAATTCTTTCTCTCAGGAAAAACCTGTTGAATTCAGTTTCTTTGTGAATGAACCTACCAGAAACGAGCCTAAAACAGATTTCGGACAGCCTAAGGCAGAGTTCAACGCTCCAACAAGCGCGGTAGCAGAACCAGCTCAGAAAGTAGAAACCTTCTTCCAGAAACAAGAAGAACCAAAAACAGAAACAAGACCTGCTTTTGAAACAAAAACAGAGATTCAGACTCCAAAAACTGAAGAATCAGAATTCACTTTCGTGAACAAAACGATGGATCAGGATAGAGTTATTGAAAGAAGAAACAAACTAAAAGAATTCAATTCCCGTTATCAAAGTTTTGACAGCACCAGTGAATTTGAATCGATTCCTGCTTTCAAAAGAAAAAATATCTCGATTGACGGAACCAATGCTTCTGAACAGAATATCAACACTTATCTGTCTGACAACAATGGTTCTATGCAAGTGAGAGAAAACAGATTTTTAAATAAAGACGTAGACTAATATAACAATGTAGAAATGTACCAATGTAACAATTACTATCATTTTATTCGTAAACTGTTACATTGATACATTGTTAAATTTAAAACCATGAGTTTAGAAAATACAATCAGTGAAGCTATAAAAACAGCCATGAGAGAGAAAGACAGAGTTGCTCTGGATTCTCTTCGTGCCGTAAAATCTCAAATACTTCTTCTGAAAACAGAAGCCAAAGGAGCAGAAGTTTCAGCAGAACAGGAAATTGCTATCCTTCAGAGAATGATCAAGCAACGTAAAGACTCTTTCGAGCAATTTGCTGCTCAGGGAAGACAGGACCTTGCTGAAGTAGAAGAAGCGCAAATGAAGGTAATTGAGAAATTTTTACCACAACAGCTTTCTGCAGAAGAACTGGAAGCTGAAATCAAAAACATTATTTCAGAAACCGGAGCTGAATCTGTTAAAGATTTAGGGAAGGTAATGGGAGCTGCATCAAAAGCATTAGCCGGGAAATCAGACGGAAAAAGTATCTCTGATATGGCTAAGAAGCTTTTGTCATAGTTGATCCAATTATTGATAGTATTTACTGTCAATAGATCACTATGTGCTTTCCACAATTACACTAGGATATTCAACCTTTGCATATCGATTTGATTAGAAACCCGGAACATAAAAGTTCCGGGTTTCGTTTTTTGGATATTAAAATTTATTACTCAGTTCGATTCTAAACTGAAGAAAAAGAATAAAACTATCTGCAAATTTCAGACAGCATTTAAGTGGTTGATTGCTTGAGGGAAAGCCTTAAATGTTTTTTTCATGGTCGTTTGTTTTTCAGAATCATTTCAAATTTAATAAAAATATTCCATTATTCCTAATCTTAATTCACATTTTTATGAATATTATTACAATATTAATATTTGATTAATTTTATATGACTAAACCTTTGATAGTTATTATATATTGATCAAAACTAAAGAATTGCTTAACTTTGTAGTGATAAAAAAACAAAAAATATGTATCCAACAGATTTAGTAATGCCAATGAAGGCGGAACTTACAGATAAAGGCTTTCAGGATTTAACAACTCCTGCTCAGGTAGAAGACGCTCTTAAGCAGTCTGGAACTACACTATTGGTTATCAACTCCGTATGCGGATGTGCTGCAGGAGCTGCAAGACCAGGAGTAGTGTATTCTTTAACAGGAGACAAAAAACCTGATCATTTAACAACTGTATTTGCAGGATTTGATACTGAAGCAGTAGTTGAAGCAAGAAAACACCTTGCTCCATTCCCTCCAAGCTCTCCATGTGTAGCGCTTTTCAAAGATGGTGAATTGGTTCACATGCTGGAGAGACACCACATCGAAGGGAACCCTGCAGGAGCTATTGCGGCTAACCTTCAGGCTGCTTACGACGAGTACTGTTAACAATTAACACATTCAATATTAAACCGTTACAAATCCTGTAACGGTTTTTTTATTTAATCTCAGAAAAAATTTTCTGAAAATTCAAATATCATTATATTTGTTGGAATGGCAACCAAAGCACTTTTTAATACCGTAGTCAACTGGTTCATCCGTCAAAGGATAGATCAGATACAGAATTTCATGGATCATCCCATTGAAACACAGAAGGGTATCTTATTTTCCCAGCTGTTTCATGCGGAAGACACGGAATATGGTAAACAATACGGGTTCAACTCTATCTCTAGTTATCAGGATTTTAAAAATAAAGTCCCTATTGTTACCTATGAAGAAATGGAGCCCTATATTGAGAAAGCAAGACAGGGACAAAAGGATGTAAGCTGGCCAGGCTACATTAAACATTTTGCGAAATCTTCCGGAACAACTAATGCCAAAAGCAAATTCATTCCGATTTCAGCAGAGAGCCTTGAATATTGCCACATGAAGGCCGGAAAAGATATGGTTTCCATCTATGCCAACAATCATCCCGAAAATCAGCTTTTCAACTATAAAAACCTACGTTTAGGAGGAAGTTCTGAACTGTATGCCGATTTTAACACGAAATTTGGCGATTTATCTGCTATTTTAATTGATAATCTCCCGTTTTGGGTAGAAATTACCACAACTCCAAGCAAGAAGGTTTCTTTGATGGGTGAATGGGAGAGCAAGCTTAAAGCAATAACCTCGGAAGTAAAAAATGAAGACGTTGGAAGTATTCTGGGTGTACCGAGCTGGATGATGGTTCTGATGCAAAGAGTTTTGAATGAAACTGAAGTAGGAAGTATTTCTGAGCTCTGGCCGAATTTAGAGGTGTTTTTTCACGGTGGAATCAGTTTTAAGCCCTACAGGGAGCAATTCAAGCAGATCATCGGAAAAAACATCAATTACTACGAAATTTACAATGCATCTGAAGGTTTCTTCGGAATCCAGGACAGACCTAACAGTGATGAAATGCTTCTGATGTTAGACTATGGAATCTTCTACGAGTTTATTCCTATGGATCAGTTTCATTTTTCGAATCCAAAGGTTGTAAGTCTGGAAGATGTGGAAATTGGAAAGAATTATGCAATGGTGATCACAACCAACGGCGGTTTATGGAGATACCTTATTGGAGACACGGTAGTATTTACCTCCATCAATCCTTTCAGAATTAAAATTACGGGAAGAACCAAGCACTATATCAATGCTTTTGGTGAAGAACTGATGATTACCAATGTAGAATCTGCCATTTCCAAGGCTTGCGAGGTTACAGGAGCCTCAATTACAGATTTCACAGGAGCGCCGGTTTTTATGAAAGAAAACGAAGGAGGTGCTCATGAATGGATTTTTGAGTTCAGCCAAAAACCAAATAATCTGGACAATTTTATTGACTGCTTTGATCAGCATTTAAAAGCCATCAACTCTGATTATGAAGCCAAAAGATATAATAATATAACGCTGAAAAGACCTATTATTCATATCGCCAAACATAATCTCTTCTACAACTGGCTGGAGTCTAAAGGAAAACTTGGTGGTCAGAATAAAGTCCCAAGATTAAGCAATGACAGAGAGTATATAGATCCTCTTCTTGAACTGAACAGATAATGAATAACCATTTAGAGATAAAAAAACCGCAACCCAGTTGGATTGCGGTTTTTATTTTATTTGCTTAAGTCTTCTTTTACTCTTTTGGCAGCCTCCTCTACTTTGGAAGCTCCTTTTTTAGCGGCTTCTTTGGCATCTTTACCCACTTTATTAGCCTCTTCTTTGATGTCCTTTCCTGCTTTGTTAAGATCTTGCTTAGTTTTATCAGCAGTAGCATCTATTTTTTCTTTTGCTTTCTGTGCGGCATCGTCTATCTTATTACCCGCTTCGTCTACTTTTACTTTGGCATCTTCTTTTGCTTTGTTAATCTTAGCGGTATCAACCATATCAGACGGAGTTTCTGTAACGGTAGTTGTGGTTGTGGTAACAGAACCATCAGCATTTTCTACCTGTTCTGTTTTAGTTGAAGATTTTGTGCATGCAACAGCGAACAAAGAGATCGCCATCGCGGCAAGGATTTGTTTTTTCATATTATATATTTTTAAAAAAGTTTGGTATTATTCGGTTTTGTTTTCGTGAGTGGTTGGCGTTTCTGCTGCTTTAGATTTCTTCTCAGCTTCTGCTTTTTTCTTCTCGTCATCAAGCTTGGCTTTATTTTCTTTTTCAAGCTCTGCTTTCAGCTTTGCCTCTTCTTCTGCCAGTTTTTTAGCCTGTTTTACAGAATCCAGATACTGAGGAGACGACATTCTTATCTTTCGGGCAATATCTACGGAAACAGCTCCGGTTGAAAAAGAATCAACAGCTGTAGTATCATAATGCATTTTAATATCCTGATCTTCAGCAAATCCGGGAGACTCCTTCTTGGAGCAGGCAGTAAACAGAAGCGTAAGAATAAAAATAACAGGCAGTACGTTTTTCATGCAACTAATTTAGCAGAAATTCTGCAATTACCGGATAGTGATCTGATAATTCTACGGTATGATCTACTTTATAACTTAATGGAATGATAGATTTGGAAGTAAAGATATAATCTATTCTTAAAGGTACTTTATAGTCGTGAAAACTACTTGCACTTCCCTTCCCAGCTACTACAAATGCATCCTGAAGATCTTTTCCAAGATTATAATATTCATAAGAGTTGGGAACAGAGTTAAAATCTCCTGCCAGAATAACAGGGTAAGGTGATAAATCTACTATTTTTCTAATTTTACTCACCTGATCCTCGTGTGCCTGAAATGTAGGCGTCATATGAGAAAGCAAGGTAGAAATATTTCCAAATCCTAACCCTTCCAGTTTTGTAAACATCGATTTGTGAAGTCTGAATGGTTCCAAATAAACATTTACAATTCTGATAATTTTACCATTGATATCAACGTCTGCATAGAATGAATTTCCACGGGCTTTTTCATCAATCAGCTTATCTTGTCTTACAATTTTATGCTTGGTTTTAAGGATAACCGACGGGTATTTTACAAGATCTCTCTTTATAGCACGGTTGGTATCTTTTTCCTGAACTAAAATAATGTCTGCATCCTGATCTTTAATATATTTTTTGACCTTATCCCAACCATATTCACCATACTTTACATTAAAGGTTAAAACTTTGATGTCACGAATCGTTTTTAAATTATCTGTTTTGGGAGAAAAATTAACCCATCTTCTGATTGGATTGAAAAAAATGAGCGTACCTAATGCAAAAGCAATCGCAATTTTTTGTTTTTTAAAGACCCACACTAACGTAAGAATAATATACGTCACCATCAGGTAGGGGAAACCAAGAGAAAGAAGATTAAGGCTACTCAAAAGATTAGGAGGAACCCATGCATTTCCCAGTGTGCATAAAAGCAGAACTGCAACAGCGATATGTGCAAATAATAATATCTGATTCAACTTCATGAAAAAGCGGTCTTGGTACGGATTTTTTTAAGCAAAAACCTTACCAACGAGCGAAATTTTAACTATTTTTATAATTATTTATCAGATAATGAAAACTTTACAGTCACCGGAAAATGATCTGAAAGATTTACAGAGCGGTCTACTTCATAAGAAAGTGCCTGTATATTTTTTGAAGAAAAAACATAATCAATCCTAATAGGAAACTTATAATCATGAAAGCTGGTTGCACTTCCTTTTCCAGCCACAAGAAAAGCATCTTCCAAACCTTGAGATAAGTGATAATATTCATAAGAGTTGGGAACAGAATTAAAATCCCCACCCAAAATAACGGGATAGGGTGAATTTTCGATGGATTGCTGCAAAAGCTCTACCTGCCCTTGATGCTCTTTGAAAGTAGGGATAAGCATTTTCACAATATCTTTTAGCTTTTCTTCATCATTTTCTGAATTTCCGTTAAGCTGTACCATATCTTTTTCAAAATGAAAAGACTGAAGATGGACATCGATGAAACGATATATTTTTCCTTTAATCTCTATATCTGCCTGTAGTCCGGAAATTTTCACATTTCCATCTTGCCCTCCTAATACTTTATGGCTGATAATTTTATGCTTAGTCAGCACCGCAAAAAGATCATTGGAATTAACCATATGATACCCTTCAAGCTTATATATCACCGCTCCATCTTCCTGTAAAAGAATGACATCTGCATTTTGAGGCTTAAGATAGTCTTCAATTTTTTTTTTGCCCCATCCTCCTGCCCTTGTATTAAAGGAAATAACTTTTAGGTCAGGAATTCCTTTTTTATCAGGAGAATAATTAACCCATCGTTTTACAGGGTTTATAAAAGCCAATCCTACAAACATGAACACAAAAGCTCTTTTTTTCCAGCTGAATACCCAAAATACAGTCAGGATGATATACACTATCATCAATACCGGAAAGCCTAAAGAAAGGAGATTAAACCACGGAAAAATTTTGGGTGGTACATAAGCGTTTAATAAAGTTCCCAATAACAGAAACATTATTCCCAAATGGATAATCAGCAGTATAAGTCGAAAAATCTTCACAAAAACAGATTAATTGAATCTGTACAGGTGCTTTCTCCAGTTTCTTGCCAGAAGCCAGCCTACCAACGCTCCACCAACGTGAGCCAAATGAGCAATTCCTCCTCCATTACCGGAAACTCCAAGATAAACAGAAATTAACACAATAATAGGAAGAAGGTATTTTACTTTCATTGGTACAGGGATAAACATAATTCCAATCTTAGCATCAGGATATAAGGTGGCAAATGCTGCTACCACCCCGAAAATAGCTCCGGAAGCCCCCACCATTGGAGTGGTTAATAAATTATAATATTGAACCGATAATTCTTGCCCTTCAACAGTTGTAGCATTAAATTTCGGAATTCCACCAAAATAATGAGCTGCTTTTGCATAAATATCAGACGCATTGATATCCAATGTTTGTAGTTCAGAAATAATTTGTTGAGCTTCTACAAAATTCCATGCATTAAAAAGGAAAAATGCTCCTAAACCACTTGCGAAATAAAGGATCAGATATTTTTTATCTCCCAGTGTCTGTTCTAAAATAGGACCAAAACTGAATAATGTCATCATATTAAATAGGATGTGCATCAGACCTCCATGCATAAACATATGGGTAATGATCTGCCATGATTTAAAGAGAGGAGAAAAAGGATAAAAAGCCGCAAAATAGCCGACCATCTGATCTCCTAGTAAATAGGTAGCGATGAATACGATCACATTAATGATAATGATATTCCTTGTAATCGGTGGTATATTGTTAAACATATTTTTTAAAATTTGTTTTTAAAATCATTAAACGGAACTTCAAAGAAACACCTTTTACCATCCGGCAAAAACTCCGGGAAGCCTAGTGCTGTAAAGTCTTTGATGACCTGTTCCGCATCTTTTTTATAAATAAAATCGAATCTTGATTTCGACTGCATTTTGTTCCATTGGTTGAGATAATACTGCATAAATTCTTCTTCCGTTTTATACTCCAGGATCTCAAAAAGGTTTTCCAGGAATTTCATAGCCTGAGTTTCTTTCAGACCTTCAGGAAGAGAATCTATCCTCAGTACACTTTCATGAGCAATTTTCATGTCAAACCCTAATTCAGGAAGATATTTTTTGATCGAATTGTACTTGTTTTTCTCAATTTCGTTCATATGATACTCCAGAGAGAAAAGAAGCGCATGGCTGTTGGTGCTTGATTTTCTGGTAGATTTGTTCGTTTCCGATACCAAAAGTCGGTGCATTCTTCCCAAATCCAGCATCAGCGTAACATCTTCTTTATTGAGAAGCCAGTAACCATTAGGAAGTCTCATCAAATCTTCATCAAAATCTTCATCTTCAAACAGGTTGATCTTTGAAGGTTCTGCGGTAATATTCTGATGGTACATTTCTGTAAGGTTCTGAATTTCTTCCGGATGCACTACATTTCTCTCTTCCAGAAACGGATTATAATCTTTATCAACAATAATTTCCGGCATTTTGATAACGCCGCCACCTATTCCGCCTCCATTTCCTTTACTTGGCATTGGTTTATTCATCATTTCATCCAGTTCCGGATCTCTGTCGAAATCAAGGCTTGGAGAAACATTATAAATCCCTAAAGATCTTTTAATGGTTGAACGAAGCAAGGCAAAAATAAGATGCTCATCTTCAAATTTCACCTCTGTTTTCTGTGGATGAATATTCACATCGATCTTCTCCGGATCAAGCTCCAGGAAAAGGAAAAACGAAGGCACATATCCTGGTTGAAGAAGTCCTTCAAAAGCTTCCTGTACCGCTTTATTGAAGTATGGACTTCTGAAATATCTTCCATTCACAAAAAGGAACTGTTCTCCTCTTGCTTTCTTTGCTCCTTCGGGCTTCGCAACAAAACCATGAAGTTTACACCAGATAATATCTTCTTTAATAGGAATCAGAAGCGGCTGAAGTTTTCTTCCGAAAACATCTACAATACGCTGCATCTGACTTCCTTTTCTCAGTCTGAAAACAGCATCATCATCATGAAACAGGGAAAACTCCAGATTCTCATGAGCGAGTGCTACCCGTTGAAATTCATCAATAACATGTCTGAATTCGATATTATTATTTTTCAGGAACTTTCTTCTTGCCGGAACGTTATAAAATAGATTTTTAACTAGAAAATTAGATCCTTCTGCTGTTTGAATAGGATCCTGAAACTGGAAAACTCCACCTTCTATATAAATATTGGTTCCGATGGCGGTGTCTTTCTGCTTTGTTCTCAGTTCAACTTGAGAAACAGCAGCAATAGAAGCTAATGCCTCACCTCGAAATCCTTTTGTAGCGATCTTAAAGATATCTTCCGTTCCTTTGATCTTGGAAGTGGCGTGTCTTTCAAATGCCATTCTTGCATCTGTTTCGGACATCCCTTTTCCGTCATCTACTACCTGAATGAGATTTTTTCCGGCATCTCTGATGATCAATTCAATTTTTGTTGCATCTGCATCTATAGCGTTTTCCAAAAGTTCTTTCACGATGGATGCAGGTCTCTGCACCACCTCTCCCGCTGCAATTTGGTTCGCTACATGATCCGGTAAAAGCTGAATAATATCTGACATAAAAACGTAAATCAACTTACAAAAATAGTCAATGAAAACGGGAATTAAAATAATAAAACCCGGATTTAATATTTAATTATCAACATTTTTACCGTATTTATCCCCATCCGGTTTTTTAATGTTTGTAAAGAAGGGCTTTAGCGGACATCTTCCCAACCGTTTATTTTTATGATCCTGAAAAATAGATTGAAATGATTGCGCCTAGACCAGCTTTAGCTCTCTTTGAAAAAAACACCCTTATTACATCATAAAATAAGGGTGCTCACAGCTAGTTTATACAAAAAATTAATAGTGATGTTTACTCTTATTGAATCACTCTTCAAAAACAAGTTTTCTTTTCTTTTCTCTTTTAGGGATTCCGTGGATCTTTTCATACAGATACGCAAACAGGTTTGGTTTTTTATAAATCCTGTTATATCTGTATTTAGTATTAAAGTGTCGTACATGAATTTTATAGGCATCATATCCGATCACGATTAAAAGACATATGCTGATAACATAAAAAACTCTGAATTCCAAATAGTAATATGTCAATCCTGAAAATACCGCTCCTAAAACGTAGGCTACCATGATACTTGACAGTAGTTTTGCTCTACCAATCAGTTCTCCATTTCTTCTGTATTTTTTCTGGGTAAACATGGACGCCAGAATTCCTAAATCGGTTGTTGTTCCTGTAAGGTGGGTTGTTTTTACCGAGAAATTGGAGATACTCGCCGTTAATCCGTTCTGCAGTCCGGTTGCAAAAAGCATAAGGGCTACTAAATATTCTGTTTCTTCCAGTGTTTTCTGATAATACAACTGTCCATATACTCCTACGAAAAGCAAACACATGATCTCCAAAACAATAGGCATTGCATGAGCAAAATATTTACTTTTTTTATTAAAATTGATGACAATAAAGTTGGATAGGAAACTTCCGAAAAAGAACAGGAAAATCCATGCTCCTACCACTCCAACCTGCGTCCAGTTTCCTTTACTGATCTCGGCTGCCAAAATAGCATAATGCCCTGTTACGTTGGACGTAAACGAGAGAAATATCAATAGGGATGCAATATTTATAGTACCTGCTGTAAATGCAGTCAGCGTCCCCAATCTGATATTGTCCCCCAATGTTCTGCTGTTACTATAATTCCTTAACATTTTTTATCTTTTTAAAATGATTATATTTTTAGACCTCTACAAAGATCTCTGCCAATCTTCCTCTTTCCGGAAGCTTTTCTCTTACTTCAATACTGATTTCCTGAGAATGAAGTTCTTTGCATTTTTTGATGTAAGGAATAAGATCGAATTTTCCTTTTCCTTTACTTTTGATAGATGACGAATAGTAGGCTTCTTCAATATTTTCTGCTTTTACATACTGATTGAATGTTCTCTGGAAGCTTCCTGTAAAAACATCACAGGTAATTTTACTGATCAGATGAGTGTATTTATTCTTAATGATTCCGTAAGCGTCGCAGAACTCAGCAGGTCTGATTTTATTAAAAACCGAGGTCTTGGTATTGAATAAAAGATCTCTGATAGAATCTCCCGAATCATAACCTGAGGTTAGTAGAATATTATATTGGTTTTTATCTTCCGATGCGTCTTTCTCTTTAAGTACTTTTTTCAATATATTCAATGACTCAAGAGAGTAATCTGTTGCAATTAAAATTGTTTTAGTCATGTTCTTTATGATTTTGTATTGTGTTTATCTTTTTTAATGATACAAAGCTAGAATGACCAAATTAGAGAGTCTTTGGAACGGAATTAAAATGTGATTAAAGAGATTAAAATGAGATTAGAAAATTGTTAAGAGGAATTAATATGGCGAAAATGAAAACGGCAAAAAAGTAGAAACTGCTTGCTTCAAATACTCAATAAGAATTTGATTATCAAGAAAAAAAGAAAGAAACATTCGTATTCAATAAAGAATGGCAATGAGATGTTTCTCTTTACAATGTTGAACTTAGCCTTTCTGGATTTTTAGCCTTTGGATTCTTCTGCTTTCTGCATACTATAGAAATTCGGGAAACGCATTTGTACAGTTGTCCCTTGATTTTCATGTGAGCTTACGATCAGTTCACCGTGATGCATTCTGACAATATTTCTTGCCAGTGGAAGCCCAATCCCATATCCTTCATAGTTATTGGTATTGGAGGCCCTAAAAAACGGGTCGTATATTTTGTTCATTTCCACCTCCGGAATTCCTATACCATCATCTTTTACAATAATATATACATCGGTATCTGTAGCACCCAAGGAAACTTTTACCTGTTGGAAATTAGAATATTTACAACCGTTACTGATGATATTGGCCACGGCAAGATGCAGCAGCTGCTCGTTCCCCTGTACTTTTAGTTTTTTTGGATTGTCGGGAAGCATACTGATATCAAGATAGATATTGTTCCTGGAATCTATTCTTCTAAGCGTTTCGATAACGTCCCAAAGAAGCTGATCAATTCTCACCTTATCCATTTTCTGAATCTTTCCGTCAAAACCGGTTTGTGCAATCATTAATAACGCTTTGATCTTTTTATCCAACTTTTCGGCTTCATCCAGAATGATTTCCAGCGTTTCTTTATATTCATCTGCGGTTCTGCTGATGGATAAGGCAACATCTGCTTCTCCCATAATAGAAGTAAGAGGTGTTCTCAGCTCATGAGAAACGTTTCCAATCAGATGATTTTGAGTTTCAAAAGAGGTCTCGATACGGTTCAGCATCCCATTGAAGGTATCTACCAGCTCATTCAGTTCTTTATTATCAGGCTGTGCCTCCAATCTTAAGTGAAGATTCTCTGAACTGATTTCTTTCACTTTACCTGTGATTTTCAGAATAGGCCTGAATAATGTTTTAGACAGATAAAAAGAAAAGATCATACTGAAAAATAAAGAAAGTACGATACAGGTAAGCAGTGTTCTTTTTAAGAATCCAAGATAGTAAACTACATAATGATTTTTGGCAGAAGCAATGGCGATATAATCTTTATCCTCATAACGGAAACTCTGCCCAATGTAGTAGAATTCTTTATCATTGTAATTTGATTCTCCTTCTTTCATGATATTCTTGAAGAAGTAATCCGGAATATGAACTTCCTGGGAGATTTTTTTGAAATTGGAATCTGAAGGAACTGCAAAAACATAATCTTTTTCCATGGGAAGCTCCTCATCATTCATGCTATTGAGGATATAATTCTCCGGGATATCGAGGTGATCTTTGCTTTTTTCGATCTGAACAATGGTTGCCGTCCTGATCTTCAGCAGTTCATAAAACCTTTGATGTGAAAAATTAACAATAGAGAAATACACCAAACCACTGAACAGAAGAATAATGGCGGTAAAAACCAACATTAAAAGCACCATCGTTTTGGTCTGATTTGTAATAACTCTATTAAACATTTACTAATTCTTTTTTAATACGTAACCCATTCCTATCACCGTATGAATCAATTTATTATCATCGTGACTGTCCAGTTTTTTCCTTAGGTAGTTTACATATACATCTACCACATTGGTTCCCAATTCATAATTCACTCCCCACACCGCATCCAGAATTTCCGCTCTTGAAATTACCTTTTCAGGATTATTAAGGAAATACAAAAGAAGTTTATATTCTGTGGAAGTAAGAGAAATATCTTCTCCGGCACGGATAACTTTTTTGGTATAATCATTCACCATCAGATCAGAAAACTGAAATACATGTTCATTATCCGGCTCAGGTTCAGCAACTTCCTGTGGTCCGTTATTGTTGCTTCTTCTTAGTAAAGACTTTACCCGTGCTACCAGTTCAATGAATTTAAAAGGTTTCACCAGATAGTCATCTCCACCACTTTCTAGCCCGAGAACGATATTTTCAGAAGTTCCTAAAGCAGTCAGAAATAAAATCGGAACGCTCTGATTGGTTTTTCTTATTTCTTTACATACATCCAGCCCGTTCATTTCCGGAAGCATGATGTCTAAAATTACCAGATCAAAATCGTTAGCCTGCACCAGCTGTACTCCTGTACGGCCGTCAAAAGCCACAGAAATTTCATATCCATTTTCCTGAAGCCCCTTTTTAATAAAGGAAACTACACTGGTTTCGTCTTCGATAAGAATAATTTTTTTCATAGATGAAATAAGGAGTTTTACAAAAATAGGGAAATTTTCTTGGGGAGAAAAGGCGAAAAGATCTGAGAAAGCCAAAGGCAAATAATAATTTTCAATGAATTGATTCCTTCCCATATCCAAACTCTATAGAATAATATTACCTTTGTTTTGAATATAATGATGAAAAAATAATCAGGTTAAATTGCACACAGTATGAATGACTTTTTAATAGGTATCGGCAAGAGATTAAAGGATATTAGAAAAAAGAATAATTTAACCATTAATGATCTGGCTTTCAAAGCGAATGTAAGCAACGGCCTTGTTTCCAGGATTGAAAACGGAAGAACTATTCCCTCGCTTCCTGTTCTGTTAGATCTGATCCAGTCGCTTGAGATTGATGCCAGCTATTTCTTTGAAGGGGTTGAGAAAAAATCCAACGCCAAATTCATCTACGTTCCGAAAGAAAGTCAGCAAGTTATTGAAAAGGAGGTAGAAGCTGAAGGATTCAAGTATATGCATATCTTCAGCAAAAGTCTTCATTCTTTGGGTTTTGAAGCTGTATTATTGACTCTCGAACCAAATTCTAAAAGAGAAAAGGTCATTACGGATGCCTGGGAATTTAAATATATTCTGAAAGGAGAAGTAAAATATGTAATTGATAACGAAGAAATCATCTTAAAAGAGGGTGATTCTTTATATTTCAACGGGAAGTTTCCACACGTTCCGGTAAGCATTAGTGATGAGAGCTGTGTGATGCTTGTTCTTTATTTTTATACAGCCTAAATACTTTTTTTAACGCAAAGCTTTACTATTTAAGCTTAATATTTTTAAGGGAGCAAAGAATGGAATCAATTTCATTGATCCTTTCTAAGCCTATGCATAATAATCACGCTTCATCAGCGACAGCGTCGCCACCTTTGCATCCTTATAATTTGCAGTATAGTAAGTAAACTTTGCGTTTAAATAATAGTCACTTTATACATTACTATTCAATTTTGGATTTCCCGAAACATACAAAAGTTTACAAATATGCAACTTTTGATTTTCTCTTTTCTTCTAAGATGAACGAAATATGAACTAAAACAAGCCTCTTTTTAGTAGGTTTCTATTCCTGATATTTTGGGAAAACATTTAGTAAAAACGTTGAAACAGGTACTTCAAATCCCATTTTATCAAATTTTCAAAGAACAGGTTTTATTCTTTTTAAAGTAAAAAAGACGTAACAATCCGGGGTTATTTGTTAAACAATACTTAATACAAAATATTTATATATATTAAAATTATTAGCGTGATTTGCATAAAAAATTTAATATATGTAAAAATGAAAACAAAATTAGAGAAATTACTTACCCTTGTTTTTGTCTGTTTCATTGTCTTTGTTTCAGCGCAAAAACAGTTAATTATAGGAACTGTTCTTGACGACAGCCAGCCTCTCCCCGGGGCAACAGTCAAAATAAAAGGCTTATCTAAAAATACAACGACTGATATTGAAGGAAAATTTACTATCAACGATATTAAAGAAGGTCAATACATATTACAAATCAGCTATATAGGATATGAATCATCAGACATTACTATTGATCTGAAACCGGAACAAACGGTTGATCTGGGAATTATCAAACTTTCCCAGCCCCGAAAAAACATTGATGAAGTAGTGGTTACGGGAACACTGAAAAATACGGAAGCAAGAGCTTTAAACCTTCAGAAAAATGCGATCAATATTACCAATGTAATTGCCTCAGATGGGATTGGGAAATTACCGGACAGAAATGCAGCAGAGACCGTACAGCGTGTACAGGGAGTTTCTATTGAAAGAGATCAGGGAGAAGGAAGATTTGTTTCCCTGAGAGGACTTCCGCCATTTTGGGCATCCACAACCATCAACGGAAACAGGCTTCCCACTGCAGAGGAAGAAACCACTTCCAGAGCTACAGCATTCGACTTCTTTCCTACGGAACTGATCTCCTATGTACATGTAAACAAGTCTTTTACTCCAGATATGGAAGCAGACGGAATAGGTGGCGGTGTCAATTTTATCACCAAAACTCCGCCGATGAAAACAGAATTTAAAGCAACCATAGGAAGCGGTTATAATGCAAAGTCTGATAAGGGAGTTTACAACCTTGGATTTTTATATGGAGGAAGAACGAAGGATAAAAAATTCGGGTATTTATTCAATTTTGCGCATTTCATCAGAAACTGGTCTACGGATAATTTTGAGGCAAGGAGAAGTGGTGATGAAGGAGTTTTCAGACTGGAGCTTCGTGATTATAACGGGGTAAGAAAAACAACGGGAATCAATACCGCTTTTGAATATGTACTGTCTCCAAAGACTACTTTCTATTTAAAAGGAATGTATGGTACCTTATCGGATGACGAGACCCATTATAAACACAGAATACGGTTTGATAAATTCAGCAGTACTAATAATACCGCAAGAGTAGAGCTTCAGAATATCCACAATTTACTGATTACGGAACTTACTTCTGTTTCTTTGGGAGCTGTTCATCAATTAAACAAAGGAAAAATCGACTGGGATTTATCCTATTATGACAACAAATTCAAGTATGGAAATATCCCTGATAAACAGAACAATTCTTATTATGTCATCAAGTACACTCAATCCGGTGTAGGCATTAATCCTGATTATATTTCAAATCACGGAAATGGTCCCAGAGCCTACTGGAAAGCTGATGGCGGGAAATTAGATTATAAAAATCCGGATGCTTTATTCGGTTTCTACAGCGATCCGAATTTTAAAATGGATGCTTCCCAGATGAGATTTACAGATCTTGAATTCTATAAAGTATTTGTAGAGGAAAAGGATAAAATCGTTGCAGCTTTCAACCACGAAATTAATGCTTCTGATAACCTGACTTTAAAATATGGTTTTAAATACAGAGACAAAGAGCGTAATGCAAGATTTTCAGACATCTTCTACAACTGGAGCAGCGGAACAGCGCCTCTCCTTTCTGATTTTTCTCAATACATTACGACACAGCCCAATGGACCGAAATATTTAAGTGAAATGAATGCCCACATTGGCAATACTTTTGGCCCTGTACTTTCTACCAAGGGAATGAACCAGTTTTGGTATGACAACCAGGGAAATTTAAAAATCAATACTGCTGATTCTGAAGCCCTTGAATATAATAAAGCATTAGGAAGAAACTTTGATGTATTTGAAAAACATGCAGATGCTTATGGAATGGCAACGTATAAACTGAATGATAAGATGATCATTTTAGGAGGAATCAGACTATCAAATACCAATACAAAAGTAAAAGGTTACAGCGTAAATGATGAGGTATTGACTCCTGTAGAAAATACCAAAAACTATCTGGCTGTTCTTCCGATGATTCACTTAAAATATACCCTGAATGATAAAACCAATCTTCGTTTTGCTGCAACAAGAACATTCTCAAGACCGAATTTTGGTGATCTGACTCCAGGTGGAACTTATATTGAAGCAGACAATGAATTCAAAGGTGGAAACCCGAATCTTAATCCTACCTATTCTTTGAATTTTGACCTGATGGGAGAATATTACTTTTCCAACGTTGGGATTCTGAGTGGCGGAGTTTTCTATAAATCTATTACAGATCCTATTTTCCAGGATTCTTTTATCGGAAATTATAACGGAATTACAGGCGTGCAGTTTACAGCTCCTAACAACGGAAAAGCAGCATGGTTAGGAGGGATTGAATTGGGAATTAATAAAAGATTTGATTTCCTTCCGGGAATTTTACAGTACTTCGGAGTACAGTTGAATGCCACCTTCATGACTTCCGAAATGGAAAAGCCAAGCGGAAGAACGGTAGCCCTTCCCTATCAGGCAAAAGAATTATACAACGCACAGCTTTTCTTTGAGAAAAAAGGGTTCAACGCAAGGCTTGCTTACAACTACAAAGGAAAATATGCTGTAGAATATGCTGAAGAGGACATCAATGATTCTTATTACGGTAAATACAGCAATCTGGACTTCGGAGGTTCTTATCAATTTACCAAATATCTGACTTTGTATGCGGATGTAAACAATATTCTGAACAAACCTCTGATCTATCACTTCGGCAAAAGCGAAGACCGTCCGGAGCAGGTGGAATATTATGGGGTACGATTCAATCTTGGAATAAAACTGAACTTCTAACCCATTACCATGGCCAGAACCATCAATAAAAAAACACTGGTAACACTGAAGGCCGCTTTTGCTGCTTTCGGTGTTTACTTCTGCATGTACGGTTTCAGAAAACCTTTTACCGTAGCTTCTTTCGAAGGACTCTCTTATTTCGGAGTTGATTATAAGATTCTGATTATCATTGCACAGGCTGTAGGCTATTTTATATCAAAATTCATTGGGATCAAATTTATTTCGGAGTTGAAACCTCAGAAAAGAATTACTTATCTTTTTACTTTCATTGCTATTGCTGAACTTGCCTTATTAGGATTTGCAGCCGTTCCTGCTCCTTACAATATTATATTTATGTTCATCAATGGGATTCCGCTGGGAATGATCTGGGGAATTGTTTTCTCTTATATCGAAGGACGCAAAACCACAGAAATCATCGGCTTATTTTTATGTTCAAGCTTTGTGGTTTCTTCAGGGTTTACAAAATCTGTAGGGAAATTTTTAATGGATAATTTCTCCGTTTCCGAATTCTGGATGCCCTTTTCAGCCGGACTTATTTTCATTATTCCATTGATTCTCTTCGGTCTGTTACTTGAAAGAATTCCCAAGCCTTCGGAAGAAGATATTTTGCTTAAAAACAAAAGGCAGCCGTTGAATGGTTCAGAACGAAAAGCATTGATCCAACAGTTTTTTGTACCCATTGTTTGTATTATTTTTTTATACATCAGCTTAACGGTTTTAAGGGATTTCAGAGATAATTTCAACCGTGAGATCTGGGACGGACTGCATTTTACTTTTGACAGCTCTATTTTCACCTTAACAGAAATTCCTATTGCAGTAATGGTTTTGGTAATTTTAAGCTTTATGGTAAAAGTCAAAAACAATAAAAAGGCATTTTCCTATTATCATTACATTCTTCTTGCGGGAATTCTTACAGTAGGGCTTTCTACTTATCTGTTCCAGCAGGGTTCCCTGTCTCCTTTTTTATGGATGACCATTTCAGGCTTTGGAATGTACATCTGTTATATTCCTTTCAACGGAATTTATTTTGACCGAATGATTGCTGCATTTGAAATCAAAGGAAATGTAGGTTTCCTGATCTATATTGTGGATTCCTTTGGTTATCTCGGAAGTGTTCTGATTCTTTTGTATAAAAACTTTGGTTCAGCTCAGACTTCCTGGTTAAATTTCTATATCAAATTAAATTATATCATCACCATAACGGTTTTGGTTCTTTCAGTGATTGCTTTTCTGGCTTTCAGAAAGAAGTCAAAGCCGAAATCAAACTCAAACTCTAATCAATTCATCAATTTCGATACGTCGAAAATTTTATAAACTATAGTACAATGACAACAAAATTTGATTTACTCGTTGTAGGAGGCGGAATTTTAGGAACATTCCATGCTTATCATGCGCTGAAGAAAAATCTTAAAGTAGCTTTACTGGAAAGAAATTCTGTTCCTCAGGGTGCCACCGTAAGGAATTTCGGACAGGTAGTACCTTCCGGAATGGATCTTAAATGGCAGAATTTCGGAAGAGAAAGCCTTGCTATATACAATGAACTTCACGATCAGGCAGACCTTACCATCAGGCAAAACGGTTCCATCTATATTGCTTCAAATGACGAAGAACTTCAGCTGATTGAAGAACTTTTTGAAATCAACAGAAACAATGATTATGAATCTGTTTTATTATCAAAAAATGACTGCATCAAGAAATTTGACGGTCTTCGTTCCGACTACTGCAAAGGAGGTCTGTTTTTCCCACAAGAGCTTTCTGTAGATTCTGCAGAAATGATTATAAAACTTCATAAGCTGCTTAAGGAAAAAATGGGACTGCAGATTTTCTACAACACCACCGTTCTTGAAACCTATGAAGATGATCAGAAATGTACAGCTGTTGCAGCAGACGGAACAGAATTTAACGCTTCAAAAATCATTATCTGCGGTGGACATGAGTTTAAAACTTTATATCCTAATGTATTCAATAACAGTGATCTGGAGGTAAGTAAACTACAGATGCTTCAGACAAAGCCGCAAGGAATCTATTCACTTCAGGGAAATATCCTTACAGGACTTTCCGTGAGAAGATATGAATCATTCAGCGAATGTCCTTCTTTCCAGAAGATCAAGGCATTAGAAGATCCTAATTCATTTGAGAAGAAATACGGAGTTCATATTTTATTCAAGCAGGCGCTTGACGGTTCTGTAATTATTGGAGACTCTCATGAATATGCGGATGCTAAAAATGCAGATGATCTTGGATACGATCTTAATATGGAGATTGATGAATTTATGATTCTTGAGGCTAAGAAAATTATTGATCTTCCTACGTATGAAATTCAGAGAAGATGGTTCGGGATTTATTCCCAGTGCAAAACGAAAGATATTTTTGAGCATAGCCCATCTGCAAATATTCATATTGTAACGGGTATCGGAGGAAAAGGAATGACGGGAAGCGGAGGCTTTTCCAAATTTAATATTGAAAAAATTTACGCATAAAATTGAAATGAAAAATATAGAACTATTAGTTCTGGATATGGCCGGAACAACAATTGATGAGGATAATGTTGTCTACAAAACACTTACCAACGCTGTGAATGATTACGGTTATGTGGTAAGCCTGGAAAAAGTACTATCCAGCTGTGCCGGAATGGAGAAACTTGAAGCCATAACAAGTCTTTTAAAAGAAATCAATGGAAATGAAGAGGATGCTCCTGCTATTTTTGAGAATTTTTCTGATCAGCTGAAAGAATCTTACAAAAATCTGGACGTAAAACCAATCAATGGGACCGAAAATTTCCTGCTCAGTATGAAGTCTCAAAACAAGAAGATTGTTTTGAATACAGGATATACGTCAGAAATTGCTCATCAGCTTTTAAATAAACTGAACTGGAAGGAAAGTGTTCACTTTGATGCTTTGATTACTGCCGATGATGTTTCGGAAAGCCGACCAAGCCCTGAGATGATTCATCTTGCAATGAAGAAATTCAATATCACTGAACCCAATAAGGTTCTAAAGGCAGGAGATTCTGTTATTGATATTGAAGAGGGAAAAAATGCAGGTTGCGGATTAACAGTAGCGGTTCTTTCCGGAGCTCAAACCCAATCAGAATTGGAAAAGGCTGCCCCGGATTATATTCTGAATACAATTTCTGAAGCTGAAGGTATTCTTTAACCACTTTTTCAGCATATTTTTTTAATACTTCTTGACACAAATGTTTTCATGGTAATTCATTGAAAATGTTTGTGTTTTTTGAACCACCCCGTCAAATTTCCAATTTGCCCCCCTCCAGAGGAGGGGAATATAGTACGTTCGATTGAACATTTGCCAAAACCAGAGAAGTTCCGATGCTATTGTGAACTTTATATTTGTAAAGCATGCAACTTAAAATAAATAAAGTCATTCTCTTTTGTGACTTTTGTGGTTAATCTTTAAACTTTTCTCTGGAACTTTTTAATTATCAATTAATTAACTTTCAGTTCATGAAAGTTTACAAATAGTAAACTAATTTTACAATAGTTAAAAATAAATTACTATTTGTAAACATTTCTACTTTCAAAAACTCTTTTTCCCTATGAAAACAAAACTATTCTCAATGGCTGTTGTAATGAGCTGTTTCCTTGGAGCTCAGACCAAAAAAGTTCTTTTTATCGGTATCGATGGATGCCGTGCAGATGTAATGATGTCTACCCCCACTCCAAATATCCAAAACCTTATCAGTCAGTCGATTTACTCTATTGACGGACTTTGTGCTGCCACTACCTGGAGCGGAAACGGATGGAGTACCATGCTTACCGGTGTATGGCATACCAAGCACAATGTTCAGGACAATAATTTCACCAGTCCGAACTACGTAAATTATCCCGACTTTTTAACAAGAGCAGAGACTTATAATCCTGCTTTAAAAACAATTTCTCTCGCTCATTGGTCACCTATCAACGATAAAATTGTGAACAATGCAGATGTAAAAAGTAATCTGGCAACGGATCTTGCAGTGAAAAATGCAGCAATAAGTGCTTTGCAGAACGACAATCCTGACATTCTTTTTGTAGATTTTGATGATGTAGATCACGCAGGACACTCTTATGGCTTTGCTTCAACGGTTCCTCAATATGTTTCTTCTATCCAGACTACGGATTCTTATATTGGAGAAATTGTAACAGCCATGAAAAACAGACCTTCTTATAATAATGAAGACTGGCTGGTGGTTCTTACAACAGATCATGGAGCTGTAGAAGCTTCTCATGGAGGAGGCGCCCTTACAGAAAGAAATATTTTTACCGTATATTCCAATCCGGGGTTTACTCCACAACAGATCAGTAAAACAGTGCTGGAATCCAATAAAACGTTTAACCAGCTAAGCTTTCCGGCGGGTACTTATGCAAAGCCTGCAAATCAGACCCCTTTTAATTTTGGAGCGAATCAGGATTTCACCATTGAATTTTGGGTAAAGCCTAATGCATCCTATTCCAGTGATCCGGTGATGATCAGTAATAAAAACTGGGCGAATGGAAAAAATAAAGGATTTGTTTTCTCAGGATATTCCGGCCAGACTTTTAAAATGAATATTGGCGATGGAACTAACAGAATAGATCTTGTTGGCGGAAAAGTGGAAACGAATAAATGGAAACATATTGCTGCCAGCTTTGACAGAGATGGTCTTGTAACTTTATATGAAGATGGTGTTCCGGTTACTTTTGCCAAAATGAATACCATCGGGAATATTGATTCCGGGCTTCCTTTCACGCTTAATCAGGATGGAACAAATACCTATGGGATCAATCTTGCAGCTTCTTATAAAGATGTAAGAATCTGGAAATCTGCTCTTCCAAACGATGTGATCGTGAATTGGGCCAATCAGGATATCACTCCTTCACATCCTTACTATTCTCAGTTGGTGGCGAATTGGAGATGTAATGAAACTTCTGGAAATATATTGACAGATTCCAGTCCAAATGCAAATAACATGACAGTTACAGGGTCTCCAACTTATAATGCGGGTACAGTGAATAATTTTAAAGTGTATGATTATACCTCAACAACGAGAGAAACAGATCACTTTCCTACGGTACTGAACTGGCTTTGTATTCCTGTACAGTCTTCATGGGGAATTGACGGTATCAACAGAATCCCTGTGTGCTCCAACAACGTTTTGTCTGCCAAAGAAGTAAAAACAAAGACTGAAAACTTTAACTTATACCCCAACCCTGCATCAACAAGTATATCGATTCAATATACTACTGATAATAAAGAAATTAAAGCAGAAATCATTGATATAAAAGGAGCTCTTATTTCAACGTACCATCTGAAATCTGCTCAAGGATACTATGATGAACAACTGAATATTGAAAATCTCCCGGCAGGAATGTATTTCCTTAAAATTACCGGAAACACGAAATCACTTACAAAGACATTTATCAAGAAGTAAAATAGTAAAGCAATTAGATTTTAATTTGGATATTAGAACAAGGATTTCCATCCGAGTTCTAATATCTTTTTTTTAAAGGTGAAAGTCGATCTCCATTTGTACATCTGCACGATCGTAGTCTGCATGACTTACAGGTGTATGTTGAAAGCCTAGTTTTTCATAAAGTTTTATCGCAGGTACAAGAATAGAATTGGTCACCAAAAAAACTTTTTCTGCCTTCATATCTCTGGCTTTTTCTACTAAAGTCTTCCCCAGAAGATAGCCCAATTTTTTCCCCTGAGCTTTGGGACTTACCGCCATTTTTGAAAGTTCAAAAGTAAGAGGATGATCTTCTGTTTTTACCAAAGCACACGTTCCTACTACTTCTCCGTTCAATAAAGCAAAAGCAATATGTCCACCTTTCGCAAGAATCTCTTCCTCAGGATGATCCAACAGCTTATAATCACCAGGTTCCATCACAAAAAATGTTTTGATCCATTCTTCATTGAGGTTTTTAAAGGCTTCTTTATATTGAGGTTCGTACGCTATTATCTTGACTTCATTATTGATATCATTCATTACATTAAAGTTTATTACATTCTGTTTTTAATCATTTTACCTAGCTTTTCAAGGTCGCTTTCTACGCGGTCTGTCCATTCCAAGGCATAGTTCAATCGCATACAGTTTTGATACTGATTGTATTGCGAAAACATTCTTCCGGGAGCAAAATTTACTTTTTGGCTAACGGCCTCATCGTAAAGATCTTCTGTGCAAATTCTTTTATCAAGCTCCAGCCATAGCATAAAGCCTCCTTTGGGTTCTGAAATTTTAGTATTGTCCGGAAAATAATCAATGACCGACTTCTGAATCTGAAGATAATTGGCATAGAGTTTTTTCCTGAACATTCTCAAATGGTGATCGTAACGCCCATGGGCAAGAAAATCTGCAATGACATCTGAAAATAAAGACGGCCCGGAAACGGTCTGAACAATTTTCTGACGAATGATCTTTTCTTTAAATTTCCCGGGAGCTACCCACCCTACTCTAAAACCGGGTGCCAATGTTTTGGAAACAGATCCCGTCCACATTACAATTCCTGCCTCATCATAAAACTTACATGGTTTAGGCCTTGCTGCCCCGAAATAAATATTACCGTAAACATCATCTTCAATAAGAGGAACATTATACTCAGTGAGCATTTTTACCAGTTCTTTCTTGTTCTCATCAGGCATCTGGAATCCCAGTGGATTATTATAATTTACAACGAAACAACATGCAGAAAGCTTTGGAAGCACCTTTTTTAAGGCATCCAAATCTACTCCTGTAAGAGGATGGGTTGGAATTTCCACCGCTTTCAACCCCAATAACTGAATTGCCTGAAGAATTCCGAAATAGACAGGACTTTCCACTGCTACTGAATCTCCCGGCTGCGTAACAGCCATTAAGCAGTTGTAAACGGCATTCATTGCACCAGAGGTAATTACAAGATCATCTTCTGTAATCTTACCTTCCATCACAATAGACCATTTGGCAATTTCGCGGCGAAGCATTTCGTTTCCCTGTACCGGCTCATAGTTTGTTCCGCTGTCACCTTTCCTTTTGATTACATCAATCATGCATTTTTTCATCTTTGCCACCGGAAGAAGGCTTTTTCCCGGAACTCCCAACCCAAACTGCGTGATATCTGTTCCTCCAATCACTCCAAATACTTTATCAATAAGGTCCTGTGGTGTATTTTTCCCTTCAGAATCTTTTATTTTACCCACAGAAGGAAGAGCCAGCTTTCTTTGGGATGTCTGGCTTACATAATATCCGTATTTGGGACGGGATTCTACCAGAGATCGGCTTTCCAGCTCCATATAGGCCTGCTTGATGGTATTGAGGCTTACATTGTATAGTTTTTGGGCGCTTCTCAGTGAAGGCAGCCTGTCTCCAAACTGTAATGTTTCGCTTTTGATCTGCTCTGTGACAGAGTTGGCTATTTTAAGATACAGAACATCCTTAGACATGAATGATGGTTTTAGTAAATGTACAATTTTATCCCTGTTTTATTCAAAATTCAGCCAGTAAATCATACTTTTGATGCTGCTTTTCAATTGTTCCGGATTTCTAAAATTAGGGGCATTATTCTTTTTAAAATAGCTTAAAGTTTGGGCATAAAAACTACTCATCTCAGTCTCTGATGCTCCTTTTTTATGATAAATTTTAAAACTTATTTCATTCTTTTCATTAACTGTAAGACTGGCAAACGCAATAGTCGTATTTTTCTTTTTGGCCAGAAAGAAAGGGAGCCCAAAATTTGAGTCTATGATCTTATCGTTTTGGTCCTGTAGAAAAATATTTTTCAGCATCAACATATCTGAAATATAGGCTTCAGAATATTGAAGAAGCTCCTGATGTTGTGCAATAGTTTCCATATTATCTCTTCTTTAGCTAAACAAAATTATGGAGTCTTTTCATTAAGACACAGATACAGAACTATACAATATTGTGGGTACAGATAATGATAGACCAAAAAAGTCAACTTTTATTCCCAGGATGATAAAAAAAATAAGCTGCCTCTTATGAAACAGCTTATCTGGATATTCATTGATAAAATCATCAATTGAAGGAATAATTATGATTATTTTTTAACAAATTTCGAATGATAAATTCGTTTTTCTTTGGATTCAAGTTTGATCATATAAGTTCCTGCTGTAAGGCTGGAAATGTTAACCGAACTTCCTTGCACGTTCTGTGAGGAAACAATTCTACCGCTCATATCATATATTGTAACCTTTTCAATCACAATATTTTGTGCCCAAGAAAGAGTATCTATTGCAGGGTTTGGATATAAAATGATGTCTGATGACTGATAATCTGCCTCCGAAGTTGATGCTCTGGCACATTGAAACAAAAGAATAGGCTGCATGGACGAAATCGCACCACTGCTGCTCCAGATATTTGTATAGCCACCCCAACTCCAGACAGACCCATCTGCTTTTTGGGCAATTGAGACACAATGTCCTGCATATACTTTTACCCAATCAGTGTCGTTACCTACCATTACCGGAGATAATGAGTTAACAGGATAAATTACATTTGAAGATGGATTTATACATCCTTTTCCCCATTGCCATAATGTTCCGTCACTTTTAATACCTACGGAATAGGTCTGTCCTGTAGCCACTTCTTTCCAGGTATCCGTTCCTATTTGTACGGGAGTTGCTACCAATACACTCGCACCATTGCCTACCCCTCCCATTATATTATCGCCCCAACCCCATAAGGTGTTGTTTGTTTTTAATGCGAGAGTAAAATCACCATCAGAAGAGGTTATTACTTTTTTCCAGTTCGTATCAGTTCCCAGTTGAGAAAAATTGGTGACACACGTATTTTCACCATAAGGAAGTCCTAAGCTATTGGAGTGATTTTTGCCTCTTGCCCAAAGGGTTCCATTGCTTTTGATTGCAAAAGTTCTGAAACCACCGGCAGCAATGTCTACCCAATTGGTATCGTTGCTTAATTGGGCAGGTTGGGTAAAATATTCATTCGGATATGGATTGGGAGAAGTAGAACTCAGCTCACAGGCAGCATTATTTCCCCAGCCCCACAATGTTCCATTATTTTTCAAGGCAACTGTATGAGCCAGCCCTGCCACAACTTTTTTCCAGTCGGAATCTGTCCCAATTAGCATTGGCGAATATTGCTCTGTAATGGTTCCGTCCCCTACCTGTCCTCGCATATTCCTCCCCCAACCATAGAGTTTTCCACCATTGGTTAATCCTATTGAATGACTTAATGAATGATAAACCGAAATAAAATCCGGGGTAGGACGTAACAACGGAGTATTTTGGGATTGGGTATTGCCTATACCCACCTGTCCATAGTTATTATTTCCCCAACTATAAACTTCTCCGTTGGTTGTAATCATTGAGATGGTACTGTTAGTAATTGAAATATCCTGTACGCAATAGTCTGTTTTTTGAGAATATACAGATTGAAGGGCCCCGAAGAGCATTATGAAAAAATATTTTTTTCTCATGTTTTATATTTTGCATGGTTATTAATCCCAAATATATTAAAAATATCAATTCATATTGAAAATCAATAAAATATAATTAACAATTACAAAACAATGTTAGCACAAAAACACATATTGAATCAGAAATTTGAAATATCTTTAATTTCGAAAATCATATTACTCACAATAAAAACAGGCTATTCCACTATGGAAACAGCCTGTCTGCAACTATTTAAAGTTTCATGGTTATAGTTCTGCTTTTTTCAGGGCTTCTTTGATGCCTTCAAGGCCATCACCAAATTGAGCAAGTAAGGCTACAATCTGGGACATTCTATCGTTTTCACCCAGTCCTTTTAAGGTTTTATTTTTTACAAAGGTTTTCTTGATTTCGTTCCAACGCTCTGTCTCTTCTTCTGAAAGAATTCCTATCAGTTCTTTCAACTTCAACATATTGGCTTCTGCTCCGGTTGTAAGAGTTTGGGATTCGTTCTGATAATGATTCAGAATAATTTGAGTGACTTCATCTTTTTTAAGAATAGGCTGAATCTGAGCAATCAGTTTATTCATATTACGGTAGGATCCCTGAAGTTTGAACGGAGGTTCATTTCTGTAGTCATCCGACATTGCTGCAGAAGAGATATATTCTTTATTCACCTTCAACACCATATTTCTTACAGCAATGGTATTTTGCAGCACGGCTCTGAAATCTGTAATTTCATTAGAACTGAAGTTTCCTTTCAGATTGTCTGCAGGATTATCGGTGATTACACAGTGGTAAAGTTCATATAGATTTTCTATTCCCGGCTGTATTAATCTTGTCAGATATTCGTTCGACATCAGGGCATTTTCAATAAGACTGAGATCAAAAAGATCTGTTTTTGATCCTGAGATTTCTCCGAGATTGTAGGTATCTGAACGGTTCGCCAACATATCCGGTATTTTAAATTTCTCACCGTTTTCTGTGTACGGATTTCCTGCCATCACCAGACAGAATCTTTTGGAGCGGAGATCATAGGTCTTACTTTCTCCGTTGTAGATCCCTTCTATTTTTCTCTGTCCGTCTGCAAGAGAGATAAATTTTTGTAGGAATTCCGGGTTACAATGCTGAATATCATCAAGGTACAACATCACATTATCTCCCATTTCCAATGCAAGGTTCAGTTTTTCAAGTTCCTGTCTTGCGCCTGCATTTTTAGCTTCTGCCGGATCTGTAGAGATAATATCATATCCTAATGAAGGACCGTTTATTTTCATGAAAACCAATCCCATACGTTCAGCCATATATTCCATAAGGGTTGTTTTTCCGTATCCTGGAGGTGATACAAGAAGAAGCATTCCCATTCGGTCTGTTCTCTTTTCTGATCCTGCTGTTCCTAATTGTTTTGCCAGATTGGCCCCTATTAAAGGGAAATAGACATCATTAATAAGCTTATTCCTCACAAATGAACTCAATATCTGTGGCTTAAAGGTTTCCAGTTTTAAAGCTTTCTTTTTATCATTCACCCAGCTGTATTTCAGTTCCTGTAAATGCTTATATTTTTGAACAGTAACCGTATTGAAATGATTTAATCTGGTAGTGAATTCAAAATAGTTAAGATTGTATTCTGTGTCTTTTTCTAGAGACTTCAGATCTTTTATGGTTACTTCGTAAGAGATGGTTTTGATATTTTTCGGATCAAACTTCTGAGTAATGATAAATCCTGCCACTTCAAAGATGATTTCTTTTTCTGCTTTAGGATCAAATGCCTTCAGAGCGCCCTCTACGATATGGTAACACGCTGAAGGGTATGAGTATATAGCTTGAATTTGGCTGATAAAATCGAGATCTTTCCCTTTTTCTTTGAGTTCTTTTAAAAACAATTCATGCAAAGCAGCCGCTTTTTCTGAGATCAGAAAGTTGTTTTTGTCTTCCTGTTTCAGGTACATTGCTGCATTGATACAATCTGTCTCAGTAAAAATATTATGCATCGATGCAAAAGCTTTCATTTCTTCTGCCAGTACAGTATTCAGGTATTCAAATCCCTGTTTTACGGTAAATGATTGAGCAATGATTGATGCGGCTTCAAATTGTTTGTTGTAATAGTCTTTCCTGTCATCTTCCAAGAAGAACCAGAAAAGCTGTGCCAACGTTCTCTCCTGTGCCGTAAACCTCATCAGTCCAAGTTCATTATGCATCTGCTGAAGCTTTGTGACAATGCTCTGTGCATCTATATCATGAATTCCTTTTACCAACCCTTCTCCAAAATGTTCTGCAGTAAATTGCTGTACCGCCAGTTCATTCTGATGCTCTGTTGCAACATCTTTATGGGTAGAGAAGACATTCCAGGCCAGGTATTCAAATCTTTTCACTTTTGTATTTTCTGAGACAAATTCCTGGTTCCATACTTCTTTGAATTCATCTGCTGCATTGAAGTTCAGAGGCTCGTAAAAGCTTGTTCCTGTAAGATGGTAATAATACTGTGCATTTCTAAGAACCAGAGTAAGATCCAACTTCTGCTGATTGACTGTAAATTTGTAATCGCCTAAGGCAATGATACTTTCACCATCAGCATAGATTTCTTTTTTATCTTTGAGTTTTCTTACAGATTCCTGCTGCTGGGTTTTCAAAAGAGTCTGAATTTCTTCAGATTTAGCGGAGTCTTCAAGCTCTGCCAATTGCCTTGAAAAATCTCTTACTTTATCTACCATAAGATCGGAAGCAAAATATCCATTGATCTCATTTTCAGAGTCAAAAGATTCTGCTTTAGTCTGTACAGATTTTAGGATTCTCTGAGCGGCATCAAAAAGGTTTTGTGTTCTTTTGTTTCTGGCCTCGGTAAGCTGAACTCTTTTATTCTGAAAGTGCCCATAAACTTCTTCTCTTTTGGTTCCTATCTGTTGAATAAACTCTTCAAAATCGATAAATTTTGTCTCCATTTCTTCCAATTGAATGGAAAGTTTGGTCAGATATTCATCACATTTCTCAGGAGTCTGGGAAAGTTCAAGGAAATTGATCACTGCCTGATCGAACAGGGTAATCTGCGCCTGAAAGTCTGAAGCAAGCTCTTTTCCTGAAATCTCTCTCTTTCTTTTACTGAGCTCCAGCCTTTCCTGGTTGAGTCTGGCAAAAATCAGGGAAATATTTTCAATAATCTGAGTAGATTGGGAGGTATCTTCTATTTTAAGATTGTTGACGATATCTACCAACAATTCCAGCTGGCCCGAGAGAATATTGATATTTTCTTCAATAGACTTTGCATCCACGGCTTTTTGTAAAACGATAATATCTTCTGATATCTTCTGCGCTTTATCTTCATACGGCAATAGAGCTCCTTCCTGAAGCAAAAATTCTACACAGGCATTGGAAAGTTCGGTATATCGATCCGCGAGAGAGATTTCCATCGTGTCCAACAAGGTTGTATCTGCATACTTGAGCTCTCTGGCCCCCGTAACTTCACCTCTCAAAACTCTGATCTGTGAAAGGGCATCGATATATTCTGTTAGTTGGGAATAGTGAAGCCTTTTGGTATCATCCAGAATTTTATCACAGTTATGTTTTATTTTTTCTAAAGCTTCTTCAGTGTTTTTCCTTTGCTCTACTACCTTTTCATATTCATTGATTGCGGAGTGGGCAATGGCTCTGATTTCTTTTAAAGGCTGATCCAGCTTCTCAACTTCATTTTCCCCAAGAAAATAATAGGTATCCAGAATAAAGGTGGAAAGCTTTACAATATCGTCGTATAAACCGCTGTAGGAATCTTTTTTATTCAGAAGTGTGATCAGTTCCTGGCTTTCTGCCATGACGCGCACGATGTCTTTGTTTCCTATTTTGTACAACAGATTATCGGCTTTTTCAATATTAGGAGCCAATTCTTTTGAAAAAGGAGTTTGCCAAATTTGGGCAAGGTGATGTTTGGTTGTTTCGATGCTTTCTCTGAGATAGATCAGCTTTCCGTCGTTCAAAAAGGTAAATCCACTGCAACGGATGGGTGTTTCTATCGTCTGAGTGATGATATTGTAGGAAATCAGCTGATAATTATTGGTTTTATCATCATAGAAAACATAGAGGAAATTCTCTCCGTTGGGTTCGTTGACTGTTTTCAGATAGTACAGTCTGTTTTGGTCCTGAGAGATTACCTTCAAACCACCTGTCTGAAGGGCATATCCGTTGGAAAACAATACTCCTTGATTTTCGGGAAGCAATACTCCTGAATATTTAAGGGCATCTGCTCTGGAGACGGTCTTTTCTTTGTGATTATAAATGAAGTAACGCTCTGTTTCCTGATAAGGTTTTATCTTAAACAAAACGAGATTATCCAAATCGCAGAAATGAATCTCTGCATCGTCCAGGTTCTGATCTTTATGAATGACATCTTCAGAATAGATCCCTTTCCCGGTATCTGTATTATCTTCTACTTTGATGGTAATATCTCCGCCAATACTCTCTACAAAAACTTTATCGGCTAAAGAAACATGAGGATGTTTTCCGGACCGCTGCATATCTCTGGTAGCTTTTGTCCATACAAAGCCATGTTGCTGAGGATATGAGGTTTCTGAAGCACTTCTGGAATCTACATAGATGAGCTGATTGTCTTTAATCAGCCATTTGAAGGCTTTGATATCTGTTGTACTTTCTGAAAGCTGAAAAACCATATAGAGATAGTTCTCGGTAAAGGTAAATCTGGCAAAGAAAGTGTTTCTGTAGTATTTGTAAAGGTTTTTAAATTCATCAATAAAAACCTCATCGTTGATTAAGGTATAATCCTGAGGCTCAAAGCGATCATTATTGATTTTATAGATTGAGAAAACGTCCGAAATATTGATTTCCGTCTGTAAACCGAGATGAGCGTTGGAACCAAATATCAACTGGTCTCCCAAAGAATAAATATCCTTGGCAATGCAGTTGTGATCTGTGGAAATTCTCTCATTGGCGATCAATGAAAAATCTACTCCGCCAAATATATTTTTACGGTTCTCATTAAGCTGCTGAAGTCTCTGAATCAGATCATTCTTCTGCTCATTCAAACGGTTCTGAATAATTTCGTAAGTTCCTGAATTAAGTTGTTCTGACATCGTTTTTATTTAGGTTGTCATGACTGCTGTGAGACAGCAGGTCTTTATATAACTTGTGGTACTTTGAAAATTTTTTAGTCTAAACCTTATAGGTTTTGGAAGCCTATAAGGTTTAAATGTTCCTAAAGAACGCTTGTATTAAACATGGTTATTGTTCACCGGTTTGTGCTCTACTCCCAGATGTTTAGCCATATCCAGAGCCCTTTCAAGCAGTCCTCTTTCCTGTTGGTTGGCAACTCCGTTCAGTTTGAAGATCAGAGAGGCAATGCTCATATTCTTGATATCTTCGGAGGAAATTTTGTATTTATCTACCATTCCCATCACTTTTCCGATGATATTTTCACCCTCTCCAAGAAGGCTTTCTTTTACAATCTGTGCATTTTCGCTGTGGCTGATGAATTTGTCCAGACCTTTTCCTGCAGAAACCTGGCGGATTACGTTATCAAAGAAGGTGTTATCTCCTCCCACGATATCAATTTTTGCAGATTTGAATGCTTCTGCCAGTACCAAAGACTGCGCTTCTGCGATATCTTTCTGAATAGCAATCTGGGCCAGTTCCACATCTTTTTCTTTGGCCAACTGAAGACGGAATTCTTCGTGGTCTTTTCCGGCATCATTCAGTTTTTTCATGGCTTCAGCTTTCTCGTTGATTCCGGCTGCTTCTGCCAATGCTTTTTCTTTGATGACTTCTGCCTGAGCAATTCCTTCTTTTTTAATGGCGTCTGCTTTTTTCTCTATGACAACGGCTTCTGCGGTTCCCTGTCTTTCTGCAGCATCTGCTTTGGCATGCATTACCTGAGCTTCGGATAACCCTACTGTTGCTTCTTCTTTAGCTTTTGCATCTGCAATGATCTTACGTGCTTCGGCTTCTTTTTCTGCGGCATCTCTTTTAGCCTGAGCTTCAATAACGTATTTCTGAGCATCTTTTTCTGCTGATAGTCTTCGGGATTCTGCAGCTCTGGTTTCTTCGATCAGTTTTTTTTCTGCTTCCTGAGTAGCTACCGTGATTTCAACCTGCTTATTTCTTTCTGCTGTTTTGAAAGCTTCAAGATCTTTAATTCCCTGCTGCTCTTCCACCACTGTTTTCTCCATGGTTAAACGCTCACGGATCGCATCCTGAATGCTTTTCTTCTCTAATTCTATTGCTTTTTCTTTTTCAATCTGTGCGAGAGAAACGATTCTTTCTCTTTCGGTTGCTTCAAGGGCTTTGTCTTTTAATACTCTTTCTGTTTCAACAAGGTCTGCACGTTCTTTATTTTTAGCAGCAATGACTACCTGACGAAGTTTATTCTCTTCTGCAATCTGCAGTTTTTCTTCTGTAGCGATGCGTACTGTTTCGTATCTCAGGCGCTCTTCTTCTTCTACTTTTAGGATTTCAGCATTTTCGCGGGCTTTGATATTGGCCACTTCTCTTTTCTGAGATTCTTCTTTTTCAGCTAATTGTTTTTCCAGTTCCAGAATGGCTTCACGGGCTTCTACATTCTGTTTGGTGATGGTTTTCTCTTCATCACGACGAACCTGATTGGCTTTAATGTTTTGTGTGGCAGTAAGTTCAGTGATTTTTTTAATCCCTTCAGAATCGAGGATATTATCTTTATCTAGCTTATCGATAGAAGTTTGCTCCAAGTAATCAATCGCACAGTCATCCAGCACATATCCGTTAAGATCTGTTCCGATGATATCTAAAATTTCCTGACGAAATTCACTTCTAGCCTCGTATAGTTCTGTGAAATCAAATTTCTTTCCTACGGTTTTCAAAGCTTCTGAAAACTTAGCTTCAAAAAGCTCTCTAAGCGTTTGAGCATCAGAGGCTCTCTGACAACCAATGGTTTGTCCTACATTCACAATATCATCTACCGATTTATTGACACGGATGAAGAAGGCAACCTGAATATCTGCTCTCATATTGTCTTTACAGATCAGTCCCGCTCTTCCTTCTCTTGAGATTTCCAGCTTTTTCACGGAGATATCCATAGATTCCATGCGGTGGATGATTGGGATCACAATACCAGCATTGAAGAAGACTTTGGTACCTCCATAACCAGTTCTCAAAATAACGATTCCCTGAACGGTTTTTTTATACATTGATAAAATCCAGAAAATCAATCCGATTGATGCTACTGCAACAATCATAATTCCAGCAATTAAAGGTAAGTTCATAGTTTTATAAGTTTATAGTTTATATATAAATGTGTTTTTTTATTTTAAAAATATTGGGAAAGTACCCCAAGGATGTAGTTCAGCATAATCAGAAAAAGAGTTATCATGGTTATTAGTTTTGGCTCTTAGTATCTCATTGATTTTTGAACGTAATAAATTCTTTTCTCCGGCTCTTCATCTACAATCATAACATGCGTTCCGTGTTCCAGTCTGCTTCCGTCTTTACTTCTCACCATCAGCGTCATGGGATCGCTTCCGATAAAGACTTCCATCATTCCTATTTTGTCATCCTGAATGGTTGATTTCAGGCGTCCTTCTCTTCCCAAAAAGGCATAAGACAATTCTCCTTTATGATTAATTTCTTTAAAAAAAGGATTGAGGGGCTTCAGAACAATTTTTGTGATCAGCATTCCTCCAATCATCAAGGGAAATATGGCCAATATTCCGGCCCACGTTGGCAATTTGATAAAATAGTTGAGATAAAATGATCCCAACCAGGTAACCAATAACGAAAGGGTAAGAAAATAGGTCACCGGAACGATGTCCAGATTCAGAAATTTCAGAAAATGCATCCATGCGGAAGGATCGTGATCTGAAGGATGAAAATGACCATCCGGAGCATCAATATCTGCATCTGTATCCAGATCGGAATGGATTCCCACATCAATATCCAAACCGGTAAGAATGGTAAACAGCCAATAGATCACCGAAAGTCCAAGCAAAACGGTCAGTATTGTATTTACCGGTGAGAATGCTACATTTAAAAATTCCTGAAAGGTCATATATTAGCCTTTTTTAAGTGTTTCTTTTAATCTGTTCAAAGCGGCTTCTGCTTCAGAATCCTTATTATTGACCATGGCATCAATTTCCTCATCAATGGTCTTTCCGGATCTTGAAAGGTCAGAATAGGCTTCTGCGAGAGCTTCCTGCTGTATTACTCTGTCTTTTAGTTTCTCAAGCATGCTAACAGTGCTTCCGTTGTCCATCTGAGTCATTTGCTGGTTAATATCTTTCGTCGCTTCGCTTACCTGCACTCTTGCTTTAAGGGTTTTCAATTCGTTTTCCCATTTGGCAATGCTTGATTTCAGGTGGTTGATATTTCCCTGCATCTTATCACAATCTCCATAGAGCTTTTCAGATTCTTTCTGTAGATCTGATGCTTTTTCCTGCGAAGAAGTATGTCTTTTCAATGCTTCTTTGGCTAAGCGGTCTGCATCTGAGGTTTCCACTTCTCCTTTTTCTGCTTTCTGAACGATAACAACGGCTTTGTTGTAGTAATCTTTTGCAAATTGCTCTTCCGTTTCGGCTTCATTCTTTTTACGGATTGCCAATGCTTTCAGCTGTGCCAGTGCTTCAATACTTTTTGAAAGCTGTTCTTTCATTTCACGGATTCCCTGTTCTGTTAAATTGATGGGGTCCTCAAAGTTGTCGATCACAGAATGGATCTCTGCTTTTCCGATTGTTAACAATCTTTTAAAAATGTTCATTTTAAATATCTTTTGTGAATTACTTACTCATTTCAAGCATTTCGTTGGTAAATTCTCCTACCAGAATTCCCAGTGAGTTGATGGAAGCCATCACCTCGTTCTGTGCCATATTATCAGTGGGGAGGGTATCTCTGAAAATAACCCGTCTCCCGGTACCATCCAGAACAAAAGCTCCGTGAACAATATCTCTGTTTTTCTGAAGCAGTCTCAGGAATGTTTTTTCGGATGGATTTTTGATTTCAAAAAGGAATTGTTCCATAATCAGAATAGAATCTGATATTATAAGGATCATATTTTTTATCCCGTTGGATTCTTTCTCAATAATAAGGATTCTCTGAGCTTCATCTTCCAACGTGATGTTAAACTCGTAATCTAACAACCAGTCTTTGACTGTTCTGAATATTTGATTTTTCATGATGGCTGGTTTTGTGTTCATAATTCTTCCACACAAATATAGCATAATATTTCCAAATTGCAAATATTATTAGCAATTATTTATTTCAGATTCTCTATCTTTGCAAAAAAGATTAGACAAAATGAGCTTCTTTGGAACGAATATTAAGAAAATAAGACAGGTAAAAGGACTAAGCCAAAAGGCTTTTGCTGATTTATTTGATTTAAACAGAGGAGTAATAAGCTCTTATGAAGAAGGGCGCGCAGAACCGAAAATAGAAACAATACTAAAGGTTGCCAATCATTTTAATCTTAATTTGGATAAATTACTAACGGAAACTCTACAGGTGAATCAGTTGGTAAGTGTTTCAGATATCGATCAACTGATGCTTTTTCCAGAATTGGCCATTCAAAATAGCCAGGAAACAAAAACGATTACCGAAAATTCTGATCCAAACGTAGCTGTGTTGCAAAAAATATTAGCATCTGTAAATTTGGTATACGAATTTACCCCGGAAAAGAAACTCTTATCCCAACATCATTACGGGGATATTCTTTTTCTGAATACCTCTGATCTTACAAAAGATGCTGCTACCAAACTGCTTATTCTTACCGATGGAAATCTTCAGTATGCTTCAGAAGTTCAACTTAAGAATACAGAAGATCAGGTATTCTATAAAATTGTAGGATATGTTTCGACAAGCGAAAAGAATATTTTTACCGACATTTTCGCAAGACTGGAAAATCTTGAAAATAGAATATAGCGTTTCCACAATTTCTCTAATACAAAAAAACATTTTATTCCCCAAAAGGGTAATTTCATTTGTTCTGAAATTATCCTAATTTCGCCATGGTAACACTTTAGAATAAAAAGTGATCATATTATTTTAAAACTATAGATGAAGGAGGGTTTTGTCGTATGATTTTATAGAAAAAAACAAGAACAATCATATACCATGGAAAACTCATCAACACAAGACAATACCTTCCACATAGGCATCACTATGGCAGGAGCGGTATCTGCAGGCTGCTATACAGCAGGTGTCATGGACTATCTTTTCGAAATTCTTCAGCTTTGGGAAGAAGCCAAGCAGGGAAAACTACCGGAAGGTTGGGATCCTGAAATTCTCCAGTATGTTCCTAAGCACAATGTTGTTATAGACGCAATGGGAGGAGCTTCTGCCGGGGGAATGACCACGGTAATGTCAGCCATTTATGCAATGAATGGGAAAATAAACCCAGTAACTGATCCTGAAAGCCCAACTTCTTTAAAAGAGAATCTTCTCTATGACAGCTGGGTACTCATGAATGATCAGGAAAACGATCCTGAAAAAGTATTTGAAAAAGCACTTTCTCTGGATGATTTGAATGATGAGAAAATAACGTCACTTCTTAATTCCAACTTTATTGACAAAATTTGCGATAATGCATTTAAAAACAAGCGGAAAAGCGGAAAAAAACCGTCCTATATCTCTGACCAATTGGAAATTCTTCTTTCTCAGACAATGCTCAGAAGTGTTCCTCTTACGATAGATTTTGCCACTCCTTTGGGGAAAATCAGAAAGAATCAAACGCATCCAAAAGTTTATCCAAGTTATAATACCTTCGATCATTTTGTCCTTTCTCATTTCAAGCTTGATTATGACGAAAACAATCCTTTACATAAAGATTTTTATCTTCCTTTTACCCCTTATGGAGGCAATCAGCAGGATGTTGACCGTCTAAAACTGGCAACTATTGCAACGGGAGCGTTTCCTATTGGGCTCGGCTTCAGAAAATTTTTTGATCGTCAGTTTACTACTGAATATATTAAGAACAACTCCAAGAAGCTTCTTCATAATACGATGAATCCTTCTATAAAAAATGATAATTCCATTGAGCTTAAAGATGTTCCGGATCCCTTTCAATTTGTGGGAGTAGATGGTGGGGTGATCAACAATGAACCTATTGGAGAAGTTCTTACAATTCTGAAAGAACGTTATGGGCACAAAGATCCTTCAAAAGAAAAAACCGATGGAGAATGGGATTATAAAGATGACCGTTTCGGAATGATCATGATTGACCCTTTCCCGGATCATATTTTTACGGACGACTACAAGCAACCTGAAGATATTATCTCTGTGATTCCATCGCTTTTGGGAACTTTAATGGATCAATCCAGACTTAAAAGGAGAGAAATTGTCAATTTTAATACGGGAAAGTATTTAATCGGAGAAGTTTTCCCAGTAAGAAATCGTGCCCGTGGTAAGCAGGAGGATAATGCCATTGCATGTTCTTCGGTATTTGCCTTCGGAGGTTTTCTGGATATTAATTTCAGGCATCATGATTTCTTCCTGGGCAGAAACAATTCTAAAAACTTTTTTAAGATCTATTTTTCTTTTGAATATGATCCTGACAATGGAAATGTACATTATATTCACAGAAGCTGGACCCCTGAAATGATTGAAAAGCTAAAATATAAAGATCCCCGTACGAAAAAGGTATTTCTTCCTATCATTCCCGATCTCAACGAACTGAACAGGAAAACCAGAAATCCTATCAGAAGAACAGTTAATAAATGGCCGGAATTTAATACTGAAAATCTTATTAAACTTCAGCCAAAGCTGGAAAACAGGATTGAAAAAATGATTGAGGTACTTGCGACCGGATCTATGTTTGCAAAAGAAGCAAAAGAGTATCCTGCCGTTCAGAAAATCTTGGACCAATATTATAAGAAGAACTGGTGGGACCGCACCAAACAAAAGGCTGCAAAATGGTATCTAAAAACCAATTATAAGCTCTTTAAAGGTATTCTGGCAAAACAGATGGCAGAATTGGCTATTGAAAAGGTTCTGAAGGATCTTGAAGATAAAAAACTGCTCAAAGATTTGCCTTCCGAAGACAAAAAATGATAGAATAAAAGCTTTTCCATATTATTTGGAGGAGCTTTTTAATTTTCAACGGCCTTCAATATTTCATTCTTTTTTCGCACACTTTCTAAAAACTAAACTTTTGTGTAGTTCTACTTATTAAGCATACTTCTATTTTTGTATCTAAACTATTAACGATGAAAGAACAATATTCTCGAAACCGATTATACGTAAAAGAAGAAGAGCAGAATAAGATTAAAGACTTTTCTATTCTCCTTGCAGGATGCGGCATTGGAAGCAATATCGCGGAGTGCGCTTTACGTTTTGGTTTTGAGAATATTACCCTTGTAGATGGTGATACCATTGAGCATTCTAACCTCAACAGACAAAATTATACACACCAGGACATTTCTTCTTATAAGGCAGAAACTCTTTATCACCGACTGAAAAGCATTAATCCAAATGCCAATATCAGATTCCACAGTGAATTCATTAATGAAGGCAATGTATCTGAGATCATTGGGGAACATCACATTGCCATCAATGCACTGGATTTTTCTACTGATATTCCTATTGTTTTTGATAAAATATGTCAGGAAAAAAGTATTCCCGTACTCCATCCCTATAATCTGGGTTGGGGAGCTTTAGTAATGGTGATTTCTGAAAGCATGGGGCTGGATTCTTTGAAAAAAGAGGAAGAAAAGTTCAATGAAGTAAGTGTGGTACAGTATGTTTCGAGCCATATGAGATACTGGGGACATCCTCAGAAATGGCTAGAAGATATCGTTGAAGAATACCTCAACGAAAATAAACAGCTTCCTCCGCCACAATTGTCTATTGCTTCTTCTTTGGGAGCGGCAAGCTGTGTAAAAATAGCATTTGATATTGCTACCGGAAAGCCTATCAAGAAGTTTCCTGAATTTTATTTAACGACTATTGATTAATCGTTTATCCCATTGTTATCTCCTTTTCATTATATTTCGTCATTAGCATATAGCCTCCTCTGCCGGAGGCTATATCAATGATATCTGTTTCACAAAGGGTTTCTATTCTTGCCATTTGATCTCTATCGGATTGTATGGTACCTAATTCGTTATCAAAATGGGCTATGGTTTCAATGGCACTTCTGATGATATGGGTTATATCTTGAAAGTTCTCTTCAGAGACTTGATTATTGAGATAATTCTCCAGCCTGGCTCCTTTTCTATATTGAGGATAATCTTCAAGCCCCATAAAAGCAAGCATCCATTCTTTATTATATTTCCCGAAAGCTTTGCATATTCCTATATAGTCTGCTATAAGCTCATCATGCAGATTATTAGATGCTTTGCCATATTTTTTTAAAGTATAAAGATGGGTACATTCGTGTTCCAGTCGTATGGTATAGGAATATGCTCTCCATTCAGCGCCAGAAAGGCCTAATTTATCTGCCGGAACATTGCTGTAAGGTTTTGCACTTAAGACAATTATTTTGTCTTTATACATTTCGGGATGGGGAAGAATGTTTTGGGAAAATTCTGTGTTCCAGTTTCCAAAAGGATTATTTCTGGTCCATTTTTCTTTTAAATCATGAATTCTTGCCCAATTATTGATTCCATTGGCTAAAAATGCTCCCATAGACTGAGGGACTGGCACCGGGTTGTTTTTATGAAGAAAACACTGTACAAAGGTTGAAAAATCTTCACAATCATTGATGGATATTACTGGGATGGCTCCTGCAACACTATCATACACTTTGATTGTAACACACTCTTTGTCATTTAATTGAATATTTTCCTGAAGGGTTTCATATGAATCTTTACCTTTTAAAACAGCATTGATGTAATGCTCTGTTTTATTGATTTCTGTTTGTACGGGAAAGTACAATTGAGGATAAAAATCCTGTAATATTTGAAATCCGTTTTTGCCAGACGAAAGCAGATAATCTTCCCAAAATCGAATAGAAAAATTTTCTTCAGAAGTGATTGTAGCAATCGCCTCTAAAGAAAATTTATTCTGAAGATATGACTCAAGTTCCTGGTTATATTTCAATTGGGTAATGTTTATATTTTAGAATTATGCAATCTGTCTTTTTGCCAATTGAGAGAAAAGGCCATCCAATTCCATAAGTTCATCATATGTTCCTGTTTCTACGATTGTTCCTTTGTCCATAACGTAGATACGGTCTGCGTTCTTAATAGTACTTAATCTATGAGCAATGATAATACGGGTTGCCTGAAGTTTATCCAGGCTTTCTGAAACGATATTCTGAGTTCTGTTATCCAGCGCGCTGGTTGCTTCATCCATGAATAATAATCTTGGCTTATGAACAATAGCTCTGGCAATCATAAGTCGTTGTCGTTGTCCTCCTGAGAAAGTTCCGGCTCCTTCGCTGATTACGGTGTGCATTTCCATAGGCATTTGTCTGATATCTTCCTCCATACCTGCCATGCGGGCTGCTTCCCAAGCATCGTCTAATGTAAGTTCTGAATTTCCGACAATATTCTGATAGATACTTCCGGACATCAAAGATCCATTTTGCAGAACGACTCCAATTTGTCTTCTCACCAGTTCTTTGTTCATAGAATCGAAAGAATCTCCATCAAAATAAATAGATCCTACTTCAGGATGTTCAAATCCTAAAAGCAATCTCATGATGGTAGATTTTCCCGATCCTGAAGCGCCTACAAAAGCAACCATCTCGCCAGGTTTGATTTTGAAAGTCACATTATTCAGTACTAATGGTTGATCTTCATTATACCTGAAAGAAACGGAATTCATTTCAATATCTCCTGCAAGTTCTCCCGGATCTACGCTCTGGTCTGCAGACTCTGTTTCTTCTTCTAAAATAGGTTTTACCCTCTCATAAAGAGTGACTACATTAAGCGAAGTTATTAAAGCCATACTTAATCTAAGGCTGTCATTCAGAAACTGGTTAAATGCAGTGATGAATGCCATAAAAGCACCTACTGTAAGCATCGTTGTCATCTTATCCGAATTAAGAACCGTATAATACAGAAAGGAAAAGAAAAAAATGTTTGTCAACAGCGGATATGATGCATTAAATGTTTCCACAAAATTCTGATAGCTTCCGGAGCTGAATCCTAATTTTTTCAGTCTTGAAAATTTATCTGCCCACAAAGTAAAAACTCTTCTTTCTCCTCCTGTTATTCTTATTTTGGAAATCCCGGATAGAAATTCAAAAAGGAACCCTTGTATTTCTCCCTGATATTTAGAAACTTGCCTATCATATTTAAGTTTTAGCCAACCTATAGTAATCATAAAAACAACCGCTGCTCCTCCTAACCCCACTCCAATCCATGCTAACTGAGATTGATAGTAGAAAAGAAGAACAAGGTTCACAAATGAAAATGCTCCACTCAGCACTGCTGTCATCAAAGTACTTGAAACAATCTGACGAATAGCATTGATGCTTAAAACTCTGTTGGTAAGGTCTCCTGCGCTGAATCTTTTATAAAAGGTAACAGGCAGCCTCAGCATATGATCCATCACTCCGGCCTGTAAATTAATACTGGATTTTGTTTCTACTCTTTGCTGCAAAACTCCTTGGGCCAAATGCAGCCCGGCTGTTACCAGACCAATCATCAGCATAATGACAAATACTTCTGTATGAAGTGATCTGTCTGCTGTAGGGATAACGTCATCATACATCATTCCTGCCAGAATTGGTACCAACAGACCTATCAGACTTCCAGATAAAGCTGCTAGGATCAAAAACTTAGCATCTTTTTTAACACCTCTTATCGCAAAGCCTGCTACTTTTTTGAGGGAAGTCATCTTCACGTCAAATCCAGAGAAAAACATATATCCAATAGGCTCCAGTGTATCTGCAACCTCATCATTGACCAGAACTTCTTCTCCGGTCGACAGGTTTTTCAGGACATAACTATCTGATTTTATTTGAAGTAAAGCAACCGGAAGATTATCTTTTCTGGTAAAGGCCAATAAATGTCCGTTTTCTTCCTTCCACCATATCCCTCTTAAAATAATTTTTCTGATGCGTATTTTGGAGCTTTTTGCTATCGCGTACAACTGATTGGTCATACTGTTTTCGTAAGATTCTATGTGTTTGGGTTCATCCATTTTGAATCCTGACTGTTCTCCTATCAATCTGCACGTAGAAAACAAGGTATTTTTCTTCTGAGAAGTATGAGAAGCTTCCGTATACATACGTTCTTCATTGCCTGCCACAATGGATCTTATTTTCTGTAAAGTACTTCTTATGCTTTCTTCTTCAATGATTCTCTTTTCCTGAAAGTGTCTGCTTTCTTCCTGTTTCTGAGTATCAATAATTTTATTAAGCCGGCTGTAAAAGTATTCTTCAAGCTTTTTTAAGGAGAGTAGAAAGTAGACATCCTCCTGAAGAACTTCCCGTGTACTCATCACCTTAACCTCCGTATCATTATCTAAAGATTTTATCCAAAGTTTATTGGATACTGGAGTAAGAAAATCGGGAAGTTTATCATAATTGATATTTGTACTTTCTGCATAAATATTAACTTCCCCTTTCAGAATCTGTACCCAATTGATTCCGCTTGATGGAAAAGCAATGGTATCTTTTTCTAAAGGAGTTATTTTATAGTCATCCAATGATTTATAGACTCTTGGACTGTTGATGCTGCTTACTACGGATGTCGTTTTTGAGATCCATTGGTTCATCATATTTTTCAGGAAGAAATGATCCATCTCAAGGAGCTTGCTTTTATCAATGGTTAGCAGTTTCGCATCACTTGAAAATGCAATAAGCCTGGTGTTTTCTGTATGTTCTTCTGTGAGTAAACTGAATAGAATTTCTCCCTTTTGTAGGGTATAAAAATGCTTTAAGGGTATGAGATAGTTACCATCAGCATCTATTTTGGTATAAAACACATTTACCTCACCTGAAAGTACCATCCAGAATTTGTCTGTCTCGTTCAGGGTAAAAGGATTCTCAACATTTATGAATATTTTTTCTTTTACAGACATGGCTTAAGGTTTTATTTTGTTTCAATTAATCTGGAGTAGACTCCATTGAGCTTCATAAGTTCCTGATGCGTTCCTCTTTCTACGATTTTTCCGTACTCCATGACGATGATTTCATCACAATCTATAATAGTACTCAACCTGTGGGCAACAATCAGGCAGGTACACCCTCTTTTTTTGATGTTATCCATGACTATTTTTTCCGCAGTAGGGTCCAATGCGCTGGTTGCCTCATCCATCACGAGAATAGAAGGATTTACAGCCAATGCTCTTGCAATTTCTAGCCGTTGGCGTTGTCCGCCACTGAAGTTCGAACCACCTTCCAGAACAGAGCTGTCATAAGCGTCATTTCTCGCGGCAATTACGTCATGAATAGCAGCATCTCTTGCTGATTGAATAATACTTTTATCAGAAATGGTAGAGTCCCAGAAAGAAATATTTTCTTTGATTGTACCGTTGAAAATGAGCACTTCCTGATCAATGACGGCTAATGATTCGGTAATGATATTTCTGGGGATTTCTTCTCTATTTTTTCCGTCAAATAAAATTTCACCGCTCCAGGGTCTGTATAAACCTGAGGCTATTTTTGCAACGGTTGACTTTCCGCTTCCAGAACCTCCTACCAAAGCTACTCTGCTGCCCGGTTTTAATTTTAAATTGAAGTTTTCTATCAAAGCAGGCATTGTACTATTGTATCCAAAAGTTACATCCTTCATTTCAAAATATCCTACCAATCTACTTTCATATTCTTCTGCAGGTTTTGATTTTTCAGTTGTATCTTCCTGAAACTGGTCATCCACTTCGTAATTCATTACATCATCTATTCTGTTCATATCACTTTCTGTTTCGTGGAGGAGAGCGCCTACAGAAACCAACTGATTGACTGGGGATATGAAGTTACTCATCAGATACGTGAAAGCAACCAATGCTCCAAGTGTCATTTCTCCATTCATGATTCGTAATGCTCCTATTCCTAAAATCAATGTTGTTGTCAGGGAAGTAATAAGTGGCGGTATTGCGTTCAGCCTAATGGTAAGCCATCCTAGCTCCTGCTGAGCATTCATTACTTTAGCCAAGTATCCTATCCAATTGGTGAAGAAATCATTTTCTCTTCCGGAAGCTTTCAGTGTTTCTATCATACTGATTCCTGAGGTAGTTGTTCCTAATAATTTTCCGGTTTCATTACTCAGACGTCGGTTTCCATCTTTTCTTGCTGTTGAAACATACCTTAGCACGATAACATTGATCACGGCCATTCCTATTCCTATCAGTGTCAAAGGGATGTCATAGGAAAACATTAAAAAGGCATAAAAAATAACAACAATGATATTGAGCGCTGCGTTGGCAAGGTCTCCGCTCAGCAGTCTGGCAACTTTATCATTGAGAGATACTCTATTTCCTATTTCTCCGCTATAACGCTGTGTAAAAAAGGCAATGGGCAGGTGAAATACATGCCAAAGAAATTTACTGGAAGTAGTAAGAGCAAGCTTTGTTTCGAGTTTCAACAGATAGTATTGCTGAATATAAACAAGAAGCGAGTTGACCAAGAAAACAGCTCCCATAATGAGCAGTAAGGGCATGACAAAACCCGAATAGCCATTAATAAGGTATTTATCTATAAAAATTTTAATAAATGAAGGAATAACCAATCCCGGAATGACCAAAAAAAGACTGGCCAATATCAGGTAAATAATACTTAATTTGGAATTGGAGATTCTTGCAGCCAAAGAAGCCATAAGTCCTCTTTTTTCGTTTCCTTTTTCAAAAGCTTCGGTTGTTTTAAAGGTAAGAACCACCCCTGTATAAGCTTCGTCAAATTCGTCATAAGTAACCTGATATCTGCCTTGTGCGGGATCACTTAGGTATACTTTATTTTTTGTAAATCCTTCCAGAACAAGAAAGTGATTAAAATTCCAGAAAATGATGGATGGCGTTGGGTTCTGCATCAGTTTTTCAATAGATCTGGCATAGCCTTTAGCTTCAAGTCCAAATTCTTTTGCCGCTTTTATGATATTGGTTGCTTTTAATCCGTCCCTGGAAACTCCACATGCAATTCTCAGCTTTTCCAATGGAACAAATTTTCCAAAGTGACCTAAAATAATACTTAATGCTGCAGCACCACATTCTACACTTTCCATTTGCAGAACTGTAGGTACTCTTACAGGCCTGGCCTGTTTATCGATGACATAACTTTTCTTCTTTTCCATCTTTAGCAGACTATGGTTAGTACAGATCAAAGAATTTTTTAAATGCAGGAACAACAATTGTTGCCGGCGGCTCCTGTTTAATCGTAATCTTGCCATTGCATGAGGTTCCTTCCTTAATGGAAATATTGGGACCTTTCGCAGATGTCCATTTGTAACCGCTATACGAGTGCGCATCTCTTTTAAACTCTACATGAACTTCAAACAAAGGTCCTGAAGCCAATAGTCCTTTGGCCAGCTGATCATTTTTCACAGAAGTCAGCATCCCTTGCTGGGTAATAGGAAAATCTGAAACATAGGTTACCTGTCCTTCTATAAAACCATATTCCTGAGGTTGTACGGTAGACGGAACAACGAAGGCTTCCATTCCTTTTTTTATTTTCTTACCATCCTGAGAAGGGATATAAAGAACTCCTTTTAAACTTGTCAGTTTTTGTGCTCCTTTATCTTTCAATTTGAATAATGGAGTTCCTGCAACTACTACTCCGCCTGCATCGGTGAGAACTTCTACAACTTCTCCATCATAGGGACTTTTTATTTTATTCTGTATTTCATATTTTTCAGATAGGAACTGAAGGTTTCTTTCGGCTTCGGAGATACGTTGATTCTGCAGGGTTATTTTCTGCTGCAGATCAAAACCTAAGTTGTGTTGCTGACTGGATGCTTCGGCCAATTGGCCTTTTAATCTTTCGATTATATTTTTTGATGCATCAATCTGCTGTTTTGTTCCAGCGACTTGTGATTTAACAATAAGCCCTTTGTTTAGTAAGTTATTTTCGGATTCCAACTGGTTATAGAGAAATGCCATTTTCTTTTTTTCTGCTTCTATTTCGCCTTGTATGCTGACTCTGTTTTGGCTGATAAGTTTTCCTTCCAATTGACTGCCCTGGCTCCCATATGCCATGAGTTTTCCCATTTCAAATTTTCTGTCAGACAAAACCGCTTTTGCATCTTCAATCTGCTGATAAAGCTCAGGCTGCTGAATGGTAGCAATAATATCTCCTTCTTTCACCTGATCTCCTAAGGAAACATTGAGTTTGATGAGCTGTCCCTGTGAGGTGGCAACTACTTCATGTACCTCTCCTCCCAATACTACCCCAACGGCATCCAGTTTCGTTTTTACGGTTCCTAATATTGCCCAGCCAATCCCTGTTCCTAATGCTATAAAAATGGTAAAAAGGGCGATCCATGCTTTGGGGCCCGTTACTTTTATTAACTGATCTAATTTTTCAGGAGTAGATAGTTTTTCTAATGCTTCTTTTCTAAAAAAACCTGCTGACATAGTTTTTGTATTTAATAATTAGCGGTATTCGGAATGGTGTAAAAAACGTCCCGGTTGAGGGTAAATCCTTTATCTCCCTGGGAGATGAGGGTTCCAGTCTCATGTCTCAGACTGATAATGGCAACGGCAAACTGCTGGTAGGCCTGAAGGTACTCGAGTTCTGAAGTGGTAAGTCTTTCCTGAAAGAGAATTACGTTCAGAATGGTTGTTAAGCCTGCCTGAAGTTTTATCTGTTCACTGTTAAAGGCTTCGGTGTAAGAATCCAGTGCCTCTTTCGCTCTTTGTAAGGCGATCACACTATTATCCAACTTGTTAATAGCATTACTGATATTCAGCTGTATATTCCGCTGAAGGTTTTCGTTCGACACTTTCTGATCATTTAAAGAAACCAGACTTTTTGCTGAATTTCCTTTGGCCAGATTATTATTCAAAGGAAAAGTAAAGGTCAGTTTCGCTCCAGCTCCCATATTTCGTCCTTCGTTATTGGTAAATGATGAAAAGAGTTTATCGATCCCATTTCCTGCAATTGCTCCGCCATAGAAAACGAAACCTGTAAGATCTAACTGTGGTTTTGTATTATTTTCTGCCAGTTTATACTGCATTTCCAAAGCGTCGGATATGGTTTCGACCGCTTTAATGTCACTTCTTCTTTCCATCGCTATTCTGATGAAAGCAGCTCTGTCAAGACCTGTTCGATACTCTGACTCTGTAATAGCTGGAAATTCGTTGACAGGAATATCCAGCTGCAGGCTTTCTTCATTACTTAATCCTATAACTCTTCCCAAATTAACCCTGGCTTCATACAAACTCTGTTCAGCGATTGCTGTAAATCTCTCCTGGTTAGCAAGGTCTGCATTCACTTGGGCCAAATCTCCGGCAGGTTTTTTGTCTGCTTTGATGAGTTCTTTGGTAACTTCGAAAACGTTTCGGATTCTGCCTTCGTTTTCTTTATAAATTTCAAGGCTCTTATAGGCTAGATAGTAGTTCCAATATGCCTGCCCAATCTGTAAGATTGTTGTAGAATTGGCAAACTCATTATTGCTCTTAGTATTTTCTATATAAAGCTGAGAAATTCTTTCTGAAATTGTTGTAATGTCTCTTCCTCTTCCTCTCAATAAAGGTTGTGTGAGTGATAGATTAACAGAACTTAGATGATTGCCCCAGAAAGCCCCAACATATTGGTCAAAACTGTCATAAGGAAAGTTATTATTATTAAAGCCATATTTTAAACTTATATCGGTTATTTGCCCTGATCTCAACTTTTTCCGCAGTCCTGCAGAAAAATCAAGTGTATTGGTTTTTAAAATTTTATCTACAAACTCATTTTTAGGATCTGCATCAAAAAGAGTATACCTATTCGTTTTTACAGATACTTCAGAAAATGCATTGATATCAAATACACTTTTCTGAATTTGTAAGTCTGCCTCGGCATTTCTAATAGTGTATGCACTTCTTTTTAAGGTTGGATTTTTTTCAAATGCTCTATTTGAAATTTCTACCAGATCACAGTTTATTTTTGACTGTCCATATAAATTACTGATACTGAACCCCGTAAATATTACGAAGATAAACCTGTACAACCTCATTTGAAAAAATGAATTATTATTGATATCTAAACTTCTGAAAATCTATGCAGTATCTGCCCAAACCTTGAGCCTGCCTGAGCAACAACATCCAATATATTATTGTCTATAAGATCTTCTTCTTCCGGATTTCCATATCCGAGCTGATCTGTTGTTTTTCTCAATCTGTTGGAAAGGAATAATGCCAGAGCATAATAGAAGTTGGATTTAAATTCTGAATTTTCAGCCATTCTTGCGCTGATCACATCACGGGAGATTTGATATACTACTGATGGCTTGGTTGCCACTACATGCACTGAGGGAGGTCTTGATTCCAGGAAGGACATTTCTCCTACCACCTCACCTGCTTCAAGCTTAGCAACTGTATTTCTGAAATTATTATCTGAAAATACAGATAGCTGACCTGATAATACAATGAAAAGACTGTCAATAGATTGTCCTTTATTAATCAGTTGATATCCTGCCGGTAACTCTAATTTATTCCCGTTATGGATCATCCATTCCACGTCTCTGTCATTTAATTGACCTAAGAAAAAAAGTACTCGTTTCATACCTATGTCTGTTTAATTAAGCTTATGTTAAATTATTCCGTTTTACTTTGATAATTTTGCCAAAAACACGGGTGTTTCTGACGCCAGTTTTACTTCTTTATTTTCTGCAAAGAATTGTACAATCCTTTGTAATCTGTCATAATCCGGCCATTTTTATGGTCTTTGATCGTCTCTTCGGGCTCTTTGTTTGCCATTTGTGGTTTCACAGGGATATTGATATACAGATATTCCGGGTCTGACTGATCAGTTATCTTAATCTTTTTGTCAATCGGGAGTTTTCTTCCAAAGAATTTTTCAAGTGCTTCTTCTGGGTTATCAATCAAATATTGTTTGAAATCTTCATTTTCCCAGGCTTCAGATATAATTTTAAAGAATACCTCCTGTCCTTTCTTTTGTTCTTCTGTTAAGTTCATATTTCTATTATCTATTTTTCATTCCAAAGAGTTGATGAGCTCCTTCGGGGTGATATTATACTGATCCGCAAAAAGTCTTGAAAAGTAATGCACATCGTTGTACCCCACAGCATAAGCAATCTGCGAAATAGACTTCTGTATATAATTGTCTATCAGTATTTTTGCTTTATGAAGTCTCAAAACTCTTATATATTTATTAGGGGTCAGGTAAACCAAACCTGCTATTTTTCTGTGCAGCTGTCTTTCACTTACTGCCATTTTATAAGAAAGATCGTAAAGGCTGAGCTCGTTTTGGGTAATGGAGCCATAGATTTCTTTTTCAAGATTAATCAGCCAGTCCTGATCTGTTTTGGTTATTTTCTGAGGGTTTATTTCATCTGAACACAAATCCCTTACATTTTCATTAGATTCATATATATCAAAAATTTCAGGTCGTCCCCGAAAGGTCAAATTCAATGTTTTAGCCTTTGCTTTTACTATTATTTCCTCTATGATATCGCTTATTTCTTTAGAGCTGGAAAATATAATTTCATCTTTCTTATCCTTATGATGTAAAGCCGTGCTTCTGCTTACAGAAATAATGTTTTCCAATGGATTTTTAATATTTTGAATAATTTGTTCTAAAGCATCAGGAGAGCTCCAGTCTATTGTTAATCTTTTCGCTGCATTCATCTTAATAAGTGTTTAATTAGTATTTTTTTGAGTAAAATAATTGGCGGTTGGCTAGCTGACCAAGTATCTGTTAGCATCATAAAAGCCTTTCAATCCGTCGTAGTTCATCGATACGGGGATGGTTTCTGAGCCCAGATAGTTAATAGAATCTCCTATAATGTCTGTTTTGATTCCCATGAGATTCATTACCCTTAAAAGCTTACTGTCGCATTCTGCGAACGCAATACTGTTTTCATCTTTACAAATGGGAGTAAGAGCATACATCATTAGTTTCTTAAACAGTGTACGGTCTTTATTCTTTTTATTGGTTGCAAATCTTCCGATATGCCATATTGAAGATACATTCTGAGAAAAACTCATATCCAATGGATTAATATTGAACAGCTTCTGAATTGGAAGCTTACTTTTATAATCCCATCTGATAACTCTTATGGAGCCCTGGATATTTCCGGTATTGTCTTTGGCAACAAAAATTTCAGAGTTGTTGAAGTAGCTTAGCTCTTCATCATAGATTTCCTGTACGTCATCCTGAATCTCCATTGAGGGCATATTGCTTTCAGAATGATGATTGAAATTTTCTTCTACTACAAATTTGGCAAGCTCTGTCAACTGCTCCAATTCTAGTTGCTTTAAATAACTTTGTGTGATTCTCATGGTGGTTATGTTTTTAACAAATCTACTTGGCATAAATGTCAAATCCACTACACCAAATTGTAGTATTTAACTGATAATCAAATAACTACACAAAAGTGTAGTTAGCCATACTTTTCATAGTCACAGATTTTATTTTTTAAAACATTTAGATTTTATCAAGCACTTTCGTGTGAAAAAAATAATTTTTCCTATAATAAACAGCCTATATTATCTATTTTATTCTATTTTTGTATAAAACTGATAAAAATGAGCACAAATGAAAAGGATTCCTTTTTTAATCATAGAAATACGATTAGCCATGTAAGTGAAGAAGAGAAGGAGCAGCAGTTTAGTTATCTTGAGTCTATCAAAGCATTTGCTAGAGCTACTTATACCAGTATCTATGTGATTGATTATATGAAACAAGGGTTTGAATATGTTTCGGATAACCCTTTATTCTTATGCGGCAATACTCCGGAGCAGATTCTAGAAATGGGGTATGCTTTTTATTTCAAATATGTTCCTAAAAATGACTTAGAATTATTACTTAAAATAAACTCTGTAGGGTTCGATTTTTATGATAAGATTTCTTTGGAAGATAGGTTAGATTACACTATTTCTTATGATTTTCATATCACCAATAAAGAAAACAAAAAGATATTGGTCAATCAAAAATTAACGCCCCTATTTTTGAATAAGGACGGAAAAATATGGAAGGCGGTCTGCATCATTTCCATTTCATCAGAAAGAGATTCCGGAAATATTAAGATCTATCGGAATGGAGAAAACAAAGTATATCACTATAGGCTGGACAGAGATATATGGGAAACCGAAAAAAAAGCCGTACTGTCCAAAAGAGAAATAGAAATTCTACAACTTTGTGCAAGAGGTTTTACCATCAATGATATTGCTGAAGCCATATTTATTTCTCCGGATACGGTAAAGTTTCATCGAAGAAAATTATTTGAAAGGCTGGAAGTCAGTAGCATCACAGAAGCCATAGCCTACGCAACCAATAATAAGTTGATTTAGCTTTTTTTAAATTATCGGACTCTTTTGAAAATCATTTTTTTATTTCCTTCTGCCTGAATGATCAATGAGTTTTGATCTACCGTATATTTTCCTTTCAGGAATGGATGGGTTTTCTTATCGTCAGAATTCGGAGTATCATGTTGAGACTCCTCGTTATTATTTTCAATCGTAGATTTCAGAACTAGGGAGTCTTTTGTGAAGGTGTATTCTCCTTCATTGATTTTTACATTATTACATTCTCTGTTTATCACAAAGGTATTTGCTGCCTGGAAGCTTATTCTCTCAATAGGAGATGTTTTATCAAGGTTTTTCCAGGTTCCGTAAAATTGATTGATTCCCATGTATTTATTTTTCAGACTGCTTATCAGAACTACGAAACCGATAAACACCACTGGAATATAAACCCACTTTATTTTGCTGATTTTATTGATCCATTGTGGACGATCTTCATTACTGAACAAAGGAGGATATTCTATAAAATATTTATAAAAAACAGGATATTCTGAAAAGAAAATAAATAATCCCATGGCAAGCAATGCACACGCCATACCTTTTGCTCCTTCAATATCGTAAGCAAAATCCATCATCACAATATTGATCATAATACCCAGGAAAAGTACAATTCCCAATCTTGTCGTCCTTCTGAAAAACAACAAAACAGAACTGATAATCTGAGCAATAGCTATCGTACTGCCATACCAAAGTGAATAACTATAATAATACCACGTCAGCTCAAATCCGCTCAAAAGGTGCACAGGTTTATCATAAGCACTGGGCTGAGTCACAAACTGTGTTCCCAATAGTTTTGAAAAAGCATAGGAAAGCATCATCGTCGCAATAAAATAGCGGAAAAATGTATGCAGGTAAAATTGTATTTTTTTATAGGATTGTGTATTGGCCATCAGGTAGACTATGTTTATCAATTATAATTCAACCACTTCGTTGATCAGCTTCATTTGGAAATTAAAATCTGTACTATCAGAGTTCTTTATTTTCGTCTGGATAGATTGAAACGCGGTAAGGCTAAGGGCATCTGAAACAACGCCATTTGGCAATGTAATGTATTCAGAGAGTGTATTGGTGTAGAAAACAGGTACATCACCGGCCAACATTTGCTTTCTTTCAATGTCCAAAACTGGCGACCAGCTTCGGGAAACGGCATAGCATCTGGCTAACAACTCCAATGTAATTCCATATTTTAAAGAATCTGACAAAAACTCTGTACTATTGAGTTTTTTCATGATCTTAAGATATACTTCTGTAGGTCTGTATACAAAACGAACTTCCTGATCCTTGAAGTTTTCCAGAGGAGATTCTTCTGAAAGAAGAAGGTCTTTATTGGAAACCACAAGATTATATATTTTTTCAAACCCTCTTCTAAATTCAGTTTGATAATCTGCCAGATTTTCTGCTTTTTTATTTAAAATAGGCTTATTTTTTTTGTATAAATTGGTATGTCTTTTTTCATACCGTATGCTCATTGAATCTTTATTCACATCAATGATTTTGGGAGTATAGATTTCCGTTTCCAACTGTGTGGATGATCCCAATCCACAGATATAGGACGGATCGTTCTGATTATTGGGCGGAAGTAAAAGGGTATCTAAGATATTCCCAAGTCTAATTTTTTCTATAGGATTTCCCTCTTTATCTGTTTTCTGAATCACAGGTCCTATGATTGATTCATGATCAATCAGAACAGGGCAATTTCCCGAGGCAATTACATTGTCGTAATGATAATCATTGGAATTCAAAAAATAGGCTACTCCACATAGTATTCCTGCTCTTTCATAAAAGGTCTCTACATCGTTCTTATCTCTGCATGGCTCATGTTCTATAAATTCAAGCCATCCATAGTCTTTTTTATTAAGAACATTAAAGCTTTTCAGGCCGCAACCCAGCTTGTCATTTACCCAGTCTAAAAACAGATTGTATGCTTCGGTAATTCCAACATTTACGGGTTTATAAACAATTTTAACAGTATCGAATTCCAGAATAGCCGTGGCTTCTCCATTATGTTGGTCTCCAGAATTGATGGAAAGTTTTTTTAATTCTTTTAACTGAATATCAAATTGATATTCGATTTCAAATTGATCCTGCTTAAGACGATCAAACAAACGGGTGATGTGTGTTAAAAAATTGCAGGTTTTTAAGGTTATTTTTTTGGCCAAAAGAGGATATTTCAAGAATAGAGTGAAATATTTATCTTCCAGGATCTGGTTTACAAATTTTTTGTAGTAAAAGTTATCAGAAGCATGATGGGCAGATCCCGTTTCAGAAACTGCTTTGAAGTTGTTAAATTCTTCAAAAAACAACTGATGTCCTATATTCAAAAGGTTTAAATGTAAAGCAGATTTTAGCTGCGTCATGAGGTCTTCATTACAAAAATGCAGCTCCAGTTCTTTACTCTTTACATGAAATTGAGACTCAAAGTAAGAGATAAAAGGATGCAGCAGCTCATAGAATGGTCTGTCATCATGACCTTCTTTTATTTCAACCGACTGTATTACACTTTCCAATGTGTGTATCCACATCGGATACTGAACAGGTTCCTCAATATCGGATAATCTGGAAACCATTGACAGAACGTCCGATTCCTGTAATCCGTTGGCAGAACAATATTCATCAAAAGCCTTATCAGAGCCTTCTTTTGTGATAGTATGCTTCCACAGGCTAATTAAAGATTTATCAATATTATTATCAAAAGTAACCTTGTGCTGTTTTTTAGCATCAAGTATTTCAAAAGGAGTTAAAGATTTAAGGTATAAATTCTTTAAAAATGAATTAATAATCATAATAAAAAGATAATTAGGGTTGAAACAAATTATTAAAAAACTCATCCAAGATAAGTGTAAACTTAGCCTGAATGAGTTGTTATTTACTTGAAATTATTTATTACCAATGAACGCAGATTCCAGTCCAAAGAATAGTAATTCCTGTTTGTTTTGCTCCTCCGGCAACAGCTTCTAACTGTACGTCAGTTAATTCCATGTTACCTGGGTTTGCAGGAATGTTGATATAAACTGTATTTGGAGCAGTTTGATCTGTTACTACGATGTTAGATCCTTTTGCGTCAAATGGCTTTCCTGATAATTTTTCAATTGCCTGAGCAGGGTTAGCGATTAGTTCTTGCTTGAAAGACTCATCTTCCCACGCTTTGTTGATAATTGTTTCTAAATTTTTTCTTGAGTTTTCAAGAGCTTGTTTAGTTTCCATGTTTGATTGTTTTTATGGTTAAAAAAATATTATAATTGTTGGGGCGGCTGACTACCAGTGAACGCAGATTCCAGTCCAAAGAATAGTAATTCCTGTTTGTTTTGCTCCTCCAGCAACAGCTTCTAACTGTACGTCAGTTAATTCCATGTTACCTGGGTTTGCAGGAATGTTGATATAAACTGTATTTGGAGCAGTTTGATCTGTTACTACGATGTTAGATCCTTTTGCGTCAAATGGCTTTCCTGATAATTTTTCAATTGCCTGAGCAGGGTTAGCGATTAGTTCTTGCTTGAAAGACTCATCTTCCCACGCTTTGTTGATAATTGTTTCTAAATTTTTTCTTGAGTTTTCAAGAGCTTGTTTAGTTTCCATGTTTGATTGTTTTTATGGTTAAAAAAATATTGTAATTGTTGGGGCGACTGACTACCAGTGAACGCAGATTCCAGTCCAAAGAATAGTAATTCCTGTTTGTTTTGCTCCTCCGGCAACAGCTTCTAACTGTACGTCAGTTAATTCCATGTTACCTGGGTTTGCAGGAATGTTGATATAAACTGTATTTGGAGCAGTTTGATCTGTTACTACGATGTTAGATCCTTTTGCGTCAAATGGCTTTCCTGATAATTTTTCAATTGCCTGAGCAGGGTTAGCGATTAGTTCTTGTTTGAAAGACTCATCTTCCCACGCTTTGTTGATAATTGTTTCTAAATTTTTCTTTGAGTTTTCTAGTGCTTGTTTAGCTTCCATAATTAATAGATTTTATGTTAATGTTTATTGAATGTTATATTTTAATACAATGCTTGAAAGTTGGAAATAGAGAGTCTGCAAGATCTTTCCAAATCATCTGCCCTCCTCCGGCAATAGCCTCCAACTGATCTTCTGTAAGTTCTACATTATCCATTTCCGGCTCTGCGGGGATGTTTACGTATACTTTAGACTTATCGGTCTGGTCAACAACAATCAGCTCTTTTCCTTCAGGCAGAACCACCTTTACTCCGGTCAGTTCTTCTATAGCTTTTATAGGATTCACTAAAAGTTCCTTTCTAAATTCAGCATCTTCCCATGCTTTAGAAATGACCGCTTGTATAATCTGTTCCTTTTTGTCTTCCATAACACTTCTGTTTTGTATGTTATAAAGGTAAAAGGCTTTTCTTGTATAGATTTGCCAAGTTTTACTGCAAAACTGTCAAATTCATTTATTTCAACTTTATTACCTTTTAGAATCTTCTGCTCTTAAGTACTTTCGTTTTCAATATTGTAAAGATATGGAGTGGTTTTTGTGTAAAATTGCCAAATTCTACTTCAAAATTGCCAATTATTAAATTCAGAGAGTTTTTTTATTCAATAATGTTTACGAAATACATTTTTAGTTCTCCTTTTCCTTTTGCCTGGATATTCCCACGGTATTCGAAATTAAAGCACGTTTCATTTTTTATAAGGAGATAAAGAGACTCGCTGATATTTACTTTTCCAACCATTCCGTTACTTTCCAGACGGCTAGCCGTATTTACAGTATCTCCCCATACATCGTACTGGAATTTTTTCACCCCAACAATGCCCGCAACAATTGGCCCAGCATGAATCCCTAATCGCATTTCAAAAGCTGGTTTTGCCATTTTCACGTTTTCCTCTTTGCGCTTTATCATAAAATCCTGCATTTCCAATCCTGCCAAAACAATATTTTTCAACGAGTTATGATCTGGTTTGGGAATTCCCCCTGCGGCCATATAAGAGTCGCCTATCGTCTTTATTTTCTCTATATGATATTTTTCAGAAATCATATCAAAGGCTTTAAAGCAGACATTGATCTCTTCCACCAGGCTCTGAGGGGTCATTTTCTCTGCTGTTTGGGTAAACGATTTGAAATCTGTAAAAAGAATAGATACCAGATTGAAATCACGCGCATTTACACTTCCTTTTTGTTTCAGTTCTTCAGCTATCTCTTCCGGAAGAATATTAAGGAGAAGTTGCTCAGATCTGTCTTTCTCTATTTTTAAAGCTTTGCTGGATTTTCTGACAAAATTAAGCCTGCTCCATAGCCCTCCAGCCAATACAAGGATAAATCCCAGTGAAATAATAATCACATTTCTTTGTTCTTCCTTTTTCTGTACCTCTTCTTTATGTTTAATTTGGATCGCATGCTCTTTCTTTACATATGATATACTATCCGTAAGCTGCTGTTTCTGAAACTCCATATTCATCATCCTATTGGAAGTCTCTTTGGAGTTCAGGCTATCTTCCAAAATATTTGCCTTTTCATAATAGCTAAGAGCTATTTCACTGTTTCCAAGGGATTTATAAGATTTATAAAGGCAATCACAAGCATCTTTCTTTAAAAAAATAGAACTGATTTTTTCAGCAATATCAAACCCTTTTTTACACTTTTCAATTGCTTCTCGGTTTTTTCCCTGTTGGGTAAAAATATTTCCGATGGCGACCTGAGAATCCCCAATATATTGCTGGCTGTTCATTTCTGTTGCCAATACAAGGGTATTGTTAAAATAATCCAAAGCTTTAGAATAGTCTGACAATTCAAAAAATAAGGTTCCTAAATTATTAAGAACTTCAATCTTAATCTGCTTATCGTTCTCTTTATTGGCTATTTGAAGTGCTTTAGTGAGGTTTTTATTGGCAGTATCAAAATCTTTCAGCCTTACCTGTATAGATCCTGTAGAATTTAAATTCTGAGCAATTGCCTTTACATCATTGATTTTTGTATATACATTATAGGCTTTTCTATAGTATTTTAAAGCATTCGTATAGTCTTCCAGCTTCGAATAAATTCCACCGATATTCTGAGTGGTTATTGCAATTGTTTTAGGATCTTTAATCTCTTTTTGGATGTCCAATACTTTTTGATAACAACTAAGAGCCTGAGGAAATTTACCTAAATAGTAGTATGTTCCTCCCATATTATTTGTCACGGAAGAAATACCTAATTTATATCCGACTTTTTTGTACTCAGAAATACTTTTTTCAAAGTAAGTAAGAGACAGTAAGTAGTTTCCCTGTAAAGAATAGGAAATAGCCAGATAGCTATAGCAATCACCTGCTTTCTTAAAATCTTTATTCTCATAATAACTGCTTACACTTTTATTGAAATAGATTACAGACTCTGCGAAATTTCCAGCTTCCTGCTGCTTTATTCCAATATTTAAAAGGCTGTCCGCCCTGTTTTTGATCAATGAAGATGAACGGCTTTCTTTCTGGCTTGTTTGAGAATAAGTAATTGAATGATTTTCAACAAGTAAAAAACAAAAAAACAATATGTATTTACAATTCCTCATGACAAAAAAGTTTTTTACAGCATTGAACATTCGTTAAGATTTAGAGCCATTCAAATGATTTTAGAGAAGTATCATTTGATAAAAAAGATATCGTTTACAATAAAAATCGTATATAATTCTTGAAATCAGGAACTATATACGATTCATAGAATTATTCCTGATTATTTTCCGCCAAAAATATTATCATCAGAGTTGATGGGCTTAATATAAATAGGCGGATCTCCAGCATTTCCTCCGGATACCAGATCCAGTTGTTCTTCATCTAATTCCATGTCTTCCATATCAAGTTCTGCCGGAATATTTATAAAAATGGTAGAAGAGTCGGTTTGGTCTACAAAGGCCAAATTCTTTCCTGCCGGCAGATTAATTGGGTGTCCTAGAAAATTTTCCATAGTAGCAATCGGGTTCTGGATTAGGCTGCTTTTAAATGCAGGGTCTTTCCATGCTTTCTTTACAACAGATTGTAAAATTTCTTGGTCATTGGTTAAGTTCATAGGCTGTTTTTTTATTGTTAAACGGTATCTGTCTTAATATGGCATGGTAAAATTATTTTCTTTTAGTATGAGAGAACTGACAAAAAAACTGACAAAAAAAGGAAGATATATAGAAAATTACGCTGAAAAACGTTTAGTATAGAGAAATATAACAAAAACAAAAAGCCTTCTGTAATTGAATTACAGAAGGCTTTAGTACCCCAGACGGGACTTGAACCCGTACGTCCTTACGGACACAGGATTTTAAGTCCTGCGTGTCTACCAGTTCCACCACCAGGGCATGGTGTAGGGCGAAAAAAAAGATTCGAACCGAGGTCCCAACCTTATAAAACAACTTCGACAAAGTATGTTTTTTCGCTTTGTGCGGATGAAGGGACTCGAACCCCCACGCCTCACGGCACCAGATCCTAAGTCTGGCGTGGCTACCAATTACACCACATCCGCAGATTTTGCTGATCTGTTTTTACACTTTACAGCCGTATTTCTTACAAATATAAGATATTTTATTTAAAGAACAGTCTCTATTTAAAACAAAAAACCCTCCGTAAGATATTACAGAGGGTCTTGTACCCCGGGCGGGACTTGAACCCGCACGCCAAAAGAGGCACAGGATTTTAAGTCCTGCGTGTCTACCAGTTCCACCACCAGGGCATGGTGTGGAGCGAAAAACGGGATTCGAACCCGCGACCCCAACCTTGGCAAGGTTGTGCTCTACCAGCTGAGCTATTTTCGCATAGTGCGGATGAAGGGACTCGAACCCCCACGCCTCACGGCACCAGATCCTAAGTCTGGCGTGGCTACCAATTACACCACATCCGCTGGTTTTTTATATTGTAAGTTTTAAAGAGCTTGCTTCGTTTTTGTGAGTGCAAATATAGGACATTTTCCTTTACCTCCAAACTTTTGCAGGAAAAAAATTAAAATTTCTATATTTTTTTTTCACGGCCCCCTTTATTACATTTCATTTTCTTATTTTTACATCGTTAATATTTACAATATGGAATTACAAGGAACGGTAAAGAAACTTTTTGATGCTCAAACATTTGCGAGCGGGTTTCAAAAAAGAGAAATGGTTATTTTGACCCAAGAACAGTATCCACAGCCGATAAACATAGAATTTTTGTCTGATAAAATCAGTTTATTAGATAATATCAAAGAAGGAGAGAACGTAAAGGTAGGAATCAACATTAGAGGAAGAGAATGGGTTTCTCCACAAGGTGAAACTAAATATTTCAACTCTATTACAGGATGGAGAGTGGAGAAAGTTTCTGATATTGCTTCAGAACCTACTCAGGCTATGCCTCAGCATTCTGCTTCTCCAGTTTCTAATGAAAATCCGTTTGCCGGAGACGACGACGACGATTTACCTTTTTAATTAAAGAATAAAGATCTAAATATAAATCCTGCTTTTTGAAGTGGGATTTTTTTTCTAAAAAATGGTCCGACTAGACGAAAACGAGATTTCATTCCCCGACCCTGAACTGTACGACGGTCATGATGGACTGGTTGCCTTTGGAGGCGATCTGTCTGTAGAACGCATTTGGTTTGCTTATCAGTTGGGTATTTTCCCTTGGTATAATCCTGATGAAGAGATTCTTTGGTGGTGCCCCGATCCCAGGTTTGTTCTTTTCCCGGAAGAGCTTAAAGTTTCCAAATCGATGAGAAAAATATTGGATAGAAATGTTTTTACCTTCTCGGAGAATAAAAATTTCAGGGAAGTGATTAAAAACTGTCAGCAGGTGAACAGAAAAGGCCAAACAGGAACCTGGCTTTCTGATGAACTGATGGAATCTTTTATTCAACTTCACGAGTACGGTCTTGCCAAAAGCATTGAAGTATGGCAAAACGGCGAACTCGTTGGCGGCTTTTATGGACTGCAGATCGGCAATATGTTTTGTGGTGAAAGTATGTTCGCTAAGGTAAGCAATGCTTCAAAAGCAGGTTTTATTCATTTTATTGAAAGCCACAAAAAAAGCCTTGAGTTGATTGATTGTCAATCTTATACGGAGCACCTTGAGAGCTTAGGGGCAAGAATGATTCCCAAAAAAGAATTTTTAAAAATCTTACACGAAAACAATGAACGCAGATAAAGAAAAATGGATACTTCTTGTGATTTTGAGTATTATTTGGGGATCTTCATTTATACTCATCAAAAAATCACTGGAGCATTTCAATCCGTTTCAGGTTGGCTCTTTAAGGGTACTTATTGCAGGAATTATTCTACTTCCAATTGCGATCTCCAATTATAAACTTTTTCCTAAAAAGCATTTGAAATGGCTCATTCTGGCAGCTTTTACAGGAAATTTCATTCCTATGTTTCTATTCCCTATTGCTGAAACGGAGATTAGCAGCAGTATTGCGGGGATCATCAACTCTATGATGCCTATTTTCGTCATTATTGTGGGTGCTCTGGTCTGGAAATTTGAAACCAGTAAGAAACAGATTATAGGAACACTTATAAGCTTTACAGGAGTCTGCATCCTTGCTTTTGGTGGAGGAGACAGTGGAGAGCTTAAAATGATCCCGATATTACTGTTATTATTGGCGACCTTATGTTATGCAATGAGTACGACGACTGTAAAATCTAAGCTGATGGAGGTTTCTTCTACTGTTTTGTCTGCTTTCGTTTTCTCATTTGTTTTATTTCTTCCTTCCCTCATTGCTTTGGTGAGTACAGGTTTCTTTTATGAATTCACTTTTTCCAAGGATAATATGCTGGGACTTATGTTTGTAAGCTTACTTTCTATCTTCGGAACCGGGTTGGCCATGATGATGAATTACCGCTTGCTGAAAGTTTCCACTCCACTTTTTGCTTCTACAGTGACATTAGTAATGCCCATTGTTGCTATAATCTGGGGAATAATAGATGGGGAAAGGCTTAGCTTTCTGCAGTTTATAGGAGCGGGAATTATTATTGGAGGGCTTATTTTTTTAAGAGCCAATCCGAAAAAATAATATAATCCTCAATGAAGATCATATACCAGTTTTATTTTTAAATAAACCTAGCAATAAAAAAACCTGCAATAATGCAGGTTTTTTAGTTATTTTTTAGATTAATCTAATTCTTTTTCTTCACTTTGCTAGCTTTAACCTTTTTCACTTCATCTTTTATGAATGGATATTTTTTCTGCATATCCTTTACTAAAGACGGGTCCAGATCCAAAGCTTTCTGAAGTGATTCTACTCCTTTTTCCTGATCTTTCAGGTTGAAATAGCAGTTGCTTAACTGATAAAACAATTCTGCTCTGTAATGATGTTTTATGGCACTGTTTAAAACAGTTACAGCATCTTCATACTCTCCAACTAACATTAATACTTCTGAGTAGGCATACCAGTTATAAAATCTTGACGGTTCTGCATCTACCAACTTTTTAAGACAGGAAAGACTTTCTTCAAATTTCCCTGAATCTATGAATAAGAAAGCTAATCTTTTCTGATAGTCAAGATTGTTTTCATTCAGTTGGGTTGCTTCTTTGGCATAATGCAAAGCTTCAGACATTCCACCCATTTCTTCGTAAAGATAAGACTGTTCCATCATCGCAAGATAAAACTGAGGGTCTTCTCTCAATGATTTCTGGAAAGAGTTTAACGCAAGAATAGGCTGCTTTAAAGCTTTATTACAAAGCCCGATCTTATAATACGTAAATGCTTTGGTGTATTCTAACTCAAGCATTTCCTCATAGGTATCGATCGCTTTCTGATATTGTCCTAACGCTTCATAACAGGCTGCTTTATTGGCATATACTCCCACAGAGTTGGAGTTGATAGCCAACAGATAGTCATAACCTCTTATCGCTTCGTCATAATTTTTTCTGTTGAAATAGAACTGTCCGTATTCAAACCAAGCGGTTTCGGAATAGGAGAATTCATCTAAATATTCATTAAGAAAGGCAATAGCCTCCTCGCTCTTATTCAGGTCGCTGAAACACACCATACAGTTTTCCAGGGAATATTCGTCCGTAGGGTCTTCTTTCAGTGCTTTTCTGTAGTGTTTAAGAGCGTTAAAAGGATCTCCGAGATTCACATATTCGTCTGCAATAAAGTTGTGAAGGAAGTTTTCTTCCTCTTCTAATATCAAAGCTTTTTTACAGATTTCAATGGATTTTCTAGGGTTTCCTAAGCTCGAATAATACTTGGCGTAGCATACCAAAAAGTCTGTGTTTTCCATGGAGGAACCTTTCAGCTCATCGATAAGGTCTTTTGCCGTATTATATTCTTCCCATTCCAGAAGAATTTCAAGTTTTTTGATCTTGATATCCAATGAATTGGGATGAAGCTTCAGTCCATAACTTACAGCCATATCAGCGTAGTTAAAATCACCAAGCTCCAAATAATAAACAATGATATCTTCCAACTCTTCGGTATCGAAGTAGAATTCGTCATTGTTTTCCATCATTTCCTCGAACTTTTTTACAAGTTCATTTCCAAAATACTCTTCCAATAGTGTCCTCGTTGTCGGTCCGATGTCTGAATATACTTACAAACCTCGGCAAACTTTTAATTAATAATACATCTGAAACTGATATTCAAATATTTATGCAAAGTTGCAACTTTTTTTTGAATTTTCCATTTCATAAATTTCTATTATAAAAATAGTAAAAAAAGAAAACCGATAAAAGGATTGTGGATAAAAAAGTGGAAATTGGGGTTAAATCGTTACTACCAGTCTTTTTCCGCTTTTTATTTCAGTGTTCCACATAGATTCTATCTCTTTAATTGAGATGTCTTCAGTTTCAATTTTAATTTTTCCGTCTACGGCTGCCTGAAACATTTCCGGAATGATCTCTGAAAATAAAAGTGAAGATTCTTCTTTTGTCCAGCTTCCCAGCCCTGAACCTGAGATCTGAATATCTGTTCCTCTCAAAATTTGTGAGGAAAGCTGAATGGTATCTCCGCTCATGCCGCCAATATTTATAAGTTTGGTCTTATGGGAAAATGTTCCGTCTCCTTTGAATGCAGATAATATCATTTCTACTGAGTGTCCCCAAATATAATCTACAATGATATCAACTGGTGTCTTTTTATGAATTTCTTTGATTTTTTGCTTAAAATCGTCATCATTCAACTGAAGAGAAACGGTTTCATCAGCTCCCAAAGTGAGAAGAGACTTCAGTGATTCTTCGTTTCTTCCGGTAACAATTATTTTTTTCGCTCCGTACAATCTGGCGATCTGAACAGCAATTTTCCCTGTAATCCCTGTTGCTCCATTGATCAAAACTGTGCTTCCAGGCTGTATTCCTGCTTTGAATTTTAAGGCCATTGCGGAACCCATTACGGCATTGGGCAATGCTGCGGCTGTAGAAAAGTCCAGATTTCCAGGAATGGGAACCAGCATTTTTTTGTCAGCCACCGCTTTTTCTGCTACGGTTCCTTTTTTACTGAAGAAATAGACCTTGTCTCCGTTTTCAAGATATCCTACTCCATCTGAGCCAATAATTGTCGGTTGATGTTCCTGATTTTCTGTAGAATAATGGTTCCCTCCTGCTCTAGCTCTGTCCAAATTTTTAATAGAGGCGGCTTTTACTGAGACTAATACTTCGTTTTCCTGTACTTCCAACCCCGGGAAGTCTGCATATTGGGGAGCTTTTCCTTTTTTAAATACGATTGCTGCTTTCATTATTTTAAATTTTATACAAATGTATTTACGATGAAAGTTGAAAAACGATAACATTTGTTATCAGTTTAGGAAAGGGAGCTGAAAGTGAGAGAGTGGAGGTTCATAACCCTAATTATGGAGTTAAAAACGCAGAGATCGCTAGGTAAATAGATATTATGATTATTATTTGTTCGCAAGGGCACTTCGTTTAGCAAAGTACGATCATCGCTGAGTGAAACGCCTTTGCGATCATATTCAACAATACCCATTATTCCTTGTGATGGTTGCGTTTAAGATGAGCCAGAATTAATGCTAACCCTTTTTAAACCTCCAAATTCAATCATCCATCCTACTCCAATCTCTCCCTCAATATTTTGCTTTTGATTCTGCTGAGATGTACAGTTGTAATACCAAGGTAGGAAGCAATGTAATGTTGAGGAACTCTTTTGATGATCTCCGGTTTTTGCTGTGCCAGATTCAAATATCTCTGTTGTGGGGAATCTTTGATGAATGAGAAGAAATGTTTCATATAATCAAAAATCCTTTCGAAAAGAGCATCCATAAAAAGGGTTCTCAATTCTCGATTTTCATAAACTTCTTCAAGAAAAGCTTCAACATCGGGTTTATTGATCTTATACAAAACACAGGGTTCTATGGTTTCAAAAGAGACCATACTGGGCAGTCCTTTTTTAAAGCTTTCAAGGGAAGAGAACATGGTATTTTCCAGAAAAAACTGAAAGGTAACATCTTTTCCGTCGTTATTGTACCAGGCTCTTACAATTCCTTTTTCAATATGGTAGGCATTATATGAGACTTCTCCTTCTTGTAAAAGCAGGGTTTTTGCAGGAACTTCCATACGATCGAAACTGCTCAGGAATTTCCTCCATTTATGTTTTGGAAAAGGGAACTTATCTTTTATATGTTCAAACATTCCGGTATAAAAAAGAACGGAACTTTATGGGCTCCGTTCTTATGATTTATTTAGATTAAACTTTTAATCTTAGCAATGATATCATCTCCTAATTGATCTGCCTCTTCCTGAGATTGGGCTTCTGTGTAAATTCTGATGATCGGTTCTGTATTGGATTTTCTAAGGTGTACCCAATTGTTTTCAAAATCTATTTTCACACCGTCTACAGTGGAAACTTCTTCATTCTGATATTCCTGTTCCATTTTGCTTAAAATAGCGTCTACATCAATTTCCGGTGTAAGTTCTATTTTCTTTTTGCCCATGAAATAGCTAGGATATCCTGCTCTCATTTCTGAAACCGTTTTGTTTTCTTTAGCCAAATGAGTTAAAAATAAAGCGATCCCAACCAAAGAGTCTCTTCCATAGTGTAATTCAGGGTAGATAATACCTCCGTTACCTTCACCTCCGATTACTGCGTTTTTCTCTTTCATCAGGGTTACAACGTTAACTTCTCCTACAGCACTTGCAAAATATTCTGAATTGTGAGTATGAGCAACGTCTCTTAAAGCACGGCTGGAAGAAAGGTTAGAAATAGCTGCTCCGTTTTTGTGTTTCAATAAATAATCCGCAACGGCAACCAGCGTGTATTCTTCACCGAACATTTCTCCTTTTTCATCAATCAAAGCTAATCTGTCTACATCAGGGTCTACTACTACTCCAAGGTCTGCATTTTCTTTTTTCACCAATTCACAGATATCACCCAAATGTTCTTTTAGAGGCTCCGGATTGTGTGGAAAATGACCGGTTGGCTCACAATACAACTTGATAGTCTCACACCCCAGCTTATCTAAAAGCATTGGAATGGCAATACCTCCTGTTGAATTCACCGCATCCAGCACTACTTTGAAGTTTTTAGCTTTAATAGCTTCCACATCTACCATCGGAAGATCAAGAATCTGCTGAATATGAATGTCAAATGCATCATCTCTGGTCTCATATTTTCCAAGATTATCAACTTCTGCATAGTTGAAATCCTCGCTTTCTGCTAAAGCCAGTACATCGGCTCCGTTTTCACCGCTGATGAATTCTCCTTTATCATTTAAAAGCTTAAGAGCGTTCCATTGTTTTGGATTGTGAGAAGCGGTAAGGATAATTCCTCCGTCTGCATTCAGTTCAGGAACCATTATTTCAACAGTTGGCGTTGTAGAAAGCCCCAGATCAACAACGTTGATTCCCAATCCCTGAAGGGTGGCTGTTACCAATGAAGACACCATTTGTCCTGATATTCTTGCATCTCTACCAATTACAAGGGTAAGATCTTTTTTATTTTTATTATTCTGAAGCCAGGTTCCGAATGCTGACGCGAATTTCACCACGTCAAGAGGCGTTAAGTTATCGTTTACTTTTCCGCCAATAGTTCCGCGAATGCCTGAAATAGATTTTATTAACGACATTATGTTTTTTGTATTTTATTGTTTTTTGTTTCTAAATTTTCCTGAGCAAATATACTTAAAAGACTCTTCACCTTATAGAACAGGAATCTTTTTTTGGATTTTATCGTAGGTGTTTTTTACAACCCTCGGAGGAGCAAAACGATAGCCGATATAGAGCAGGCCATAGAGGTTATTATTTTCTATGGTCTGATTGTTTTTCTGATCATAAGCATAGGCACTGAAATTCATTTTACCTCCAAACAAAAAGCGGTCCGTATTGTAGCCAATGTGAAGGCCTCCCTCCATTCTTATGGTTACATATTGAGCGTTTTCACTGGCATTGGTATCTAATACATTGTGGTAATGAGAGAATTTTCCTCCAACTCCAAGAGCAAGGTAGGGAGAAATATTTACATTTTTCCCGATTACCCAGTTGTAAAAATATCCGATATTTCCTCCAATTTTATATTGAGTTTCTTTACTTTTTATACCATCAATGGTATTTCTAAAGATGGTAACGTCATAATCGAGAAAAGGAACCCAGCTTCCGCTGCTTTTCGTCTGCCATTCTCCTTGGGTGTAGATGCTTTTTGCGGAAAAATTTTTATTAAGAATATACGAGGTGGATCCTCCGAAACTTTGTACCCGAAGATCCGGGAACTGCATATATGGATCTCTTCCTTCCTGCCATTCAGGGAAAAGATCTTTCATATTTTCAAGGTAAAATCCTCTTACATTTTTGTAATAAAGATTCTGAATAAATCGTTTGGGGAAAAGCCTGAAACTGAAATCTGTATAAGAACTGCTTCCTTTAAGCTTTTCAGTGTCATTGCCTTGTAAAAAATTGGGAGCAAAAGATAAAGTGGCACTTATGATTTTATAATCAAGTGAAACTGATGTTTTGACTTTGTTGTTGATAGAAAAGACAGTCTTCCCTGCGTTTTTATATTTTCCTTCTGAAAAGGTATAATTCTCAATATTGGTATCGAGATTCACACGAATCATGACCTGCTCCGCATAAGATTTGATATTGGCCGTATCGCTTTGAGCTTTCAAATGGAAAGCCAATAATAAAAACAATAAAGTACATATCGCTTTTGGAATACTCAAACCGGATATTTTAAATTAAAAAAAATGAAAATACTACATTTTTTTCAATTATCCGTTGATCTTCATCTCAAGAACATCCGCAATCTTTATCGCAGTTTGTTCTTTTTGAACTGAATTTTTTGGGGGCAAAATTCTTTCTAAGTACTTTAAATAAAGAATAGCAGGCAAATCCTACAATGATTAGGATAAGTACGTACTGAAAAATTAGTGAGGAGTTCATTACTTTAAAATCTGATATACTATCATCGACACAAAATATGCCAAACCTGTCATCATAACCACCTGAAAGCCGGTCCATTTCCAACTTTTGGTTTCTCTGTAGACTACTGCAAGTGTAGAAACACACTGCATTGCAAATGCGTAAAACAGAAGAACTGAGATTCCAGTTGCAAAGCTGAATACTTTTTCTCCATTCGGTTTTACATCTCTTCTCATCTTATCGATCACCTTTACTTCCGGTGCATCATCTTCCAGGCTGTATAGGGTAGACATAGTTCCTACAAAGACTTCTCTTGCTACGAAGCTGGTAAGGATTCCTACTCCCATCTTCCAGTCGTATCCCAATGGAGCAATCACAGGCTCTATTCCTTTACCCATTTTTGCAAGGTAAGAATGATCCAGGTGTACGTTGGTCGCCACAAATTCCGTCGGCTTTTGTTTAGGTCCAAAATAACTTAAGAACCAAATGATGATACTTACAATGAATATAATTTTACCTGCTCCAGTAATGAAATCCCATACTTTGCCTAAAACCATTTTTAAATCATACGCAAAAAGGGGTTTTTTATATGTAGGGAGATCCATTACAAGGTAAGTTTTTCCTTTATTTTTAATGAAGCTTTTAAGAATAGCAGCAGAAAACAATGCAACTAAAAATCCCAGAAGATACATTCCCATCAAAACGAGGGCCTTGTATTTTATGCCTAAAAATGTCCCTTCAGAAATAATCAGTCCAATAATAATGCTGTATACCGGAAGTCTCGCGGAACACGTCATAAACGGTGTTACAAGAATGGTCAGCAATCTTTCTTTAACGTTTTCAATATTCCTCGTAGAAATAACAGCTGGAATGGCACAGGCTGTACCCGAAACCAATGGAACGATACTTTTCCCGTTTAATCCGAATGGACGAAGAATTCTGTCCATAAGGAAAACAACTCTTGCCATATACCCGGAATCTTCCAGTAAGTAAAGGAAGTAGAGTAAAATACCGATCTGCGGTGCAAATACGACAATTCCTCCAATTCCGGGAATGATTCCATTAGAAATCAATGAATTGACCGGTCCTTCAGGAAGATGTTCTCCTGTAAATGCGGCAAGCCATGAGAATGAACTTTCAATCCAGTTCATTGGATATTCTGCAAGGAAGAATACACTCTGGAAAATAACCAGCAAGATGCCTAAAAAAACAACATAACCCCAGAATTTATGAACCAAAACCTTATCAAGCTTTTCTGTCAGTAATTCTTTGAACTGTGCTTTTTTAGAAATTACATCTTCTAATATTTTATCTACATTCTGATATCTTCTAACGGTTTCCTGAACCTGTAATCTTTTAGGAACCAAACTCTTGGTTTCAGAGTCATTGATTTCTTCCATGACAGAAGCTATTCTGCCAAGATCTGTCCCTAATGAAAGACTCATCCATGCTTTATACTCATTATCAAAACCTTTGTGAGAGGCCAGTTTTTTGATAAAGTCTTTATGTTCATTTGGAGTTTCAAAAGATAGTTTTTCTGCTTTTACAAATTCTGTATTGTAAATCGCTTCTCTTACTTCATCAATACCAATCTGTTCTTTGGCATTGGTTTGTATGATTTTAATCCCAAGGGCTTGGGAAAATTTCTCGATATCAATCGTTATTCCTCTTCTTTCTGCCTGATCAATCTGGTTAACGATCAAAATCATAGGAATACCAAGGTCCTGGATCTGCTGGAAAAGCAAAAGGCCTCTTTTTAAACTTAATGCTTCAAGAATGTAAACAACTCCTGCATAGTTTTTCTGCTCATCAATCAGATATTTGGAAAAAATAGCTTCATCTTCTGAGCTGGGATATAGGCTGTAAGAACCCGGAAGGTCGATCACTTCAACCTCTTCGTTTTTATATACGTAGTTCCCTGAATGGCTGGCAACGGTAACGCCGGCATAGTTCCCAGTTTTCTGCTTTTTGTTGCAAAGTGTATTGAAAACAGTAGATTTTCCTACATTGGGATTTCCGACTAAAAGTATCTGTTTTTTCTTGTTTTCCTGCATTAATTCAATTCTTCAACAATGATATAATCTCCTTCTTCCTCACGAAGAGCAATTCGGCTTTTTTCAATTCCAAATTCTACATACATAGGCCCATTGAAGGGAGCCTGATACAAAATCCTGAAAACGGTCTCCGGAAGAAGTCCCATTTCGATGATTTTATTGGGCATTTTCAGATGGTCATTATCATATCCCAATATCTTCCCCATTTTGTTTTTAGGGAATCCACTTAATTTATGTAATCCTTTCTCTTTCAAAGCCTAATTTTTAGTCTTGCAAATATACGCTATTTAAATTTAATCTAAATAACGTTTTGCCATAAAAGAAATCAACCCAAATACATTGCTGTATCTGGGTTGATTCAAAATATAATTTAGTTGATATGAATGCTTATTTTTTCTTTTTATCAGTTGCCTGATCTTTTTCTATGGGATTATCGTTCGCGTTATAAAAATCTTTATACTGCTTTTCCTGTTTTTTCATCATGTCTCCAACGGTTCCATCCATCCCGGGTATAGATTTTGACATCATTTCTTGCGTTATCATTGGTCTTACAGAAGCAAATGGATCTTTTTTAAAGTCACTAAATGTTTTTTCAAATTTTTCCCTTGACAGCTCATTCACTTTTCCTCCTGAGGCTTGCATCAAGCTTTCAATATAAGAAAATTCTGTATAGTCTTTTATTTTTTTATTTCCTTGTAATACCCAAGAGTAATTTTTGTCAGAATCTTCAATTTTCACAATTAGGCCAGGTAGCCCATAAAATTTATAGGGTCCATCTTGAAAAGGAATGTCTGCAGTAAACCAAGCAGTCCATTTTCTTCCACCATATTCAGTAGTTGCTTTTTGTGTGTTATATTCCCCAATTTTTTGTTTGTCGCTAAGGATATTCCAGTTGAATTTTAGATCTTCACTGTATCCAATATTAGTTGGAGTAAATCCGTTTGCTATTTTATCCACATATTGCACTTTCATGCCTGGATACGATTTGTAAATTCTTGCTGAAATTTTTGGTGTTTTAAGTGATTTGGAAAAATCTCTCATCATTCCTGATTTTTTAATCGCTTCCATTTCAATTTTCATAATAGAATCCTGTGCTATTACTGTATAGTCCTGATAAATGGACCTGTTCTTATCAGTAATATCCAGAATAGTAATTACTTTATCCACCTTTGCCGAATCTTTTTTCGGTTTGAAAGTCAACTCATAGAAGAAACGGTTAGCCGTTTCTTTGGATTCCTGTGCCCCCGCAAAGGCAAAAAGAGCAATAAGAAATACTGAGAATAGCTTTTTCATTGTTTCAGAAGTTTATATAATAAGTAATCATACTTGCCATTTTGTTACAGATTTTTTTAAATTTTATTTTTCACCGTTTTTTCTGTGGTATCAAGACCTTCCATCCCTCTAAAAAAATTATGATTTTGTTACAACATTTTCAGATTTAAAACACCTACCTTTAAGTTGCTAAAAAACAAAATATTATGGATACTTTATCTCAATTAAAATCCGAATTGGAGGGAGAATTTAAAACCACAAAAAAGTTTATTGATCTTTTCCCTGAAGGGAAAAATGAGTATGCCCCTCATGAGAAAAGCATGAAAATGATGCCTCTTGCAACTCATTTGGTAGAAGTTTTTGAATGGCCACATACCATTTTAAATACTTCCGAGCTTGATTTCGGTAAAGGAGACTACAAACCTACTATTCTCTCCACCAAAGAAGATCTGATAAAAAAGCTAGATGACAGTTATGAGGCTGGTAAAGAAGCTCTGGAAAAAGCCACGGAAGATGAGCTGAATCCAAGCTGGACGATCAAAAATGACGGTCATGAATTGGCTAGCTGGAGTAAATATGGGGCAATACGCCATGCTTTGAATCAGATTACCCACCACAGAGCACAACTGGGCGTATATTACCGGTTGAACAACATCCCTTTACCGGGAAGTTATGGTCCTTCTGCTGATCAGCAAAGCTTTTAAAGCATCATTATATCTCAACAAAAAACCAATCCTAAGGGATTGGTTTTATTTTTATTTAAAGTTGAATTTTACACTCAGCATAACTTGACTAGGTCTTAACTGCATGGTTGTTTGTGTAATGGTTGCGCTATTGATATCGATTCTTTCAAATACTTTTCTATTAGCAATATTCATCCATTTCAGTTCAAAATCTATTTTCTTTTTTATCCATGAAAACTGGTAGGAAACATCAAAGAAACCATTATTATATTTTACGTCTGCTGTTTTCGAATTGATCTGATCCCAATAAAATCCTACTGTATGACCTTCTAACGGATAGAAAAATACATTCAGATTATGGCTATATCCTTCAGACTTTCCTTTATTTCCGGTAAGATAAATATTAGACTGTTTGTTCCAGGTTTTGGAAGCATTAAAATCTATACTCATCCATGAGAAATAGGTATTGTTGAATTTAATTCCTAATGTATTACCATTATTCTTGGTATCAATATTATCGTTGTTTCTTATCGACTGAGACTTTGATATTGTATTGTTATAATTTAATGAAGCATTGGTCTTGAACTTTGGGAAATATTTCCCGATTTCAACGTAATAGGCATTGCTTGTTCTTTTATTTTCTCTTTCCAGGTATTCGGTTTCCATAAATCCTGAAGAATTCACCACACTTGAAGCGATAAGGTTATTTTTTGCATCGCTTATTCTGGATCCTAAATTGAAGAAAAGATTATTTAAAGGATTTCTATATTCTAATCTTATTCCTGCATTTTTTGTATTGGTTTCTGGAATCGGGTTGCTTGGCTTCATTACATTGAATCCTCCCGGACTTGTAAGAATATACCCTGCGTAAGCAGTCTGAATATCACCAAAATTATTACTGATACTTCCACTCATACTTGCTTTAAAGAATGACGCAAAAGAATATTGAGCAAAAATGTTAGGTGTAAATGTTACTTTATTTAAAGATTTCGAAACATTTCTGAAAGCGTCTTCTGCTTTGATGCTGTTAAAATTTACAGGAAAGTTTGAAAATAAACTCCATGATTCAGATTTATAATTAATTCCTACGGATCCTGTTGGATTAATTCTGGAGAACTTCAAATCATTTTCATAGGCTAAGCTGGCAAAATCCGGTTTACCACTTACGGTACTTCCATCAAAATTTGTTGTTAGCTTATCTGTAGAATAATCAAACCCTATCTGCGGAGTAAATGTCCATCCTTTTGTAGAAAAACTAATATTAGCAGAATGTGAGGTATCTAAGGATTTGATTCTAAAGCTTTGTAAAACAGAACTTCCTGGAGTGAATTTTATAGTAGAAAGGTCTGGACTATCAGGGTCTTTATATGGAAACTGTAAATAATTAGCTGGAGAAATTTCTAGAATTTGTCTATCATTTTGATAACTGATGTAGGATTTTAAATTCACCATCTTTTCTTTCCACGGTATAATGGTACTCAAAGAGTTCTGAAAAGAGGATGTTGGGGATTGTAAAGCCTCATTTCCAATTCTATATCCTTTATCATCATTTCTTTCTGCAAAAGCTCTGTCTCCATTCCAGAATTGAGAAAAGGTGGTTGTATTTTTAAAGAAGCCTTTTTTTGCATTTTTGGTAAAGATCAATTCTCCTTTTAGCTTATCTGTATAGAAGTTGTTCAGGAATCGTGTAGTATACTGGGTTCCCTGCTGAATATCTCTTGTGATACTATTTGACTCTCTTTCTACTGCATTATTGGTATAGTTTGCATTAGCTTTAAGCTCCCATTCTTTCTTTTTATCAATATTAGTAAGATAATTGGCTGAAAGATAATGAACACTGTTCATTAAGTATCTTTTTACAGGAAGATCCGGCGTAGTTGCATTTTCAACACTTAACCAATTATTTTGAGAAATATTACTTCTTCTTCCTTCCCAACTGCTTCCAAAAGCAAGTATATTTCCTTCATTTTCTACCTGTTCCCCCATATTATTGGTTTTATAGTTAACCACCCATTGGCTTTTCTGTCCGAAAAACATTGGGGTAAGTTTTACATTCCAAAGCCATGGATCTCCGAACCCGGTTCCTACTTCTCCTCTACCGGTCATGGTAACGGAGTTTTTAAGTTTGATGTTGATCGCAGCCTGATCGGAAGGTACTTTGTCCTGAAGAATTTTTACCGGTTGGTGATTTTCCAGAACTTCCACTTTCTGAACAGCATCTTTTGGAAGTGAGTTGTTGATCGTTCCATATCCTCCTTCCATAAGGTCTTTTCCGTTCACGTAGAATTTATTGATGGCATTTCCTTGGTAAAGAATAGTTCCGTCGGTATTGACCTCAATTCCCGGAATTTTCTTCATCACATCTGCAAGGGTTCTGTCATTTTTATTGTTGAAAGCCTTAAGGTCGTAAGAAATTGTATCTCCTCTAGCTGTAATCATTTTGGTTTTCAGCTGAACTTCTTTAATTTCTGTAGCTTCAGACTGCATTTTAAAATTCAACGTCTGATCACTGTTGCTGATCTGCTTGGTAAGTGGTTTCTGATTGAAAGCTTTTACTTTAAGATCCACATTTGATTCTCCGGAAGTAAAGGTCACCTTGTATTCTCCTTTAGAATTGGTAATCCCATAGGCTAAGATAGCATCTTTACCAGGCTCTTCAATCGTAACACTGGCGCTGGGGATGGCAACCCCGTCGTCGTCAGTGATTTTTCCTGAAACCGTTTTCTGTGCAAAAGTAAGCACCGCAAAGAAAAGCATCAGAAATAAAGAAAAATTCTTTTTCATACTTATTATTTGATCAATTAGTTCTTATTTATAATATTTCGTTACACTTTTTTTAAAGATCTGTTTTAAAGGCAAAAGTTAAATTAATATCACTATAAAAATAGTTATATTTTTTGAATGTCAGATAAAATGTTGAGATTATTTATTATAAGACAGTTTCCAGGAAGGTAGTACTGCAATAGAAAAACACGTAAAGGCTCTATCAATTTCAAACAATAAGTTATCAAAACAATCATAACCTACAAATTTACAGAAATTTAATAGCACACCAAAAGGTGTTTTAAAAATATTAGGTTCCATTCAAGCCTTTCCTTTATACATTTTGAATGACATCAATAGATTTATTGTATTGATTAAAATTGGGGCAATTAAATAAAAATAATACATTCGCAGAATCGTAAATTAATATTCATTATAACTTCTGTTTTTGCCCTACCGTTCAGCTATAGGCTATTTTTTTGAATCATTTCAACTCAAAATCAAAATTTCATTAATAAACAGAAATACTAAAATTTTTATTTAGACTAAATTATAAATTCTGATTTGAATCATAGATGAAAAAAAGTCAAACAGAGGGTTTGTAAATATTAATTTAATAATTTTGTAACATTAAAAATAGTAAAATGGGAATTATTTTAAAGCCTATAGATATTGTAGATGACATTTCCAAAGAGGAATTCTTCGAAAAATATCTAAAGCCAAGAAGGCCCGTTGTCATCAAAAATATGGCAAAAAAATGGCCTGCTTACCAAAAATGGACGATGGAATATATGAAAGAGGTTGTAGGAGATGTGGAGGTTCCGCTATATGACAGCTCAAAGGCAGACCCTTCTGCTCCCATCAATTCTTCCGCTGCCAAAATGAAGTTTGGAGATTATATAGATCTTATTCAGCGTGAACCTACTGACCTCAGAATTTTTCTTTTTGATCCTATAAAATACGCCCCGAAACTGTTGGAAGATTATATTTCTCCTAAAGAACTGATGGGTGGTTTTTTGGATAAATACCCTAATATGTTCTTTGGTGGAAAAGGATCGGTAACGTTCCTTCATTTCGATATTGATATGGCTCATATTTTCCATACTCACTTCAACGGAAGAAAGCATATTCTTCTTTTTGATTATAAATGGAGAGAAAGATTATACCAGATTCCTTATGCAACGTATGCATTGGAAGATTACGATATTGAGAACCCGGATTTCACCAAATTCCCTGCATTGGATGGTGTGGAAGGCATTGAGTGCTTCCTTGAGCATGGTGACACTTTATTTATGCCTACAGGATGGTGGCACTGGATGAAATATCTGGACGGAAGTTTCTCTATTTCTTTAAGAGCATGGGACAGATCGTGGGCGGTAAAGGCACATTCTTTATGGAACCTGACTGTACAGCGTAAGTTTGATGACATTATGAAGTCTAATTTTAAGAAGAAATATATGGACTGGAAAGAGAAAATGGCCATTAAAAGAGCAGAAATAGCCTTGAAAAGAGGTTTACCCAGATAAATAAAAAAGACGTTTCGTATGAAACGTCTTTTTTAGCTTATTATCTATTTATCAAACATTTACAATACTCTATATACAGGATACTGTCTGAATGTTTTTTGTTCAAAATAAGGAGAGTGTCTGTAGATCCAATCTAATTGAGCAGTCCCGTCATCCTGTAGTTTTTTATCTGAGGCTTTGGCTGCTTCAAAGTCACTTTTCAGTTTACTGTCTTTTTTCAAGAGCTCTGCAGCTGTGTCTTCAAAAATATATGCTGAATAGTATTCTTTCTGCGCTAGAATTCCGTCAAAGAAATTCCAATTGAAAAAAGAGTCTAAAGCTTCGGGTTCGAGAGTTTCTATAATATATTTAACGCCTGGCTGACTGGTTGAAATAAGGTAATCTCCAGCTGAGAATTCCATATTCTTCTTTGTAGCGTCAACCGTAGTTTCATAGTGCAGGTAATGTCCTTCGTAAGGGTTTTTAACGGTTTTAAAATCTTTAATCTGATAAGATTCTACAGCTATTGTACTGTCTTTAAGAATTGGCTTCATCTGGATTCCATTTCTTTTGAACTCTTCAATAACACGGTATTGTGCCTGCGGAATTACATAATATTGGGGAATCGTGATATATCCTGTAGGAACAGCTGTGGTAAAGAGTTTTATATTTTTTGTAAAAGGTTTATTTCTGTCATAATACAATCTTGGTTTCCCGGAAATTTCACTCGGTTTGTATTTTCCTTCATAGCCTTTAAAATCCATCGTAGAAAACTTGGTAGAATCTATTTTCCAACGAATTCCGTATTGTTTTCCTGCCTGGTACTGCTTTAAGTTTTCAAGTTGAAAGTGTTTTATTTTATTATAATCCTGATCCAGGTTCTGAAGATTAACCAACATATATTTATAGGTAGCATCTACTCTTTTGTTATAAGGTTTTAACATATGCGTTTCAGTAACTGTTCCTACAGAATTGAACAGAGATGTATATCCTGTTGAATATCTGGGTGAATCTTCAAAAGCAGCAAACCCCACATCAGGAACATCTCCATGGATGTTTACATAGGGCGTACTTTCATATCCTAATTTTCTCATATCCGACAAATTTCTGGCCTGATAATCATCATAAAAATAAGAACCTAAAGCCTTCCCCAGACGTTCTTTAAAGGTTGATATATAGGTAAAAGTATATTGATAATCTGCTCCGTTGCTTACATGGTTATCTATAAATACATCTGGTTTTAACCACTGATAAATTTCCTGAAAGCTTCTGGCATTTTTAGAATCTGCTTTGATGAAATCTCTATTTAAATCATAATTTCTGGCATTTCCTCTGAATCCGTATTGTTCCGGACCATTTTGATTGGCTCTTGAATAGGATCCTCTGTTCAGCATTCCGCTGACATTATAAGCAGAAATAGCGGCAATAATTAAATTCTGAGGAGTTTTGACCTTTTTTGTAGCCAGATCTCTCATCAGCATCATGGTTGCGTCTATACCATCCGGCTCTCCGGGATGGATTCCGTTATTGACAAAAAGAATGGCTTTTGTTTTTCTTAGTTTTTCGAGATCTTTTTCAGGAAAAGGATTATAGACCACGACATAAATGGGTTTTCCATTGTCATCTTCTCCTTTTTTGAGATACTGAATGGTATTGGATTTTTTAGCCAAATCCTGATAATAGGTATTCATTTCATCATAGGTAACCGTTTGATTACCATTTCCTTTTTCAAAAGGAGTCGAAAATGATTTTTGTCCCCATAATAAGGTAGATACCAGTGTGAGTAAGAGATATTTCAGTTTCATTGAAGTCTTTATTTCAGATTTCAAAATTAGGTATCTTTTGGGAAAAATAGGAGTATATTGACTCCCAAAATTATGAAAGGGTGAAAAGGTAAAGCTATTAAAAAATAAACGTCACGGATTCTGAAGACCTGTGACGTTTAAGTGATAATTGTTATAAAAGCCAGAATATTTATTCAATTCTGTTAATTTCTCCCATTCTCATTAGGATATAAAGACGGAAGCGGATCGCTTTGCCAAAATTGTTTGGTGTCAATATCCATAATAGATAAAGATCCGGTATAAGCAGCTCCGGTATCCATATTCCAGATATTGGCTTTATTGGCGGGTGTTTTGATTCCTATATCCAGTGTTGGAGTATGTCCTATAAATATTTCGTTGTACAGCAGCAGTCTTTTAGGATACAGTTCTGAATTCTTATTCAACGTTGTATCCATTGCAACGGCGGTTTCCCAAAGCGTTCTGTCCCATCTGTAATTGCTGTCATACACTTCTTTTTCAGGTCCGTGCATAGACGAATATCCGGCATGAATAAACAGCCGGTTTTCATCATCAATATGATAGTTTTTCATCTTTTGAAAGAATTCAAGGTGAATATCCAAATCTTCAAGAGAATAATCTACATAGCTTTCTACCGTATTTTGTCCTCCATTAAAAAGCCAGACATCAGGTTTCTTTCCAAAAGCTATCCAATCTTCGCACCATGCATCATGATTTCCTTTGATGAAAATACATTCATTCTTCTCGGAAAGATTGATTAGAAACTGTATAATTTGTGAAGATTCACTCCATCCGTCTACATAATCTCCGAGAAAAATCAGCTGATCATCGAATGTGACTTTAGCTCTTTCAAGAACCTGCTGCAAGGCTTTAAATCCTCCGTGAATGTCTCCTATTACAAATGTTCTGCTCATGGGTCTATTGTATATTATATCTTTTATGATAGCTGGGGCAAGATTCGGCCAAATCATAAGCATCTCTTAATCCGCAGTCACGAACCTTAATAATAAAGCGAAAAATATCGACTATATTGGCTCCTTTATCAAATAATTCCTCTACTTTATCTTTGAGATCATCTTTTTCGGGATCAAAATTATCTATTATTTTTTCAAATTCTTGGGTTGTCATCTTGAAATATATTCAGAATCCACAAAATCTGTAAGCCAAACCCCGTTTGCTGAGCGATAGAATGGAATTCCTTTTTGATGCATTTCTCCTGTTCTGATGGTCAGAATAACAGGTTTACCGTGTCTCATTCCCACCTTCGTAGCCGTCTCTTTATCAGCACTTAAGTGTACATGCTGACGCCCTCTTTTCTCAATTCCTTTTTCTAAAATGGAAGGGATATTGGCTTCTGCCGTTCCATGGTAGAGAAATTCAGGGGGTTGTTTGGTCTCCAAAGCCAGGTCTATATCAATAGAATGCCCCTGACTTGCCCTGATCATGGTTTTATCTTCGTTGAAGGCGAATCTTTTCTTATTGTTGGTTTCTACGATCTCTTCTAATTCTTCTATAGAGAAACCTTTTCTCTTTTGGGATGATTTTTCAAGGAGCTCAGTTACATCTGCCCAACCATTTTCATCTAAATTCAGGCCAATAATTTCCGGCTGATGCCGAAGAATAAGGCTTAAAAATTTACTTATCTTTTTCTTTTCTATTTCGTCCATAGTTATGTTTTATTTTTAATACAAGCCTTTCTAAATTTAAAAAATCTTGTTTCATGTTTTCAAATATAAGACTCTCATCTTCTGAAAGCCCTGCTAACAATCTTTTTTGCTGATAATGATACTCCATAAAATGGTCACCATCAGTATCTTTTTTATCCTCTAAATCGAGATATTCTTTAATAATTGCTTCATCAAGATTATACGAAATCAACTGCTCCTTTATGTAGTTTGACCAAAAAGAATCATTTGCAAATGGCTCTTTACGAAGCTCTTCAATCTTCTTCTTACTTTCTTCTGTAATGATATAATGATTGAGCTTTCTCCATAAAAAATCTTCAATCATTCCTTCTCCAAATTCTCCACGATCAACCATATACTCCGGATCATGGTTTTTTAAATACTGTATAAAGTTTTCATTTTTATTTGGGTATATAAACATATTCCGAAAATACATCCCAACCCCAAAATGACTATCCAGATTGTCAAATTTTGAGGATAATGACTTATTCCTGATTTCATTGATTTGATCTTCATTCAGTTCTTCACTGATCAAAAATTCAACTGCTTCTTCCAACGTATTTATTTTTGATCTCTTCTCATCATAATATTTTTCAGAAGCTTCCTGTTCTTCTTCGGTAAGTTCGGAGATATTATCTTCCACATCTATCTCTTGTTCAAAATAATCATAAGGAATCGCCTCTCTATTATTGGTATCCAAATAGTTTTTTAATCTGAATTCAAAAAATCTTTTTTCCTTTTCCAATATTGCCATGATCTCCTGGCTGAATTCTTGTCTGCTTTCAGAAATTCCAGTGATCTTAATTTTATCTTTAATTAAGGCATTTATTCTATTTAAATCCTCACTATTATTAATTATTAACTGTCCATCATTTTGAATATTGAAGTGGGACAGATATTCCTTTTCTGTCTCAAATTTCACCAGAAATTGTTGCTGATCTTCAAGGGTTTCCGGAATCTTCCCTGTATAAAAATGCAATGGAAAATTAGTCGGAAACTTTTTAAATACATTCCCGTGAATCTCCAGCAATTCTTTTTCTGAAATCAGGGTATAAACTTCTGCCAAATTCATCAATTGTTTTGAAGTTTTTTAAATAACGTATCACACAATGCTTCAATATCATCCTTTCTCACCAATACATCAATCCATTCCTGAGGAATATTTTCATATCCATAATAAATTCCGGCAATTCCTCCGGTAATGGCTGCCGTAGTATCGGTATCTTCTCCTAAATTAACAGCTTTTAAAACAGCTTCAGAATAACTTTCTGAATTTAAGAAACACCAAAGAGAGGCTTCCAGACTGTGTAGAACATATCCACTCGAACCTATTTTTTCCTCATCAAACTCAAATATGTTTTTATTTAAGATTCTTTCAAATTTATCCATTTCTGCCTGAGAACAGACTGGATTATAATCTAAAAAATATTTTACAGTTTCTTGCATTTTATGATAAGCCTCAAACTTTTCAGCTCCATTTAAGATTTCCAATAAAAATTCCAAATAAATAAAACATGATATCACAGAACGAATATGTCTATGAGTAATTGAGGAAACTTCCTTAATTCTATCAAATCGTGCTTTAATAGGAAAATTTTTAATGTAGAATAGCACTGGTAAAATTCTCATTAAAGATCCGTTCCCATTATCAAATTCACTTGTTCCACCACATAATTGAGGGGTATACCCTTTACTAACTTTATATATCGCTTGTCTTGTCGCGATTCCTATATCGAAAACACGACCATGAGGAGTCCAAATTTCTGCATTATACCATTGCAAAAACTTCAGAGCCATATCTTCAAGATTATATCCATTACACAAACTATCTGCAAGACATAACGTCAGAGAACTGTCATCACTCCATGTGCCTGCAGGTTGATGATGCGTTCCTAAAGCACGCATTTTAGTAACAGGTGAGCGCTTAAGTTGTTCTCTTTTTCTGAATTCTACAGGAACCCCTAATGCATCTCCGATACAAACGCCAAGGATTCCTGATTTGATTTGATTTTTCATTACGCAAGGTTAACAAGTTTATCAAACAGAAGCTTCATTCCTTTGGTTGCAGGTTCTTTCATGACAACAGCTCTTTGTCCGTAGCCAAATCCTGTTTCATTTGGATTAATTACGATTAAAAGACAGTCATCTTTAATATCATGAATCAGTCCAGCTGCCGGATATACCTGTAATGAGGTTCCGATAACTACTAAAATATCTGCTTCTTTTACAATATCTTTTGCTGTTTCATATAAGGGAACATCTTCTCCAAACCAAACGATAAAAGGTCTCAGCTGGCTTCCATCCTCTGCCAGGTCACCCATTTTGATATCTTCTTTCTGCTCGTAAATGAGAGATTTGTTGTTACTAGAACAAGATTTGAAAAGCTCACCGTGAATATGAAGGATATCAGTTGAGCCGGCTCTTTCATGAAGATCATCAATATTTTGGGTAATAATATTTACTTTGAAATGTTTTTCCAGTTCTGCCAATAAATGGTGTGCTTCGTTAGGCTGTACTTCATGAAGCTGACGTCTTCGTTGGTTATAAAATTCCAGGACAAGGTTTCTGTCTTTTCTCCATCCTTCCGGACTTGCTACGTCCGTTATGTTATGATTTTCCCAAAGACCATCTCCGTCTCTGAAAGTTTGTATTCCGCTTTCTGCGCTGATTCCTGCGCCTGTTAATATGGTTAGTTTTTTCATGAGTTTAAAGTTTATTTTTTGTTTAATACGGGTTTTCTTTGCCCTATTGCACGAGTATTTCCTGTTTTTGAATGAGCAGGAGCTATTTTAAAAGCTTTTTATAAATAGCTTGATTTTCTTCATCAAAGCAGACAAAAATAGCTTTCTTTATGATATCTGATTTAAATTTTCGGACCTCATCTACCGCAATTTTTCCTGCCAGCTCTTTTGGAAATCTATAAATTCCTGTACTTATATTTGGAAAAGCAATGGTTTTTACCCCAAGACTTTCTGCTAATTTCAAGGAATGATGATAACAGTCTGCCAGAAGTTTTGCTTCTTTTTCTTCATTACCATTCCAAACAGGACCTACGGTGTGAATAACATATTGAGCGGGAAGGTTTCCTGCTGTAGTTACCACAGCTTCTCCTATATTACATTTGCCTTGCCTGTTTCTGATTGCTCTGCATTCTTCCAATATTTTTGATCCTCCCGCTCTGTGAATAGCTCCGTCTACCCCTCCACCACCTAGTAAAGATGAATTAGCAGCATTTACGATAGCATCAGCATTAATCTTTGTAATATCTCCCTTTACTAATTCAATGATCATAAAATGGGCTTTTTTTCCAGTTTTCTACTCTTTTTGTCCAAGCAGGAAGTATGCTTTCGCTGCTGTATAAAATACTTACTCCTCCTGCCATAGCGCAGGTTGTGTCTCTGTCTCCTAATACTGAAACGGTATTCCAAAGGCATTCTTCGAAGTTCCTTCTATATCTTGATAACATCCAGATGACAAGCGGTACGGTATCCTGTGCTGTCATTTGGACGCCGTTTCCAAGTGTTCTTATCAATAATTCAGTACTTGGTTTTCCGTCGAGATAAAGGGTTTTATTCAGCTTGCTTTTCATGTCAGAATCATTCAATTCATTTTGAATTTTTTGAATAAAATCCTGTTGATCAAGTTTTATGATTCCCAATATTTCCTGAATGGCAAAGGCTGCTGCAAGGGCAATAGCCTTTGTGCCTTCTATTGCTTCTTTATTGGCATGAGTCACTTCGCAGGATCGTTCTGCTTCATTTTTAAGTTTTTCAAGATCATCATAGAAGTATGCCCCAATCACTGACGCTCTCATTGCACCGCCATTTCCCATAGATCCCTGTCCTTCAAATTTTGCATAAGAAACATCTTTCCAGCTCTCACCATCTTTCAATGCTCTGAAATACTGATGCATGGAAGGTCCATAGCCTCTTCTGATATCCCAGTAATAGTTTTTCGTAAATTCTTCTGCCAAATCATCCTGCTTGATTTCGCCCCATTTTTCCAACGACCTGAAAACAGCAATTGACATAATGGTATCATCGGTAAAATCCAGAGTTCTTTCAGGAAGAGTTCTTTGATAGATATAAGCCTTCATCAGACTTTCTTCTCCAAAAAAGCTTTCTCCAAATGCATCTCCCAGGGAAAGTCCAAATAATGACTGTTCTGCAAGCAAGAGTTTGTCTGGTTTCATGTTAATCTTAATTTTTTGTTTAGATCTTCATCATCGAATAATAAAGGGTGTTCCTCCGGTATCCAAAGATTATCCAGATCGTCATTGAGGACAAACTGATGCTGCTCTTTTACAAAGTCTGAAATATCTTCTATTAACAGAATATCTTCTTTAGCAAACCGTTTCGTGAATTCTCCTCTGAGACCAATCTGAATCGCTCTTCTTTCTATTTTATTTCCAAACGGATCATGGTCCGGATCCCATTGTAGTCTGACTGATGATTCTTGTATTTGATCCTGCCATTCTTCTCTGGTTATTCCCAATTTGTATGTATAGGATGAATAAACGCTGTTTTCCAGATAATTTTTGAAGGCATCCATCTTTATGTGAATGGCTAAAACACATTCCTGTGCTTCTTTTGTACCCCATCCATTTCGAAACATCATCCAGAGAAAATTAGGTTTTATCCATGTCATTCTTTCCAAACTGAAACCACCTCCAAAGAACTGGTGTTTAACGGCAAATTCTCCGATCTGCTTTTTATAGGACTGATAGACAACGATTTTTTCGTTATCATATTGAGCCATAATATGATGCCCCGCTTGAGGCCAGATCTGTATTTGCTCTTTATATTTTTTTATATTCAGTTTCATTGTATTTCTTCAAATGGCTTCAACATTTCTTCTTTTTTGGTAAGAATTGCGAAGACCACTCTTTTAAATTTATTTTTATACTTCCCTTTGAGGTATTTTCTGAATAATTCAGCAATTTCTTTGGGGTCATTTTTAAAAACTCCGCAGCCCCAGGCTCCTAAAATCAAAGTTTCATTTCCCTGGTTTACGGCTAGTGCCAACATTTTATCTGTTCTTATCTCCATGGCTCCAAAAATTTCATGAGCTCTTTCCGGTTCCTGACATTTTACGACACCTGCATTTACTGCTGGAGAGGTGATGAAATTACACAAAACCGGCTGGTCGAGCAATTCTCCCTTATCTTTTCTGAAAACCGGAACTTTTGGACTGTAGATCATGGTATCGGTATAAAAACAGGATTCCATAGCTCTGTGAATGGTGTAATATTCCCAACCCTGAAGTAAACTTTCGTGTAACCCGGATGTCCTGGCAAGGCTTTCTTCCTGAGCTTCTGCTCCGTTGATAAAACCTCCCCCCGGATTTTTTGCAGAGGCAAAATTGAGGCACATGATTTTTTCCTGATCTTCTTCTTCTGAAAGTTTTAAAATAGCTTTTAGAGAACTGCATCTCCAGACTTCAAACTGAGTTTCAAAATCATTGTCTGGAAGAGGTTGCTCTGCAAGCCCGGAAAGTTCTTCCGGTGAAAACAAAATGGTTCCTTTTATACTGATTTCCAGTTCATTTTCTATATTTATTTTTTCGTTGTTTTCGTTTATATAATATTTTTTGGCAAGGATGTCTAAAGTATCTTTTGCCATTCCTTTATTGGTCATTGTTAGTTTTTTTATGTTTAATAATAGTTTTTCCACCTCATCATTTGCCGGATTTTTGAAGTCTTTTCCCATAAAGACTTTAGTAACTTCAATATTTCCAACAATTGCATCATTAAATGTTTCCATTTTCTTGATTTTAAATATCTGCTCCAATCGTTTGAGCAAGCCCAGTTGATAATGGATATAATTTTTCTACAGGCAGCAGCTTTTTTGCCTTGTCATATTCTCCTGATTTTGTAAAACTTAATATCTTTTTTACCAGAGGCGTATAATCTTCTATCTTCACAATCCAGTCTTCATTAAATTCATCAATCAGAGTACGACTGATTCCTACCTGTATTGAACGGTGTTCCAGTTTATTTCCTTTAATATTTCTTTCCGGATCCCACTGTACATATACTTCTGCATTATTAAAATCCTTTTCCCAGTGTATGGGATTGGGGTATACTCGTTTTTCAGGAGAGGTAAGGATGGCTTTACTCAAAGCTTTTTCCCAAGCATCTCTTTTAAGATGCAATGCCAATATATATTCCTGATTTGACTTTTGGCCATAGTTACTCCGTTCCATCATCCAAAGAAAGGAAGGTTTTATCCAGGTCATTCTATTGAAAGAAAACGGAGCAGAAAATTTCTGATTTTCCACAGCTGCTTTTGCTATTGTTTTATTATAAGCCTGATATACTACAATGGTGTTTGCGTTATAGTCTGCTCTTATTTCAAATTCTTTCATTTCAATAGTGATTTTTAAATATATCCTTCCCGTTGAGGATTCGTAGTGTTTGCCTTTAAGGATGATATAGTTTTCATGGTTATTTAATTTTTATTTTACCTAAATTCAGACATTTTTCAATGTTTTTTAAGGTTCCGCTTTTTCTTTTTTCATCGGAATTAAAATCCATGGCCAGAAAATGAGAGCAAAGATCAATTCCAAACATATCTCTTTCTAAATCATTTGCAAAACCTCCGATTACATTCCATTTCATAGTCTTTGTTTTAAATGAATTGGCGAAATATCTTGGTCGCTTTCCTACGTGAAGAATGGTTACGTTTTCACATTTATCTTTTAAAAACTCCATCATCATGGTATCGGCTCCTGAAAAATCACCTATAATAAACTCACATTCAGCAAGATCTATTTTTTTTAATGGTTCTATATAAAATTTATGAAAATTTTCCCACGACACATTTCCATTTCCAGATACATATATTTTTTTCATGGTTGTGTTTTTTATATTCTTACATTTATTTTTAATGCAAAGTCCACAAAGTTTTTATTTTTATTGCGGATTATGTTTAAAGCTCGCAAAGGCGCTCTACTCAGCAAAGATCTCAATCTTTTTAAAATCTTTTGAATAAGGCGAATAAGATCCCAAAATCGTATCAAATTTCATCTTAACCTCTTCAATTTTAAATGTTTCATCCATCTGATCCAAGCAGGTTACCACCAGATTTCTCTTTGTAGGTAAAACATATGCTGCATCCAGTTTTAAGGCATAGTTCAACAGGTTATAATCTACTTCTCCTACTCTTAACTCTTTTTGATATTCGTTAAATGTACAGGTTTCTTCTTCATTATTTCTCAGATGCAGCTCTTTTTCATTGCTCATCCATCCACTTCCATGACGGGTTGCATAAGTTCTTGTTACATAATACATTTCGATATTTTCAATTTTTAAAAGCTTACAGATTTCGTAGGCGTTTTTAGAAGTTGTATTGGCAAAAGTTACATTTGGAAACACTCCATGATCCATATCGAGTAAAATTCCCTGACTGCCTTCAAAAATAAGGTGATTAAAGGAATTCAGCCAGGTATAATCATTTATTTTCCAATCAATTCCATCAATAGCATCTAAAAAAGGAAGTAAAATATCGTGGATCTCTTTTTCTTCCACAAAACCATAGTAATAAGCAATACCTTTGAGCTTTTCCATCAGCATTTCTCTGGGCGCAATCAGGTCTATCGCAAATAGTTTATAAGGACTTTCGTTTCGCTTCATGGTTGCTCCTACTCCTTTTCCGCACGTTCCGTGTTCCAGATTTCTGGCGTTATTTCTGTTTTGCCAGACATCAAAAGGAGTGGTTACTTTGGCAAGTGGATGAATATGAAGCTCAATATTTCCCTGTTTTGAATTTAATTCTTCCTGTTCATTGAATAGAAATGTAGGATGAATGGTACAATGCTCGGTAAAATAAGAAGGCAATCCACGAAGAGCTCCGCTTGCAAAACTGGAATGAACGTGTTTCTCATTCTCAATCATCACCGTATGTGCAGCCTGCTGGCCTCCAGAAAATCTTATAACGATTGCATCCGGGTTTTGAGAAGCCAGAAAGTCAGTAGTGATTCCTTTTCCTTCATCACCAAAACCCAATCCTATTACAATTTGCGCCTTTTTCATGATTTAAAGCATTTGAATGTTCATTCCTTCATTTCCTAATGTTCCGAAGGTCTTATTTTTAAATTGATTACAAACGATGTTTTTAATAACGTTCGGAATTTCTCTGTGATCTTCTATTGATATACAGTTCTGTCCCAAAATATCCTTCCATCCTGCATCTGCTCTTACGGCCTGGTCTGAATGTAAAACACTGATATGGTATACTTCGTATTTTTTCTTCGCTTCTTCCAACAGTTCTGTATAGGTATAGGTTTGCTGCCCTTTTCCCATAATTTCTCTGATGGCTGAAGCCGGAAGTGTTTTCAGACAAGGTTCATCTCCTACGGTAAACAGAAGCCCTTTTTGTTTTCTTTTTTCAAAGGCATCCGTTCTTGTATGGAAAGCGGCAAAATACCATGCTAAAAGGTAGCTTTCACCTGCATTTCCTCCTCCTCCGGATTCAATATAGGTACGGGTGAGCCACATATCCAGTTCTTCGTCTCCAGATTCAAACTGACCAACCTGTAACGGATAACTGTCACATTCATGATCGCCGATTCCCAGGAAGAGTAACGCAGGATCGGGAACTCCGCCCTGAATGATTCCTCCCATCAGTTTTGGTAATCCTTCTCTGATCAGTTCGTGTGGGATATGTCCCATGCTCCCTGTAACATCCAATCCTAAAATGATCGGTACAGAATTGGGGTGAACTTCAGAATCTCTGGATTCTCTGAAAGAAATTCCGTTAGGATTCATAGATTCGTGTGCTTTTCTTTTGCCATTCTGAGTGAAAATTTCACCTGCAGATTTTGTTCTGTATCCTTCTCTAGTTGCTTTGCTGTAGCGAGCGTCTATATCGTATCTTGTACTTCCCATTGTTAATATTTTTTTCCAAATAAATATTCAAATCTTTTTCTGGTTACTTCAAGCTGAATATTCAAATTTCTGATTGTTAGTGATAATTCCATGTCTTTCTGAACAAATGCTTCGGGATTGAAATCCGCAAAGGTTAAGCTGTTCCTGTCTAAAGGGCTGATGTCAATAAGCCCATCCTGCTCCCGTTCCAGTCTTTTGATTTTTAATTCAAGATCTTCAACGCGCCTTCTGTAAATCAATTCAGAATCTGCGCCTATTGTTCTGGCCCGGTCTTCTCTGATCTGATCATTATTTCTCTGTAATGATTCAATAAACCTTGGTTGCAATTCATCTTCCATAATGTGTTATATTTTTGTTTGTGTTTTTATTACGCAAAAACAAAATGACATAATTTTACCGTCATGTTTTCCCAAAAGAAAAACATTTTTCTATATTCTTACCAATTATGACTTTGTGAGTGAATACATTACGTCTGTTCTCAGTACATATTTCAGTCCGCTGATCAGTGTTTTTCCTTCGTGTCTTAAAGGATGGTAAAAAACTAATGCAGTTCCTTTTTTAGGGGCTACAGTAAATAAGTTTTCAAATTCTGTTTCTCCTCCTTCAAAATCATCATTCAGATAAATTAGGAAAGTGTAGAAGCTTTTTTCATTTTCATTCCTGATATAGCTACCATCTCTGTGCATTTTAAATTGTTGTCTGGGAGCGTATTTATATACCCTAAACATTTCATTAAAATCCTTGAGGCTATACTCTTCATGTTCCTTTGGAAGAAATGTTGCCGCTTTTTCAAACAATTCTTCAGCCATATTACTGTCGAAGATCATCAGCCTATCATTATTTCTGATGCCTTTATTCATCAATTGTCGTCCAAAGGCATTGATTTTTGCTTCTTCAAAAACTTTTTCCTGTGACAAACTGATATATTGATCGCACTCAGTATCAGTCAGAAAACTCTCAATCAGAAATATTTGTGGATGCAGTTCTGTTTTTTCCATGATGAATATTTTGTGTTTGATGATTGTGTTTTTACCTTCTTAATTCGTCTCTTACTTCCATTAAGGCAAATCCCAAAAGATTTTCTCCCTGCCATAATAGTGGATTTTCTGCTCTGCGATCTGTTTCCAGCATTCCAATTCCCCATATTTTATCATAAGGACTCGCTTCTACAAGTGTTTTCTCTCCAGTAGACAAAAGAAAATCTTTAAACTTCTGATTTTGAGAAAACTTCAAAAGATTTCCTTTTTTTACAATTTCATATTTATGCTCTTCCCAAAGCTGAGGATCAAAGTTTTTCACTTTTCTTCCCAGACTTTTGACTTGATTAGGGCTTGGCGACTGTAAAATTTTTTCCAACATTTCACCATCATTAAAGAGTTTTGCTTTACCAGCCATCATGTAATGCTCTGCCGTTCTGTATATAATGCCTTCTTCTTCAAATTTTCCCGGACACCATTGACTGAAGCATGATTTTGTAATCTCATCTTTTGCCGTATGTCCCCAGAAAAAAAGAAACTTTATTTTCTCTTTCTTCTGAAATCTTTCTATACTATTTTGGATGGTGTATTTCATTATTGTGTTATTTTTACACAAATTTAAAAGAATATCATTTAATCAGCCAAATTTATTTGTGTTAATTTTACACTAATAAATATAACAATCTGATTATCAATTATATTTTTTTTTCTAAATACGAAGAACGTAAATTCCTAATACAAAGGATACAAACTTGATCGGTTTTGGTTAAAGCGGATAGGACGGGCAATAAAAAAACGGGCTAAACCCCGTTTCTATTGAATATATTTTTAATTTATTATTTAAATAAAGTTCTTTTAGCAAGTATATATTAGTGATTATTTGTGCAAAACATTCGTGAAATTGGTGTTTACAGATTTTATTTAATTTCGAAATAAAATCCTTGTTCTTCCAGTTCTTTATATTTTTCCTGATTGAATGTAAAAAGCTTACCTGGTCTTCCGCTGCCTTCTTTTTTAACGTTATTGGTTTCGTTAAGCAATCCGTAGCTCATGATTTTTTTACGAAAATTTCTTCGGTCTATTTCCTGCCCAACAATGGTTTTGTATAAATTTTCAAGGTCTGAAAAAGGAAATTCTTCATTAAGAAGATTGAAACCAATCGGCTGGTACTGTATTTTTGTCCGAAGTCTTTTGAGTGCAATGTCTATAATATTCTGATGATCAAAAGCCACTTTTGGAAGATTATTGACACTGAACCATTGTGCATCATCCGCATCGGAGTCTGCAAACAACTCATGATAAGAAGGGTTCACAAGCCCCAAATAAGCTATGGAAACCACTCTATTCCTTGGATCTCTACCTACATTACCAAATGTATAGAGTTGCTCCAAAAAATCGGGTTTTATGCCCGCTTCTTCATACAGTTCTCTTTTTACAGCATCATCCAGATTTTCATCATCCAGAACCAGGCCTCCCGGAAGTGCCCACCCACCTTTAAAAGGTTCTATGTTTCTTTGGATTAAAAGAATCTGAAGATCTTTTTTGTCAAAATATCCGAAAATAACGGCGTCTACCGCCACTTTTATATCTTGTAATTTTTTTGGAGACTCCATAAATATATTTGCGTTACGAATACGCAAAGTTACAATTTATGATGGTAATAAAAAATAATTTGAGGTATAATAAAAGTTCATATCTTTAATTTACTATTATAAACACCTTAAAATTAAAACATTATGAAAAATTTACTTTCAATTCTATCTGTGGCTTTACTCCTAACAGCCTGTGAAAAAGGAAAAACAACCGCTGCGAATGGTTCTGATAAGTCAGATTCTACAGCAGCAAATTCTGAATGGAAACCTGTGGATTCTGCAGCGGCTATGAAAGCCTGGATGGAATACTCAACTCCCGGCGAAATGCAAAAAATGCTGGCAAAATCTGATGGTATCTGGACCGGTGAAACAACCATGTGGATGGAAAATGGAGGAAAGCCTATGACCAGTATGTCTGAAGCAACCAATAAAATGATGTTTGGCGGCCGATACCAAATTAGTAATCATAAAGGAAACTTTATGGGAATGCCTTTTGAAGGGATGAGTATTGTAGGATATGATAATTCAAAAAAGAAGTTTGTAAGTACCTGGATTGATAATATGGGAACCGGAATGATGCACGGAGAAGGCGATTGGAATGCTTCTACAAAATCTGTGGAATTTAAAGGAAAAATGACTGATCCTTCCAGACCTGGAAAGGATTGTGATTTCAGGGAGGTTTTTACTTTTATGGATGACAATACCCAAAAGCTGGAAATGTACGGTCCGGATTCTAAGACCGGAAAAGAATACAAAACCATGGAAATAAAATTTACCCGTAAGAAATAATACAAAAAAACGCTTCCAAGGAAGCGTTTTTTATTTTAATTTGTTTCAGTCCACAAAGTACTTGGAGCACTGTAGTTATTGTTATAGTATCCTACGTTGTATTCCTGAGATATCCAATTTCCTGTTCTTGAGTTAAAGATATATACTTTTCGGTCATATCTGTCTGTAAAAGAAAAATTCCCGTTAGAAGAAGATACATCTGGTGTATTCAAATTATTATTGTAATACGTAACGCTAAACTGTTGTGACTTCCACTCCATTGTTTTGGTATTGTAAACATATACTTTACGATCATATTTATCTACAAATGAAAAGTTACTTCCTGAAGCGGTTGCTGTAGGCATTGTATTGTTGTTGGCGTAACCTACATTATACTCTTGCGATGACCATGTCCCAATTGTGTAATTAAAAACATAGGCTTTATGGTCAAATTTATCAATAAACAACGTGCTTCCATTGGATAAAGAAAATAATGACGGAATGTTATTATTGTTGGTATAAGTAGCGCTATAAGGCTGAGTGGACCAGCTTCCTGATCTGGAACTAAAAATATGGACCTTACCTTCATATCCGTCTATAAATATGATATTTCCATTTTTTGCCGTTATATCAGGAGTAATATTATTATTAGTATAGCTAGCACTGAACGCCTTTGAGGACCATACTCCCGTTTTAGAGCTTAGCACATAAACTTTACCTTCATATTTGTCTACATAAAAGTAATTGGTGCTTTTGCTTTCGTTAATATCATCCCCAATAGCAGCGCTGGGAGAAGAGATATCAACTTTAGAAGCTGTCATGGCATAAGGAACACTCATTAGCTGATTGGTTCCTACATTAGTATAATTGGTTCCACCGGCAGGATCTATTTCTACTTTAATGAACTTGGCATTTGCACTCCAATTGATTCCGGAAAATGCTCCTGAAACAGGTGTGCCCTGTCCTATATTTAGATTGATTAATCCTTTTGAATTTGTGGTTTTAGAATGTGTTTCGGTATACAGGTTAGTTCCTGTAACTGATTCATTTAAAATACTGATTCTTACAGATACATTTCCGTTCGCAACAGGATTCCCGGAAGCATTAAAGGCAATAGCCTGATAGCTGAATCCCTGAGGAACCTGGGCAAAGGCCAAAGCAGTTGTAACAGCCAATAGTAAAGTGTATAATTTTTTCATGGTAATCGTTTATTTCTTAATAATTTTTATTGGTTTTATATCTGAGTTTTTAAAGGTAAGGAGGTACACTCCACTTATCAGAGAAGAGAGATCAATACGGTCATTGTTAATCTCTTTCTGCATCACCAACTTCCCAGACAAATCATATACAGAAACCTCCCGAGGTTTTTCTTTTGAAGAAATCTGAAGCGTAATATAGTCTGCTGTAGGATTGGGATACACACTTACTTTATCTTGTTTCGACGTGATCTCACTTACTCCTAAAACATTTAAAACAGTTTGATAAAGCATTCCAAGCGTTCCGGAATTTTGCTGATCTGGATTATCAGGTATCACATAAATTTCTCCTACGGTATACATAAGATTTTCATTGGATACTCCTCCAGAATTGATTCCTCCCGCCAGGCTTTGGGAATAGATTGCGACAGAACCCAGAAGTCCTATCATCAAATAGAGTTTTTTCATGGAAATTAATTTTAGGCAAATATAACGTAAAGAAATATTGTACTCTTAGATTTTAATATTATGTTAAGTAATGATCATAAAATAAGTGTTTTAACAAAAAAAGGCCGGAGAATTTCCAGCCTTCTTATATTTATTAAAGATCTTAATCATTAAGTTTTAATACAGCCATAAATGCTGATTGCGGTACTTCTACACGCCCGATCTGCTTCATTTTCTTCTTCCCTTCCTTCTGCTTTTCCAATAGTTTACGCTTTCTGGAAATATCTCCTCCGTAACATTTTGCGGTAACGTCTTTTCTTAGTGCTTTGATGGTTTCTCTGGCAATAACTTTCGTTCCTAAGGCTGCCTGAACTGCAATATCAAACTGTTGTCTCGGGATCAGCTCACGAAGCTTTTCACACATTCTCTTACCAATATAGTAAGCATTGCTGTCGTGGATCAAAGATGAAAGAGCATCTACCATGTCACCATTAATCAGGATATCCATTTTTACAAGCTTGGAAGCTCGGAATCCTATTGGGTGATAATCGAAAGACGCATATCCTTTAGAGATAGATTTTAGTCTGTCATAGAAATCGAAAACAACCTCAGCAAGTGGCATATTGAAGATCAATTCAACTCTTTCAGATGTTAAATAACTCTGGTTAACGATTTCTCCTCTTTTCTCAATACATAAAGTCATTACAGCTCCTACGAAATCAGATTTTGTAATGATAGAAGCCTTAATGAAAGGTTCTTCTACTCTATCCATTGTTGATGGATCCATCATTTCAGATGGGTTATTGATCAGAATCGGAACCTCAGGCTCTTTTTTAGTATATCCAAAATAAGAAACGTTCGGTACCGTAGTAATAACGTTCATATTGAACTCTCTGTCAAGACGTTCCTGAACAATTTCCATGTGAAGCATTCCTAAGAATCCGCAACGGAAACCAAAACCAAGTGCTGCAGAGCTTTCCGGTTCGAAAACCAAAGAAGCATCGTTCAGTCTTAATTTTTCCAGAGAGAATCTTAACTCTTCAAAATCCTCAGAATCAATTGGATAAATACCTGCGAATACCATTGGCTTCACTTCCTCAAATCCATCTATCGGACCATCTGCCGGCTTCTCAAATGAAGTAATGGTATCTCCTACTTTTACTTCACGGGCATCTTTAATCCCGGAAACCAGATAACCAACATCTCCACACTGGATGGTTTTCTTCGGAACCTGCTTCAATTTTAATGTTCCTACCTCATCAGCACCATATTCTTTTCCAGTAGCAAAGAACTTAATTTTTTCATTTTTCGTAATACTTCCGTTCACTACTTTGAAATAAGCCTCAATACCTCTGAACGGATTATATACAGAGTCAAAGATCAAAGCTTGAAGCGGACCATCAGGATCTCCTACCGGTGCAGGAATTCTTTCTACGATCTGTTCCAAAAGGTGGTGAACCCCTTCTCCTGTTTTACCTGAAACTCTTAATACATCTTCATATTCGCAACCGATCAGATTCATGATCTCATCCGTAACTTCTTCAGGATTTGCAGAAGGAAGGTCAATTTTATTCAAAATAGGAATGATCGTCAAATCATTTTCCAATGCAAGATACAGGTTACTGATGGTCTGTGCCTGAATACTCTGTGCAGCGTCTACAATAAGAAGCGCTCCTTCACAAGCTGCAATGGAACGGGAAACCTCGTAAGAAAAGTCAACGTGTCCCGGGGTATCAATAAGGTTTAAAATAAATTTTTCGCCTTTATACTCATAATCCATTTGAATCGCATGAGATTTAATGGTAATCCCACGTTCTTTCTCCAAATCCATATCATCAAGCGTCTGAGACTGTAGTTCTCTTTGGGTAACAGTATTTGTATACTCCAAAAGACGGTCTGCCAGGGTACTTTTACCGTGGTCGATATGAGCGATTATGCAAAAATTTCGTATGTTTTTCATTTAAGAATCTTGTAATTTGCAAAGATAAAAAAAAGAGAGAGATTATTGTCTTTCATTATCTTATTGTATTAATTTATTTAAATTTCTTCAGAAATACCCTGATGGTAATCTTAAGATTTTGCGTTACCGGAATACTTTTCTTTAGTTTTCAAAAATATAAGCCCCCGTTAAAGAATCCAGATAGACATTTGATTCTAAAGTAGATTTGAATCCAACACCATTCATTGCTCCGGCATTAGCCTTGGATGAGGCGTCAATAGCAGCTCCGATAAGAGCACCTACTAAGCCTCCAGCTACAGCACCAATAAATACTCCTCCGGTTTTGGATTCTACAAAAAGGTTGGTTCTGGAAGAGTAAATATAAAATCCTTTATCATTTTTATGTATTTCATCAAATCCCACAGGGGTAAGCTTATACCCTTTTCCGTTTTCCACATAGCAGTACATTTCCGAAAGGGAGGCCTCCTGACCTTGGTTGACAAGCTCTACCACTTTTCCTTTCCTGTTCTTTTTTACAGAATAATTGATATTGGGTTCCTGGCTGCGAAATCCTTGAAAATTGGTATACACTCCATCTTTAAGAGCCGTTTCATTAAATGCCTTGTAATCTTTATTCAGGTATTCATTATATCTGTGAATTTCACTCTCAGTAATAAAATAATTCGCCACAATATAAGGGTAATAAGACGCTTTGATGAATTCTGCTATGAGATCAGAAATTTTTCCAGCAAGGAAAATTGAAGGATGAACGGTGATCTTCGGATTCGTAACAATCACATTGTCATATCGCCCAATAAAGTAATATCTTCCGTTTCTTTTGATAAAGCTTGACATCTTCACTCTGGCCTTTATATAAGGAAATGGGCGGTTGGAATCCTGTTCTTCATACACTTTAAGGTCTTCCAGCATCAGGACAATATCATTATTTCCTCTTATTTTATTATCTTCAATAAACCAGTTTTCGAAAAGTCCTTTTACATCATCACTCGCAAATTTAAGCGTTACGGAATCTTTTTTATCAGGTATTGTTCCTATTGTTTTATCAGATCTGTTATCGATAAAGGTAAGCGATTTTGTAAGCCCTTTCCTGTCTTTGATGTTCTCTTTAAGCTCGATTATTTCTGTCTTTTGAGCCGACCATAAGACCGACAGCAATAGAAAGAAAAATAATTTTTTCATTAATTAATTTTTCGCAAAAATATAAATTTACGATAATATCAAACGGCTCTCACAAAAAGATCTGTGAGAGCCGTTCAACATTAAAAAAATAAACTATTATGGGGTCTGCTTAGGTCCCGTTGCACTATTGTTTCCGTGAGGTTTTCTTTCATTCATTTTATCTCTCATCATACCTTCAGACTGAAACAGCTTCAGAACTTTTTGGCAGGGAATTACCTGTTGCATTTTATCTGCGTATTTTTTTCTATTATCCAACAATTTCTGCCCTACTTCAAAACTCTGCTGTAGCTTGGCTTTCGCTTCATCATCGGATAAGGTCTCAGGGTCAAACCCCGGATCAAATTGACTTTTTATCTGCTTTTGGCTTTCCAGATACTCGTTATAAAGCTGAGTAAATTCTGCTTTATCCCCTGGATCCACATTCAGATTATCCATGATCATATTATTTCTGAATTTCCTCAAAAGTTCTTTTCTTTCTTCCGGGGAAAGATTATTGATGACTTCTTTCCTTTGTTTGGGGTCCATCTTCTTCCAGTCATAATCTGACCTCTGGGCATTTAAGCCGAAACCATAAATAATCAAAAACGCTAATAATATCTTTTTCATCTTCTTTAATTGTATAAATCCAAATAAACGTCTTGAGTCGAATTACTTGCTAATTCTGCAATTTCAGAATTAGAAAACGAATCCAGATAGTCATTCATTCTGGCATCTTCTTTTTTTGTAGCAGTTTTTACCCCTTTGGATGATTCTGCTGTTTTACCATTTTCATTTTCGCCTTTATAAGCGTAGGTAGTATTATTTTTTTGATTCTCAACTGTTTGATTAATATTATCAACAGAAGTTAAATCATTTTGCAAGGTTTCATAGGCGAGTTGACTTTCTGTTTTAGGCTCACCTTTATTAATGGCGTAGGACTGCTTATCATTCAGTGCTTTTTCTACTGAATTGTTATCAGAATTGAAAACATAAGTTGCTCCAAAGACCAAAGCCAACGATGCAGCCGCTGCATACATCCAGTTTATCTTAAAGACAGGTGCTTGTTTGCTTGTCTTTATATCATTCATAACGCTCTCCTGAATATTTTCAAACAAATGATCAGGCACTGTGTAAATGTTTTTACGCTCTAGTTTTTCTATGTCGAACTCTTTCATCTCGGTTTTGTCAAAAATTATCTTTCGTAATTTTCTTTAATATAATCTTCTATTTTCTGCTTGGCATAATGATAATTGGTTTTCAGTGTTCCTACAGACATATCTACAATTTTGGATATTTCTTCGTAGGGCAAATCATCATAATACCGCATCATAAATACCAGTTTCTGCTTTTCGGGCAGACTTTGTATAGCGTTCTGTAATAAGATCTGTATTTCTTCGGCATCTCCTTCAGTATTATCGGCCACCAGATTCTGCATATGATACTCAGGGTCTTCATCGGTTTTCTGCATTTTCTTCATTTTGTTCACCTGCTGCAGGGCTTCATTGGTGGCAATTCTATACAGCCAGGTATACAACTGACTATCATTTTTAAACTGATGAAAATTCTGATAAGCTTTAATAAAAGTTTCCTGCAAAGTATCCTGTGCAAGATCTCCGTCCACAATAATTCTTCTTATGTGCCAGTACAATCTGCTTTGATAGGCATCCATCAAGGCCCGGACACCTTTATCCTGGGTCCGTGGATTTTGCATCAACGAAATAATCTCCGCGTCCTTAATCTTCATAAGATGCCTTTCATTGTTTTGGATTACAAAAATAGCTGAAAGTTAAATTAATTATTCAATTTCCAGATAAATATTTAAAATAATATGAGACACTTACGCAATAAACGTGCCTATATTGAACTTCCGGCTTTCTATGATCATCTTCCTTTCCCGGCTCAGCTTAAAATCTTATATTTGTTAGATGCAAATTGTAATTATCGGTTCCGGAAATGTTGCCTATCATATGGCAAAAGCTTTCACACAGAAAGGCATTTCCCTGGCCCAGATTTTTGGCAGGAACGAACAGGAATTGAGTAAAATTTCTGAAGAATTAAACATACCCTACTCTACTTTTGAGCTTAAAGATGCAGATCTTTATATTATTTGTGTAAGCGACAATTCTGTGGAGGAAGTTTCAAAGATTATTGCTAAAAAAGAAGCTTTGGTGGCCCATACTTCCGGATCACTTCCGAAAGAAGTTCTTGCCGGAGATTACAGAAAAGCCAGCTTCTACCCTTTGCAAACCTTTTCCAGATCAAAAGAACTGGAGTATGAAAAAATACCGTTCTTCGTTGAAGCAGAAAATGAAGAAGACCAAAAAGTACTGTTGGAATTGGCTTCCAAAATTTCAGAAAATGTAATGGAAAGCAGCCATGAAAAAAGAAAATATATCCATCTTACAGCAGTTTTTGCCTGTAATTTTGTAAACCATCTTTTTTCAAGGGCTAAAGAAATTTCGGATTCTCAGGAAATTCCGTTTGATTATTTTCTGCCATTGATCGATGAAACGGTTAAAAAAATTCATGAAATTGAACCTAAAGCTGCCCAAACCGGACCAGCCGTAAGGAACGACCGAAGAGTATTACAGCTGCACGAGCAGTTATTAAAAGGCGAAAGTCTTGAAATTTATAAAACAATGAATCACTCTATTCAGGAAATGTATGAGTTATAAAGAGAAATTAAAAGATATTAAAGCGTTTGTATTTGATGTAGACGGAGTTTTCACAGACGGAAGTGTTTATCTTCTTCCCGGAGGAAATATGTGCAGAGTAATGAACGTACTGGATGGCTATGCAGTAGTTAAAGCATTAAAAAACAATTATTTGATTGGAGTAATTACCGGTGGAAATGATGAAATGGTAAAACACAGAATCAATTATCTGGGAATTCAGGATTATTATCCAAAATCACACAACAAAATAGAGGACTTTGAAGATTTTAAGAAAAAATACAATCTTAAAAATGAAGAGATCCTGACTATGGGCGACGATCTTCCTGATATCCGTATCATGGAAAGTTCTGCCATTGCTGCTTGCCCTGAAAATGCGGTTCCTGAAGTAAAAGGAATTGTCGATTATATTTCGCCTAAAAAAGGAGGAACCGGAGCAGTACGCGACGTTATTGAGCAAGTGATGAAAGTTCAGGGAAACTGGCATGAAGATAATACCCAATCTGTATAAATTCTCTTATGAAATTACTTTTAGCATCACAATCCCCGAGAAGAAAGGAGCTCTTATCCAACCTTGGTTTTGAATTTGAAGTGGTAAAAATAGACTGTGAAGAAATTCTTCCCGAAGGTATTGCCATAGAATCTGCCGCAGCCTATTTATCTGAATTAAAAGCCAATACTTTCAGACCTCTGGAAGCCGGTGAAGTTTTATTAACAGCCGATACCGTGGTTGCCATCAACAATCAGATCCTGGGAAAACCTAAAGGTGAAGCCCACGCTTATGAAATGCTTCAGAGCCTTTCAGGGAAAACACATCAGGTGTATACCGGAATTACCATCAAAACCTCAGACAAAACCTTTACAGAGACAGATGTTGCAGATGTAACATTTGACACGATAACAGATGAGGAAATAAAGTTTTATGTGCAGAATTATAAGCCTTTCGACAAAGCCGGAAGTTATGGTATCCAGGAATGGCTGGGAATGGCAAAAATTAAAAATATGAAAGGAAGTTTTTATACAATAATGGGACTTCCTACTCACCTGGTTTATAGAATTCTGAAAGAAATTTCCAACATTTAAAAGTAAAGAACTTTCTCCCTCACATCGCTAAGAAATAAAATCTTTCCTGAAGAAATATAAATATTATTCATTATAAAATTTTATTATTTTTACAAAATCATCAAACTGTTGATAATAAAAAGCATATTAGCGAGTTATAATTGAATAATGAAAAAGAATATTTTGTTCCTTTTAGTGATTTGCCTTGTTGCTTCCTGTGCTACCAAAACCAAAAAGCCGGAGCAGCGTTCAAAACTATTGAAAGGATTTTCCACATATTACAATACCCTGTTTAATGCTAAAGATGCACTAAACAGCGAGTTTACGACCCGAGACAAAAGCCATAAAGATAATTTTTACGCTCCCTACATTCCTATTCTTACCTATGAAGAACAGCCATTAGGAAGCGACCTTGGCCAAACTGAAGCTTTTGCAGAAAATTCCATGAAAATGGCTGAAGTAGCGAACAGACCTTCAGGAAGAGGTAATCAAGGTATTCCCAATATGTCTGGTGGTCCGGGAAATGATCCTAATAACCAGAGTGGAATGCCGTCTAAAGGTGCCACTACCCTAGAGATTGCTGAAGCCAAAGCTTTAAAAGCAATTAATAAATACTCCGTAATCAGAAATGGAGAAGAAAAAAATAAGCAGATCTTTGATGCGTACATGATTCTTGTACAATCCAGAATTTACCGCAACAAATCTGTAGAAGCCTTAGATGCTCTGAACTACGTGTTTACTCATATGAAGGATGATAAGAGAATTGCCCTTGCAAGAATTTATCAGGGATTGGCGTATGATAAAATCAAAGATTATCACAGAGCTCATGAAACCTATGCTAAGCTGAAAGGTGAGAAAATCAGTAAAAGTTATGCTAAATTGTTAAGTATTTATTATGCTGAATCTCTTCTGGATGCTGGAAAAAAAGAGGAAGCAGCAAAGGAACTTGATGAAGCTTATGAACTGAACGGTAACAGCAAACTTAAAAGCAGAATCGCTTATTTAAGAGGTCAGGTTTTGGAGAATCTGGGCCAGAATGATAAGGCAAGAGAAAGCTATACTGCTGCATACAAATATGCCAACGACTTTGAATTTGAAGTAAAATCTCAAATTGCCATCGCTAAAACTTTTAATGGTAAAGGTGATTATAATGGTGCCAAAAATTATCTGGAGAGCATCAGTAAAAAAGGAATGTACGGTTCCAGAAAGAATGAATTCTACTATGCTCTGGGGCTAATGGCCAACAAGGCAGGAAAGAAAGACGAAGCACAGCAATTCTTCAGAAAATCATTGTTTGAAAAAGTTTCTGACCCTCAGGTACGCGGTCTTGCTTACTATGAAATAGGAAAAAGTTATCTGGAAAGAAACGATTATATCGGTGCCGGGAGCTATTATGATTCTGCTCTGGCGGTAATGACTTATGAACCCTCAAAAATTTTGTTAAAAGATCAGTCTGAGTACATTAAGAAGATTTCTAAAAATTATTATCTGATCAGAAAGAACGACAGTGTTCTTTCTCTTGCGAAAATGAGTGATGCTCAAAGGACAGATTTTTTTACAAAACATATTGCCAAACTAAAAATTAAGGAAGAAAAAGCAGAACAGGAAAGAAAAATTGCCGAAAGAAACAAAGGATTTGATACCGGAGATTACAGTGCCAATTCTGTGTTTGCCAACAGCTCCAATTCTTTTGAAGATTTTGGGGTAACTACAAAAGGTTTTTATTTCAATAATGTTGGAACTGTAAGTAAAGGTACGTCTTCGTTTAAACAGATCTGGGGAGACAGAGCCTTAGCTGACAACTGGCGTTCGTCCAAAAAGATGGCTACTCTTGAAGACATGAAGAATGATGCCATGGGAGTAACTTCAGCACCTAATCCGAGACGTTTTGAACCTTCGTACTATATCGAACAGATTCCTACGGACCAAGGTAAACTAAGTCAACTGAAAAAAGACAGAGATACCGCTTCATTAGGATTGGGAATTATGTATCAGAACTATTTTACCAACACTCCCCTAGCGACTAAAACGCTTTATGATCTTGTAGATGTAAAACCGGAAGAAAAAGTAATGCTTCAGGCATTGTATGAGATTTTCGCTATGAATTATGAAAAAAATCCTCAGGCCTCAGAAAAAGCAAAACAAATACTTCTGAAAGATTACCCATACACTTCTTATGCCGAATTTGCGAGAAATCCTAAAAATAAAACATTCGTAAAATCTACTGAAGACGTTGAGAACGAATATAAAAAGGCATACGCCTTATTTGAATCGGAAAAATTCGGGGAAAGTAAGCAGATCATCGATCAGACTATTCAAAAGTTCCCTAAAGATGCACTGGTTCCTAAGCTCTACCTTCTGAATGCTTTCAATTCCGGAAAATCAAGTGGTAAAGAAGTGATGATCCTACAGCTTGAGCAAATAGCCCTGAACTATTCTAAAACCCCGGAAGGAGCAAGAGCCAAAGAAATGCTGAATTACCTGAAAAGTGACCTCAGCTTCCAGGCGACAGACAATAAAGGAAATGCTATACCACAACAGGCGGTTAATGCAAGCAATGAGCAACTTAACAACCCTCAAAATATCAGTCCTTCGTCGCAGATGATGAATAACACCTCACCAAATTCATCAGTTAATGCCCTACAAGGACTGCCACAAAGCAATAAACAACAAACTGACCCTAAAAACCAAAATGGCAGAAGGCCTTCATCACAAATGCCTGACAAACCTCAATAAAATAAAAAAGCGAAGATTTATTCTTCGCTTTTCTTTTTCTTTACTCCATGGAAATCTTTCAGATAAAAAGGCTCGAAATAAGCCATATCTTCAAATTCCTGCCGCTCTATTTTAGCTAGTGCCTTTTTGATGAGATATTGTGCAGAAGGATAAATATCCTCTTTAAAATCTGCATCGGGAAGGTTTAAAATATCTTTCGCTTTCTTAGCTCCATCTCCTACAAAAACAACTTTTTTGCTCTTAAATTCTTCAAAAGAAGTCTCATCTAAGATTTTAGCCTCCGTAGCAGATAACTCTTCGCCCGTATTACCGTCATAAACGGCCGTATAAACCTCCATTCTCCTCGCATCGATCAAAGGGACTATTAAGTCATAGTTTTGGCCTAAAAAAGGCTCTATCATGCTTTCAAGAGAATTCACAGCGATGAAGGGTACTTTCAGCCCATAGCAGAATCCTTTGGCAGAAGCAGCACCAATCCTTAAACCAGTGTATGAACCGGGACCTTTACCCAGACAAACGGCTTCGATTTCTTTAAGAGAAATTCCCGCCGCTTCAAGAGCCCACTCCACATAGGTATGAAGACTTTCAGACTGTTTATAGTTTTCAGAAACTTCTTCACACAGGCACAGTAATTTTTCATTGTCCGAGACAGCTACTGAACAGTTCTTTGAAGAGGTTTCCAGGTATAGAATTTTCATTTTTTTATTTTTAATCTAAACGATACGCTGTAAAAAGGTAAAAACTTCTTCACAACATTCTGCAAATTTACTCCTTTATTTTGAGACTACTTTCTGTAAATTGTTCTTGGCTCAGACTGTGCACTTGGATAAATCGTCATATCCGAAACGGTTACATGCTTAGGCGCATTAATACAATATGCAATAGCATCCGCAATGTCTTCTGCTTTTAAAGGTTCGTATCCTGCGTATACGGTTGCTGCTTTTCCACTATCCCCTTTGAATCTTACCAGTGAGAAATCGGTTTCCACGGCTCCCGGCTGAATGTTTGTTACCTTGATTCCAAATTCTGTAAGTTCCAGCCTCATTCCTTCGGAAATAACGTCTACCGCTTTTTTGGTAGCACAGTACACTACTCCATTCGCATAGGTTTGTCTCGCAGCTACAGAACTAAGATTTACAATATGACCTAAATTTTTAGTTTTCATAATTGGAATGATTACTTTAGAAACATAAAGAAGACCCTTTACGTTACCATCAATCATAGAATCCCAATCATCAGTCTTCCCTTCGGACAATGGATCTAAACCGTGAGCATTTCCAGCATTATTAATCAGAACATCAATGTCTTTCCAGTTTTCAGGAAGGGAATCAATGGCATTTTCCACTTCTTCAAGAATTCTTACGTCGAACCTCAAACTAAATATTTCGGTAAATTGAGAAAGTTCTGTTTTCACAGATTCCAATGCTTCAGCTCTTCTTCCACAGATGATGATTCTGTTTCCCTGTTTTGCCAAAAGCTCTGCAGTGGATTTTCCTATTCCGGAAGTTGCTCCGGTGATTAATATTGTTTTCATACAATTCAATTATTTAATTAAATACAAACTCCATTTTAAAAAAGAATACAGATACACTGTTATATTTTTACATGCTTATATCTTTACTGCGTTTTCTTTTCATTACAAATTTATAAATACTCAATTCAAGCCACGGAATAAGCATGAGCAAACCCCAAATCATTAAAATACCCCTGATAATAGGCTTAAACTGTGATTTTAAAACAATCAGAAACAAATTCTGAATTTTCTGCACCAACGAATGTTCAATATCATGAGAATCAAGCATTACAAGCTGATTGGTTATTTTATCAAATTCTCTGTAGGAAATACTTTCTGAGATATTGATGTGAGGAACTGAATTCAGTATTCCATAGACAATAAGGGTATGAATTTTGTCTCCATATTTTTCTGCAAAAAGAGAAACGAGCCAGTTTTTAGGCTCATCTAAGGCCTCGTATTTTGTATCATACACTTTGACTATATCTTTTACCTGAACTTTTATATTTTGGTTATTACGGCTTAATTCTGTCACAATGGATTTCAGATCGCCAATAAATTCTTTTTTAGAATGATCATTTTCAAAAATAAGAGATGAACCGGCATGATAAACCTGAGAAGAGAGATTATAGCTGTCTTTTTTAAGAGCTTCATAGCAGCCCCAGAAAAGACCTATTTTAAAAGAGAAAATAATATTGATGATGAATAGGGTAGGGAGGTAGAGTTTAACGGCCCAGTTATAGTATTTCTGCTCCCGGGAGGTCACTTTATACTTCCTAAAAATAAATGCCAGAATTACGCTGACACCCATTCCTAGAATAACGCACAAAAGGATGTATAAAATAATCATCAGTGGATAGTGTTTTGCAACATATACAACCGCTGAATAAATAGTTTTCCAATCTATATTCTGCATAATCAATTCGCATCAAAGGCCTGAAACGCATCTTTGATATGGTCAATAATTAAGTTTTTGTTTTTATTGGGAAGAACGGAAATAATATCAAATCTTACTTCATTATTTCTGTTGAATTCTTCCAGGTAATGATTGGCTGCCGAAACAATAGATCTTATTTTAGTTTTGGTAACCGCTTCCTGAGGCAGCATAAATGCATCGGTGGATCTGGCTTTCACTTCCACAACGATTATCAGATTATCTTTCTCTGCAATGATGTCTATCTCCGCTTTCTGAAACCGAAAGTTTCTGACAAGAATCGAATAACCGTTTTCTTTTAAATGTTCAACCGCTAAATCTTCTGCTAAGATACCGAAGTCATTGTGATTTGCCATAATAAATTTTGTATTATTGCCATACTTTTATCAAACCTATGAAATTTAATTTATTTTTTTGTTTTATTCTAATTTTAAGTTCATTCGGATGCTCCTCATCTGATGAAAGCATTGAAAATCCAATAAATAATGACCCCAAAAACATAATGTTTATTGGCGGAACCAATGAATATTATGCCATTAATTCTCAAAATGGACAATTAAAATGGAGATTTTCGGTCCCTAATGGCCGTTTTAATTATAGTACTGCTTTTTATAGCAATAACGTATTATATGTAGGTTGTACAGACAGTTACCTATATGCTATTGATGCAGCTAATGGAAATTTATTATGGAAATTCAAAACAAATGAAGCAATTGAATCCAGCGTTTATGTTTCTAACAATACGGTTTTCTTTGGAAGTGATGATGACAATTTATATGCACTAAATGCAGCCACAGGAGAATTAAAATGGAAATATACAACTGGCTTTAATGTAAGTTCTAGTCCCGTAGTATCCGGAGACATTGTGTATTTTGCTAGTGATGATGGTTATGTTTATGCTTTGGAACAGGGTAGTGGAGCTTTAAAATGGAAATACTATGCTGGCAGTTTGTATAATTCATCTTCTTCTTCTATAATTCAAAATAATCTATATATTGGAAATAGAAATGGTAATATTTATAATATCAATAAAGTTACAGGTGAACTGAATTGGAAAAAGCAACTTGGAAGTTCTATTGAATATTCTTCACCCACAATCTTAGACGGGTATTTATATGTCACTGATCAAAATTCTTTGTATAAAATAGATGCTATCACAGGGAATATTCTTTGGCAGTCATATAATTCCGGTAGTTATTCCAGCAGCCCATTTGTTAATGAAAATTACATTTCTGTAAATTCAAGCTCAGGAAATATTACTGTTATTGATAAACAAACAGGAAATACAAAGTGGCAAAAAGCAATTTATTCCAATAGTGCAGAAGCCGTTTCTACAGACGGTACTGTTTTTGTTGGGGGAGGAGGTTCCAATTATGTATATGCTTTTTCTGAAAGTGACGGCACGGAGAAATGGAAATTTCCAATCAAATCAATCACTACTTCGGCTCCTGTAATAATTAATAAAGACGGGAAGGTAGTTTACCCAAGTAAGTCTGGAGGTAGAGATTAAAAAAACTCTACCTTCACTTTATTGTCAACTTTTATTTTAATTTCACTTCCAATAATCAATGGTCTATTGTCTTTAATATGACCATTCGGGAAACCAAAAATTACAGGAAATTTATACTTTGAAATTCTGTCTGAGATCAGTTTATAGGCAAATTCATCAAAGCTTTCTTCATAACTTTTATTTTCTTTTTCATCGCCCATATTTGTCATGCCACCCACAATTAATCCTTTGATTTTATTGAAAACTCCAGCCAGCTCAAGACTCATGATCATACGATCCAGCGCATAGAAGTTTTCTCCAATATCTTCAATAAATAGGATCTTGTCTTTAAAGTCGAAAGAATATTTAGTTCCTAAAAGGGCGTAAATAAGGGCTAGATTTCCTCCAACCAACTCACCTTCAATATTTCCTTCTTTATTCAATTGATGAGCTTTTAAAGCATATTTAGGTGTATTTCCTTTTAGAATATCAAAGATTAGGTCATAGCTTTCGTCAGTAACTCCAAAACTTGATGTTTTGATGGTCTGTCCGTGGATCGAAACGAAACCTTTTTTCAACAGATAACTCTGTATCACAGTATTGTCGGAATAACCGATATACCACTTCGGATCGTCTGTAAAATTTTTAAGCTTTAAATGCTGAATAAGATGCTGACATCCGTAACCTCCTCTGGAAGCCCATACAGCACTGATTTCTTTATCATTCAAAGCCCAGTTGATATCTTTTATTCTTTCCTTTTCTGTTCCGGCGTAATTGTACCCGTTTGAATATTTGGTATAAAGATGTTCACCTAAAACAGGTTCAAATCCTCTACTTTTAATCATTTCTATCCCGTTTTGCAACTGAGAGGTATCTACCGCTCCGGCAGGAGAAATAACAGCTATTTTGGCCCCTTTTTTAAGGGCTTTTGGAAAGATATTTTTTTTCATTTTGTCTTTTGGTATTTTACTTCTTTTTTCTCTGCTTCTTCCAGTTGTCTGTCAAACTGGTTGAATTTTTTGAAACTCTGCAGGAAGATAAAGAAACTGAAAACAATAAGAATTACTCCCACAACTCTCCTGATCTGATTGGCGAGTTTCTGAGTAAGTTTATCGTGAAACTGTTTAGCCAGAAATATTTTGGCAAGGTCTATAGAGAGGTAAGTGGCCAATACAATCCCAATATATAAAATGAAACTGCTGGTGTCCGGATATTGATTTCTTACGGAAATTACCGTTACCAGCCAGAAAAGGATGACTCCAACATTCAACAGGTTAAAGAAAAAACCATTGAAAAATGTTTTAATATAATTTTGACCGATAATCTTCTCTTCACCGGGCATATGCATTTTGGTTTTTGTAACCAGCATCACAATCCCATATATAAAAATAAGAATGGAGGTGATCCTATAAAACCCCGGATGTTTATCAATTAAAGTAACAATATCTGTACTGGCGTAATAAGCCGCAACGATACATAATAAATCTGCAGTTATCACGCCAAGATCCAAAGACAGGGCATGCTTTGGTCCTCTGGAAAAGCTGGTTTCAATGAGCAGGAAAAATATAGGCCCTATAAAAACCAGACTCAACATGAATCCTAGTATAATGGCAGATAGTACAAGTTCAAGCATTAAGTGATGTTTTAAAATGAAAAAAATTCATTCCGTTTAATACAAAGTTAGACTTTATGATTTAATTATTCAATAAAGATGTCATATATCAAGTGTATTTTAATCAGAGTTTAATCCAGATTCTTTTAAAGAAAGTAGAAAAATAAAAAGATCAGGAAAATTTTCAGCGGAAAAACAAAAGGCTGCTTTACTAGAAAAACAGCCTTTTATTATTTTATGAATCAGTCTTTAGAAAACAGTGATTATTCTACGATCTTAAAGTCCAATTGCTTTTGGATAAGATTAGCTTTTACCACTTTAATCTGAACCTGATCTCCCAACTGGTATTTGTTTCCATGTCTTATTCCGTATACTGCATGCGTCTTCGCATCATACATATAAGAATCATCTACAAGATCTCTCAGCTTAATTAAACCTTCTGCACCATTTTCAGGAATTTCTACCCAGAATCCAAATTCTGCTACACCGGAAATTACTCCGGTAAATGTTTCACCAAGGTGTTTTTCCATAAATTTCACCTGCATGTATTTGATAGAGTCTCTTTCAGCGTCTGCAGCCAATCTTTCCATGGCGCTGCAATGTTTTGCTTTTTCTTCAAGCTCCGGTCTGTTTGGAGATTTTCCTCCATCCAGATAATGTTGAAGAAGGCGGTGAGCAAGCAAATCCGGATAACGACGGATAGGAGAGGTGAAGTGACTGTAGTAGTCAAAACCTAAACCGTAGTGTCCGATAGGTTCTGTAGAGTACACCGCTTTGCTCATACTTCTCATTGCAAGGGTTTCGATCATATTTTCTTCGCCTTTTCCTTTCACATCATGAAGAAGTTTATTTAAAGATTCTGCAACTTTTTTGGTATTGGCAAGATCCATTTTATATCCGAAAGTAGATACAAAGTCTCTTAATGACTCTAATTTTGCCGGATCCGGATCATCGTGAACTCTGTAGATAAATGTATTGTTGGTGATCTCACCTTTTCTGCTAAGAGAGACAAATTCCGATACTTTCTTGTTGGCTAAAAGCATAAATTCCTCAATCAGATGGTTGGAATCTTTACTTATTTTAAAGTATACTCCAACAGGCTCATTATTTTCATCCAGATTGAATCTTACTTCACTTCTATCAAAGGTAATAGCTCCTTTTCTGATACGGTCATGACGCAGAATCTTCGCCAGCTTATCAAGAACATTGATTTCTTCAGCAAGATCTCCCTGACCGGATTCTATACGTTCCTGAGCCTCTTCGTACGTAAATCTTCTGTCGGAATGAATTACCGTTCTTCCAAACCATTGTTTCTGGATTTCTGCCTGATCATTCAGTTCAAAAACTGCGGAAAAAGTATATTTATCTTCATGTGGACGAAGAGAACAAACATCATTACTCAATACCTCAGGCAACATCGGAACAACTCTGTCTACAAGGTATACTGAAGTTGCTCTTTGGTACGCTTCATCATCAAGTATCGTTCCTGGAACTACATAATGAGACACATCTGCAATGTGAACACCAATTTCCCAGTGTCCGTTTTCCAGCTTTCTTATGGAAAGAGCATCATCGAAGTCTTTTGCATCCTTAGGGTCAATCGTAAAGGTGCATATTTCACGCATATCCCAACGTTTTGCAACTTCTTCATCAGTAATGCTTCTATCGATTTTATCTGCATCAACTTCCACTTCCTGTGGAAATTCATAAGGTAAACCATATTCGGCAAGGATAGAGTGGATCTCCGTCTCGTGCTCACCTGGTGCCCCTAATACCTGAATAATTTCTCCTTCAGGATTTTTATCACCCGGTTTCCACTCAGTCATTTTCACAATTACTTTGTCTCCATCTTCCGCATTATTGAATTTGTTTTTAGGAATAAAAATATCAGTATTGATTGTTTTTTTATCACAAACCACAAACCCAAAATCCTTGTGCGCTACCTTCTGAAAAGTTCCTACAAACTCGGTTCTGGTTCTTTCCAAAACTTCTAAAACCGACCCTTCCAGTTTCTTTCCTTTATAATGATAAGTTATAATAAGAACCTTATCTCCCTGTAAAGCATCCTTCACATTTTTGGCGTGAACGAACACATCATCTTCCAATCCTTCAACTTTTACATAGGCGTTTCCACTTTGGTTGAAATCTATAATTCCGGTAAGAGTTCCAGCAATTTTTAGGTTGACGATATACTTTCCTCTTTCCACTTCTTTGATCTTTTCAGAACCCTGAAGTTTATGCAGCGCTTGGATAACAAGTTCTCTCTGTCTTGGATTTTTATAATCTATTCCGTCAGCAATCTGCTTATAGTTATATATTTTTGATGAATTTGCATTCATAAAACGGAGAATCAGTCTACCGATCTCCATCATCTTTAAATCATTTTTATGACTTATATATTTTCTTTTTTTTGGCATGTTAATTTTTTTTAATTACTTAAATTATACTATTCTGAATTTAATAACTCCATTAATAATGGAGTCTTCCTTTCAAAATAAATTAGTCCCATATTTCAAGCCGGAACACTGCTTATCTTAATCTACATTTAAGAACAAATCTAGATAATTATATCAGGATTTCCATTCTACTTCTTATTTATTTATCTATTGCTTATTGATCCTGGAAAAGCTTAACACCTATCAATACCGCAGATATCTTTTTTTAATCAAAACTGAATGTTTAATTCAACTTTATTTTCAAATTATACTTTTATAACGGAAGCTTTAGTTTTGTATAAATTTAATACAATTCTGGAAAAGAAAAGAGAAAACCTTCTTTTAAATATTATCAAATATTGTAAAGGCCTATGAGAAGAATAGAATGTAATTTCTATTGAACACTGCAAATGTACGAATAAAAAATAAATAAGGCCTGTAATTCAAATTACAAGCCTTAGTATATTTAGCAAACTGCGATCTTATCAACTCGGTTCTGGTGTCTTCCTCCTTCAAAATCTGTAGAAAGAAACTTATCTACAATTTCAATCGCCAGTTCTTTTGATATAAACCTTGCCGGCATTGAAATCATATTCGCATCATTATGCTGTCTTGCCAGCACTGCAATCTCTGGCATCCAGCAAAGTGCGCATCTAATCTTCTGATGTTTGTTGGCAGTGATCTGAACCCCATTTCCGCTTCCGCAGATCAAAATTCCCAGCTCATTTTCTCCGTTTTCCACAGAAGTTGCGGCAGGGTGTACAAAGTCCGGATAATCCACACTGTTTGTGGAAAACGTGCCAAAATCTTGAACCTCAAACCGTTCTGAAAGGTAGTTTTTAACAATCTCCTTATATTCATACCCTGCATGGTCCGCTGCGATAGCAATTTTTCTTTTCATAATACCTGTATTAAGCTTATTTAGATTTTATTTCCTTACAAAGTTAAGAATAATAACAATTCCTGTTAGTAAACCGGGAGTTAATTGTGAAAAGGTATGTTAATAAGTGTGGAAAACTTTTATCAACTTTCTATTTTTAAAGATGAATTTATTTCGTAATAGAAATTCTTTCCGGAAGTTTCATACACAACTTTCCAGATGTTTTCTTCAGTTACTCCCAGATTTTTCCATAGTAAAATAACTAATATTGGTTTTCGTCAATATTTATCAACATTTGTTAATAAGTATGTGAAATAACTGGTTTACAAGCATTTATATTGTGAGTTAAATATGAATTGGGTAAGAGTTGAGTATTATCAACTTTTACCTTAAAACTTATCCCCGTTACTAACAATACATAACAACAACTACATTCTTTTTTTTTATTTAAGAGAAAAAATTGTTGATTAATGGGTGATTGGGTTCGGGGAAAGTTTTTGAAAACTTTTATTTTAATCAAACTGTTGAAAAAGTTTAAAACCTTACATTTGTGAAACGAAAATTCAATGAAATCTATGGAATCGACCTTGCCGAAATTTGCTGGAAATGAATCTGGGGTTTAAGCCGGGTGGTTGCCAAGAATTCAGAAAAACAAATACATCTACATATGAAAACAATCAATGATTTCAATTTTAAAGACAAGAAGGCTCTGGTAAGGGTGGATTTCAATGTTCCACAAGATGATCAACTGAATGTGGCGGATAATACCAGAATTGTTGCGGTGAAACCTACAGTGGAAAAAATTCTTAATGACGGAGGTTCTGTAATTTTAATGACTCACCTTGGCAGACCTAAGGGAGAACGTAAAGATGAATTTTCCCTTAAACATATCTTAGGCGAAGTTTCCAACGTTTTGGGGCAGGAAGTAAAGTTTGTAGATGAATGTATCGGAGAAAAGGCTGAAAAGGCTGCTTCTGAATTGAAGCCAGGGGAGATCTTATTGTTGGAAAATGTACGTTTTCATAATGAAGAAGAAAAAGGTGATGAAGGTTTTGCTGAACAGCTTTCTAAATTGGGAGATGCTTATGTGAATGATGCATTTGGAACAGCGCACAGAGCACACGCTTCTACAGCTGTCATTGCAAAATATTTTCCATCAACTAAATATTTCGGTTTACTGATGGCTAAAGAGCTTCAGGCTATCGATAAAGTATTGAAGAGCGGAGAGAGACCTGTTACTGCTATTCTGGGTGGATCTAAAGTTTCAACTAAAATTACCATTATAGAAAATATTCTTCCTGCAGTAGATAATTTGATCATTGGAGGCGGAATGGCTTTTACTTTTATTAAAGCTCTTGGTGGTAAAATAGGAACTTCCCTTGTAGAGGAAGACAAGCTTCCTTTAGCTCTTGAAATTCTTGGAAAAGCTAAAGAACATAAAGTAAAAGTATATCTTCCTTCTGATGTTATCATTACAGAAAACTTTAATAATGATAGTGAAAGAAAAGAAGCTGATATCTATGCTATTCCTGAAGGATGGATGGGATTGGATGCAGGGCATAAATCCAGAGACCAGTTTAATGATGTACTTTTAAATTCCAGAACTATTCTTTGGAATGGACCGATTGGTGTTTTTGAAATGTCTAACTTCTCAGGAGGAACTGTTGCTCTTGGAGAAAGTATTGCGGAAGCAACGAGATTAGGAGCTTTCTCTTTAGTAGGAGGGGGAGACAGTGTTGCTTTTGTAAAGCAGTTCGGATACGGTGAAAAGGTAAGCTACGTTTCTACAGGAGGTGGAGCAATGCTTGAAAGTCTTGAAGGGCTTGAACTACCAGGTGTAGCAGCAATCAATAATTAAGGGTAAAATAGAATAATTTTAAAGCCTGCTAATAATATTAGCAGGCTTTTTTATTCCTGTAATAGTATTAAAAATACCAGTACTCATCATGATTTTAATGATTTCTAGATATAACTTCAGGTTATAGTTTAAATAGCTTATTCATTTCGTGAACTTTATATTTTTATTCATTTAATAATGCCTGTTTTTGACTTTTATATTTTTAATTTGAATTTCAGAATGCACTGCTTTTCTGTTGCTATTTGAGGTAAATATTTTTCTATATGATTTGACATTCTTTCAAATTTTGCGTGGTAATTTCCATAATAAATTGAGTTTTTCTTGAGAATATTATGCGTCATCTGAGGCAATATTTTACAGCATATAGTTTTAGTTTTTTCTGGACAATCTACTGTAGGTATTTTAGCTTTCTTCTATTTTGTGTAGTAAGCAGGATTGAAATTTTAATATTAACGATGATGATAGTATTGCTTTATTTTTTTTGCTTATTGAAATTCAATCTAAGGTTGATGGATTGTTTTTTTTGAAGACGGAGTTTTGATTTGAGCTTGATTAAATTTTCACCAATTTTAAATTTCTCTGTAATTTTTCAGATGTTTTTCTTTTGTATTTTATTCACACTGTAGTGATTGTGTTGTAATTAACTTGTTATCAGTATTTAAACTGTTTTTAATTTTAAAATTTATTATTCTTTCTGTTGTTATTACCTTCATTTTGAGTAATATAATTAGGGTTTATTTTCTAATAATCAGTAATTTATAGCGCTTATTGTATAGTACACTATATTTTTACATTTTGCAGTTGATTTTTTTTGGCGAAGATCATTGGTATTGAAGTCAGAATTACGTTGTTGTAATTTTCTTATTTTTTTTATCTCCCGTATTGTATTTTTATTTTTCAATGTTCAAATGCTTGCTGGTTTATATTTTCGGAATTGTAGTTTTTATTAAAATCTTGGAATAGAGTAGGGGAGGAAGGAAATTTGTGAAATTTGGCCTGATCGAGAATTTTCTTTTAATTCGCTAAAAAACGGCCTTAAGAACTGGTTGAAAAACCGTATAACTTAATTTTTTAATGTTGTAGTATATAAATTAAAAATAAGGCTTTAAATGGGTTGTTTATGAATGAATTTGTGTTTTGTATAGACGTTTTTAATATATTTCTTGATTTCCTCTACAATTTTTTTTCTACGCTTACTTCTTACATTGAAAACATGATTTTTTTTCATTGAAAATTATTTCTCCGAAATATTTGATAGACGATTGGTCGTAAAGAATTTTTCAAATCTATGAAAATGTAGGTGACAATATTGAGAACTCAACTTAATTGTTAATTCTTACTTATTGAGAATAATTTTTTGTTTAGAATTTGAACTCAACTTTTCATTTCTATACTTCAAGTAAAACTTCAATCTTACTTGTTCTTATTAAGAGATTTTTCTCCAGGTTCTTCTAATGAAAGAGTAGGGAAGTGGTGTTCCTATTTTTTGTGATTGTAGAAAGGCCATTTGAGTCAAATAATAGAATAGTAAATATTTTGAATAGAAAAACTCAGGAGAAAATTTCCTGAGTTTTTTGTTTTTTAATGAAGATATGGCTAAAATTGACCTTCAGAAATGGCTTAAAAATCGATTTTCTATCTTTTTTCGATAATGTATATCAAACTTGAAAATTCGTTCGAAAAAAGGGCTTTTACGTTCGAAATTGTTCCGTAGATAGTAGCTTTTAGCCAAAATAGAGGCGATTTTTTATATTTTTCGCTGAGCATCGAGATATAATAAGAATCAAGGACCAAAGGTTTGATCTTTCTCATTTTCCAATCCGGATTTTTTGAAATTAAGTTTTCCATTCCTTTTTTTGAAAAATGATAGATGTGTCTTGGTACATCGTAGGCAGCCCAATATTCTTTGTAATGTTTCGCATCGTATGAAGTAGGGTTAGGAACTGCTATTACGAGAAGTCCTTTTTCCTTTAATTTTTCATGAAAGATGCTGAGCATTTCATTTTGATTTTCTACATGTTCGAAAACATGCCATAGGGTAATGGCGTCCAAACTTCTATCTTCAATTTTATGGATATCGTCTAGTATTTTCGCTTTTGTTATTTTTCCTTCTGCTGCTTTTCTTGCATCTGCGTCTGGTTCGAAACCGAAAGTTTCAAAATCATTTTCTATATATTTTACAAATTCTCCGGCACCACATCCGTAGTCTAGAACTCTTGAATTTTTTTTAATTCTATCAACCAGAATATTCTTTTTATACTGAAGATTGAAAGACTGAAGAAATTTGTAAAGCTTTTCTTTGAGACTTCCGGAATCCTGGTGATGAGAAATATAATCTTCGCTTTCGTAATATTTGGAAATATTGGATGGGATAGGAGTGGTTTTGTATACTCCTTTTGTTTCTGTTTCTTTAATTTCGAATATTTCCTGTGAAAGAAAATGATCTTTTATTTTCATTGGAATCGTTATCTTTTATATTTAAAAAAATTAAGATATTCAGAATCTTTCTAGAGAGACTCTTAAATACCTTAATTTTATTTTGTTGTTTTTAATGTTTCACGTGAAACATTTTTTTTAACGTCCTAAGTAAACCAATAAAACGTTTATATCTGCTGGAGAAACCCCACTTATTCTTCCTGCCTGTGCGATAGTTTTCGGACGTACATTAGACATCTTCTGTTTTGCTTCTGCAGAAAGGCTTGAAAGCTTTGTGTAATCGAAATCTTCAGGAATTTTAATGTTTTCTAAACGGTTAAGTTTAGCAACATTCTCTTTTTCCTTTTCAATATAGCCTCTGTATTTGATATTGATTTCAGCCTGCTCTCTTACTTCTTCATTGTATTGAGAGGAAGCTTCTTTAATGAAATCTATCTCATCCAGTTTTTCTAATGTCATATTAGGTCTGGTAAGAATCTGCGCAGCTCTGTAAGCCTGATCTACCGGGCTACTCTCTATAGATTCAAGAATTGGGTTGATAATTCCTGGTTTTAAAGAAGTTTCTCGAAGAAATTCTTCAAGCGATTGACTTTCAGATATTTTGGCTTCAACTCTTCTTAATCGGTCTTCTTTTGCTAATCCAAGTTGGAATGCTTTCTCTGTTAATCTTATATCTGCATTGTCCTGTCTTAGCAGAAGTCTGTATTCCGCACGTGAAGTAAACATTCTGTAAGGTTCTTCTGTTCCCTTGGTAATAAGGTCGTCGATCAGTACTCCAATATAAGCTTCATCTCTATTCAGAATAAATTCACCTTTTTCATGAACTTTATTGTGGGCATTGATTCCTGCAATTAATCCTTGACCTGCTGCTTCTTCATAACCTGTAGTTCCGTTGATCTGTCCCGCGAAATATAAATTGTCAATCAATTTTGTTTCTAAAGTATGTTTCAATTGGGTAGGAGGGAAGTAATCATATTCTATAGCATAACCTGGACGGAAAACTTTTACATTTTCAAATCCTGGAATATGTTTCATGGCTTTGATCTGTACATCCTCCGGAAGAGAAGAGCTGAATCCGTTTACATAGATCTCAACAGTTTTCCAACCTTCAGGTTCTACGAAAAGTTGGTGTCTGTTTCTTTCTGCAAAACGGTTGATCTTATCTTCAATACTTGGACAGTATCTTGGACCTAAACTTTGGATGGTTCCATTAAACATTGGACTTCTATCAAAACCTTCTCTTAAGATATCATGAACTGTTTCGTTAGTATATACAATATGACAACTTAATTGTTTGGTTAATTTAGGAGTATCAAGGTAGCTGAATTTTTGTGGATTTTCATCTCCCTTCTGTTCTTCCATTTTGGAATAGTCTAAACTTCTTCCGTCAACTCTTGGTGGAGTTCCTGTTTTCATTCTTCCAGCTTCGAATCCTAAGCTTACCAATTGTTCCGTAATTCCGAATGCTCTTGGTTCACCCATTCTTCCTCCTCCGAGTTGTTTGTCTCCAACGTGAATTAATCCGTTAAGGAAAGTTCCGTTTGTTAAAACTACAGATTTAGCTTTGATTTGAATTCCTAAAGAAGTAACAACTCCTGTTACTTTATTGTTTTCTACAATCAGTTGTTTTACCATATCCTGAAAGAAATCAAGATTGGGAGTATTCTCTAATGCAAGTCGCCATTCTTCGGCAAAAAGCATTCTGTCATTTTGGGTTCTTGGGGACCACATGGCAGGACCTTTTGAAAGATTCAGCATTTTGAATTGGATAGCAGATTTGTCTGCCACAATTCCGGAATATCCACCCATTGCATCAATCTCTCTTACGATCTGTCCTTTTGCGATTCCACCCATTGCGGGGTTGCAACTCATCTGTCCGATGGTCTGCATATTCATTGTAACGAGTAGTGTTTTTGAACCCAGGTTGGCTGCTGCTGCTGCTGCTTCGCAACCCGCATGTCCGGCACCTACTACGATCACATCATATATTTCTGAAATCATTTTTATCTCGCTTGTTTTAAGCTTTAAACCTTATCTTTATAACCAATGTTTCACGTGAAACATTTTTGAAGAATGCACTGTAAGTAAACTAATATTGTTGCTATAAAAGAGCACTTTACATATCGGACTTTAAGTGATTGTTCAATTTTAAAACTTAAAATCTTTATACTTGTTTAGGTACAAATCTTCCATTCTTCGCATCTCTTTTTCTTCCTCTTCCGTCTTGTCTTTATAGCCTGCAAGGTGTAAAATTCCGTGGGCTAAAACCCTTCTTAATTCTTCTTCATAATCTCGGGAAAGGGTAGAGGCGTTGTCTGAAATGCGCTGCAAAGATACGAAAATCTCAGCGCTTATTGTCTTGCCTTTTACATAATCGAAAGTGATAATATCTGTATAATAATCATGCTGTAAATAATCCTGATTGATCTTAAGCAGGTACTCATCATCACAGAAAATGTAATTGATTTCTCCTAGTTTTTTTCCTTCTGAAAGAATAAGATCTTCCAGCCATTTTTTGTAATCTGTACTTACCGACTCCGGTAAATTTTCGTAAAAGAACTGTATCATTTTTTTAAAACCAGTGTCCTAAAATAACACTGAATATACCTTTTTGATTGTTTTTTAGGGAGTGGCTAAAGTTTACTTTTATCTGCCCAAAAGGAGATTTGTAACCTGCCGTAATTCCCAACGAACTATAATTTACTTTAACTGCATCTTCAAATTTTATGTCATTTGATAGGTTAGCAAAGCTAAAATTTCCACTGACAAAATAGTTTTTATTAAACCTAAATTGAATATCATTGGATGCTAATATCACATTATTGGTGTAAAGCTGGGCGAAATAAAATCCTCCGAAGCTTTTAAAATTTATCAGATTCTGTTCAAAAATACCACCTAATCTATATTGATAATAGGCTGGTAGATTTTCTCCCAGTGTTACCCCTCCGAATAAATTCAGACGGTAACTGAATTGTTTTCCAAGAGGAATATTGAGTCTAAGATCTGCTTTAATCTGAATGATTCTTTTATCAACTTCAGATTTTAAAAGATCTATAACCTTTCCTTCCGCAGCAAAATAGATGCCTTTAGTAGGAAACTCCTTATCATCCTGTGTATCGGTTTTGATAAAGATGTAAGGGTTTAGAAAACGGCTATAGCGTCGGTTGTCTCCATTGCTGTTTTCCGCTTTAAAATAGTCGTGGCTTATACCACCTCCAATGGCAAATTTATCCTTCCATATAGATTGTATATACGCTTCATTTCTTACCCATTCCCAACGGTCTACAACATAATTATCTACATTTTTTATATCAAAACTCATTCCTGAAGAATAAATACCGAAGCCTGGAATATAACCGTTATCGATAAAATAGTTCAGATAATATCTTAATCTGTCTCCAACGACAACATCCAGAGAAAGATTCGAATTTTTAAATAACAGCCTTTTTGCGGAATAATTAAGAAGCAATCCTGTTTTGAAAACTTCATCATAATGAAGCCCGAATTTTACAAAATGTCTTGCATCATCTTCAGTAACGTAAAGCTTTAAATAGTTCGCATCGTTTTCCTGAACGATATCATAATTGATAAAACGATAGTTGTTGGTTGCTACCAATCTGTCTACCATTTTATTGATGCTGCCATAGGTTTGTAAAGAGGGGAGACGCAGTCCCATTTTCCCTAAAGTATAGTTTTTTCCGTAGATTTTACTTCCTTCAATAGAAATACTGTCTATCTTATATACGTTGGAATATATGGGATTTATACGCTGTCTGAGACGGTCAAAAGGGCGTTTTGGTAATTGATCCAGTATTTGGGAATATTTTAGCCCTTCAACATAGCCGCTGTCTAGGATTTTCTTTTTGTCATCATAGCTTGTAGCAGACATTCCTTTCAGATCCGGCTTGATGTTGATATCTGTGTATTTATACTGTTTTCGGGTATCTTTTTTAATTCCAAAATCAATAACCTGGTTCAGGATTGATATAATATTATTTAAATCTTCTCTTTTTGAAAGATCCTGATTCAGATCAACACCAATAACGATATCGATTCCTTTATCCTTTAAAGGTTTTGAGGGATAATTTACTGTCATTGCTCCATCAATATAAATACTGTCGCCAATCTTTACTGGATCCATTAATGATGGGAATGCTGAGCTGGCCATGATCGATTGTACAAGATCTCCTTTTTCAAAAATCTGCATATTTCCACTTTCAAGGTTGGTGGCCACACAAAAAAAGGGAATTGGAAGTTTAGAAAAATCCTCAATATTGGAGACATTTTTGAAAAGTTCCTTGAGAAGATAAACATTTCTCTGTCCTGTACTGATAGAAGAGGGCAGGTTAATTTTCCCGTTTTTCAGCGGAATGGATAAAAGATATTTGTCTACAGATTTATTGAAAAAGGTGGCTTCCTGTCTGGATTTTGGATCCATAATAAGAGAATAGAAATCAGTATCCATGACAATTTTTTCTATTTCTTTTCCGGAATAACCCGATGCGTACAGCCCGCCTACAATGGCGCCCATACTTGTTCCTGCAATATAATCTACTTTTACCCCTAATGAATCTAATACCTTAAGTACTCCGACATGTGAAAAACCTTTGGCACCACCACCGGCAAGCGACAGTCCTATTTTGGGATTTTTCGGAATTACCAGATCTTTTTTCACCTGAGAATGGATCATTAGTAATGGGAATAAGAAAAGAAGAATCAGGAGTTTTCTCATAGTTAATCTTTTATATAAATCCGTTTCACCCGAGGCGAAATGGATGTTAATACTTCATAGGTTATCGTTTTGCAGTATCCTGCGAATTCTTTTAAAGTGGGTAATGCATTAAATACAGTTACTGTATCACCTTCTTTTACATTAGGGATGTTGTCCACGTTGATCATCATCATATCCATACAGATATTTCCTACTATTGGAGCCAGTGTTTTGTTAACGCCCACATTTCCTACCTGATTTCCAATTAATCTTGGTATGCCGTCAGCATAACCTACGGGAACGGTAGCAATCCTGGTGAGATGATCTGCTTTATATCTTCTGCTGTAGCCCACAGATTCTCCGTCTTCCACCATTGATATCTGCGAAATTACTGTTTTGAAGCTTACAACAGATTGCAATTGCTTCTGAATTTCACTATCTGATGATTCCCCAAGCATTCCAATTCCGATTCTTACCATGTCATATTGGTGATCCGAATAATTGGTAATTCCGGACGAATTCAGAATATGGCGAATAGGAGTGTAGCCTAGTTTTTCAATAAGGTAGCTGGAATTTTTTTCAAATACTTCAAACTGCTTTAAAGTAAATGTTCTTTCATCCGGCATATCTGAAGAAGATAAATGGCTGAACAGACTTTGTACTTTAAGATTCTTTTGATTTAAAGTTTCGCTGAGCTGATCCAATTCAAAATCTTTAAATCCAAGACGGTGCATTCCCGTTTCCAACTTAATATGAATAGGGTATTTTTTATCATATCCTGATTTCTGAACCGCTTCATAGAATAGTTCAAGAACTCTGAAGCTGTAAATTTCGGGCTCAAGATTATATTCAATAATAGTCTGATAGCTGTGCTGTTCAGGATTCATTACGATTATGGGGGTTGTGATTCCTTTTTTGCGGAGTTCAACACCTTCATCTACATAAGCTACTCCAAGATAGTCTATATGATGGTGCTGTAGAAATTCAGAAACTTCATAACTTCCAAGGCCATATGCATTGGCTTTCACCATGGCCATCATTTTGGTTTCAGGTTTCAGCAGTGATTTATGATAATTGATGTTATGAAGAATAGCATTAAGGTTAACCTCCAAAACGGTATCATGCTTTCTGAGTTCAAGAATATCTTTCAACTTTTCAATTTCAAATTTTCTGGCTCCTTTCAGAAGAATAATCTGATTTTCTATTTCGGAAAGATATTTACTTTCAATGAGTTCTTTAGTGTCAATGAAAGTATATGTTTTAGCTTTAAATAATTCACTAAACTTTGAAATTTCATCACCAATCAGGAAAACAGAATCAAAATGCTGTTCATTCACAAGATCGGAAACCTCTTCATACAATTCTTTTGAATTGGCATTGACTCCAACAATATCGGTAAGAACTAAAGATTTTCCGGATTTGTTGTATTCGTTCAAAAACTGAAGAGCAGTTTTCAAAGAATCAAGATCAAGATTGAAAGAATCGTTGATGATAATATTTCCTTTACTTCCTTCGATAGATTCAAGCCTCATTTCGACGGCTTTTAAAAGGTTGATTTTTTCGACGATCTTTTTATTTTCGATGTGAAGTTCCTTGAGGACAGTGATAAGCGCCATAGCATTGGTTAATGTCGCTTCGTCTCTTTGTTGGGCCGGAAAACTAATTTCTTCACCAAAATATTCAACAATGATGTTCTCATCTCTGGAAATATTGTTGTTGATGAAAACATTATTTTCTTTTTTAAAACCGTAAGAAATTAATTTTTTATCAGAATAGAGTTTTTTTATTTTTTCGTCAACCAAAGAATGGTCACCATTATATATGATAACTTCAGAATCTTTGAAAAGTTTAATTTTTTCATCAACGAGTTCTTCCTCGGAAGAGAAGTTGGCTGCATGAGCGGTTCCAATGTGAGTAAGGAGCCCAATTTGAGGATGGAAAATATTTTCCAGTTTCTCCATCTCTTTAGGTTTTGAAATTCCCACTTCAAAAATTCCCAGCTTATGAGTGCTGTTGATCTGAAGAAGCGAAAGAGGAAGTCCAATCTGAGAATTGAAACTTTTCGGGCTTTTTACAGTAGGAAATTCATTCCAAAGGCATTGATAAAGCCATTCTTTTAAAATTGTTTTACCATTGCTCCCAGTGATTCCAATAGATCGTAAATGAGCGTTTTCGAAATGATATTTGGCTAATTTCTGGAGAAAATCTACCGCATTTTCAACAATAACCCATGTTATATCTTTAAACTTTGGATCATAATGTTCCGAAATAATAACGCTGATACCTCTGTCAATAGCAGACTCAATGAACTTTTCGCCAGAATTTTTCTGCGTATTGATCGCAATAAATGCAGTATTCTTGGTAGAATAAATAATCCTGCTGTCGTAAGCGATATTTTTGATCATCAAACTTCCGTCTCCAATAATCTGTGCATTGGTGATCTCTGCAATATGTTGTACTGTATAGTTCATTGGTACCCTTTCTGCTTTTTTGTGGCGAAAATGCAAAAAGATAAAAGAGGTAAAAGGAAAACATCTATTATATATATGAATGTATCCTCTTCACGGTTTTACAAAATTACTTTTCCGCTTTTTATTTTATTTAAATGAATATTTTTCTGGTTGGCTTTATTCAGTTTTTCATTGTTTTGCCCTTTTCGGCCAATTTATTTTCTTTTTAAAAGTACTTCGTCAATAAAAACCCTGCGGCTTACTGCTTCATAACTTTCAGTTTCACCAAGTTCAACAAGATTATCACCTTGGGAAGTTCTCATAGAATAGTTGGCAAGATTACCTGTTCTCTTACAAATAGCATGCACTTTTGTAACATATTCTGCAGTAGCCATCAAATTAGGCATTGGCCCAAACGGACGCCCTAAAAAGTCCATATCCAATCCTGCAATTACCACTCTTATACCGCTGTTGGCCAGTTGATTGGCAACATCTACAATGCTTTCATCAAAAAACTGAGCTTCATCTATAGCAACTACGTCACAATTGGAAGCCAGCAAAAGAATTTCGTTCGGATTTTCTACTGCTGTACTGCGAATTTTATTCTGATTATGAGATACAACATCCTCCTCAGAATACCGGATATCCAGTTTCGGTTTAAAAATTTCTACATTCTGTCCTGCCATCTCTGCTCGTCGCAATCTGCGGATTAACTCCTCGGTTTTACCCGAAAACATAGAGCCACAAATCACTTCCATCCAACCGCTTTGTTTGGAATGATTAATTGTATTTTCTAAAAACATTTGTTAAATTAGCCGTATATTTTTAACATCAAAAGTAAGCAATTTTAATAAGAATCTTATTATGCAGAATATCCAAGATTTAAAGGAAAAAATTTTTTTTGAGTCCATGAATATCATTGATAATCTGGATAAAATAAATAACGTAGACGAGTTACTATCCAAGCAAGATCTTGTGGATGAGCTTGCTAACAGGATTTCTTTTTTGAAATTGCTGGAAAAAAATATCGAATACTTTGTCACAGAAAATTCTGTACAGCATTCGGATAACCAACACCTGTCTTTTGCTTCTGGAGATGGAGATTTTCAGGACTCCGGAAATGAAGTTACAGAGGAAGAAGCGATCTTCAATAATGAGTTGAATGAAATTGATAAAAACGAAAACTTCAATCATGGTCTTGATGAAGAAGCTGCATTCAATAACCAGCTGAATGAGATTATTGAAAATGAATTTCATGAGAATATGGTGAATTTCGTAGAAGAAAATGCCGCTGAAAATATTCAGGAGACTGATGATTCTACAGATCAATCAGAGGAAATTTTTAATAATCAGTTGAATGAAGTTGAAGAAAACGAGCATTCAGTGGTTGAAGAACTTGTTTTAAGCTTTGTAGATGAAGAAAAAATTCTTGCCGATTCTACCCCGGATGATGATGAAGATGTTACCGAAGGTATGTTTGATGATGAAGTGACGGAAGAAGAAGCCCTATTCAATAATCAGCTGAACGAAATAGACAGTGATGATGAAATAGAACATCAGAAAGCAGAAGATCATACAGATTTTGCCGCTGTAAATGATATAAAAGAAAATTCACCAAAAGAAATTATTCCAAGTATTTTTGATACAGAAACGCTTGATGATGAAATTCTTATTGAAGAAAACGAAGAGCAGTTTATTGCAAATGCTTCCATAGAACAAGGTGAATTGGCAACAGATACCTCCAACGTAGAAAATATTCTGAATGATATTAAAAATGACCATTCAGAAGAAGATATCAAGCAGGAAACAATTCTTGCAGAAGTCTATGACAGACGAAAAATTGTTGAAATAGACAAACCTGTTCCTGAAGAAACAGATATACACCCTTCCGATGAAAGTTTTGAAAACTTGGAAGAATATCATCAGGAGAAAAAAATAAAATTAGCCAATATCAAAGGAATGAAGGCGGTTCAGTCCCTTTTTGATGATGATCATTTGGAAATAGCCGTTCCGAAAGAAGAAAGTCCGGCTCCGGTTGTGAAGGAAGACACAGGAAGCATTCTTAAATCTAACATGGCGACCAATTTCATGGAAGCTGAAAAGCTGAAACCTGAATTCAAACTGGATTTGAATGACAGACTTGCCTTTACGAAAATGCTTTTTGAGGGAAGCCAGAGCGATCTGAATGATACGGTAGCCCAGCTGAATCATTTTAAAACACTGGAAGAAGCTAAAGAATACCTGAGTGATCTTTACTACGACAGAAAGTGGAATAAAGTGGACGAATATGCCCAGAGACTTTGGATATTGGTGGAAAATAAATTCTTATAATTTTGAGCGGAATCCTATATTTTGTTCCCACACCAGTCGGGAACCTGGAAGATATGACCTTCAGAGCGGTGAAGGTTCTGAAAGATGTTGATTATATTTTGTGCGAAGATACCAGAACTTCCGGAATACTTTTAAAGCATTTTGAAATTTCAAAACCTTTAAAATCCTATCATTTGCACAATGAACATCAGGCAACGGAAAAGGTGATGACAGACCTTAAAAACGGGCAGAATATTGCCATTATTACCGATGCCGGAACCCCTGGAATTTCGGATCCGGGATATTTATTGGCAAAAGCCGGAGCAGACAATAATATTGAAATGATCTGCCTTCCCGGAGCTACAGCGCTCATTCCTGCTTTGGTTGTTTCAGGACTTCCTAATAATGAGTTTTTATTCGCAGGATTTCTCCCTCAGAAAAAAGGAAGACAAACCAAGCTTAAGCAGCTTGCGGAAGAGAAAAAGACGATTGTTCTTTATGAAAGCCCGCATAAAATCAATACTACTTTAGAACAGATCAAAGAATTCTTTGGAGAAGAAACCAAAGCCAGTTTAAGCCGTGAAATTTCCAAAAAATTTGAGGAAACCAAACGCGGTACCATTACTGAATTGATAGAGTTTTCCAAAACGAAAACCTTAAAAGGTGAGATCGTTCTTATAGTCAACAATTCTATTTAATTTTCCTTGAAAAAATTAATTTTTGTATTGTGTTCAGTAGTCTGTACGGCACAGACGAACCAATATATGAAAGTGATCCTTTCTAAAAAGACAGGGAAGGAGGTGAGTTCTTATTCCGAAGGATATGGTATTGCTCTTGATCCTGTTTCCAAAAAACAGGGAATTGTAGATTCTCTGGGAGCTATTACTTTTGAATCTCCTTATAAAGGCAGTATTTTGCATGTTTTTAAAAAGAGATTTATCCTGTATTCGGAAGAGGGCGGAAGTAGAAAATCAATGATTATTGATGAAAAAGGGAATCCATTAATTCCTTTGGATGATCAGGATTTTAATACACCCTGGTGGAGTAAAGAAAGAATTATTTCTTCAAAACAAGGCAAAGAAGCGGTTTATGACTTCAATGGGAAAGAAATTATTCCTTTTTCAGATAAAATCCGGTTTTCGGGGAAGAATAGATTTTTTGTTTTAAGAGATAAAAAATGGTTTCTTTATGACTTTAACGGAAAACAGCTCAGCGACCGCGAGTTTAAAGATGATTACAGTTTTGAAGATGGAAAAGCTCTTATTATTAACGAAAATAATCAGAGTGAGATCATTGATCAGAACGGAAAAACGCTCCACACTTTTTCAAAGCAGGTTTCAGACATTTATGCTTATCCTTATCTGATTACCAGAAATGCTGCAACTGGAAAATTTGGTCTTATTGATACACAGGAAAATAGTATTGCTGAAGAAATTTATAAGGAAATCACTCCCGAATACTTTGGCAAGAAAGAATATATTTATCTCAGTAAAAACAATAAAATAACTGTTTTTTGCAAAAAGGACCATCAGCTGTATCCTGAAAATTTTAAGTATTTAAGTCCTTTATTTAATCCTTTTTTCAGTGTTTATAATGAAAAGTCGAAGAAGACAGGAATTGTAGATCTTCAGGGAAATATGGTTATTCCTCAGGAATATGATGTGGTCCGAAACTTTACCATTTCCGGAAATGATTTTATCTACCTTAAAAACGGAGAAGAAGAAAAACTGCTTGATAAGGATCTGAAGAACATTTTGAATGATGGCGATCAGGTGGTCGGTTTCTATCCTGAAAGCCTGATTATCCGCAAGAAAGACCAATATTATACATTTTCTGTAACCAACAGGAATTTTTTGGAAATCAAAGGAATAAGCTTTTTGAAGCGTCAGAATATTGAATATTTTAATTTCCTTAACGAATATTCAAAGCCGCTTGTATGTAGAAATGCAAACAATTTTTATGGAGTTGTAGACGGAAAAGGAACGGAAATTGTTCCCTTTGTATATGAAGATATCATAGCATTTGAAAACTTTGAGAATGAATTTGTTGTGAAAAAAGAGGGTAAATATGGTGTTTTAAATTTCCAGAATGAACCTTTAACGGATATCATTTATGATAAATTTTTGTGGATGAAAGAAGTTTTAAAAGTTACTAAAGATAAGAGAACAGACCTTATTTATTTCACCAGATTTAGAAATGAAGGTGGAGAACTTTAATAAAAAGCTATAAAATTCATAAAAAATACAGGATTTTATTTCATTTCAATGCGTTGAATAACAATTTATAATATCTTTGCAAACCGTTTAATTCCAGAAAGGAATTTTAAATACTGAATGAGTCAGCTGTCACGAGCTGAATGAGTTATAAAGAAAATAATTGTCAATAGATATGAGAATATTAGAAGGAAAAGTAGCACTAATTACCGGAGCTACAAGAGGAATCGGAAAGGGGATCGCTGAAATGTTTGCTCAACAGGGAGCAAAAGTAGCATTTACCTACGCCGGCTCTGTAGACAAAGCTAAAGAATTAGAAGCAGCTTTAAGTTCTGTAACCCAAATCAAAGGATATCAGTCTGACGCATCCGACTATGATGCAGCTCAGAAGTTGGTGGAAGAAGTAATGGCAGAATTTGGGCAGATTGATATTTTGGTAAACAACGCAGGTATTACAAAAGATAATCTGCTACTGAGAATGTCCAAAGATGATTGGGACAAAGTAATCAAAGTAAACTTAGATTCAGTTTTCAACCTTACAAAAGCGGTGATCAAACCAATGATGAAGGCAAGAGCAGGATCTATCATCAATATGACTTCAGTAGTTGGAGTAAAAGGAAATGCAGGGCAGGCGAACTACGCAGCATCTAAGGCTGGTGTTATTGGATTTACGAAATCTGTTGCATTAGAATTAGGTTCAAGAAACATCAGATGTAACGCTATTGCTCCAGGATTCATTGAAACTGAAATGACTGCTGTTCTGGATGAAAAAACAGTTCAGGGATGGAGAGAAGAGATTCCAATGAAAAGAGGAGGGCAGCCTGAAGATATTGCCAATGCATGTGTATTCTTAGGAAGTGAAATGTCAGCTTACATTACCGGACAGACGTTAAACGTTGATGGAGGAATGTTAACTTAAAAATATAAAAGGCTGCAAATTTTGCAGCCTTTTTATTATTCTTTAAAAACCTGGTTTTCCTGTTCCTGAACCCTGATAAAAGTAGTTCTTTTCGAAAGTTCTTTCAATTTTGAAGCGCCTACATACGTGCAGGTAGAGCGTACTCCTCCTAAAATGTCCTTTACCGTTTCCGAAACCGGACCTTTATAAGCTACTTTCACTGTTTTTCCTTCTGAAGCACGATATTCTGCAACTCCGCCAGAATGTTTATCCATGGCTGTTTTGGAGCTCATTCCATAAAAAAGACGGAATTTTTTGCCATTTTCTTCAATCATTTCTCCTCCGCTTTCATCATGACCGGCAAACATTCCTCCCAGCATAACGAAATCTGCGCCTCCGCCAAATGCTTTAGCAACATCTCCGGGAACCTTACATCCTCCGTCTGCAATAATATGGCCTCCCAGTCCATGAGCGGCATCTGAACATTCAATAATAGCGGAAAGCTGAGGGTAACCGACCCCTGTTTTTACTCTTGTGGTACAAACAGAACCTGGGCCTATTCCTACTTTAATGATATCTGCTCCCACCAAAAGAAGTTCTTCCACCATTTCTCCAGTTACCACATTGCCTGCGATAATAATTTTGTCTGGAAAATTGGTCCTTGCTCTCTTCACAAAATCAACAAAATGCTCAGAATAACCATTGGCTACATCTATACAGAGAAACTCAATTTTCGGATGCTTTTCAAGGATATGCTTTATCTTTTCCTCGTCAGCTTTTCCGGTTCCTGTACTTAAAGCAATATATTGATGAATACTTTCTGGCTGACTTTGCAGGAACTGATCCCACTCATTCGGGGTATAATGTTTGTGAATGGCCGTAATGATCTTTTCTTTGGCTAATTCTATCGCCATTTCAAAAGTACCCACGGTGTCCATATTGGCTGCTATAACGGGAACTCCTTTCCATTTTTTTTGAGTATGTCTGAAAGTAAATTCTCTTTCGAGATCTACCTCCGAACGGGATTTGAGAGTAGAACGTTTTGGGCGGAACATTACATCCTTGAACCCAAGTTTTATATCATATTCTATACGCATTTTGTAATTATTTGTCAGAATAAAGGTAGTGAATAATCTTGGAAGGATGACTTTTTAAACAAGAGTTTTTCCAGCGATATATGGAAAATAGTAATGGTCGGCAGAGGTATTTTATTCAAAAAAAAATTTCTGCTGAAGGTATTTATCTACATCTTTTAAAACAATTATTTCCTTTGTCCGGCCACATGGTTTTCTCATACTTTTGTGAGCTGACAAGTGACAGACAAAGGAAATAAAGAATGATAAAAAGTAAGTTTTCTTACTTCTTTATATTAGTTGAAGTTCATTACTTCTTCCAGCGTTTTCATATACTCATAAGCGGTAAGATCGAACTTTACAGGGACAATAGAAATATAGCCGTTTGCCAATGCCGTTTCATCAGCATCTTCAGATTCATCCATATTGTTGAAATAACCCGTTAGCCAATAGTATTTTTTTCCGTGTGGATTGATTCTTTCATCAAAGCTTTCTTCCCACTTGGCATTGGCCTGTTTGCATACTTTCACTCCTTTTATTTCTTCAGCAGGAAGTTTTGGAATATTAACGTTCAATACAACACCTTTCGGCATTGGGTTCTCCAACGTTTTTCTTACAATACTCTGAATAAATTCCTTTGCCTGAGTAAAATCTGCCTCCCAGCTGAAATCCAGTAAAGAGAATCCAATAGCAGGAATTCCTTCCACACCTGCTTCTACAGCAGCAGACATGGTTCCGGAGTAGATTACATTAATAGAAGAGTTAGCCCCATGATTAATCCCTGAAACCACAATATCCGGTCTTCTAGTTAGGATTTTATCAAGTGCCATTTTTACACAGTCTACAGGAGTTCCGCTACAAGAAAAATCGGTCTGCGGCCCATCCATCGTAACTTCTTCATAGCTTAAGGTAGAATTGATAGTAATTGCGTGACCCTTTCCACTTTGGGGAGAGTTGGGTGCTACTACCACTACTTCTCCGATTTCGTTCATAAAACTGATAAGATTTCTGATCCCAGGGGCTGTAATTCCGTCATCATTAGTAACCAGAATAAGTGGTCTTTCCATATATTATCTTTAATTTTTTAATACAAATAGAGTATCTTTTGTTCATGATTTGATTTGAACAAAATACTTTTCAACCCATCAAATGTAGTCAAAAATAGAATGCAATAAAATATCAGATATATTAATTAACTGATTTACTGAAAGATTGAAAAGAAGGGATACCAGAATCTTACAGATGCTCCTTACAATAGCTGAAACTTATTGAGAGAGGCATCCGGTAAGTCTGATAATAATGTAATAAAGGGGTTGAACAAAAATAAAGGCTTAATCAAGGGGCTTTCTGCCTGTAATAATATTGTAAAGAACTACAATAATAGCAATCACAAGCAAGACATGAACAAGATACCCCGTACTCATACCGGGTACAATTCCCAACATTCCCAAAAGCCAAACTACGATACAGATCACTGCAACTAACCATAATAAACTTCTCATGACTTTACATTTTATAGTTATACAATTAGGTATGTGCATATTTTATGCCTTTATAATAAGAAATTGAATTTTGTGGTATCTATTTGTTGAATTTTTTCTGAAAAAATATCTGTGATAAGTAATTCCTTTCTGCCCTGTTTTTATGAAAAACTCCTGATAGTACAAAATAGATAAAAGACGTTACACAATTTCAAAATGCCTATCAATAAAAAAAGATAAAACTATACGATATTTGTAAATAAGGTATTAAATTTGATCATTTGTAACAGTACGCTAAATATTGCTACTCATTACAATACCTATTTTTTAAAAAATTAATAAATAAAGACAGTTTATGTGGAAAAATTTCAAACTGAATAAATTTTTACTCCTGATTCCATTAACCAGTCTAATGTTTTGTTTCAACTCGCCAAAGAACGATGATGAAAAGATGCAGACGATTATGGTGAGCGTAAAAAATACACTTTCTTATCTGCATTATAGCCCAAAAGCCATCAATGATGCCTATTCGAAGGATGTTTATAAGCATTATTTCGAATTGGTAGATCCGGCAAAAAGATATTTCCTGCAATCTGATATGGATGAGTTCAGCAAGCATGAAACAAAGCTTGACGATTACATCAGCCAGGGAGATCTTACTTTTTACAAGCTTACGATCGACAGATTATATCAAAGAGTGGATGAGATCGATAAGATCACACAGGATATTTTCAGTAAGCCTATTAATCTTAAAGAAGATGAAACGCTGACTCTTGAGCCAAAGCTTAAAAAGGTACCTGCTAACAAACAGGAACAGTATAATGAATGGAAAAAATTCATCAAGTACAATATCCTTCAGGAAGTAGAGTCTATGAACAGTAAAGAAGAGGCTCAGAAAGAGAAGAAAGACTCTGTTCAGAAATACAAATTGAAAGATACCATCAAGTTTAAAGTTCTTACTCAGGACGAGAAGATTAAAAAAGCGACAGATGAAGTAAAAGATCTTGTAAAAGATACATTCACCCGATTCAAAAAGAGAAAGAAAATGGATTGGTTTACGGTCTATATGAATGCTTACACAGAAGTATTTGATCCGCATACCAACTATTATTCTCCAAAAGATAAAGAAGATTTTGATACTCAGTTTACAGGTAAAGTAATCGGTATCGGAGCCATCATCCAGGAGAAAAAAGGAAACCTCTATCTGGGAGCTCTTACCATCGGGGCACCTGCATGGAAATCTAAACAGCTTTCGGAAGGAGACAAGATTTTAAAAGTAAAATCCAAACCGAAAGAGGATGCTGTAAATGTAGTGGGAATGCTTTCTGATGAAGCAGTAAGACTAATCAGAGGAGAAAAAGGAACACCGGTTACGCTGACAGTTCAGAAAAAAGACGGTAGCATCAAAGACGTTACTATGATCCGTGAAGAAGTTGCTATTGAAGATACTTTCGCCAGAAGTATTGTTGTAAACACTCCAAACGGTAAAAAATATGGGTTTATCAACCTTCCAAGCTTTAATGCAGATTTTGAAAATGCTAAAGGAAGAAACGCTTCTGATGACATTAAAAATGAAATCATTAAACTTAAAGCTCAGAATATTGAAGGAATTATTCTTGACCTTAGAAATAACGGAGGTGGTTCATTAACGGAAGTAGGGGATATCATGGGACTTTTCATGGATGCAGGACCTTACGTTCAGGTAAAAGACGGAAACGGAAAAATCCAGACTTTAAAGAACAAATATGAAGCTCCAATCTGGACAGGCCCTCTTGTTATTATGCAGAACGAGCTTTCTGCTTCCGCTTCTGAAATCTTAGCAGGAGTAATGCAGGACTACGGAAGAGCAATGATCGTAGGATCTCCGCAGTCTTTCGGAAAAGGTACTGTACAGACGTTTGTAGACCTAAACAGATTCCTGAATACGGAAGACGATTTCGGATCTTTAAAACTTACCATTCAGAAGTTCTACAGAATTACCGGAGAATCTACTCAGAGAAAAGGAATTGTTTCTGATATTCAGATGAAAGATTTCTTTACGTATGCTGAAGTAGGAGAGAGATATGATGATTATGCATTGGCTTGGGACAAAATTCCACCAACGAAATTCCAGAAACTGAACTATTTCAATACTCAGGCTCTTGAAAAAGCAAGTGCAGACAGAATGGCTAAAAACAGTAACTATCAGCTGCTATTAGAATCTGCTCAGTGGAGAGAAAAACTGGATAAAGAAGAAACAATTACACTGAATATAGATAAATTCAACGATGTAATGAAGCACAGAAAATCTCAGATCGAAAAATTCAAAGCTTTGACGAAATTTGAGAACGGACTTCAGTTTACTATGTATCCAAGTGAAATTGAAAGAGAGAAAAAAGACGAAGCTTTCAAGAAAAAATCTGAAATGTGGATCAAGAATCTGAAAAAAGATCTTTACCTGCAGGAAGCAATGAATATTGTAACAGATATGGGAGCAAAATCCTAACATAAAAAAACCGCTAATGAAAATTAGCGGTTTTTTTATGTCGTAATCGTAAGATTATTTAATTTCTACACATCCTACTCTTCCTCCGGCATTTCCGGTTGGCTGAGTGTGGAAGTCATCAGCTGCAGCGTGCACGATAAGACCTTTTCCAATGATGTTTTTAGACTCATCTGTACATCCAAGGCACCATTTGTCTGTCTTGAAGGTTAACGTCGCTGTACCGCTCTGATCAGCTACCAAATTTCCGATATCTCCCATGTGGAAATGTTCTGCTCCCCATTTACCGTGATCGTTCTTAGATGGGTTCCAGTGTCCGCCAGTAGAAGTACCGTCTGCTGCAGAACAGTCTCCTTTTTCATGAATGTGTACAGCATGGATCCCGGGAGTCAGATTGGTAATATCCAGTTTCATAACTACTTCATTCCCTTTTTGGGTAAATTTTGCCGTTCCGCCTGTTTGTGTACCGCTTTTGGCATTTACAGAATACATTTTTGTTGTTCCGCATGAAGTGGCTAGAATTGCAAACCCAGCCAATAATGCTAATGCTTTTACTTTCATTTTTAAATGATTTATAGTGATTATACGATAAAATTAAAAAAGATTTTCCAAAGCGCTTTATGATTCCAGTCTTTTTTTCGAAACTTACTGAAAAGCAACGATAGAATTTTTTTGTTTCCACTTCGTATTTTTAGAACCCAAAAATTCAGCTATAGCTTCTTTGAAAAACAACTATTGTAAAAAAGCAATAAAAGACAACTGAATTTCGTCCTGGAAAAATACCTTTGTGAATTAATGTCTTTGATTTGGAAGAGTATAAAAAAAGAATCGTCAAAACAATTCAATATATTGATCATCATATTGATGCAGATCTATCTCTGGAGAAGATTTCAGAGATAAGTGCTTATTCTCCTTTTCATTTCCACAGAATATTTAAGCAGGTTGCAGGAGAAACGCTTCAGAATTATATTATCAGGAAAAAAATAGAAAAAAGTGCCCTTTATCTGGCGTTGCATAAAAATATGGAAATCAAAGAAATCTATTGGAATCTTGGGTTTTCCAATCACTCTGCTTTCTGCAAGACATTTAAAAAACATTATGGGATTCCTCCATCCGAATTCCGAAAAAATGCTCCCGAACAATTTCACAAGATTTTACAAACACATAGCAAGAACGGACAAGTTAATACAGTTTTCAGCCAATACATTTGCAGTATAGAAAACCCGTTAAACTGGACTGCAATGAATTTAAAAATCGAAGTAAAAGAACTACCCGAAATGAATCTGGCAGCTGTAATGAGCCTGGGAATTGCCAATGTAGAACCCTCTTATAATACTCTGATCGAGTGGGCGAAGAAGAAACACCTGTTTCCACGGGAAAATGTGAAAATGATTTCTGTGTACCATGACAGCTTTAAAATAACCCCACCGGATAAGGTCAGAATTCATGCCTGTATGCTGTTGGATGAAAAACTTGAGCAACAGGAGGGAGAAGTATTTTCTGAGACTATAGAAGCCGGAAAATTCATTGTGGGAAGAGGAGAAGTAACCTTACACAACTTTGAACAATGTTGGGTAAGTCTATTCTTATGGATGAATGAAAACCATTATTCTATCAGAAAAATCTTTCCTTTTGAAATCTATCATTCCAACTTTAAAGATCATCCTGAAGGCAAAATGATAGTGGATTTTTGCATACCTATTCACTAATTCATAGTGTAATTACTTACCTGTACAATGGTATTTAGTTGAATATTAATTTGTTGTTTTTTAAGCATGGAAGTCTTCAAAGGAGAAACTTTAGGACTTTATGTTAAATAATTAACTATAAAATTTCAGCGGAAAATACCAGATTTACCATTCGGTAACAAAAGAATGCCTTTCAGTAATAATTTTTTTACAGAAGGGCATTTCTCATCCTATTTTTGACCCAGAAAACAATAAAAATGAAAACACAAGGACAAAACTTACTCTTTCTGATTCTCCTTCTTACTTCCATGATGGGATATTCTCAGGTAAAGATATCAGGAAAAGTATCTTTTAAAAACAAAGGTGTTGGTGATGTAAATGTCACATTAAAAGATACCTACGATGGAGCAACTACAGATGCTCAGGGTAATTTCTCTTTTGAAACCTCCGAAAAAGGAGCTCATATTGTAACATTTACCCATCCCAAATATGAAGAAGTTAGAAAAGATATTACTATTGATAATCAGGATATAACAGTCAGTACAGATCTAAAGGAACAGATCAGTGAAATTGATGCCGTGGTTGTTTCTGCGGGCTCTATTGAAGCGAGTGACAAGAAAAGAGCAACCACTTTACTGACACCCATAGACATTTATACTACCGCAGGAGCAGACGGGCAGATTTCTTCAGCATTAACTTATCTTCCAGGAGTACAGAAAGTCGGCGGTACAGAAGGGTTGTTCATCCGTGGTGGAACAGGAACAGAATCCAAAATTTTCATGGATGGAAGTCTTATCAATAATTATTTCTCTAATTCTGTACCGGGAATTGCAGGAAGAGATCAGTTCAATACTTCACTTTTTAAAGGGAATATTTTTTCAAGCGGAGGATATTCTGCGTTGTATGGACAGGCACTTTCAGGGGCATTAATGTTGGAAAGTGTTGATCTTCCTGATGAAACGTCTTATAACGTTGGGGTTTCTCCTATTTTTGTGAATGCCGGGTTTCAAAAACTCGGAAATAATAAAAACTATTCTTTTGGGGCAACAGCCGGATACTCACTTCTGAGCCTTATGCAGAAAGTTCTCAATTTTAATACCAACTTTATTGATGCTCCGCAAGGCTTCAACAGTGATTTTAATTTCAGATTTAAAACAAAATCCGGTGGATTTTTCAAATATTACGGAATGTACAACTCCAATAAGATGGGGGTAAAATCAGAAAGTTTGGAGCCTGGATATGATTTCAGCCTGGTAAGATTGAATGGAAAAAGTATGTATCATAATCTTTCTTTCAGACAAAAATTTGGAAAGTATCTTCTGAATGTGGGTGGTTCTTATTCATACAACAAATCAGATCTTAACTTTTCTACAGAAACTTTCGATACTGAATCCAATACAACCAGATTGCTTACAGACGGAAATTATTTGAATTTTAAAGCTGTATTGGAAAGAAAAATTAATAAAATAAGTGCGGTAAGAGGAGGCCTTGAACTAAATAATACCGACGAAAATCTGAATTTTGAAGCCGTACAGAAACATTATAAAGATTTAATTTCTTCAGCTTTTGTAGAAACGGATCTTGGTTTCAGTAATGCCCTGTCTGCGAAAATTGGAGTAAGAGCAGAACACTCCACGTTTTTAGATAAGAATAATATAGCCCCGCGTTTTGCATTGGCATACCGACTTGCCAAAGATTGGACAACGTCTCTGGCGTATGGTATTTTTTATCAGAATCCTGAGAGCAAATACATCAACGGACCGGCCAATCTGGATTTTCAGAAATCACAACACTATATTTTTCAGGTTCAAAGAGCTTCAGAAGGACGGACTTTACGTTTTGAGGCCTTTTATAAAAAATATGACCAACTGATTAAAACATTCACGATTACGCCGGAAAAAGAGCAAAATCAGCAGATTCAAACGGCTTTGAACAATAACGGATATGGCTATGCAAAAGGAGTAGAGTTCTTCTGGCGAGATAACAAGAAAACCTTTGAAAATATTGATTACTGGATCAGCTATTCGTTCCTGGATTCTAAAAGAGATTTTCTTAACTATCCTGTGAGCATGCAACCAAGTTTTGCCGCAGAACATACATTGTCTGCTGTTGCCAAAAGATTTATTCCGGAATGGAAGCTGGGAGTGAATTTATCTTACACGTATGCTAAAGGACGTCCTTACTATGATATTGCTTCAACGTTTGACAATGGAAAAGCGGTTAATTTTACCCGTAACGAAGGAAGATTGAAAGATTATAATTCTTTGAACTTCAGTGTCAATTATCTGCCAAATCTGGGTAAAAAAAATTCCAAAGTTTTTCCGGTACTGGTCTTGAGTATCAGCAATATTTTAGGATCAAAGAATGTATACGGATATAATTTCTCTGCAGATGGGTCAAGAAGTTCTGCTGTCGTTCCACCGGTTAATACTTTTGTCTTCGTTGGTGCATTTATCAGTTTTGGAGTAGATAGAACGGATGATGCCATCAATAATAATTTATAAAAACATAATTTAGAACTAACAAAACAACTAACTTTTAAAATTTGATATCATGAAAAAATACCTTTTAAGCTTTGCTTTAGCTTTTATGAGTTTAACTGCTTTTGCACAGGCAGATTACGAAAAAATTATGACTGAAAAAATCGCAAAGATAGAAACCTGTAAAACACCCGAGGATTTTCAGACATTAGCCAACGATTTTCAGAGAATAGGAAGTAAGGAGAGCAGTCAATGGCTTCCACAGTATTATGCTGCCTTTTCCCAAATTCAAAAAGGAAGGCTGATGATGAGAAACGGAAATACTCAGGATCTTGACGGAGTGGCAGCGCAGGCTGAAAAATATCTGGGAATGGCTCAGAATCTTGTTGGAGCAGATAATTCCGAAGTACATTTATTGAGAAAGATGGCATATTCGCTGAGAATGATGGTTAATCCACAACAGCGTTTTATGACAGACGGAGCAAGAGCTATTGAAGAACTTAATGCAGCCGATAAGCTTGATCCTGCAAACCCAAGAGTTGCCCTTATCAGAGCAGAAGATACTTATTTTACTCCGGAACAGTTTGGAGGGAGCAAAACAAAGGGAATAGAACAGTTTAAAGCTGCGTTGGCTAAATTTAATGCATTTAAGCCAAAAACAGCGCTGGATCCGAACTGGGGAAAAGCGGAAGCAGAATATTTTATCAATCTTCCGGTAGAAAAGTAACTATAATCTAAAACCTTCATATTGTGAAGGTTTTTTTATACAATTCGGTCATTAAAATTAGCCTTTCGGTAAGAAATACTTTTTTGATACCTTTAATAAAAACTAATTTTGAGCTAAGAAAACGAATCATGAAGCGTAAATACACTATAATACTTCTCTGGACATCATTAGGAACAACATTGTTCTTCTTTTTGTTCTTTAATGAGCGAAAAGATCTTTATACCTTTATGATGACTTTGCTGCTCTCAACCATGTATTCCTTTGTATTGGGATTTGGAAACGGGTTTATTAATGAATACCTTAATAAAAAATTTCCGTGGTCTGAAGCTACCAGAACGAGAGCGATTCTGAGTATTATTTCTATCATTATCGGCAATTTTATCCTCGTGTATTTTTGCAATTTTATGAATTATGTAGTGATTCAGAAGACGGCAACTATTGAAGTGTTCTTTTCCAACAAATACGGGCTTACCAATTGGTTTATGATTAATATAGCGCTTCTTATAACGACCTTTCTTCATGCAAAAGGCTTTATGGAAGAACTTAAAAAGAATTCCAGAAAAGAAGTGGTGGAGCAGAAGCTTATTGCGAAATCTGCCAACGCTCAGTTTGAAAGTTTAAAAAACCAATTAGATCCTCATTTCCTTTTCAATTCATTAAATGTTTTAAGCTCACTGATTGATGAAAATCCGCGACAGGCACAAAAGTTTACCGCTTCAATGTCAAAGATTTACCGCTATGTACTTGAACAAAAAGATAAAGAACTGGTAACCGTAGAAGATGAGATGGAGTTTGCCAAAACATATTGCGATCTTTTAAAAACAAGATTTGAAGATAGTGTAGATTTTACCTTTGAAGTACATAAAGACGATTACCGGAGATATGTTGTCCCTCTGTCTTTGCAGCTTCTTTTGGAAAACTGTATTAAACATAATTTTGCTACTTCATCGAAACCTTTGGTGATAAGAATTTTTTCAGATGGAGATACCCTTTGTATTGAGAATAACCTGCAGGTAAGAGAACAGATTAAAGAAAGCTCAGGAATAGGTCTTGCCAATATTGTTCAGCGCTATTCTTTGTTGACGAAAAGAAATGTTTTCATTGAAAAGTCTGAGGATTATTTTAAAGTAAAACTTCCAATGCTTTCCGCTAAGCCACAAGTTTCCAGTGCGCAGCCTGATGATGATTCTGAGGCTTATCAAAAAGCGAGAAAGAGAATGAAGGAAATTAAAAGTTTCTATTCCAACCTGATTTCTTATTGCATTATTATACCTTTTTTGATTTTCATTAACCTTTATACCTCCAGAGGCTATCATTGGTTTTGGTATCCGGCATTAGGTTGGGGAGTAGGTTTGGCTTTCAGGGCTTTCAAAATATTTGGAATAGGAGAATCCTGGCAGGAAAAGAAGATCAGAGAAATTATGAACCAGCAAAATAATAAAAACAATGAAAAACTTTGACGAAAATGATATTCAGTATCAGACCGCTAAAAAGCAGGTTGAACAGTTGAGAGGTTTCTATACCCATTTATTCATTTACCTGGGTGTAAATCTTATTATTGTCTATTACAACTATACGAACCTTGAACCCGGTGAAAGCTATTTTCAGTTTAAAAATTTCTTTACCGCTACATTTTGGGGGATTGGTATTCTGGCTCACGCAGCCTCAGTTTTTTTACCCAGAACCCGGCTTATAAAAAAATGGGAAGAGAAGAAGATAAAAGAGTTGATGGATCAACAAAAAAAGTATTAATGTATTTTATATAAAGATCACACTAAAATATTACCGATGAATACTTTAAATATATTATTTACCATTTCTATGGCTGCCTGGTTTATCAGTGAGTTTTTTTATAAGAATAAGCTGAAATCCAGTAAAGATGATAAAAAAGATAAAGATAAATCTACGCTTAACATTCTGTGGCTTGCCATTCCTTTTTCTATAGGAACAGCGGTAATTTGTTCTTATATAACGCATTTTCCAATAGTGAAAGAAAACTGGATGATGTATCTGGGAGAGTTGTTTATTATACTTGGAATTGTGGTCAGGTATATTATTATCAGATCATTAGGAAAATTTTTTACGGTAGATGTTACCATAAAAGAAGATCATGCCATAAAAAGAGAAGGGTTTTATAAATATATGAGACATCCTTCTTATGCATTTTCTCTGTTGACTTCATTAGGGCTTGGTTTATATCTCAATAATTGGTGGTCTCTTATTCTAGCTTTTGTACCTCCATTTCTGGCTTTTGCCTACCGAATTAAAGTAGAAGAAAAAGCGTTGGTAGAACAGTTTGGAGATGAATATCTCGAATACAGAAAAAACACGAAAAAACTGATACCATTTATTTACTAGACAGGTATTTATAGCAGCTTCATTTGAATGTGCTGATCATGAAAATTCCTTTATTGTAACCCCCAAAACAATCTGCATCTTTATACTTCTTCTTACTGCATATTTCCATTAATCAAAGGTTTTTACCATTCGGTGAGCATATTCTACCATTCGGTCATATAAAATTGATTGGAGGCTCTTTTCCATCCTATCTTTGACTCAACAAAAACAACAGTTAACCTTTAAAACAAAACATTATGGAAATTTTATCACAAAACAAAGAGACGATGGCTTACAGAAAAGCATCAAGAAGAGTAAAAGAATTAAAAGAATTTTACGGAAACCTTACTTCTTATTGTCTTGTTATTCCTTTTCTCGCGGTTCTTAATTTTATGACTTCTCCAGAATATTTATGGTTTTTATGGCCAATGCTGGGCTGGGGAATAGGTATCGGATTTCATGCTTTAAATGTATTTGGGCTAGGAAAAAGCTGGGAAGAAAAAAAGATTAGAGAATTAATGGATCAGGAAAACAGAAAAACAAAAACACTGTAATTCTTACTACTTTTTAACAACAATTTAAAAACTCATACTATCATGGATTATCATACTGCATACTCAAGAACAAATAAACTTAGAAGATTTTATAGAAGCGTTTTTCTATTCGTAATATTTGCTGCCATTATCCTTCCTGACAATATTTTTGGAGAAAGAATCTTTCATATCAGATTATTCGATGCCTACACCATTCTGGCAATTTGGGGATTGATCATCACTGTGAAAGCAATTAAACTTTTTATTTTTGATTCCGAATGGGAAAATGATATGATTGAAAGAGAAATGAAGAAAGAGAAAAAGCCTATAGATTACTAAAATCTGAGTGCTTTTATTTACCTTTATTTCCTAAAATCTGAAAACCAAAACTAAAACTCAATGATCAAAACTGTCATTATCGAAGATGAAAAACCTGCTTCAAGGAAACTGGAAAGAATGCTAAGTGAATTTCCTGAAATTGAAATAGTTACCAAAATAGAATCTGTAGAAGAAGGGGTTGCCTGGTTTTCTGAAAACGAACACCCACAGCTCATCTTTTCAGACATTGTTCTGGGAGACGGTCTTTCTTTCGACATCTTTGAGAAAGTACCCACAAAAGGCTTTATCATTTATACGACAGCATTTGATCAGTATACACTTAAAGCTTTTAAGCTAAACAGTATCGATTATTTGTTAAAGCCTATTCTTGATGAAGATCTTGCCGGAGCGGTAGAAAAGTTCAAATCATTTATTCCTGCCAACGATACGGTGAACTCTCAGGATATCAAGCAGCTTATAAAAAAAGAAAAATCAACCCTTTCCAGAGTTTTGGTGAAGATAGGATATAATCTGAAAATTGTTCAGACGCAGGAAATCAGCTGTTTTTTCAGCGAAAACAAAATTGTTTATCTTCAGACAGAAGACCGTACTTACCCTTCAGATTTCACCTTAGATGAGCTGGAAGATGTATTGGATGACAAAAAGTTTTTCAGGGTCAACAGACAGTTTATTATCAGTTCAGATTATATCAAAAATATTCACACATCCCCTTACTATAAGGTTGATCTTGAATATCAGCCACAAGAAGAAATTACAGTAAGCAGAGACCGTGTAAAAGATTTCAAAGACTGGCTGGTGAGTTAATCAATAGCCGTATAAGAAATACTTTACGATAAAACGAGGTGAAAATGTATGCCTTTGGTTTTCCTGGTTGCTTTATTTTCTGTTTAAAATTGTCAATTTTTCAACTAAAAACATAACCATGGACCTCATATTCTTCATTTTTAAGCTAATTCTTGCTCTTTTTTACTCCTGAAAAGAAAAATCATTTATTGAGTATAGAAATCACTGGCAGATTTTACAAACTGCTGAAATGATTCCGTAACTTCCTTTTTATTCTTGTGAGTCAAAGGAAAAGGAACCATATGGGAATATTCGTAAGGAAAGTCTTTTATTTCTATTTCTACATCAATATCACGATAGCCGCCCGTTAAGGTATTCAAAGCTTCTATAGGAGGAGCTACAGTGTCTTTTTCCAGTACATATGCCTTTATTTGAGACTGTATTTCCCGCATTCTGTCTTCTCGTTCCTTCTGAAAATAATTATAACGGAGCATTTTCTTGAACCAGCTTTCATGAGGATGCTGATCATCATTCTGATAATGTTTTAATCGGGAGTCGGTTGCAAAATCAGAACTCAGCAGTTCGGTGAAAACAGACTGCATTGTAACCGTAGCCTGAGTATCCATAATATATTTCGAAATAGGGAACATTCTGTCGATCGTCATTCCGCCACAAAAGCACAGAACCTTTGAGTGGGTGAAATACTGATGAGGATCTGCCATTTTGATGATCATCGAAAGAAATGAGCCTATAGAATACCCAAACAAATCCAGATTGGCATCCTTTGAAATACTGGTAAGCTTTCCGTTTTTAATATCTTTTACCACCTCAATAATGTCGGAATAAGTCTGCAGCCCTGACCAGAAAATTCTCTGTGGGTGAGCTTCCAGACGGGAGCTGATGGCTGCATTTACATAAGAATAATTGGTGTTTTCAGGATGTCTTTTCTTTCGAGAATGAACCACTTCCATCATGTGATGGCGGTCACTCCAAACAGGATCTGCGCGGTCCATATGAAAGGCGATTGGAAACAGAATAACGGCCTTTTGTGTTCTCTGAGCCAGTTCATAAGCCCAGGGAAGATATTTGTCCCATTTCTTTTCGTTCAGTCCATGAAAGAATAGGATGCATCCTTTCGCGGTTTCTATATCTGCTCTTTTGAGAATATGGTATTCGAATCTCCTATTGCATTCAATATCAAAATCTTTCGTGTCTACAGAAGGGTGATTGTAAAAAAGATAGCCTTTTTCATTGAGGTGAAGAGGCTGCTGATGTTGTATACAATCCAGGTTTTCAGAACCATGTAGAAGATTGCATACTTGAGACTCAAAAGGGAAAGATTCTATGGTGAGATTCAGCGCCTCAATTTCCACAACGCCTTCTCTGGAATCAAAATGATCTTTCAAAACTTCATATAATTCATAATATTCCATAGCATGACGGTTGAGTGTTATACTTTATGAACCATGAAGTTATATAATTATTGCGGTAATGTGCTGATTTATACTATTTAAATGTATTCTCAGCATAAGAGAATCAAATCGTTGGAAACTTTCTCTTGAGATTCATTATTCTCAACCGAACTTTGTGGGGTTTGATTGTTTTATATGCTTATTTTATTATTTTATAACTATTTGTAATCAATTCGATTAGATTCAGTGTCTTCAAGCTGTTTTAATATGGACTGTGGGATTTCATCGCTATCAACAGGAAAGCTTATAGAGTCTGAAATGAACGTTCTTCGGTCTGCTTTCTGAAAGATTTCAAACAATGCGATTGGTTCCTGATTGAAACTGATGCAGGTGCTGATAAAATGCAGTTCAAGGATTTTATAATCCGGATTTTTAAGCTTTTCCTTAATGTCTTTTATTCTCGAAATAAAATGTCTCTGTCGGATAAAAGTATTGCTGTTCATGATGATAAATACATAATCTGAATAAGCCGTTACCTTCCCGAAATACTTGTGATGATCGCCACCGCTTCTTTCAATAAAATATTCACCAGTTGTTTCAGACTTATAAATTTCCATCGCAGAGCGCCATATGCGGTCTTCTTTTGCCTGCAAAGGATTGTCTGGTAGATTTCTGTTATATGAATACCAACAGCCTACTAAACGGTCTAAAAGAGTAGTGTTCATGGTAACATTATCCATTTCAATCTTCAGATCATTAAAATTGAAAGATTCCGTATTCGAATTAATAAAATCAATGTAGCTGAAATATCCCAATACTCTGACAATCAGACTTAATTTTGCCAGATTGGGCCTGCTGAGAATGGCATTTTCATTTTGATTGAATTTCTTTAATTTGTTGATAATCAAATGTTCGTATAAATAATTGGTTCCCAGTAAATCGGGCTCTTTTTTGATCTCTTTCTCAACATGATCATTAGAAATCAGATCATTAAGTTCAGCACAGATGTATGACCATTCGGTTTTCGTAACATCTTCCCAATGATTTTTCTTCAAAAACTGCCTGCTTAGGAAGTTCATTAGCTTTTCGAGATGAAGAATGTCTTCTTTTTTCATTGTTTTCGTTTTATAAGACTAATTTAAGATTTTTATCAATCCAAAAAAGACTAATGAAAGACTTTTATATTTTATAATGAAGAGATATTTGAGTAGAAAAATAAAATAAAAAACTAATGAAAACAAAGCTGATATTACAAGACGAATCTCTTTGGAAAAGAATCCAGGGATTTTCCCTAGACGCTTCTGATGCTGATTTTCCTTTCTCCAAAAAGCTGGCAAAAGAAGAGAAATGGAGCCTTGATTTTGCTCAAAGAGCAATAGAGGAGTATAAAAAGTTTGTCTATCTCTGCTGTATTCTTCCTTACGGGGCATCTCCCAGCGAAACTGTAGATAAAGTCTGGCATATGCACCTCATTTATACTCAGAATTATTGGGAAGAGTTCTGTCCGAAGATTTTAAAACGAAATCTTCATCATCATCCTTCAAAAGGTGGAAATAATGAAAATATCAAACATAAGGTTTGGTTTTCAGAAACGTTGAAACACTATCATGAAATTTTTAAGAAAGAAGCTCCTGAGGAGATTTGGTCAATTCACAAAAAGACGAAGAGTCGTGAAAACCTGTGGAAGAAACTCCGATTGATTTCTCTGTTTGTGTCACTTCTGATGCTGTCATCCTGCCTTGGAGAGATAATAAGCTCTTTTACTGCGATATTCTTATCCATTGTGGGAATCTTAGGTTTTGGACTGATGGTGTCTGTTTTACAAGGTAATGATGGGCCGAATAAAAAAGACGATGGATCAAGTTGTGGAGGAAGCAGCTGCAGCGGTGGAAGTAGTTGTGGTGGTGGATGTGGCGGAGGGTGTGGTGGATGCGGAGGGTGTGGTGGTTAAAAAAATTAGAAACTATGAAAAAGATAATCATTCATTCAGTTCCGGTTGTGATAAGCTTTATATTACTTGTGGAAGTATTTCAGACCTTTAATCCGATTATTCTTAAAGGACCAGACTTTCTGAAGTTTTATCTCATCCTCATTCTCGGTTTTTACGCTTCGGTTTTTGTTTTAAAATCTTTGAAAGAAATCGTTTCGGGAATCACTCATTCTTTTGCAGGTCTTATTTTCTTATTGGGAATAATCAAGCTCGTCAGAGGAGTTATGTTAGAAAAACCTATTGGGTTTTTAGTTATAATTTTAATAATAGAAATTATTGTCACAGTGTTTTTTATATTGAGTCATGTCAATAAAGAGATGAAGCAATAAATAACAGTAAAAAACAAACCCGAAACAAAATGTTCCGGGCTTTATGATGAGTAATTGACATTAGATGTCTTTCTTTTTTTCTTTGACGGTTTGATAGCCGTATTTGCGAACCATAACGGAAGTAAGAACTACCAAAATAAGACTGATCGCTATGTTTGATTTTTCCGGATGTACAATTACCTGATAAAAATTATAGCCGAAAATAGCAGATACCAATGCAATCAGAATATTGTTTGCATAAGCATACTGGTTTTTTGTAGATGTTTTCATAGTAGTATTTTTTATTGTTATTTACTCAGTAAGTATGATAACATTAAAAACGTTACAGAAAAATTTTAAAAATTTATTCTTCTTTAAAAAATAATCCCAATATCCTTTATAATCTGTTTTTCAGAAACTTATAGCCATTTTCCAAATCGCGAAATTCTTACGAGATTACCCCGCTTCCGATAAGTTCTTCATCCAGATACCATGATGCAAACTGACCTTCTGCTATAGCAGACTGTGGTTCCTTAAATTCAATGTAAAAAGCATCTTCAAACTGATAAAGAGTTGCTTTCTGCAAAGGCTGTCTGTATCGGAATATGGCCATTACCTCCATAGATTCTCCATTTTGGAGTCTAAGATCTTCACGCACCCAATGCAATTCTGAATTGTCAATTCTGAGTGCTTTTTTGAATAATCCTGGGAAATGATTTCCTTCTCCTACGAAAAGAATATTGTTTTCCATATCTCTGGATACGATAAAACAGCTTTCTTTATGTCCGCCAATTCCAAGTCCTTTACTTTGTCCGATCGTGAAAAATTGAGCTCCCTGGTGTTTCCCAATTACTTTTCCATCGGCTTTTTTATAATTGATTTTTCTTGATAGAAATTCAAGTTCTTCTTGTTTTGATGAAAATTCAGGTTTTTCAACTGAAAATAAAGGAGAATCTTTAAAAATTTCTACGATTTCACCTTCATTAGGTTTCAGCTGCTGTTGTAAAAACTGAGGAAGGCTTACTTTTCCAATAAAGCATAATCCCTGAGAGTCTTTTTTATCAGCCGTTACCAGGCCGATTTCCTTTGCAATTTCTCTTACCTGAGGCTTTGTAAGCTCTCCAATAGGAAATAATGCTTTTGATAGCTGATCCTGGCTCAACTGACAAAGAAAATAAGACTGATCTTTATTGTTGTCTTTTCCTGCTAAAAGATGGAAGATTTCTTTTCCATTTTCATCAAAAGTAGAATCTACTCTAGCATAATGTCCTGTTGCTACTTTATCAGCGCCTAAAGACATGGCAGTTTTCATAAAAACGTCGAATTTTACTTCTCTGTTGCAAAGAACATCAGGATTTGGCGTTCTTCCTTTTTGGTATTCGTCGAACATATAATCGACGATTCTTTCCTTGTAAAGCTCGCTCATGTCGATCACCTGAAAAGGGATTCCCAGCTTTTGGGCTACCATTAATGCGTCATTACTGTCTTCGATCCATGGACATTCGTCTTCCAAAGTTACCGAAGCATCATTCCAGTTTCTCATAAACAAAGCCACTACTTCATGGCCTTGTTGTTGTAGCAAATATGCTGTAACACTGGAGTCTACACCTCCGGAGAGGCCTACTACTATTTTCATTGTATTTCAATTTTACGAAACTCTTAACGGGAGTTCTTAGTTTGATGCGGCAAAAATACAATTAAAAAAGTCGTAAAAAAACCATAATTTTAAACATTGATAAAAACGATAGCCGTTATATTCGCCACCAAAAGGCATCAGTAGAGCTTGGTGAATATCTATCATATGATCACAACAAAATATATATTTATGAAAAAAATTATTATTTCTTTAATGCTTATCTCTTCAGGATCAGTATTTTCCCAGGTTTCGGTAGGAACTTCAGCTACTGCACCGGTTATGAACAGATGGACTTTCGGAGGTGGAATCGGTTTGGGGTTTGGAAGTAACAGTTCATTTAACCTGCAGGCTTCCCCAAGGGTAGGATACAGATTGACTGATGATCTTGAAGCAGGAGTTATAGGAAGTGTATCATGGCAAACATCCAATTCTTATAAATCTACAATGTTCGGAGTAGGGCCTTTTGTCAATTACTATATTGCCCGTTCATTTTATGTGGGAGCCAATTATCAGCATTTTTTTATCAATTATAAAGATAAATACTACGATTACAAATACAATACTGAGGAAAACGCCTTATATCTTGGCGGAGGATATATGCAGAGAATCGGAAATAACTCTTTCATGCAGCTGGGCTTGATGTACAATGTACTTTGGAAAGAAAATTCCAGTGTATTTACCAGTGGTCTGATTCCGAATATTGGCTTTGTAGTGGGACTTTAATTTTATCAATAGGAACGGGCTTTAGCCCGTTTACTAAAATATTAAAATTCCATTGGCTTTAGCCAAAACCTATAAAAACAAAAATCCCCGGAAAAGTTTCCGGGGATTTTCTATCGTGTTAAATTATTGATTTAAGATTGAGAAGACTTTTCTGTCGTTTTTTTCGCTTTCTGCGTTTTTCCGATTAATCCGTCTTTGGCATCATTAAGGTCAAGAACAACGGTTTCTCCTTCTGATAATTGTTTGTTCACAAGCATTTCTGCCAGTAAGTCTTCAATATATTTCTGGATTGCTCGTTTCAATGGTCTTGCTCCGAAATCTTTATCCCATCCTTTTTCAGAAATAAAGTCTTTTGCCTCTTCAGTCAATTCAACTTTATATCCTAATTTTTCAAGTCTGCCATAAAGCTTATTCAGTTCAATATCAATGATTTTCTTGATGTCGTCCTGTACAAGAGAGTTGAAGATCACAATGTCGTCAATTCTGTTTAAGAATTCCGGAGCAAATGCTTTTTTAAGAGCATTTTCAATAGTGCTTCTCGCTCTTGAGTCTGAAGTTGTTTTCTTTGCAGAAGTTCCGAATCCTACACCGTCTCCGAAATCTTTAAGATCTCTGGTTCCGATGTTGGAAGTAAGAATGATGATGGTATTTCTAAAATCGATCTTTCTTCCTAAACTGTCTGTAACGTGTCCTTCATCCAAAATCTGTAATAGAATGTTGAATACATCCGGGTGAGCTTTTTCAATCTCATCCAAAAGAACTACGGCATAAGGTTTTCTTCTTACGGCTTCTGTTAACTGACCTCCTTCTTCGTAACCTACATATCCTGGAGGCGCACCTACCAATCTTGATACGGCAAATTTCTCCATGTATTCACTCATGTCAATTCTGATCAGAGACTCATCGGATTCGAATAGTTCTCTTGCCATTACTTTTGCCAACTCGGTCTTACCAACCCCGGTAGTTCCAAGGAAGATAAATGTACCGATCGGGCGGTTAGGATCTTTAAGACCTGCTCTGTTTCTTTGAATCGCTTTAACGACTTTTTTCACAGCATCCTCCTGACCGATTACTTTTCCGTTCAGTTTCTCATCCATTTGGGCAAGTTTGTCAAGCTCGTTCTTACCAACTTTCGTTACCGGAACACCGCTCATCATAGAAACTACTTCCGCAACATTTTCTTCCGTTACGGTTTCTTTTTTCTCTTTTACATCTTTATCCCACTTGTCCTGAGCAGAGTTCAGTTCCATTTGAAGACGTTCTTCTTCGTCTTTAAGCTTTCTTGCTTCAAGGTAATCCTGAGCTTTTACTGCTTTTTGTTTCAGTTCTTTGATATCTTCGATTTTCTTTTCAAAATCAATGATCTCTGTTGGAACCTTCATATTTTTGATATATACTCTTGAACCGGCTTCGTCCATTGCATCAATTGCTTTGTCTGGTAAGAAACGGTCGGTAATATATCTCGAAGTCAAATTGACACACGCTGCAATGGCTTCAGGCGTATAAATTACATTGTGGTGCTCTTCATATTTATCCTTGATCTGGTTAAGGATCTGAATGGTTTCATCTATAGAAGTAGGTTCTACCATTACCTTCTGGAATCTTCTTTCTAAAGCTCCGTCCTTTTCTATATACTGACGGTACTCATCCAGAGTAGTAGCCCCGATGCATTGAATTTCTCCTCTTGCCAAAGCCGGTTTGAACATATTGGAAGCATCTAAACTTCCTGTAGAACTTCCCGCTCCAACAATGGTATGCAACTCATCTATGAATAGGATGACGTCTCTGTTTTTTTCCAGTTCAGTCATGATAGCCTTCATTCTTTCTTCAAACTGACCACGGTATTTTGTTCCGGCAACCAAACTTGCCAAATCTAGCGTGATCACTCTTTTTCCGTAAAGAACTCTTGACACTTTTTTCTGTTGAATTCTTAATGCAAGTCCTTCGGCGATCGCAGATTTACCAACTCCAGGCTCCCCGATAAGAAGTGGGTTGTTTTTCTTTCTACGTGATAAGATTTGAGAAACTCTCTCAATTTCTTTTTCACGCCCGATCACTGGGTCCAATTTTCCATCTCTAGCCAAAGAAGTAAGGTCTCTACCAAAGTTATCCAATGTTGGCGTTTTACTTTTTGCAGAACCAAGATTTCCTGTAGGCTTTCTCATTTGCTCAAATTCTTCTCTTTCATCATCATCATCATAAGCACTCATTTGTGGTGACTGCCCAGAATTTTTAAGCATAGTCTGGTATTCTCTTGAAACTCCTTCGTAGTCGATGTCGTAAGCTCCCAGAATATTTGAAGTAGGGTCCTCATATTTATAAAGAATGCCTAAAAGCAGGTGAACGGTATTAATCTCATTGCTTTTATATTGACGACATTCTAACTCTGCACGTTTAATGGCATGATCTGCCATCTTAGTGAAAGAAATATTGGTAACCTCCTCAGAAATTGGATTTAGACTTGCTGTATTTAAAGTTTCAATTTTTCTCCTGATTTGTGTTAAATCCGCATTGAGGTTCTGAAGGATTTCTTTAGCAGAGTTTTCCGTTTTTATAATACCTAAAAGTAGATGTTCTGTATTAAGAAATTCACTTTTCAGCCTCTTAGCTTCGCTTTTGCTTTGTTTGAACACCTGGCTCAAACCTTGTGAAAACTTATAATCCATAATATATCTCATTAGAACAAAGGCAACATTACCTTTTATTCATTATCTAAATTACAAATATTTTACCAAAAATCAATTAATGACTTTATGGCAGAAAAAATTTTATTATCTTATTGAAAATGACTAAGTTTGTTATTCTTAAAATTTTCTCATGAATTCTGCACTTACCACTTATATCGGTTACTCAGCTTCTCTTTTTATCGTATTGAGTTTCATACTGAAAGATGTAAGAAAAATCAGAGTTGTCAATATGATTGGCTGTATTTGTTTTGTCATTTATGGTATTTTCAATGGATGGCTTTGGCCTGTTATCATCCCGAATGGGCTTATTTGTTTCATCCAGATCTACTATTTAATAACAGACAAGAAAGATTCATGAAGAAAAAAATACTAGTTTCTGCTTTTAGTAATCTGTATACTGACCAAAGAATAGAAAAAGTATGCAAAACCCTTTTTGATAACGGTTATCCTATCAATTTAATAGGAAATGACTGGGGTGGAAGTGAAAAAATGGAACGCCCATATCCCTTTTCAAGAATTGCTTTACGATCTAAAAGTTTAAAAACTGCTTATTTTGAATTCAATTGGAAACTTTACTATGAGCTGAAGAAAAAGGCTGACAAAGAGACCATTCTTTTGGCCAATGATATTGATGCGCTTCTGCCAAATTATCTCATTTCCAAAAAATTGAACATACCGCTGGTCTTCGACAGTCATGAAATCTTTACTGAAATGCCTGCCATCCAAAACCGTCTTTCACAAAAATTCTGGAGATTGGTAGAAGGAAGTCTAGTTCCTAAAGTAGAATTGATGATGACGGAAAGCGAAAGTTATGCAGAATGGTTCTATGAAAAATATAAGGTAAAAGCTGTTGTGGTAAGAAATATTCCAAGGAAGATTCTTTCTGTGCCTGAAATACCAGAGAACAATCCTAAAATAATTCTCTATCAGGGAGCGATCAACCAATCCAGAGGAATTGAAAAGATGATCGTGGCGATGCATCATATAAAGAATGCTGTTCTAAAAATTGCCGGTGATGGGCCAAAGAAGAAAGAATATGAAGAACTGGTAGCCCGTGAAAAGCTTCAGAACAAAGTCTTTTTCCTGGGTAAGCTGAAACCTGAGAATCTTCGGGAAGTTACCAGAACGGCAGATGTAGGATTCAGTCTTGAAGAAAATAACGGAGTAAGCTATTACTATTCTTTACCTAATAAAGTTTGTGATTATATCCAATCCAGAGTACCACTTGTTATGATCAATTTCCCTGAAATGAAAAGGATAAAAAATCAGTTTAATGTGGGAGAGATGGTGACAGATCATAAGCCGGAAACTATTGAAAAAGCAATGGAGTGTGTTCTTGAAAGAGGCCGAGAGTATTACCGTTCCGAACTGGATAAAGCTGCAGAGGTCTTCTGCTGGGAGAATGAAGAGACAAACATCCTAAAACTTTTTGAAAAAGCATCCTGCAAATAATTTTTACAAAATTGGTTATCTTTGCATAAAGAAATTTGATTAAAAATGACCATTAAAGAAAAACAGCAGGAAATAATCGACGAATTTGCATTTCTTGAAGACTGGGAGCAAAAGTATGAGTACATCATTGATCTTGGAAAAGAACTGAAAGGCTTACCGGATGACAGAAAAACAGAGGAGAACCTGATTAAAGGCTGCCAGAGTAAAGTTTGGATCGATGCCGAATTCAAAGATGGGAAACTTTTCTTCAATGCAGATTCTGACGGAATTTTACCAAAAGGGATCGTTTCTCTTTTAGTAAGTATTTATAGTGGACATTCCACTCAGGAGATTCTGGATTCTGATTTTGACTTTATTGCAGAGATCGGATTACAAGAGTTTCTTTCGCCATCAAGAGCAAATGGTTTGATGGCAATGACCAAGCAGATCAAATTTTATGCAGTTGCTTATCAACTGAAATCATAATCGTGACCAGAATTTTAGCATATCGCTTTTCCGCATTTGGGGATGTTGCCATGACGGTACCTGTTTTCAGAGAATTTCTGGAACAGAACCCTGATGTGGAAATTGTTATGGTTTCCAGAAAGAATTTCGAAGCTCTTTTTGCTGGGGTTCCTAATGTCATCTTTAAAGGAATAGATCTGGATGATTATAAAGGCTTTTTTGGATTGAGAAGACTGAGCAATGAGCTGATCCGTGAGTTTAACCCGGACTGTATTGCCAACCTTCACGATGTGATCCGTACGAAGATTCTGGACAAAATATATAGAAGAAAAGGCCTTAAGGTTTTTAAAATAGATAAAGGAAAAGAAGAAAAGGAACACCTTACTGATGTATGGAACCTGGATAAATTTCAGCTAAAGAAAACAGTAGAGCGTTATGCTGATGTTTTCAGAAAAATGGGATTTACCATAGAGCTTTCCCAAAAGCTGAGACCTCTTTCAGATCATAAGTCAGGAATTGGCTTTGCTCCTTTTGCGCAGCATAAAGGAAAAATGCTTCCTTTGGAGAAATCCTTTGAACTGGCTAAAATTCTAGCTCAAAAACATACCGTATACTTCTTTGGAGGCGGTAAAAAAGAAACAGAAACCCTTGAAAAATGGGAGCAGCAAATTCCCAATACCAAAAGCCTGTCCGGGAAATTAAATCTTTCTGAAGAACTCAGTAAAATTGCAGAACTGGAAGTAATGGTCTCTATGGATTCTGCCAATATGCATTTAGCAAGCCTTATGGGGACAAGATGTGTTTCCATTTGGGGAGCAACCCATCCTTATGCCGGATTTTTAGGATTTGGGCAAAGCGAGGAAGATGTGGTTCAGGTAAAAGATCTTAGCTGCAGACCTTGTTCAGTATTTGGAGATAAAGAATGTTATAGAGGAGATTGGGCGTGTCTGGAGGAATTCAATATCCAAGATGTAGTATCCAGAATCTGACCGCATGAAAATCTCAATCTGTATTCCTGTTTATAATTTTGATGTTAGAGAATTGGTTCTTACTTTACAAAAAGAAGTTGAGACCAGTAGAGTAGAGGCTGAGATTATTTTGATTGATGACGCTTCAAAAAGCAGTTTCAAAGAGATTAATAGTGAACTTAAGAATACTGTAAAGGAATTTGTATTTCTTGAAAAAAACATCGGAAGGTCTCAAATCCGTAATCTTTTTTTACATTTTTCTACAGGAGAATATCTTTTGTTTCTGGATTGTGACGGAAAAATCGTAGATCAGGATTTCTTACAGAAGTATATTCATTTTATACAGGAGAATCCCAATACTCAAATTATATACGGTGGAAGAAAGGTTCTTCCTTCTGCTTCCGATGAAAATCATCTCCTAAGATGGAAGTTTGCTGTTGAAAGAGAAAATCTTTCCACATCATTGCGACGGGAAAAACCTTACTTGAGCTTTCAGACCAACAATTTTATTATTAAAAGAGAAATACTGGAAAAGATTATTTTTAATCCTCAGTTTCAAAAGTATGGTTATGAAGACCTTCTTTTCGCTATGGATTTAAAATCTGCAGGAGTGAAAATTGATCATATTGATGATCCTATCCTTAATAATGATCTTGAGGCCAATAATGTTTATCTTGAAAAAGTAGAAGAGTCGGTAGAAAGTCTGGCAGAAATGCTTACCGATAAAATCTTAGATTCAAAACTCTCGGAGGTAAAGCTTGTGAGAATCTATCACAAAGTAGGTGTAGCTCCTTTTAATACCTTTTTAGGGCTTCTTTTTATTATAGCTGAACCTTTCATTAGGAAAAAACTTTTAAAAGGAAATTGCAGCCTTCGTTATCTTGATCTTTATAAGCTTGGGCTCCTAATCAGGAAGATGAAATAATACCATAGAGTTATAAGTTGTGGCAACTTTGAGAAAAATATGGCTCGGTATTGATTGCAAATCAATGCCGAGTTTTTGTTTATGGTAAAAAGAATTACTTCTTTATTATTTTTTAGAAACTACCTTACTATTTTTAAACATAGAATGAGGCGGTTTTAGTACATAAAAAAAATCTCCCTTAAAAAAGAGAGATTTCTGTGGGTCCTGAGGGATTCGAACCCCCGACCCTCTGGGTGTAAACCAGATGCTCTGAACCAACTGAGCTAAGAACCCTCTAGACTTTGTTATTGTTTCCTCGTTTAGAGTGGTGCAAATATACAACTTATTCTTTACACTCCAAATTTTTTTCTAAAAAATCTCCCACTACAAAATTACTTCCGCCAATAAAAATCATTTCTTCGTTTGTACATCGTTCTTTTGCAGCTAGATACGCTTCCTGTACAGAATTGAAAATTTTATAAAAAATTTTCGCCTCCTGAAGTAGATTTTCATAATCTTCGGGGTGTCTTCCCCTGTTGATGGATGGTTTTGCAAAATAGAACTCAGAATTACCAGGAAGTAAACCCATCACTTCATCTATCTTTTTATCATTAACAAACCCCAAAATGACGTGCTTGTGTCTGTCAATAGAATTTAATTGTGAAAAAACATATTCCAAACCTGCCTGGTTATGTCCCGTATCGCAAATGGTAAGAGGCTCTTTTGAAAATTCAAACCAACGGCCAATGAATCCTGTATTTTGATGAACGTTCAATAATCCTTTTTCCACGTTTTGATTGGAAACGGATATCTGTAATTTCTTCATCTCTTCAATGATGGCCAGAACAACCCGGATGTTTTTCTTCTGATAATTTCCTTTAAGATCAGACTCAAGATCACTTTGGAGTAAAGTAGCGTCTATAAAAGGGGCATCTTCCTTAGCTGCTTTAGCTCTGATAATATTTTTTACAGCCTCAGTATCGTCCCCGGAAATAATAGGAACATTATTTTTTACAATCCCTGCTTTTTCTGTGGCAATTTCTTCAATCGTGTCTCCTAAGATATTCTGGTGATCCAGCTGAACATTGGTAATGGCTGAAATTAAAGGGTTAATAATATTGGTTGAATCCAATCTTCCGCCCAATCCGACTTCAATAATGGCAAAATCTACCTGTTGCTGATAGAAGTATTCAAAAGCCATAATGGTCGTGAATTCAAAAAATGAAGGACGGATCTCTTCCGGAATACTTTTCAGCTTTTGAATAAAGTCATATACAAACTCTTTATTGCAGTTTTTGCCGTTTACCTTAATACGTTCTGTAAAATCAATAAGGTGTGGGGAGTTGTATAATCCTACTTTATAGCCTTCTTCCTGAAGAACTGAGGCCAGCATATTGCTAGAAGAACCCTTCCCGTTGGTACCGCCAATGTGAATACATTTGATCTTATCCTGTGGATTTCCAAAGAAAGTACATAGCTTGGTTATATTATCTAATCCAGGTTTATAAGCCTTTTGCCCATCAATCTGATAGTTGGGCATCTGTACGAAAAGCCAGTCGATAGCTTCCTGATATTGTTCGTTTGTCATGGTGCAAAATTCCCAAAAGTTTTTTTAAAATAAAATATAATTTTTCAATCTGTAACTTTTTTATATTTAATTCGTCTAATATGGAAAAATCTTAATATGAAATCGCTCTGATTTGTAAGGACAAATATAGACGAAGATGAAGTGATTCCATATGACCATTAAAAATCAAATAAACATATACATATGAAAAAAGTTTGGATTATCGTTTTTGGATTGGGATATCTGGGTTTAAGCGCTCAGAAGAAGTGGTCCTTAAGAGAATGTGTAAGCTATGCAGTGGAGCATAATCTTCAGGTTATCCAAAATCAATATAACAAACAATCACAGGATGCCAGCCTTAAAATTGCCAAAAAAGGGTATTTACCTACCGTTTCGGGAAGCTTAGGGAATACGGTCAGCTTTGGACAAACGTCTTTCGGTACGGGAAGTTTAAGAAATGACCGATTCAGTAATAATGCAAGTCTTGGGGCAGATATCTTGGTGTATAACAACGGCAGACTGGAAAAAACAGTGAGAAAAAGCCAGTATGATCTGGAAGCAAGCCTTTATGATGTAGAAACCATCAAAAATGATATCTCTTTACAGATTGCACAGCAGTATCTCACGACTTTGCTGAATAAAGAAATTGTAAAAATCTCTGAAAGTGCGGTAAGCAATGCTCAGAAGCAGTTTGACAGAGCTAAAATAACGACCAATGTAGGAACAACGGCTCAGACTGTTTTGGCAGAAGCCGAAGCAGCTTTGGCTAGAGAAAAGCAGAACCTGAAAACTGCGGAGGTAAATGTAGGGCGTAGTTTATTTGCTTTGGTTCAGCTTTTACAGTTATCAGAGTATAAAGATTTTGATGTGGAAGATGTGTATGTTTCCGATCAGTTGTCTCCGGAACTTAAATCTGTAGATGAGGTTTTAACAATTGCATACCAGTCTCAGCCGCAGATAAAAGCTGCACAAAGCAGAATCAATTCTGCAGAAGCTCAAACAGAGGTTTCCAAAACGGCTTTCTGGCCTACTGTTACGGCAAGTGCAGGCGTTGGGACATTCTATAACAACCTCTTAAATACGGATAATATTGGAAATGAACTTATTTATATTAAAGAAAAAGGTTTTTTCCAACAGTATAAAGATAACTTCGGACAACAGGCGAGTCTTTCTGTAAATATTCCTATCTTTAATAAAGGAATCACTAAATTGCAGGTAGAACAGTCCAGAATAAACGAAAGTCTTGCTAAAAACACATTAGAGCAGCAGAAGCAGACAGTAAGACAAAATGTACAGAAAGCTCAGTTTGATGCTGATGCCAATTACGAAAATTATCTGGCAGCCGTAGAAGCTGAAAAAAGCTCAAAACTGGCTCTTGATTTTGCAGACAAAAGTTATGCGGCAGGGAGAACTACAATTTATGATGTGAATGTAGCAAGAAATAATTATGCAAATGCACAGGGATCAGTAGCGCAGGCGAAATATAATTATCTATTCAGTCTTAAACTATTGAATTTCTATGCAGGAATTCCATTAAGTTTATAAAATGTCTATTCAATCTTTAGAAAAATATTTACCTCAAAATACACTTAAATGCTTAAGTATATGGTTTTCAGATTACTATATCCATATAAAAGTTACACGAAACAGAAACTCCAAACTGGGAGATTACAGAAAACTTCCGGATAATTCTCACGAAATTACCGTTAATTCTACATTGACTCCCCAGCTCTTTTTCTTTGTACTTACCCATGAACTGGCTCATCTGATTGCTTTTGAAAAATATGGACGCAGAATTTCCCCCCATGGTAATGAGTGGAAAGAAACCTTCAGAAATATGCTTCTTGAAAGCCTCGAAGTGTATGACGAAGATCTGAAGCCTATTATCATCAGGTTTTCAAAATCACCAAAGGCTAACTTTATGGCCAGCCCCGATCTGGTAAGGTATTTTCATACTGAGAAACAAGATGATAGCTTACAGTTTATAGAAGAACTTCAAAAGGGTGAATTTTTTATGTATCGCAACGAAAAGTATTTATTCGAAGGTCTGGTTAAAAAAAACTATCTTTGTCAGAACCTGGCTACTGGAAGGAAGTATTCTTTCAAACCATTGGCTAGGGTAGAAAAATGTAGCTAAGAATGTCAAAATCAGATAGATACTGTGTAATAATGGCGGGAGGAATCGGGAGCCGATTCTGGCCAATGAGTACGCAGAAATTTCCAAAACAGTTTCAGGATATTTTAGGAACCGGGCGCACCATGATTCAGCAAACTTATGACAGAATCAGCAAGGTAATTCCTAAAGAGCATATATTCGTGATCACGAATAAGGAATATGTTGCTCTTTCCCATCAACAGCTTCCGGAAATTCCTGAAGAAAATATTGTGGGAGAGCCTCTTATGAAAAATACAGCAGCTTGTAACCTTTACATGGCTAACAAAATTGCTGAAATAAATCCGGATGCTACTATGATTGTGCTGCCGGCCGACCATCTTATTCTTAAAGAAGATGTGTTTTTGGAGAAAGTAGAACTGGCCTTTGATGTCGCTTCTAAGCATGATTATCTGGTAACCCTTGGGATTACTCCTACAAGACCTGATACGGGCTATGGCTATATTCAGTTTGTAGAAAAAAAGGGATCAGAATACTTTAAAGTAAAAACATTTACCGAAAAACCTATTCTTGAAATTGCACAAAGCTTTTTAGAGAGTGGAGACTTCCTTTGGAATGCCGGTATATTTGTTTGGAATGTGAAAAGCATTCACCATGCTTTTGATATGTATCTTCCTGAAATGATGCAACACTTTATGGCTTGTGAATACAATTCTGAGAAAGAAAACAGCTGTATTGAAACCATTTATCCTAAAGTTCAGAAAATTTCTATCGATAACGGAATTTTAGAAAAAGCCAAAAATGTATATGTAATTCCTTCCGATCTTGGATGGAGCGATCTTGGAACATGGACTTCCGTTTATGAAAACACCGAAAAAGATGAAGACGGAAATGCCGTAAAATTGAAACACCTGTTGGCGTACAATTCAAAAGGAAATATTATCCGCCTGAAAAACAGCAATAAAGCCGTTATCATCGACGGGCTTGAGAATTATATTGTTGTAGATACAGATAAAGCTCTTCTTATTTGTCCTCGTGACAATGATCAACTGATCAAAGATTATGTTCTTGACCTGAAAAGTTTCAAGAAAGGAGAGAAGTTTATGTAAAAAATTTGGTATATTTTCTGCTGATTTTTAAATTATGATTAAAACTGCCACCCGACTTACCGTGCTTACCGCTTTATTTTTTGCAACTCTTGGATATTCTCAGGAGAAAAAGAAATTGGCAAGTATTTCAGGTATTTTGCAGCAGATTGATCCTGATAGTAAGGTAGATTCGTGGGTATTGGTATACAATAGCTACGGAAAAGGACAGGAAATAAAGACTGCGGGAAAAGTAAATTATACCCCTCAGTTTTCAGGTTTTAACCTGTTTCCCAGTGAAGACAGTTTTTACTATATCGCTTATTCAGAAGGAGGAAAGGTAAACTATGTGCTTGATTTGGAAGGGCTGAAGAAGTTTGTCGGAAAGATTAATAATGCACAAGAAGCCGCTGTAGTACTCTCTGCTGATGGTTATATGGTGGATGAGGAATTCACCGATCTTGCAGGTAATTATCACGAAGACAAAACAAATTATTACCTTGATCTTGGAAAAGTAACGTCAAAGGAATGTCCTTATCAGAAAACACATTATACCTTGACTGTTAATAAAGCTACAGGCACTGTAAGTCATGTAAAAGATAATGGTACCTATATTGAGCTTTATAATAAGAAATGTGCTAATAATCCGAGACTTTTAAAAATCGAAAAAAAGGAAGAACCCAAAAAAGATGAGCTCAAAAAAACACCCAAGCGCAGATAATACTTATGAGACAGAACGATTGATACTTCGCCCGATGTCTCGCGAAGACAGAGATTTTGTTTTCGAATTGTATAACAGACCCAAATTTATTCAACATATCGGTAATCGGAATGTAAATACCCCTGAAGATGCTGAAAACTATATCCTCAACAGATTTGCACCCCAAATTGAAAAACTGGGATTCGGGAACTATCTTTTAATTACTAAGGAGGGAAACGAAAAAATAGGAGCTGTTGGAATCTTCCAAAGGGAAGGATTGGATGTTGTAGATATCGGCTACTCTCTATTAGAAGAGTTTGAAGGGAAAGGATATGCTTTTGAGGCCGCTCAGAAGGTGAAATCTATTGGAATGGATGATTTTGGGCTATCAAAAATTTCCGCTATTATTTCAAAAGATAATGTGTCTTCCCAAAAGCTGATTGAAAAATTGGGACTGAAATTCAAAAATCATGTAACACTTCCCGGTGAAACCGAAGAATTGAATTACTACGAAACCGAATAACGCATTCGTAATAAGTATTTTAGCATAGCGTTTTGCTTTATTAAAAAGTACTCCACAACAATAATGATAAGATGGAAAAGAATAATAAAATTCATCTTTGGATAGGCACAACCTTTAAGCCGGAAGAAGAATATCAGAAATATTTTGAGCTCGACTATTCGACAGAAGGGGATTTTGACAATCCTAAGTACAAATTGTGCGAGTTTTGTAAGGATATTGGAAAAGTTTGGTATGATCAGGATTTTATAGGGATCATTCCAAGGTTTGAGGAAGAGGTTTCTCTTGACGAAATCCTGGAAGAATCATCAACAGATCCTGAAGAATGGGATTCCATTAAGGATTTTTGCCATCAGAACGGAATCGAAAAAGCCAATGCTGTATTTTGGTATGCTGATGGAGATTTAGTTGTTCCAAAACCCTATAGAACAGCATATAACGGGTTACAATACATTGGGATGTTTGAAGGAGATTAAACCAGGATCTAGGTGGATACCCATATTTTCACAAATGCAACGTACTGTACGTTGTATTTGTGAAAATAGTGTGATACCCCGGTAAGAATTGATTATCCCTCCAGAATTTGTTCTGCTGCTGTTTTAGACGTTACCTTTTCAATAACTCTTGTACAGATACCGTTTTCATCAAAAATAAAGGTTGTTCTTACAATTCCCATATAGGTTTTTCCAAACGTTTTTTTCTCCTGCCAAACTCCAAATTTTTCTATGATATCACGGCTCTCGTCAGCAATAAGATCATAAGGAAAAGCAAACTTACTGTGAAAATTCTTTTGCTTTTTTATAGAATCTCCGCTTATTCCCAACAACTGAAATCCGGCTTCTTCTAACTTAGAATAATTATCGCTCAGGTTACAGGCTTCTACGGTACATGTTGGTGTACTGGCCTGCGGATAGAAGAAAACAACCAGCTTTTTTCCGATCAACTGTGATGAGGTTACAGTTCCTCCATCTTGATTTATACCTTCAAATTCAGGTAATTTGTCTCCAACTTTCAGCATAATAATTTAATTTTGTTCAAATTTAAGGGTTACATGACAAAAAAGCAAAGAGCTGAGCTCGTTCAGATAGAATTGGATAAATTATATCCTACAACACCTATTCCGCTGGATCATACCGATCCATATACATTGATGGTTGCCGTGGCACTCTCTGCACAAACCACAGATAAAAAAGTAAACCAGGTTACGCCTGAGCTTTTTGCGGTAGCCGGAACTCCTCAAAGAATGGCCAAGTTGGAAGAATATCAAATCAAAGAACTGATTAAAGAAATAGGACTTTCCAATACAAAAGCGAAGAATTTGAAAAGAATGGCAGAATTGCTGTTGGAAAGACATGATGGTATTGTTCCTCAAACTTACGAAGAACTGGAAGCTTTGCCAGGAGTAGGGCATAAAACGGCTTCTGTAGTAATGAGCCAGGGGTTTGGATTTCCTGCATTTCCTGTAGATACTCATATTCATCGTCTGATGACCCAATGGAAGCTTACTTCAGGTAAAAATGTAGTGGAAACCGAGCGCGATGCGAAGAAGCTATTCCCTGAAGATGTTTGGAATAAGCTGCACCTTCAGATTATTTTCTATGGAAGAGAGTATTCTCCGGCAAGAGGAAAAGGAGAGAAGGATTTCATTACGAAAATGATGTTTGAAAAGTAATTTTTTATTAAAAAAAGATCATTCAAATCTGAAAAATGATTGAATTATATACGCTGTCGGGCTTTTAAACCTTGGCAGCGTATACAATTCATACAAGAGAATTAAGCATCCAATAACCTTCTATGGTAGTTGATTTGCCCCAGATGATAATCCAGATGGGCTACAAGATGAATTAGGAAATAATCAGTAGTCATCGTACTTTCAAAAACAACCAATGGATATTCTTTTTTAAGATCTTCCTCGGAAAGTTGAGGAAGTACAGCATCTATCATTGTAGCAGTGGCTTCAACTTTTTCAATAAGTTCTGCTCTTGGAATGTTTTTGAGGGAAAATTCCAGGTCACGGTGTCTTTCATATCCCGTATTTCCCAGGTGTGTTCCAATAAAATGGTTGATGTTTCCTACCAAATGAAGGCAGAGATTGCCCGCAGAATTGGCTATGTTTTTATCAATTACCCATAGGGTTTCTTCATTTTTATAGGCTTCTATCTCTTTTTTTAACTGATTCAAATCTCTGTTGAAAAGAGATCTTAGGCTTTCTGTGATCATATCAATTTTTTTGTATCGTTGTTTTAAAATATCCTCTAAAGTGTTTATAAACTAAACTGTCAATCTTGCATTTATAATCTATGAAGCCATAAATACTGTCGTTTTTATTGAACTTATTGGTGTTTAGAACCAGTTTCTGCTCCAAAACTTTTGATTTTATGAATTTTTTTTCTCTCTTTAGGGTACTGGGATCAATATCCTTTATATAAAATTGGCTGTTGAATACCTTTACCAGAACTCCGTTTCCAAAATATCCATTATCATTGTTCAGCAGGATACTTAAAGTGTCATTCTCATATTGGGCACTACACTTATAATCATTAAACAGAAACGAACCTTTAAGGGGGCCGTCATAATAAAATGCGTGCTGAACGATATAAGCTGTTCTAGTATAGCTTTCCACCACTTCGCTATTAAACAATTTCAGTTCAGGATGCTTTTAAAGAAGCTGTACAGTGTCATTCGCAGGTAACCTCCGGTCAACGACAACGATAAACGTTTCATACTTCTGTTCTTTTTGGCAGCCCACACAGGTCAGTAAAATAGTGGTGAAAAACAAAAATAGTTTCATAAGAAACTATTTTTGTTTTTTAGCCCAAAGCTCCATTTTTCTGTTTAAAACATCCAATGGAAGACATCCCTGGCTTAATACTTCATCATGGAAGCTTGCCAGATTAAATTTATTGCCAAGCTCTTGCTGATATTTTTCTCTCAGTTCACGGATTCTTAAGGATCCAATTTTATAGCCTAGCGCCTGTCCCGGCATCGCCATATATCTTTCCACTTCCGCTACTGCTGATCCTTCATCATAAGAGATATTGCTTAGGAAATATTTGATCGCTTCTTCTCTCGACATTTTCCCTGTATGAATACCTGTATCTACAACCAATCTTACCGCTCTCAGCATCTGATCACTTAAATATCCCATTTTCTGATAGGGATCTGTATACAAGCCAAACTCAGGACCTAATGTCTCACAATAATGTGCCCATCCTTCACCGTAAGCTCCAAACCATCCGAATCTCATGAATTTGGGAAGTTGGGTATTTTCCTGCTGAAGAGAAACCTGGTAATGATGGCCTGGGATTGCTTCATGAAGGAATAGAGACTCCATTCCTGAAGTAACATTGAACTTGGTAGGGTCAGGAAGCGGAACATAAAATATCCCCGGTCTTTTCCCGTCAGGAGTTCCCGGCATATATTCCGCACTCGCACTGGCCTCTCTGAATTTTTCCGTCTGTCTGATCTCAAACTTTGTTTTTGGAGTTACATTGAACATGGTTTTCAGCTTAGGAGTAATTTTCGTTAGAATGCTGTTGAAACCATTCAAAACATCTTTAGACGTTTTATAAGGCATAGCTTTAGGATCGGTTTTCACGAAGGTGATAAATTCTTCCAGTGTTCCGGTGAAGCCTACCTGCTGTTTAACCTTTTCCATTTCTGCCCGAAGCATAGCCACTTGTTGCTGTCCAATTTTATTGATCTCCTCAGGTGATTTTTTAGTCGTTGTCCAGCTTTTTACGTAATATCCATAGATTTCATTTCCGTTGGGAAGGCTGTTGTACCCATCAGTGTCTCTTGCTTTTGGAAGGTATTCTTTTTCTAAAAATACTCCCATTTTAGTATAAGCAGGAATAATTTTTTTAGTAATAGCCTCTTTGTAAAGAGCAGAAAATTTATCTTTCTGAGCCTGTGTGAAACTTTTTGGGAAATTTTTAATTGGGCCATAGAAGATATTCTTTTCCATTTCTGGGGTGATGATCTCCTCAGCTTTCATTTGAGGAATCATTTTTACTACCAGCTTTTTAGGAAGAACAATTTTGTTATTGATACCTTCTCGGAAATTATCTGTTGCAGCATCCATCCATTCCGGGAATTTCTCCATTCTTTTCAGCCAGTCATTATAGTCTTTTTCTGTTTTGAAAGGTTGGTTTCCCTGCGCACTTCCATAAAGAGGAAAGGTAAGAGGAAGCCCTCCAAACTGAGTGAAAGGAATATATTCCGGATGATAAGCGTAGGCTTCAATTTTATCTTTTAAGGTGTAATCCAGAACGTCATACACCACTTTATCCTCATCAGATAGAGCTTTGTAATCTACCCGTTCCAATTGTTTCTGCACAGAGTTGTAGAAGGCCACTTCTCCTGAGATAAAATCTTTATCAATATTGATAGGAAGCTGGTCGTTATATCTTGTATCTCCTTGTGCTGTAGCATCTAAAGGGTATATCTTAAGATACTGCTCATAATAATTAGCCGCAATCGAATCCAGATTACTGGGAGTCACTTTGGTAAGCGGAGAATCCGTTTTTTTACAAGAAGCAAGACCGATCATCAATCCTATTCCTAAAATAGCGTTTGATAAAATTTTTTTCATTTTCAGAATCTTTATAGAACAAAAGTAAGTAATATTGGGAGATTCCGATCCATTGTATGAATTGATTTTAAAAAATAATTTTCAAAATCCTTTTAACTTTAAATCAATTTTTTATCTTTGTCTAAACGGTTTAACAATCATATTATTACAGTTCTTTTTTAAGAAAAAATGAAAGGGATTTTAAAAATTTACCATCCGGACGAAACGCTAAAATACAATATCAGAAATACTTATTGTAAGGCAGTCTACAGCAACCAGCAACATTTTTTAGAGGTTGAAATTATAACGGATGACAGTTTGGATCACGTAGATGATGATTCATTACAGTACAACTTTCCGCAGCTTTCACTAGAAATTTTCGATTTCCCTATCGAATCTGCGGAAATAGAAGGCAAAACTATTACAATCAGTGATTCTGATGAAGATACCTATACAGAAGTAGATCTTTTCGACGATGAAGAGGCGTATCTGTATGATAATGAACTTCTCTTTGAGAAAAATGAAGAAGGAGAGCTTCAGGTAATCTGGAAAGGAACCATTGACGATTTCTATACCGGATCAGACGCGCCGATTCCATTTAGATTAAAATGCGAATTCAGCCAGGATGATATTGAGGTAGACGAAGAGTAACAAAGTCTCCCAACTTTTTTATATCGAATTTCTTTTCAAAATTTCTTTTGGAAAGGATTTTGCTATTTGTATCATTGATAACAAAATTTAAGTGGTTTTTAAGCAATTTTTAAGATATCAATTCATAATATTCCACTACATTTGTCGTTGAAACTTTAATAAAATTCATATTTAATGCTGTTAACGGAACTTTCTCAGATTTTATTTGCGCAAATTGCTACACCCGTAGTTGCTACAGACAATTTAGAATTTTCATTTTGGAAGATTATGTTCCACGGAGGAGCTTTCGCTAAAATAGTGATGGTAACTGTATTGCTGTTGGGAATATTTTCTTTATATCTGTTTTTTGAAAGATTTTTCTTTATCAAAAGGCTCTCTTCAAAAACAGATTCCAATTTTATGAATAATATTGAAGACTTTATTAAAGCAGGAAAGATAGAAGCGGCTACAGATTACTGTAAAACGCAGAACTCTCCTGAGGGAAGAATTCTTGAAAAAGGAATTTCAAGATTGGGACGACCTGTTTCTGATATTGTAAGTGCTATGGAATCTCAGGCTCAGGTAGAAGTGGCCAATATGGAAAAAAATCTTAACCTTTTGGCTGTTGTACCGAGTATTGCACCTATGTTGGGGCTTTTGGGAACAGTAATCGGGATGATTATTGCTTTCTTCAACTTATCTCATGCAACAGGTTCTTTTTCTCCTAAAACACTATCAGAAGGTATTTACACTGCTTTGGGACAGACGGCGGTAGGTTTGGCGGTGGCTATTCCTGCGAATTTCTGCTACAATATCCTTTTAACAAGGATTGATAAGTTTGTATTGAAGGCACAGAATATGTCCGGAGAATTTTTAGACCTTATCAATAAACCTTTATAATTTTTTCTTATGAAAATTCAGAGAAGAAATAAAGCGAATCCGGAATTCAGTTTAGCAGCGATGACAGACGTTATCCTTTTGATGCTGATTTTCTTTATGATCACCTCGTCTGCAGCCAACCAGAGTGCTATAGATGTCAATCTGCCTAAAGCCGGTGCTACGGATGATAATATCCCAAACCCTGTAACAGTAAGTATTAAGCCTGACGGCTCATTTTTTGTGGATGATAACCCTGTCAACAAAGGAGAACTGGAGCAAGTGATTGTCAATAAACTTACTGGACAGCCGAATAAGTCTTTCACTATAAGAGCTGACGAAAATACATTGCATAAAGATGTTGTTTTCGTCATGGAAATTGCTGAAAAACATAAATTTAACATTGCTATTGCAACGGTTAAAGATAAATAACACATCCGGATTGCCGGAGAGAATTACTTTTTTAAGATGAGAAGCTACACAGCAAATAAGAACGAAGAAAATAAAGACAGAATAAAAAGTGCTCTGCTTTCTATTTTGATCTGGGCTGCCGTTTTGCTTTTTGTTTTTCTATATAAATTGAAACCTGAACTGGATAAGGAACCTGAAGTTGTAACAACAATGCTTGTCAACTTCGGAGACAACAGAAACGGAAACGGGATTGAAGAACCAGCTGAGCAACCAGGGAGTGTAGCCGCAGCAACAGAAGAAGTTACTCCAGAGCCTGCAGAAACGCCCGTTCCTGAAACCAAAACCGTTGTAAAACCGGAACCAGCTCCTGAACCTAAGAAAGCTGAAGTGAAGGAGAAAGTGATTACAGGGAATAATTCCAAAACTACGGCTCCTAAAAAAGAAGAAGCCAAAAAAGCTGAGAAAAAAGAAGCCACCAGTACAAGTGCTTCAAAAAATACTAAAAAGGCAGGAGCTGCCACAGCCAATTCTAAAACAGGAAATGGTGATGGAAAAGGAAATGCTGCCATAGGAAATCTAATTAAAGGAAGAGGAACCAAATCAGGAAGCCAGGGAACTGGTGACGGCATTGGAAATGCTGGAGATCCTTTAGGCGGTGATGGAAATGGAGACAGTAAAGTAGGAATCGACAGAAAGCTAATTGGATATATTCCCGGAACAATGGGAAGAGGAGGGGCACAACCTTCTCATAGCTGTACAGCCAGTGGATCTATTACTATTGCGTACACGGTAGATAAAGCCGGAAATGTGGTCTCAGCAAGAAGAACGGGAGGGATTTCAGACCATTGTGTGTCTTCTACCTCAGTAACCTGGGTGAAGAAATATGTAAAGGCGGAAAAAGCCAGCACATCATCCACCGGAACGTATAAAATTACCTTCTAAAAATATAAAAGCACTTTATTCAAGTGCTTTTTTTAATTCATTTATTCTGTTAATGACTGGAAGTGCAAAAATTCCGCTGGTCTGGAGATACATCTCGTAGAAGGTCTTGGCTTTGTCCTGAAAGTCTTTATTCTGATCATGTCTGCTGTTAAAATAGAATAGGTTTCCAAGCATTTCGTAATAGTCTTTACGGTCTCTTTCCTGTCTTTCGTTAACAAGGTTGATCATTTCTTCTTTACTCATAGAAGCTATTTCTGTGAAGTTCATCTTGAAGATGTCTCTCATTAAAGTATCAAAATCCAGTTCTTTCTGCATCAGACTTTCTTCAGGTTTGTCTAAAATCAGTTTTTCCAGTGCCTGGGTTAGTTGACGTATGAGTCTTAGTGTGAATTCTTTATCTGTAATCATAATGGATCTAAGGTTTTGAATTGAATGGTTAAAGTTAACTGCATCTGTATTAATCAGCAACTTTTAGTTAAGCAAAAAATAAATAAGCCAATGCAATTGAAGTGATAACACCCACCAAATCGGCCAGAAGCATAGCAATTACCGTATATCTTGTATTCTTAACGGCAACGGCACCGAAATATACTGCAATAACGTAGAACGTAGTGTCTGAACTTCCCTGAAGCACTGCTGCCAATTTTCCCTGGAAGCTGTCTGCTCCAAAAGTAGTCATTGTATCTACCATCATTCCTCTGGCTCCGGAGCCGGATAAAGGTTTGATCAAAGCTGTTGGAAGTCCATCCACAAAGCGAGGATCAAATTGAGCAACGTTTGCTACCCATTTCATCCCATCGATGATTACGTCAAAAACGCCTGAAGTTCTTAATAAAGAAATAGCGATCAGCATCCCAACCAGATAAGGAATAATCTTTACGCAAGTAGTAAAACCTTCTTTAGCACCTTCAATAAAAGCATCAAAAACATTAATTTTTTTATAAACTGCCCCCAAAACAATTGCTAAAAATATAAAGAGGATCAAGCCGTTACTTAAAACTTTGCTGAAATCGTCCAGCTCATCTTTACTTAATTTCGTTAAATACAAAACAAGCAGAGCGATAACAGCCGAAATTCCGCCAATATAGGCAATGACAACCGGTTTTAGTAAATTGATTTTCTGATAAAGAGAAACAATTATCATTGCAGCTAAAGTCGCTGCAAAAGTTGCAATCATACATGGAAGAAAAATATCTGTAGGTGTTTTGGAACCCATCGATGCACGAATTGCAATAATAGAAACAGGAATTAACGTCATTCCACCAGCATGTAAACACAGAAACATGATCTGTGAATTGCTGGCTGTATCTTTATTAGGATTTAAAGTCTGAAGACTCTCCATTGCTTTTAATCCAAAAGGTGTGGCAGCATTATCCAGACCAAGAAGATTGGCACTGAAATTCATCAGCATATGCCCAAATGCCGGATGGTTTTTAGGAATATCGGGAAACAGTTTGGAGAAAAAAGGTTGAATCAAGCGGCTTAAAAGATTAATTCCGCCAGCTTTTTCCGCAATACTCATGAATCCCATGAACAAGGTCATAATTCCGATAAGCCCAAGACAGATTTTTACGGCAGTTTCTGAAGTTCCGATAACTCCGTCTGCTTCCTGAACACGGTAAATTTTTACCTCCTGTTTTAAAGAATCCGTTGTATAATGAATTCTACTATCTGCAAAATCGTTTTTCTTCATCAGACTATCCTTCACGATAGGGGAAAGAGTATTCATTGGCTGTGATGCGATCTTGACCGTATCACCTCCTTTACCCACTACCATATCGTTGAAAATGGTTTTGTAGTGAGTTGATGAAATGTATTTTATACTGGCAATGGCAATGGCAATGATAATGAAAGCCGACCAAATTCTGCTGAGAACCATTTGATTATTTTAATTGTTTAAACTTATCAAAAATACTTTAGACCACAAAAATAACTAAAGTCTTTTGTTATTCTGTTGTGAAAGAGAATTAATGACGCATTGCCAGCTTTAGATATATTTTGGGCACAATGTCCGCAACAGGTTCTAATGGTTATGTGTAATTTTTTCGTTCGCAAAGGCTTTAGCACTAAGCAAAGAATTAGAATTAGAGAAGATTGCGGAATAAAATACCTTTACGATCAAAAAATATGCGTTAAGTTTTTAGATTTTCCTTGCGATCCCTAGCGTTTAAAATTAGAATAATTTATTCTTCAAGATAGACAAGATAGCCTTCAAAATCGTCGTCCATATTTTTCAGAACTTTGGCCTCATCCATTTTTTTGGTTAATCCATCCACAAAAAAGCTCTTTTCAAAAAACTGACGGTGAATTCCAGGTAGAAGATCCATGAAATAATCCATCCCGAACTTGTTGTTATGGAGGTCCATTTTGGTTTCCAAAGGTTGGTTTGGGAAAAGCTCTTCATGCATATCGGTCATTCTTTTACAGAATTCCAGTGCTTTTTTAGGAGATGAAACCTTGCAGCAGTACATCATGATAAAACAGCACCAAAGGGCATGTCTGAAAGCGTTTCCGATGCCGTTATTGGAGGCTGTGGCAGGAAATTTTGCCTGAGCAATAGTGTAAGCTTTCAAGGTCGCATGAAAACTCAGAATGGCAAAAAGAGGATGGGGGAGAACCAGCGATAAAAGACGGATAATCTTTTTAAAGCTCATACTCCTGATGGTATTGAAAAATATCTTAAAAGTCCTCATAAATAAAAAATCTCTCCCCAATTAGAGAGAGATTGTATTGTTTTTGTTAAAGATATTACGCTTTTACAGTTAATAAATTAACTGTTTTGGCAACAGTATCCTGGATTTCAGTTCTTTTTACGATGAAATCTACAAATCCTTTTTCCTGTAAGAATTCTGAAGTCTGGAATCCTTCTGGTAAATCTCTACCGATTGTTTCACGGATAACTCTTGGTCCCGCAAAACCGATAAGAGCTCCCGGTTCTGCCATAATGATATCAGCAGTCATTGCGAAAGAAGCTGTAATTCCTCCAAAAGTTGGGTCGCAAAGGTAAGCGATATACAACAATCCTGCTTCTGAAAGCTGTGCCAATTTAGCCTGAACTTTTGCCAACTGCATCAAAGAGTAAGTCGCTTCCTGCATTCTTGCACCTCCGGACTGACAGATAATCATATAAGGAAGTTTATGGGCAATACAGTAATCTATTGCTCTTCTGATCTTTTCTCCCATTACAGAACCTAAAGAACCACCGATGAAAGCAAAATCCATACAAGAAACTACCATTTCAGTTCCTTTTACGGTTCCTACAGCATTTCTGATAGAGTCTGTAAGTTTTGTTTTTGCTTTTACTTCTTTTAAACGGTCTTTGTAAGGCTTTGTATCTTTGAAGTTCAGGATATCAATACTTTCAACATTGGCATCCAGTTCGGTGAATTTACCGCCGTCAAAAAGGATGTCAAAAAATTCCGCACTTCCTATTCTTACATGAAATCCATCTTCAGGAGAAACATAGTTATTTCTCTTTAGTTCATCATGTTCCACAACTTTTCCGGATGGAGTCTGATGCCAAAGACCTTTGGGAACGTCCTTTTTTTCATCAGTAGAGGTGGTAATGTTTTTTGCTTTTCTTTTAAACCAGTCGAATGCCATTTTTTATGAGTATTAATGTATAAATGTAAAATGTATTAATGTAAATGCACTCTATACGAATACGACTTACATTAATACAAATCTACAGTTCTTATTTTAAAGTATTTACGTTATTTAAATCTTCAAATGCTTTTACCAATCTTGTAGAGAAAGTTTCTTCACCTTTTCTTACCCATGTTCTTGGATCGTAGAATTTCTTGTTAGGTTTTTCTTCTCCTTCAGGGTTTCCGATTTGAGATCTTAAATAATCAATATTGTTTACCATATAGTCTCTGATTCCTTCTGTATAAGCAAACTGAAGGTCAGTATCGATGTTCATTTTGATTACTCCGTAGTCGATTGCTTCTCTGATCTCTTCCAAAGTAGATCCAGAACCTCCGTGGAATACGAAGTTAACAGGTTTAGCTGCTGTTCCGAATTTCTCCTGAACATATTTCTGAGAATTGTCAAGGATTTTTGGAGTAAGAACTACGTTTCCTGGCTTGTAAACTCCGTGTACGTTACCGAAAGCGGCAGCAATAGTGAAGTTATCAGAAATAGCTTTTAATTTTTCATAAGTATACGCTATATCTTCAGGCTGAGTATATAATTTTGAGTTATCAACGTCTGAGTTGTCAACACCGTCTTCTTCTCCTCCGGTAACCCCGATTTCTACTTCAAGAGTCATCTGAAGTTTTGCCATTCTTTCGAAATATTGAGCTGAAATCTCAAGGTTTTCTTCTAAGGACTCTTCAGAAAGGTCTAACATGTGAGAAGAGTAAAGAGATTTTCCTGTTTGCTTGAAGTGTTCTTCGTTAGCATCCATTAAACCATCAATCCAAGGAAGTAATTTCTTTGCACAGTGGTCTGTATGTAGAATTACTGTTGCTCCGTAAGCCTCAGCAAGAGTATGAATGTGTTTAGCACCTGCGATAGCTCCTAAGATTGCAGACTGTTGCCCGTCATTACTTAGTCCTTTCCCTGCATTGAAAGACGCCCCACCATTTGAAAACTGAATAATTACAGGAGAGTTTAGTTTCGCTGCAGTTTCCATTACAGCGTTTATGTTGCTTGATCCAATTACGTTGACTGCAGGTAATGCAAATTTGTTTTCTTTAGCATACTGAAAGATATCAGTAACTAACTGACCTGTGGCAACTCCTGCCGGGAAAATTCTGCTCATGTTTTACGTTTTATTATAAATTTATTAGGTGTTTTAATTTCGTGTAAAGGTAATCATTTTTAAGAAATGACTAATTTCTTTTGTCTCTTCCCCAAAGAAGCTTCTGACGGATGGTTTCATAGAAACTTAAGCTGTTGGGCTGTACCAGAAGAAGTTGAAATTTTGCCTTCTTAATGATAATTTCCTTATCGGTTTCTATATGAATCAGTCGGGAGTCCAGAGAAAGGGAATATTGGGGTACACGGCTTTCCACCCGGAATTTTATTTCTACTTTATCATTTACTACTAAAGGTCTCACATTCAGATTGTGAGGAGCAATAGGAGTGATGACGAAATTTTCGTTGTTAGGAGAAATGATGGGTCCGCCACAACTCAGTGAGTAAGCAGTGGAACCTGTTGGTGTTGAAATAATTACCCCGTCTCCCCAAAATACGTTCAGAAACTCATCATTGATGTATGAGTCTACGGTGATCATGGAGGTGGTTTCTTTTCTGGAAACGGTAACGTCATTCAGTGCATAAGGAAAAAATCCTTCCAGATTGGGAGAAACGACTTCAATTACCGAACGTCGGCTTGTTTTTACATCTCCTTTTAAAATAGAATCCAGCTCTTTAAAAGCCTCTTCTTTGGTGAAAAATGCTAAAAACCCTAGTCTTCCGGTATTTACTCCTACTACAGGAATTTCAAGATCCTCGATAAAGGTAAGTGAGTTTACTATAGTTCCGTCTCCACCGAAAGTGAAGAACAGATCAACCTCTTTATCCAGAAGATCCTGTTTGGAGTTGAACGTTTCGAATATTTTTGAAAACTGAAGAGCTTCAGCCATTTCATCGTACAGAACAGATTTTACACCTCTGGTTTCAAGTTCAGAGATAAACTTGCTTAAATATAAAAAAGTATCAAGATCTTTTTTCTGAGAATATATGGCTGCCTTCATGTTATATTTCTATGAATTTTTGGAAAAAACCGAACCGGTCTTTAAACAGATCGGATTTCTCATCAGAATAATATTTTTCAACAATTCTGTAGTCGTACCGGTCAAAAGTTGAATCTATCGAGGCCAGATTTTCATTGCTGATCTTAATGGTGATATGAATCACTTCATCAGACATAAAGCTTATAAATCCCCCATAAAATTTTGAGTTGTTGCTCTCCACAATATTGGCAATCTCCGTCATGGAGTACTTTCTTGCAGGGGTTTCTATTGTAAGGATGGCTCCTGATTCTGAAAACAGCGGGTAACGGGACAAATCCTGAAAGATATCTTCACAGGTAATGTACCCCAGATATTTTTCATTTTTGTTGATCACCGGGATCACATTGGAACTGAAAGTATAAAACAGACGAATACTGTCCATAATATTATTGTCCTCCAGAATGGCAAAGCGCTCAATCTGATGTTCCAGATCCTTTAGTGTTCCTCTGTCTTCTTCATACAGAAAATCCTTGGCAATAGCTCCATAAAAATGGTGGGATTTTTTGATGAAAACATGGGAATATCCGAAATCTTCCAACATATTTCTGGCCGATTCTATAGAATCAGACAGGCTAAAACACGGGAAATCTTTTGAGATATAGTCCTTGATAAACATTGTGCTAATTTATAAAAAATTAAATGAAACTTTTTCTGAAACTACGTTTTTTTTTCGATAAAAAGAAAAAAAATGACGTTAAAATTTGTTTGTAAAGAAAAAAAAGGTACCTTTGTCGCCTTTCATTTTTACTTTTTATTAGATTTATTTCAAACTGCACTGTCTACTAACGACATATGCAGTTTTTTTATTTTAGAGCTTTTGCGAATTCCCACATCACAATTCCGGCACATACACTTACATTCAGAGAATGCTTGGTTCCAAGTTGGGGGATTTCTAAAAATACGTCAATATTGGGTAATACTTCATCACTGATTCCTTCTACTTCATTACCTAAAACCAAAGCATATTTTTTAGATCTGTCAATTGTAAAATCAGTAATAAGCTGGCTGTCGGTTGTCTGTTCAATTCCTATAATTTCATAGCCGTTGCTCTTAAGATCGGCAATTGCATTATTGGTATCTCCATCATGAGACCAGTCTACACTTTCTGTGGCTCCCAACGCTGCTTTATGAATTTCGCGGTGGGGTGGTTGCGGGGTAATTCCGCAAAGAATTATTTTTTCAATCAGAAAAGCATCAGCCGTTCTGAATGCTGCACCTACATTGTGCATGCTTCTTATATTATCTAAAATGATAACTAATGGAATTTTTTCAACCTGCTTAAATGTTTCTACATCTATTCTGTTCAGCTCTTCCAGTTTTAGTTTCTGTACCAATTGTATTATTTTGTTGAGATTAATTTTCCGTCTTTATAGACCTCTGTTTTTTCAATGCTTCCGTCTTCGCGGTAGTGAACTCTCGTTCCGTTTCTTTTATCGTTGGCGAATTCTGTTTCGCGTTGTCGTTTTCCTGATGGGTAAAGTACTTTCCATTTTCCTGTAGCCAAGCCGTTGTCATACTGTCCAATTTCTTTTACTGATTTTCCATCTTCATGGAAGGTTCTGCTTTCTCCCTGTAATTTATTGAATTTATAGTTGGATATTTCAGTGATTTTACCTGTAGGAGAGTAAAAAGTGGCGGTAAGACTATTGTCATAAATATTCTTTTCACCATTTCTGAAAGCCTCTTCAGAAGTCATGACCCCATTTTTATCGTAATAAGACCATTTTTTTACTTTGAATCCCTTTTTATACTCGCCTTTGGATTGTATTTTTCCGTTTTCGTAGTAAAAAATGGCGTCCCCTTCAAATTTTCCTTTCTTCCATTCAACGGAATTTTTTACCTGTCCGTTTTCGTAGAACTCTTTACAGGTTCCTTCCTGCAAACCGTCTTTATAACCGCAAGGTTTCTGTGCAGAAATGATGACCGAAGTGGTAAAAAATAAAAGGAAAATGTATTTCATGGCTATTTTTATTTCAAAAATAGTAAAATACTTATATTTGACTCAAAAATAGCTATGAAAAAATTATTTACTTTATTCATACTCATGATTGTTTTTGCATCATCAAAAGCTCAGAACACATACTATCCTCAAGTTTTTTTTGATAAAAAACTAGCCCGTGATATGCTGGGATTTGGAAATTCTACAATTGAAGGAGTGGCTTCTACCAAACAAAAAAACAATTGGGGCATCAAGCCATTGCTGGGCGAAAAACACTATGCACCTAAGGGAACCGTTGTGATGCTTTTTCCTGTAACTCCTTATTTTGAGGAATTTTATGACATGAGAAAAAAGTATGAAAACAAAAAAACAACAGTATATATGTCTGAAGAAGCTTTTAAGTACAGAGTGGAAGCTTTAACGGATGATCACGGTAGGTTTAAATTTGAAAAACTGAAACCTGGAAAGTATTACCTTGAAACGATTGTCAATTTTACGGCAACGGCAAGCTACCAGCAACAAACCGGAACGTCAAATGCTTATAACGGATATGGTGCTTATCTATATTCAACACCTATATATAGTACATTTTTCTACGGATATTCTGCGGCCAATAGGGAAAGTAAATTTGTAGAAATAAAACAGGATGGCGAACTCAAAGAAATCAAGCTTTAACAGCTTGATTTTTTATTTTCTGTTCATAATCTGATGTACATTCTTCTCAATATTCTGGGCTAACGTTTCCATCGGAATATCATTTTCATCATTATTGAACGGATCTTCAATTTCTTCTGCAATAAGTTCAAGGCTCATCAAAACATAATAGACAAAAACCGTAAGAGGAATCATAAAGAGCCCTATATTGATGACATATGCTATGGGTAAAGCAAAAACATACAGGATAATAAACTTCTTAATAAAAGAAGAGTAGGAGTAAGGAATAGGTGTGTTTTTAATTCTTTCACATCCTCCACATACATCCAGAAACCCTGAAAGCTGTGAATCCAGGTAGAGCATTTCGATTTCAGAAATTTTTCCTTCCTTTTTTAGCTGATTCAGTTTATGGGTCAATAGAATGATCATTTCACTTGGACCGTGATTGGTTAATGTTTTTTCGATCTCTGAGTAATCTTCATCCAAGGCCAATCTTGTAGACTCTTTAGAAAGATGCTTGGCCAGAAAGTGAGGGAAAAACTTCAGATATCTTGCAATCTGTTCCGCATCCTGACGGTTATCTCCAAGAATTGTATTGATTTTTATTGAAAAATTACGAGTGTCATTGACCAGTTTTCCCCAAAGCTTTCTACCTTCCCACCATCTGTCGTAGGCTGTATTGGTTCTGAAAACCAATAGAAGAGAAAGTACAAAACCCAACAAAGAATGGATCATTCCTACATTACTCACCCCGGATTTTGAAGTAAGATGCAGATATTCAACCTCTAAATATTGAATCCCCCAAGAATATAGTCCCACAAGGATCATACTTGGAAAAAGAATTTTTAAGGTATCACTTTTGTGTAAACTGAAAAGGATTTTAAGGAAATGCTTGGTATTGTAGACTCTCATAAATTCGCTTAATACCACAAATATAATTTTTTTTCGTTTAGCATAGGTTTATGGGAACCCGTAAAAAAAGATTCCAGGAACCTGTTTATTTTGTTTAAAAATAAAGATGGGATATTACAGAAAAGGACATTTCAAGAAAAACGGAACCTGGGTAAGCGGACATTATGTGAATACTTATGGAAGAGGGAGAAGAACAAAAAATTCGAAAGGTTGTTCCGGGGTCATTTGGGGAGGAATCATCTCTTTGCTTTTTTATCTTTTAAGATAACCGGATGATATTAACAAAAATTAAAAATCACTGTAAGTCTGTACAAACTCCTGCATCTATTGGAATACCCAATTGTATTAAAGCTTTTTCATTTTAAGAACTTTTTCATTTTTCAAAAAAATACTATTTTTATTTCACCAAAATACAAAATACATGATCCTTGAAAACGTAGATGTTGTTAATGATATCAGTAAAGAAGATTTTCAGAAAAATTATTTTAAAAAACAGAAACCTCTTTTAATCAAGAATTTCGCCAGCCGTTGGGATGCATTTGATCAATGGAATCTGGCTTATATCCGTGAAAAAGCAGGCGACCAGGAAGTGCCTCTGTATGACAATAAACCTGCAGATGCCACCAAAAGTTCTGATGCTCCCGTAATGCGTATGAAGATGAAGGATTATATCGATACGATAAAAAGCAATCCTTCTGATCTGCGAATCTTCTTCTATATTATCACCGACCGACTTCCCGAGCTTCTGAAAAACTTTACCTATCCGGATTTGGGAATGAAATTCTTCAAAAGGCTTCCCACTTTATTTTTTGGGGGAAGTGAAGCCCATGTATTAATGCACTACGATGTAGATTTGGGAGATTTTATGCATATTCATTTTGAAGGTAAAAAACGCATCCTGCTGTTTGATCAGAAACAGTCTCCTTTTTTATATAAAGTTCCTCTGTCTGTTCACACTATCTATGACGTTGATTATGAAAACCCTGACTATGAAAAATTCCCGGCACTGCAATATGCAAAAGGCTATGAAATCTTTATGGAGCATGGAGATGCGCTTTTCATTCCAGGGGCATTCTGGCACTTTAACAGGTATCTTGAACCAGGCTTTTCTCTTTCCCTAAGAGCTCTTCCCAATAAACCGAATGTTTTCGCCAACATGCTGTATCATGTTTTCATTATGCGATATACGGATAAACTGATGCGAAAGCTTTTCAAAGCCAAATGGATCAATTATAAGAAGAAATGGGCCTACAAGAAAAGCACTGAGGCTTTGGAAAAACATCTTTCTGAAAGATAAGAAGTAGAGTTTAGATAGTATTACCGCATTGAACGAAAGTTTAAAGCTTATCGGGTTATAAAGGTTCGTAAAGGCGTTTTACTCAGTGAGGAAAGCGCTTTAATTGCTAAATGAAATGCCTTTGCGAACAAAAATAAGAAGAATCAATATCAATTTTCTTTGCCTCTTAGCGTTAAATTTAGGATCAATTTATTTATTGATAAGTCCAAAAATTGTTGCGTCAACAAATTTTCCTTTTTCAAAAAAGTAATCTTTTAAAGTCCCTTCTTTGCTAAAGTTTAGAGACGATAACAATCTTTCTGAAGAAATATTGGAAGGATCAATAAAAGCATCTACCCGGTGAAGCCTCATCGTTTCAAAACCGTATGTGAGAATGGGAAGAATGGCTTCCTTCATGTAAGATTGGCGCCAGAATTTAGGATTGAGTTCGTAACCAATTTCAGCCCGGAAATGCTCACGATACC
>NZ_JBMOUE010000008.1:0-197067 GCF_049319685.1 Chryseobacterium sp. Mn2064
TGAGCCTCCAGAGGGATTCGAACCCACGACCCCGAGATTACAAATCACGTGCTCTGGCCAACTGAGCTATGGAGGCAAATATAAAAAAGAATTCAAAAGATCGCTGTTCCTTTTTTGCGAGTGCAAATATAGAACGGATTTTTTGAATTCTCAAATATTTTATAAACTTTTTTTAACTTTTTTTTCTAAGCCATTTCTTTTTTCTTGATTAGTAGCTTTTTAGCAGTATCAACACAAAGGTCCAAACTTTCTTCAAAACTTGCAGAAGTCTTCTTTACTACGATATCGTCACCCGGAACCGCTAAAATAATCTCGGCTGTTTTATTCGCTTTATCCGCGTTATTTTCTACCTTTAAGAATACCTTACACTCTTGAATTTTGTCATAGAAGGTATCTAACTTGCTAACTTTTTTGTCGATGTGTGACTCTAGTGGTTCGTGTGGTGTTAAACCAATTGATTGAACTGAAATCTTCATAATTCTTCTTTTTTTGATGCTCGAGGGTGAGCCTGATTAAACACTTTTTTCAATTGTTCAATATTAGCATTCGTATAGACCTGAGTACTGGCAAGACTGGAATGCCCTAATATTTTTTTTACTTTGGAGATCTCCGCCCCATTATCCAACACGTGAGTAGCAAAGCTATGCCGAAGGATGTGAGGACTTTTTTTTTCTTTTGTTGTTATAAGACTAAGGTACTTATTAACTACCACATAAACAAATTTTTCGTTGAGTTTTTTCCCTTTCTTATTGACAAAAAAACAGGTTTGAAATTCTACCTGCGGTTTTCTTATCTCTATATAACTTTTAAGAAGCGCAGACAAGTCTTCGGAAATTGGGATCACTCTTTGTTTATTTCCCTTTCCTATTACTTTCAATTCATTTCCGTCTATATTAACATTTTCAAATATCAGGCCACAAAGTTCAGCTTTTCGCATTCCGGTCTGATAAAGTACTTCAATGATACATTTTTCCAATATATCATGATACTGTTCGAAGACTCTATCATTAAGGTCTTCCATTTCTTCTTTAGACATGGGAATTTGCTTTTCAGCGTAAAATTTCAGGGAAGAGATCCCTTCGGTAGGAGAAACCTGAATTTCGCCTATTTTAAGAAGGAAAAGGTAAAAACTACGTAAAGAGGACAGTTTTCTATTGATACTTCTTTTGGAAATATTATTTTCGCTTAGTTCTACAATAAAGTTTCTGATAACTTTTTTGTCTGCCTTATTAATATTTTCTGAAGATTCTGTTCGAAGGTAGAAATGGGAAAAGTCTTCAAGATCTTTTTTATAGCTTGTTATAGTATGAGGAGAATATCTTTTTTCGAATTGCAGATATTCTAAAAACTTTTCCAGCATCATAGGTATAAAAATAAAAATTCACTCCTCAAATATAAGAATTTAAGAAGTGAATTAATATATGATTAAGAAAAAATCTTAAGCCTGCTCTTCCTTGCTAAGCGCTCTTTGTTTGTAAGCCGCTTTTAGTCTAGCTTGTCTCAAAGTTACAGAAGGCTTAATGAATTGTTGTCTAGATCTTAGTTGACGAACAGTTCCTGTTTTATCAAATTTTCTCTTGTATTTCTTTAATGCTCTGTCGATGGATTCACCATCTTTAACTGGAATTATTAACATATTTTACATCTCATTTTGGATTGCAAAACTAGGCATTTTTTTTCACAATACAAAATATATTATAACAAACCCCACCCATCATTTTACAATCATCATAAAAAACACAGTATTAAAGGGATTTAACACAAGTTAATTTTTTATCCACAATGACTAAAAAACTAAAATTACCATCCTACTATCTTCCTCTTTATAAAACCACACTTCTGATTTATCCTTATATCATATGATAAAAGCAGTTCATATGAATGAAATGTAAACAAAAAGTATTACCTTTGCATTCACTTTATTCATGGGGTTGACTGGTTTCGACAGCAAGGTCAATGGGTAAGTAAGCATGCAGAGAACCGTAGCGCGATCTCTATAATCCCTTGCTACAAAATTTTAACTGGCAACGAAGAGTTCGCTCTTGCAGCTTAATATCGAAGTATAGTAGATCAAGCGTTTCCCTGAAGATTTTAGTAAGGGAGCAAGATATTCCACAAATGCTCTGTTCTGCGGCGTTTGATTCTGGGATATAGGAATGCGGAAATAAGTCTCGTTTTTCTTCGCAACGAGATCGAAAACTTTAGAAGATAAGTTGGAAGTTGGGTGTCTATCCTCTGCTTCCAGTCGAAAACCAATGGTAGAATAAGCATGTAGAAAGCTTATGTATTGCTTGTTTGGACGAGGGTTCGAATCCCTCCAACTCCACTAAAACCACTGTAAATCAGTGGTTTTATTTGTTTTTAGACGACATTTAGACAACAATTTTACTTTTTTTTTATTTCTTTGAATGCTTCAGCAACTCAAACACATGACAATTAAAATAATCTATGAAATAATTTACTTGACTTGCTTTATCACCCTCATAGTATAAAGTACATAATAGAAGTATAAACACCATTCAGCAAACAGAGAGAAAGAGAGAGATAAAACATATCCACCAGAAAAAGCAAAATAAAAAGTTGAAATTGTATCATGAGAATATAAATCCTAAGAAGCCACCCCCAATTTTTAAAGTCATTTCCCTTTTGGATTAGGTAGGGGAGGTTTTGTACGTATACCCCATTCTCTCGAATTTACTATTTTTTTTAATTAAGCGGTTAAGCTATTCCTTTCATGAGTTCTACAGCCTTGGTACATACCCCGATTTTAAAGATTAAAATAAAATCTAGTACATTTTATATCACCTTGATAGAGATAACACCTAAAATAACACACTGTACTATGTAAAAAATGAAAATATAAATCTTGCTTAATTGACATTTTACCAAGCAAAACAAAAAGCCTCGTAAATAGTCTACCAGTAATGGTTTTAAACTATTTACAAGGTCTCTATTATATGTGAATTCCTAGGGATAATGAGATATCCGGAATACGTACCATTATCACTCGGCAAGAGCTATTAAATAATTATTTTTTTAGAATAATTGTGATAAAATCCCTTCTAAATAATGACTGAACTCTTGAAACTTGGGAGTCACTAACGTTCCAATAACACCACTGATCGAACCTACTAAAATGTCTTTTAGGCTAAAAAACAAATTTCTAATTAATACATTCTCTGGTTTAGCTTTTATTGTTAATATATTATTTTAAATTAAATAGATTTAAGAATACATTCTCCTAACATATCCCGATTTTAGCCCCTCAAATTTATTTTTGAGACTGATATACCAAAAGCAATAGAAACGGGCTAAAATCTTGATACGCCTATGTAAATATCAACTAATTCTTTCCACCAATCCAAGTCCCATTCATACTTGCTGAAGTATTTATCCATGTCCCATTTGCATTATTCCCACTCATTTGTCCCGTGAATGTCGCCCCCGAACTGGCATTCCCAGCAATTGCAGAGAAATTTCCAGATTCCGAAACATTACCGTTTACGTCAAAGTCCTCATTAAATACGGCTGATGTTGTTGTACCCGTAACCTTACCTGTTGAACTTACATCAATCTTAAATGTCCCGTGGTCTTTTGCTCCGGAATAGCTTCCAGACCATTTACCCTGAAAAGGGAATGCTTGATTATTGTTATCATCATTGCTTGAACACGATAAAATGAAGGCACTGAAAATGATTGTTAATGTTGCAAAAATTAGTTTTCTCATAATGTTAAAGTTTTTATTTGTTAATAATTAAATTTTAATTGATAAAAGTATTCTGTATTTATGATGGTTTCTTACGGATAACCGTAAATAATAAGAGTTGGTTAATATTGACCTTTTTCTTGTTCTTTGTTTTTGCTCAACTGCTTTTTGGTATATGTAAATACATTGATGAGTAAAAGCACATCAATAATTATTATTACTAATCTTACAAACCAATCTTTTAAAATCAATGCTCCTAAATCCAGATTCAAAGATTCTTTGTAAAAGAATGGGAGGTAGAAAAGAATAAAAATGAATGTTCCTAATAAACCTACTACAGCGACTAAAACAGGTATAACAGTGAAAACATAACTAATTTTATATTTTTGGGAAATTTGAAATAAACCCAAACAGGCTATAACCAGCCCAAATATCAGTTCTACGTCATTGTCATGGCTATAACCATATATAATTAAAGAAATACCGCTTACAACAAAGCATAAGAATATTAAGAAGATGAACAAAGGTGTTAAAATATCTTTCGGTCTAATTTTCATGGTAGTGTTTTTTTTAAATTATTGGACTTGAATAGAAAATAAATAAGGTTAACGTAGCTATATACATACCCTAAGTTTTTTGCTTATCTTTTAAATTTGATAGAGAATGTGTATCAGAATGGATAAAATGAGGAGAATTGTGGATGACGGTAATTATCATTTCTTTACTTCATAAATAACTGCAACATCTTTCCCATCTAAGTCAACAATCAAACCGATTTTCGATTTGATGTCAAACCATGAATAAGCAATTGAATTATTAGGTGTATCTCTTTGAGATTTCCCATAAACATTCTCTAACATATTTTTCAACAATGCAAAATCTTGCTTAGTTTGTGAAGTATTAATATTCTCACCAACATTTTTAAATAACATTATTGACGATAAATTCCCTTTTTCATCAAATTCAATCTCCTTTATATCGAATTTGTAGGTTTGAAGTAAAAACATCTGAAGAATGATTTTGTATTTTTCTAATTGAGAATCCTGCGCTTTCTGAATCATCCTCTTAAATTTTGTACTGGATGTTGAAAAATCATTGGTAAGTAATATAAATTCATCAGGTTCTAAATTTTCCTTAGCTCCAGATTGAAACCAAAACTCTCTTTTACGAATTTCTCCATCATACAAAGTTCTTAACCACAACTCTAAATTAAATTTATACTCTTTAGTATTAGGTTTTAGTTCAACTCCTGAAAGCGCACTGGTATATTTAATACCGAGAAACCAATTATCTGGTTGCTCATAAGTTTGAGAAAAGGTGACATTACAAAATAGTAGAAGAATGCCGAATAAATAGTGTTTCATAAGTGATTTGATTCATCGAAACCCCTATGATGAATTTAGTGTAACAAAAAAGCGTTGAGGTTTCAAGCCTTGTTACAGAAGGGTCGGCAAACCCAGTTACAAACAAGTACATCTCAACGCCCATAACGGACGATGCAGTTTTACTTGTTGCTCTGTAACTTAAAATTTTGCCGATTTTTCTGTGAACAACAGCTTAACGCTTCGTGATTTTATTTAATTATAATTGTATTACTTTAATCAATAAATTTAATTTTTACAAATTTATAATTTTTTTTAACTTTACTACTACTAATAACACTCGAAACAAATTAAATATGCCAATAATTGGAAATTATATAAGCAATGTTCTTTGTGAAAATTTTCTAGATACAGAAACAAATAGGGTTAGAATTAGACCTCTTCCTAATCAGGGTTTATCTACCGATTTAAAAATTGAATGTTTTATGAAGTATAGAAATATAAATATCTATCCATTAGGAACTCAATTTATTGCTGAAAATGTAAAGGTATGTATTAAACCTGTTGGTAGAGTTTATTTAAGAGCTAAAGATCAGAAGCTAACCCCTATTTAATCTTTATTTATTGAATATAAAAAAGATACGCAATATTGTGTTAATAATACTGAATATCTTTTATGATTTCTAGGTTTTACAATTATTATTCATCAGCTTAATCCTTTCTCTAAACTCTTTCCCAAATTTTTCAACTGTATTTTTAGAGAGTCCAGAAATCTCAATAAGTTTGTTTTGTGTTATTTTACCCAATGTTTTAAAATTCCAATTATCAAGAGCATCTCTGATTTTTTGTCTTGATTTCTCTTTCCTTATTTCACCAGTTACTTTGTTTGTTCTTAGTGATTTCTGTTTTCTGTCTAATTTGGCTTCCGGATTAAAAATAATCCTTCTTTCCTTATTTAAAATTGGTTCAATATCATCTAATTTATCTTTGTTATTTACAATCTTTATAACTTCACTTTTCGAAAGCGGTGGAAAACACTTTTTCTGATTTATATTTGAGATAAAATGTAGTAATTCATTTTTAGACATTTCAGGATTTAAAGCTTTACATTGATAAGCTATTGCACTTATACAAGACTCTCTATGTCCCTCTAATATTATATTTGGAATAATAACTTCAGCAATACTCTCTTTTTCTTCCCAGAACACAATGCACTCTTCTCCATTAAAGTCATAATCGGTGATATTGTTAAATCTTAATTGTTTATTTTCCCCCACTACATAACTATCTCTTTTCTTTTTAGAGATAGTATATGAAATAGGGGTATTTTTCTTTTCGATAAATAGCTGACTACAATCAAATATCTTAGAATCTTCATTGAAGTATAAGTCTTTATCATAGCTTTGTACACAATACTGTGTTGCTTTATTAGCTCTAACATCAGATTTTACATTAAGTAATGATGTTACAGCTTTATAAACATCTTTAAAATTTTCCAATGTTAATCCATCAACCTTAACCAAAATTCCTCTCCCTGTTCCTGAAAGTGATAACCATGAAGCAAAAATGTATTCATTGCTGAAATCAATATCAGTTATTCCATCAACATCAATATAAATAAAGCTTGTTGGTTCATCAATATTGCTATTTAGCTTTCTATCTCTAAAACTGAAATTCAAGGTAAAACAAGGGAGTTGCCCCTTGATAATATCGTATTCAGCTTTATCAAAAGAATGACAACACCTTGCTTGTTCAATTTTGTGTTTAATTTCTAGATCTGGATTTTCAACTCTATCCAGAAAATCATATATATCTATCTCTCCTCTTACGATTGGATCGTATATGTTATTAAAATAATTTATCATGATAAAGCTTTAATTAAGTGGTGTTAAAGCTTTATTAATATCACACATACGGTAATAAACCCGACCACCTATACCAACAGGCATTAGAATTCCTTTTTTCTTCCAATTGTGGAGTGTACTCAAATCAACATGAAAAAATTTAGCTGTTTCTTCTCTTGTCAACAGTCCTTTATTCAGTTTACATTGCTCTAAATACTTATCTGATCTTTCAGATACATTAAAATCATTATTGCTAATATTAAGTGAATTTTCTAATCCATTTTTTCTTTTTGTTATCATTATTTTTTATTTTAAATATTGATACAAAGGGAGTGTAGGATATGCGGGATCAAAAAAAATAGCGCCCCATAGAACGCTATTCAAACATATTGATTATCAATAAAATAAACTACAAAACAATAGATTATGTAGGATGATTGTAGGACGACTTTAAGAAATTAACAATATTATTAGTTGCTGCCTTTTTTGAAGCTGCTCTTCCACTATGTAATCCAGAAATCATATTACTAATACTTTTGCTATTCTTCTCCTTTCCTGAAAATAAAAATCGATCTGACCACCATTGATTGTAAATTCCTGAATTTTCTCCAATTCTCCTGACAAAGAATGGTTTTAATTCTTTAATTAAATAAGCATAATCAGGCAGACTTCCGTTGATAAGTTTGATTTTATTAGTAATTGGTAAATCCATAAAAACTTGAACAAAATCATTCTCACTTACTGTTTTATCAATGAAATCAGAAAACTCTAAATAAATACGTTTAACAGCTTGAATATTGGAATCTCCGAAAACAGTAATATCTGATATTGTTATTGGTTTTGAATTGATAAACGGGTACTCTTCTACAATGTGATTGTAAAGTCTCATTAAATCTTGTTTGTAATGAAACAAATTCATTATTCCAGACATTTCGCAATCATATAAATCAAAAACCCTGTCTTTTTCAGATTTCTCCATTGAAACCAATAAAAGTTCTCTTCTATATTCTTCCCCTCTCCTATTCCAAATAATAATTTCATTCTCAACATCTAATATTTTAGATTTCAAAGATTCTGATAGCTGGGTTAGTTTTGTTTTTACGAATAATGTATTTTCTGGATTTAAAAAAGTTTTGTTATAATATTCTTTAATTTCCGTTATTATCTTATCAGCATTCTTTTTATCATAATATTCAGGAAATGGATTTTTCGTGCTAATATTTCCATTTAAGAAGTTTTGAGAAATTTGTTCTATTTTCTGAATATGATTATTCACAAAAATTCTATACTCTTTGCTATCATTCAAATAATCGGAATAGGTTTGAAATAGAGTTATTACTAGATTTCTTAAAATATCATTTTTGATCGTCAACTTTCTTTTTTCTTCTTTCTTTGACCTGCTATTGCCAAAAGTTGAAATCTTGTTTTCCAACTCTATTAATTCATTAAACAGCTTGGATACAATTTTGGTCTTCAATAGAACACCAAATCTTTTACTGTCACTATCATTAGAAAACAGTAAATTGTTAAGGTCACTAAGCAATTTATCTGTATCAGATTGATTTATTTCATTACTTGCCACAAGCCAATTGACATCATTTATTATTATAGCTTCTATATTCATAAGTTATCAGATCCAGTTTTCAACAGTATTAATTTACCTTCTTTTACGGTATCATTTTCTTGTTTACTCCAAATTTCCGCAAGTTGCATTGATTGATCAATTGATTTCTGTCCTATATAATCAAGGAATTGTTTTTCTGAAGAATGCGCCGTAATATTCATTAATAATGGTGTCGGATATTCCTTTTTGGCGTAGAAGTTTGTTGCAAAACTCCTTCTACAATCATGTGATGATACTAATTTCCATTTAGGATAAAACCCTCTCTCTCCTTTCTTTGTTTCTTTATTAAACAAGTTACCTTCAACAAGTTCATCAATATCAGCTTTTTCGCAAACCTTTTTAATGTACCTATTAAAAAGAGTTGTATTTGTCTCGATATTTGTTGAGAACAAAGGAGGAAATTCACCATTGTACTTACTCAGAATATTTCTAACCTCTTGGTGAATAGGAATCTGAACCAATTTTTTAGTCTTTTCTTGTGTAATAACAATAAAATCAAAATCACCAATCTTTTGTACGATCTTAGTGGTCATTCTGAACAGGTCTGATGCTCTTTGCCCCACATAGCAACCAATAACAAACCAATCTCGTGTTATACTATATTTCTCATCTGAAAATGCAGTATCCTTTATTTTGTTGATTTCATCAATTGATAGTGGATTTATCGGAGTAGAAACAGTGAAGCCTTTCACATTATCAATTTGATGGCTTACATCATGACCATTCTTTCGAGCGTCTAAAATAATCGTCTTGACAAATTTGATGTATCTACCTGCTGTATTTTCATTCGTTGCTCTCGTATCAATTAAAAATCTTACGAAGTCTTTACCGAAATTTAAATCTACGTCTTTTAAGAGAAATGTTTTTTTCTTATATTTTTGGAACTCAATCAGCTTATTTACAATTGTTCGATACTTCTTTATAGATCTATCACTTACTCCTTTTCTACCTTTTGCGGATACTACATAAGGTAATTGTTCGACATAATATTCCCCGTATGCTATCAAGTAATCTTTTTGCTCTGGTTCAACTCTTCCGCTAAAAACATCTATCTTATTCTCTAACCATTCATGATTAATTTGAACTCCGTTTACAAAATCCTGATTATATTGTTCTAAAATAAAGACTTCCATCTTTTGCAAATTACTCTTCAGATTTTTGTGTGCTGGATCGATTGGTTTAGGGAAACCTGTTGTAGTACTCCAAGATTTAACATCGCATACAAACCCTGTCTTTCGCTTAGCATCAAACTTTCTACCTAAAGAGAATCGAAGATAGATTGGATTGCTTGAACTCTTTCCTTGAATTAAGAACTGAACTTTAGCCATGATAAATTGTTTAATACAAATCTATCACATCAAAATAAATTAGACAACATCTAGACAACAATTTCTCAATACCATTCAACTTCATTAAATATTATTAATTCAAAAACACAAAATAACAATTGATTATCAATAACTTAATATTTAATTAAATTGATTAAGATTGAATAGAATTTAACAATCAACACAAGTCTGAATCCCTCCAACTCCACAAAAAAAGAGAATCTAAAATCTAGATTCTCTTTTTTGTTGTGATGATATGTAAAATAGACACTCTTACAACACTAATTTACTTGGCGCCAATCCAAACTGCTTTTTAAAGGCAAAAGAAAAATGAGAAAGATCCTCAAATCCTAGATCAAGATAGATATCTGATATTTTTTTCCCTTGTTCCAAAAGATATCGGGCTTCCTGTAATCTTTTCTGTAATAGCCATTTTCCTGGAGCTACACCGAATATTTTCTGAAAATCTCTTTTAAAAGAAGCCAGACTTCTTCCCGTAAGATAAGCGAACCGATCAAGTTTTACATTAAAATGATAGTTCTTCTGCATAAATTCTTCCAGATTTATCTTATAAGGGTCAGAAATATCATATAGAATATTCTTCAGTGATGGATCATGTCTAAATAAAAGAAGTAAAGCTTCTTTTTGCTTCAACAAAGCCAGTTCCGGAGATTTATTTTCTAAAAGATCCTGATATTGAAGTAGAGATTCCATGAAATATTTTAAATAAGGAACCTGTGACAGATCTGTGAAGACCGGCATTTTGGTCTTTTCCGGAATAATAAAATTCTCATCTTGACTCATTTGTTTTAGCATTTCATCATCAAACCTTATCGACAATGATTTAAATCCGGATTCTTCTCCAGGCTTTTTGAGAAATTTTAACAACTGATTCTTTCTTACAAGATAGACATCTCCACTTCGGAATACTTGTCTTTTTTCTCCGTCATTAAGCTCCATTTCACCGGAAATCACCATAGAAATCGCATTATAAGACACAAACTGTTCTCCTTCACGAAAAACCGTAAAATAACACGAATAGTTGATATAATCTAAATTTTCGGACATTTTATAATCGATTAATAACAGTCAGGTCAAAAATCTTGTACCTGACTGTTAAAGGTAATATTTTTAATTATCTTTTATACTAAACTAAAATTGATTTTGGTTCAAGATATTCTTCCAATCCGTAAGCTCCAAATTCTCTTCCAATACCAGATTGTTTAAATCCTCCGAACGGAGCCAAAGGATCATGCTTAAATCCGTTCACACACACTCTTCCTGCTTCAATTTGTGAAGCAACATTCAATGCTCGTTTTTCATCTGAGGAAGAAACATATGCAGCTAATCCATAAGACGTATCGTTAGCAATAGCGACAGCTTCTTCTTCGCTATTATAAGGAATAATGGAAAGTACAGGACCAAAAATTTCCTCCTGCGCAATTCTCATATCATTTCTAACGTTAGTAAAAATAGTTGCTTTAACAAAGTTCCCGTTTTCAAGACCCTCTGGTTTTCCTACTCCTCCTACTAGTAACTCAGCGCCCTCTTCTACTCCAAGCTGAATATAAGATTGTACTCTTTCATATTGTTTTTCAGAAACCATTGGCCCAACATTCGTAGCTTCATTTGAAGGATTCCCTACAACCACTTGTTGAGCAACTGCTTTTGCAATAGCATTAACTTCTTCTATTTTTGATTGTGGAACCAGTAAACGCGTAGGAGCAATACAAGCCTGACCACTATTCATATAGGCTCCGAAAACAGCCTGAGGAATTACCTCGTTCAGATCTGAATCATCAAGAATGATATTAGGTGATTTTCCACCAAGCTCCAGTGTAACTCTTTTCATCGAATCAACTGCTCCCTTAGCAATCATTTTCCCTGTCTGTGTAGATCCTGTAAAAGATATTTTAGCAATATCAGGATTATTCACAATTTCATTACCAACAACACTTCCTAAACCATTCACTACATTAAAGATTCCTTTAGGAAGGCCAGCGTTATGGAAACACTCTATAATAATCTGAGTCTGCAATGCACTCATTTCACTCGGTTTCACCACTACCGTACAGCCTGCTGCAACAGCTGTAGCAAATTTGTTACAGATAAAGCTATTGCTGGAATTCCACGGAGTAATAATTCCTACAACACCAACAGGCGTCATTTGCACTAGGGTATTCCCTGCCTTTCTTGAAAATTCAAAATGATTCAGTGTTTCTATCATATTATCGAAAGCACTCACCATATTCTGGAAACCCATGGTGCAAAACTGTCGTGTTCCACCATATTCAAGAATCATGGTTTCAATAAGGTCTTCTTCTCTTTCTGCAACCGCCTTCTTCAGATTGCTAAGAATTACAATACGCTCTTCTATATTTGTTTTTGAAAATGTTGTAAATGCATTTTTAGCTGCTTCGACTGCCTTACGGGTATCAATCTCATCTCCTAATACCACTTCTCCTATCTTTTGATGATTGGAAGGATTAATCAGTTCAAAAACTTCTTTTCCGTTCAACTCTGTGAATTCGCCATTGATGTAGGCTTTGTTTATACTTTTCATATTGTATTTGTTTTAATTTTACAGGACAAAGTTCCGACAATATTAACGTCTTCATTTTGCTGAAAAGCTCAATTAAACTTTGTTAAAAAGCTCAAAATAAAAACACATATTTATAGTCAATGTAAGAGAAGATTCTAAAAATATGATAACTCTATTGTTGAACTAAGGAGATGGAGAGAATTTCAATACTTCATCATATTTCGCAATAATTATTTAACAATCTTTGCTCGTATTAAAAGTGAAAAAACAATACATTTGGATAAACTATTCAATCTAAAAGTGGAAGCAAGAATTGTAAAAATAATTGAAGGAATCAGAAATAAACATCTGAATGATCCTACCGTTCCACAAGACAAAGATTTAATTGTTGAAATCCTGCTTTCTGATGTACACCAGGCAATACAAACACTCAACAATCTGGACGAAGACGACCTGGAGTGGATATCTTCCCGTTTTGATTATCTCGTATACAAATTTCAAAATAAAGGTTTCACGAAATGCCTGAAGGGTTTATTGATCAAATTCCCCAAAAGTGCCATTTTAAAAGAAGATATATATGATGCCCTGGAAATCGAGGATTGAAAAAGTTTAAAATGATTATCACCATCATTTAATTAACAATATATGTAGATCATTACATCAAAATTGTTCTATTTTTCTTTGCGAAATCATTCCGCTAAGACAAAATTCTGCTATATCTTAAAATAAGTTGACCTTAAAAAAGATCAACTTATCTGAATTTAAAATTCAAGCCATTATATCCTTATATATATAAATACCTGAAAACTAAAACACTAAAACTTCACAACCTAAAATGAAAGCCTCCTGACCACAAAAAAGACTAAAAAAATGTTTTATCGTAAAGAATTTTATATATTTGCACCATCTAACAATTAAAAAAATAATTTACTATGTCAGACATTGCATCAAGAGTAAAAGCTATCATCGCTGATAAGCTTGACGTTGAAGAAACAGAAGTAACTCCTGAAGCTAGCTTCACTAACGATTTAGGAGCTGATTCACTAGATACAGTTGAGTTAATCATGGAATTTGAAAAAGAATTTAACATTCAGATCCCTGATGACCAAGCTGAAAAAATTACTACTGTAGGACACGCTATCGCTTACATCGAGGAAGTAGTAAATAAATAATATTCTTCAACAAAAAAGAAATTAAACAAAGTTTATGGAATTAAAAAGAGTAGTTGTAACCGGATTTGGAGCAATAACACCAATAGGAAATAATGCAAAAGAATACTGGGAAAATCTTGTTAAAGGTGAGAGCGGTGCCGCTCCGATTACTCTTTTTGATGCCACAAACTTTAAAACAAAGTTCGCTTGCGAAGTGAAAAATTTCGATCCGTTACAGCATTTCGATAAGAAAGAAGCTAAAAAAATGGACCGAAATACCCAATTGGGACTTGTTGCTGCCAGAGAAGCAGTAGCACATTCCAGAATTATAGAAGACAATGTAGATAAAAACAGAGTTGGGGTAATTTGGGGTTCCGGAATCGGAGGTTTAGAGACTTTTGAAACAGAAGTATTAGGATGGGCAAATACGGAAATTCCGAGATTCAATCCATTCTTTATTCCAAAAATGATTGCGGATATTACTCCTGGGCATATCTCTATAGAATATGGTTTCCACGGACCAAATTATACAACCGTATCTGCTTGTGCTTCTTCAGCAAATGCTATAATTGATTCCAAAATGCTGATCCAACTAGGAAAAGCAGACGTTATTGTATGTGGAGGCTCTGAAGCAGCCGTTACAGCAAGTGGTGTCGGTGGATTTAATGCAATGATGGCACTTTCTACAAGAAATGATGATCCTACAACCGCATCAAGACCTTTTGACAAAGACAGAGATGGATTTGTATTAGGAGAAGGTTCAGGAACTATTATCCTTGAAGAATATGAGCACGCTGTAAAACGTGGTGCGACAATTTATGCAGAATTATTAGGAGGTGGTTTAAGTGCTGATGCACATCACATGACGGCTCCTCATCCTGAAGGTCTTGGCGCTTATCTGGTAATGAAAAGTTGTCTGGAAGATGCAGGTTTAACTGCTGATGAAGTAGATCATATCAACATGCATGGTACATCTACTCCATTAGGAGACATCGCAGAATCCAATGCAATTTCTAAATTATTAGGCGAGCACGCATATGATATTCAGATTAATTCTACAAAATCAATGACAGGCCATCTTTTAGGAGCTGCCGGCGTTATTGAGGCTATTGCTGCATTAGGAACTATTATTCATGGTACTGTTCCTCCAACCATCAACCATTTTACTGATGATGAAAATATTGACAGTAGATTAAACTTTACGTTTAACACTGCTGTGAAGAAAGATGTAAAAGTAGCCATGAGCAATACTTTTGGATTTGGCGGGCATAACGCTTGCGTTCTATTTAAGAAAATCTAAATTCAATGAATGGAGTTACAGAAATACTTTTCTAAATTCCTTCTCAAAAAAAGAAAAAGACAATTAACGGAGAGAGAGTATTTTCTCAGTACCGAGCTTAGAAAAGTGTTGGGTACAGAGGTACAAAATATCGCTCTTTACCGCGAAGCTTTTTCTTTAAAAAATTCTTCTAAAAATCAAGACAGCAACTACGAAAGGCTTGAATTTTTAGGAGATTCTGTTTTGGGTACAATTATTTCTTGTCATTTGTTCCAGACCTATCCTCAGGCTAATGAAGGATATCTGACGCAGATGAAATCTAAGATTGTTAATAGGAAAAACCTTAATAAATTAGGAGAAGACCTCAAACTTACCAACCTTTTGCAAAAGCAGAACAGCTCGTCCGCATTAGGGGAAAATATCTCCGGAAATTTATTTGAAGCTTTAATCGGTGCCGTTTATTTAGACTTCCATTATGATGCCTGTAAAAAGATCATTCTGGAAAAATTGCTGACGCCATCCGAAATTAACAAACTTGAAAATAAAATTGTAAGCTATAAAGGCCTCCTCCTCGAATGGAGCCAAAAGAAGAAGGTAAACATAAAATACGAAACCTGCGAGGAAATACAGGTGAATAAATCCATCGTATTCAGATGCCATGTATGGTTGGGAGAAGAAAAGATTGCCAACGCAACAGAAACTTCCAAGAAAAAAGCCGAAGAAAAAGCTGCGCAAAGAGCATTTTATATTTTAAATAAAAAAGAAAATATACTTGGAAATCCAAAAACTTTATGATCTGGATGATATAGAATTTGAAGATATTGCCATAGGATTGGTAAGATTAGCAAAAGATATACCCGCTCATGAGTTTTTTTTCAGAATTAATCAGACTAACAACCTCAGCTTTTCAAGAAAGAAAGATCTTGTCTTTCATGGGGGATATTATGATTATTTTTTTCCAAGATTTGAGGCATACCACAAGTTTTCCAAGACCTATTTTACCTTTATTTCTAATAAATCTTCCGAAAGTAAGCAAAAAAAAGTTCAGACGGAACTCTTTACAGAAGAAGAAAACATTAAATTTTTATTAAATAATCAGGTAGATGTCGAATATATTTTGCATAGTTCGGAACAGTTTCCTGATTTTTCCGTAATTTTGCTCCCTGAAAATCTTGTGTTTCCAATTCAAGATTACACACTGAGTTCTGATGAAGAACTTTATCAAATTATCCAGTATTATGAATAAGTATTTAAAGAAGACAAAAATTATCGCAACACTAGGCCCTGCTTCATCATCGAAGGAGGTAATGTTAGATCTGATGAAAGCGGGTGTTGATATTTTCAGAATAAATTTTTCGCATGCAGATTACGACTTAGTTCGAAAAAATATTGAAATAATTAGAGAGCTAAACAGCGAGTATGGTTATTCAGTGGGTATTTTGGGCGACCTTCAGGGCCCTAAACTAAGAGTAGGTGTTGTAAAAGAAGGTTCGTACCTGAATCCTGGAGATATTCTTACTTTCACGAATGAAAAGATGGAAGGAGATTCTACTAAGGTGTATATGACGTACCAACAGTTTCCACAGGACGTAAAAGTAGGGGAAAGAATCCTTATTGATGATGGGAAACTTATGTTGGAAGTTATCGAAACCAATGAAATAGATACTGTAAAAGCAAAAACCATTCAAGGAGGTCCGTTAAGTTCTAAAAAAGGAGTTAATCTGCCTAATACGAATGTTTCTCTTCCTGCTTTGACAGAAAAAGATGTTCAGGATGCCAACTTTATGCTTGACATGGAGGTAGACTGGATCGCTTTATCTTTCGTACGTCACGCTCAGGATATTATTGATCTGAAAGAATTAATTGAAAAACATCCAAACGGAAAATTCAAAACTCCAATTATTGCGAAAATTGAAAAGCCGGAAGGGGTTAAAAATATTGAAGAAATCCTTCTTGAATGTGATGGACTAATGGTTGCCCGTGGAGACCTTGGAGTAGAAGTTCCAATGGAAGAAGTTCCTGCTATCCAGAAAAACCTGGTAGAAAAAGCGAGATTCTATTCTAAGCCGGTAATCATCGCTACTCAAATGATGGAGACCATGATCAACAGCTTAACGCCAACAAGAGCGGAAGTAAACGACGTTGCTAACTCTGTATTGGATGGTGCAGATGCAGTAATGCTTTCCGGAGAAACTTCTGTAGGAAGATATCCTGTACAGGTTGTGGAAAACATGGCTAAAATTGTGAAGAACATTGAGACTACTCACTTCTATCAACACAAAAATGAGCCGATTGAAAAAGATTACAACTGCATCGATGAAAGATTCATCACCAACAGAGTATGTCTTGCCGCAGTAAGAATTGCTAAAACTACAAATGTTTCTGCAATTGTGACTCTTACCCATTCAGGTTATACAGCTTTCCAGCTTGCAGCTCACAGACCGAATTCTCAAATTATTGTTTACAGTGGAAACAAAAGAGTAATCACGATGCTGAACCTACTTTGGGGAGTTCATGCTTACTATTATGATATGAAAAAATCTACTGATGAAACGATTATCCAGGTTAACATGCTAACGCATAACTATGGTTATATTGAAACAGGAGATTTCGTAATCAACATCAACGCTACTCCATCTTATGAAGGTGGTAAAACAAATACGTTGAGACTAACAACCGTATAACAGACAATTTACTTTTGTCAAAAGCATACAAAAATCCCGGAAATGTTTATTTCCGGGATTTTTATTTTGTTGTATTATAATAAAGTCGGTTGGTAATTCTGAAACTCGGTTATCCGGAATGACATTTTGCTCTAATAATGACCTACAATTGTTCTTGCCGTTACAAACTCTTTTAAAGCCAGTAAAGAAAGCTCTGTTCCATATCCTGAAGCCTTGCTTCCACCAAATGGGAAACGTGGATCAGAACTGGTCATTCTGTTGATATTAACAGTTCCTGATTCCAGATTCTCAATAAAGAACAATTGGCGCTCTATTGTCTTCGTCCAAACAGAGTTCGAAAGTCCGAAAGGAATATCATTTGCCATTTGCAAAGCTTCTTCTTCGTTCTTCGCAATCATGATCATTCCAAGAGGTCCGAAAAGTTCTTCTTTCAAAATTGGATTACCTTCCTTAACTCTAATTAAACCAGGTTTGAATTGGTTTTCAGAAATTCTTTCTAAAGGAATAATGATTTCTGCTCCGTTTTCCAATGCTCTATTGAACTGTGCTTCCAGTTCATCCGCAAGGTCTGGTCTGGCCATTCCTGATAACTTGGTTTCCTTGTTTAAAGGATCTCCAATTTCATATTTTTTATATTCTTCAATGAATTTTGGTAAAAACTCATCCTCAATCTTCTCATCAATGATAAATCTTTTGGCTGCCGTACAGGTCTGACCACAGTTTTGAAGTCTTGATTTCACTCCTGCTTTTGCGGCTGAATCCAAATCTGCATCATCAAAAATGATAAAAGCATCGCTTCCTCCTAATTCAAGTAAAGATTTCTTGATATTCAATCCCGCTATTGAAGCCACTTCCCCACCGGCTTTTCCACTTCCTGTAAGGCTTACTCCTTTCACAACATCATGTTCAAGAATTTCTTTTACAGCCTGATGCCCTACTTCAAGATTTTGGAAAATACCTTCAGGAAAGCCTGCTTCCAAAAGTACATCTTCGATGGCATTTCCACTTCCGAAACAAATTGAAGCATGTTTTAAAACAACTGTATTTCCCGCCAAAATTGCAGGAACCGCAAATCTTAGCACCTGCCAGAAAGGGAAATTCCAAGGCATAACTCCCAGAATAACTCCTTTAGGAACGTAATGAACTTCTGAATAAGAAAATTCAGATTCAATTTTCTCTGGTTTCAGTATATTTTCAGCGTCTGCATAATAATTCATCATTAATGCACACTTTTCTACCTCAGCAATAGATTCTGAAACAGGCTTATTCATTTCTTTGGTAATGATAGTCCCAAACTTTTCAGAGTTATTTTTTAAAATTTCTGCTGCTTTTGCAATTAACTTCTGCCTTTCCTCAAACGGCACTTTTCTCCACACTGAAAACGCTTTATCTGCTTTTATAAGCTTGCTTTCAATTAATTGTTCCATAATATAATTTCTGTTTTAAATTCAGCTAATGAATTTATAAGTGCTTTTATTTTAAAAGCACGGTGAAATCAGCAAATTCCATTCCTTAAGGGTCAATAAAAAAATGATTTTCTCTATCGGAAGAATATAACTTTATCTTAAATCATTAGCCATTCATTCACCAGACAAGCTGCCAGCCTTGCCGTCCTATCTTGTATATCGAAAGACGGATTTACCTCAGCTACGTCCAGTGCAACCAGTTTTTTGTTTTTTAAGATGTGTCTGTAAAAATGCATAAAGGTTGCGTCTGCAAAGATACCATTATATGCCGAAGCAGAAACCCCCGGAGCGATAGATGCATTAAAAACATCCATACAAATAGTAAGATAGGCAAAATCTACCGTATCCAACAGATCATCGATTCGCTGATAGATAGAGGAAAGATTTTCAAAGAACAGTTCATCGGCAAGTATATATTTCATACCGTATTGATGGGCCGTATCAAACAGTTTCAATGTATTGGAATTTCTCTGGATTCCTATGTGCAGGGAATTGATAGGTCCTTCCTGAGCAATCTGCCAGAAACCTGTTCCTGAACTAGGTCCTACTCCTTTCTCGGGCTGTCTGTTATCAAAATGGGCATCAATATTGATAATTCCTATTTTCTGCTCCGGAAAGGCTGTTTTAATGCCTAAATAGTGAGCATAGGTCACTTCATGACCGCCACCCAGAACAAGAGACTTCCCACCTTTTAAAAGGACTTTTGAAACATTTTTGGCAAGGTTATTCTGAGTATTTTCAAGATTACTGTCTTCACAAGTAACATTCCCGAAGTCTTTCATCGAAAAGTCAGGGAAAATTACCGGAAAATTGGACATATTCTTCCTGATCACATCTGGAGCATCTTTGGCTCCCAAACGGCCTTTATTCCTTCTTACTCCTTCGTCCACGGCAAAGCCATGCAAAACGAAATCGTCTGTGGAAATATTGTCGTAATTACGCTCTTCTTTTACTCTTTGAAATATTCTGTGATGAAGAAGTTCTTCTCCATCCAATCTACCTTGCCAAATCATAATCTAAATTATTCTCTAAACCTGCCTCTGATGGTAGGTATAAATGTTCTAAAAAATAAAACTATAAATACTAATAAAGCCCCACTTAACTTGAATTGCAGGCTTCTGTTTTCAGCATTCATAAAAAGAATCACTCCTCCTAATGCAGCAATAGCAATTAAATAAAAAACAGAATAAAGGTATCCGCCTCTATTTTCATATTTAAATTCGCCACCGTTTGCAGCAAACATTTCATCCAGCATACTATTAGCTGTAGCAGCATCTACTTTTCTAATATCTGAAGTTAAGTTCTTCATAATAAAGTCTTTTTTAGTACCGGATTTTACAGCATTCAATGCATACTCAACATTTTTCTCAGGAATACCAAGCGAAACATATTTTTCCCTGATATCTTCTAATTTAATTTTCATGGTTGTGTTTATTACTTTTTATTCCCATCAATATAAACATGCTCTGCATTCAAGCTTCCCTGATTATAAAGTACGTTTTGGAAATTATTCGTTTTAAAAGTAACAAAATCAGCTTTCTTTCCTGCTTCCAGCTGTCCTCTATCTTCAAGATTAAGGGCATAAGCTGCACGGAAAGTCATTCCTGCTAAAACTTCAGCTGTCGTCAACTTTTGGAAAGTAGCCAAAATAGAAGCCTGTGTAATTAAATTACCCATAGGAGCTGAACCTGGATTCCAATCACTCGCAATGGCTACAATAGCTCCTGCATCTAATAATTTTCTTGCCGGAGTAAATTTCTCCCCAAGTCCTAAACTTGCACCCGGAAGGGCTGTTGCTACCGTATCCGACTGCGCTAAAAACTCAATATCTTCATCTATAGTTGCTTCTAAATGGTCCGCAGATTTTGCTCCTACTTCTACGGCTATTCTTGAGCTTCCAGGAGTAAACTGATCAGCATGAACAGTAATTTCAAAACCTAATTCTTTAGTTTTAAGTAAAAATGCTTTACTCTCTTCCGGTTGGAACGCAGATTTTTCAATAAAGATATCTACACGTTTTGCTAAGTCTTCTTCTTGTACTCTCGGTAAAATTTCACTAATGATATATTCCAGATATTCAGAATTGCTTCCTTCGAAGTCTCTTGGTTTCAAATGAGCCGAAAGACAAGTTGGAACCAGAGTTGCTTTTGTAGAATTCTGCGCTTTTTTTATGATACGAAGCATTTTCAATTCGTTTTCCACATCTAAGCCGTAACCACTTTTTACTTCAATGGTTGTAATTCCCAAATCAACAAGGAAATCAATTCTTTCTAAAAGGGTTTTCAAAAGCTCTTCTTCTGAAGCACTTCTTGTATGTTGTACAGAACTCCAAATTCCTCCGCCACTTTCAGCAATCTCCAGATATGTTTTCCCCGCATTACGCATGGCAAAGTCGTTTGCACGGTTTCCTCCGAAACAGATATGAGTATGAGAATCTACAAAAGCAGGAAGAACAATCTGCTCTCCTTCTATATGTTCGATTTCTATGGTTGGGTTTTCTGATTGTAATGTTTTAAAATTTCCGATTTTCTGGATGGTATTCTGATCTACAACAATTCCTCCATCAACAATAATTTCCATTTGTTCATCGGTAAGTTTACCTCTTAGTGGTAAATTCGCAAGCGTTACCACCTGCTTGAATGGTCCTATTAATTTCATTAGTTTAAAGTGAATGCTAAAGTTTAAAAGACAGGGACTGATTTCATCAATCTGTACTGATCTGTTAAACAATCAAGATTTCATTAATCTTGATTAATAATTTTTCCTCTCAAAAATACTTAAAATATCCCAATTATTAAATCTTAGACCGTTTCAATTTTATCATGAACATAAACCTTTCCCCTAATCTTCACCTTTTCTCAATCATCCCTTCAACCTTAGTCTAAATTTGCTATCTTTGAGGTAAATGAAATGAATTAATGCCAGATTTTTTACATCCAGATAAAGAAAACTACTCACGAGAGGAGCTAATGCAGGAAGAGCAAATTCGTCCCCAGAGCTTTAAAGATTTTGCGGGACAAAGAAAAACGCTGGAAAATCTTGAGGTTTTTGTAACAGCTGCCAAAAGGCGTGGTGGCGCACTAGATCATGTTCTATTACATGGTCCTCCGGGTCTGGGAAAAACCACTTTAGCCAATATTATTGCCAATGAACTTGGAGTAAACTGTAAAATAACTTCCGGTCCTGTACTGGACAAACCAGGAAGTTTAGCAGGTCTTTTAACCAATCTGGAAGAGAATGATGTTCTTTTCATTGATGAGATCCACCGTCTTTCTCCTGTAGTGGAAGAATATCTGTATTCTGCCATGGAGGATTACAAGATCGATATTATGCTGGAAACAGGTCCTAATGCACGAAGTGTACAGATTGGGCTCAATCCATTTACCTTAGTAGGCGCTACAACTAGAAGCGGTATGCTTACCAAACCCATGCTTGCCCGATTTGGTATTCAAAGCAGGCTGGAATACTACTCTATTGAGCTTTTATCAATGATCATTCAAAGGAGTGCCAGAGTATTAGGGGTTGCAATTTATGAAGATGCCGCCATTGAGATTGCAAGAAGAAGCCGTGGAACCCCGAGAATAGCCAATGCTTTGCTAAGAAGGGTAAGAGATTTTGCCGAAATTAAAGGAAATGGTGAAATTGAAATCAAAATTACCAAGTATGCCCTGGATTCTCTGAATGTAGATGAATTTGGTCTGGATGAAATGGATAACAAGATTATGCGTGTAATGATTGAAAATTTCAAGGGAAAACCTGTTGGGATTTCCGCACTCGCAACTTCTATTGGAGAAAATCCGGAAACCTTGGAAGAGGTATATGAGCCTTTTTTGATTCAGGAGGGTTTTATTATCAGAACTCCGAGAGGAAGAGAGGTCACCGATAAAGCTTATCAGCATTTAAATATTTCAAGACCTAGAAATCCTGGGGAACTTTTTTAAAATAAATGGCCAAAGTTTGAGTTTAAAGTTTAATGAAAATGTTATTCAGGTATGTTTATTCCTAAATTATACAAAAGCGAAGATGTAGAAGTGATGAGAGGAATTATCAGAGAAAATTCCTTTGCATTGTTGATTTCTTCTGTAGATAAAATCCGGGCAACTCATTCTATGATGATGCTGAACGAAAGTGATCCGGAAAATATTTATATTGAGACTCATATTTCCCGAGCCAATCCGCAGGCCAAAACGTTAAAAAACGGAGATGAAGTTCTTTGTGACTTTTTAGGGGCTCATACTTATATTTCAAGCAGCTGGTATGATCATATCAATGTTTCGACATGGAACTATGAAGCGGTACAGATCCATGGAAAAGTTGAAATAATGGATCATGACGAACTGTATGCTCATTTAGACAAATTAACTGCAAAATATGAAACCTTTCAACAATGCCCGATGATGGTGAAGGAAATGGGAAAAGAGTTTGTGGAAAAAGAAATGAAAGGAGCTTTTGGGATTAAAGTAATTCCTACGGAGATATTCATCAAGCAAAAATTGTCTCAAAACAGAAAAGAGAACGATTTTAATACTATCATCACTCAACTTGAACAATCTGATGATAGTAATGCTCAGAAAATTGCCGACAAAATGAAATTAATAAAGAAATAATCAAAATATATATATGAAGCTATATCCAATACAATGTGGAAAATTTAAACTGGACGGCGGTGCTATGTTTGGAGTCGTCCCAAAGAGTCTGTGGGAAAAAACAAACCCGGCAGACGAAAAAAACCTAATCGAGCTGGGAACCCGTTCTCTGCTTATTGAAGACGGAAAAAAACTGATTCTGGTAGACTGCGGTCTTGGTAATAAGCAGGATGATAAGTTTTTCGGTCATTATTCTCTTTGGGGAGATGATAATTTAGACAAAAATTTAAAGAAATATGGTTTCGTAAAAGAAGATATTACAGATGTATTCCTTACGCATCTTCACTTCGACCACTGTGGTGGCGCTATTGAGTGGAATGATGACAGAACCGGATACCGACCTGCTTTTAAAAACGCTCAGTTCTGGACGAATGAAAATCATTGGCAGTGGGCAAGTGAACCTAATCCGAGAGAGAAAGCAAGTTTCCTTAAAGAAAATATTATGCCGATGCAGGAAAGTGGCCAACTGAATTTTCTGCCTCTTCCTACTACCGGAAACTATGGTTTTGCTCCGGATCTGAAGATGGACGTTATCTTTGTAGACGGACATACGGAAAAACAGATGCTTCCTGTTATTCAGTACCAGGAAAAAACGGTGGTTTTTGCTGCGGATCTTATTCCTACATCAGGGCATATCAACCCGGTATACGTGATGGGCTATGATACCAGACCTCTTTTAACAATGGAAGAGAAAGGAAAATTCCTGAAACAATGTGTGGATAATGAATATTTATTATTCTTTGAACATGATGCTCACCATGAGCTGGCAAGTCTTAAAATGACGGAAAAAGGAGTAAGACTGGATGAGACTTTCAGTTTCAATGATGTTTTTGGATATTAATCATAACTTATGGAAGAATTACATTCAGAAACACCACAGGCAGATCCGGAACCAGCGGCACCCAAGATCATAGGATTAACAGGTGGGATTGGTTCAGGAAAGACCACCGTAGCTCATTATATTGAAGAATTCGGCTTTCCGGTTTACTATTCTGATGACAGGGCAAAAGCTATTGTAAATGAGAGTGAGGAGCTCAAGAAAAAAATCAAAGAACTTCTTGGTGAAGAGTCTTATGATGAGAATGGGCTTTATGACAGAAAATTTGTAGGAGGAAAAGTTTTTAATGATAAAGAACTTCTTCATCAATTAAATGAAATCATTCATCCTGCGGTACGGATCGACTTTGAAAATTGGGTAAAGAAACAAACCAAATATCTGGTTTTCAAAGAAACGGCATTGTTGTTTGAGCTAAAGCTAAACAGACAATGTTACAAGTCTCTTTTGGTAACCGCTGAGGACAATATCAGAATCAAAAGAGTGATGGACCGGGATAACAAAACTTACCGTGAAGTAGAATCTGTAATGGAAAAGCAGATGTCTGAGAAAGATAAAATCAAGATGGCAGATTGCATTATCTACAACAACACCAATTTGGAAGAATTAAAGGAACAGACAGAAAAAGTCATCTTTAATATTGAATAAAAAAACTCGTCAGAAATATTTCTGACGAGTTTTTTTATGTAAACAGAAAGTATTAATTATCATTCAAAAAAATAAGCCTCCGTTTCCGGAGGCTTATTCTATAATGAGAATTGATTAAACTATTCTTTGATAAATTTCTTCTGAACAGTATTACCGTTATCTTCAATGTCGATGACATAAACACCATTGATCAGCTTGCTAACGTTGATCTGGTTGTTTAGTAAAATTCCATCAGCGATCACCTGACCTGCAGTATTGTAAATCTTGTATTTAGCACGCTTGCTGATATTCTTAACATACAAGACGGAACTTACAGGGTTAGGGTAAATCATGATACTGGTCTGATCCAGAGGATTCGCAACAACAGGTTTAGAAATTCTTACCGTATAGTCTTCAACCTCTCCATTCTTAAAGCTTAAGCAGTTAACAGGAATTCCATCTCTCTCCATTGCCACTCTCATTACTACATATTTGTAATCTGTCATACTTACAAAAGCATCGGTAGGAACATTGAACTTCCCTGATACAGGACTGGTCATATTCGGTGAGGAAGAGAACACTCTTTCGTTGATATCAAATTCTCCGTTTCTGTTGAAATCGATCCAAACTGCTATTCCTTCATTGTAAGTTGGACCTGTCCATTTCTTCTCGATGATGATCTCATTATCAGTGGATCCCTGGATAAGCTCGATGAACGTCTTAGGAACTCCGGTATAATCGGTATAAGTAGATGCCAAAGATTCATTCACCATCTGCTTCTTACCATTTGGATTCACTGTAACTTTTGAGATATATTCTCCCGTTGAACTACCTGAAGACATTTTACAGTAAATAACTGTTGGGGTGGTAAAGTAGTATGGAGGAGTATACGTTCCAGGTGTTCCATTACAGATATTAACAACCTGCATTTCATACTTTGTTAGCTCTGTCAAACCAGTTAGTACTAAATTGTTGACCAATGAAGGTACTTCAGTCCAGCTTGGAATACCTACTTTTCTGTATCGAAGAACATAAGTCGCTCCTGGGAACGGATCCCACTTAACATCTGCAGTAGTTGGCAACAACTGAGTAATGGTTAATCCAGGAGGAGGTAACTGACATATTCTTTCCGTGGTAAATACTTTTGGATTTGAATAAGGGTTCAGTGTCGTCTCTCCGTTACACATATTGGCAATCTGTAATTCGTAAGTTGTATACGGCTCTAAAGGAATTACACTTCCAAGTACATAAGTATTGGTAGGTGGAGCTGGAAGATTAACATTATTCCATGTTGTCGTTCCTACTTTTCTCCATTGCATATAATAAGTAGCACTTGGTACAGTTGGGTTCCATGTAATTAATGCTGTAGTTGGAGTAATATTCGTTACGGTAACACTTGGCGGGGTTGGATCGCATCGTGTTGTGAAAGTCTTGATTGGCGTTGCAGTACCTACAACATCTCCACAAATCGCAGCTACTTCTACTTCGTAAGTCGTCGCTGGAATCAGTCCATTGATCGTAAGTGGAAGGTTTCCTAATAATGTCGATGCGTATACCTGAGTCCATGCTGTTGTTCCCTGTACTCGGTATCTCACTACATAACTCACTCCTACCCCTGTAATATTTACTGTTGCAGAAGTATGGGTCGTTGTAAATGTAGGAGCACTTGGCGTAGCATTACTACAAGGACGTATTTTTACTCGGTAGTCCTCTACTTCTCCATCTACTGCATTCTGACACATTACAGGTGCACTTGTACGTTTTAATACAACTCTCATTGTAGTTGTTAGTGGGCCTGTATACGCTGTAGAAGGCACACTGAATGTTCCTGTTATAGGAGTTGTTGTACTTGCGGCTGAAGTTAAAATTTTCTCAGCATCGGTAAACTGACCGTTTCTGTCAAAATCAATCCAAACCGTTACAGCATCGTTTCCGGTTGAACCAGTCCAACCTTTTGCCACAGAAATCTTATTATTGATGGAATTTACATCTAATGTAATTAGAGTTTGTGGGGTTGTGTAGCTGATATAGTTCGTCTGCACCGATGTATTGTTCATCACAGGAGCTCCAGGATTCGAAGACGTTACCGTCACATTTGAAATGTGATCATTCGTTCCTGAACCTGTCATCTGACAGTAAGACAATGGCGGTGTTGTAAAGGTTACTGAAGATGAATAGGATCCTGTGGATGTGCCACACTTCGTAGAAACCTGAACATCATAAGTAGTCTGTTCTGTTAATCCGGTAATGGTATAGAAGTTCTGACCTGCCGGTAAAGTAATTGTCTGCCAAGTTCCACTTGGAGAGACTCTATATCTGATCGTGTAAGTTGCTCCTGAAGTGGCAACCCACGATACTGTTCCTGTAGTAGCGGTAAGACCGTTCACTGTAATGTTCGTTGGAGCAGCTGTTGTACATGTTTGAGGATCTACGAATCTAACCGTATAATCTTCAACCTCACCCTGAGTGAAAGTTCCACAAGCATTATTAGTACTACTTGTACTCATCACAACACGCATACGCGTTGGCTGTGTTCCTGTATACACTCCACCTGCAGCATTAGGAACAGGGAAAGTAGCTGTCACAGGAGTTGTAGTATTGGCAGTCGTATTTAAAACTCTTTCACTTGTTTCAAAAACTCCGTTTCTGTTAAAGTCTATCCAGGCAGAAACTCCATAAGAACTTGTAGTACCTGGCCAGTATTTATTAACAGAGATTTTATTTGTGTTTCCAGAACCTCTTTCTAAAATAACAACTCTTGTAGCATCTCCAGTGTAATCTTTATATCCGTCCGATCCTGAATCACTTACCATAATAGGAGTGTTCACCGGAGTTACAGTTACATTATTGATATAAGCACTGGTAGAAGTATTACCTGTAGGGTTTGCAGTACAATAAGTTAATGCAGGAGTTGTAAAATTCACACTTGTTGAGTACGCTCCTGTAGAACTTCCACAAATAGTAGCAAGCTGAACCTCATACTGAGTCTGATCTACTAAGTTGGTAAGTATCTGGCTATTTGCAAGCGGAGTTGTAATGTTAATTGTTGTCCATGTAGCATCTGTAATCTTTTTATATCTCAATACATAAGTTGCTCCAATTGCAGGAACCCAGCTTACAAGAGCTGTACTTGCAGTAAGATTCGAAACAGCGATGTTACTTGGAGGGGCTGCAGAACATGGCTGTAAAGCAATAACATTTAATGTAAAGTCTACATAGTTACCAGAAGCAGCAGGTCCACAAGAAGTAAGATTTCCAGAATAAGATGTTCCCATTCTTACTCTATAGTTTCCAGGAGCCTGTCCTGCCGGAATTGGAATAGTTCCTGTTGCAGTAGCTGTATAGCTGGTAGTAGCGAGAATAGTTTCGCCAGGACCATTGAAATTCATGTCATTATTCCAGTCAACCCAAATATAATAGTAATATGTATTGTTTCCTGCAGATGCAAGATTCACTGTTACAGAAGTTGTAGGAATAGCTGAAACTACGGTTGTAGAGTTATTTACATATGCTACATAAGTGTTTGCAGTGTAATTTAAATTCGCAATACCACCTGTCGTATTAATGTTATTCAGGTAATAAGCTGTATTTGAAGTACCACCTGTAGGCACACAATATCCAGTATAGAAAGAAAGTGGTCCTTTCCATGCACTTTGATCTGTTGCACTACATCTTGCTCTTACCCATGCGTAGTAGGTTGTATTAGGATTTAGTGGCGAAAGCGTTGCTGTAGTTCCGGAAGGTACATTCTGGGAAGGTACAGTTGCTCCTGTTGGAGCGGTGTTTGTTGTACTGTAATAAATGTCATATCCTCCTGCCGGTACATACGAGAACGCAGTCCAATTCAATACTGCGCTTGTTGGTGTTACCGTTCCAATAGATAACGATCCTGTCGCAGGCATAGGCGGACAAGTAGGAGGTGTTGTAAAGCTGATAGGAGCAGTCCATGTACTTTGGTTCGTAGCACTACATTTTGCTCTTATCCATACATAGTATGTTGTATCGGGCGCTAAAGGTGATAGTGTTGCAGTCGTTCCGGTAGGAACATTCTGTGATGGAGGGGTTGCAGCTGTAGGAGCTGTGTTTGTCGTACTATAGTAAATATCATACCCTCCTGCTGGCACATACGAAAAAGCAGTCCAGTTCAATACAGCACTTGTTGTTGTTATTGCACCCATGGATAAAGTTCCCCCTGGAGGCATAGATAAACATGTAGGTGGCGTACCGAAAGTCAGCTGTACATTAGGTCTGTTTGCAGTCACCGTACCGTTTCCGGTAGGCGCGGTAGTATCTGCTTCGAAATACATATGGCTTGCTGTAGCCGTACTGTATTTAAAGCCAGCCCCTGTCAATCCAGATCCTCCTCCGGATCCTCCGTAGTTGGTTTCTACCAAAACCATCAGATTATCCGTTCCATTGTAATTGTAAGGAAGCTGTAATTGAAGAGTATTCCATCCAACTGCCAAACTGGTTACGTTTGCACTGTATACCAAAGTAGCTCCAGTGGTTATCGTGTTCCAAGATTGAGCCGTGATGGCTGTAGTCGTTGCTGGTACAGATTTTAAATACACTTTAACCGGCATGGCAATGTTCATTGTTGCGGTAGCTTCCCATCCTACAGATAGGATACTTCCTCCGGCCGGAGTGTTTATTTCTGCAGCAGTATAGAGCGACGCAGACCTTTGATATCCGTAATAAGGAGTCAAAGGGTACCGCTGTGTACTAGTTCCTGTGCCAATGGTTACCACCTGGGCATGCAAGGACAACCCAAAGACCAACCAAAGAAACAGTACTAAAGAAGTAAAAAGTTTCTTCATAGTTTTTATAATAATTTTATAATAATCACACAAAATTAAGCTTTTCAAATCATAAAACAATACACAAAAGACATTCAATTAACAAATCATCAATAAAAAAACAACTGCATTAAAGATGTTTACAATTTTAACCAAATTGAATAAAAAACATAACTTTAAGAATCTATCTGAAAAATATTAATAACAAAAAAAATAAGCCCCCGTTTCCGGAGGCTTATTCTATAATGAGAATTGATTAAACTATTCTTTGATAAATTTCTTCTGAACAGTATTACCGTTATCTTCAATGTCGATGACATAAACACCATTGATCAGCTTGCTAACGTTGATCTGGTTGTTTAGTAAAATTCCATCAGCGATCACCTGACCTGCAGTATTGTAAATCTTGTATTTAGCACGCTTGCTGATATTCTTAACATACAAGACGGAACTTACAGGGTTAGGGTAAATCATGATACTGGTCTGATCCAGAGGATTCGCAACAACAGGTTTAGAAATTCTTACCGTATAGTCTTCAACCTCTCCATTCTTAAAGCTTAAGCAGTTAACAGGGATTCCATCTCTCTCCATCGCCACTCTCATTACTACATATTTGTAATCCGTCATGCTTACAAAAGCATCGGTAGGAACATTGAACTTCCCTGATACAGGACTGGTCATATTCGGTGAGGAAGAGAACACTCTTTCGTTGATATCGAATTCTCCGTTTCTGTTGAAATCGATCCAAACTGCTATTCCTTCATTGTAAGTTGGACCTGTCCATTTCTTCTCGATGATGATCTCATTATCGGTGGATCCCTGGATAAGCTCAATGAACGTCTTAGGAACTCCGGTATAATCGGTATAAGTAGATGCCAAAGATTCATTCACCATTTGCTTCTTACCATTTGGATTCACTGTAACTTTTGAGATATATTCTCCCGTTGAGCTACCTGAAGACATTTTACAGTAAATAACTGTTGGGGTGGTAAAGTAGTATGGAGGAGTATACGTTCCAGGTGTTCCATTACAGATATTAACAACCTGCATTTCATACTTGGTTAACTCTGTTAAACCAGTTAGTACTAAATTGTTGACCAATGAAGGTACTTCAGTCCAGCTTGGAATACCTACTTTTCTGTATCGAAGAACATAAGTCGCTCCTGGGAACGGATCCCACTTAACATCCGCAGTAGTTGGTAACAACTGAGTAATGGTTAATCCAGGAGGAGGTAACTGACATATTCTTTCCGTGGTAAATACTTTTGGATTTGAATAAGGGTTCAGTGTCGTCTCTCCGTTACACATATTGGCAATCTGTACTTCATAAGTTGTATACGGCTCTAAAGGAGCTACACTTCCAAGTACATAAGTATTGGTAGGAGCCGCCGGAAGATTAACATTATTCCATGTTGTCGTTCCTACTTTTCTCCATCTCATATAATAAGTAGCACTTGGTACAATTGGATTCCATGTAATCAAACCTGTAGTTGGAGTAATATTCGTTACGGTAACACTTGGCGGGGTTGGATCGCATCGTGTTGTGAAAGTCTTAATTGGCGTTGCAGTTCCTGCAACATCTCCACAAATTGCTGCTACTTCTACTTCGTAAGTCGTCGCTGGAATCAGTCCATTGATCGTAAGTGGAAGGTTGCCTAATAATGTAGATGCATATATCTGAGTCCATGCTGTTGTTCCCTGTACTCTATATCTCACTACGTAGCTTATTCCTACCCCTGTAATATTTACCACTACAGAATTATGGGTCGTTGTAAAGGTAGGTGCATTTGGCGTAGCATTACTACAAGGTCGTATTTTTACTCTGTAATCCTCTACTTCTCCGTCTACTGCATTCTGACACATTACAGGTGCATTTGTACGCTTCAATACAACTCTCATTGTTGTAGTCAGTGGGCCTGTATAAGCAGTGGAAGGAACAGGGAAAGTTCCTGTTACAGGAGTTGTTGTACTTGCGGCTGAAGTTAAAATTTTCTCAGCATCGGTAAACTGACCGTTACGGTCAAAATCGATCCAAACGGTTACAGCGTCATTTCCGGTTGCACCGGTCCAGCCTTTTGCCACAGAAATCTTATTATTGATGGAATTAACATCTAATGTAATTAGAGTTTGTGGGGTTGTGTAGCTGATATAGTTCGTCTGCACCGATGTATTGTTCATCACAGGAACTCCAGGATTCGAAGACGTTACCGTCACATTTGAAATGTGATCATTCGTTCCTGAACCTGTCATCTGACAGTAAGACAATGGCGGTGTTGTAAAGGTTACTGAAGATGAATAGGATCCTGTGGATGTGCCACACTTCGTAGAAACCTGAACATCATAAGTAGTCTGTTCTGTTAATCCGGTAATAGTATAGAAGTTCTGACCTGCCGGTACAGTAATTGTCTGCCAAGTTCCACTTGGAGAGACTCTATATCTGATCGTATAAGTTGCTCCTACTGTAGAAACCCAAGATACCGTTGCTGTACTAGCGGTAAGGCTGTTCACTGTAATGTTCGTTGGAGCAGCTGTTGTACATGTTTGAGAATCTACAAATTTAACAGCATAATCTTCAACCTCACCCTGAGTGAAAGTTCCACAAGCATTCGCATTGTCAAAATATCTCATCACAACACGCATACGGGTGTTGAGTGTACCCAAGTAAACATTACCACTTGCAGAAGTAGGTACTGAGAAAGTAGCCGTTACAGGGGTTGTAGTATTATAAGTTGTATTTAAAACTCTTTCACTCGTCTCAAAAGTTCCGTTTCTGTTAAAGTCTATCCAGGCAGAAACAGCATAAGAACTTGTAGTACCTGGCCAGTATTTATTAACAGAGATTTTATTGTTGGCAGAACCTCTTTCCATAATTACTAATCTTGTAGCATCTCCAGTGTAATCTTTATATCCGTCAGTTCCCGAATCACTTACCATGATAGGGGTATTGGTAGGAGTAAGAGTTACATTATTGATATAGCCACTTGTAGCAGTATTACTTGTAGGGTTTGCAGTACAATAAGTAATAGCAGGAGTTGTAAAATTCACACTTGTTGAGTACGCTCCCGTTACACCACCACAAACAGTGGCAATCTGAACTTCGTATTGAGTTTGTTCAAGTAAATTTGTCAGTAAAGCATTACTTATCAATGTTCCTACGTTAACACTTATCCAAGCTCCACCAGATACTGGTCTGTATCTGACGATATATGTGGCATTTGATGCTGAAGTCCAAGTAACATTCGCTGAAGTTGGAGTCAAGTTATTTACTGAAATGTTCGTAGGCGGCGCTGATGTACAAGTTGCCAGATCTATTAATTTCACTGCATAATCTTCTACCTCTCCATAGTAGAAGGTTCCACATGCAGCAGTTGTACTGGATTCATTCAGAACTACGCGCATTTTGGTAGTAAGGTTACCCATATATACTCCTGATCCCGCTGCAGGAACAGGGAAAGTAGCTGTTACTGGAGTCGTTGTATTACTTCCTGAAGTTAATACTTTTTCATTCGATTCAAAAACTCCATTTCTATTAAAATCGATCCAGACTCCTGTTGCAAACCCATATTGATAACCAGGCCAGCCTTTAGAAACTGAAACAGTACCATTAGTACCTCTTGCTAAAGTAACCAGTCTTGATGGATCTGTACTGTAATCCGTATACATACTTTCTACAGAATTGCTTACCATAGAAGGAGCTCCCTGTCCATTTACTGCTACCTGACTGATATAACCATCTACATAAGTACTTGTAGAAGCTGCAGTACAATAAGACAAGGCAGGAGTTGTAAAGTTAACACTAGGAGAAAAGGCCCCTGCGGTTCCACCACAAACAGTAGCTACCTGAACTTCATACGCCGTCTGCTCGGTTAATCCTGTAATTATCTGGTTTCCGACAAGAGTTCCCGTTACATTGATGGTTACCCATGGCCCTCCGGCAACAGGTCTGTATCTAACAATGTAGGTTGCTCCTGTAGCGGTATTCCAACTTACATTAGCAGTAGTGGCGGTAAGATTTCCAACAGCAATATTAGCTGGTGCAGCTCCTGTACAGGCAGTCAGCAAATGACTCACCAACTGCACTCTAGGAATGCTGGAAACTACATCGGATGCAGGAGGTGGTGATGCTGGGTTTGGATTGTTCGAATCTTCATAGTACACCATTCCTCGGTTACCCCCGGTTACATTATAAGATCCCCAAGCAGTACCTGGCGAATCTGAATAACCCGGAGTTTTTTCGTTAACAGCAATCACCAGATTGTCTGTTCCATTCCATGTAAACGGAGTACTTAGCTGTAAAGTCACCCAATTACCATTACTAATGGTAGGCAGGTCTCCAGCATACACCTGCGTTAAAGAACTGAAAGGTACCCAGTTTGTAGCAGATGCAAAAGCCGTTTGGGTGGTATTCCCCATATACACAACCCAGTCTTTATAAACATCCTGGGATTGGGATACCGTATTGACGTAAAATTTTATGGATGTGATATAGGTAGAGGTTCCGATTGCCGCCGAAACTTCAGCAGCCGTGTAAATCTGCTGAGAATAACTATATCCATAATAGGAACGTATGGGAAGATACACGGAGGTACCTGTTCCTGTCCCAATCTGGCCTGCCTGAGCTGAGACTTTGGAAACAAAGCCTGTACAAATCAAACAGAGAAACAAGATTAAAGAGGTAAAAAGTTTCTTCATAATGTCATGATTATAATGTTGATTACACAAATCTAATCATTTTTTATTATTAATTTAAAGCTACAATTAGATTTTTTTTGAAAAAAACCAATAATAATTCCACTTATGCTTTAAATAAAGAAATCCCCGGGGAGGCCCGGGGATTTAATAATATTTAAGAATTAACTCTATTTTTTAATGAATTTAGATTTGAATTGCTCAATGCCTTTCTCATCTACTGTAATTACATATCCACCTTTAACTAAAGATGAAACATTAATTTTTCCATTATTAATATTTCCGCTATTTACTAATTGTCCAGCAGCACTGTAAATTTTATAAGTAGCTCTATCTGAAACTTTCGTTACATTTAAGAAATCAGTTGCAGGGTTTGGATAAATCTGAATACCATTATTTTTCACATTAGCTTCTGAAGTTGAAAGATTACTTGTAATCAAAACATTATAATCTTCTACCTCTCCATATCCAAAATTAACACCACAAAGGTAATCTGCAGGTAATGATAGTCCTACATTTACTCCACCAGTACCAGCACCTACATAAAACGCTACTACTCTCATTCTTACAGGCTCACCTTCAAAAGCAGTAGCCGGTACCGTAAATGATCCATTGATTACTGCTCCTGGCTGAGTTAATGTTACAGGATAGTTTAATATTCTTTCATTATCACTGAAAATACCATCTTTGTTATAATCAATGAAAGCAGCTACTGCATCATAATCCGCAGCATCAGGATTACCTACCTTTACAGAAATAGGATAAGTGTTTCCTTTTGTAAGGTTAACCTGAAGAGCTGTATTCGTTGTATAATTGGTATATACACTGTTTGATGAAGTGTTATTTAAATTAGCAAGTGTTACATTGGCAATATATTCAAAGGTATCTTCATTTGAAGCAGCTTCACAGTAAGAAATTGCTGGTGTCGTAAAGTTAACAGACGCAGAATAAGTTCCTACTGTAGAATCACACACGATAGCTACCTGAACTTCATACGTTAACCCATCTATTAAATTATCTATATTGATTGAAGGAACCGGCGTTGTAGCCTCTGTCCATACAGTTGTTCCTACTTTTCTATAACGCACTTTGTAAGTTGCACCAATATAAGACATCCAGGAAACGCTTGCAGAAGATACCGTTATATTACTTACTGTTACATTAGTAGGAGCATTGCTATTACATGCTGAAAGAGTCGTAAATGTAACTGGTCCAACCGCATAGAAAATATTTCCAATTGAAGTAATTCTAACTTTAATAGTCTGTCCGTTCAATGCAGCTGGGAACGTAAAGTTCTCAGTACCATCATTAGGAGTTGAAGCAGATAATAAATTCCAAGTTGCTCCATTATCAGTAGTGTAATCAATCTTTACGTTAGATACATTGTAAGGAGCACCGTTAGTATTTGCTACGATCCACTGAATCGGAGTTGGAGTATTAGCTGCAGCATATTGATTAGCCAATCTGAAAGGTCCGTTATCTCCTACAACAACAGATTGAACTTTGAAAGCTGATTGTTGCTGAGCTATATTAGGATTATTATCCCTTACCGTTACAGCGTAGTTTGTTGTTCTTGCTACCGTTGATACAGCTTCCCACGTATTGTTTGCATTGTTCAAGAACCCATTCATTACAGAAGTAAATTTCGGGAAATATCTTGTTGGGGATATACTTGGAGGGGCAGATCGGAATGACGCTCCTGTTTTTGTATTCCCCAAGTTAAATTTATCAATTGAAAGTGCTGCATCATCAACTTCTTCCCAAGAATAGGTTATTGGATCGTTTTCTGGATCGGTAGCTGAAGCTGTCAAAACAAAAGCTGTAGCCTTAGGAATATTAAATGTTGGAAGATCAGTAATTACTGGAGGATTATTTGTAATTGGAGTTTCTATATCACAAGTCTTTGCAATTAGGTTAGCTTGAACCTGTCCAATACTTGCTTTATGGAAATAAGGATCTGAATTAGGCTGAACATCTGTATCAGGACCTGTAATACCAGCATACCCCATAATAGTAGATCCTGAACCAGGCTCCATATTTACTCCACTTCCCTCAATATTATGAGAGAAAGTGTGATTACCTCCTAATTGGTGTCCCATTTCATGGGCAACATAATCTATATCAAAACTATCACCTTGTGGTTGGCCATTTCCTGGAGAAGTAAAACCTGATCCTTTAGCTTTAGAAGTACTGGATACAGGATTAACACATACACATCCTATACATCCTGCATTTCCTCCACCTCCTGAGGCTCCAAATAAATGTCCGATATCATAATTAGCATTTCCAACATTGGCTGTCAAAGTAGTCTGCAATTCTGTATTCCAAGCTCCGGCAACACCAGGTCCGGCAGCCGAATAAGGATCTGTAGCAGCGTTCGTATAAATTATACCCGGGAAGTTCTGTAAGTTTAAGTGTAAGGCAAAATCTTTTTCAAAGACACCGTTTACTCTAGTTAAAGTTGCATTCATCGCAACGAGTGCAGCAGCTTTCTTCTGATCATCGGTAGCAGTAGCCGGCAACCCTGCCTGAGTCGCAAAAAACTGAGTATATTCTCCTGTAACAGAAATTACCAATCTCATCGTTCTGTATTTCTTATCAGAACTTTTAGCAAAGTTTGTTGTCTGATTTGAGAATGACTGTCCTTTGGCTAACAGGGCGTTTATTTCCTGTTTAGCTGCAGGTGATTCCTCAGTAGAACATAAGAAACCGCTTTTATCTTTTGTCGATTTAGGGTGAACACCATATACTGTTCTATCACTAGAAAGCGGTTCAATAAATTCATACTTACCGCCATGAATCATCATCGATTGGAAATCATTAGCGCCAACACTAAATCTTAAATATTTAGTAGGATCCTCAACGCTTGTTCCCACATAAGATCCTAATTCATACTTATCCGCAAGTTCTTTTACAACTACCGGAAAACTATATACATTAAATCTTTCAATCTTCCCATTAATAGTAGGAAGAGAAATTACTACAGGGGTTGCATTTGCACCCATTTCCTGTGCATTCTTCAACTGAGATCTTAACAAATTCATATCTAATTTAAAGTAACCATTACTTTTAATATTAGATTGTTCTAGGTTAAGTCCAGTACTTCTTTTGTTATTGTCCGCTTTTTTTAATGAAGTTGGCGTCCATTGTCCAAACGCGGCTCCACTAATCAAAGTACACACTAAGGCAGTAAATACTCTTTTCATAAATTAAAACACAATTATAATTTTTGCCAAATATAGCTAATTTATACATTACACTTAATAAATACTTTAATATTTATTAACAAAATATACACATCCATCACATTCATTATAAAAAATACAAACTCCAGCATATACTGGAGTTTGTATTTTTTATAATGTAAAGATTAAGATTTTATATCTCTAAAACTTATATGCAATATTCCATGCAAATCCCATATTAAATTTAGAAGAACTTCTTCCAAACCCTGGAACAATCATCGGATAGATATCATCCTGCTTGGAAGTATATACTAAATATCTTGGTTGAAGATTAACGTCTATATAAAAATTGGATTCAAACAGCTGAACTCTTCCACCCAAAGTTCCTTCCAACCAAAAAGAAGACTGTGATGACGAAGGGAAAGCCTCGGATGAATTACTTCCACCAAATCCACGAACGGGAACAGACATATATTCCTGCTTATAGAATGATCCGGCAACTTTTCCTCCTACATAAAAACCGTTGAATTCATTTTCAGCATCTTTCGCAAGCATATAGAATCCTCCCAATTTAACAAAGGGACCATTTACTTTAGCATCGTATCCGTTCTTCTGATATATATTCTTCTCAAAACCTGCCTCTGCAACTGCATGAACATTTTCTTTAATTTTTGAAGAAATAAAACCCTGATAGAGCTTTCTGTCCGAAAAAAAGCCCATTCCGGTATTCAGAACATCAAGACCAACCATAAAATTGGGCTCATATTTAAAGTGTGTCTTCTTATTTTTATCTTCTCCTTTTTTGTCCTGTGCCCAGCTTATTATTCCTAAAAAACTAAAAAACAAGGTAAAGATTAGTCTTATCTTCATTCTCTATTTGATTTAACCCGTCTTCCACATTCTGAACAGGATTCGGAGTGATTAATTCTGATTTTAAATTCTCATAGTACTTTTTGATTCCACAGCCAGGAGATACATACGTAGATTTGGTTGTATATGATACTCTTACTTTGGATTCAGCTCCTTTATTAGTAAGTCTAAAGTATACATCTGTGTATGGAGACTCATCTACTCTTAAAGGAATAAGTCTTGAATCTATATTCCCCAGACCTCCCAACTGAACTTTTCCTGAACCATAATCCACTGCTACATATAAAGAGTCTATAGTAGTTGTCTTATCTGAACCTAATTTTTTAAAACTCACCCTCATTCTGGGAGTTCCTTCTCCGCTTTCACAAATATCATCATCCCCTCCACAAGAAAAGAGCATTCCTAAAAGGCAGGTAAGTATGAAAAATTTAAAATACTTCATCTGTATATTATTATTTTTTATCTAGTCAGATGGAACTGGCGATCTGAAATTCAAATTTAAATAAATTTATTTTTTCACCAACAATGCAATATTCTCCACGTGGTGTGTTTGCGGGAACATATCAACAGGTAATATTTTAACCAGAGTATAATGATCTTTCATTAAAGCAAGGTCTCTAGCCTGTGTTGCAGAATTACAGCTTACGTAAACAATTTTTTCCGGTGACAGTTTTAAAATCTGTTCTACTACTTTCTGATGCATTCCGTCTCTTGGAGGATCGGTAATCAACACATCAGCTTTTGGGTGATTTTCAAGGAACTCATCATTAAAGACGTTCTTCATATCTCCACAATAGAATGTTGTGTTGGTAAGCCCATTCAATTCAGCGTGTTCTATAGCAGCATCAATGGCTTCCTGCACAGCTTCAATTCCTATGACGTGTTTTGCATTTCTGGCTACATATTGGGCAATAGTTCCTGTTCCTGTATAAAGGTCATAAACAACTTCATCTCCTTTAAGATCAGCAAACTCTAATGTTTTTCTGTAAAGTTCTAAAGCCTGCTTGTAGTTGGTCTGGAAAAACGATTTTGGACCAATTTTAAATTTAAGTCCATCCATTTCTTCCATTAAATAACCATCACCGAAGTATACATTAATATCCAGATCATAAATTGAGTCATTAGGTTTTGGATTGATTGCGTATACCAATGTTTTGATCTGTGGGAATTTCTCCAACAGGAATTCAAAAAGTTTTTCTCTGTTTTCTTTTTCTTCTCTGTACAGTTGGAAAAGAACCATCCATTCCCCCTTAGAGTTCTGTCTCATCATCAGGGTTCTTAAAAACCCTTCATGATTTCTTACATCAAAAAAGTCTAATCCGTTATTAACGCTATATTCTTTTACCGCCAATCTTATTGAGTTGGAAGGATCTTCCTGAAGGAAACATTCTTTAAGATCTAAAATCTTGCTCCACATTCCTGGAATATGGAATCCTAAAGCGTCTTTACTTCCAAAATTTTCTTCTGAACTGATCTCATACTGAGTAAGCCATCTTGCATTGGAGAAAGAGAATTCCATCTTATTTCTATAAAAATACTGTTCTGCAGAACCTAAAATAGATACGGTTTCAAAGTCTTCAATACCACCAATTCTTTTAATATTGTTATATACTTCTTCCTGCTTAAAGTCTAGCTGTTTTTCATAGCTCATATTCTGCCATTTGCATCCTCCACAAGTTCCGAAGTGAACGCATTTAGCATCTACTCTGAACGGCGATTTTTCCAAAACATCTACCGCTTCTCCTTCATAATATTTGGATTTGGATTTTTTGACTTTAACATTAACAACATCTCCTGGAATTGCTCCCGAAACCAATACTGTTTTACCATCCTCCGTTTTACCAATGGCAACTCCTTTTGCTCCGGCTGTTAACAGTTTAATATTTTCAAGAATAATATTATTTTTCTTCTTTCTCATTCTACAAATTCTATTTTTCTAATACGGAAACCTATCGGTCCCATTTTGCAAAAATACAATAAAAAAAACCTTATCCGAGGATAAGGTTTCTATACTGTGTTAAAGTTTATTATTTTTTAGCCGGCTGCGGATTTGCTTGCTGCGGAGCCTGCTGTTGAGCAGAAGGGTCAGCAACTTGCAATTGTGGCTGGATCTGCTGCATAGTAGGTTCTACTTTTGGTGCTGAAAGCCCCGTAAGTTTATCCAAAATAGTTACCAGTTCTGGCTCCCCTAAGTTGACAAAAGATCTGCTGGCAATTTTACCATCTTTATCGATGATTACAAAACAAGGTAACTTAAATCCGTATACACCATATTTTTTAGCGATATCAGATTCCATTCCTTTTTCACCGTATACGTTTACACCCTGAACACCTTTTAGTAAAGAGTTGCTCGTTTTGATAAACTGATCTTTAGTATCGTCTACGTTTACAAATACAAAGTTCATTTTAGATTTATAGAAGTTGATAACTTCTTTTAGAACAGGTACTGTAGCTTCACCGATATAAGGGTTCCATGAAGCGTAGAAGAATAACATATAAGGTTTTCCTTTGTTTTCAGAAAGGTTATAAGCTTTCCCGTCTTGCTTTACTAAAGCTGCTTCCGGAGCTGCTTCTCCAATTTTAAGTCCTGTAATTGCCACCTGCATTTTTAACAGGTCACTTTTAATAGTAGCATCTTTGATATCTGAATCAATGATTTTTTTGATCTTATCAATATTTGCTCCTGTAGTTGTTGGGTGAATGTCTGCCTGAGCCATTACAAATGCTAAAAGATAATCTTTAGCTGTTTGTGATAAATCTTTCTGAGTTTTCAGGTACTGAGCAAACATTTCAGAAGTTGTGATTCCTGTTTTTCCTTTGCTATTTGCTTCTGCATATTTTTGGAAATCAGGAGTCATTTTCACAAGAAGATATTGTCTGTAAAGCGGGATTGATTTTACCATCGCCTCTTTATCGTTATCTAATTTTGCTTCATAGTCCTTAAAAGCTTTAGAAGCTTTGTAAGATGGGTTTCCAGACATTGGCCCGTGCGACATTTCATAGTTCGCAAGAAGGTTCAGAATTGTTACTTTAGCATCGTTTTTCTTCCACTCCAAAAGTCCTTTGCTTGGATTATTTTTCTGAGCAAGTTCATCAATATTTTTGTTGATATCTGCTTCAACTTTCTGCATTCCTTTTACAAAGGCAGCTTCGTCTCCGCTCATTAATGCTCCTAAGTTAACTTTGTTACCATATTCAGCTAAAAACTTCTGGCTTCCTGCAAGGAAATCATTGTTCTTTTTAGCATCTCCTGTAATAACAAACTCATTAGGGAAAGTCATTGCATTTCCAGAGATATTTACTTTTTGTCCTCCTTCAAGATAGATCAAATTCTGCTTGTTGGCATAGTTGATCACATACATACCATCTTTAGGAGCATCAAAGCTTCCTGAGAAATTTCCGTCTTTATCTAAACCTATATTAATCAAAGGCAGGGTTCCTACACCAGAAGCCTCCACAAATTCGATTCTTTCCAGTGGTGAACTTCCTGTAATTTTTCCTTTTACCTCTACTTTTTTTGAACAAGACATCACGAAAATCGCGATGATAAACAATAAAAGATATTTTTTCATTTCAATTTTAATATTATGCAAAAATAAGCTTTTTAGGGCTTCTTAATCCACAGTGGTTATTTTTTTTAAAAATTTTCTTATGACCTGTTAAAAGGGATGTTTTACCTATAATTTTCATCCGCTTTCCTTGATAAAATGTAGATAAAATATACATTGTACAAATCAACTACCCGCCAAATATATACTTATTAAATAAACAATACCAAAGCTTCTGAATAACTTAACAAATTTTAACAGGAAAAGAGTCTTCATCAAAAAATCGCCTCCGAAAATGAAGGCGATTTTTTATGTATTTGAATCAATTCTATCCTTGATCTACAAGAGCAGCCATATATTCTCTGTTCATTCTAGCGATGTTTTCAAGAGAAATTCCTTTAGGGCATTCCACTTCACAAGCACCTGTATTTGAACAGTTTCCGAATCCTTCTTCGTCCATAGCCTTCACCATGTTCAGAACTCTTCTCTTAGCTTCTACTCTACCTTGAGGAAGTAATGCGTACTGAGAAACTTTAGCTCCCACAAATAGCATTGCAGAACCGTTTTTACAAGTTGCTACACAAGCTCCACATCCGATACAGGCAGCAGCATCCATTGCTCTGTCCGCATCTTCTTTAGGAACCGGGATTGCATTTGCATCCAGTGTATTACCTGAAGTGTTCACAGAAATGAAACCTCCAGCTGCCATTACTCTGTCAAAAGCACTTCTGTCTACCATCAAATCTTTGATAACAGGGAAAGCGGCACTTCTCCAAGGTTCAATAACGATAGTCTCTCCATCTTTGAACATTCTCATGTGCAGCTGACAAGTTGTAATACCTGTATCCGGCCCGTGAGCTCTACCATTGATGTAAAGTGAACACATCCCGCAGATTCCTTCACGACAGTCGTGGTCGAAAGCGATAGGTTCTTTCCCTTCGTTAATTAAATTTTCGTTCAGAATATCCAACATCTCCAGGAATGAAGAATCAGTAGATACATCTGATATTTTATAAGTCTCAAACTGACCTTTAGATTTGTTGTTTTTTTGTCTCCAAATTTTCAGCGTAAGATGTAAGCCTTTTTTTGCACTCATAATTTTTTATTTATAGGTTGGAGATTATTTATTTTTTTCTGGTTTATCTGCATTTTCAAACTTCATATCTGAAGTAAGAAGTGCAATTTTATTAGAGTTTCTAGCTTTTAACTCCTTATATTTTTCCATTGCTTTTGCAATATTTTCAGACTTATCATCTTGTGATTTCTCGTATACTTTTTTAGTATCTCCTTTGATCACCTGATAGAAAAGTTTCTTATCTCTAAACTCTGTAGGTTTTAAAGGTTTAAGATTTACACCAGCAACAAAAGCTCCCATTTGGCCTTCTGCATTTATAACATATACAGCATTAGGCTCTAAGTTTGCTTCAACATAATCTCGGTTTTCTGCACCAGCCCAAAACAAATGCTCACCCGGTTCACACTCATAAACCAAATATTTTCCGCTTGAAATAGGTCCAAGAAAAATATCTTTATCGTACACTCTGAAATTAATCAACATCCCTGCCCCAGTTTTTAAAATATACACTAATGATTTCCCTTCAGCAGGTTTATCAATAGCCTGAGTTGTGATTTTCTGGGCAACAACAGTAGAGAATCCAAAGACAATTACAAAGAATAGTAGTAATTTTTTTAAATTCTTCATACTATTTATAACTTCTAGTTTTAACCTCGATGTTGTCATATATCAGCTCTTCTTTATGCAATACTTCTGTATTGATATTGTCTCCCTGATATTCCCAAGCTCCGACGTATTTGTAGTTTACGTCGTCTCTTTCCGCTTCACCATCCGGAGTTGAATGATCTTCACGGAAATGTCCACCACAAGATTCGTTTCTGTGTAGTGCATCGATAGCCATTAATTGTCCTAGTTCAAGGAAGTCTGCTACTCTGAATGCTTTTTCAAGCTCAGTGTTCATCCCTTCACCTTCACCAGGTACTTTTACATTTTTCCAGAAATCGTTTCTTACTTCTTCGATTTCTTTAATTGCTTCTTTTAATCCTTCAGGCGTTCTTCCCATCCCTACTTTGTTCCACATAATGTTTCCTAACTGCTTGTGGAAGTGGTCTACGGAATGAGTTCCTTTGTTATTCAAGAAGAATTCGATTTTTTCTTTAATTCCTTTTTCAGCTTCGTCGAAAGCTGGTGTGGTAGTAGGAATAGCTCCTGTTCTGATATCTGCAGAAAGGTAATCCGCAATCGTATAAGGAAGTACGAAATATCCGTCAGCAAGACCTTGCATCAATGCGGAAGCACCCAATCTGTTGGCACCGTGATCTGAGAAGTTTGCTTCACCAATTACGAAACATCCAGGGATTGTAGACTGAAGGTTATAATCAACCCATACCCCACCCATTGTGTAGTGAACCGCAGGATAAATCTTCATTGGAGTTTTGTAAGGATCATCAGCTGTAATTTTTTCGTACATTACGAATAAGTTACCGTATTTCTCCTCTACCCAGCTCTTACCTAGGTCATAGATCTGCTGATCTGTCGGGTTATGAATATGCTTTTCGATAGCGGCTTCTTTACCTTTCTTTATGATCTCTGTAGAGAAATCAAGGTAAACTCCTTCCTGAGTATCGTTATTTTCGATTCCGAATCCAGCGTCACATCTTTCCTTAGCTGCTCTTGAAGCAACGTCTCTAGGAACAAGGTTACCAAACGCAGGGTATCTTCTTTCTAAATAATAATCTCTATCTTCTTCTTTAATATTTTCTGGTCTTAATTTACCTTCTCTGATGGCTACTGAATCTTCATGTTTTTTAGGAACCCAGATTCTTCCGGAGTTTCTTAATGATTCAGACATCAAAGTCAGTTTAGACTGCTGTGTTCCGTGAACTGGAATACAAGTCGGGTGAATCTGTACATAGCAAGGGTTTGCGAAGTAAGCTCCTTTCTTGTGAATTTTCCACGCTGCAGAAACGTTAGATCCCATTGCGTTAGTAGAAAGGAAATACACGTTTCCATATCCTCCTGAAGCAATTACAACTGCGTGAGCAGAATGTCTTTCGATCTCTCCTGTAACAAGATTTCTAGCGATAATTCCTCTTGCTTTTCCATCGACAATTACAAGATCAAGCATTTCATGACGGTTATACATCTTGATTCTTCCTTTACCGATCTGACGGCTCATTGAAGAGTATGCTCCTAATAATAACTGCTGTCCTGTTTGTCCTTTTGCATAGAAAGTTCTTTTTACCTGAACCCCACCAAATGAACGGTTATCCAACTGACCACCGTAATCTCTACCGAAAGGAACTCCTTGAGAAACACACTGGTCAATAATATTTGCAGAAACTTCTGCTAATCTGTAAACGTTAGCCTCTCTTGCTCTATAGTCACCTCCTTTGATGGTGTCATAGAATAATCTGTAAGTAGAGTCACCGTCTCCCTGGTAATTCTTAGCTGCGTTGATCCCTCCCTGAGCTGCAATAGAGTGAGCTCTTCTTGGAGAATCCTGATAGCAGAATGCTTTAACGTTATATCCTTGCTCAGCCAATGTAGCTGCAGCAGAACCTCCTGCCAAACCTGTACCTACAACAATAATATCAATCTTATCTCTGTTGTTTGGTGCAACAAGGTTCATATGGTCTTTATGATTTTTCCACTTGTCTTTAAGAGGACCCGCCGGAATTCTTGAATCTAATTTACTCATACTAGTATATTGATATTATTGAGTTATAAAATGGTAAACTGCCACGATAACAAATCCTGCTGGAATAATGATTGAATACCACTTCCCGAAAGCTTTGATTACCGGTGTATATTTTGGATGTCTTGCTCCAATAGATTGGAATGAAGACTGGAATCCGTGAGCTAAGTGCAATCCTAATAAAACAAAAGAGATTACATACAAAGCCACTCTCCAAAGATCAGAGAACTTCTCATGAAGTTCCGGCCAGAAACGTTCTGAATTAGGAAGTTTCCCATCCACGTACTTGTAAGTAATTTCGTGGAACCAGAAATCATATAAGTGAAGCGCCAAGAAAGCCAACACAACGGCTCCTGAAATAATCATATTTCTGGACATCCATGAAGAGTTCACAGATGCGTTGTTCGCTGCATACTTTACCGGACGCGCTTTATTATTCTTGATCTCCAATACAAATCCCATCGCGAAATGGAAAATTACTGCAAAGCCAAGAATAGGCTGCATTAAGAACTGCACAAAAGGATTATAGCCCATAAAGTCAGATGCAGTATTGAAAGCATCCTTGTTTAGAACTGATAACAAATTGGTTGTCAAATGCAGTATAAGAAAAATCAGCAAAAACATAGCTGATAATGCCATAGCGTATTTTCTACCTATCGTAGAACTCGTTAAACCTGCCATATAAGTTTAAATTTGAATTTCCACAAAATTAAGAAAGTTTAACAATATCGAAAAGTGAGAAATCTCACAATTAGACAGTTTGTAATCTTTCTAAATAAGAGTTTAACACGTTATACATACAGGAAAATCATAAAAAGGAAAACCCTATTTTACATCATAAATCTGACCCTTGAAAACCGCTTTCTGAGCGGAGGATGGAAATGTTTTTATTTCGTAGAAGGCAACTCTTCTTGATGCACAATAAGGTTTAACGATAAACTGCAAAACTCTATCATGCTCTGCCATATCCGAAATCCAGAAACACGTTTTACTGCCATTTTTTATTGAAAAAATTTTCTTTTTACCAAAATCATGTAAAATAATTTCTTCTTTTTGGTTTTCAAAAGTGGTATAACCTGTTCTTATCATTAAAAATAACAACACGGTCACAGCAAATCTCATGGAGTTTCTAAAGTCAAATCTCAGAATAGCAAATCTTAAAAAGAAGATCACCATAAAAGCCAAAAACACCTCAACTATATTCATCGGTATATTCTCAAAATAGAAAATATCTGCTTCAGAAAACCAATGAATAACCTTCAACAAAATCTGGATAATATAATCATACACTTTGCTAATCCATATAAAATTGAAATCAACCGCTATGAGTGCTGTCAGCAAAAATGAAAAAACAATAATCACTTCAGAAAACGGAACAATAACAAAGTTGGCCACAATAGAAATGAATGAAAACTGATGGAAATAATAGAGAACCAACGGTAATGTAGCCAACTGGGCAGACAGCGAAATTGTAATAGTATTGAACAGAAGCTTTTTTAAATAATCATCCTGTCTTGGAAAATATTTTAACAGAGGCTGATTCAACCAAAATATTCCCAGAACTGCTATAAAGCTCAGTTGAAATCCTACATCAAATATCTGCTGTGTATCCATAATCAGTATTATTAATGCTGACAAAGCAAGGGAATGCAACAGATCCGGCTTTCTCTGAAGCAGCACAAATATAAAATAGGTACTGAGCATAATACAGGATCTCAATACCGAGTTTCCAAACCCAATAAATGCAGCAAATAGCCAAATAAATATCAAACTAAAAACTACGGTATAATATCTATACCGTAAAGGAACCCACCTCATCATCAAAAAGTAAAACATTCCGAAAATAACCACAATATGAGTTCCGGAAATTGCCAGAAAATGAACAAGACCGGACCTATTAAAATCCTTTACAGTATCAGCGTCCATACCCGTTCTGTCAGCCAGAATAATTCCTTTTAAAAATTCTTTGGTTGTTACTGACATTTCAGATTGATCAATTTTCTTAAGAACTTCCAATCTAAGCTGCCGAATCCTATCAGTCAAATCTAAATCATCCCGTTTTGTATATATAGGTTCACCAGAAACGTAAATCTGATATTGAATATTTTTACGGCGAAGATATCGGGCGTAATCAAACTGAAAGTTATATTGTGGAGGATAAGGTCTTGTCACAAAGGCTTCTGATTGGTAATAGTGTATAAAATCCAGTTCTTTGCTGGTTTTAGGCAGATACAAAATAGAATTAAAGTTCTGATCTCCCCATTCTGCTACTCCTTCATATTTTTTATATTTTGGTGATGAATTCAGCTTTTGAGTAATTCTGAAAACTACCGTCCCTTTTTCTTTTTTCAGATCACTTTCCGATGGAAGTATGGTAAAGAAATGAAGAATAATTCCTGCTCCAAAAAATACAAAACTCAGCAAAACCGCTTTTATCTTATGCAGAAAGTAAGAATGAAAAAATAACAGACTTCCCATTGCCACACTGATAAGTGCCACAAATAAAACTGAAATATTTGTGAGCAACATTTTATCCTGAAAGAAAATTCCCAAGATAAAGCAAAGGGTTACAATAAGAAGAGGTTGTTTATTCAATTTCAATCAATTACACTATTAAAGTAATCAATTAATCAATGTAAGAACAGCTCTGTAGTTATTGAATTGGTTTTATTTCGAGAAAAAAAGCGTTAATAAAAGACCTGATTTTTTTCTATCAAAAAACCATTTAAAAGTATATTATTTCGATTTTAGAAATTTATTCGTCAAACGTTTGGTTTCCTTGATATAAAATTCAGGATCTTTCCCGTAATCTTCATATTGGAAATCTCCTGCTTTTTTAGGGATAGCGGGTTCTATCTGAGTTCCTTCATGCCATTCATTGAATGAGGTAATACCTATAAATTCAGGTTTCACCTTAATGGCAGCATCAAACATATTTTCATAATATCTTCCTTCATTTCTGCTTTTGAAATTGGCTTCATTCCAAGGTCTTATTCTTGTATCCGAGTATCCTGGACCAACGCAAGGAATAAAGATCAAATGATGCTGTTTTGCATAGTCTGCAAGGTATTTCCAATTGGAAACAGTGCTACCAAATACAAATCCTTCACTGGCAAAATAGGTATAAAAACCATCAAACCCTGCCTTGTCAAAGAATTCTGAATCATTTTTTTCTACCCACAATCCTATGTACAAAGCATCCAGATTAGTATTCCTAATGGTCTCTTTACTGTTTTTGCTTAGCATTTTTGTCCACTCCTCTTTTGGAATTTTATAACTGTCATACACATAATACAGCGGTTTTCCTTCTTTTTTATAAAAAGCATGGTGATTAGAATACGTTTTCACAAGATAAGCAAGCTGTTCTTTAAGCTCTATTATATTTTTATAGAAAGGTTCTATATGAAAGGCTATTTTCAATCCAAAACGGTCTGCAATATCAAGATACTTGGATAAGCTTTTATCGGTAAACGAATCTTTCCCCAACCAGCTTACCACAACCACTCCTACTCCTGATTCTTTAATCATTTTCATGTGGGCTTCAATGGTCTTGTTATCATTGGAACTGTAATTACCCAAAGCTGGGTAGAAATTGGCTCCAATATCGTCTCCTCCCTGATGATGCCCCAGGTTGTTCCATTTCGGATCTTTCCAATGTGGCAGGATCTCATGATTCCAATGGGAGTAGCTTCCATCGGTTGCAGGGTTTCCATACCAGCCGTAGTAAAATATCTGAACTTTTTCCCTGTCTTTATTCTGTGCAGAACTTGGCGAGAAAAAAAATAGTAAGACAAAAAATAACAGAGAACGGTTAAGGTAATTCATGGTCAAAATAATTAAAGAAGAATCAACAAAAAACTTATACTTTCAAAATAACATCTGCCGCGTGAGCACTCGCTCCTTTTCCACCCAGTTTTTCTCTTAAAAGCTGGTAATCATTCAGAACCTGTTCCCTTTTTTCTCCTTCCATTATTTTATGAAGTTCTTCTACAAGATTCTTAGTATTCAAATCATCCTGAATCAATTCTTTTACTACTTCCCTATCCATAATCAAATTAACAAGGGAAATGTAATTGATATTTTTAACCAATCTTTTAGCAATAGCATAAGAAACTTTACTTCCACGATAGCAAACAACTTCGGGAATATTCAACAATGCAGTTTCTAAAGTAGCTGTTCCTGAAGTTACTAACGCTGCTTTTGAACACCTTAGCAGGTCATATGTTTTATTGGAAACGAAATGGACATTATCATCCACATATTTCTGGTAAAATTCTTTAGGCAGACTTGGTGCTCCGGCAATGACAAATTGATAATTTGTAAAATGTGGCCTTACGGAAAGCATAATCTCCAACATTTTCTCTACTTCCTGCTTTCTTGAACCTGGAAGAAGAGCTATAATCTCTTTCTCATTCAGTCCGTTTTCGGCTTTAAACTGCTCTTCACTTATTTCTTTAAGATCAGAAATAGCATCCAGCAAAGGGTGGCCTACAAAGTGAGAATGAACTCCATGTTTTTTGTAAAACTCTTCTTCAAATGGAAGAATAACCATCATTTCATCTACATATTTCTTGATGATTTCTACGCGGCCTTCTTTCCATGCCCAAAGCTGTGGGGAAATGTAGTATATCACTTTAATTCCGAGTTCTTTGGCAAATCTGGCAATCCTTAAGTTAAATCCTGGATAATCAACCAGAATAAGAACATCGGGCCTGTTATTCAGAATATCTTCTTTGCAGAATTTTATATTATTCAAAATGGTTCTCAGGTTCATGACAACTTCCAGAAATCCCATAAAAGCGAGATCACGATAGTGTTTCACCAAGGTTCCTCCCTGAGCTTTCATAAGATCTCCGCCCCAGAATCTGAATTCGGCATTAGGATCTTTCTGTTGTAAAGCTTTCATCAGATTGCTTCCATGCAAATCACCTGAAGCTTCTCCTGCAATAATGTAATATTTCATTTCTTTCGAAACCTTTATTATTTGTTGTGTAACCATTAGACATCCCTTTCTCCGGTATGATGATGAGTTATGGGAGGTTTCTATGGTAAGGATAGAGAACAAATTAAAATAGATATCATCTTAATTCGTAAATTTGTTCAAAGATAATGATAAAAATGTCAGAAGAATTTGAAATCCGAAATAAAGTTGCCGAAAGCGGTCTTATCAATTTTGATCTTTCTACCCTGCTTCCAAAAGGGCAGAGGAGAGGTATAGATCTTAAAGATTTTCTTTTTCAGGAAATGATCCTAAAGGAAAAGGATTTTCGTGAGAAGGTAGAAGCGATTGATATTGAAGAATATAAGGAATCTTATATCTATATTTATAATTCTGTGGATACTATTATTCCACTTTGGGCTTATTTTGTACTCACTGCAAAGCTTACGGATGTGGCTAAAAAAATTGTTTTTGGAAAACGTGAGGATCTGGAAGTTATTTTGATGCATAATGCGATACAGACTTATGATTTTGAAGATATGAGAGGTAAAAGGGTGTTAGTAAAAGGATGCTCTGATAAAGATATTCCTGAAAATGCTTATATAGAACTAGTAGAACAGCTTAAGCCTATTGTAAAATCACTGATGTTTGGTGAGGCCTGTTCCAATGTTCCGATCATAAAGAACTAGAATGAATAAACACTTCATTGCTTTATTTATATTTTGCATTTTTGGAGTTATTTACTATTTAGGGAGCTTCACAAAAATTCCTTTTGGAGATTGTATAGGGTTTGTTTTATCGGTTGAAAAAGATGAATGGGCTACCACAGCTACAGCGATGTCTCACTTTTTGTATATCAATACTGTTCTTTTGATTAAAAGTCTGACACAGCTTAATGCTATTGAAGCCAGCCGTCTGTTGATGATTACTTCAGGAGCAGCAACGGTCTCTACTGTTTACCTGTCTGTGAAAACTCTTGTAAAAAAAGAATGGATTTCTATTGCAAGTGCCATTGTTTTTGGCTTCAGTTTTTCTTTCTGGAGAAATGTTGAAATTGTAGAAGTATATGCATACAATTCTTTGTGGGTAGGTCTATTCTGTCTTTCTATCATCAAGGTTTTTTCAGAAAATAAAAAGAAATACATCATCCTCAGTAGCCTCTTTCTGGGATTAGGTCTTTGGGTACATATTCAGGATATATTTCTGATTCCTTCCTTATTGGTTTTCCTTTTCTGCTTTAAGCATGAGAAGAAGTATGTTTGCTATTCATTACTCCTTTTTGTTGTTTTATTTTCGTCTTTGTTTATTTTAAATATTTTACAGGGATTACCTTTCAGTTCGCCTTATGCTTCTGATGAAGGAACCTGGGTGGAAGATACATTCAAAAAGGCTCCTATACAGTATATAAAGGATTTCTTCATTTCTCTTGTGTATCTGGTATATAATTTTAATGTATTCACTTTCTTCGGAATCGCAGGTTGCATTGTATTATACAGATCTAACAGGAACATGTTTTTTGTCTTTTTAGTTGGAGCAGTGTGTGTTTATGGCTTTTCAACATTTTATGCTGTTTCGGATAATTATGTTTTCTTTCTTCCTTTCAATATCATTTTTGCCATTTCCATCGGATATGGACTATCTTCTGCCCGATATGCATCTTTGAGAAAGGTATCGTGGGTAGCTTTACTGATACCTTTGGGATATTTTCTGTGCTATACATTTATATTTTCTACAGATAAAGGGAAAGAAATACATGCTTTCAAAAGTTATAAAGGAGGCCTGAACTATTATCTTCTTCCCTGGATGAATGATAATGTTGGAATTTTAGAATTTACTATTGATCAAAAAGAAGCTCCGGAAATCATTACCTGGATGACCAGAAATGCCATAGAGTATACAGAGATTTTGAAGAGTAAAGGATATACTGAAAAGGAGATCAAAAAACTTTAACAATAATTATGAAGTGTCGATATTTTATCAGGCATATTTTTTGATAACTTTGGGTTACTTAATACTTAATAAACACAAAAAATGAGTTTAATTGACCTACTTACAGGGAACACAAGCAACCAGGTTGCTGAACAGGCTGAAAACAAATTCGGAATCGGCAGAAACCAGGTAATTGCCCTATTGGCGGTAGCTACCCCTCTTATTATTTCTTACCTTAGAAACAAATCTCAGGACGCAAAAGAAGCAGAAGCTTTAAATAGTGCTTTGGATAAAGACCACAACGGAAGTATTTTAAATGATGCCTCTCAGATTGAAGCAAGGCAGGCCGAAGGAGGTTCTATCCTTGATCATATTTTTGGAGGTCAAAAAAGTACTGTAGAAAATCAACTTTCACAGAATACGGGAATTTCAATTGATAAAATAGGACCTATTCTAGCCATGCTGGCTCCTGTTGTGATGGGATATATTGGTCAGCAGAAGCAACAGAATAATGTAGGGGCCGGTGGTTTAGGTGATCTTCTAGGTGGTATTCTTGGAAATGCTTCCAATCAGGCACAAACTCAGCAGTCGAGTCCTTTAAACGATATCTTAGGAAGTGTTTTAGGAGGCGGACAATCCCAATCTTCTGGAAATCCTTTAAATGATATACTTGGAAGTGTATTGGGCGGCGGTGGAAACCAGCAACAACAAGGTGGTGGCTTAGGCAGTATCCTTGGAAATATTTTTGGAAAATAATTAGTTTAATTTGTATACAAAAAAGGCTGAAGATAATTTCTTTGGCCTTTTTTATTGCATTTACTTTTTAGATTTTTCTTCAGAAGCAGCATAAGATTTTGACGCTTTTTTAGGTCTTCTTTTTCCATAACTTCCGGAATTGATTTTTCCTCTTCTTGATTTTTTGTCTCCTTTTCCCATAGTAATAAAATATTTTGTTGTTATTACTAATTTAGAAAATTTAGAATTAACATCAAAATAATCAACCTGTTAAAGTTTTATAAACAACAATATTCTTTTTTCAGAATCCCAGAAATTTACTTTCCAAAAGTATGAAAATTAAACTTTTACTGTTTTCCACTTTCCTCTTCTAAATAAAACAAATGCGACAACCGTAATCAATGTTTCCGCTGCAGGAATCGAAATAAATACTCCTTTGGGTCCCATATCCAAATGTTTGGAAAGGAAGTAAGCCAAAGGAATCTGAAACAGCCAGAATCCGAAAAGATTCACCCAAGTCGGTGTCCAAGTATCCCCTGCTCCGTTAAAAGCATTGATCATCACCATTCCAATTCCATAAAAGATAAATCCAATACTCATAATATGAAGAGCATTTTCTGCAAACTTCTTGATTTCGATATCCTGAGTAAAAAAGCTAACCAAAAAATTCCCCATAAAGATGAAAATCAAGCTTACGATCAACATAAAGATCACATTGTATTTCACGGTTTTCATAACGGATTGTTCTGCACGTATCATTTCGTTCGCTCCCATATTCTGCCCTACTAATGTAGATGCTGCATTGCTTAGTCCCCAGGCGGGAAGCATGAAAAACATCATAAGCCTCAGTGCTGTCTGATAACCTGCCGAAGCATTCTCACCACCTGTAGTAGCTACAAGCTCTGCCAGGAAGATCCAGCTACAGGAAGCAATCACAAACTGGAAAATTCCCGGGGTTGCAATCTTTACAATCGATCTTATTAAATCATACTGCGGTTTAAAATAGGAAAGTCTTATACGGATCTGTGTATCTGCCACCAAAAGATGATACAACTGATAAATAACCCCAATACTTCTCCCTATCGTTGTAGCCAATGCCGCTCCGGTAAGTCCCATTGCGGGAACAGGAACTAAACCTCTTATTAAAATCGGGCAAAGAATAATATTCGCAATATTGGCGATCCATAAACTTTTCATAGCGATCATCGCATTTCCTGCTCCTCTGAAAATACCATTGATCAGAAACAGAAGCATAATAATCGTGCTGCTTCCCATCATAATCCTTGTAAAATCTTTTCCATAGGCAGCCGCTTCAGGCTTCGCTCCCATTAAAGTCAGAATTTCTTCAGCATATACTACTCCCAGCAAGCTCAAAATAAAGGTTATAACAAATGAAACCAACAATACCTGTGCTGCACTTCGGGAAGCCTGTTCAGGGTTTTTCTCACCAATCCTTCTTGCAACCAAAGCTGTAGCCGCCATACTCATCCCTATCGCAATAGAATACATTACAGAAAGCACAGACTCCGTAAGGCCAACCGTCTGAATGGCAAAGCCACTCTCTTTAAGATGGCCTACAAAATACAGATCTACTAAAGCAAATACCGACTCCATAGCCATTTCCAACATCATCGGAATAGCCAAAAGCAAAACTGCACTTCTGATACCCACTTTCGTAAAATCCGTTTCCTCGCCACTGAAAGCTTTTTTCAAAAAGTCAACATATTTCATCATTTCACAATCAATAATTTATTTAAATCCAAAAATACAAATCCAATTATTAGTAAAACTTAGCAATTGATAATAAAATTTAATTTAGATTTGTATATTCTTAAAAATGATCATTATGAAAAAAATAATCTCTACAACTTTTCTATTTGGAGCATTATTATGTGCCAATATGTTTTCTGCTCAAACAATGACACAGGAAAAAATGAAAGCCATTTATACTGATGATGTAACGGCATTCAAAAAACAGTTTGCGCCAGGAGATTACAACAAATGCTTTCTGGTGGGAAATGTACTTTATTCGCCACTTGGCTTTAGTGTAATGTCCGACAGAAAGAATATTATCAATTTCCTTTTGAATAATAAGGCCAGTGTAAATAAAAAGTGTCAGAACAAAACCCCACTTGAAGTAGCTGACGAAACAAAAGGCAGCGAAGAAATTAAAAAAATTCTGATTGCAAAAGGTGGCAATAGAGATTAAAAAATCTAAAAACAACATACGAAACTTCCGAAAGGAAGTTTTTTTTATTTATAAAACCTGCAAAAATCTTATCTTTGCCAACGAAAAATTCAAGGTTCGGAATTGAACCTTAAACATTGAACTTTAAACAAATAATTATGTTTCGATCACACACAAACGGAGAGCTATCTCTGAAAAATCTGAATGAAGAAGTTACACTATCTGGATGGGTACAGACTATCCGTGATAAAGGATTTATGATTTGGGTAGATCTTCGAGATCGTTACGGAATTACCCAGCTTGTTTTTGATCAGGATCGTTCTTCTGCGCAGCTGATGGAAGAAGCTAAAAAATTAGGACGTGAATTTGTGATTCAGGCGACAGGAAAAGTCATTGAAAGAGTCAGCAAAAATCCTAATATTCCAACTGGGGAAATTGAAATTTTAGTAGAAAAACTAACCATCCTTAACGATTCGCAACTTCCACCTTTCACTATTGAAGATGAAACAGACGGTGGTGAAGAGTTAAGAATGAAATACCGTTACCTGGATATCAGAAGAAACCCGGTAAAGGATAAACTGATCTTCCGTCACAAGATGGCGCAGAAGGTAAGAAATTACTTATCTGATGAAGGATTTATCGAAGTAGAAACACCTGTCTTAATTAAATCTACTCCGGAAGGTGCAAGAGACTTTGTAGTTCCTAGCAGAATGAACCCAGGACAGTTTTATGCATTACCACAGTCTCCACAGACTTTCAAACAGCTTTTGATGGTAGGTGGAATGGATAAATATTTCCAGATTGTAAAATGTTTCCGTGATGAGGATTTAAGAGCAGACAGACAGCCGGAATTTACACAAATCGACTGTGAAATGGCTTTTGTAGAGCAGGAAGACGTGATGAACGTATTCGAAGGAATGACTAAAACTCTTATCAAAGATATTACAGGGCAGGAATTCGGAAATTTCCCAAGAATGACTTTCGCTGATGCGATGAGAAAATACGGAAATGACAAACCGGATATCCGTTTCGGAATGGAATTCGTAGAATTGAATGAACTGGTAAAAGGAAAAGACTTTAAAATATTTGATGACGCTGAACTGGTTGTCGGAATCAATGTAGAAGGATGTGCAGAATATACAAGAAAGCAAATTGATGAACTTGTAGATTGGGTAAAACGTCCTCAGGTTGGTGCTTCGGGTATGGTTTGGGTAAAATTCCAGAATGATGGAGTAAAAACCTCATCGGTTAACAAATTCTACAACGAAGAAGATTTAGCTAAAATCATTGAAAAATTCGGAGCTAAAGAAGGAGATTTAATGCTGATTCTTTGTGGAAACGAAAATAAAGTAAGAGCTCAGCTTTCTGCTTTAAGAATGGAGCTTGGAAACCGTTTAGGATTAAGAAAAGGAAATGTATTTGCACCACTTTGGGTTGTTGATTTCCCTCTGTTAGAATGGGATGAGGATACAGAAAGATACCATGCCATGCACCACCCTTTCACATCTCCAAAACCAGAAGATATCAACTTATTGGAAACTGATCCAGGAAAGGCAAGAGCCAACGCTTACGATATGGTTCTGAACGGAAACGAAATCGGTGGTGGATCTATCAGAATTTTTGACAGAGATCTTCAGTCTAAAATGTTTGATCTTTTAGGTTTCTCCAAAGAAGAGGCTGAAGCTCAGTTCGGATTCTTAATGAACGCCTTCAAATACGGAGCACCTCCACACGGTGGTTTAGCTTTTGGATTTGACCGTTTGGTTGCGATCCTTGATGGAAATGAAGTAATCAGAGATTATATTGCATTCCCTAAGAATAATTCAGGACGCGATGTCATGATTGATGCACCTGCTTCAATTGCTGATGCCCAGCTCGATGAATTAGAATTACAATTGAATTTAAAAGCATAAATTAGAAGCGGAGAAAAATTCTCCGCTTTTTTTATACCTAAACAGAAAACGTAACCAATGAATACATCAGAGAAAAAGGTAAACATTCCACCTGCAAAAAGCAAAAAATGGACACCTTTGAGAGTTGTAATAACGATCTGTTGGTTGATTGGTTTACTTTTCTTTTTTCATGGGATCGGATATTCAAAAAACAACAGTAACCTAGATTTTAAAGGTGGGTATTTTGTCATTGGAATTCTTATTCTAGCGCCTGTTTACTATTACGTTTATTCGATCATTGAAAGTGAAAAAGGATTTCCTGTTGAAAATTTTAATAGAGAAGTTGTTGTTCCAGACATAAAACGTCACAAAATCACCGAAGATGTAGATTTGAGCCAGGCTATTATAGAACATTATGTTTTCGGGGTTGGTAAAGACCAAAACGATTATACCAACATTTTCTATTATAAAGGAGATATTGAGTTTGTAAAGACCAAAATCACCATTGAATACATCAAAGATAATTTATTAATAACACTCACTGCTTTCACGAACATTGATAAGATTACGTTAAAAGAAATTTTTCAACAATATCCCTCCACAAAAGTTTACTACGACAAATACATTCCTACCAACTATTATCTAGATTTGGAATTTTTAGAAAGCTGGCCTCAAAAAAATGAAAGCGGGAAATAACTCCCGCCTTATATGAATAAAAATTTATTTCATTTTTAACATCTGCTCTCTTCCCGGTCCTATGGAAAGATAAGTGACAGGAACTTCTAATTCTGCTTCTAAAAATGAAAGGAATTCTTGTAATTCTGTTGGTAACTCAGAAGGACTTTTCATCCTAGAGAAATCAGCATTCCAGCCATTCAGCCATTTCAATACAGGACGGCTGTTTTCTGGTAGTGATCCGGAGATGGTCTCTATTTTCCCATCTTCCAATTCATAATGGGTACACACTGCCACAGATTTCAATCCACTCAGAACATCAGCTTTTGTTAATACCAACTGAGTAACTCCATTAATCATGATGGCATATTTTAAAGCAGGCAGATCCAACCAACCTGTTCTTCTTGGACGGCCCGTGTTGGAACCAAATTCATTTCCTTTCGTTCTGATTTCATCTCCAAGTTCGTCAAATAATTCTGTGGGGAACATTCCGTTTCCTACTCTGGTACAATATGCTTTGGCAATTCCGTAGATCTCTCCCATTTTCTTAGGAGAAATTCCTAGTCCGATGCAAGCTCCTGCCGCTGTAGTAGAGGAAGATGTTACGTATGGGTAGGTTCCGTGATCAATATCCAGCATGGCAGCCTGAGAGCCTTCTGCTAATATTTTTTTACCTTCAGACAATGCTTTGTTTAAGTAGATCTCGGTTTCTGTACAATTGAATTTCTTCAGAAAGTCTATGGCTTCAAAAAACTCCTGGCTGATCTCTTCCAGGGAAGGCAAAACCATTCCACCTTCTGAAAGCTGCTTATAATCTCTTTTTAAAATATGATGTACCTTTTCTTCAAAGTCTGGTAAAAACATATCTCCTACCCGTACATTCTGTCTTAAAATTTTGTTTGAATAAGCCTGTGCTATTCCGTTTCGGGTGGTTCCGATTGTTGTATAATCAGGATGATCTTCCATAAAAGCGTCTAGAAGTCTGTGGGTAGGCAATACAAAATGAGCTTTTTTAGAAATAATAAGATTGTTTACAGGATGAATCGTTTGATCGAAAATCTGAAGGTTTTCTATTTCTTTTTTTAAACTCACCGGATCCAGAACAGTTCCTGTACCTACTACATTTTGTACTCCTTTCATAAAGATACCGGAAGGAATCATTTTAAGGGTAATTCTCTGTCCGCTTCTTTCTATACTGTGTCCAGCATTAGATCCGCCGTTAAAACGGGCTGTAATGTCGTAGTTTTCACTGATAAGATCTATAAACTTTCCTTTTCCTTCATCTCCCCATTGCAGTCCTAATACAATATCCATATATTTAAATTTTATGATGCAAAGCTAGAACAGTTTGAAAAGAAGGCCATTGCCATTTGACAAAAAGGAAACTCAATTATAAAAAGTACATAGTGTAAAACGTATTAATGACTAAAAGCTATCATTAATTATCTTAAACGATATTTCTTCTGATACGGCTGAGTGAAGAAGGAGTTACTCCCAAATAAGAAGCAAGCATAGATTGAGGAACCCTATTAGCAAGACCTGGATAATGATTTAAGAAATGAATATACCGGGACTTTGCATCCTGATTCAACATGATACTGGCAACTTTCAATTTGTTTTCTACAACAAATGCATGAATTCTTGCGAATAAAACCGGCCATATCGCAATTTCTTTTTCCAATAACTTAAAATGTTCCAGATCTATGACAAGTAATACGGCATCTGTAATAGCTTCAATATACTCATGAGCAGGAAGCTGATCAGTAAATCCCTGGAAGTCACCGATAAAACGTCCTTCATAAATGAAATAGCGGGTAAAATCATCTCCTTCTTTATTATAGTACAGAGAACGGAAAACTCCTTCTTTTACAAAAGCAATTCTTTGGCTTACTTTACCGGCTTCTATAAAAGGAGCGCCTTTTTTCACCTTAACCTGCTGAATTCCCTTTGAAATCAAAAGTTCATCGTGCTCGTTCAGTATTCCAAATTTTCTTATATAGTTAAAGAGTTCTTCCATGTTTTATTTGATCCACAGATTGTGGTAAGATAAAGATATAAAAGTAATTCCTGATTGCCATTACCATTTGACAAAAAATAACTTTAAAATATCCTTCTTCTCTTCTTGTTGACCCATTCATAACTATGGATTGAGAGAAAAAATAAAGACGAGAAAAAATCCCGTCTTTACCTTTTATTCTTTTATAAATTTATGAGTAGTATTACCTGTATTAAGATAATATATTCCTTTTTCAAGATGACTTATATCTACTTTATTTTCATTCACTATTGTTTTTAAAATACTTCTTCCGCTTGCATCTACTATTTCAATAGGTAAATCTTTCGACTTTGCATTTTTTATATTCAGGATATCTTTTACAGGATTAGGATAAATACTCACATTATCTTTTTTAATTTCCTGATTCTTTACAGATAAAGCATTGGCATTATTTAAAACTTTAGTGATAATACCTTTACTCGGAGTTTGATGATTACCGAAAATCATAATTTTTTGATCTGGTGTTAAGATAGCTGATCTTACAGATTCTCTATAATTTAAATCAATATCAACCACCCCATTGTTACCAAACCCTGCATCAACAGTTCCATTTGGTTTAAACTTTTTAACAACCTGATTCATATCAGCAGCGTTACCATTAGGACTGGCCATATTTACCACAAATATATCATTATTATTGTCAAGTAATATTGTAGCAAAATTTATGTTCGTTGCTGCAGAATAAATCGTATTATTATTGTAGTAAGGTTCAATGACAATACCATTTGTTCCAAAGCTGGTATCAAACTCTCCATTTTGATTTAATTTCATTAAAATAATAAGATTATCTCCCGCTGTAGAGCTAGTAAAACCATACATATAAACATTATTATCCTTACCAGCCGCACTAAAAAAATTAGTCTCATAAGTTCCTGGTGGTGTATATTGTAAATCATTATTATTATAAGTAGAATCTAGAACCCCATTAGCAGTAAATCTTGACTTTACAAATGTTCCATTTTCTCTTTGCCCTACAAATACAAGTTTTGAATCGTTTTGAAGTACCAACCTCCCAAGGAAACAATCTTGTAATATTACTATTCCATTATTTCCAAAAGTAGAATCAATAGAACCATTTTCATTAAGGCGCATAATTACATACTTCGACTCCTGATTCATGTAAGCACCCATACAGAGTAAAATTTTATTATTTGTTATAAACATACTACTTAACCTATGAGGTCCATCTATTCCATTAGCACTGAAGTATGGTTCAAATATTGCTGCATGGACAGCACCATTATCCCCAAATCCTGTGTCATATGTTCCATTTTCATTTAAACGAATAATTTTTCTTCCAGAGATATCTCCCAAAAGAATTTTTTGATCAGATTGAAGAGCCATTCGAATAAAACGATTATAGTTAAATGGGGGGATTACTAAAGTATTAAAGCTAGTATCTACGGATCCGTCAGCGTTAAGTCTTTGAATTAAATTAGTAATATTATCCGAATTAGGTGCACTAGAATAACTTCCACTAACAATTATTTTATTTTGAGGAGTAATGATTCCTGATTCATAATTAAAACTGAAATTATTCCCCGGAGAATAGGTTACTACTCCATTCGCGCCAAAAGTAGGATCAAGAAACTGATTTTGTGCAGCGACAAATATTCCGGTAAAGAATATTCCTAAGCAAAGAAAAAGTCTGTTTATCATGGTTATTTAATTTGGACACAAAGATAATACAATCTCTGAGTAAGAGATCTAATTCAAAAAAAATTGCTGTATCATAGTAATACAGCAATTTTTTCGAGTTATCTATTATAAATATGTACATCCCTCTGTGGAAAAGGAATACCAATTCCGGCTTTATCAAGAGCTTCTTTACAACCTATGATTAATTCTTCATTCATAGTCCAGAAATTTTCTGTAGCAGTACTTACTCTTACGGATACATTCACTGCACTGTCTCCAAGTTCTGTCACCACAACCTGTGGTGCAGGATTAGCAAGAGCGTATTGATTATTCCTAATGACATTCATTAAAATATCCTTTGTTTTCCTAAGATCTGCGTCATAAGCAACGCCAATATCCAATGATGTTCTCCTTGTTCCTAGTTGAGTAAAGTTTGTAATACTATTATTAGAAACAACACCGTTGGGAATTACAATTAGCTGGTTTTGTGGAGTGACAAGTTTTGTATGGAAAATATCAATAGCCTGCACCGTTCCTGAAACCCCGGAGTTGGTAGCAATAAAGTCACCGATTTTGAAGGGTTTTAACAGTAAGATTAAAATTCCGCCGGCAAAATTCGTCAAAGATCCCTGTAAAGCCAGACCTACGGCCAAACCAGCAGCACCAATCATGGCTACAAACGCAGAAGTCTGTACACCTAGCTGAGTTACTACAACAATGAAAAGAAGAATATTCAATCCCCAGTTGATAATATTTAACAGAAAATGCTGCAGCGATGCTTCCATATTACGTTTTCTGAAAGCTTTTGCCACCAGTTTTTTAATCATTCTGATCATCCATGATCCAATCAGATAAATAAGCAATGCAGAAATAATGGCTGTAAAAATTCTCGGTGCCCATGAAATCGCTGAAGAAATTAAGGTGTCCCAATGCTGTTGAATCTTGTTCAGTTCTAAATCGTCCATTTGTATAACTGCTTATTTTAATATGTATAAGAATGAATAAAAGATTTTTCTCGCAGAATTTAAATATGAACATGAAAAAACACCAAATCTTTCAAAAGTAAACCAGCCTTACACCCGTAAAGTAAAAGGAAATAACGTGATATTTTAAATAGATTGACAGCAGAAAGGATGTTTCCTGCTTTACTCAATGATCATTTCGAAATTGAATCTTGCGAAGAAGAAATAACTTTGCTCATAGAATTACAAAAAAGATACCGAACTCAAAATGATAGGATGATTCCATATAGAGTTAGATAACAAAAAACGCCTCAACCTGCAGCGAACAATTAATGAATGATATTCTCTATTATTTGCAAATAATGCTCGATCCACTCTTCATCTTTTGTATTGGCAATGACGATATAGATATTGTCCATTATTTCCTGAAACGGCAGATCTCTTTTACAAAATTTAAGCTGAATTTCAAGATCTTGTCCCAAATAAGTCAAAAATCCGACATTATTTATTTTAGCAAAACATGTACAGAAGACATATCCTGAATCCAACGCTCCTTTGAACTGAAAACCTGTAGTATTCAGAAAATCAGCAATAGTATACAAATGAAATTCTGACCAGCTGAATATTTCTTTAATACAATCTTCCTGTTCATTCATTGTGAAGCCATTCAAAATATTCTGAATAAAAGGAAAATGCTCATATTCAAAATGCTCTCGAGCACTATCCAGCCTAATTTCTTCTATATAATCATGGATAAGAGAAATCTGAGCTTTCATCATTATTATGGAAGCTTTGCAACTAGGCTTTCGGGTAAAAGTCTTACAATATGATAGATGATCTTCCACTTAAAGTTAGGAACAATAGTAAAAGAATTTCCTGCGTTTACAACAAATCCGGCCACATAATCCGGTTCCATGATCAATGATTCATTCAGCTCTAATCCTTCATTGATTTTTGTCCGGATATACCCAATAACTAAAACATTAACAATGATTTTTCTGGAAGCTAATTCCTGTCTTAATCCTGCTAAAAACTGAGTAAAAGCAGATTTTGTACTTCCATACACGAAATTACTTTTTCGCCCTCTTACTCCTGACAATGAAGACAGTCCGATAATTCGTTCAAGGTTTTTGTTTTTTTTATCCATCGCAATAATGCTTAGAATAGAAACCCCTCCCATATAATTAACTTCCATCATCTGTTTTGCCCCTTTAAAATCAGTCAACGCTTTTTGATTGTCTACTAAAAAACCGGCTGCGTATACTGCAATATGAGGTTTTACGGGAAGTTCTGTATAAAACTTCTGATGAGAATCAAAATCTGCGGCATCAAAATACAAAATGGTAATTTTTGATCGATCCAGATTATTTTCAATAGCAAAATCTTCTAATGATTGAGTATTTCTTGAAGCAGCCATCACATAAAACCCTTTTGAGATATATTGTCTGATACACTGTTTCGCCACATCTGAATTGGCACCTAAAATGAGAACAGATTTGTTTGTGTTTTGATTCATCTCGCAAAGATAATTTTTATTGGACAACAATCCTGCTAATTGTTTTCACAAATGAAGAGAGGGTTTTCTAAAATTAATGATAGATCAAGATCATAGGCTAAAAACGACTGCGGCGGGTGAACTTTGTTCACCCGCCGCAGCTACATATTTTCCAACTGAATTATTTTTTTTCTTCAATAGTTTCTATTTCTTTTTTGTCAGCTGGTTTATCAGCTGTTTTTGCTTTATCTCCAAAACGGGATTCTGTCATTTCTCTTGAAACTGCAGCTTTTTCAAACTTTAGTTTTCCAGATAATGTTTCGATAACAAAACCATCATCCTGAACCTGAGCAATTCTTCCGTGAAGTCCTGAGGTAAGAACAACTCTGGTTCCTACTTTAAGGTTGTCTTGAAAGTTTTTTTCCTGTTTTTGCTTCTTCATCTGAGGTCTGATCATCAGGAAATAAAACCCTACAAACATTACCCCCATTATAACAAGCATCATAGATGAAGATCCTCCCGGCTGTGCCTGTAAAAATAGTGTCAACATATTCTTAATATTATGGTTGGATGTTCGCTGTGAACGTTAATTTAATTGGAGCTTTCTCTACGTTTGCAAAAACATCTGCATACTTCTGAACGTTTCCGTCGAAGTTTGAAGAATCAAAGTGCAAAGTAATCTTACCTTTTTTACCAGGCATGATAGGTTCTTTTGTAAAGTCAGGAGCTGTACATCCGCATCCAGGCTTTACTTCAGAGATAACCAATGGATTTTTACCCGTGTTGGTAATTTCGTATACGTGTTCTACTTTGTCTCCTTTTTTAACTTTTCCAAAATCGAAGTTGCTTTCAGATAAAGCTACAGAGGTAGATGGCTCGTTAGAAACCGGAGCTGCTGCTTCACCAGCTGCAGTATGTGCTGTAGAATCAGCAATTACAGGAGCTGCTGTAGCTGTAGAATCTGTAACTGTAGTTGTTTCAGCGTTTTGAATTTCTTTGTTTTCTTTTTTACATGAAACCAATCCGAAACCTATAATTGACAAGGCGATAACTGATAACGTCTTTTTCATTTTATATTCTATTTTGATCTTTACAATATTTATCTAAAATACCATTAATGAAGATATTGGAACGGTCTGTAGCAAATACTTTTGCAATTTCAATGTATTCATTAATGATGACTCTTGAAGGCGTGAATGCAAAATTATCAAGCTCTGCAATCGCGGTTGACAAAATAACTTTATCCATTAAAGAAACTCTCTCAAGATCCCAGTTTTCCAGTCTTTCTTCCAGTTTCTTTTCGTTGTTTTCCCAGTTATTCAGGGTATCTCTCAATAGTTTGCTGGCGAAAGTTTTATCATCTTCATCTTTGATCATTTTGATCAACGTTCTGCTTTCTTCATCTTCTCTTAGAAAACCGATAGTTTTCTGCACCATTGAGTTTGAAATATGAATATCGTCGTACCATGAAAGTTCTTTATCTCCTAAATAATCATGAAAATCTTCATTTTCAGCAATATATCTTAAGAATAGTTTCCCGATAAATTTCTGATCTTCTTCAAAAGAATAACCTTCTTCTTTCATGAAATCCTGATAACGTTTTCCAGCCGTAATTCTCTGGAAAGTCTTCACCAACAAATCATCATGCATATCCCATTTCAGTTGCTTATGTTGCCCTGTAAAGAATAATCTTTCAGGATTTTCTTCCAGTTTTAGCAATACTTGGTTGTTGATGAATTTTTGGTTAGGATTAATATCAGCATCAGTTTTAAGGTATTTGTTCTTACCAATTTCAATCTGATGTTCTGCCAATTCTTTCAGACTCACCAGAAAGTTGAGCTGATAGATGTATAGATAATAGATTTTCTCTATCCCGGCAAACATGTTTTTCTCTAAAACATCAAATTTTACAGGATTTTGGTAGTAAGAATACACGGTCTGTACTACTTTTTCACGGATTTGTCGTCTTCCTAACATTCAAAGAGCTTTTTTATGGCTGCAAAGATACGAAATTTAAAATTGATGAAATTCGTAGTGTGATGACATTTTTGTAATTTTGTAAAACTATATGAAAGCGCTAAAAACCTTAAACCCCTATTTTTGGAAACATAAGATCCTGTTGTTTTGGGGGCTATTATTTATTATTGCCAGTAATTTTTTTAATATATATAAAGTTCAGTTTGTAGGAAAATCAGTAGATGAGCTTACGAAAAGCGGAAATCTGGGATTCAATCAACAGGTACTGATTTATGTAGCAATTATTGTAGGCTGTTCACTTTTAACAGGATTCTTCACCTTTATGATGAGACAAACCATCATTGTGGCTTCCAGGAGGGTTGAGTATGAACTTAAGAATAAAATTTACAGGCATTACCAGGATTTATCTTTAACGGACTATAAGCAAACCACAATTGGAGATCTGATGAACAGGCTGAGTGAAGACGTGGTTGCGGTAAGAATGTATCTTGGGCCTGGGGTAATGTATGTTGCCAACCTTATTGTTCTTGTTCTGATTACGGCTATTTACATGGTAAAAACGGATGCATCCATGACTGTATGGACGTTGCTTCCTCTTCCTATCTTGTCGTACGCTATTTATAAGGTAAGTTCTATCATTAATAAGAAATCAAAGGTGATGCAGAAAAGCCAATCTGCGATATCTACTTTTGTACAGGACAGTTTTTCAGGAATCCGTGTAGTGAAATTTTTTGCACGAGAAAAATATATTGAAAAAAACTACGGGGTAAAGGTAACCGACTATCAGAATAAAGCATTGGATCTCGCTAAAACAGAAGCGTATTTCTTTACGATCATTCTATTTGTAATCGGACTTTTGAATGTTTCTATTATCTGGGTTGGAGGAACCAAATATATTGCCGGGGAACTGAGTATCGGTAAAATTGCCGATTTCTTCATGTATATTAATACTTTGATTTTCCCATTTTCTATGGTTGGATGGGTAACTTCTGTAAACCAAAGAGCTGAAGCTTCAATGCAGAGGATCAATGAGTTTATGGATAAAAAATCTGAGATCATCAATACAAATTTTGACAACTACCCTATTACAGGAGAAATTGAATTCAGAAATGTATCTTATGTATATCCTAATACAGGAATTAAGGCATTGGATAATTTAAGCTTTAAGGTAAAAGCAGGGGAATCTTTAGCTATCATGGGTAAAACCGGAAGTGGAAAATCAACCATTGCTTTACTACTTTGCAGATTGTTAGATCCCACTGAGGGGGAAATTCTAATTGATGGTAAAAACCTGAAAGAGCACAACCTTTACAATTACAGAAACTTTATAGGATATATTCCTCAGGAAAGTTATTTATTCTCAGATTCTATTGAAAACAATATTGGATTTGCCATTAATAATCCTTCTCACGAGAAGGTTGTAGAATACGCTGAGATTGCCGACGTTCATAAAAATATTATAGAGTTTAAGGATCAATATAAAACACTGGTAGGTGAACGGGGTGTTATGCTTTCGGGAGGGCAAAAACAAAGAATATGCATTGCCAGAGCCTTAATTAAAGACCCTAATATCATTATTTTTGATGATTCTCTGTCTGCATTAGATACCGAAACGGAACAGAATATCCTTGAAAATATTGACAGGAAAATCAGTAACGCCACTTCCATAATCATCACACACAGAGAGTCTAGCGCTCAAAAAGCCGATCAAATCATCAACCTTACAGAAATTGCCAATTCTGTAACTGCTTAGCCATTTCGTTCTCAATTGTTAAATAAATCATAAAAAAAATTTTGTGATTAAAAGAATTCTTTTATATTTGTTCTTAACAAGATTAAAAAATATCTAACAATGAGTGAATACAAGGAACGCCATGAAAATGAGATTTTCACGAAGGTGTTAAAAGCAGGGAGAAGAACTTATTTCTTTGATGTGCGCGAGACGAAAGCAGGAGATTATTATCTTACCATTACTGAGAGTAAGAAGAATTTCGGAGAGAATGGAGAAGCTACATTCGAGAAGCATAAAATTTACCTTTACAAGGAAGATTTTAAGAGTTTTCAGGAGATGTTTAATGAGTCCACAGATTTCATCATTAATGAAAAGGGTGAGGATGTAATTTCAGAAAAACATGACAAAGACTTCAAGAGCAGATCTTACACAATAGACTCTGACGACGAGGTTTAAAAAAAGAATATCTAAAAACACAAGCATCTTGAAAAGATGCTTTTTTTATGCCCGAAACTCCACTTATTGTTATTTCAAAATAAAAAAGGTACACTCTAGAGAAGTGTACCTTTTTTCTATTTATACATATTCACGCTTTATCTGCGACAATATGGTTGGATCCTGTATTTCATTATCTTTAGCCAGTAATAGCACTTTGGACAATACTTCTGCAGATTTCGGATCGTCATCTGCGAATGGTAAAAACAATCGTCCTCTATGCTGTGAATGCACCGGAAGTATCGACAGATATTTACCCGGAACCTGATGAACAACTGCACTGCCCAAATGTACACTGTATTCTGCCATATGGCCTTTTATCTGTACGTGAGAACCTTCTATTTTGATATTATCCAGTTTAAATAAGCGGGCTGTTTCTTTCATGAGTACAGCTCTCATCTCAATAGAAGAATGGCTCGCTTCAGGATCTACATCTCCTACGTGAGCTACGGATACAACAAGATCTATATCTCTCATAACTTCTGAAAACAACCTTTGATCAATTTTTTCAAAAGGAATATTCTTGTAGTCTTTTAAAGAATGAAATTCTATGGTTTCTAAAGTCGGACTTTCAACATCTGCAGGTGAAAACCAATCTGCCAATGCATAAAGCTTTACCTGAAAACCTTCTTTATGATATACTTTCTGAAGACCTTCTTCATAATCTACCTTCCAGCCTCTCGTTTTAAGAAGTGCCAATGTCTGCTTCGGCTGAATCTGATGTCCTGCATAACGACGGGATACTGATTTTTCTTTCAACTCATCAGGTGTAGGCACGTATAATTCTCTGAAAACCTGTTTGAACGGCTGTACCAGTTTTTCTTTAAAGCAATAATGCTGGTAATCACTCCATACGGAATGCTGATGTAGATCTACACAATGCGCAATACGCAGGGTATTTCCCTCGTTCAATTCTTGAATTTCTCCATGAGCATTCACAAGACTTCCATCATGGAAAAAACCGATCTTCTGATCATTTGAAATCAGTACAAGTTTTTCTAAATGTTTTACAATTACCGGATGTTCAAAGAGTGTCTTCATTTCTTTTAGCAAGAACTCGTCTCCTCGGATCATAGCTTCTTCCAGGCCCTTTCTGGAACGGTTCCATTGATCACGCATGATCTTTCGGTTATTCCCAAGCTCTATAACCGCTTTATCTTTTTTAATCTTTGGCGGAATAGATTTCAGCTGTTTATCCTCTCTGAATACAACAAGTTCAGCTTTCCCATTGTCTTCTATAATTAAACCTACGGTAACACCGTCTATAGTTACTTGTGTTTCTTTAGATAAAAGCCCCTGAATCTGCTTGGTTTCCATGGCCCATGTTAACCTTACAGGATCTGGATAGCCAGCATTACGGGCCAAATTTTCCAATGCAACACGAATGGCCAATGCCTCACTCGCCTGCTTCATTGAGCCAAATTCTTTACTTTCCTTTTTAAACTGCTGAATATATTCGTAACGGCTCAGAACGTCTTTTTCAGGGTTTGCTTTGCTTAGAGGTACAAGCCCGTATACTCTGAGGTAATCCTGATCTCTCTTATCTTTTACTTTAGCAGTCACTTCTTTTATTTTCAGGCTTCCTGCAAGAGTATCCGAATAGAGTCTTGCTCTTCGGTGTCCGTTTCCGTCAGAAATATATTTTGCAGACTCATACAGCATTTCCCAACGGGCTTTTCCTAATTCTTTATAGGCTTTTATAAACCAGTCTTTGTCTACAGCTCCATCTTTAAATTCCTGAATATCTACTGAGGAGTATTTAGCCACTTCACTTTCCAGTTTAGCATTCTGGGCTTCGTAAGCGCTTGTTTTGGTATGGGCATGCATCCACCAAATGGCAGAATCAAGTCCTTTCCAACCAAGATAATTACTGATCAGCTTTTGCCACTGCGGAGCGTATACTGCCACCTGTACAAGGCGAAGCTCTGCAATTTTTTCTTTCTTCACCATCTCATTAAACGCATCCTGGGTATCCGATTCTAAGGGATAACTATTAGATATCAGCCACGAGAAAAGTTTCTGTTTGGTCATATTTTCACTTCCATAGCTATATATGTAATTGGCATACAATCCGGTTTTCCCTAGACCTTTCATCGTTTGAATCAACCTTTGAGAACCATACATAGACTGAAACTGCTGTACAAAATGCGAAACAGATGTATTGGCATCTCCGCGGATGAGTTCTATATCCAAAAACTCATTCTGAATTTTCTCAATCATCGGCTTCAGGAAGGAAAACTCTTCTATCAGTTTTTCATTGTGGTAAGATTTAAGGGTTGTAAGTTCTCTTATCGGCGAATCCGCTGTAAGAATTCCTTCGTATAATTCTCCTTTAGTAATAATATCGAGTTCGTAGGCTTTACAGAATAAATAAAACGGTGGAACGGTATTACTGATGTATTCTTCCAATCCATTGTACTGCATCCATCGGTATAAATTCCATTGCTTACTATGTTGCTCGTCAGTAAGACCTTTTAATGGAATCGCTTTTAAAAAGACATCAAAAAAGCCTTGTTCCTGCCATCCGTTTCCTCTGTTGTTTTGATAATAATAGTTTTTTTCTTCTTTGCCTTTATAATTGATAATCTCTTCCGGCAGATTTGCAAACAGCGTACTGCAGGCATCTATCAAAAAGTCTGTTTTTTCTTCAAAAACAAATTTATGCTGCAACGAGTATAGAATAAAGCTGATAGGATTACTCCAGTAATAGCCATTCTTTATCGGATTAGGAAGAATATCTTTGTGATAAAACACATAGTCCTGCAAAAATTCTCTGAACTTCTTACGATCACAATTCTCAGCAAATGTTACTAAAAACAAATCTCTCGGCTGCCATCCTGAATCTTGATACCACTGCTGCCATATTTCATAGAGAGGATAATTGGACGCCAGCTGTTCAGAGGTAAAACCATCGGTTTCTCTTTTGATCTGGCGGAAATCATTCCCCATTAATACGGTAGTTTTAGAACCGTTCCAATCTTCAGCTTCATATTCATAATCCTTATGCTGTAGAAAGAGATCATTCAGCTTTTTCAGCGCATCTTTTATCTTTTCTATGGGTTGAGTGAAACCATATTTATTGTCTTTTGTTGATTGTGCGTATATTGAATTCTTCTCAACTTTTGGCAATTCAAATTTTGATATTGCTGTAGGATCATAAAACCCAAATCCATTTTCCGGAGAAAGAATCTTTTTGTCTGAAGAAGGGTTGATCTGTTCAAGCAAATTCTGCTCCCTATCTGAGATTTTCGTTCTTTCGCTATACTGTTGCGCCCAACTTGTAATCTGAGATGAAGCCCTTTTCACTTTTTGAAGCTGAAGCATGATATCCAGCGAGGCTGTTCTCTGCTCTATATCTCCTTTTGCCAACAATTCATCCACCAATGGAATGATAACCTCGTCTTCCTGTCCTACAACAAGCTCTATAAGCTTCTTACGGAGTGTACCTCCTTTTCTTTTAAACAGGTCGAAGAAAGTCATAATTTCTTCCTTACTTAAAGGATTTTGCAGCAACACATTGATACCAGAAGCAATCAAAGCTTCCCCTCTGTCTTTTATGATTTTAAAGGCAAATTCTTTCTGAAAATCAGTTACTTTTTTGCTTGCTTTTCCAACTCCATATGAAAGGGAATAACAATAAAGCGTTCCTACTATATTTCTCGTTAACAATTCACGTAAAGAAAGGTCAAACTGATCAAAATAAGAAAGAACAATATCTAATTTATTACTATCCTCTCCTACCAGATAAAACATGGAGGCATATAAATCATTTTTTCTAAAAGTGGTATTCAGCCATGAGAATATTTTTCCTTCAAACTTCTTTTCTTTCACCTCTATTTTTTGAGTAAGATCATTTAGTTTTTCAAAGAAATCGGGATAGTCAGGATTATTGATAAAAAATTTTGAATCTGTATTGACATTTAACAGCGCAGACATATGATTACCTGCAAAGGCCAGTACTTGCAGATCTCCATCCAGTACTGCTTTGTAATATAATGGCATTTGAATGTAAGGATCTCCGGTTTCGGAAGCAAACTTTATCGCCAGGCATTTCTTTTCCACATTACCTTTGTCAAATAACTGATGTAAATAAGGAATCGTTTTCTCCACATCCCATACTCCCTGCACCCAAAGTGCCATGTATGCTTCTATATTATTTTTACCATTAACGGCATCAGGAATCGCTTCTGGATTACTGAAATAATGATGTGCCAATGATACAATATTCTTCACCACCGATTCTTTTTCGGATTCCCAGCCCAAGCCTGTCCAGGTATCAATAGCCCTTACTACGGATGAAAAACGGGTAAGTTTATGTTCAACAATTACGTTGGTCATATATTCCAAAGCTCCGATACTGGTTTCATCCAAAGCTTCCAATATAGTTTGTCTTAAGCCTTCCTGACGTTGAGCAGCAATAAGAAGCTTTTCCACCAGCTCCCAGCAATGTTTCTGATCACTGTTCAGTAAAGCCTTGATAATTCTCCAGGATACCTTTCCTTCAGCATGTTTGTTGAAAATAATATCCTCAATCAATTGAAAAATGGCCGTGTTTCCCGTGTCAATAGCTGCAGACCAAACGTAAAACTGGCTTACGTTATTAAAAATTTCATTATCGTAAATGATCTGCTCTTCCAGCGTAAGGTCGTAATATTCGTTATCGTATGAATTTTTGCATGGGAAGCGAAGAAGCTCTCTTATAAGATTCGCCTGATTGATCATCACAAATCTTTCATGATGAGGTGCGCGGAAGGAACGCCGTCCGTAGCCCGTCTGATACATTTTATAAGGCATTTTATTCCATGCATGTTTTACCAGATCTGCATTGTCACCAAAATAAAATACTAATAGATTGTAATAGTCTTTATCTTCCCAAATATTAGGTTTTATATATTCTTTCAGCTTATCGGCATCTTTTGAGCCTAAAGTGAATCCCTGATAATAATTCGTTTTCCCCATCAGCAGTAGACCCAGCTCTGCTGCTTCTTTTGTAAGGATGGGCTTTTCCGGAAATATCTGAACAGAAGTCCCTTTTTCTGTGTACTCTATGAGAGCTTTTCGTAATTTTTCGTTGTAATTCTTAGGTAGTTTTTTCGATTCTAATTTTTTTGTGATTTCCATGTTTTGTATATTATTTTGTATTTTTAGTTACCAATAGCTTCCTGCCAGAAACGTCAGCCTGATAAAAGTGAATGAATGCTGTAGGGACAGATCAACGAGCTCTTCGAGATTCTCCAGTTGCTCATCATTATAAAAAACGGCAAACATACCATCTTCAAAGGCCTGAATAACATTTTCCTGAGCTTTTTGCAGATCTGCTTTTTTGAGGTTATAAATGCTTCCGAAACCTACTTTTCCGGTGTCCGTGAGAATGTTCAGATAATTATCCTGAGGAATTTTAGCATCATCTTCATCTTCCAGTTCAAATGATTTTGCATTGAAAGCTTCTACTTGTTGCTGAACGATCAGCTTTAAAAGATTTTCTAGTGAGATTTGAGAATCATTGTACATGATCTCGATGTTTTGTTCAGAAAGAACAGGGTGTTTCTTTCCCAATTGCTTTACTGTGACTTTTATTTCCATATTTCGACGTTAGTGCAGGCTAAATATAACAAAAATTTCCAGCGGCTATTGTATCAATTTGGGATTTCATGACGAATATCAAGTAAAAAAGAATAGAACATGGTGAACTCCTTCTTGTACTTGCGTAAATAAAATTATATTATTTCAAAACATATCTTTACTATTTCCAGTATCCGACTCAAAAGTGATGGATACTTTAAATACCATTTTTGTACACCGACATTGGTATTATGAATAAATATCAGGAAAAAGTTTTTAGAAAATATAAAAAAACAGATGCTATTGTAAGATTGAAACAGCTGTAAAATAAAAAAGTACACTTTCAAAAAGTGTACTTTCTTTGGGTGAATGATGGGTCTCGAACCCACGACCTTCGGAACCACAATCCGACGCTCTAACCAACTGAGCTACAATCACCGTTTTCTGAGTGCAAATATAGGACAATTTCCTCAACTACCAAACAATTCCATCAAAATTTTTCAAAGAAATTAATTTTTCAGACGTAAATCCCTCAGCATAAGCAACTCCCGATAATCGGCCTAAATCCTGTGCACGGTAAGTTAAGCTCTCATAAAAGTCTTTTGTAGTGATTGGAGTCTCCGGCTCTTTAGAAGTTGGGTCATAAAACTGGGTTTTATAAGCCATACACGACTCAATTTTTTTATCAAGAAATTCTGAAATGTCAATAACAAACTCTGGTTTGATATCTTTCCACTGAATATAATGAAAAATATGCTTGGGTCTCCACACTTCCTGAATTTCTCCTTCATCAACTGTTTCAATTTTTCGTAATCCGGACAAAAAGCACGCATCCGACACTAATTTCGCTCCTTTTGCATGGTCTGGATGTCTATCATCAATTGCGTTAGCTAAGACGATTTCCGGGCGGTATTTGCGAACCATTTTTACGATCCGCATTTGGTATTCTTCAGAATTGACCAAAAAGCCATCTTTCATTCCCAGATTCTCTCTGGCTGAAAGTCCTAAGATTTTGGCAGCATCTGCCGCTTCTGCTTTTCTTGTCTCATCTGTACCTCTTGTTCCCAGTTCTCCTCTGGTAAGATCTACAACAACAACTTTTTTTCCTTCAGAAACCATTTTAGCAATAGTTCCTCCACACCCAAGTTCAACATCATCAGGATGAGCTCCAAAAGCAAGTATATCAATTTTCATATATTCAAAGATAAGATTTAAAATAAAAACTTCCCAAACATTATGAATGGGAAGTTTTAATATCTATAATTTAAAATTTAAATTACTTGTTGATCTCTGCGTTCAATTTTACAGCATCCTGATAAGTAGGATCCAACTGTAAAGATTTAGCAACATAATCTTTTGCTTTTGCAGCATCAGAATCCTTGCTCATATACGCTACTGCAAAGTAAGCATACGCAAGAGTCTGCTTGTTAGCTTCCTGATCTGCAGGTTTTACAGTACTGATGAATTTCTCATAAGCAATTTTAGCAGCATCATTGTTCCCTGCCTGCTGATAAGAGTATCCCTGGCTATAATAAGCCGGAGCCCAATCAGGAAGAAGAGTAGACATTTTCTGCCATGTAAGAATTGCTCCATTCCAGTTTTTAACTTCCTGGTAGGCTGTAGCCAGCTTAAATAATGCGTCAGAATCCTGAGCATTAGCAGCTACTTGCTTTTTCAATCCTTCAATTGTTGGGTTAGTAGGTCCTTTATCAGCTTCTGCCTGAGAAACCCCACCGCCACCAGCGATATTTGTTAATTCAAGATCCCATTTCATGGTTTCATCTTTTGCAGCTTTAGCAATAGCTATTTTCTGCTGAGATTCTGCCATTAAAGCAGATTTTTTAGCAGCATCCTTTTCGTCTTTTGCTAAACCAGCAGCAATAAGCCCCTGTAAACCTTGATCCGCAGGCTGTATTCTTGTTTTTTCAGCTTGAGAAACAAAGGTGTCCATATTCTGTTTTGCTTCAGTATAGTTCTTATCTGCATATAACTGATAAGCTCTTAACTTAAATTTGATTGGATCATCAATTTTATCAAAAATCTTGTCTAATACTGTTTTAGAATTAGCATAATCTTCATTGGTGAAGTATAGTTTTGCAATTTCTAATTGAGTATATGGATCTTCATCAGCATACTTTGTATAGTTGATAAGGTCTTGAGTAGCTTTTGCATTTTGCTGATATCTGATATCATAACCTGCCAATGCTTTATAAGCAGGTGCATACGTAGGATCTACTGCAATTGCTTTATCTACACTTTCTTTAGCTTTCTGCCATACTTGAGCAGCCATCCATAGGGTTGCCATTCTTGTGTAAACAGAAGCTTTATTTTTAGCTAAAGGTAATGCTTTATCATAAGCAGACATTGCTTCACCTGGAGCTCTTTTCAATCTGTAAGCGTCTCCTAATGTATAGTAGTAATGTGCAGGCACTCCTTTTTTCTCTGCTTTTTCAATCGCTTTAGTCAGGAACTGGATAGCAAGGTCTGGAGAACTGTTCTTTTCGAATAAAGTTAAAGCTTCTGCAGCTCTGAATAATACTTCAGCGTCTTTTTCTCTAGAGTCAGTTACTACTTTCTGAATTTCTGCTACAGCATTCTTGTCACCTTTTCCTAATTTAACGGTAGCAAGACCAATTTTGTTAAGATAACTTTTGCTGTCAGCAGCTAAACCTTTGTTGAAGCTTTCAGTAGCCTTTGCATAATCAGGCTCTCCTTGTTTTAAGAAAGTATTTCCTAAATAGAAGTAGTTTTCAGCAGTAGGCTCTTTAGCGATCATGTCAGTGAAGTTGGTTTTTGCCTGAGCAAATTTATCACTGTCTATACTGTTGATACCATCCTGCAATGTTTGTGCAGAGGCAAAACCGGTAAAAAATACCACGGCTGCTCCAAAAGCAATCTTCTTTACATTCATATTCATTATATCTTTCATTTTATATTTTCTAATAATTGAGTTATATTCTACACAATTTTCAGACCAAAACGTTATTTTTAATAGGGGTAAATTGTGAGTTTAATAATTTTTAACGCATTTGAACCTCTCGTTTATACAGGTTATAAGGTTGTAGACCTTCTTTCTGTACAATCTTTTGTCCTAAATGGGTACATGAAAATCTTATAAATCCATTGGCAATATTAAAATTACCTTCGTTGGCAAGAAAATAAAGTACTCTTGTAAATGGATACTCCATAGAACGGAGTCCTTCAAAATCTGCCGAATATAGTTTTCCTTTATTCACTACAGGAAGCACTTTAACCATTTCTCTGAGCTTTTCAGAGGTTTTATCATAAGGTCGACTAAAAGTGTTAAGACCTACTACCCCAATTTTGTTAGGATATTTTGCTAACTCTTCTATGATTTTCTGATTTCCCGGAATAATGGAAAATTTAATATCTTTCGGTTCTTTTTTAAGCTTTTCTGCAACAAAGTTCAGGTTGCTTGAATTGGTTCCGTCAAAAATAAATTCTTTATTATCTGAAAGAAGTCCACTACTGATTTCTTCCATTGAAATACTTTCTTTTGGAGAATCTTTTGGAACTACAAAAACAACTGCATCGGCAGCGAATTTAGCAGGGAGAAACTTCAGATCTGTTCTCTCTTCGTATGTTTTTATTTCTTCTTTATTAAGGTTTCTGGACATAACCACTACCTTGGCATTCCCTTTCAGCAATTCAAGAAGACCTAAGTCTTCTTTTTTAGTCTCAACTTTAATATGTGTTTCAGGGTAATTGATCATATAGCCGTCAGCTAAAGCCTCTGTCACACTTTGAAAGGATTCGTCGGTAAGAATGGTAAGGTCACCTTTATGATAAGAAGGAGATTTTTCCTCTTTTTTGCAGCCCGCAAGCATCATACCCAGCACAAAAACGACTGCAATTTTAAAACTACTCTTCATCTCTTGATTTTTTAATTTTTGAAACTGCTCTGTAGATTCTGAACACTCCATAAATTATCAATAAGACTCCTAATGCATAGGCAATAGCAGGCTCCAAAATAGTAAAAAAGAATTTGTAGATAATGACTACAATTCCCAAAACGATATAAAACAATCCCGTAATGAGGGATAACCAATTGAACATCATGTAACAAAAATACCAAAAAAAATAAAAAGAGAAGCATATGCCTCTCTTTTTATTTATATTCTGAATAAATAAGTCTAATTATTCAAAGTTCATAGTAAATGGTACGCTATAGTAAGATCTAACGCTTTCTCCATTTCTCTTAGCAGGAGTCCACTTTTTAAGTTTCTTAACTACACGCATTGCTTCACTGTTGAAGTCGCCATTTGGAGATTTCTCTTCAATAGTAACGTTCGATACAGTTCCGTCTTTTTCTACAACGAACTTCAGTTTAGTCTTTAAAGTACCTTCACCTCCTTCCATTAAAGAAGTGTCAAAGTTATCTCCCAAGAATTTTCTCAATGCACCCATACCTCCAGGATATTCCGCAGACTGGTCTACATCTTTGTAGATTTCGTTAGGGTTGTTTGCTTTCACCTCTGCAGTACTAGCTTTAGTACCTGTAGATGGTGGTGGCGGTGGTGGAGTATAAGCCGGAGCTTTTACCCCTTCCTGATTCTGTAAACCAGTTGTAGTTTCCAACTGCTTAGAGATCGGTGGTGGTGGAGTTTCAATTTTCGGAGCTTTCACAGGCTCAGGAACTACGTTCTGAATTACCTCAATTTTCTCCTCTTCTTTTGGAGGTGGAGGTGGTGGAGGTGGTTCTTCTTCTTTAGGCTGCTCGATAATCGGTTCTTCTTCCAGGATATCTACAAGATCTGCCTTCACTTCTTGCTTAGGTGGAGCTGTAAGATTTTTAATCGTAAGATAGATGAACGGAGACAAAGCTGCCAAAAGGAATAATGCTGTTCCGATAATAAAAGACTTTGTTAAAAGTCTCGGATACTGATGTCTAAGATCATAGGCACCATATTCCTTGTTTCTATTTTCAAATACGATCTCGTCTAAAGTAAGATTCTGACCGTATACATTTTCATCTGCCATAGAGTTAGATATAACAATTTTATGGTTAAATTACTTAGTTGCAGGAGCCGGCGCTGCTGCACCACCTACTTTCTTCTCGTATACAGCTTTTTCCCAAGGCTTGATGTCAGTAACACCGTACTGCTCACTTTTGGTAATTGCCATTTCGTCAAGAATATCAACAAAGTTCTTATATACTGCATCGTCAGTTGGCTTAATGATCACGGTAAATTTCGTTTGATCTGCAGCTCTAGATTTTGCCTGCTGAATTACTTTTCTAATTCCTTCTCTATCAAGAGTAGTTTCCATAAGAGTCTGGTCATTTAAAGATGTAGCATCTTGTTGGTGCCAGAAAACTCTGTTGTCTTTTCCTAATAAGATAGAAATAGAGTTAGAAAGTTTAATTTCTGTTGGTGGTGGTTTAGGTGCATCTGGCTTTGGTTTTGCCGGAAGACCTAAATCCATAACATTCGGTTTACTGAATGTAGTTGTGAACATAAAGAAGGTAATCAATAGAAAACCCAAGTCCACCATCGGAGTCATATCGACCCTGGTACTTTGCTTCTTGGAACGGACCTTGCCGCCCTTGCCGCCTTTCTCTTGTACTTGTACTTCTGCCATTTCTATCGATATTATTCGTTAGGTTTACCTTCTTGTGATGTAATCAACCAAAATTTAAGAAAATCAATATCTCTTAAACCTTCAAATAGGCCTTTAACTTTAGGGTACTGAGTTGTAACGTCTCCTTTAATCGCCAACTTATAGTCAGGATTAACACTTAAACTTTCTTTTACCCAGTCAATTAATTGCTTATTTGTACTGTCCATAGGAATACCTGTAGGACTCTTATAATTTTTCTGCTCATCTGCAGGCATGTCCAAATAACCTTTAAGTTGGTTCATTGGAACTCCAATTGCCTGAACTTTCTGGAAAGCAGCTTTTTGGTTGTTGTCAAAAGTAATTCCATACTTCTGTCCCATTTTATCCAAAAGAGCAATTCTTTCTGATGCATTTTCTACTGGCTGGAAATAGAATTTTCCGTCCGGAGTAGCATTGATAGTCATTAAACTAGCATCAGGAAGCAATTTTTCCGAAATTGAAGATGGCGGTTTGATCTGCTCCACGTCAGGTTTCTTAAACTGAGTGGTCAAGATAAAGAACGTAAGAAGTAGGAACGCAACGTCACACATTGCGGTCATGTCCGTCACTACTCCATGTCTTTTAGGTTTGACTCTCGCCATTATTATAAAATATTTTTAATTAAACTTCTTTTAATTGCTAATGCAAATACCTTGCTAATTCTTAGTTGAATTCAGCGAAAGATTGTTGGATACTCATAGAGATCTCGTCGATCTTGTAAGTAAGTCCGTCAATTTTAGAAGTAAAGAAGTTGTAAAGGATAATAGCGATTGCTGAAGTACCAATACCTAATGCCGTGTTGATCAAGGCTTCAGAGATACCAGTAGATAGAGCAGCAGCATCTGGAGTACCACCTCCTGAACCTAATGCGAAGAATGCCTTGATCATCCCGATTACTGTTCCAAGTAGAGCTACTAACGTTGCAACTGTACCTAAAGTAGAAAGGATCATCATGTTTTTCTCAAGCATTGGCATCTCAAGAGTTGTAGCTTCTTCGATAGCTTTGTTAAGCGCTACCATTTTCTGCTCTTTATTTAATGTGTTATCGTGAGAAAGCGCTTTGTAAGTAGTAAGACCTTCTTTTACTACGTTACCTACAGAACCTTGTTGTCTGTCGCACTCTTCGATAGCTTCGTCAATTTTGTTTTGGTTTAGTAAGCTTCTTACTTGTACAACGAAGTTGTCTAAGTTTCCTTTTCCAGCAGCTTTACCTAAAACGAAATATCTTTCGAAAGAGAAAACGATTACTGTAATCATGAAAGTAATCAAGATTGGTACGATAATTCCTCCTTTGTAGATAATACCTAAGAACGATTCTGGGTGAATGTCTTTTCCTTCAACACTTGAGAAAGCTACAGATCCACTTCCTAGTTTATCTGCATCTTTAAAGTTTCCTGGGCTACCAAGAACGAATAAATAAATACATACTCCTATAGCAAATAGAATAGGAATAATAACAGCTGGATTTAAACCTCCTGCCTTTCTAGCAACTACTTGCTCATCATTTTTTGAAACATTCATTTCCATATTTAACTAAATTATATTGTTTTAAAATTTTACAGGGTGTAAATTAAAGGCAAAATTAATTAAAATGCAAGAGTCTTAATTAAACATTTTGCTTTTTTTTGATAAAGAAATTTTAATACGATTTCGAAATAATAATTATTTTAAATTATTTTATTTATTTTTTCCCAATTTAACATTTGAGTTAAAAAATCAAAAAAATAAGACACCCATTTTTTTTAATTTCCCAATGTTAATTTTTTTTTAAATTACGATATTCACAATACGGTGAGGGACAACAATGATTTTTTTAGGGCTTTTTCCTTCCAAAATCTGTTGCATTTTCTCATTTGAAATCACCAAATCTTCCACCTCCTTAGCAGATAATTGAGCTGAAAGGGAAATTTTGAACTTCATTTTACCATTTACGCTTACCGGATACTCAATTTCGTCTTCGACTAAATAATCTTCATTCAACACCGGGAATTTCTCAAATTCTATCGATGTATTATGACCTAGCATATTCCAAAGCTCTTCACAAATGTGAGGGGCATATGGAGAGATGATAACGGCAAGCGGTTCTAAAATATTGCGTTTGTTGCATTTTATTTTCTGAAGTTCGTTTACAGCAATCATGAACGATGATACGGAAGTATTGAAAGAAAAATTTTCAATATCATATACCACCTTCTTTATTAAGGTATGTAAAACTTTGTATTCTGCTTTTGTAGGTTCTTCATCTGAAACTTCAAATACATCTCCATTGAAGTAAAGGTTCCAGAATTTTTTAAGGAAACCATATACTCCACTTAATCCCTGAGTATTCCAAGGCTTGGATTGTTCTAATGGTCCTAAGAACATTTCATATAGTCTTAAACCGTCTGCCCCGTATTCTTCACAGATATCATCCGGGTTTACTACATTATATTTAGACTTGGACATTTTTTCTACTTCACGGTCTGTCATGTATTTTCCATCTTCTAAAATAAATTCTGCATCATTAAATTCCGGCCTCCACTTTTTAAACTCTTCTATATCTAATTCATCAGATGTTCCTTTTAATAAAGCTACATCAACGTGAAGTTTTTGAACACTATAATTACCAAACTCTTTTTTAATACTAACTTCTGAATCGTGTTGAACATAAATAGTATCTAAGATTTTACTAAAACTCTCTTCATTTATTAAATAGGCTCCCAAAGCTTCAGGCTTTATTATTTTAGTAAAATCTTTAGGAATATATCGTTCTAATACTACTAATGATTCATCTTGAAAAGAAGGGTTTTCATTTGAAGTTGTAATAATCTTCAAATCAAATTTCACTCTATACACAAACGCACTCATCCCCAAGATCATTCCTTGGTTGATCAATTTTTGGAAAGGTTCGTCGTGACTGATATATCCTCTGTCTTTTAAGAACATGTTCCAGAAACGGGAATATAATAAGTGACCGGTTGCGTGTTCGCTTCCTCCTATATATAGGTCTACCTGTCCCCAATAATCTGCTAATTCTTTTTTAACAAAAGTTTCTTCGTCATTAGGATCCATATATCTAAGGAAATACCATGAGCTTCCTGCCCAACCTGGCATCGTAGATAATTCTAATGGGAAAATTGTTGTATCATCAATTAAGTCAACTGAAACTACTTTCTGATTAGCTTCGTCCCAAGCAAATACTTTTGCATTTCCTAATGGCGGATCTCCGTCTTCTGTAGGTAAATATTTTTCAACTTCAGGAAGTTCAAGCGGCAAAGCTGAAACCGGAAGTGTGTAAGGCATTCCATCCTTATAATATATAGGAACCGGTTCTCCCCAATAACGTTGTCTTGAGAAAATAGCATCACGCTGTCTGTAGTTGATTGTTCCGCGACCGATCCCTTTAGTTTCAATTTCGGAAATCATTTTAGACTTCGCATCGTTGTAATTCAAACCATTTAAGAAGTCAGAATTCACACATACGGAATCTTTAGAATCAAAAGCTTTCTCCTGAACGTCTTCTTCCGTTTCAACTACTTTTTTAATTTCCAGATTAAATTTCTTTGCAAATCTGTGATCGCGTTCGTCGTGCGCCGGAACCGCCATAACCGCTCCCGTTCCATATCCCATCAATACATAGTCTGAAATATAGATTGGCATTTTTTCTCCGCTGAAAGGATTTACTGCATAACTTCCTGTGAAAGCTCCGCTCACGTTTTTCACGTCAGACATTCTGTCTCTTTCTGTTTTCTTGGAAGTTTCTTCAATATAAGTATCTACTTCTACTTTTTGAGCATCGGTAGTAATAGTTTCTACTAAAGGATTTTCAGGAGCCAATACCATAAAAGTTGCTCCAAAGATGGTATCAGGTCTAGTCGTGAAGACCTCAACAAACTCGTCATGACCCTCTACCTGAAACTGTACCTGAGCTCCCTGAGATTTTCCAATCCAGTATTCCTGAGAATCTTTTAAGGGCTGTGGCCAGTCTATTGTTGAAAGTCCTTGTAATAATCTTTCAGAGTAAGCAGAAATTCTCATACTCCACTGCATCATTTTTTTCTGAAATACAGGGAAGCCTCCTCTTTCCGATTTTCCGTCTTTTATTTCATCATTTGCTAATACTGTTCCTAAAGCAGGGCACCAGTTAACAGTCGTTTCTGCTCTATAAGCAAGACGGTAGTTCAATAGGATATCTTCTTTGTCAAGATCGGAAGCGTTTTTCCATTCTTCTGCAGTAAAGCTAAGTTCATCGTTCTGATTGGCATTTAAGCCTTCTGTCCCTTTTTCTTCGAAGTGCTGAACTAAAGTTTCAATAGCTTCTGCCTTATCAGTATCTTTATTGTACCATGAATGATACAGCTGAATAAAGATCCACTGCGTCCATTTATAATAAGAAGCATCTGAAGTTCTCAATTCTCTGCTCCAGTCGAAAGAGAAACCGATTTTTTTCAACTGCTCCTCATATCTGTTGATATTCTGTTCTGTAGTGATTGCCGGATGCTGCCCTGTTTGGATAGCATATTGTTCAGCAGGAAGTCCGAAGCTGTCGTACCCAACCGGATGGAGGACATTAAACCCCTGGTGTCTTTTATATCTCGCATAAATATCGGATGCAATATACCCAAGCGGGTGACCTACGTGAAGCCCAGCGCCTGATGGATACGGAAACATATCGAGAACATAAAATTTAGGTTTATCTGTGTTGTTGGAGGTTTTGTAAGTTTGATTTTCCTCCCAGTACTTCTGCCACTTTTTTTCTATCTGCTGATGATCGTAAAACACTTTTATATAGATTATATGTTAGACTTTGAATATTTTTCTTTTTTACAAGATTCACAAAATTAGTGATTTTAAAACAAATAAAAATTTAATTTATAATGAACTATCATTCGTTGTTCAACAAAAAAATCCCATCCGGAGATGAGATCTATTTTATATCATGAAGTATACTATTATTGAACCACTCTTCTGAACGTATATGTTCTGGTTTGAAATACAGTAGGATCTTGAGTTTCTTCTCTTACAGCAAGGTTAAGCGTATTATTATCTAACGTTACCACCTTTGCATTTTGTGGTTCTACCACTCCCTGAATTTTCATTTGAACAGATTTAGAATCCTTATCATAGGTATAGTTGAACTTTATATCAGACAGAATAGCACAAACCCCAGGTGTAGCGGTATCTCCCCAATTGGTTTTTGCACCTTTAGAATCAACACTAAAGAACCATCTTGTCTGTTTCTGGCAATCCGTGTAAGTAATCGTGTTAGAAACCGGGTCCTCACCCACCTCTACAGTGGTAACTACTTCTTTTAATGGTTGCCATGTTCCAACTAAAGGAGCTTCCAGAACGGTATCACTATCACTGCTACATCCTGTAGCGGCAAATAAAGACAATCCTGCAAATAGTAATGCTAATTTCTTCATAGATCAATTTTTTCAAGCGCTAAAATTATAATTTTTTTGATTTATATTACTATTTTTTATGAAAAATTATTTTATCGACCTTTATTTCTACATATTTTAAAACACTCAGACCTCATTTTCCCTTTATTTAGTAAATAATGAATACATGAGCATCATTCATTCTCCTAAAAAAGTTATTTTTGCAGGAAACAAATACAAATGCAGGATATAACGAAAAACAATTTTGATTTTATACGTGTTCTCCTCGCCTTTATTGTCTTCCTTGGACATCTTGGCACTCTCAGCGCTTCTCCTGATCTCAAAATTTTTGAGCACAGCCCTATAGAAATTGCTGTTTTCGGCTTTTTTGCAGTAAGCGGGTTTCTTATTGCGAGGAGCTATGACAGGTCTTCAAGTCTTAAAAGTTATTTAAAAAAGAGAATCAAAAGAATTGTTCCTGCCTACTTATTGGTTATCTTTTTATGTGCTATTTTATTAAGCCTCGTAAGTACTTACTCTTTAACCGAATATTTCAGTAATACGCAGGTTTACAAATACCTTTTTTGGAATTCGATATTTTTAAATTTTAAAGCACCCTGGCTTCCCGGAGTTTTTGGAAATCAGGCAGTGAACGGTGCTCTGTGGACGCTGAAAATAGAAATGTGCTATTATTTCTCTGTACCTTTACTATTCTTGCTTTTCGGAAAGAATAATAAATACAGAAATATAAGCTTGGTTATTTTATATTTTTTATCTCTTATTTATTTAAATTATTTTGAATCTTTAAATAAAATTTCCCTCGCCAAACAGCTGCCCGGAACATTATCCTATTTTATCCCCGGAATGCTGATCTACTTTAATTTTGATAAATTCATCAAACATAAAAATATCATCTTCATCATTGCTTTTGCCACTGTGTGGATTGATCTGTATTTAAACATTCAGCTTTTTTCCCCAATGATGATTGGTGTTATCGTCATGTATATTGCTTATTCATTCAAATTCTTAAATAATTTCGGAAAATATGGTGATTTCACCTACGGAATTTACATTTTCCACTTTCCTATTATCAGAACTTTCCAGACTTTAGGATTGTTTGAAGACTACAATCCCTATGTGATGAGTATTATCTGTATGCTGGTCGTTATTGGAGTCGGGATTTCCTCCTGGCATCTTTATGAAAAAAGATTTTTATAATTTTGCCGATATTTACTGCACAAATGAAAGATCTTGTCTCTATCATCACACCTTGCTATAACTCAGCAGAATTTATAGAAGAAACCATACAGTCTGTCCTCAACCAAACCTATGAAAATTGGGAATGGTTGATTGCTGATGACCTGTCCAAAGACAATACCGTAGAAATCATTAAGAAATATAATGATCCCAGAATAAAACTGCAGGTACTGGAGAAAAACGGTGGTGCGGGAAATGCCAGAAACAACAGTCTGGAAAGAGCTCAGGGAAGATATATTGCGTTTCTGGATTCTGATGACTTCTGGTACCCGGAATATATTGAAACCATGACAGATTATATGCAGGAACATCACGCAGAGCTTGTTTACTGTAATTATTCAAGATGTAATGAGCAATTGCAGCCTATACTGAAAGATTTTCTGGCAGACAAGGTTGTTACTTTTTCAAATTTATTGAAAACCTGTCGTCTGGCTCCTGTTTCTACGATGTATGATACAAAAAGAGTGGGTAAATTCATGTTTCCTGTGAAAAGTAAGCGTGAAGACCATGTGATGTGGCTGAATCTTCTCAAAGTAATTCCGGAAGGAATGCCTATCAATAAAACACTGGCCAAATACAGAATGAGAGAAAACAGTGTTTCCCGAAATAAAAAAAATATGATCAAGGATCAGTACCTTGTGTATAAAGAATTCATGGGGTTTTCAACAATTACCTCATTGTATTATACTGCAAACTGGGCGCTGAATGGATTTATGAAGTATTCGAAAATTTTCAATTAAATGGAGTATTCAAAGGAGTTTAAAGCAGCATTAAGTGCTTTCTCAAATGTGGAAAAAGATAGACTTATTTTCAGACTACTGAGAAAAGATAAGCTTTTATCTAAAAAGTTATATTTCGAGCTCATCGACCCTGAAACTACGGATGATAAAAGAAATGCAATGGAAGAAAATGTAGAGGAAAAAATTCTTCTCGCTGCAAAATACATTGGAAATGCCAAATATTTCCTGACCATTATTCGAAAAATAAGTGCAGAAATCACAGAACATATTAAAATTACCACGGATAAGTTTGGTGAAGTCTCACTTAACCTTCTTCTTATCGACAAAATACTGGATTACAACAATGATTTAAGCAGACAGCGCTTTGATAATGTGTATAAACTTTATCTGTATCTGATCAACAAAATTTTCAAATCTCTAATTCTGATAAAGAAACTGGATGAAGATTACTGGATGGAATTTGATGATTATTTACGACGCATTCAAAGTAAAGTTTCCGAAAATCATTATCTACAAAAATTATGCATCAATAACAGTCTCGATCTTAACTGGTTTGAGTCTGATAAAATTCCTGACAACATTGATCAAATCATGAAAGACATAAAAAGCCAAGGTTTTTTAAGATAGAATTTTCTGTAAAATCATAGCTGTAGAGTCCGGTTTCTCATCTACAAATCTACCTGCCTTTTGTGACATTGCAACAAGTTCTTCCTCATTACCCTGATTGGCCAGAAATAAGATAAATTCTGCGGCTTCAGATTCATGTTGAAAAGACTTTCCTCCCCCAGCAGCAATCAGATCATCTGCTTCAGGATTCTTTTTGTAATGATTTCCAAAAACCACAGGAACACCAAATGTTGCAGCTTCTAAAATATTATGCAGACCGGCATCATGGAAACCACCTCCTACAACAGCGATATCAGCGTAGGAATAAAGTTTGGACAACAATCCGATACTGTCTATGATTAACAATTGAGCTTTGGAATCTGAAAGCTTAGTGTTTTTTATTTCACTGTACAGTAAAGCCTCAGGAAATATATTTTTTAAATGATCTACTCTCTTGAGATCATGAGGTGCCATAATGATTTTCAGGGTACTATTCTTTTGTGAAAGTCTTTCGGCTATCTTCTCTTCTGCCTGCCACGAGCTCCCGAAAACTACCGCTTTATGATTCCCAATAAAATCTTTGATATACTCTACATGATTATTTCTTTTTCTAAGCTGCTTCACTCGGTCAAATCTTGTATCTCCGGTTACGGAAGACTGAGTCAATCCAATACTTTTAGCCAATGCAAGGGAAAACGGAGTCTGGTGAAAAAACCAGTCTACATCTTTTTTAAGCTGCTTTACAAACCATTTTCCATAAGAAGTAAAGAAAGACTGTCGCTCATAGAATAAGGCAGAAATGACATAGATCTTCACATTTCTTTTTTTCAGTTCAGCAAGGAGATTGTACCAGTAATCGTACTTCACCGTAAAGAATAGTTTAACATCAAACTGTGATACAAATTCTTCTACCAGAGTTTTCTTATCGAAAGGAAGATAGCAGATTACATCTCCGATATGCTTCTTTTTCACAACATTTTCATACCCTGAAGGCGAAAAGAATGTGATCAGAATTTTATGATCCGGAAGATTTTCTTTAAGTTTTTCCAAAACCGGCAATCCCTGTTCATATTCACCCAAACTTGCGGCGTGCATCCAAATCACTTTATCGGTTTTAGAAAATGCCGTTTTAACTTTTTGAAGAGATTCTTTTCTTCCTTCAACGCCTTTCTTCGTTTTATCATTCAATAACGCGAAAACTTTCATCCCGAAAGTAAGAAGGTTGATAAATATGGTATAAAGCAGTTTCAATGTTAATCTAATTTATTGGTCTGATTTCTTTATTTTTCCTTCGCGGATTGAGATAACAAGGCCTGTTCCTATTACTACAAACATGATTCCTAAAATATAAAAAACCGCATTGCTTAGCTCTGTTTGTTTTCTTTCCGCTATACGAATACTTTCTACGATAATATCTAAAAACAGAATCATTACAGGAAGCTGTAGCGAAAAAATATAGACACCTATCTTTTGTTTTTCACGAAAACTATCGGGAACATTCAGCAGAGAAGATTGCGGATTTTTTGATATCGCAAAGAATAGAAATGAAATGAAAGTTGCAATACATGGAAGAGTCCATATTGAGTCCTTCCCGGCCTGCCCGTCTATTTTTCCGTTAAAATCAAAATGGGTGGGGATAACATCTGGCAATCCTGCATATTTCATCACTGTAAAGCTCCAAATTACAACAAGTAAGAAAGCATTCACAATGAAAAGTATGCCTGAGGTTTTCATATTCTAAATCACACTTTTAAGGACTCTCAGCTTATGTGTATGTTTGTTAAGCTCTTTATTAAAAATCCCGGTAGAGTCTAAAGTATCTATTCTTACCTTTCCGGATGCATGAATGATCTTTTGATTTTCCAACATAATACCTACGTGGATAATTTTCCCTTCAGCATTTTCAAAGAAAGCCAAATCTCCTGGCTGCGTTTCTTCTATAAAAGTAAGCGCTTCCCCTACTTCAGCCTGTTGAGAAGCATCTCTTGGTATTTTGATATTGTGAACTTTATAAACCAATTGAGTAAAACCTGAGCAGTCTACTGCAAAAAAGCTTTTGCCTCCCCACAAATAGGGTACGTTTAGGAATTCTTTAGCGGTAAGAGCTATACTTTCCCGTACATCATGACTTCTCCTGGAAGCTACCACAGGGAATTCCACTTCAGACCCCATAGATAGTAATGTTTTCCCATCTTTCATCAATACGGAAGAAAAATCTTCAGTCACAACAGTTACTTTTCTGTTCGCAAGTTCTTCATCCGTTACAAGTTTGATCTGCTTGGTATCCATCCATCCTTCATACCCATCATAGTGCATTTTTATTTTGGTCCAGTTTTTATTCACTTCCAAAATATCTGCGCTTTCTCCAAACAATATTTCTGTAACAATTTCAGCCCTGTCTGAACTTTCTGCACGAACCGGCGCTACTGTAACAATACAAATTCCTTTATTCATTAACTCTGAGTTTAAAGATTGAATAATTTAAAGATTAAAAAATGACGATCATAAGAATCTTTAAATGTTTTTGATCTTTGAATATCTAATTACTTCCTGCGAAGGAAGTTCACTCCATCACGCAAAGGTAAAATAAGATTTTCAAAATCTTCGTCTTTTGCCGCTAAATCGTTTAATTCTTTGATAGACTGAGTAGACTTAAGTTTAGGATCTTCTTCCAGCACTTTTCCATACCATAGTACATTATCAAAAAGAACAACAGAACCGGATTTTGTATGAGGCTTTATCAGTCTGAAATATTCTGCGTAATTTTCTTTGTCTGCATCTACAAATATAAGGTCAAAAACCTCATCTGTTTCCTGTAAAAATGTTTTTGCATCCTGAAGCTTAAAATGAATCTGGTTTGCATATTCACTTTCGTTAAAATATTTTTTGGGTAGATAGGCTAAGTCTTCGTTCACATCCAATGTTGTAATTTTTCCGTCTTTAGCTAATCCTGTTGCAAGGCATAACGTGGCATATCCTGTAAAAGTTCCTATTTCAAGAACGTTTTTAGGCTGCATCATTTGAGAAATGATTGTAAGAAGTCTTCCTTGCTGATACCCTGAGATCATGTGCGGCTGCGTCGTCTTCTGGTAAGTCTCTCTTCTCAGTTTTCTCAAAATTTCGGATTCTGAAGAAGCGTGTGCCTCTAAATATCGGTCCATTTCCGGATTTTTTTCTTCAAAAAAGCTCATACATTTTTTTATTTAAACAAATTTAAGGATTTTAAAGCGTTTTCTGAGCAGTCTGCCTTTTTCAACATTGTACACAAAAAAAGAGAAGATATTACTCTCCTCTTTCTTAACATGTATATGATTGGTTAATAAGCGATACAATATTGACCATGCGTAGCACAAACCCATCCCGGGCAGCATTCCTGAGTAGCATTGCAAATAATCTGCGGATTGCAATCTCTTATAGCTCCTTGTACATCCTTCATTTGGACTCTTGAAAGTTTTTTTAGATTTTTCATAATTATTTTGTTTAGTTATAATTCCTACTCTTAAAGATTTTCGGACACCTCTGTATTATTTCTCTATAAAGAGATATAAATATACTTATTATTTTCATATACAGATGGTTGAATTTATTATTTAACACATCGAAAAATCAAATTATTATCCTACCTAAATGAACTTACAGGGAAAAACACATATAAAATACCGGGAAAATACGGATATCTTTTTTATCATATAAGTTATATGTTTGCAAAGAGAACAAGGGGTAAAAACACTAAGAAACAAGATGATTGCAGGAGAAACAAAAACTAACCATGAGAATCAAAAAGCCGGGATACCGAAAGGTAAAACGGATTCTTCTGTAAAAAAAACTAAGACTGAAATATCCAATTCATTTTTGCAAAGAATTATTTCGCTCTTGAAGAAAGAAGAATTAATTTGATTAAAAATAAATCCCGACCTCCTTCGGGATTTATTTTATTTAAAGCAAAACTATTTCAGGTAATATCAGGCATTATTGTCTGAAAGCCAGATCTATAAAAACAATCCCAATTCGGGTTAACCATTTTCCAAACTACACCCATCAACAAGCTTTAATACAGCTTTAACTTTAAGATACTTTTATCAATTTACCTAAAACCCAACCTTCCTACACGGATATCCGTTTGTGGTTATTGGCAAATATGTATTACATTTTAAAAATGCTTTATATAAAAGTATTTGCGTGAGCTATTTGAAATGAGAAAAGCCTCATTGCTATCCATTAAGTATCTGAAATTCTAAATTTTTCAAATTCCTGTTTGAAAACATAAGTTACTATCATTTAAAACATACAAAAAGGAAGAACCCGAAAATCCTAAACAGAGTAGGGACTATTTTTAAAAACAACCACATGAAAACAAAAACATTATTGTTAATTGGGGTAATCGTGGGATTCGTAATAATCTTTTCCCAGTTGAAACCTCAGGAAATGTCTTTCTACAAAGACAAAGGCAACTACATCGTTGATAATAATTACCTCATCAAAGATGTAAAGAAGATCTCAGACGAAGACATGAAAACATTGCTATCCTTACAAAAACTCCACCAGACAAGTCTCGGAACCAATTTCATCATCTACAAAGTCAACAGACAATACATCATCCGTGGCTGCCTGTTAAAAGCCAATATCGATTGGAAAAAGTATGGAGATCTTAAAACAAAAGTGGATGGCATTATCAAAAAGTATGGAGCGAAAGAACTTGGCACAAACTATTATTCTATCCAAAACAATCAGTTTGCCACGAATGCCGCACTTCTGAGCCAGAAAGACATCGCATCTTTAAACAAACTTACGGTAAGAGGTGCTGATGAATATACGATATGCCCTCCAACAATGGGAAGAAAGAACCTGACGAATGTAATTATGAAATCTGTAAAAAACAATATTGCGATAGATCCTAAGATCAATGTGAAACTCAACAGTGTGCTTGTTAACTACAAGTAATAACAGTAAAGGCTGTTTTGGTTACAAAGCAGCCTTTCTTAAAATCATCCGCTATGAAAAGAAAGCTACAGTTATCAGGAATTTTCATTGTATTATTAATAGTATTCATCATCGGACTAAAAGGTACATTTGACGGATATTATGGCTTCTACTATGAAAATAAAAGCTATCAGAAACCTACACCGTACAGGATTTCTGAAAATATTGCACAATCATTACCCGTAAGTATATTCACATCTTATACAGGTTTTGATACAGGCTATGGTTTTTATGCACCTAATGTTGCCAGCGACTTTGTTCTGAATTTTGAACTGAAGGATAAAAACGGAAAAATTTTAGAAGAGAAATCTTTGCCATATTTTAAAAGTAAAGAAAGCAGGGTAAGATATACAACCGTCTTCAATATGTTTCTCGATAAGCTCTCGGATAAAAACCAGTATGATAAAAAGTATTATCAATATCTGGACATCATTATTCAACAGATTGCCCAAAACGTCATGAAAGAAAATCCTAAAGCCACCAACGTAACAACACGACTTTACCTATTTGACTATCCAACGATCGCTGATTTCAACAAGGGTAAAAGGACTGAAAATTTTATTCTTGTTGATGAATTTAAACATTAAAATGATGAAAAAGCTCAACCTGATCTATCATCAAATAGAAAATTTCTTTTTCGCAAAAGATCATCAAACGGAATTTCTGATTTTCTTCAGGATTTCCATTGGAATAATTGTGCTGCTTCAGTTTTTTGCTGTACTGCCAGATTTTGATAAACTATTTTCAAGCAATAGTATTATTCCACAAGATATTATGAATGTCTTCACGCCTGAATGGCTGATTACCTTTCCAAAAATAATTCATTTTTTTGAAGAGTTTGGAATTTCTGAAAGCACAACCACTATTATGGTGAAAGTGTCATTTATTACATTATGCGCTTTTATCATTACCGGATTCTATTCCAGAATTTCTGCATTGGCACTGTTGATATTACAAATCGCCCTGTTGAAAGGAAGTTCATTTTTTGCGTATGGAGCAGATTTTTTTACCAGTATGTCATTATTTTATCTGATCCTTTTTCCCTGTGACCATCGTTTTTCTCTTAAGAATTATATTTTTAATAAGAAATCCTCGGAGGTTAATATTACGCCGGTAAAAAGATTATTTCAGATTCATATTTCTATCGCTTATTTCTTTTCAGGTTTGGATAAAATGTTAGGATTTAACTGGTGGAATGGTGAATCGATCTGGAAAGCGATCCATCTTCCTTATTCCAACAGAGATCTCAGTATTGATTTCACATGGCTGGCAGAACACTCCTATTTTCTTATCATCATCGGATGGAGCACCATTTTGATTGAGATGCTTTATCCTATCTTTATGTGGTTCAAAGCAACACAAAAAACATGGTTATTCCTGACAATCTCCATGCATATAGGAATTGCGGTTGTGCTCAATCTTTATTATTTCTCTGCAATTATGATCATATGGAATATCACCAATTTTTATTTTGAACAACCAGAAACAAAAAAAGTTCCTTCTTTACGGGAAACACAAAGAAACTCAATCCCAAAACAGGTTATAGAATAAATATCAATACAAAAAAAAATATTCCTCTTTTTATCTCTACAATTGAAAACAAAAAAAGCTGCATCATTTGACACAGCTTTTTTTATTCTATAGATTATTGATTATTTCTTTGGAGCGATATCCATCAGTTTCATGAACTCATCAAGCTTAGGCATAATGATGATTTCTGTTCTTCTGTTCTCTGATCTACCAGAAACGCTCATGTTTGTCGCTTTAGGGTTGTATTCAGAACGTCCACCTGCTGTAATTCTTGCAGGATCTACTCCAAACTGAGTCTGAAGAACTTTAGCAACAGAAGTACCTCTTAATGCAGAAAGATCCCAGTTGTCTCTTGGCAAATTAGGAGAATTTAATGCCGCATTATCTGTATTACCTTCAATCAATACTGAATATTTGTCGTAATCGTTAATTACTTTTGCTACTTTACCTAGCACTTCCTGAGCAGCAGGTAAGATGTTGTAGTCTCCTGTTTTATATAACATTTTATCAGAAAGAGAGATCATTACCACACCTTTCAATACTTTTACCTGTACATCCTGATCTGAAACATTATCCAAAGATCTTTTCAGTTTGTTAGACAATGCAAGGTTTAAGCTGTCATTTTTAGCATTACTTGAGATCAATTGCTTGATATAAGAATTGGAAGAGTTGATTTCACCTACCAATTTATCAATATTAGCAGAGCTTTTTCCTGTGTTTGAAAGACAAGCATCAAGTGATGACTTCAAAGCATCATGCTGGCTTTTCAACAGGTTATTTTCACCTACTAATGCAGAATTCTGAGATTTCAGATCCTGAATTTCTCTTTGTCTTTCTCCTACATTTTCAATACACTGCTTATAGTTTGCACTCAAAGCGTCATACTGCTTCTTGCTAATACAAGATGTCATCCCAAGTGCCACTGCAGTAACTGCTAAAATTTTTAAAATCTTCATAAGTAAACATTTTTAGAGAACTCAAAGTTAGGGAAATTCAATTGAATATTATCGGTTATCTTTGCATAAAAGAAATTCTCCACATATATGTTGGAAAAATCAAGCTTTATCTACCAATTAGAAACACTCGTTCACCAACCCCAAAAACACACCTATCTTTTGGCCGTGAGCGGAGGTGCAGACTCTATGGTTTTAGCCACGCTGTTCAAGGATTTAAAAGACAATTCGTCAGATTTGGAATACAAATTTCAGATCGCCCATATCAATTATAAACTACGTGGTAAAGATTCTGATCTGGACCAAAAAGTGGTACAGGATTTTTGTGAGAAAAATCATATTAAATTTCATTTATATGAAGTTTCGGGTAAGGATAAAAAGCCGGAAAACTCAATCCAACTTTGGGCGAGAGAGTTACGCTACCGCTTTTTTAAAGAAATTCAGGAAAAAGAAAGTCTCGAATTTCTGGTTACTGCGCATCATCTGAATGATCAGCTGGAGACTTTTATCATCAACCTTTCTAAAGCTGCAGGCATCAATGGTCTGAGTGGAATTCCTTCGCATGATAATAATATTCTCCGTCCGTTTTTGGAATTTTCTAAAGAAGATATCTATGAATTTGCCAGAGAAAATGCTGTTGAATTCCGGGAAGATCTTTCAAATAAAAAAAGTGATTATCTAAGAAACAAAATCCGAAACGAGATTGTTCCTGCCTTGTTGGAAACGAATGATCATTTTCTGGATAATTTCAAAAAAAGTTCTTCTTACCTCAATCAAACCAAAGATTTTGTTCAGGGTCAGATGCTGGAAATAGAAAATCGACTGACCTTATTTAACAAAGGCCATAAAATCTTATCAAAAGAAAAACTTGAACAGGAAAGTGATTTTGTGAAGTTTGAAATTTTAAAGAAATACGGTTTCAGCCAGAAAGAAGAGATCCCTAAAATTTTTAAGTCGGAAAACAACAGTTCTTTTTTTTCAAAAGAATATCAATTAGTGGTTAATCGTGATGAATTGATTTTTATCAACAGGATCCACCAACAGGAAAAAAAGGACGAAATAGTACTGATTGAACATTTTGATTTTTCGGAAAACCATATCAACATCAATCTCGTAGATGATAGTGAAAACATTCACGAAGTTATTAAAGAGTTTGAATGGGATTTTGATGCAGAAAGACTTCAATTTCCACTGTGTTTGAGAAAACAAAAAGATGGAGACGAGTTTTATCCGACTGGTTTTTCAGGAAAAAAGAAAGTTTCTAAGTTTTTTAGGGACGAAAAATTATCTGCTTTGACTAAGGAAAAGGTCTGGTTGTTATGTGATTCTGCCAACCATATCTTAGGAATCATTCCTTTTAGACAGGATCGCAGATATAAGGCAGACGGAACTACTCAAAAAAAGATAACTGTAAAGTGGACAGAAAAACAACTAATTCGTTAGCTGTTGATGATTTTAAGAAAGACAGCAATATAGCTTTTGGAATTTTATACCAACAGTATTTCGGTTATACCAAAAAATTTATTTTCAAGAATAAAGGAAATCTGGAAGATGCAGAAGATGTTTTTCAGGACGCTCTTCTGATTCTTTATGAAAAACTGAATGCCGATGAATTCAAAGTTCAAACCTGCCTGGGAAATTATATCATTGGTATTGTTAAAAATTTGTGGCTAAAGAAATTAAACAACAGAAATTTCTATGTAGCGTCTCCTGAAAGTTATTTCATGGAAAATCAGCAGGAAATAAGCACTGCTATTGAAAATGAAAAATATTATTGGGAAAAGCTGATGGGCTACATGAAGTCTATTTCTTCTCATTGCCAAAATTTGATCCATGACATTTTTGTTGAAAATAAAAGTATTGAGGAAATTCAGGACAAATACCAGTACTCCAGCAAGCATAATGCTCAGAATCAAAAGTACAAATGTGTAGAACAAATTAAAAGGATTAAAAACAAAAGCATTTTTTCTACCTAATAATCAGACAATTAAATAAAATAATTAAATTCCTGGGTGATTTTCTTCTTTATCCGGGAACATTATAAGAAAAAGAAATATATGTTCAAAAAAATCGTATTGAGCTTTCTTATTGTAATAGGAATTTCATTGAATGCACAAAGCAAAGGCATCAATTTTCAAAAAATTGATTTAGAGGCTGCCAAAAAAATTGCAGCAAAAGAGAATAAACTGATTTTTATTGATCTGTTCACCACATGGTGCGGACCTTGTAAACTGATGGCAAAAAACACTTTTACAGATCCTAAAATTGGAGAAATGTTCAACAAGAATTTTGTAAACCTAGGGATAGATGCAGAAAAAGAAGGGCTGAGCCTAGCCAAAGAGTTTAAAATTGTAAACTATCCTTCTTTTTTGTTTCTGGATCCAAAAGGAAAATTGGTTCAGTATGACTTCGGATACTATAATCCTGAACAGTTTTTAGAAGTAGGAGCTAATGTTCTGAAAAAAAAATAGCAAGTCAACAGAATTGACAAAATCAATAATTATTCTAAATGGCAAAATAAGCGATACTTTTATTGCAATCAGGCCAGAAGAAGGAATATTTTGAACATTAGGCTTAAAAAAAGAAAGTTTCTAAATTTTTTAGGGACAAAAAATTATCTATTTTAGCGAGGCAAAAAAAATCTGAATCCTGTCTAACAGGATGGAAGATTTATAAAGAATGAGAAGACAAAGTGGAGTCTCAAAATTTTTAATGAAAGGAACAATGAAATTTAGAAATTGGTTTTTATTAATTCTACTATTTTTAGCAACGGGGATTAATGCACAGATAAAAAATCCTGTAAAGTTTAAATTCACCATCAACGATCTTGGCAACAACCAATATGAAGCGGTTTTGAATGCTACGATGGAAAAAGGATGGCATATTTACTCGAAAGATTTACCGGAAGACACCGGAATTCCTACCGAGTATAAAGTAACAGGAAAGAATATTGAGTTGATTGGAAAATTTACCGAAGTAGGTAAAAAGCATGAGGAATTTTCTGAAGCATTTGGAGGAACAATAGTTTTTTACTCCAATTCTGCAGGATTTAAGCAGAAATTCAAACTAAAAGACCCAACAAAACCGGCAGATGTCACCTCTGAAATTACTTATCAGACTTGTGATGACAGAGTTTGTCTGGCACCTAATACCTTAGAGTTCAATCAAAAAGTAACTCCCAAAGGAGTAACTGAAGAGACTGCCACTACAGAACCGGCAAAGGATTCTGTAAAAACAGTTGAAACGGTTACCGAAGAGCCTTCAAAAGATGCAATGGTTGTTACGGAGACCTCTAAACTTGATCCAAAGAAACTGAAAATTGAAACAATAGATTTCAAAAAACCGTTAACGGATTGTGGAACGGCTTCCGCTAAAGTAGATGAAAACTACTGGACTTATTTATTCTTAGGATTTATCGGAGGGCTAATTGCCTTACTGACGCCTTGTGTTTTCCCAATGATTCCTTTAACAGTTTCATTCTTTACAAAAGGAAGTAAAAATAAAGCAAAAGGGAAAAGAGATGCGTTGATCTATGGATTTTTCATTCTTCTGATTTTTGTTCTATTAAGTATTCCTTTCCATATCATTGATGGAATTGCAGGAAATATCTTCAACGAGATTTCTACAAGTGTATGGCTAAATATTGCCTTCTTTATCATATTCATATTCTTTGCAGGAAGTTTCTTCGGGTATTATGATATTACTCTGCCAAGTTCTATTGCCAATAAATCTTCAAGAGCGGAAGAAGCTGGTGGAATCATCGGAATCTTCTTTATGGCTCTTACATTGGTAATTGTATCATTCTCTTGTACAGGTCCTATCTTAGGAAGCTTACTGGGAAGTGCCGTTACAGGATCTTCTAACGTTCCGATGTTATTAACATTTGCATTAGCTGGATTTGGATTGGCATGGGCTATTGTTTTCGGACTTTTGGCTTTATTCCCACAAGCATTACAAAGTCTTCCTAAATCAGGAGGATGGATGAATACGGTAAAAGTAGTGTTAGGATTTGTAGAACTTGCACTAGCATTGAAATTCTTGTCTAAAGCAGATCTCGTATCGAAAACATTCTTCTTAAAAAGAGAGCTTTTCATTGCGATCTGGATCATTATTGCGTTAGGATTAGCATTGTATTTATTAGGATTCATCAAATTCCCGCATGACGATAAAAAGCCTAAAATCTCCATCACAAGAAAGGTTCTGGGAGTTTTAGGAATTGGTTTTGTGGTTTATCTTGTTCAGGGATTAATTCCTTCTGAGCGTCCGAAACTTCAGCTTTTGAGCGGAATTTTACCTCCATTGAATGTAAGTTATTTCCATGATGAAAAAGATGGTATTCTGGGAATGCATCCGGAACATGATTTCTTCAAGGCTATTGAAATTGCCAAAAAAGAAAACAAACCTATCTTGATAGATTTCACCGGATACGGCTGTGAAAACTGTAGAAAGATGGAAGAGTTTGTATGGAGCGAACCGGATATTCTTCCTATTCTTCAAAATGATGTAGTACTGGCCTCTTTATATGTAGATGATAAAGAAGAGCTTCCTGAAGATCAGAAAACTAAAATTGACCTTGGAGACGGACAAATCAAAAAGGTCAAAACAATTGGAGACAGATGGAGCTTATTCCAGCAGGTGAACTTCAACAACAACTCTCAGCCGCATTATGTTTTAATAACTCCTGACGGAAAAGTAATTAACACACCGGTTTCAGGATATATGCCAAAAGAGGATTTCAAAAAATTCCTAGAATGCGGCGTCAATTTCTATAAAAAGAATAAATAAATCATTTACATACCATAAAAAAAACTCACACTTTACGTGTGAGTTTTTTTTATGGTGATCTTAAGATTACTAAATTATAAATTCAATTCAAATTCAACATCTATTTACAGTCATCAACTTTCAATAGTAAATACATTAAAATTAAACAGCAAAACCATTAATTTATAATACAGCGCTTCTTTTTAACACTCTTACTAATCCATTCAATCTTAACTTTATTTTAACTTAGGCTATAATTTTTTGGATCGTTAATCAAACATCAACCATGAAGCTTATATAAAATTCAGAATGTCAATAATTTATTAAAACTCAGGTTTAATATTGATAGTTCCCAACCGTATAGAGTTTCTATATAAAAACAAAAGTTATGATCAATAAGTACATTAATCAGATAAGAATTCGTGAACAGGAGGATGGGGAATCTAATAACCAAGAAAAACTACTAAAAGAAAAAACACAGGAAGCACTGCTTATCAGTATTACAAAAAAAGCAGATGAAAGTCTGTTGAAAATGGAAATATCCAGTTATGGTCTTTTTAAAAGCAAAAGAAATTCCAGTAAAAATTTACACGAAGGGCTTAATTATCATATAAGAATTCATACGTATAAAAAAAATGAATACAGTCTTTTAATACAACTTTTGGACAAAAACAATATTTACCTTGAATTACAAAAGTCAGACAATAACGAAGTGATTCATAAAAAAACTTCCGTTGAGTTCTTTTTAGAATCCGATTTTGAAAAACTTATGGTGGATCTTTTTCAGTCTTTAGACAAAAATTATCCTGAAAATCTAATAATCAACGAGCCCAAAATGTCATGGTTCTCTGCTTTTTTAAAAAAATACATCAAAAAAAATCAGAATATATAAAACCAGAAGCAAAACAATCAATAGATTCATGAATCTATTGATTGTTTAACAATAAAGGCATATTGTTTGTATGAATTTATCAAACAAACATCGTCAAACATTTTAAAAACATTAATCATGGCAGAAGTAATCGCGCAAGAAAAACAGGGCGGCAAGCAAAAGAAAAAAATGATCAGAGTAGATATGACTCCAATGGTAGATTTAGGATTTTTACTCATTACTTTCTTTATGTTCACAACTAATTTCACAAAACCTAATGTGATGGACCTGGGACTTCCAGGTAAGGATATTCATGATCCTCCCATCGATATCAAAGTTATTAAAGACAAAAATCAGGTCACTTTTATTCTGGGAAAAGACAACAGAGTATTTTATCATCAAAGTAATGCTACAGATTTGAATACAGGTAATCTTAAAGAAACCGATTTCAGTGGAATCAAAATCTCTAAAATTATTTCTGAAGCTTATAAAAATGCTCCCAACCAGGAAAATTTCACCATTATTATCAAGCCAACCGACGAAGCCAATTATAAAAACTTTGTAGATATGCTGGATAATATTGCCATTGCAAAAAAAGAACGCTATGGCGTTACCGACATTAAACCTTGGGAAACAAAAATATATAAAGAGTTAGTTCAATAAAGTGAAGGCTGTTTCAATGGTGAGACAGCCTTTTTTATTATAAACAAAGTTATCTGTAAAGAGGAATCGCTGTAATACCATATATCCATCCGTTTCCTTTATTCCTCTTTTTTGTTTACATTTGAATGACCAATTCATCAGAAGTTTTCTGAAGAATTCTGATTTTACTTTAACTTTTATACATTTGAAATCATGCTGAACTTTGAAAGAAAAGGAAACGGAAAAGAAACACTGGTACTACTCCACGGTTTTATGGAAAACCTTTCTATATGGAATGATATGGAACCTCATCTTTCTAAGGATTTTTCATTGTTAAAAATTGATCTTCCCGGTCATGGAAAGTCTGAAATTCTAAGTGAGATCCACACTATGGAACTGATGGCAGAAGAGGTAAAAAAAGTATTGGATGATCAGAATTTAAAAGAAGTACATCTGCTGGGGCATTCTATGGGTGGCTACATCTCCTTGGCTTTTGCAGAAAAATATCCGGATACATTGAAAAGCCTTACCTTATTTTTCTCCACTTATCTTGCGGATGATGAAGAAAAAAAACAACAACGCATCAAAAGTTACAGAATCATCAAAGATGCCTTCGCGCACTATGCCAGAGCCGGAGTACCTAATCTTTTCAACCCCAATGAAAGAGATGTTCTGGAAGGAAAAATTGAAACAGCACTGGAGACTGCACTTTCTACCAACAACCTCGGTGCGCTTGCCTGTGTAAAAGGAATGGTAGAAAGAACAGACAAAAAACAAATCATTCAAAATCTGGAAGCTAAAATCCTAGTGTTGGCAGGCAAACATGATAATGCAGTGAAAACAGAGGTGATGATCAAACATCTTCCGGACAGAACCAATATCAAATCCTATATTTTAGACTGTGGGCACAACGGCCATTGGGAAAAACCGGGAATCTGCGCAGAGATCATCAACACAGAACTCCTTCATCATCTTCCTAAAAAACTGGTTTTTTAACGCTCAGATCCCAAACACTTACATTAATACTTACGAAAAAATCCTGTATATTAGTAGAGGATAATTTTTGTAATGGCTTTATTTTCGTTCAAAAAAAAGAAACCACCGGTTATCGGGCTTACACTTTCAGGCGGAGGAATGCGTGGGATTGCCCATATTGCCGTTCTGAAAGCTTTGGAAGAATACAACCTGAAACCACACATTATCTCAGGAACCAGCGCCGGTTCTATTATCGGAGCCTTTTATTCATTTGGAAAAACACCGGATGAAATGATGGAGATTGTAAGACAGACTTCTTTTTTCTCCAGATCATCATTAAAGCTTTCAAAAAACGGAATCTTCAGCTCTAATTTTATTTTAAAGCTGCTTAAAGATTACTTTCCTGAAGATAATTTCAGTATTTTAGAAATCCCCGTTTATGTAACTGCAACAGAAATGACGCATGGCATTGTAGACTTCTTCTCTGAAGGAGAACTTTTTGCTCCGTTATTAGCATCATCAAGCGTTCCCTTTATTCTTCCTCCGGTAAAAATCGGTGACAAAATCTATGTGGACGGTGGTGTTTTAGACAATCTTCCTATTGAGCCGATCATTGATAAATGCGACTTTCTGATTGCTTCCCATGTTAATTCGCTCAGTTATGATGAACTGAGTAAGATGAGCCTGATGAAAGAGTTCGACAGGATTCTCCATTTAGCTATAGCAAAGTCCGTTTATTCTAAGGTGAAATATTGTAATATTTTCTTAGATCCTCCCAAAATGACGAAGTACAGTCTTTTCAGCAAAAAGAATATGGATGAAATGTTCCAGCAAGTGTATGAATATACCTGCATAGAACTTGAAGAAAAAGGTTACAGTAAAGGTTTGGGGTTAACGATTAAAAAACTGTAAAACCTAAAATATAAATCCTACAATCTAAAAAAGTAATTTTCAATCACTTCCACCTTATAGACTATTTATTTGTCTAAAGGCTTTCTTCGATCAGTCTTGCTTTGAATACTTCAATCGTTCCCGGCAGAGAATCCATAGACTTTCCTCCTGCAGCATTAATGTGACCACCTCCGTTAAAATATTTTCTGGAGAATTGGTTCACATCTACATCATCTTTACTTCGGAATGAAATTTTAATAAAATCTTCATACAGATCTTCCATGAAAAATGCAGACATTTTTACTCCGGCAATACTTAAACCATAGTTTACAAAGCCTTCTGTATCTCCTTTCTGGAAACCGAATTCTTTAAGCTCGTTTCTGGTAAGACTCAGAATAGCCACTCTTCCATCGTTCACCACTTCTATTCTTCCCAGCACCAAAGCCAGTAAGTGAAGACGGGAAACGGTATTGGTGTCCCAGGTATTAGATGTAATCATAGCCGGGTCTGCTCCTTTTTCTATCAGATTAGCGATAATTCTGTGTGTAGTAGCACTGGTGGAACGAAAACGGAAACCTCCGGTATCGGTCATAATTCCGGTATAAAGACATTCTGCCACATCCTGATTCACCAATTGCTCGTCATTCATTACTTCAATGAAATGATAGATCATCTGCGAAGTTGCAGGAATTACAGTATCCGAATAGACAAAATCAAACGGCTCCGGTTGCTGGTGATGATCAATAAGGATTTTCTTTCCTTGTGCTTTTACCAACCAGTCACCCAATAATCCAATTCTTGAAGGAGAATTGAAATCCAGACAGAAAATAACATCTGCTTCGGCAATCATATCAGATGCCAGCTTTCTTTTATATTCCGCAATCGTTACTTTTTTGGCTTCCGGCATCCATTTCAGAAATTTCGGAAAATCATTAGGAACAATTACTTCGGCGTGGATTCCTTTTCCCTTTAAATAATGTTTCAATCCCAGGCTGGAACCAATAGCGTCACCATCAGGATTGTAATGGGTAAGGATAACGATCTTGTTTTCAGGTGTCAGTAATGTATTAATCTCTAAAAGTTCTGCTGGTGTAAACATCGGGTGTTTATTTTCGTTAAAATTAAAGTTTTCAAAGATAGAGCTTTTATATAAATCATCTAAATATTATTTTTGTGGCAGAAATTGGTTTTCTCATCAGGGTTTATCAAAGACTGAGTAAAAAACATCACATATAATTTTAAAAAAAGATCATTAAAGTTTGTAACTTATAAAATTTTATATATCTTTGCAACCTGAAAATTAATAGATTAATTACGATTTAAACATATAGTAATGAGTAAAAGAACATTCCAGCCATCAGAAAGAAAAAGAAGAAACAAACACGGTTTCAGAGAAAGAATGTCTACGCCAAATGGAAGAAGAGTTTTGGCTGCGAGAAGAGCTAAAGGCAGAAAGAGTTTAACTGTAAGTGCTGCACGCGCTAAGAGATAATCTTTTTATTATCATATACAAATCATGCTTGAGAAGTTGCTTTTCAAGCATTTTTTGTTGTTAAAATTTACTAAAAATTACGTCAGATAGACTTCTTTTTTCTATTTTTAAAAGTTGAAATATTTTTATTAGAAACAGCCTTTAAATTTAAATTATGCCACATACTAATATCTCCGGAGACAATATCATAAGTTTGCAGCACGCTAAGATTGCGCAAAAAAACTTTACCGTTCTTTCCGATGTAAATCTGAACATCAAAAAAGGAAGATTCTGCTATCTTATCGGAAAAACAGGTTCCGGAAAAAGTTCACTTTTAAAGACTCTTTACGGACATATTCCTTTGGCATCAGGACACGGAGCGGTTGTAGGATTTGATCTGGCAAAGCTTAAACCGTCTGATATTCCTAACTTAAGAAGAAAACTGGGAATTGTATTTCAGGACTTCCAGTTACTTTCCGACAGAACGGTTGAAAAAAACCTAAAGTTCGTTCTGGAAGCAACAGGATGGAATGACAAAGTAAAAATAGAAGACCGCATCAACGAGGTATTGGAAAGCGTGAACATGAAAAGCAAAAAGCACAAAATGCCACACGAGCTTTCAGGAGGAGAACAACAGCGTATCGCGATTGCAAGGGCTCTTCTTAACCACCCTGATCTTATCTTAGCGGATGAGCCAACAGGAAACCTTGACCCTGAAACTTCCAACGAAATTATGACTCTATTGAAGCAGGTTGCTCTTGAAAACGGTGCTGCTGTAGTAATGGCGACTCACGATTATCACATGATTCAAAACTTCCCTGGAGAAGCGATCAGATGTGAAGATGGAAAAGTTTCTGTACTAGATACTGCAGAATTATTCGAATAAAAAATTAAAAGATTTGAAAATTATAGTACACATCAAACTATAGCTCTAATTTTCAGTTTCCTTTTTAAAGATATGAAACTCTTTCGTGAGTTCAAGATATTGGTCCGAGTATATTCTCGGACTTTTTTCTATAATAAACTCAGATTCTGCAATTTCTTCTTTATGAAGTGAAAATTCAAGGATCAATCTTTTTATTTTCGAATTCTCAATACCTTTAATATTAACCCTACGATGTAAGAAAAGCCCTTTTTCTTCTGCAATGGAAATAAAAGCCTCTCCCGCTTCAACAGGAATAATAACAGAAAGAAGTCCTTTGGGTGATAAAATTTGAGCAGCACCGCTAATCAGCTGAATAAAGTTCAGTTCAACCATTTGCCGGGCAATTTTATCTTTGTCTGAACCCGATTCTTCAAAATAAGGAGGATTGGAAACAACAAGATCAAACTTCATTTCTGTTTCAAAAGTTTTAAAATCCTGATGTATATTGGTAAGCCTATTATGGAAAGGTGAATTTTCAAAATTAACTTTTGTAAGAGCAGCAGCTTCTTCATTAATATCCAAACCTAAGACCTTTGTTTGTTGGTTTCGCTGAGCCAGCATGAGAGAAATCAATCCTGTTCCCGTTCCTATCTCTAAAGTATAAGAAACATTATTTACATTAGCCAAAGCCCCAAGCAGAACACCGTCTGTTCCTACACGAAAGACTTCTTTGGACTGCTGAATTTCAAACTGTTTAAACTTAAAAGGTTTCACTATAAATTGGTAGGAAGTGTGATAATGAATGTTGACCCCTTTCCTACTTCTGATTTTACAGAGATCTCACCTTTATAATCCTCAATCATTTTTCTGACCATAGATAAGCCAAGTCCCATCCCACTGTTTTTGGAGGTAAAATTGGGTTCAAAAATTCTTTCGTACATGTTTTCAGGAATTCCAATCCCATTGTCCTGTACGGAAATAATAACCCTTCTCTGATGTTGTTCTACATCTACATTAATGATCAGTTTTCTTTCCTCGCTTTCCGCCTGTTTGGCATTGGTAACAAGATTGGTGATGATTCTGGACAGGTAAATCCTATCCATATTGATCATAATATTATTCTTGTTAGCATGCATAAAGATACTGTCGTCATTGAATACACGGAGAATATCTTCTACTTCTGTGTTGAGATTGATGACTTCATTGTTTTTTTCAGGAAGCTTTGCGAATTCTGAGAAAGCAGAAGCCACGGTTGCAATCAGGTCAATTTGATCTACCATGGTTTTACTCATTAATTTTACCCTTTCTTTGATATTCGGATCCTGTGGATCAAACTTCCTTTCAAAGTTCTGAATGGTAAGCTTCATAGGAGTAAGAGGATTTTTCACCTCGTGTGCTACCTGCTTGGCCATTTCCCGCCATGCTTCTTCAGATGCTTTGAATCTCAATCTCTCTTTTTGATCCTGAATTTGAAGAATCATTCTGTTATAAGCTCTTGCCAAGGCATTAAGCTCATCATTTTTATAATATCTGATAGGGCGCATTTCATTTTCAAATAATGTAATACGGGTAATCATATCAGAGAATTTCGTGATAGTTTTTGCCAGACTATTAGAAGTTACCCAGCTAATCCAGATACTGAACAGAATCAGAAATATATCGACTAACAAAATATATTTTACATACTGATGAAGAACATCCAGGTAAGCAGATTCATTATGATATAAAGGAATATAAACAATCCCGACCGGCTCCAGCTCATTGTTTTTCAGTAAAAGATAGGAAGAAGTAAGTTTAGCATCTTTCGCGGCATCATATCTCACCATATCTACTCTGGCATCGGTTGCCAGAATTCTGTTGACAATTTCTATAGGAATTGTTTTCTGATCAACCAGAGCTTCATCTTTACTGGAAAGAAGATAATTTCCTTTCAGATCATAAATAACAATGTCATGCTGGTTTATATCCGCAATTTCAAAGATTTTATTTCCTAAAACTTTCGGAAGGTCTTTTGTTTCTACAAGCGTCTGACTTACAGCATAGTCGAGATACCGCATTACAGCATTTGTCTTCTCCTGCATATCGATCGTACTCTGCTGCATAGAGTTGTTCCTTAAAACAAAATAAGGAACAAGAGAAGTTGCTACAACACTTAAGAAACATACCAGTAAGAACCCGAAAAATACGCGATTTCTTAAGCTATATCCTTTATATTTATTGATTGACATCCTACTTTTTAATTAACCTAGCAATATACTTACCAATAATATCAAATTCCAGGTTAACTTTATCACCAATTTTTAAATGTTTCATATTGGTAAATTCCCATGTGTAAGGAATAATTGCTACAGAAAACTGCGCATCTTCGCTTTTTGCCACAGTAAGGCTGATTCCATTTACGGTAATAGATCCCTGAGGTACCGTTACAAAACTTCCGTCATTCTCATATTTCATGGTAATAAAGTAGCTTCCGTCTTTATTTTCAATTCCTACTACCTCACCCGTCTTATCAACGTGCCCCTGAACAATATGACCGTCTAATCTACCGTCCATTTTCATGCAACGCTCAAGGTTAACCACCGTTCCCAATTCCCACTTTCCAAGATTGGTTTTTTCTAAAGTTTCGTTGATTGCGGTTACTACATATTGGTTGTCTTTAATCTCAACCACAGTAAGGCAGCAACCGTTGTGAGCCAGACTCTGATCAATTTTAAGTTCGGTTGTAAAAGGGCAAGTCAGGGTAAAATCGATATTGCTTCCTTTCTCTTCTATTTTTTCAATAACACCAACTGCTTCAATAATTCCTGTGAACATATTATTTTTTGCTAAATTTGTAAATTATAATCTTCAAAGATAATCAAAATGAGCCCAAAAAACCATAAAGTACGAGTAGGAATTTCAATCGGTGATTTCAACGGCATCGGTCCGGAGATCATTATGAAGTCTCTGAAAGACAAAACTATTACGGATTTTTTCACTCCTGTAATTTTTGGTTCGGGAAAACTATTCACTTATCAGAAAAATATTTTTAAGCTGAATCTTAATTTCAACTATGTTAACGAGGCTTCTCAGGCTCAGCCGGGAAAACTCAATATGGTGAATCTTACCAAAGAAAACGTTAATGTAGAACTGGGAGTTCCCACCGAGGAATCTACCAAAATGGCGATTGATTCTCTGGAAGCAGCTACGGAAGCTTTAATGAGAGGAGATATTGATGTGCTTGTAACCGCTCCCATCAACAAAGACGAGATGGTAAAGATGGGCTTTAAACATACAGGCCACACCGGTTATTTTGAGGAGAAATTCAGTAAAAAAGGATTGATGTTTCTTGTTACGGAAGATCTTAAAGTAGCTGTTTCCACTCATCATATTCCGATTTCTCAGGTTGCAGAAAATCTTTCCAAGGATAAAATTAAGAAACAGATCAGAGTATTGAACCAAACGCTTATTGAAGACTTCTGTATTCAGAAACCTAAAATTGCGGTATTAGGATTAAATCCTCATGCTGGCGATGGTGGTGTTATCGGCACAGAAGAAATTGAGATCATCGCTCCGGCAATCAAAGAACTTTCTGATAATGGAATACTGGCATTCGGGCCTTTCCCGGCAGACAGCTTCTTCCAACCCAATAAATACAAGACTTTTGATGCCGTGTTAGCCATGTATCATGATCAGGGGCTAGCCCCTTTCAAGACACTGGCTTATGAAGAAGGAGTGAATTATACGGCGGGCTTACCTTTTATCAGAACTTCTCCCGATCATGGAGTTGCTTATGATATTGCCGGTAAAAACATCGCCGATGAACAGAGTTTTACAGAAGCTATTTTCACTGCTATTAAAATTTTTAAAAACAGAAGTGAATACAGCGATCTGATGAATAACCGCCTACAGCCTAGAAAAATGGTTGTTGATAACGGAATAGATGAGGATCTTCCTGAGGAAACTGAAGCATAAATCGTTGAAACAAATTTTAAAACAATTTGTTTGAGATTTTATTTGTTATTATAAAAAAAATGCATATTTTTGCACACTCATTTTATGGACAAGTTAAGAAACTATGACGTAAGCTTTTCCGGACTTAAAAACGGAAAACACGAGTTCAAGTTTGAGATAGATAAAACGTTCTTTCAATTATTTGACACTGAGCAAGAATTTACAAATCCTAGAATAAAAGTAGATGTTTTATTAGATAAGCATACGACTTTTCTAGAATTTGAAATTAAAATAAATGGTTTGGTCGAATTGGTTTGTGATATCACAAATGAAGATTTTGACTACCCTATTGAAAATGAAATCAAAATTCTGGTGAATTTCGGGGAAGAATATGATGACAGCAATGAAGATGTTATTACAATTCCTACCGCAGAGCACGCTTTCAACGTAGCCCATTTGATCTACGAAAATGTAATGCTTTCCATCCCGATGAAAAAAATATCGCCGAATGTAAGTGATGAAGATATAAAAATTCTTGACCAGTTCAGTCCAAAAGATATTGAGGAAGCTGAAGAGGAAGAACATAAAAGTGACCCAAGATGGGATGCTTTAAGAAAATTAAGAGACAATAATTAAATAGAATAATTTAAATATGATGAGATGATGAATCTCATCGCTCATCAATTAAAAAAGTTATTAGAAAATGGCACATCCAAAGAGAAGACAGTCGTCTACAAGAAGAGATAAGAGAAGAACTCACTACAAAGCTGTAGTTCCTCAATTAGCTAAAGATGCAACAACAGGAGAGCTTCACCTTTACCACAGAGCTCACTGGCATGAAGGGAAACTTTACTACAGAGGTAAAGTAGTATTGGAAAAAGAAGTAGCTACTACTGAAGAAAACTAAGAGTCGCTTTTCACTGAAAAAGCCTCATTTTAATACAAAAACCGCCCAATTTTGATAAAATTTGGCGGTTTTTTGTTGTTTTTTACGTTTTTTTGGTATCTTTGACATCAAATCAAATATCAAATTTATGGACATTAAAGACATACAAAATCTTATCAAGTTTGTATCTAAGGCTGAAGTTTCAGAAGTGAAGTACAAAACTAAAGATTTCGAAATCACTATTAAAACTCCATTAGCTGGAAGCGACGCTGTTTATGCACAACCTGCAGTATACCACACAGCACCACAAGCAGTAGCTGCTCCGGCACCTGTTGCTGCAACTCCTGCTGCGGCACCTGCTGAGAAAGCTGAAGCAGCTTCTGATGACAGCAAATATGTAACCATCAAATCTCCAATGATCGGTACATTCTACAGAAAACCATCTCCTGATAAAGATGTATTCGCCAACGTAGGTGACGAAGTTTCTGTAGGTAAAGTAGTTTGTGTAATTGAAGCAATGAAGTTATTCAACCAGATTGAATCTGAGATCAGCGGAAAAATCGTTAAGATCTTGGTAGATGATGCTACTCCGGTAGAATACGACCAACCTTTATTCTTAGTAGATCCATCTTAATTTAGAAGTTAGATGTTAGACATTAGATGTTAGATTAAATTCTACATTGAAATAACATTATCTAATTTTCAAATTATCTAATTTTCAAATTGAAGAAGATGTTCAAAAAAATATTAATAGCCAATCGTGGCGAAATTGCAATGCGTATTTTACGCACTTGTAAAGAAATGGGAATCAAAACTGTTGCAGTATACTCTACTGCTGATAAAGACAGCCTTCATGTAAGATTTGCTGATGAAGCTGTTTGTATTGGTCCTGCTATGAGTAAAGACTCATATCTTAAAATCCCTAACATTATCGCTGCTGCGGAAATTACCAATGCTGACGCTATTCACCCAGGTTACGGATTCTTATCTGAAAATGCTAACTTCTCTAGAATCTGCCAGAAGAACGGTATCAAGTTCATTGGTGCTTCTCCTGAACAGATCGAAAAAATGGGAGACAAAGCTAATGCTAAAGCTACCATGAAAGCTGCCGGGGTACCTTGCGTACCTGGTTCAGACGGATTAATTGAATCTTATGAACACGCTGTAAAAATTGCTGAAGAAACAGGATATCCTGTAATGATCAAAGCAACTGCCGGTGGTGGTGGAAAAGGAATGAGAGCGGTTTGGAAAGCTGAAGACCTTAAAGAACACTGGGAATCTGCTATTCAGGAAGCTGTAGCTGCCTTTGGAAACGGAGGTATGTATATGGAAAAACTGATTGAAGAACCTAGACACATCGAAATTCAGGTAGCTGGTGACCAATATGGTAAAGCTTGCCACCTTTCTGAAAGAGACTGTTCTGTACAAAGAAGAAATCAGAAACTGACTGAAGAAACTCCTTCTCCTTTCATGACAGACGAGCTTCGTGAGAAAATGGGTGACGCTGCTGTAAAAGCTGCAGAATTCATCGGATACGAAGGTGTAGGAACTATCGAATTCCTTGTAGACAAACACAGAAATTTCTATTTCATGGAAATGAATACAAGAATCCAGGTAGAGCACCCTATTACTGAACAGGTAATTGATTACGACCTTATCAGAGAACAAATTCTTCTTGCTGCAGGAACTCCTATTTCAGGAATCAACTATTATCCTAAATTACATTCAATTGAATGTAGAATCAATGCGGAAGATCCTTACGCAGACTTCAGACCGTCTCCGGGAAAAATCACTGGATTAAACATTCCTGGTGGACACGGAATCCGAGTAGATACTCACGTTTATTCTGGATATACAATTCCTTCTAACTACGACTCTATGATTGCCAAAATCATCACTACGGCACAAACCCGTGAGGAAGCGATTGCAAAAATGAGACGTGCTCTTGAAGAATTCTATATTGAAGGAGTAAAAACCACTATTCCTTTCCACAGACAACTGATGGATCATGAAGATTATCTTGCAGGAAACTATACTACAAAATTCATGGAAGATTTTGTAATGGATAGAAAATATGATAATCACTAAGATTATTTAAAAATATACAATAAAGCTGCCTCAAAAAGAGGCAGCTTTTGTTTTATAACCTACGAAACTCAATACCACCCAGAAGATTCAACCACCTCAAAATCAATTATTAATAAAAATTAATACACAAACAGAAAATAAAATTCTATCATACCAAAGATATTATACCTAAAACTGCCTGTCTACAGAGAAAATATTTTCTGATACGACATTATTTCACCCCAAATTCTACTTCAATTCTACTCTCTAACCACACTAGGCATTTGTTCATCCATATCATTAATATTGCGTAAATTTGTTGAAAATCAAAAAATATGTCAACAGCAGAACAAACAAAAAACTCACAGTATTTTATTGACCTTGAGGACAAACATGGAGCACATAACTATCACCCCCTTCCAGTAGTTCTGGATCGTGGAGAAGGTGTTTTCGTTTGGGATGTAGAGGGCAAAAGGTACTATGATTTTCTTTCAGCATATTCTGCTGTGAACCAGGGACACTCCCACCCTAAAATTGTAGAAGCTTTGGTAGAACAGGCAAAGAAACTAGCTCTAACATCAAGAGCATTCTACAACTCAAAATTGGGAGAATACGAACAGAAAATCACCACTCTTTTCGGGTTTGATAAAGTGTTGCCAATGAACTCCGGAGCTGAAGCTGTGGAAACGGCTGTGAAACTTGCCAGAAAATGGAGCTATGAAGTAAAAGGAATTGCAGAAAATGCTGCGAAGATCATCGTTTGCGAAAATAATTTCCATGGAAGAACGACTACTATTGTTTCGTTCTCCAACGATCCTGATGCTAACCAAAACTACGGACCTTTCACTCCTGGATTTATCAAAATTCCTTATAACGATATTACAGCATTAGAAGAAGTTCTGAACAATGAAGCCGCCAATATTGCCGCATTCCTTGTAGAACCTATTCAGGGAGAAGCCGGAGTATATGTACCGGATGAAAATTTCCTTAAGAGTGCTTCCGAGCTGTGTAAAAAACACAATGTTCTTTTCATTGCCGATGAAGTACAGACCGGTATTGCAAGAACAGGAAAATTAATCGCTTGTCACCACGAAGATGTTCAGCCGGACATCTTAATTTTAGGAAAAGCACTTTCCGGAGGAATGTATCCTGTTTCGGCAGTTTTAGCCAATGATAACATTATGAATGTCATCAAACCTGGCCAGCATGGTTCTACGTTTGGAGGAAATCCTATTGCCTGTGCAGTAGCTGTTGCCGCTTTGGATGTTGTTGCTGAAGAAAACCTTTCTGAAAGAGCAGAAGAACTTGGAAAACTTTTCAGAGCAGAAATAGAGAAGCTTATCGAAAAAACCGACCTTATTACCAAAGTAAGAGGAAAAGGACTTTTAAATGCTATTCTGATCAACGACACTCCGGAAAGCTCTACCGCATGGAATCTTTGCCTTCAGTTAAAAGAAAACGGATTACTCGCCAAGCCAACACACGGTAATATCATCAGACTGGCACCTCCATTGGTCATTACTGAGGAGCAATTGCTGGATTGCGTGAAGATTATCGAGAAAACGATTCTTGAGTTTAAATAAAATGGCTCTTTCCCTTGCAATCATTACTTATAATGAAGAAGAGAATATCGTAAGACTTTTAGATGCAGTGGCAGATCTTGCAGATGAAATTATCATTGTCGATAGCTTTTCAACAGATAAGACAAAAGAGATTTGCACACAAAAATATCCTCAGGTAAGATTCTTTGAGAAAAAATTCAATGGGTATGGTGAACAAAAAAACCATGCCCTTGCTTTATGCTCCCATGAATGGGTATTATTTCTGGATGCCGATGAAGTTCCCAACGAGGATCTGAAAAAAAACATACAGAAAATAGTCTCTTCAGACCAACCGGAATACAATATTTACAAAGCAAAATTCAACAATCACCTCGGTATTCACCTTATCAGGTTTGGAGGTTGGGGAAATGTTTGCCGTGAAAGGCTTTTCAAAAAAGAATATGCTAAATATTCCGATGACAAAGTTCATGAATCTCTGATTACCAATCAGAAATCGGGTCTCATGAAAGGTAAAATAGATCATTATACCTACAAAAGCATTCATCATCATGTCTCGAAAATCAATAAATATTCTGATATGATGGCCGAAAAAATGTTTGAAAAAGGAAAAAAGATCAACCGATTCAAGATCATTGTAAGCCCCATGTTTGAGTTTACCAAAGTTTTCATCTTCAAACTTGGTTTTCTGGATGGCTTTCCTGGATTTTATGTTGCCAAGACGATGTCCTACTATACCTTTCTGAAATACATCAAGCTGCGGGAAAAAATACGTCTGCGCGAGATTCAACTTAATACAGCAAAATAGTATGTTTTTTTATTCGATCCCTCTCCTGCTGGTGACTTTTGTCATCCTCTATTTTCGTCTGTATCTATTGGCATTTCCCAAAAACAGACTGACAATTCTGATGTATCACCAGATTGAAAAAGAAAGCAATGAAGATCTCACTGTAAGTTTGGAAAATCTTGAAAAACAGTTCAGCTATATAAGCAGACAGAAATATTCTTCAAAGTTTTTTTCAGAACTCAACATTGTGACCAAAAAAAATATTATCATCACCTTTGACGACGGATATAAAAATAATCTGGAGTACTTACCTTCTCTACTAAAAAAATATAATCTGAAGGCTACCATCTTTATTCCAACATCATTTATCGAAAAAGGATATAAAAATTATTCCATGATGAGCTTCGAAGAAATGCGGAGTTTGGATCAGAATTATTTTGAAATAGCTCTTCACAGCCACGCCCATGAAAATCTAAAAAATGTTTCACCTGACTTTATAGAACAGGATCTTAAACAAAATATGGCCATCCTCGAGGAACAAAATATCCCCTATTCAAAAGTTTTAGCCTATCCCTATGGAAAATATCCTGATAAAAATTCAGAAAAGTCTAGATTTTTTTCTATATTAAATAAAATAGGAATCGATTTTGCAGTAAGAATTGGGAACAAAATAAACTATTTCCCGACACGGTATCAGTATGAACTATGCAGAGTCGATATAAAAGGCAAGGATTCGTTTATAAAGTTCAAATTAAAACTTATCTTTGGCAAACTAAAACTATTTTGAAAACTAAATTAAGGGAATATGAGTGTATTTCCATATCAAACAAAGGGTTGTGATGAATATAAGTGGTTTGATCATAACATATAATGAAGAAAAAAATATACAGGAAGTCCTTGAATGTTTTGATTTTTGTGATGAAATCATCGTGATAGACTCATTCAGTACAGACAAAACTGTAGAAATTGCAAAGAAATTCCCCCATGTAAAGGTGATTCAAAATAAATTTGAAGACTTTACAAAGCAAAGAAATTTGGCTCTGGATGCTGCAAAAAATGACTGGGTATTATTTCTGGATGGAGATGAGAGAATAACTCCGGCATTGAGACAGGAAATTATAGAGGAGCTGAATAAACCCGAGCAAAAAGATGCCTATTATTTTTACAGGAAGTTCTTCTTTGCCCAGAAGCCTATTCATTTTTCTGGAACCCAGTCTGATAAAAACTTCAGGCTTTTCAGAAAATCGAAAGCCAGGTACATGGATGGTAAAAAAGTACATGAAACTCTGGAGGTAAGCGGAAGCATCGGGATTTTAAAAAATAAATTACTTCATTACTCCGTTTCAGATTATGAATCGTATAGAAAAAAAATGATTCATTACGGGGTTTTAAAGGGGAAAGAATTGGCTGCAAAAGGAAAAAAATACAGTATTTTGGTTCAATATCTTAAAACTGCTTTTAAATTCTTTAAAGCCTATATAATGAGACTAGGTGTTTTCGACGGACAGGAAGGATATCAACTATCTTACCTACAAGCTTTAAGCGTGTTTGAAACATATGAATCATTAAAAAAAGAGCAAAATTAGTTGAATGAAGATTTGTATCATTAGTTATGATTTTTGGGATTATGATAAGTATATTGTTGAAACATTATGCAAAAGGGGTATTGATGCGCATCATATAAAAATCAGTACCGTCACTCATTCCAACTTTAACGAAAGAGCAGTCAATGCTTTAAGCAAAACTTTTTTAAGCAAAAATCTTAAGACTGAAAAAAGACAAAAATATGTTCTCGATTCCCTTGAAAAACTTGGGCATCAGGATCAGATTTTGGTGATGAATCCTGACACATTCGATCTTTCTACTCTTAAAAAAATCAGAAAATATACCGACAGACTCATTACGTACCTTTACGACAATCTGGAAAGAGTTCCTGTAGAAGATAAGCTTTATCTTTTTGATAAAGTATTTTCTTTTGATCATATTGATGTCAAAAAGCATGGTTTTGAAAAACTAACCAACTACATCTATCTTCCGCTTTGTACAAAAGAAAACCAGCATCCTGAAATGGATCTTTTCTACATTACTTCGTATGATAACAGAAGAGTTTCTCTCATCAAGCTACTGGCAAAAAAACTGATTGAACAAGGGTTGAAATTCCAGATTATGATTATTGGAAAAAAATCATGGAAGCATCAGCTGACCAATATTTTTATGACGGTCCCTAAAAATCTGTTTCTTGTTTTCAGCATCAAAAAAATCCCTCATAACGATCTTCCTAAATATTATAAGAACTCCAAGGTTCTGCTTGACCTGATGCGTGAAGGCCAATATGGTCTTAGCTTCAGAGTTTTTGAAGCGATGTCTCTGGAGAAGAAAATCATTACTGATAATGAAGCCATTAAAACGTATGATTTTTACAATCCTAATAATATTTTGATTTTAAACAAAAATATTAGTAATCTTGACAAATCTTTTTTTGATAAGCCTTACGAAAAAATTCCTGAAGAAATCTATTACAGATATACTTTGGATAGTTGGGTGAACAAAGTTTTTGAACTTGATACTAAAAACTAGCAAATGGGAATCTTAAAAAAAATAAAAAAACACTTCGAAAGAAAAGAAAAACTCAAACATCTCCAAACTCAGGATCTCGTCAATATTCACCTATATGACGCTTCAAAAAAGACAATTCTATTTGCTTCAAGAGATTTTCCGGCCCATGATAAAGAATCTGGTGCCAACAGACTGAAAGAACTTATTTTAATTTACAAAGAACTGGGTTATAACTGTATTCTGTTTGCTCCTCATATTTTCGAGAACAATACCTATGTACAGTTTTACCAACAGCATAACGTTATTGTATTTGTAGAAAACAACACTTACAAAAACATCTACAATTTTCTTTCATCTTTTAAAACGATAGATTACGTTTGGTTCAACGGGCCACTTGCTCTTAACCTGTTCTATAAAAAGATGAAATCCGCTTTACCTTCCGCCCGATTCATTTATGATATGGTGGATATTCACTTTTTACGATTTAAAAGAGCAATTGAAATAGAGCCAACCCGTATTTCGCTAAAAAAGAATTATAAACATTTCTTCCACCTAGAAACGGTTGTCGCTCCAAAGCTGGATTATATTATTGCTATTTCCGACAAGGAAAAAGAAATTATGAGCCAGTACGCTGACAAGAAGAAAATCATCACTATTTCCAATATTCATTACCCCAAAATTGACATTTCTGAGAGAAAAAATTTTAGCGAAAGCAAAGGGATTACTTTCATCGGATCTATCCACGAACCGAATATTGATGCCGTTAAATTTTTATATGAAAAAATAATGCCGATCGTCTGGAAAACCAATCCGGAGCTGGAAGTAAGCATTATCGGAAATGTAGCGGAAAAACTGGACATTCAACAATTTCCTAAGTTTAAGTTCTTAGGTTTTGTGGAAAGTATTGAAGATCATTTCATGAACTCCAAAATCATGGTAGCTCCTCTAAGATTTGGAGCTGGAGTGAAAGGAAAAATCGGACAGGCTTTTGAATACTTTTTCCCGGTAGTTACCACTGATATTGGCGCAGAAGGCATGAAACTTACAGATAAAAAGAATGTTTTGATTGCCAATGACGAACAAAGTTTTGCAGAAGCCATTATTACCCTGAACAATAATGAAGCACTTTGGAATACGCTGAGCCAGAATTCTATCGACAGTCTGAGGGCTTTTTCTCCCGAAGAAGTGAAAGAAAAGCTTAAAACGCTGTAAATTCATATCGTCAAATATAAATTAACCTGTTTTTTAACGCTAATTTTGCAGTCACCGGAGTTGTCAGGCTGAATGTTTTGGTATTGTAAACCACTGCATTGATGATTTCAATACAATATTTGAAGAAATTGAAAGCATTTATTGCAAAAAAATTAATTAAAAATATAACTTAGTACAACTTTTCGAATAACCTATTATAATGAATCACTCCGATAAAAGAATATTATTTTTCTTTCCTGAAAACCCTTTTTCAAAAAAAGCCGGGAATGTAGCCAGAGCATATACCAATCTTAAACATTTAAAATCTTTAGGGTTGAATATTGATTTGGTAGGAGTTGACGAGTTCTACAGAGGATTTGGGGATACAGGTGAATTTGTAGATAAAAATATAATTGATGACCATCTGGTCTTAAAAAGAAGACCGATAAGAAACAAAAAAAGCTATACTTACTGGAAATATAAGATCATAAAACTATTCACCAAGCAGAAAACAAGCAATAACGGATACTTCTATACCCGATATTTCATGGATACTTTTACTGAATTTTATAACAGAAAAAAGTATGATTACATTCTTATCAATTATGAATTCTGGACTGATCTTATTGTAAAACTCGACTTAACCAATGTTACAACTATAGTAGATACACACGACTGGATCACGCTGAATGAATACTACAAAAACAAAACGCTGAATATTGGAGAAAAGTTTAATGAAGAGCTTCAGAATCTTTCATTCTACGATAAAGTGATTACCATATCCAATGAAGAAAACTTTATTTTCAAAAGCTTTTTGGGAGATAAGGTTGTAAATATTCCGCCAAGCTTTCCTGCCAATTATGAAACGGGCACGACAGAGAAAATATACGATCTTATTTTCGTGGGTTCAGACAATCCGTTCAATGTAGAGTCATTCAATTGGTTTATAGATAAGGTGATGCCTTTCTTACCAAAAGAAGTTAAAATATGTGTTATCGGAAGAATCTGCAACTGGATTCCGGATCGTGAAAATATTGAAAAAGTAGTTTTTGCAGACAGTCTCAAAGAATATTATCATAAAAGTAAAATAGCGATCTGCCCAATGCTTGGAGGTACCGGAATCAAAATTAAGGTGGTAGAAGCACTTTCCTTCGGCATTCCAGTGGTAGGAAGTGAAAAAGCAATTGACGGATTTTTCCAAAAAACAGGAAACGGATGTTTGGTAAGCGACGATCCGAAAACTTTTGCAGACATTGCGATGCAGCTTATCAACGACCCAGTTTTATATGAAAAGCAAAAGCAGGAAGCTATACAGTTTTTCAAAGACAATTTCACAGAAGAGAAATCGGTGGAACTTTGGGAATCAATTTTAAACTAATACATTATGGAGAAAACTCCTTTAATTTTATTTATAAAAACCTATAAACCGGATTTTGAAAGAACGCAAAAGCTTTTACAATCTATAGACCGTCATAACAAGGAGAATATTCCTGTTATTATTTCGGTAAACGATTCTGATTTTGAGTTTTTTAAAGAAAGAATTTCCGGATATAAAGTTATTAAAGATTCTGATGTCTTTGCTTCGGATCAGAAAGACGGCTGGAGATATCAGCAGATCATCAAAGTACACGCCTACCGCCTGGGAATTTGTGAAAATTATCTTTGTTTAGACTCAGACTCTGAGTTTATCCGGGACTTCTACTATTCAGATTTCCTGTATGATGATCATACACCTTATACCATTATGCACGAATCCAAATCATTTTTGGAGACCATGGAAAACATTGGGATAGATTCCGAGACGATGTTTTTCAAGGAAGCATTAAGGGCAACCCGTCCATTTTTTGGCAATAAAGGAAAAGAATGGGACTATGGCCCTTCTCCTTACCTTTGGAGCTGTAAAGTTTGGGAACATTTTATTGAAGTATATTTGAAAGAACAGGGTAAAACTTTTGAAAGCTTCTTTAGCGAGATTGACGAGATAACAACCCCTTCTGAGTGTGTGATCTATGGAGAATACCTTCTAAAAACAAGATTAATAGATATTTACCCTATTGAAGGCTTCTTTAAAGTATATCATTTCGAAAAGCAATATAATCTTGAGAAAAAATTTTATAATATTGCAAAACTTAAAAAAAATTATTTGGGGGTTATCTTTCAAAGTAACTGGCAAATAAGAAAAAGAAAATTCCTACTATTCTAATGAAGATATCAATCGTTACAGCATATTATAACCGAAAAAAACTATTTGAAAATACCCTTTCAAGTATCGTTAAACAATCTGAGTTTCCCTTACAGAACGTGGAAGTCATTGCTGTAGATGATGGAAGTGATGAGGATGAAAGACTGGAAGATCTTACTGAAAAATATCCTTTTTTAAGGGTTATCAGGCTGGAAAAAGAGGATAAATGGTACTTCAATTCATGTATTCCTTTTAATATTGGTTTCAGGGAAGCCAAAGGTGATATCGTGATATTGCAGAATCCTGAATGTCTTCACTATGGTGAGGTATTAAAACATACCCAGGATCACATTACAGAGACCAATTATATAAGTTTCTCATGCTTCTCTCTTGGAATAGAAAGTACAGATAATCTGAATACATTATTAGAAAATCCTGCACAGCTTCAAAAACTGATGGCTGATAATAATGTTGGTTATATCGGAGATGGGCTAGATTGTTGGTATAATCATTCTGTTACCAATCCTAAAGGATATCATTTTTGTGCTGCCATTACTAAGAAAAATCTGTACGACTTAGGAGGCTTTGATGAAAGATTCGCCAGAGGAATCGCCTTTGATGATAATGAGTTTCTGCACAGGGTTCACCTGAAAGGCCTGAAAGTAGAAATTATTGATCATCCTATCGTTCTTCATCAGAACCATTACCAGAAGATTTCCTATACAACGGATAAAAACTTACTGGATGATGAGACGTACCAAAAAAGATTAAAGCTGGCAGAAAGAAACAGAATTCTATTTGAATTGGTCACCAAGTCGGATAAACCATGGAGAGCCAATTACTTCCATGAAAATGAAGAGCATAGAATCAAAAGAAACTTTATACAGAAATTAAAATACAAGATAAGAAAGCGCCTTGACTAAAAATAGTTCCCCATCATATATCACATTGAAAATCAACACAAATAACAAAAGAAAATTAAAATTTTATAAAGTATGCAGTTGAGCGTAAATTATCACGGTTTTTTTAACGGAAACTTTGGAATTTCCGAAGCTACCCGGCTGAATGCTTTAGCCCTGGAAGCTGTTGGCATCAAAGTAAACCGGATAAATTATTCCAGTGAAACTTTTGAAAGAATAGACACCGCACCGTCGGAAAATGATACAACTATCAATATTTTCCATATCAATATCAACTTCATTAGTGATTTCTTTTCCAAAAATCAGGACCTACAGTTGAAAGACTATTACAACATCATTTATTGGGCCTGGGAATTCCCTGAGGTTTCGGAAAAAGTGGTTCAGATTTTAGGAGTTTTCGATGAATTATGGGTTCCGAGTGATTTCTGTGTCAATATTTTTACTCAGTATACAGGAATTCCGGTGATCAGATTCTCTCATCCGATTCAAAAGCTGGCGGATTCAAAAGATTTTAGCAGAGAACCTTACGGTATTTCGGAAAACGCAAGAATCTATTTTACCATTTTTGATTCTTTAAGTACAACGATCAGAAAGAATCCTGAAGCAACTATTGACGCTTTTACAAATGTTTTTAAAGAAGACAATAATAATGTCCTAATTGTAAAAACACATAACCTGGAAAAAAGTAAGGATGCACAAAAGGCTCTGGAAAAATATAAAGATATCCCAAATGTTATCATCATCAATGAGCATTTTTCGAAAGAGAAGCTGCATTCTTTGATTCAACAGTCGGATGTTTTAATTTCTCTGCACGGTTCAGAAGGTTTCGGGCTGACGATGGCAGAAGCCATGGCTTATGGAAAAATTGTGGTAGGAACCGGTTATTCCGGAAATCTGGATTTTATGAATGTTAATAACAGCTTCCTGATCCAGTATGATTTTATCAAAACATCTAATACAAAAGGTCTTATTGAAGAAGGACTTACTTTGGCAAAACCAAGACTTCAGGATGCGATTGAAAAACTTCAATATATAAAAGACCATTTTGAATCTCTGAATGCTATAAGAGAAAGTGCAAGACTCCAAATTGAGAACAATTTTTCAATACAGTATATCGGAGAACTGTTTAAAACTCGTTTGGGCTTTATTCAAAACCTAAGCAAGACTGAAAGTCAAACAGCAACTAATGTGAATGACATTTTCTACCTGAGTGAGATTGAGAAACTCAACAACAGGATACAGTATCTCGACAGAACGATCTATAATAAAATCAGAAAGAAAGTCAACATTTTCTTGAAAAAGATCAAAAACAAGAAATAACATATTCTTATTCTCAAAAAGAGAAGAGCGAAGAAACTAAAAAATAAACCGCCATTGTTCCAATGGCGGTTTTTATATTAATATTTATCAATCTATTTAACCAGCTTTATTGATTTCTTGAGGATAAGGATAATGTAAATAATCAAAACAACAGCCAGAGAAGATATCAGCACTTGATTAATAATAAAAATAACATTAGACTGGCCGGAAAAGAGACTTTCTGCGATTCTTCTTAATGTTTGGTTCCACAATATAAGAGGTAAAATCACCATGACAAACTTGGTTCCAAATTGGTTGTTTTTGCTCCAGCTTATGATGGCCGGTACACATAGTACAAGGAAAAACAATCGGTACTCCCAGCTGATAGATAGGAAAAAACTGAATAGAAAGATTCCGGAACCTATCAGAAAAAGAGATATTTCCTGTTTTTTGATTTGAGTAAGATCTGTCTGTTCCCATTTCTTTTTGAATATTTTAAGCAAAACAAAAATGATGGAGATAAATACAACAGCATATCCCGCCCAATAAATACCTTCAATCTTATACATCTTTGGATTGTGAGACATGATGTTTTTCAGAAGGACAGAAAAGCCAAAACTCAATTCCGCAAAAGATGTTGGTGTTCTCTCCCGAATGATCGCAATTTCTTCATAATTCACTCCAAAATAGATCAATATTATACATCCAATGGAAGCAAAAAGCAATATATTTTTGAAGTTCAGCTTTGAGTATAAATATAGAATCACCAACCCTGCTCCTATCGGATAAAGCTTTAGCATGAAAGCGAGCAGAAAGAACGGTATGTAAATCATTTTGCTTTTAGGAAAAGCTACAATCGGAAATACAAGAAGTGAGAATATAATCAGATCACTGTTTCCTCTCTCAAAAATCAAAAGAGAAACCGGCGAGAGAAGCAATAGTATATAGTAAGCTGCTTTTTTCACATTCCAGTTTCCTGTTCCCCACAAAAACAGACTTTGGCTACAGAAAATAAGTAAAAAGCCTATAATCTTATAGTGCGCACCATCAAAACCTTTGATATAGGAGAAAAAACGCCAGAATGACGGATAGTTATAAGGAGGTTCATAGTGTTCCTTAAAAGGGTCCTTCCCTATTTGATATAAATCTGTTCCTTTCAGAAGAAGACGAAGATCTCCATACACCGACCAGGAATCAAATTTGATAAAAGACCGGAATACATGCCAACCCTGAGCATAATCAAACACCAACAGGAATATGAGTAATACCAATACATAATAAATTCTAAGATCATTTTTCAATCTTATCTGCAAAGATTTACTATTACCTGTCATTTTTCATTCTTTTATAAATTTCCATTCATAGAAATAAACCGCTCTTCTTTTCCTCTTCTCAAGAGAATATAGACCTGATAAAGGCGTACAAAAGTAAAGATTAAGATCAAAAAAGCCAATAACACCGTTGCAAAACATCATGAAAAACATGATAATTTTAAGTAAATTTGCAAAAATTTAAATTGAAATGGAGAAAGTAAGAGTACGTTTTGCTCCAAGTCCTACCGGACCTTTACATTTGGGAGGCGTAAGAACTGCATTATATGATTACCTTTTTGCTAAAAATCAAGGTGGAGAATTTGTATTGAGAATAGAAGATACAGATACCGCAAGATACGTAGAAGGAGCTGAAGAATACATTGAAGAAGCTTTGGAATGGTGCGGAATCATCCCGGATGAGAGTCCTAAAAAAGGAGGAAAATTTGCTCCTTACAGACAATCTGAAAGAAGAGATATCTACGACAGATACACTGAGCAGATCTTAAAGACAGATTATGCTTATATCGCTTTTGACACCGCAGAAGAACTGGATGCAATTCGTGCAGAGTACGAAGCTAAGGGCGATGTTTTCTCATATGATAATAAAACAAGAAACCGTCTGAGAAATAGTCTTGCTCTTTCTGAAGAAGAAGTTCAAAGACTATTGGATGAAAAAACACCTTATGTAGTACGTTTCAAAATGCCTGTGGACAGAGTGCTGAACCTTGAAGACATCATCCGTGGAAAATTCTCTGTCAATACAAACACTTTAGATGACAAAGTTCTGGTAAAGAATGACGGAATGCCAACCTACCACTTCGCCAACATCATTGATGATCACGAAATGGAAATTTCTCACGTAATCCGTGGTGAAGAATGGCTTCCTTCCCTAGGATTACATACTCTTTTATACGAAGCAATGCAGTGGGAAGCACCACAGTTTGCCCACCTTTCTTTGATCTTAAAACCTGAAGGAAAAGGAAAATTGAGCAAAAGAGATGGAGATAAATTTGGATTCCCTGTATTCCCTCTTGATTTCAAAGATCCTGCAACAGGAGTTGTTTCCAAAGGTTATAGAGAAAACGGATACCTTCCTGATGCTTTCATCAATATGGTTGCATTATTAGGATGGTCACCTGCAGACGATAAAGAAATTCTTCCATTGGAAGAGATGATCAAGGAATTCGATCTTCATAAAGTACATAAAGCTGGGGCAAGATTCAGTAAAGAAAAATCAGAATGGTTCAACCATCAGTATATTCAGATGAAAACGGATGAAGAACTTCTTCAGATCCTTAGAAATACAGACATTGACCTTTCCGGAGTTTCTGATGAAAAGCTTTTAAAAGTGATTCACCTGATGAAAGAAAGAGCAACGTTCCCGAAAGACATCTATGAAAACGGGAAATTTTTCTTCGAAGCTCCTACTTCTTATGATGAAAAAGCATCTAAAAAAGCTTGGAACGAGGAAACATCTGCAATTTTAGGGGAATTGGCTTCAAATTTTGAATCTACAGACTTCGTTGCAGAAACACTGAAGCAAGCCATGCATGATTTCGCGGAAAATAAAGGTCTGGGAATGGGTAAAGTAATGATGCCACTCCGTTTATCTTTAGTAGGAGAATTGAAAGGACCGGACGTTCCGGACATCCTGGAAACCCTTGGTAAAGAGGAAAGTATCTCCAGAATAAGCAATGCTGTAAATAATTTTAAATAGAATTAACATAATTTTTCATACATTTGAAAGATTTAATTTACTTCAAGAAATGGAATATTTAAGTTTCGAACTTCCTATCAAAGAATTGATGGATCAATATCAGACCTGTTCTTTAGTAGGGGAAGAAAGTGGTGTTGATGTAAAATTAGCATGCAGCCAAATTGAGGATAAGATTTTAGAAAAGAAAAAAGAAATCTATGGAAATCTTACACCTTGGCAAAGAGTACAACTGTCTCGTCACCCAGATCGTCCGTATACATTGGACTACATCCACGGAATGGCAGATAAAGGCAGTTTCTTAGAACTTCATGGAGACAGAAATTTCGCTGATGATCCGGCAATGATTGGAGGATTGATTACCCTTGACGGTCAAAAAGTAATGATCATAGGGACTCAAAAAGGAAGAACAACCAAAGAAAGACAGCACAGAAGATTTGGAATGCCAAATCCTGAGGGATACAGAAAAGCTTTACGACTGATGAAGCTTGCTGAAAAATTCAACATTCCTGTGGTAACTTTAGTAGATACACCGGGAGCTTATCCAGGATTGGAAGCTGAGGAAAGAGGACAGGGTGAAGCTATTGCAAGAAATATTTTTGAAATGGTTCAGCTAAAAACGCCTATCTTCACTTACGTGATCGGAGAAGGAGCCAGCGGTGGAGCATTGGGAATAGGTGTAGGAAACAAAGTATATATGTTGGAAAACACATGGTATACGGTAATTGCACCCGAAAGCTGTTCTTCAATCTTATGGAGAAACTGGGATCACAAGGAAGATGCAGCCAATGCATTAAACCTTACTCCAGCAGACGCCTTAAGAGAAAAGTTCATCGACGGAATCATTGAGGAACCGCTTGGAGGAGCTCACTATGATCAGGAGACAACTTATTTAAATTTGAAAAATTCTATTCTACAAAATATCAAAGCTTTCGCCAAATTTACAGGGCATGAGCTTGAAACCCAGAGACAAGATAAATTTATCGCGATGGGTCAGTTTAAAGGATAAAAGTTAATAATTATGGGAGTTGGTACTAATCTTAAAAGATTAAGAAATAAAACAAAACTTTCTCAGCAGGAAATCGCTGATAAGTTAGATATTGACAGAGCCACTTACATCAATTGGGAAAATGGAACCTTTGATGTAAAATCTCAATATATTCCCAAATTAGCAGAAATTTTCGATGTTGAACTTCATGAGTTTTTTAAAGACGATCAAAAAATTCATATTACAAATAACATTGAAAACAAAGATAAAACAGGAACCGGAGGAGTTGGAGTACAGAAAGGAAAAATCATAATTAATATGATAATTACAGATGAATCCTCTGCAATCAAACTTAGTGAACAATTAGAAAAACTTTTACATAAGAAATGATTTTCTATTCATTTGGTTCTTAATAATAAAAGAAGAAGCCCTGCAAATTTGCAGGGCTTCTTTTATTATCATTCCAATCTTAGTTCAATAGGGTTATATTGATCATACAATTTTCTTGAATTTCTATTTAACTGTCTAATAGTTTCAGAATCTGCATTATCCAGCACTTCTGAATAATCAGTCTGCAAAAAAGAATCTTTTCGCCATTGATAGGCTTTTTCTTTCTTGACATGTTTTACATTTTCATATGAATTAGCAAATGGGCAAATCATTTTACGTTTTTTGAATTTATATAGTTTATAGTGAAAATCGCCTTTGTCATCATACAATTCTACAATAAGACCCGGCAATTTATTAAATTTATAGGGTCCATAGTTTAATGGAATATTAGGATTGAAATATGCGATCCAGTTTCTTCCGTATTTGTTAGTAAATGCTTTCTGACAATTAGCATTTCCAATTTTTTTGAATTCGTTAACCAATTTCCATTCTATAATATTAGGTTCTTCATACGAAGCAAAAGCTCTTGAAATAGGAGTTGTGACATATACTTTTGCAACAGTAGTCCCTATATTTTCAGGATACTCACATGCAAACTTAGAAAAAGCCTTCAGGTCTGTAAGGGCATCTCCTGTTTCTTTTATTTTTTTGTAATACTTTAAAGAATCCTGTACATGAACATTCATGCTTTTAAAATAAGACTCCCTATCATTCATCATCAGAATGAAGGTAGTGAGCTGGCTTTTTGCATTGGGTAGATTAGAGTTCTTATAATCTAAAGTATATCCTGCCACATATTCCGAAGAAAAGCTTTTTTGAGCTTTTATCGAAACAATAAAAAGAGCTGAAATCAATAGGAATATATTCTTTTTCATGAGGTAAGAAAAGACTATCCTGGCTTAACCCCAAGATAGCCAAAATTAAATTAATTTTAATAAATTATCTACTAATAATAAACGATCCCCGCAGGAAACGATCCACAGGCGTTAAAATTAAGTGCTGATAAAGTTTGAGTCAATTGTGCTCTTGGAACGCTTGCGGCATAATTGTCATTAATTTGAAAGACCATACCGCAAGAACTTCTGAAAGGAAAGGCAAATACGCTTGATATTCCTAAAAATACCATTCCTAAAATAAATGCTTTTTTCATAATGTGTAAAAATTTTGTTTGTTATTGTTTAGCAAACATATGAAGCGAAATTGGAAAATAATGTTAAAAAAACTCAACAAATTTTGTTGCGTTTTTTCAACATTTCTATAAAACAAACAAAATAATAAATGTATTTAACAACAATCAATTAGACATAAAAACTAAAACTTATAATTTACAAAATCTAATAAAAAAATATTTATCATTATTCAATGAAAAAACGGTTAAGAAATTTTTTCTTAACCGTTTTTCTTTAGCTTTCTTCTTTTTTAATCAGCAACATGGAGTGCAATCTCAATATCCTGATCAATTTTCTTTACCGAAGAATATTTTGCATCACATACCATGGTTGTCATTACATATTCTCCTTTATCTATAAGGATAAAATTTTGTCCCTTGGCAGGTACACTTAGATTATAATATTTTTTTCCACTGATTTTAACCACCAAATTACATCCCGACTGATTTTTTATGTTAATATAAGCTTCGTTTTTATTCGCATTATTATTAAACAGGTGAGTCAGCATGGCGGCTGTTCTTTTTGCCTCATCGCTAGGCTCAGACTTACTTACACCAGCAGTTTTTGCGGATCCTACTGAAGCAAAACTCGTTCTTCGTTCTTCTTTTAACGCTTCAATAGCTGCTGCAGTATTACTGTTAACAGGTGCTTTACCATTCGTTGCAGATTTATTTACCGCCATTGTTTTACCGCTGTTCAGTTCATTATTTTTGACAATATTTTCAATTTTTTCTTTACTGATCGGTTTGATGGTAGGCTTGGCTTCAGGAGAATTGTTGGCCATGATCATATCAATCAGCTTTCTTTTAAAATAATCTGTTTTGGCGTGTCCCGGGTTCTGCTTCAGGAAACCTGCAATCACTCTGGCTTCTTTTGAAGATTCTGCATCCTGCTCCGTATAAATGATCACTGTTTCTTTTTCAACAACAGCCTTAGATTTTGTTTTTTTCTTTTTTTGGGAAAATCCAAGAGAGAAAATGCATATAAATAGAAGGAAGAAGATTTTTTTCATTAATCAAACCTTTAAAATAGTATTAAATATATTAATAACGTGAAAAGTCATTTTTTAGTTTATCATTAAAATCATTATCTTTGCACTGCTCTAAAATTAAGCTAAAAATTAATACTAATCTTAAATAAAAAATAATAGATATTATGTCTTATACACCAGTTGCTGCAGACGTAGCTAAATTAAGAAACCAAACAGGTGCAGGTATGATGGACTGCAAAAAAGCTCTAGTTGAAGCTGAAGGAGACTTCGAAAAAGCGGTAGATATCCTTAGAAAAAAAGGACAGAAAGTTGCTGCTAACAGAGCTGATAGAGAATCTACTGAAGGAGCTGTAATCGCAAGAGTAAACGAAGATAACACTTTAGGTGCTATTATCTCTTTAAATTGTGAGACTGACTTCGTTGGTAAAAACGAAGCTTTCGTTGAGCTAGCTTACGAATTAGCTGAAATGGCAATCTTCGCTGCTACTAAAGAAGAATTATTGGCTACAGATTTCCACGGAATGACTGTTGCTGACAAATTGATCGAGCAGACAGGTGTTATCGGTGAAAAAATCGAAATCGGTACATTCGAAAGAATTGAAGGACCATTCCTAGGTGCTTACATCCACGCTGGAAACAAAATTGCTGCTATCACTTCTCTTTCTGCTAAAGTAGACGGAGCTGACGAAGTTGCTAAAGCTGTTTCTATGCAAGCTGCTGCGATGAACCCAATCGCTCTTGACGAAACTAAAGTTTCTCAGGAAACTATCGACAAAGAATTAGAGATCGAAAGACACAAACTTACTGAAGAAGGTAAGCCTGCAAACATTATCGATAACATCCTTAAAGGTAAAATGCAGAGATTCTACAAAGACAACACTTTGGTACACCAGGATTTCATCAAAGATTCTAGTATCTCAGTTGCTGACTATGTAAAATCTGTAAACGCAGACCTAAAAGTAACAGGATTTATTAGAGTAAGCTTATAATTAATCTTTCAAAAAGATATTGAATCCCGGTGAATCTTTCACCGGGATTTTTTTATTGAAAAGGGTTATGATTATTAACCCAATATCACGGGAATTTTAAATATTCAACAATTACACAATAAACGAGATTTCATAGTTTTTTTTATATAAAAATTTGATTATTAATGCTTAAATTTGCGGCCCCTTATAATAACGCATGAAAAAATTTCTACTAGCTTTTTGCATTTTTCTTTGTTTATTGGTAAATGCACAATTGGACTCTGAGCACTGGATTGCTCCAATGTCTGCCAGTTCTCTTCAGGGAACTCCACAATGTTACTTATATTTATCTACCAACGAAACGACTCCGTTTTCTGTTCAGGTTTCTAATAACAATGTTGTGTTCAGTACAGTACAGGTAAGTAAAGGAAATCCTGTTCAGCTTGATATCCCAAGCAATTATATGGTTGCTTCTACCCCCACTAGTCTATTCAATCCTAACAATACGATGGGACTGCACGTGAAAGGACCTAAAAAGTTCTTTGCCAACTTCCGATTTTCAGTTCCACAACAGGCTGAAATCATCACTTCCAAAGGAATGGCAGGAGTTGGAAAAACGTTTTTTATCGGAACCGCTCCTACTACTTCTCCTAAAAACCACGTAAACTCTACCGTTGGGGTAACCGCTACGGAAGATAATACTACGGTAACGGTTTCAGGATACAATCCAAGTATTGTTTTCGCTGACGGAAGTGTAATGGCTACCAGAACATTCACCATCAACAAAGGAAAATCTTATATCCTTGATGTAAATAGTAATATGGGAGGTACTCCCAACAGGAGAGGCCTACTGGGAGCTAAACTTGTTGCCAACAAACCGGTATCTGTAACCAACGGAAACTTCAATGGTCTTTATACCAACCAGAATGATACCAATGTAGATGTCTTGATGGATCAGTCTGTTCCAATAGAAAGGCTGGGAAAAGATTTTATTATGGTAAAAGGAAACGGACCCAATTCTGTAGGAATGGAAAAAGCAATGATTATTGCTACAGAAAACGGAACCACTCTTACCATTAATGGTAATCCTCTGGGCGGAGGTCCTCTTAATGCCGGAGATTATCGTCTGATTGAAGGAAACAACTACATCAATCAAGGAGGTGGAAATTACAATATGAGTATTTCATCGAACAAGAATGTATATGTATATCAACTTCTTGCAGGGGCTTCCGGAAGTACGGTATATCAAACAGGAGGAATGAATTTCATCCCGCCATTGAGCTGCTTCTTACCTAAAGCTATCGATGAAATCGGATTTATTAATAAGATAGGTAATACAGCTTATGATACTAAACTTAATATCATCACTCAGGTTGGAGCGACTGTAACAGTGAATGGTGCCAATGTCACAGGTTTTGTGCCTGTAAATGGAAATCCAAACTGGGTTACTTATTCCAAATCCAATGTGACGGGAAATATCACGGTTACTTCCACCAAACCTGTAACGGCAGGAATTGCAGCAGGAAACGGAGCTGTAGGATATGGAGGCTATTTTGCAGGATTCTCTTCGATTCCTGTGATTACTAAAACCGGAGACTGCTATAATGGTGTTCTTCTGGAAGTTGATCCCAGCCATGACGCTTACCAATGGTACCTTAATGGAGTTATAATCCCTGGAGCCACTTCTCCTACCATCAACCCAGATTTATATGGTTCCGGAATATATACCTGCTTTATTACCAAAACAAGCTGTGAATCCAGACTTACAGCAGAATATGATTACACAGCATGTCCTCCAATCACCACAACAACTTATGATATCGGATCATGTAGTACAAAAGTCATTAACCCTGTATTTACAAGTTCTACGCAATCTGTAGATCCTTCCAGCACCAATATTATTGTATCCCCTACCAATGGAACCGTGACTATAAATCCTACTACAGGACAAATTGTTTACACTCCGAATGCAGGAATCACTACAGATACTACGGACACATTCACTTACTATATTCAAGGAACCGGAACTCCTGCTGCTTTTGAATATTTTAAAATTGTTATCAATACACACACTATTCAAACCACTAATGCTGCCATGACGTCTTGCTCGGCAGCTAACGGCAATGGAACATTCAACCTTACGACAGCTATTGTAACGTCTACCCCAGGTACTACTGTAACTTATTATACCAATGCGAACTTAACAGGGCAAATCACCAATCCTGTAGCTTATACAGGACCTTCGGGAACGGTGTATGCCAATGTAACAGCATATGGATGTTCTCAACTTGCCACTATAACTTTAACGGCCTATCCTACTCCAAATATCAATACAAGCAACTTCAATGCTAGTATTTGTGATGAAGATTTCGATGGAATTGTAAATGTTAATTTTGCGAATGTAACTCCGCAAATCGTAACCAACTCCGGCAATTTCATTGTAAGATATTACCTAAACCAGGCAGATGCAAACGTAGGAAATAATAATACTCTTCCAGCTAACTGGACGTTCACAACCAATACAACCGTATATGTAAGAGTAAATGGTCTTGTAGGAGATTGTGCTCCTGCTTTGGGACAAATTAATTTCACTATTGGTGCTAAGATTCCTTTGATCACGGGTACAGCGAAGGCAGATATTTGTGATAATGATCTTAACGGTTCGGAAGCGGTGAATCTTAATGATTATAAAGGGTTATTCACTACAGATCCAAGTGTTATTCTATCTTTTTATACTTCATTAGCCAATGCACAGGCAGGAATAAATGCTGTTTCGGCTACACAGAACCTAACTTCAGTGAGTGTTTTCTATGTAAGATTTCAATCTAATACAGCATGTCCTATTACCGGTGTTTTAACGCTTACTTTAAAATCTCCTAAAAAATCGGGAACACTTCGTGATCAGGTGGTATGTTCTAACGACAAAATCATTTTGGATGCAGGCCCTGGGTTCTCATCTTACCTATGGAGCAATGGTGCTACGAGCCAAACGATATCGGCAGGACCTGGAAGCTATTACGTAGACCTTGGGTTCAACGGGTGTGTATATCGCCAAAATGTAACTGTAACAACATCGCAGGCTCCAACAATTTCAAAAATAGATGTCGTAGGAACTACTGCTACGGTATATGTGACCGGGGGAACAGCTCCTTACAAATATTCATTGAACGGAATTGATTATCAATCGTCTAATGTTTTTGTAGGATTATCAAGAGGGCTTCATACTATATATGTATTAGGCTCAGACGGATGCTATCATGTTACAAAAGAATTCCTGGTGCTTAATCTTATCAATACAATTACTCCGAATGGTGACGGTATTAATGATGTTTTGAACTACTCTGAACTCAGAATAAAACAGAATGTAAGCATAGAAGTGGCAGACCGATATGGGGCTTCCGTATATAAATCGACTGACAAAAATTATAAGTGGGACGGAACCTCCAATGGAAGGCCTCTTGCAACGGGAACCTATTGGTATGTAATAAGATGGACTGAACCAGATACACAATTACCAGTTTCGTACTCCGGATGGCTTTTAATTAAAAATAGACAGTAACTTTTTAACATTTATTTACATTTTATTAAATGTATTTGATTTTTTATTTTATTTTTGTAGAAATCCTAATTCCATTCAAATGAAAAGATTTCTACTCAGTTTGGTATTAATTTTTTGTACAATTAATACACTCTTTGCACAGAGAGATACAGAGCATTGGATTGCTCCTTATTATGACAGTTATGGTAGTTACACCAATATGCTGTATCTTTCTACTGACTCTGACACTCCTTTTGATGTAAGTATTTACAACAACGGGAATCTCCTTACAACCGTTACAATCAGTAAAGGGAACCCGCAAACGTATAAGGTAACCAATAACCTTATTTCCACCGGCACCATCACAGATGCTTTTGTTGTTGGAAACAAAGGACTTTATTTAAAAGCGTTGAAACCTTTCTACTGCAGTTTAAGGCTCGCTCAGGATATTCACGGCGAAGTTATTACCAGTAAAGGAAAAGCAGGAATTGGAAAAACATTTTTTGTTGCCACCAGTCCCAATACAGATAACAACAGTGTTTATAATTTTACAGCAGGGGTTCTGGCCACTGAAGACAATACAAATATCACGGTTTCCTGGGATGCTACTTCCGGGGTGACATTTATTAATGGAAACCCTACAGGTAATACCCATTCCTTTACTTTACAAAAAGGACAGTCGTTTATTTTTGCCGGATCAGGCCTTGTAACGGCTAACAGGACAGGATTTATTGGTGCTAAGATTGTAGCGAATAAACCGATAACTCTTACTAATGGAAGCTGTAATGGAAATTTCTCACAAACCCCATCAGGTACAGACCCTGTTCTGGACCAATCTGTTCCGGTAGAAAGACTTGGAAATACCTTCGCTATGGTAAAAACAAGATCTACGGCACCAAACCTGAACATGGAAGGAGGTCTTATCATTGCAACAGAAGATAATACTGAAATCTATTTAAATGGTAGTGGTACACCTGCTCAAACTCTGAATGCAGGGCAATGGTATAGGATTAATGAAACGAGCTATGTAACACAGCCAGGCGCAGGTGCACATTCCAACATGTTTATTTCAACAACCAAAAATGTATATCTTTATCAGTTCATTGGAATATTAAGTAATGCTGCAACCAATGGTTTCAACTATATTCCCCCATTAAACTGTTTCCTTCCAAGGAAAATTGATGAGATCGGAAAAATCAATGAAATGCCTCTTGGAGTGAATGGAGCGAGTATAACACAATCTGATTTAATTGTAAAATTAAATATCCTAACTGAAACAGGAGCTACCGTATTTGTAAATGGTATTCAACCTACACCAGACCAGGGACCTTATCAATTATCAGGAAATACCAACTGGGTAACATATGCTCTAACTGGAGTAACCGGCAACCTTACGATTACTTCTACAAAAGCTGTTACAGCAGGTATTAACGGAGGGTACAGTACTGCAGGATATGGAGGTTATTTTGCAGGATTCTCTTCAATTCCAATTATTTCTAAAAAGGCGGGAGAATGTGTTCCAGGTATTATTCTGGAAGTAGATGACAGCTACGAATCATACCAATGGTACCGCAACGGAGTTCTTATACCGGGTGCAACTACTTATACTTACACTCCGACACAATCTGGAAATTATACCGTAAAAGTAACAATGGGATCATGTCCTCCTATCACCACTCCGGTTTATATTGTTCAGAATTGTTTAAAAGAGACGACACAGGCGGTTAATGCGTGTTCTACAAAAATTATTACACCAACATTTACTTCTTCTACTCAAACTCCGGTTGCCAGTACAGTAGTAATTATTACCCCTCCTACTAAAGGAACAGCAGTAGTAAATCCAAACGGAACAATTACCTACACTCCAAATGCGGGATACTTTGGTCCTGATAAAATGATTTATAAATTCTGCGGAAATGATACAGCGTTTACAGATTGTGAGCAGGTAACTTTAAATCTTACCGTAGTACCATTTACTGTAAAAGATGTTACAATTACATCATGTTGGTATGATGTGGCTCCATATGCTTATTTTGATCTGACGAAAGCTAACGTTACAGATTACAATTTAGCTGTAAAAAAATACTACCGTACTCTAAATGACCTTACGGCAGGAATCAATGAAATAACAACTCCAAACAACTTCCCTTCAACAGGTGGGGTCGTATATGTAAAAGTAACAACTACTGAAGGATGTACTGCTAACGCTAAAATAACACTGGTACCACTTCCTATCAAAAAATCTCCGGTACTTGTTGATCAATACATCTGTATGGATGCTAAAACAGATCTGGAAGCAGGCCCAGGATATGATTCATATGAATGGAGCAACGGTGCTACTACTTCAGGGATAAGAAATGTAGGCGTAGGAGAATATTCTGTAATTCTTGGTAAAAACGGATGTTTCCTTACCCAGATAGTAAAAGTTAAAAAAGTTGAAGATCCGGTAATTCAAACTATTGAGATCAACAACAACAATGCAACGGTAATCATAAGCGGAGGAAAAGCTCCTTACAAGTTTGCTGTGGACGGAACTGCTAACTGGCAAGACTCTAACACCTTCACAGGATTAACCAGAGGGCAGCATACATTCTATGTGAAAGATGCCTACAACTGTACTCCTGTTGCTGTTGAAATTACAATTCCTAATCTTCTGAATGCCATCACTCCGAATGGTGATAATGTAAATGACTTTATCGATTACAGTGAACTGGCCTATAAAGATAACCTTACATTTGTAGTGTATGACCGATATGGAAATATGGTATTCACCGGAAATAAATTCAACAATTACAAATGGGACGGAAGACACTTCGACAAGAAAATGGTAACAGGAACTTATTGGTACCATATCAACTGGAATGAATCCAATAAAGAAAAAACTCCGGTAAAATATACAGGTTGGATTCTTGTTAAAAACAGAGAGTAATAATCAATACATAAAATTTTCAAAACCACGATTTCAAAATCGTGGTTTTTTTGTTATATTTTCAATTATACAATGCTTTTTATTATTAAATTTGTGATAAATACTAATAGTAAATGAAGAAAACTCTATCTTTTTTATTTATATTTTATATTTTCTCTTCTCTTTTTGCACAATTAGACAGAGAACATTGGTTTGCTCCGATGGTCGATAGAAGCGGCGCACCTAATCCTTATCAGAAGCTATATCTATCAACCAACAGAACAACCCCTTTCCCGGTTAGTATCTACAACAATAATATTCTGATCGGAACTGTAAATATCAGTAAAAACAATCCCCAGAAATTTGATGTTTTAAGAGATTATATCATTACCACCCAGCAGACAGATCTTTTTACTCCTACCACAAAAGGAGTCTATCTGAAAGCAGAATTTCCTTTTTATGCCAATATGAGATTCTCGGTATTTAACCATGCTGAGATCATTACGTCAAAAGGAATTCCTTCCACAGGAAAAAATTTCTTTGTTGCTTCGGCTCCCATTACGGTAAACAATAATATTCTCAACTTCATGACCAGCGTTTTGGCAACAGAAGACAATACCAGTGTTACCATCTCCGGATACAACCCCGGAGTCCAGTTTTCAAACGGAACTACCGGAGCTACCAACCCTACCCTTACTTTTACCCTCAATAAAGGACAATCTTATATTATCGACGGAATTGGAAACTTTGTCGGAAATTTCGACGGATTTATAGGAGCAAAAATTACCGCAACAAAACCAGTTAACGTTACCAATGGAAACTTTAACGGACAGTATGCAGGAAACTTTACTTCCAGTTCGGATATTCTGATGGATCAGGCCGTCCCCGTCAACAGGCTGGGGAATGAATTTGCCTTGGTAAAAGGTAACGGAAGTATTGGTGCCAATATGGAAGGCGCTATTGTAATTGCTACTGAAGATAATACGCAGATTTACGTCAATAACGAGCTGCTTCCTGTGGCGACTATTAATACAGGGAAATATTTTGTAATTCCCGATACCAAATACAGCCTTCAGGGAACCTCTCACTACAATTTATATATCAGAACCAGTAAAAATGCCTATGTATATCAGCTTTTGGCTGGAGACTCCAATAGTGGAAATGAGGTCGCTACCGGAGGCTTCAATTTTATCCCAGCTTTGAATTGCTATCTTCCGAAACAAATCAACGAACTAGGCTTTATTGATGAAAACTTTGTTCACTCAAATGGAAATCCGGCCGGTATTCTTAATATTCCTACCAAACTTAATCTTATTACCGAAAGAGGCGCTTTCGTTACAGTAAACGGTGGAGTTCCACCTGCGTCGTCCGGTCCTTACAATATGACAGGAACCAACAATTGGGTTACCTATGGAATTCCGAATGTTACAGGTACCATTACTATCGTTTCAGACAAAGCGATTACTGCCGGAATTACCGCCGGAAGTGATGCAGTAGGATATGGAGGTTTTTTTGCAGGTTTTCCTACCCAACCTGTTATTTTAAAATCTGGAGGAAACTGTATTCCGGGAATAGTACTTACAGTAGATCCTATTATTTATGATACATATCAATGGTACAGAAACGGGATTATTGTCAATGGAGCTACAGGTTCCTCCATTACTCCCACTCAGCCCGGTTATTATACCTGCTCTGTTACCATGGGCAGCTGTGCTCCATTGGTGACTGACCAATATAAAGTACTGAATTGTACCAAACTCAGCACTAAAACCTATAATGTATGCAACGCGGAAACCATAACGCCTGCTTTCAGCACCTCTACACAAACTCCGATTCCTTCGACAGTAACCATCACCACACCTCCTACATTAGGAACCGTGGTGATCAACCCAACGACTGGAATCCTCACTTATACAGTTAATAATCCCGGAACAGCCGGAAACGATACTTTTACCTATACTTTCTGTGGAAACGATCCCGATTTCCCTGATTGTGAAACGATCACAGTAAACATAAATATTCAGGTACTTGCTGTAAACAATGTCACGTTAAAAGCTTGTGATATCAACGGTCAGGGAACATTCAACCTTACCACAGCCAATGTAGCTACCAGCAGTAGTCCCATTACCATTACGTACTACCCAACATTAGCTGATGCACAAACAGAAAACGCAGCAGCTTTGATTACTTCACCAGATGTTTATACGGCCCCTAACGGTACAATTATATATGTTGTGGTGAAAAATAATTTAGGTTGTAAAAATATTGCTCAGATCACTTTATCACTATACAACAAGGCTATTGTTGTTGATAATTACAATGGAAACTTCTGTGACGATAATTTTGATGGAATTGTAAATGTTATTCTCTCCAACGTTACCAGTATTGTTCTGAATAATCCCAACTATTTTACCAATGTAAGATACTATGCCAGTCTGGCAGATGCCAATGCAGGAAATAATAATGTTCTTGCCAACACCTGGGGGTATAGTACCGCTACTACCATTTACATCCGGGTAGATTCTCCTGATGGATGTGCTTCTGTAATAAAACCTTTACAGTTCAGTATCGGAGCAAGATTACCGCTTATCAGCAATACGGTTTCACAAAATGTATGTGATGATAATCTGGATGGAATAAAGACCGTAGACCTAGCTCAATTTATTCCTCAATTTACATTGGATCCCAATGTAACCTATACATTTCATCCAACATTAACTGATGCACAGAATAACGTGAATGCTATTCCTTCATCAGTAAATATCACCGCCGGTCAAACCTATTATATCCGTTTTGAAAAAAGTGGAGTTTGTGCAGAAATCGGCTCTATTCAAATTACAATCAAAATCCCTAAAAAATCTACTACATTAGTAGATCAGGCGATCTGTCCAAAAACGACGACTACCCTGAACGCCGGACCTGGATTTGACAAATACCTTTGGAGTACAGGAGAAACCACTCCTTCCATTACGAATGTCCCTGCCGGAAACTATTGGGTGGAACTTACTTCTAATGGATGTGTTTACAGACAATACGTAAACGTTACAGAATTACCCATCCCTACAATTGCTTCTATTGAGATTGATGGTACAACAGTAAAAGTCGGAGTAAGCGGTGGTACTCCTCCGTATGAATATTCTCTGGATGGAGTACTTTGGCAAAGCTCCAATATTTTCTACAATGTTCCGAGAGGAGCTCATAATGTATATGTAAGAGATTCCAAACACTGCGAAGAAGTAAAGAAACCATTTGCTATTATCAATCTTATCAATACCATCACTCCTAATGGAGACGGCTACAATGAAGTGATCAATTACTCCGCCCTTATGGCCAACGATAATCTTGTATTCCGTATTTTCGACCGTTACGGTGCAGAAGTTTTCAGAGGAACCCCTGAAAATCAATATACCTGGGACGGAAGAATAGGTGGCCGCTATGTACCTACCGCTACTTACTGGTATTTTATCACCTGGACAGAATATGGATCAACCCTTTCCATAAAGCATTCAAGCTGGTTGCTTGTAAAGCATCGGTAAAGAATGAAATAGGAAGAAAAATGATAGAGAAATTCATAAAATGACATTCAGCTCTTTCCTGTCTTTTTCTTCCTATTTTTCGGCTCTTTTAGCTAGAATTAAGGATAAAAAATAAATTTATAACACTCCTTAACAGTTTAATCCTAAAGTTTAATATAACTTTAACCTGTATTCTTTATCAAACTAGTGATAAGTTGCTTTATTTCTGTGTAATTTTGCCGCAATTATATGAAGAAACTGTTTACCATATTGCTATTGATTTTTCTGGCAAAAATTAATGCTCAAACATACTCTGGAGAGGTATTTATAAGAGATAATTCTATACTTTACCTCAATCAGGTATATGTTACCAATTTGAACACTCAGAAAACTGTTCTTACGGATTTCAACGGTAATTTTAGCGTCCCTGCCAACCCGGGAGATGTTATCCGTTTTACCTCTATCGTAACGGAAAGAAAGGATATTAAACTCACCCAACAGTTAGTGGAACAAAAAAATCTGGTAGAGCTTAAAATTGCCTATTATGAAATTCAGGAAATTGTACTCAACAGATTCAAGCCTACCGGAAACTTACGGTATGATGTAAATTCGCTTAGAAAAGAAGATAAAGCATATGCCCTTAAAAAAGTGATTGGACTTCCTGAACCTAAAGGAGACGGAACTCCTCCAGAACTTCCAGTTGCCGGGCTAAGAGACGGAGGGCTTACTTTCAGCCTTGAAAGCATCTATGATCTGCTTTCTGGAGAAAGGAAGAAAAAACAGCGTTATCAGGCTTATGAAAGGATGAACACTTCCGTTACCCAGATTAGAAATTATTTAGGTAAAGACTATTTTGCAAAGTTCAAAATTCCTGAGAATTTGATTGACAACTTCCTTCAGTTTGTGTATACTTCTGAAAATATTCAGCCTTACGTATTGGCAGGGAACTTTGAAGCAATAAAAATTCCTATTGAAAAATATTTACCGATCTATCAAAGAAGGCTTAAAAATTCTCACCTTCAGGAAGTTCTTACTAATTAGAAAAAACAATAGATCATATTTTGAATAAAATTATTCCCCGTGTATATTTCTACACGGGGATTTTTTTTCACATACACAGAAGCTTATCATCTTTCGAAAGTATTTTTATCGTATCTTTTCTATTGAAAAACAGGATACTTAGCCGTAAAAAATAAACTTTTCATTAAGTATTCAAAAATATGTTTAATTTTATATCACAACGAAGTGTTTAAAATAAATACAATAACATTCCGTTATCTTAGTACACTAATAACCTGAACGCAAATTAAGAGAAGTACCAAATTCTAACTTAATATTAATTAATGAAAAAAAGATTTTTACTTCTTTGCTCAGTCCTATGCCTGAGCCTTTCTGCGCAGAAGAAAGGTAAAGACTATAGTGAAATACTGAAAAGCAAAAATATATACGAAATTAATGCTTTTCTAAGAGATGCCCATCCCGATGATCCCCGAAGATCCGTCCTCAAGCCCAGAGTGATGGAAATGATGAAAGAATATATTAAGGATGCTCATCCGGCAGATCAAAAAGTGAAAGATATGCAGGAAATGTTGGCCTTATTAAAGAGAAGACCTTCCACAAAAATCACTTTTGATGAAATGAATGCGATCATAAAGCAAAAGCAGATTGCAAAATACAAAGCTGAACTTGCCGCCAAACAATATACTGCCGTTTACACACCAAGTACTGCGCAAAATACTTTTGTTGTAAATGCTGCCGCCAATACTGCGATTCCAAACGCTGAAGCGGAAGAATTCAATATGCTGATGGCAGTTTCCCCCATTGAACATAAAAACAGAACCGTAAAAATCCTTAATTCTTTATTTGATAACGATCCGAATGCCAAAGAATGTATTGTCATGATCCAGAATAAATCGGACTGCAATATTATTGTAAGAATGGAAGGCGTAGGAACTACCAAATACAGGCTTGCAGTGCCTGCTCAGGGAGAAAGTTCTATCGTTATAGAGAAAGGGCAATATCTTTTCACCAGTCTCGTATGCGGAGCTCAGTATGCTTCACAGAAAACCATACAACGCCCTATTATGGTCGCTTTAGGAAGCAAATAAATCAACAGCGAAACAAATTATCTCTCTGTCTTTTACCTTCAAAAGACAGAGATTTTCTGTAATTTTTTTAGTATTTTTGCACTCATTTTATAATTCAATGGGCAAGAATAAATTAGCAAGATTTGCAGAAAACAAGATATTACCAAATGTAATTCAACCTACAAGAGAAGATGCTTTAAACGGCTTTGAACTGAAAGGAAAATGGAGAGAAAATTTCTTTAAAAATGACAATCCTATCGTTCTGGAATTAGGTTGCGGTAAAGGAGAATATTCTGTAGGGCTTGCCAAAACATTCCCTGAAAAAAACTTTATCGGGGTTGATATCAAAGGTGCAAGATTCTGGTTCGGGGCTAAAGAAGCTGTAGAAAACAATATGAATAATGTAGGTTTTTTAAGAACGCAGATAGAACTTGTTGATTATTTCTTTGCTGAAAACGAAGTAGATGAAATCTGGATTACTTTCCCTGATCCACAAATAAAATTCAAAAGAACAAAACACAGATTAACCCATCCGGATTTTTTAAACCGTTATAAAAAATTCCTGAAGCCCGGAGGTATTATCCACTTAAAAACCGATTCAGAGTTCCTGCATGGGTATACACTTGGATACTTACAGGGTGCCGGCTATGAAATTATTTCAGCTCACCACGACATTTATGGTGCTCCTGAATATGACCCTAATACAGAACATTTGAGAGATATTCAAACATATTATGAAGGGCTTTTCTCGGCAAAAGGAAAAACTATTACTTACATTAAATTCCGGATAAGCTGATGAAATAAACAATATTGATGAAAAAAAATTTTTTAACGATTTTATTCTTCACATTTCTTATTCCCAACTTTACAAACGCTCAAAAAAGCAGTAAAGACATCTTAAAAAGCACAAATATCCAAGAAATTGAAGAATACCTAAAGAACGCACATCCTGACGATCCTAAAAAGCTTGTGCTTAAACCCAAGCTTGTCTCTTTAAAAAACTCTGAATGGACAAAAGGTGCACGAACGGCTCTGCCTATGGCCGCCAGACCTGTACTATTAGACCTTCCCAACAATTCCATTGGCAACTCTGATTCGCAGGATGCTGAAGAGTTTAAACACTTAATCTCAGAATCTTCAAAGGCACATAAGGAAAAAACAGCAAGCCTTCTGAATACAATGCTTAATGAAGATGTTACCCGAAAGGAGGCCATCCTCATCTTCAAAAACAATTCGGATTGTAATATTGTATTAAGAATTGAAGGTAAATACAATTACAATCTCGCAGTTCCTGCTCATGGGGAAAATTTTATGATGATCAATAAAGGATTTTATACTCTAAACAGTCATGTTTGTGATATAAAATATACTTCTCAGAAAGATATTAAAAAGAGTACCTTTGTAACCATTAATTATCCAAAGCAGACCAAAACTGAGCAAAAGCCAGATGAGAAAGAACCTGTAAAGGAAATACCATTGAAGAAAAAGAAAAGTAAAAAACGATAAATGGGTATGAAAAAGCTATTAATTCTCTCCGGAATTTTCCTATTACTTACGAGCTGTAACGTGAACTATGGTGGATATCCTACAAGATCTTCCTATCCTTCCAACAACGCCAGTAATACTGTAAATACAGAAAGGGAATATAATGAGTTAATCAAAACCTACAAAGCAGAAACCGCCGATGTACTGAATGATCTTCTGAACAGTGATTCACCCAGCAATCCCAAAACCTCAATTTCAGTGACCAATAAATCGAACTGCAATATAGTATTAACGATAAGCGGAAATAATTTCTTCAAAAAAATTCCTATTGGCGCAGGAAAGATTGGATATACCATGGTTTTAAAGAATCAAAACTACAGATTATCAGGAATGCTTTGCAATTCTGTTTATCAGTCTACAAAGTATATTACAAGCTCTTATTCGGTGTCAATTTCAAACTAAATAAAAATACTCCATCGATATTTAATTGATTGAACAGAGTAATAAAAAGCTATTCCTGATTTGGAATAGTTTTTTGTTATAATATGATATGATGTTAACAATCTCTTCAAAATATCATCTATATAAAAACAGAAAAACGCTGGATCGAAATCCAGCGTTTTTCCTATATTAAAGAAAATCTTTAATTATTCTGCATCGAAATCAGCATCTGTATCAGCAGACACTTTTTCTCCTTCTTCTTTAGATTTTTCTTTATCAGCTTTTCTTTGAGACTGACCTTCTTTGATAGATTCAGAAACTACGCTAAGGATCATATCAATAGACTTAGAAGCATCATCGTTTCCTGGGATAACGAAGTCAACTTTTCTTGGGTCAGAGTTTGTATCAACGATACCGAAAACTGGAATACCTAGTTTCTTAGCTTCAGTTACCGCGATGTGCTCTCTCAAGATATCAACTACAAATACAGCAGATGGAAGTCTAACCATGTCAGCGATAGAACCTAAGTTCTTCTCTAGGTTAGCTCTTTGTCTGTCAACTTGTAATCTTTCTTTTTTAGATAAAGTTTCGAACGTACCGTCTTTTTTCATTTTGTCGATAGAGTTCATCTTCTTTACCGCCTTTCTGATAGTAACGAAGTTCGTTAACATACCTCCTGGCCATCTTTCTGTAATATAAGGCATATTAAGTTCAGAAGCGTGTTTTGCAACTACTTCTTTCGCTTGCTTCTTAGTAGCTACGAAAAGAACTTTTTTACCTGCAGAAGTTAATTTTTCTAAAGCGCTGCACGCTTCATCCAATTTAACTGCTGTTTTATGTAAGTCTACAATGTGAATACCGTTTTTCTCCATAAAAATGTATGGAGCCATATTTGGATTCCACTTTCTAGTCATGTGACCGAAGTGTACGCCAGCCTCTAAAAGGTCTTTTACATTTGCTTTTGCCATGTTTTCTGTTTTTGTTAGTTTACTTTCCGTCTTTTAAACAATCAACAACTTCTTTAGATGGGAGAAGCGTTTGGATGCTAAACATAACGGGCAATTGGCGGTTTGCTTTTTGCTTTTGGCAATAGGCTTTTCGCCGAGATTAAGTTTAAATAAAATGTAGTACATTTCTGTAGCCAATAGCCATAAGCCATTCGCCAACAGCAAATCTTAACGTTTTGAGAATTGGAATCTCTTTCTTGCTTTTTTCTGACCTGGCTTCTTTCTTTCCACCATTCTTGCGTCTCTTGTAAGTAAACCAGCTGGCTTTAATGCTAATCTGAACTCAGCGTTGATTTCGCATAAAGCTCTTGAAATACCTAATCTGATAGCTTCTGCCTGACCTGTATTACCACCACCGAATACGTTTACGGTAACGTCATACTGACCAACAGTCTCAGAAAGGATAAACGGTTGGTTCAATTTGTAAACCATCACGTCTGTAGAGAAATATTCTTTAGCATCTTTACCGTTTACTGTAATGTTTCCAGAACCTGGTTTTACATAAACTCTAGCTACAGAAGTTTTTCTTCTTCCGATTTTGTGAACTATAGACATAATTAATTATTTAAATTCGTTAACATTAATTGTTTTTGGCTGTTGAGCTTCATGTTTGTGCTCAGTTCCTTCGTATAAGTAAAGGTTCTTAAGGATAGCAGCTCCTAATCTGTTTTTAGGTAACATACCTTTTACAGACTTCTCTAATACCTTTAAAGAATCTTTCTTTTGAAGTTCAGCCGCAGTCATAGACTTCTGTCCTCCAGGATATCCTGTATGCCAGATGTAAGTCTTATCAGCCCACTTGTTTCCGGAAAGCGTAATTTTCCCAGCATTCAAAACGATTACGTTATCACCACAATCTACGTGAGGTGTAAAGTTCGTTTTGTGCTTACCTCTCAAAATCTTTGCAACCGTAGAAGCTAGTCTTCCTAACGGTTGTCCTTCAGCGTCTACCACAACCCATTCTTTATTAGCAGTAGCTTTGTTCGCTGAAACAGTTTTGTAACTTAATGTATTCACACGTTTTAGTTAAAGATTAAACATAATTTACCCCTAAAAGGGTGTGCAAAGGTACAAATTATTTTCGTATCCCAAAAACATATTTCATTTAATCTGCATAATATCTGTTATTCAGGGTTCTAACAATAGATTTTAAAGCTAAAATTCTTTTGGCATAAAACTTGTAAAATGTTGTCCCGATGAAAAAAACGTTTCGAAGATTCTAAAAACACAAATGGTAAAAAGCAAAGAGTTTATTCCCTCAACTCTTTCTTTTATTAATTTTTCTTTAAAGATTTCTGCAAAAACCTATCGATATAATTATTTATTTTCTGAAATAATTATCTTTGCCGCATAAATCTATATCCATGAGCCACGGAAAAATCAGAGAAGATAAAACCTGCCTGAACTGCGGGCATCAGGTCGAAGAAAGATATTGCCCTTCCTGCGGGCAGGAAAATATTGAAAGACGACAGCCGTTTCACTTCCTTTTCACTCACTTTGTAGAAGACTTTACCCATTATGACGGACAGTTTTGGGGAACGGTGAAAAATCTGCTTTTTAAACCCGGTAAACTTACCAATGTATATCTGGAAGGGAAAAGACAAAAGTTTGTACCTCCGGTGAAGCTTTATATTTTTGTCAGTTTCATTACTTTTTTCGTGTTTGCGCTGTTTCCAATGATGAATCTTAACTTCGGTTCAAAGAAAGACATTAGTGCCAGTAAAGCAAAGTTTATTGAAAAAATGAAATCTGCAGAAACTCAGGAAATGCTGGACAGTATAAAATCTAAAAAGATATTGACTCCACAAGATTCTGTAACCATTAAAAGCCTGAATGTTATACCAGACTCTGCCCAGATAGACGATCTTGAAAGTACGCTGGAAATGAAAAAGAAGATTGACGATAACGTAGGATATGGAAGATATAAAACCAGAAAATCGTATGACTCTGCTGCGGCTAAAAACCCTTCCGTTTTTGATCTTATTCAAACTCCTGTTGCTCATAAATTCTTTGAGCTCAAAGAAAACGGAGTAACAAAAGAGGAAATCATGAAAAATATGGTAGAAAAGTCTTTTCACAATCTGCCAAAAGCTCTTTTCATCTATTTACCCCTTTTCGCCTTCTTTTTATGGATATTCCACGGCAAGAAAAAATGGTGGTATTTTGACCATGGGATTTTCACACTGCATTATTTCTCTTTTCTATTACTGAATATACTGCTTATATTTTTGGTAGCGAAGCTCATCAGCTTTTCAACTTTTGGGCCGCTTAACCTTATTTTATACCTTACTCTGTCTGGTCTGCTGTTTTACATTGTTCTCTATTTCTTTATAGCACATCGCAGAGTTTATCGTTCACATGGCATTGTAAGTTTCATCATTGGAAGCATATTGTTTACTCTTAATTTCTTCGCCTTTACGTTTTTAGTCGTCGGGCTTGCTATCGTAAGCTTCCTAATGATTCATTAAATAAACAATTCGGCTGTCATTTCTGACAGCCGAATTTATTTTCTAGTTTCTTAAAGATTTACTTCCTCTAAAGCTTGCTATTAGGTAGTAGGCAACAAAAACCATCGAGAATTTCAAAATAGATGGAATAGCCAGTTCAAGACTAAAAATGAGGGTTCCTATTACCACCAAAACTCCCATTGCTACGAAAGACAATCCCAGTTTCTTTGGCAATGTAAAATTGGGAGTATCCAAATAATAGGCAATTCCCCATGCTGCTCCAAAGGCTACAGCATAATAGATTTCCAATCCAACACTTTCTGAACTCAACAAGAAATAATTAATAAGGAAACTTACTACAGTTCCCAATAAGAAGTATATCAAAGCTTTTTGCATATCTGTAAAATATGTTGCAAAAGTAGAGAAATTAATTCGACCATGATAAAGATGCAACTAATTCAGAATAACCCCTTGTTATTCATACTACTTTAGTGTTGCTCTACTTCTAACCTCATCAACCGTGAAACTCTGCAACATAAAATGGGGAGATATAATTAAATAGAGCTCCACATCACAATGATTATCAATACTATAAAATCAAACACAAGGTTCTTTTTTTATTATTATATTTGGAAACTTAGAAACTTTCTAGAATTTTTATGGAAACCCAAAAATATACTCCAACCAACAAGGTAAGAATCGTAACAGCTGCCTCATTATTTGATGGTCACGATGCTGCGATCAATATTATGCGTCGTGTCATTCAGGGAACAGGATGCGAAGTGATCCACTTAGGACACGATAAATCTGCAGAGGAAGTTGTGAATACAGCAATCCAGGAAGATGCCAACGCTATTGCGTTAACTTCATATCAGGGAGGTCACAATGAATATTTTAAATATATCTACGACCTGCTGAGAGAGAAAAACTCACCACAGATCAAGATTTTTGGCGGCGGTGGCGGTGTAATTCTTCCTGAGGAAATCAAAGAACTGATGACTTACGGAATCGACAGAATTTATTCTCCGGACGACGGCCGCGAGCTTGGTCTTCAGGGAATGATTGATGATCTGGTAAAAAGATCTGATTTCGCCACCGGAAAAGATGTCACAGCAGAAGACCTAAATGCCATCAATTTTGAAAACTCAACAAGCATTGCAAGAATTATCTCTGCTGTTGAAAACTTTTCAGACGAAAAGCCAGAACTTGTAAAAGCTATTGATGAACAATCTAAAGGACTTACCATTCCCATTATCGGGATCACAGGTACCGGAGGAGCAGGTAAATCTTCTTTAACAGATGAATTGGTAAGACGATTCTTACGTTCCAATACCGATAAAAAAATTGCTATTATCTCTATAGACCCTTCCAAAAAGAAAACAGGAGGAGCTCTTCTTGGAGACAGAATCCGTATGAATGCTATCAATGACCCTAGAGTCTATATGCGTTCTATGGCAACCAGAGAAAATAATGTTTCCGTTTCTCCATTTATTCATTCTGCTTTGAATGTATTGAAACTGGCTCATCCGGACGTTATCATTCTGGAAACTTCAGGTATCGGGCAATCGGGCTCAGAGGTTTCAGACTTTGCAGATGTTTCCATGTATGTAATGACTCCGGAATATGGAGCTTCTACACAGCTGGAAAAAATCGACATGTTAGATTATGCTGATCTTGTAGCATTGAACAAATCTGACAAACGTGGTGCTTTGGATGCCCTTCAGGCGGTAAGAAAGCAATTCCAGCGAAACCATTTATTATGGGAAAGCCCGTTGGAAGATATGCCGGTATACGCTACAAAGGCTTCTCAGTTCAACGACCACGGTACAACAGAATTATACAACCGATTGGTTTCTAAAGTCAATGAAAAATTTGCAGATCTACATTTAAGCACATTCGTTGAGCAGGAAATTACAGACGAAGTGACGATTATTCCTCCAAAAAGAGTCCGTTATCTTTCTGAAATTGTAGAAAACAATAAACAATATGATTCCAACATTGAAAAGCAGGCTGAACTGGCAAGAACAATGTATCATATTGAAGGGGTAAAAAAGATCATTTCTAATGAGGTTCTGGATGCTGAATATCAAAAAGCAGAAAAAAACCTTCAACAGGAAAACATCGATTTCCTTACAACCTGGGACGATACGAAAAAGGCTTTCCAAGCAGAGTTTTATTCTTATTATGTAAGAGGAAAAGAAATAAAAGTAGAAACATCCACAGAGTCCTTATCTCACCTTAGAATTCCAAAAATTGCATTACCAAAATATAATGACTGGGGAGATCTGATCAAATGGAAAGGACAGGAGAACCTTCCGGGAAGCTTCCCTTATACAGCGGGAATCTATCCTTTCAAAAGAACAGGAGAAGATCCAACAAGAATGTTTGCAGGAGAAGGAGGCCCTGAGAGAACCAACAGAAGATTCCATTATGTTTCTGCAGAAATGCCTGCTAAACGTTTGTCTACCGCTTTCGACTCTGTAACGTTATACGGTCAGGATCCAGCGTTACCACCAGATATCTATGGTAAAATTGGTAATGCCGGAGTTTCTATTGCGACTTTAGATGATGCTAAAAAACTATATTCAGGATTCGACCTTGTTAATGCTTTAACTTCGGTTTCAATGACCATCAATGGGCCTGCTCCAATGCTATTGGCTTTCTTCATGAATGCGGCTATCGATCAGAATGTTGAAAAATATATCAAAGAAAACGGATTAGAAGCTAAAGTGGAAGCTAAGCTTAAAGAAAAATTCGATGATAAAGGTTTAGAAAGACCTAAATACAACGGAGAACTTCCTCCATCCAACAACGGTTTAGGATTACAACTTTTAGGGTTAACCGGAGACGAAGTAATTCCTGCAGATGTATATGCAGAAATTAAAGCTAAAACCATCGCTACGGTTCGTGGTACGGTTCAGGCTGATATTTTAAAAGAAGACCAGGCGCAGAACACTTGTATCTTCTCCACTGAATTTGCACTAAGACTCATGGGTGATGTTCAGGAATATTTCATCAGAGAAAAAGTGAGAAACTTCTATTCTGTTTCTATTTCCGGATATCATATTGCAGAAGCTGGTGCTAACCCTGTTTCTCAGTTAGCATTTACTTTGGCAAACGGTTTCACTTATGTGGAATACTATCTGTCAAGAGGAATGGACATCAATGATTTTGCTCCTAACCTATCTTTCTTCTTCTCCAACGGTATTGACCCTGAATATTCGGTAATCGGACGTGTGGCAAGGAGAATCTGGGCAAAAGCCATGAAATTAAAATACGGAGCCGATGAAAGAAGCCAGATGTTGAAATACCACATCCAAACTTCCGGGCGTTCTCTTCACGCACAGGAAATTGATTTCAACGACATCAGAACAACTCTTCAGGCATTGTATGCTATTTATGATAACTGTAATTCACTTCATACCAATGCTTATGACGAAGCAATTACCACTCCTACTGAGCAGTCTGTAAGAAGAGCAATGGCCATTCAGTTGATCATCAACAAAGAATTAGGTCTTGCTAAAAATGAAAATCCGCTTCAGGGTTCATTTATCATTGAAGAACTTACCGATCTTGTTGAAGAAGCAGTCTATACAGAATTTGACAGAATTACTGAAAGAGGCGGTGTTCTTGGAGCTATGGAAACCATGTACCAACGTTCTAAGATCCAGGAAGAATCTATGCATTACGAATGGTTGAAGCATACCGGGGAATACCCAATCATCGGAGTAAACACATTCCTTGGAAAAGATGGTTCTCCAACCGTACTTCCGGGAGAAGTTATCCGTTCTACAGAAGAAGAAAAACAGGCTCAGATCGAATCTCTTCATAACTTCCATAATGCCAATTCCAACAAGTCTGAAGAAGCGTTGAGTACACTACAGCACGCAGCAATCAATCAGCAAAACTTATTTGAAGTGATGATGGATGCGGTGAAATACTGTTCTCTTGGACAAATCACCAATGCTTTATTTGAAGTGGGCGGTAAGTACAGAAGAAATATGTAACCCTTAATCAGGAAAACGTTATATATAAAACCTCAAAGCAAGCCTTTGAGGTTTTCTTATTTTCAGCACCATAAAATTATTAATTTCAACAAAAAAGTGATAATATTTGTTAAAAAACAAAAATAAACTACTTGATCAAGTATATTTGCTGTCAAACAAATTTGAATGAAAACATATATTAAAATTATTTCAGTGTTTGGTCTTTTGATTAGCTTGAGTTCATGCAAAACAGCTATCGCAGATACCTCTCACCAAAGCGACATCAATAAAAATCTTGAAGAACTGCAAAAAAGGGAAAAGACAGAAAAGGATAGGGTTGATATTACCAGCTATAGGAACAACTACGGAAAGCCACCTTCAAAATAATCTCCTTTATATACAAGCTCCTGATATATTCGGGAGTTTTTTTGTACTTTTATTCTATAACAAGAACTAATATCATGAAAAAAGAATTCCAAATCAATGAACCCTGCCATGTTGGAAGAGAAAATATGCAGGACATACCCGACGGAAGTTTTTGTTCACTGTGTTCTAAAAAAGTTCACAATCTTTCCGATAAAACAGACGAGGAAATTCATTCATTAATAGAAGCAAGCGGTTCTATTTGTGGAAGAATTCAGGTAGACAGACTATATGTACCTCAGGAAGAATCTCAAACATTGTATCATTTTTTTCAGCTGCCTTTCAGAAAAATTGCCAGTGGAATCTTTCTTTCTCTATTATTTACCTCTAATCTCAACGCTCAAAGAAAGGAAAAAGATACGATGCGTACTTTTGAAATCGAGGGTTTTGTAACCGTTGTACCGAAAACAGATGATGAACACAGATCCCGAAGAGATTATTTCAAACCACCTATCATAAGAACTTTCAAATTCCAAACATCAGGCAATACAGAAATTAAAAACCAACATAAGCTTACAAGTATTCTCACGCCGAAAAAAAGATATTATTTTTCTGGCAATAGTTTCAGTATGCAATCTGACGAAATAAGGGTCAAAAATATTTTTGTTATTCAAGATTTTCATAAAGAAAATGCAGGAATTAACGAAAATCAATATTTCCTTTTTGTCTACAGCCGACAGATGGATGAAGATAAAATTTTAAATCTGAATTTAGACAAAGCCAAAAAGTTACCATTCAATCCAAAAGCCGAAGAATTTTTATATATTTTAGATGGTAAAGAAATCTCTAAAGAAGACTATGAGCTCTACCGTCAGCAAGGTAAAATTGATTCCTACTTTCTTCCGGAACTTTACGCCAAAGAGCTCTTCGGAGAGGAATTTGATCTTGAAAATGGGGCGATAGTTTCTTATCTCAAATAATATTTATTTCAACCAACACATTCGAAATCTCCTTATTTTTGGGAGATTTTTATTTTTTATCATGAAACCAAAAGCCTTATTCAACTGGAGCAGTGGAAAAGATTCCGCTCTTGCCCTTTATAAAATACTGAAAGAAGATCAGTATGAAGTCGCGACTCTACTCACCAGTATCAATCAGGAGTTCCAAAGAATATCGATGCATGGGGTTCATGTATCTCTACTGGAACAGCAGGCCTCTTCTATTGGCATTCCTTTGGTAAAAATGGAAGTTCCCAAAGAACCGTCGATGGAAGAATATCAGAACATCATGAGTACCACAATGACTGAAATGCAGGCTCTGGGGATTACCCATTCTATATTTGGAGATATTTTCCTGGAAGACCTTCGTCAATATCGTGAAAAGCAGCTTAACGCAATCGGCATGAAAGCGGTATTTCCACTCTGGAAAAAAGATACCACTGACCTCATCCTTGAATTCTTAAGTCTCGGTTTTAAAACCATTGTAACCTGTGTGAATGGTACTTATCTTGATAAAAGCTTTGCTGGAAGAATTATTGATCAGCAATTTCTGAATGATCTTCCTGAAAATGTTGATCCTTGCGGAGAAAACGGAGAATTTCACACCTTCACTTTTGATGGGCCTATTTTCAAAAATCCGGTTCAGTTTGAAAGGGGGGAAACTGTCATGAAAACTTATCCAAAACCGAAAACTGAAAATGCAGATCAAGACGAAGATTATATTTTTTGGTTCTGTGATCTGATTTTGAAATAAATTCCTGCAAATACCGTTTGTAGAAAAACTAAATGCATGAGCCTTATTTTAAGAATTGAAAAACCATGTTCCCAAACGATGGATGATATGCAGGATATTCCAGGTGGAAAATTCTGTAATATCTGTAAAAAAAATGTTCTCAATCTCTCCAATCTCAATTCTACAGAAATAAAGGCTGTTCTTGAGCAGAAAAAAGGAGAAACAGTCTGTGGAATTCTGTTAAAACAGCAGCTCAATACTCCTATTACGACTCATCAAACCAATATCGTTGAAAGTTCATCAAGAAAATATCCAATCGCAAACATTGCGGCAGGCATTGCTCTTACGGCAAGTGTAATCACAACAGTTCCCAGGCAAACGGCTACTTTGGAAAAGCAGAAAACAGCCATTCAGAAAAACCATTCGAAGGATAAAAAACAAAAACAGCATTTTGAAAAAGACGGCCCTACCCTTTTCACAGGAAAAGTAGTATCTAAAAAATCCGGAAAACCTCTTACCGCAACAGTAACCTTTATAACGATAACGAAAGTATATTCCACCCAAACAGACGCTGGTGGAAATTATACGCTGGAAATTCCTTCAGAAGCTATTAAAGAAGAAAATTTGCTTGAATTTAAACCGGACGATATTTTTCACGATAGTGCCATGTCAACCTATACAAAAAATACTCTTTCAAAGCACCAAACAATACAATTGTCGGAAAACGGATATGAAAAAGTAATGGGTGAAATTACCATTGGACCTCCCTACGCTACAGCTCAATCATTTATTTCCTTGAATGGTAAAGTGCTGGACTACAAGATATTCAACAAAAGTTATTTTCTGTATGCCAACCGATATGAAGTGTATTACATTCCTAAAGCTTTTGTAAAATTTTTTACTTCCAGAGAAAATATAAATGACATCTATATTGCTTTTGTTAAAAAGAAGTGATTCCTGTATCTATTGCTATTTATCTTCGTGATATTCAAATATAAGTCTCTAGTAAAATTGAGAGTTTTTTGTTATTTTTGAGAAACAATGTTGCCAAAAAATTATTCCCAAATACAAAATGACTCTAAAAAAATTCCCTTTTCTCCTGCCTATACTTCTATTAATTGCTTTAGTATCATGTAAAAATGAACCGACAGTACAGGTTAAAACTGTTGATAAACAAGCCATAATAGATTCTACCATCAATGCTTTTCAAAAGACGCTGTTGGAACAGCAGATTGATTCTGTGTTTAAAAAATATCATTTTAACGGGAGCATTGCTGTTTTTAAAGACACTTTGCCTTTGTACAGAAAACAAAGTGGTTATTCTGATTTTAAGAACAAAACAAAGATCGACAGCAGTACCATTTTTGCCATCGGTTCTGTAAGTAAACAATTCACAGCAGTGTTGGTTCTACTCCAGATGGAACAGGGAAAGCTGAATCTTACGGATAAAGTATCAACCTACCTTAAAGAATTCCAGATTAAGGAATATGAAAATATCACCATTCATCAGCTTCTCAACCATACTTCGGGACTGAATCTGATGGGAGGAAAACTCATGTTTAAAAGCGGTTCAGATTTCTTCTATTCGAATGACGGATTTAATGCTCTGGGAAAAATTGTGGAAAAAGTATCCGGAAAGTCTTATGATGACAATGTGATGGAACTTTTCAAAAAAGCAGGCATACCCCACTCTTCAACAGGAGATATTTTTAAAGGAACTTATTTCGCAAGCGCTTACCTTGGCACATCCGGCAAGTTTCAAGAAGTTCCCAATATGCCTAAAAGACTTGGAGGAAAAGATATTGGAATTCCTGCCGGAGGAATACTGTCTACCATTCAGGATCTTCATACATGGAATAATGCATTGTATGGCGGAAAGATTTTAAAACCTGAAACATTACAGAAGTTTATGGGCAAAAGTGCGGAAAGACATCATGCCGTTTTCGGAAAGATGGGCTATGCCTATGGAATTATGGTAAACATCGGCAAGCCCAATTCTTATTTTCACAGTGGATATGTAAAAGGATCTCCTTCTTTAAATATTTATTATCCAGACACCAAAACTTCAGTAATCATCCTTTCTAATATCGCAGACGAGGAAAAAGGCAAAGGATCCATTTTCAAGCCTCACATTGAAGTTAAAAAGATTACAGATCATCTTGAAAATACCATTACGCAGCTTACATCAGCACATTAGTTTTTCTTGCTTTGAAGTACCTTTATAAAGGCTGTTCTTTTTCATAAGATCATTTTATATTACAAACTTATGCATTAAAAATTAATTCAAAATGTTTTAAATTGCTGTATGAAAAAGCTTTACTTCATAGCGATATACCCTCCTCAGGAAATTATTGAAGACGTTAAAACCTTTAAGAAAGATTTTGTGGAAAACTATGGGAATTCAAAGGCTTTAAAGAATGATGCCCATATTACGCTTTTCCCTACCTTTTCAAGAGAACATGACCTTCAAAGTGACATCTTTAAGGCTTTCTATGACATTGACACAGATCTTCCCCCTTTTGAAATTGAACTCAATGGTTTTGGAAGTTTCCCCAATCCAAAGAATCCTGTCATCTATGTACAACCGGAAAATAATATGGAACTAACAGAGCTTTGCAATAGGGTAAAGCAAAAGTTTAATTTTATCAGTTATTCCTTCCATCCTCATATTACAGTAGGTTATAGAGATTTGACATTTGAGAATTATGAGAAAGCATGGGAAAAGTATCAAACAAAAAGATACAAAACTAAATTTATCGTTGACAAAATACTTTTATTACGCCATGACGGAAAGTGGGTTCCTATTGCTGAGAAAAAACTGTTGGATCCTAAAAAATAAAACCGGCATTGAAAGCCGGTTTACATTTATTCTTTGATTATTTTCTGAGAAATGATCTGCTGATTATCTTCTGTAACATTCAAAAGATAAGAACCCGTAGGAACGTGCCTGATATCAACCCATAAAGTTGAGGCATCTTTCAACTCAGACTTTGCTGAAATCAATTTTCCAGATCCATCATATACTTCAATTTTGGTATTTTTTGAGAAATCCTGTTTTGCTCTGATATAAAATACACCATCGGTTGGATTCGGATAAATACTAAATCCTTTTTCTTTGGCTGCAATTTTAGAAACTTTAGCGGTTGATTTATTAAGCGTCCAGCTTACATTGGTAAAGTGAACGGTACTATGATTATTGACTTTAACCAGCGAAGTATTATCGGTCACAGAAAAAATCAACGTATTGTTTCCAGTATTAAGCTGTGATGGGGTAATTGTTATGCTATTCCCCGTTCCACTCAGTGTGGTTCCATTAAGCTTCCAGGAGTTCAACAGAGTATTTGGTATCGGCAAAACTTCATTTACTGTAAAAGTAACGTTAGCATTCGCATTTACAGAAGAGGTATTGGCAGGAGAATATGAATCTACAGGCGAAACCAATGAATGAATTCTTTCTATAATAGCTTCCTTACATACCGAACAAAACTGCTGATTCAGATATCTCATCTCGCAACTTTGATGGGGTCTAAACCAACTTGGACTTTCTGTATAAGGATAAACTCCTACACTGTTTAAGCCAACCCAATTTTTCCATTTTACTGTTGAAGGATTAGAGGTTTGAGTTTTATTCGGAGATTCACCAGAACCGGCAAACCAGTACTCATCAGCCAGTTTCCCAAAAGAATGTCCTAGTTCATGAACTACAATTTCATTGGCAGAACTGTTTAAAGAAGCAAATGCATAAGCTCCTCCGCATCCACCATATTCCGTAGAATTGCCCAGCACATAGGTGATATCATAATCAGGAACATTGGCAGCCAATACCTGACCTACTTTATTGGTTGTGCTGCTGTAAATACACCTGTGTACCCCATTATCAAAACTGGAGCCCAGATAATTGTTGGGATTGGAAACAGGTATCACAGGCTCTGTCACGTCTGTAGCCGTTCCCGGATGTTTTACTCCTGTTTGCGTAGAGATTACTTTCACAGCATATGCATTGAAGTAGTTTTTATACTCAGCATATGGACTTTTGGTAAAAAGATAATTGACTGTCGCCTGCGCCGATGATACAAAAGAGGTTTGTTGAGTACTTGTAAAACCATCTCCCAACACCGCAATAATAATTCGTTTATCATTACTCCCATTCTGGAGCAAAGAAACTTTATCAAACACCTGAGCAAAACAATTGCTTCCGATTAAAAGGGCAAATAAAATTTTTTTCATGTTTATAGCTTTTGAGTGAATAGGAGCTGTACACCGTCAGCTTGTGCTTTTTCAATTTTTACAGATTGGATATTTTCAGAGTAAGGGAACCGTACACTGAATTCCGTAGTGGAAAGTAAAGTTTTGTGTCTGGAAATTCCTTCTTTTTCATATACTTCCAGCTCAGGATGCAACGGGTTTTTGACAAGTTGTTTTGAAACTTCTTTTCCTCCATCTCCGGAAATCGTAATGATAAAATCTCCGCTTTCAACTTCATCCCGGCTAAAAGATGGAGCCAGTTTCAATCTGCCTTCTGAGATTTTACTTTCCTGAAGAACAATTTTTTCACGTCCTGACTGATCTTTATCTGCTTTAAAAAACAAATAGATAATCCGGTCACTTTTGGCAACCGTATTTTCCACTACCACCGCTCTTTTTTGCGGTAATCCACTTTGTTTCTGAAAACTACAGAACAGCATTGTGGGAACAATACATAAAGTAAATACGTTTTTCATAATCATTTTTTATTAAAATTAAGAAAGATTTCAACACAAATCACCATTAATTGAATTTTTTTTCATCATTAAAAAAAATTAATAAAACCTTATCTTTGTGCTAATGATTTCAGAGAAAATAATTTTAGGAATTGACCCAGGAACAACCGTAATGGGATTTGGTATTATCTCCGTAAAAAAAGGGAAAATGGAGATGGTATCCATCCATGAGCTTATCCTCAAAAAATACCCTAATCACGAAACCAAGCTTAAATACATTTTTGAAAGAACCCTTTCTTTAATTGACGAGTTTCATCCTGATGAAGTAGCCTTAGAAGCTCCTTTCTTTGGAAAGAATGTACAGAGTATGTTAAAACTTGGCCGTGCACAAGGCGTTGCGATGGCGGCAAGTCTATACCGAAATATTCCCATCACAGAATATTCTCCTAAAAAAATCAAAATGGCTATCACCGGAAACGGAAACGCCAGTAAGGAACAGGTAGCAGGAATGCTTCAAAATCTTCTTAACCTGAAAGAATTCCCCACCAAATATTTAGATGCTTCTGATGGACTTGCCGTCGCGGTATGTCATCATTTTAATTCAGGAACCATAACCGATACAAAATCGTATTCCGGCTGGGAGAGTTTTCTGAAGCAGAATCCGGATCGGTTGAAGTAGTTGGTTGTGTAAGTTTTCTTTATACAGAAACAGAATACCTTTTTACAATACAAAACCACTGCAAAATTGCAGTGGTTTTAATTTATCCGAAGCCTAGCAAGACCTTTGAACCATCGGGGACAAGGTGCTCGCAGCAGCAGGAGAAAGGATTTTGCTATTTAATTTCTATGTAACACAATCCAGCTAAATTTTTAGTCATATATATATTATCCATACCCCTCTCTCTACATATCTCCGTTTGTTCATCAAATTTTATACAGTCTGGAACAAATTCAAGAGGACTTCCTGTTGCAACATTTTTAGGTATGTAATCTTCTGGTTTAATTATTCTATCAAGACTAGAAAAATTATATTTATCTCCTAACTTAATTTTCTTACATTTAGTAACCTCCTCTTTCTTTGAGACGATTTTATAGCTTTTCCCTTCAGAGCTTAAGTATATTAAATAGTAATTATTAACTGAATCAATTTTGTAAACAACATATTTATACTTATCATCAACTTCAATTTTATTGCTTGCACGATTAGCCATACAACCAATCTGCAATGTTAAACAACAAAAAATAGATAAAAAAAACAATTGTTTTTTAATATGGTGTAAATGTTCCATCTGGATATTTTGTAAAAATTATTCTACCACTCGACATAAATTGCGCACTCTTAACATCTGTACCCTTAGGACCAAATGAAAAGCCTTCTGGATTCTTAATGATTATCTCATCGTTTGTTTTATATTGAATCTCAATACTTCCTCCTGGTTGCTTAACAGCCGCATTGTGAGCTCTATAATAAACACTCGCTGGATTTGCTGCATCATCTTGAGTTGCCACTCCCACAAAATTACTCTCAGTTTTAGATATTAAACTACCTTCATTCGCTTCTGAAATTTCATGCAATACACCTTCTCCAGGTTTACTCTAGTAAAATCACCCAAATTTCCTAATATTTCAGGATTAATTGCTTGTTTTGCTGTGATAATTCCTGTGGCTGCACCTAGAGAATACTATAAAGGAACTTAACAATCAAATTATCAGTCTTATGATCAGAAAATAAAAATTACTTGGTAAAACATAATACTATCTTTTACATTGGTATGATTTTTAGTAGTACATTTGTATAAATTTTCAGTTATGAAAACAAACCAACAAACTATAAATCAAGGAACTCATAAAATAAATTGGTTCCAAAAGTTTCTCATGGTATGTTCTGGCGGGAACATCCATATTTTAAGAAAAACACCGAGTGAATGGAATAAATTTTCGGGAATCGGGGGAATTGTACTTTTCACCGCTGTCTTTGCAACTTTGTCAGCAGGGTATGCTATGTATACTGTATTTGATGATATCTGGACCTCAATAGGATTTGGAGTTTTATGGGGATTGATGATTTTTAACCTAGACCGGTACATCGTCTCATCCATCAAAAAAACAGGAACGTGGTGGAATCAGATTCTGATGGCTATTCCTCGTCTGATATTGGCGACCTTCCTCGGAATTATTATTTCCAAGCCATTAGAGCTTAAAATCTTTGAAAAGGAAGTTAATAAACAGCTGAATACCATTATTCAACGGAATAAAAAACAGCTTCAGAGTGAGATGAGTGGTAGAATCCTTCAACAAAGCGGCCCGTTTGATACCGAGAAACAACAGATTTCGGAGAAAATAGCACAGTATCAAAAATCATATGATTCTGCATCTGTAGAGCTTGAGAAGGAAATTTTAGGAAAGCAATCTGGCTTAACGAGTGGAAAGGAAGGATACGGACCTAATGCTAAACGTAAACAACAGTTAAAAGAGCAACGAAGACAGGATCTTGAGAACTATCAGAAGCAGGCTGCTCCAAGGTTGGAATATCTCGACAAAGAAATTTCTAAGGTATACACCAACCTGGAAACGGAAAGAAAATCTACGGAAACATTTGAGGATAAATTTAATGGTTTTGCAGCAAGGCTTCAGGCGTTGGATGAGCTTGGAAAAAATTCTGCGATTATTGGACTGGCAGCTACTTTTATCATGGGGCTTTTCATTTGTCTTGAGATTTCCCCTGTTTTGGTAAAACTGATTTCTCATGTTGGACCTTACGATTACCTTTTAGAGAAAACCGAAAATGATTTCCGACTCTATTCAAAAGAAAAAATCGAAAAAGGAAATGCTCTTACCGATTATCGTATTGAGGATTTTAAGGACAATTTAGATAAATAATCTATTCATATATATTAATCGCACTACCTTTCTGTTTATTCAGAAAGGTTTTTTTTATTTAGTAATCTGTTTCATGTTATAGCCTTCGTACAAACAATTCTACTACTTTTCAATTCTTTTTTTTATTCGAAATCAAATATTTTTAGTAAAATAATTTAAATTTAAACGTACAATAAAGCCAAAAAAAATTATTATGAAAAATCTAAGAAAAATTTCAAAAGAGAATTTGAAAAAAATCAAAGGAGGATTTAAAATGTGTAACAGTGAACTACCCAATTTCGGTTGTGGCAGTTCAGATGTATTCTGCTGTGGACCGGGAGGTTGTAGAAGAATCTCTGATCTACCTCCAGGATCTTGTATTGCTCTTTAAGAAAAGGAATGAGTACCTTCATTCTTATCGATATGAAAGGAAGACCACTGTAAATACAGTGGTTTTTTTATTTGTATATACTGTGTGAAGATTGATCTCAATACAAAAAAATATTCTTTTCAATGAGTTTCCATTACGGTTTAGAGAAAAAATCTATGAAGTTTTAAATTTTAATCAATAAAATCTAATTATAGTTAAAATTAATATAATATTTTTCTTTTATTCAAACATATTATATGAAATATTTTCTAATTTTACATCAATAAATCTTACTATCATGAAAAACTTACTCATTGCATGTGTATTACTATGCAGCACATTTGCATCTACTACTGCAAAAGCCCAAGCTACAGAACCATTTTTAGGGCAAATAGCTTTTGTCCCTTATACTTTCGCTCCTAAAAACTGGGCTGAGTGCAACGGACAGCTACTTCCCATAGCCCAAAATGCCCCTCTTTTCTCTCTTTTAGGCACTACATATGGAGGAAATGGGGTTACAACATTTGCGTTACCAGATATGAGAGGAAGAATGGTTGTTCATAACGGACAGGCTCCGGGAGGCCCAACAACTTATACCATGGGACAGACAGGAGGAAGTGAATCTGTGACTTTAACCGTAACACAAATGCCAGCCCACAGCCATACTGTAAATGCGGTAACCAGTGAAGGGAATCAGAACATCCCAACGGGAAGTCTTCCTGCAGATACAAAAGTTCTTGATAAAGAATACTCTAATGCTGTTGCAAACACTACCATGAACAGCACTATGATAAGCAACACTGGAGGAAACCAGCCCCATGAAAACAGACCTCCATTCATAACCTTAAAGTGTATTATTGCTTTGCAAGGTGTGTTCCCAAGCCAAAACTAAAAAACTATGAAACTACTTTACTTAATGGGTCTGGTCATTGGAAGCTCAGCTTTTGCGCAGACCATAACTTTTAACGGTTGTCCCAATTTGTTTGATAGTCAAAATACCTTTATTTTCAACAAAACCGGGGTAGATACTTTTAATAAAAATATCTACATGACAACCCCTATAGACGGCCAACAGCCTTGTGGCGGATTAGGAACCTGCGAGTTTAAAATTCAATGGAACAATGCGCTTACAAGATGGGAATTTCTTGGAGATGAGGGAAATGGAACTTTTACCAATCCTTATTTAATTTATTATAATTCTACAGGAAACAATTCTCTTTCCATCCCTCCCGGAAACCTTGTAGGAACATGGGTTGAAAACACAACAGTAACCAGCGGACAATGTGGAGGAAATCTTACAGCTGTCAATTCTACAATGACGGGCGATGTACAAACAAGCACGTTAGCGACTTCAGAAGTAAGCAAAAATACAATACAGATCTTCCCGAATCCAGTTTCAGATTTCATTCGTGTTTCAGGAATGAATGACGGACGTACCATTCAAATTTATAATATTGACGGAAGACTTGTAAGGTCTGAAATGTTTGATTCTAAGATTGATGTTTCTCAACTTTCGCCAGGAATGTATGTATTAATGATCACCACAAAAGATCTTAAACATCACGAATTTAAGTTCCTGAAAAAATAGAACCTATTAAAACAAATAAACTACCTCAAGCTTCCGGATTTCCGGAGGCTTTTATTATATAAAAATAAGGCTGTCTCATTTTTTGGACAGCCTTATGTATATTATACTATTTATTCTTACAATGAATAGTTTGGAGCTTCCTGAGTGATGATAACATCATGCGGGTGAGATTCTTTCAATCCACTTCCTGTGATCATTACCATTTTGGTTTCGGTTTGTAAAGCCGTAACGTCTTTTGCTCCACAATACCCCATTCCTGCTCTTAAACCTCCAACTAACTGGAAAATAACTTCTTCTAACTTTCCTTTACTTGGAACTCTTCCTTCAATACCTTCCGGAACGAATTTTTTAGCTTCACTCTGGAAATATCTTTCTTTTCCACCTCTCTTCATGGCAGAAAGACTTCCCATACCTTGGTATGTTTTGAATTTTCTACCTTGGAAGATGATTTCTTCACCCGGTGCTTCATCAGTACCAGCAAGAAGTGAACCTAACATTACGGCTCCTGCTCCACTTGCAATTGCTTTTACAATATCTCCCGAAAGTTTAATACCACCATCAGCGATTACCGCAATATTTTTAGTCTGAGCATATTCATACACATTATAAATTGCAGACAATTGAGGAACACCAACTCCGGCAACAACTCTCGTTGTACAGATAGAACCAGGACCAACACCTACTTTCAGAACATTTGCTCCAGCTTCAATAAGGTCTTTAGCCGCTTCAGCGGTTACAATATTTCCACCAACGATATCCAAATCAGGATATGCCTGTCTGATTTCTTTAATTTTGTTTAAAACTCCAATAGAATGGCCGTGAGCAGAATCGATACCAATAATATCAACACCTGCTTTCACTAATGCTTCAATCCTTTCTAAAGTATCTTCACCTACTCCAACACCTGCTCCAACAATTAATCTTCCGTTCTGATCTTTGTTAGCATTTGGATATTCAAGCTGATTGTCGATATCTTTAATCGTAATCAATCCAACCAATTTGTTTTCTGCATCTACGATAGGAAGTTTTTCAACTCTGTTTTTAAGCAAAATTTCTTTCGCTTTTTCAAGATTGGTATTTTTATCAGAAGTGATCAAATTATCTTTCGTCATGAATTCCTCCACTTTCACGTCAAGGTTTTCCTGATATTTTACATCTCTGTTTGTGATAATTCCAATTAATACATTTTCAGCATCTACAACGGGTAAACCAGAGATTTTATATTTAGCCATCAAACCTTTAGCATCCCCTAAAGTATGATCTTTAGAAAGCGTTACAGGATCTGAGATCATTCCGTTTTCGGAACGTTTCACACGGTTTACCTGTGCAGCCTGCTCAGCGATGGTCATGTTTTTGTGGATAAAACCTAAACCTCCAACTCTTGCCAAAGCAATAGCCAGATCAGCTTCTGTAACGGTGTCCATCGCAGCGGAAACTATCGGAACATTCAGCGTAATTTTGTCGGTAAGTCTTGATTTTAATGAAACCTGGTTAGGTAAAACTTCTGAATAAGAAGGGACTAGAAGAACGTCATCGAAAGTGATGGCTGTCTCTACAATTTTGTTATGAATAGACATCTTTACTTTCTTTGCAAAATTAGGCTATTTTTGTGAGATATGAAAATCCTTTTTGATAGTTTAAATAAAATTTAATAATCAATAACTTAAATCAAAAAACCGCCCTTATTATCAGAACGGTTATAGTACAAAATAATTGAATATATAGAAACTACTTGTAAAATATCATTAAAATTATTCTTTAAATAGCTATTTAACCTTATTTTTAGTTTTATATAAAATTTCAAAATAGCCCTGATTTATTTTTCAGAAACAGAGTTTATCATTTTTGAAATATCATTAGCAGTAAAGTTTCCTTTTACATCTACAAAAACAAGTTCTTTTTCTTTGGAGCCAACCATGATCAGCATATTTTTAATAGCATCTCCATCTTGCTTTACCCTGATATTGACATCATCCCCGTCATGTTTAATCGTAGCCCATTCTTCATAATGATGATCTTTTAAATATTGGCTGTAATCTTGCAACATCTCTTTACTTCCGTTGGTAACCGTCAGAACTTTTATTTTGGAAGCCTTCTTTACCAGATTGATCGTTTCTTCACTCTCTCCACTTTCTTTCAGAGCCTTTTTGATATAAGATTTAGCCAAAACCATCGGTACATTGATGCTCGCAAACTTAGCGCCTTTGAAGTCATATTTTGAGTCTGAGAAAAATTCCATATTAGGCTTTTCTGAAACAATACATGACTGAAGCATTCCAATAGCCAGGATCATCAGAAAAATGTTTCTAAGAGTTTTCATAGTTTGTTTTTTATTTGATTTGTCGAAGGCTACCTCCTGAAAGTTTGTCTACCGTAGCATCCAATTCAGGATTACCTCTTAATTTTACATCGGCACCTGAAGATACACTTACCTTCAATTTTTCTGTCACCAGGATAGAAAGGGCTGCTCCTGATGTTGCTTCTACAATACCTGTATTTATCTTCAGATCTTCTGCCTTACAGTAAGCTCCACTACTGATATCAATTGCTGCTGATGCTACCTGTCCGGATAAAGTGACATTTGCTCCGCTGGATGTGCTAAGAGCCATTTTCTGTGCTGAAATATCAGCCTTCAGAACAGAACCGGAAGTTACTGATACCGCTGTAGCCTGCTTGATGTCAAACTTTCCTTTAAGAATAGATCCTGAATCTGCTTCAATCTCTAAACTGTTTTCGGAAATAGTATTCACTGCTGTAAAAATACTTCCTGATGAAGTTTTAATTCTTTGAAGGTTTGGTGAAGAAACATTCACACTTAGATTCTTAAATCTCAAGTTTCTAACTCCTTTGTTATCGATATAGATCTTCAAAACTCCATCCTCTACTCTCGTTATTATATATTGAAGTTTGTCAGCATCAGCAATTACTTTTACACTTCTTGTATTTTCTTGCTTGAAGTTAACTGTTACCCCTTCACTCACATCGATCTTTGAAAAGTTCCCTACATTTCTACTGTCTCCATTGAGATAAGAGGAGGTATTTTCTGAAGTAAAATCAGTTTTCACAGAGGTAGTTACAGAAGTGGATACAGAACTGCTGGTGATTCCGTTGGAATTCACAATTTTATTAACATCGGATAGCTTCATTTTTCCGTTGAGAATAAAAATAATGTTCTCTTCTTTAGAATCAACGTTAAATACAAGATTTTCCAGATAATTATCTTTCTCATCTTCAGCTAAGAACTTCATGGAAGTACCATCACTGTTCAAAGACAAAAGTTCATTAAAGTTAAGAGATTTCAGAGCTTTGTTTACTTTCTCTGTCCTTTCTTCATTGAGTTTGATGTTCGCAAGATTTTCATCTTTTAAGGCATCGGGAAAAGTTGCTTTAGGAATGATCAAGATTTTAAGACCATCTACTTCATTCAGTATTGGTTTTATTTTTCCGACGTATGCATCGTTTACATCAATGGTATTTAAAAGCTTAAACATAGGCTTTTTAATATTGATCGAAGTTACGCCGCCATTTTTTTCAAAATCCTGAAAAAGTTGGTTCAATTTATCAGTTTGTGCAGAATAGGTTACAAAACTGTTTAAAATTATGGCGATTATAAAAAATATTTTTTTCATGAGATTGCTCTGATTTTTAGTATTCACTGTCAATGTTTTCGTTTTTCTGAGAAGAAGCTACCGATTTTTTAAATTCGTTTCCTAGTTTCATAAAGGAATATTTGGCAACGTCTATAGCTTCTTTTTCACTGCTGATTCTTTTACCGTTTACCGTAACATAAGAGTCATTATACGCTGTAGAATCGCTTATTTTTTTGGTTCTAAAGGAAGTATTGTCCACATAACGCGGTTTGGCTTCCTTTTTAAGTCTTCCTCTTTTAGGCAGGATTTGATCCATCACATCTTTTTCTGCCACCTGATTTTCCTGAAAAATAGAATCTTTTTTCGCTCCGGAGATAGAATCGGTATGATTTACCGCTACCTGTTCCTGATGATCGCTATTTTCTTCTATAAAGTCAGACTTTTGCTTAAGGATTTCTTCTTTCACCAGTTTTTCTTTGTTTGAAGTTCCTTCATCATAGTTGCCAGTAAGAAAAAAGCCGAGTCCGGCAATCAGTGTTACACTGGCGGCCATCCAAAACCATTTGGGAAAGGAAGGGCTTTTCTTCTCATTCAGCGGAATGATGGGAGCAGCATTTTCCTCAGGATCTTTACCTTCTGCTTTTTGGAGGAAATCATCAAAGCTCCAGTCCATCTTTTCTTCCTTTATTTCCTGGAAAACTTCGTTATATTTATTTTGTAATTGATCTTTGTTCATAGCTCATCAGTTGTGAGATTTGTTCTTTTACTTTTTGTCTTGCCCGCATAAGGTTTACCCTTACTGCATTTTCTTCCATTTCCAGCATTTCAGAAATTTCAGAAATATCATACTCTTCTACATCTTTCAAGTGGATTACCATCTTTTGCTTTTCCGGGAGCTGGTTGATAAATCCTATAATATGTTCCTTAAGGTTGTTCACATCCATACTATAGAGCTCCGAGCGATGCAGCTGCATATCCGCAAAACCGATCTTTACATCGTGGTGCTTCAGCCGGTTCAGGCATTCGTTCCGGACAGACTTCAGCGCATAGGATTTGAGATTCCCAAACTGCTCAAGTTCATCTTTCTTCTGCCAAAACTTCATCATGAGATCCTGAACCACATCTTCTGCTTCATCACTGCTCATGACAAATCGCTTCGCAAAACGATACATCTCGTCTTTGAGAATAAACACCGTATTCTTGAAAGTTTCTTGGGTCATGAGTTTTGTTTCTTATAGGTAAGACAATCTGGGTTTCAAATCTATTACATCAAAAATAAAAAAACTTCAAAAAAAATTGAAGTTTTTTAGTTCATTTGGTTAATATGTTTCAAAAATATGCTTAAGAATAGCCTTGTCTTCCTCTGTCAGAGCCACTTTTCTTCTAGCCATTGCCCTTTCCGCAACTTCATATACTTTATCCAATTTAAATCTTTCATCATCTTTCAAGCCACCCCACGAAAAGTTTTCTACAAGATTGGGAGGGAAGCCTGGTTTAAAAATATTGGAAGCTACTCCTATAACTGTTCCTGTATTCAACTGGGTATTAATAGCCGTTTTGGAATGATCTCCCATGATAAGGCCTGCAAATTGTAAACCTGTATCTTCGAAAGCTTTGGTTCTGTAGTTCCAAAGTTTGACATGGCTGTAATTATTTTTCAGGTTTGAAGAATTGGTATCTGCCCCGAAATTACACCATTCACCAATCACAGAGTTTCCTACAAATCCTTCATGCCCTTTGCTGGTATATCCGAAAATCACAATATTATTCACTTCTCCTCCTACCTTACAATGGGGCCCAATTGTAGTTGCTCCGTAAATTTTAGCACCAAGGTTAAATTTGGAATCTTCACATAAAACGATAGGCCCACGAAGATTACAACCTTCCATCACCTCTGCATTTTTACCGATATAAATTTTACCTGTTTTGGTATTGATTGTTGAAAATTCCACAGAAGCTCCTTCTTCAATAAAAAGATCTTTTTTATCTCCTAAGAAACCATTGGTTGAAGATAATTCCTGTGAAGTTCTTCCTTGGGTAAGCAGATCAAAATCGAAATCAATAGCATGATGATTATAAGAGAATAGGTCTTTCGGTTTTTTAAAGAAAGTAAGATCTTCTTTAATATCGGTCATCTTTTCAATCTGATTGAGAGAAAACCCTTTCATATTAATTTTAGCAGCAATCAGTTCATCTTCATACACTAAAGCTTCTCCTAATTTAAGATCTTTAATTTGTTGAATTACTTTTTCTGTAGGTAAAAAATTGGGAACTAAAAACAGACTTTCTTTTTCTTCTGGAGTTTTAAATTTATCCTGAAGATACATTTCTGTAAAATAAGACACCTCGGTATTTTCCAGGATCTTCTGCCATCTTTCAGAAAATGTAAGAATTCCACATCTCATGGCAGCCACCGGGCGGGTAAAAGTAAGCGGAAGGAAATCCTCCCAATATTGTGCGTCTGAAAATACTAATTGCATTTTTTAGAAGTTAAAGGTTAGAAGTAAGAAATTAGAAACTGAGACTAAGCACTCTAGAGTTAACTTGCCGATTCTAAATTCTGCCTAAACAAAAATACAAAAAGATGTGGGAAGTTTGAAGGGATAAGATAAGTTTTGGCCGAAGCCTATAGCCATTGGTTTTTACTTTCTCTTTTGGATTTTGACCAATAAAAAAAGTCTCCCAATAAATGGAAGACTTTTATATTTGTAGTGATACAAAAATTACTTAGCGAATTTTTTGTATTTGTTCATGAACTTATCAACTCTACCTGCAGTATCAACTAATTTTACTTTACCAGTGTAGAAAGGGTGAGAACTTGAAGAGATTTCCATTTTGATTAGAGGATACTCTTGTCCTTCGTACTCGATAGTGTCTTTTGTTTCTGCAGTAGACTTGCAAAGAAACACCTCGTCGTTACTCATATCTTTGAAAACAACAAGTCTATAATTTTCTGGGTGAATTCCGTTTTTCATAATACTATTTTTAAAAAAATTAAAGTTTGCTTTCGAAATAGTAATGGATATTTCTCTGCTAATTTTAGGTTGCAAAAGTACGACTTTTTTTTAAAATTCCAAATACTGAATTCATTATTTTTTTATTGATAAGAAATTTAAAGTATTTTCGTTAAATTTGGAACCTACTTAAACTTTAATTTCGATGAAATTCAAATTATTACTGGCTTTTTCTTTCTGGATGTTACTTATAGCAGTATCATGTAATAAAGATGATATCACCTTTGATACACCATCACAACAGCTTCGTTTCTCAAAAGACACGGTATTTTGTGATACAGTTTATCATCAGGTTCGTTCAGAAACTTATGTTGTAAAGGTATATAATAATGAAGATAAAGATATCCTGATCCCAAGAGTAAATCTTGAAAAGGGAGCCGCTTCCTTATATAGAATCAACGTAGATGGAAAGCCCGGATTTGATTTCAATAATGTTCCTTTAAGGAAAAAGGACAGTCTTTATATTTTTGTTGAAATTGCCCCTCAGGCAACCGGCCCTGAAGCTATTGCTGAAGACAGAGTAGTTTTCACCGGTCCTGCAGGACAACAGCATGTCACTTTATTTTCTGTGGTGCAGGATGCTGAATTCTTTATTCAGACTCCTACCAACCCGAATGTAATTTCCAGCTCTACAACATGGAACAGCAATAAGGCTAAGATTATTTATGGAGATCTTACCATTAAACCTAACATTACCCTGGATATCAATCCGGGAACCAAGGTCTATTTCCACAAAAACAGCGGAATGAAAGTATCTTCCGGAGCTGTTTTGAATATTAACGGAACACAAACTGACCAGGTGATTCTTCGCGGTGATAGAAATGATCCTTATTATGATACGATTTCTAAAAACTGGAACTCTATCAGAATGGAAGCCAATTCTACCTTAAAAATGAACCATGCAAGATTATTCGGAGGAACGAGAGGGCTGGATATGAGGCAAACCAATGCTACCATCACCAATTCTTTCATCCACACTTTCTTTGAATATGGAATTTATGCAGTTGGCTCTACAGTGAATTCTAACAATCTGGTAATGAACAATTGCGGTTTATCTTGTATAGGAATTTTCCTTGGAGGGAAACATAGCTATACTCATGCAACGATTGCCAATTACTCCAAAACAATGGGTTCTTTTGACAGAACAGGAATTTTTGCCGCCAATGAATGGAAGAATGATGCCGGACAAACACAACAGGGCGCTTTACAGCAACTTGATATCAAAAACAGTATTGTATATTCTGACAGGGATGATGCTGTTCATTTTGAAAAAACACCAGGGCAACAGTTCGAGTTCTTACTTCAAAATTCATTAATTAAATATACGAGTGCAACGGGATCTGGTTTCACTTTTGATAATAATTCTGGGGTTATTCAAACAACTAAGAACACAGACCCTCAGTTTGTCAATTATTTTATGGCCAAAATGAATTTAAGAGTAAAATCTACCTCTCCAGCTATTGGCAAAGGAAATACAACGGTAGCAGCAACTGTACCTTTCGACATTGTGAATGTATCCAGAACAACTAATCCAACTTTAGGCGCTTATCAATAATGGAAATTACACAATTGCAACAACAGGTTGATGAGTGGATTAAAACCATCGGTGTACGATATTTTAATGAGCTGACCAATATGGCGATGCTTACAGAAGAAGTAGGAGAAGTTGCCCGAATTATTGCCAGAAGGTATGGCGAACAGAGTGAAAAAGAAAGTGACAAAAATAAAGATTTGGGTGAAGAACTGGCAGATGTCCTTTTTGTAACATTGTGCCTGGCCAATCAGACAGGAGTCAATCTGCAGGATGCTTTCGACAGAAAAATGAAAATTAAAACTGACCGCGACAAAGATCGGCATCAGAATAATGATAAATTGAAATAATGATAAATAATGAGTGATGAATCATACATGAATTCGTACCTCATTATTTTAAAGATAATGTAGATCATAATGAAGTTAGAAAAATCAAAATTAACAGGAAATAAAACAGTACAGATCAGCGGTTCGAAAAGTATTTCGAATCGTTTATTGATTCTGGAAAGTCTTTTCAGTAATATTAAAATCGGAAATCTATCCAACTCTCAAGATACACAGCTACTGAAAAAAGCGCTCTCTGAGAACACCGATGTGGTGGATATTCATCATGCAGGAACAGCGATGCGTTTCCTTACGTCTTATTACTCTATTCAAGAGGGAAAAACGACTGTGCTTACGGGTTCAGGAAGAATGAAAGAAAGGCCGATCAAAAATCTGGTTAATGCTTTACAAGATCTTGGAGTGGAGATTGAATATCTGGAAAACGAAGGATTTCCTCCTTTAAAAATTATTGGAAGAAAAATCACCCAAACTTCAGTACGTGTTCCTGCTAATATTTCAAGCCAGTTTATTACTTCTCTTCTTCTTATTGCAGGGAAGCTGGAAAACGGGCTGGAAATTCATCTCGTGGGAGAAGTTACTTCCAGATCTTATATTGAAATGACACTGGATATTCTGACAAAATTTGGTATTAAGAGCAGCTTTGAAGGAAATATCATTAAAGTAGAACCTTTCAATCCTGAACATAATTCCGAAGCCGTACACTATGAAGTGGAAAGCGACTGGAGTTCAGCATCTTACTTCTATTCAATCTGTGCATTGGGAAGAGAAACGATTCGCTTGAAAAGCTTTTACAAAGAATCCACTCAAGGGGATTCTACCATTGCAAACATCTATGAAAAATTCTTTGGAATTACAACAACCTTCAATGAAGATGAGCATCAACTGACTTTGGAACCTCAGCCCAATTTTGTTTTCCCGGAAAAGATTGTTCTGGATATGAATAACTGTCCGGACATCGCTCAAACTCTTTGTGTAACGGCTGCTGCCTTAAAAATTCCTTTTGAAATTTCAGGACTGGGAACTTTAAGAGTAAAGGAAACTGACCGACTTCTGGCTTTATACAACGAATTGAAAAAGCTGGGCACAGAAACAGAAATTACAGATCTAACGATTGATTCAGTAAGTTTTGGAGATCCTGAAGAAAATATTTCCATCAAAACGTATCAGGACCACAGAATGGCAATGAGCTTTGCACCGTTCTGTCTGATCAAAGAACTGAATATTGAGGAAGAGAATGTCGTAGAGAAATCTTACCCGATGTTTTGGGAAGATCTTGAAAGCATCCTGACTCATTAATTTAAGTAATAATATATAAGTGTGGTAATTTGAATTTCAGATTACCACATTTTTATTTATATAGTCATAATTTTCTTTTTTTTATCCCATTCTTCTAGTTTCCTTATTTTAAATCAACTTAATTATCTTTTAAAGTTAAATTAACTCCTCTTCGTTTGATATATTCTTATTTTTAAGTTCAAATAAAAAAAATACGATAAACTATGTTCAAACAAAGCATGAGACAAATCACGGCCATTACTCTTGGTATTACCACAGCAAGTCTGTTCTTTTCCTGTTCTAATGACAGCATTATGGAAAGAGATTCTAACCAAACAACAGTAACTTCTCTAGGCAAATCAACATTGAAAGCCTCATTGGCTCCTATTGAAATGAATAACTGGATGGCCGGGTTACAGGATAATATTTCCATTTCAAAAATCTCAATTCCCGGAACTCATGATTCCGGAGCACGTGTAGATGCCCCTGTTGTATCAGGTACGGCTAAAACTCAAAACCTCAGCATTGCAGAACAACTGAATGCAGGAGTCCGTTTTCTGGATATCCGTTGCAGACATATTGATAATGCCTTTACCATTCATCATGGAGCTATCTATCAGAATTTAAATTTTGATGATGTATTGAACGCCTGTTATGCTTTTCTTCAAAGTCACCCTTCTGAAACCATCGTTATGTCTGTAAAAGAGGAATATGATGCCTCCAATACCACCAGAAGTTTTGAAAGTACTTTTGATTCTTATGTTCAAAAGAATCCTTCAAAGTGGGATTTAGGAACAAATATTCCTAATCTTGGAGAAGTAAGAGGGAAAATTAAATTGCTAAGACGTTTTTCTGCAGGTACTGCAAAAGGAATCAATGCTACTTCATGGGCTGATAATACTACGTTTGAGATCAACAATCCGGGAGCACAGCTGAAAGTTCAGGATTATTATAAAGTAACCAACAATGATGACAAATGGAACGGAATCTCAAACCTCCTAAATGAAGCTAAAAACGATACCAACAATAAACTTTTTGTCAATTTTACCAGTGGTTATAAACCGGGAATTTTTGGTATTCCAAGTATCCCGACTGTTTCTAATAATATCAATCCAAGGCTTAAAACGTTCTTCCAGAGCAATACTAGAGGAAGTTTTGGTATCATGCCGATTGATTTTGTAAATGCAGAATTGTCTGAACTGATTGTAAAGACCAATTTCTAATTCAATAGTTGTTAGATATATTCAGTAGGGCTGTTTCCTTTGGGAAGCAGCCTTAATTGTTCTTTAACAACAGATGACACTGATGAGCACAGATGATTGTGGAAATTTTAAATAAAAAGACCGTTTCAGATTTGAAACAGCCTTCTCAGTAAAAGTAAAAGTATTGAAAGTTATTTATTTCTGGATTCCGTAAGCAGCCATTATTTTGTTGAAGATCTCGGTATTTTCAAACAGACCTGTGAACTCACTGGAATTGGGTCCGTAAGCAAAAACACTTGAAGGTATAGAAGTATGGTCGTTTGTACTGAAGTTTCCGAACACCCAACCCTCTTTAAGGCTTCCATCCAGCAGGGTAAGCCCTCCGGTTTCATGGTCTCCAACGACAATGACAAGTGTTTCCTTGTTTTCATCAGCAAACTTCATGGCTTTTCCTACGACATGATCAAAATCCAATAGTTCGGTAACAAGTTGTTCCATATTATTGCTATGCCCTCCTCCATCGGTTTGGGAAGCCTCTATCATCATGAAGAAGCCTTTTTTGTTCTCTTTTAAATTATTTAAAGTAAGATCAAATGCATCAGCCAGCCAGTTTCCTCTTCCATTGGTTATTCTTTGTGATGCTAAAGGATCGATAATAACGGTGCGGTTATTAATTTTATCAACGGAGTTCAAATCGTGGAACATATCTATTTTCGAATCCTTAAATTTCTGCAGGTTTTCCTGAGATAAACCACTTGTAGGGCCACCGATCAAAATTTTAGTTTTCGAAGTTGTGAAATCTTTCAGAATAGGTTCTGAGCTGTTTCTGTTATCGGAATGGGCATAGAAATCTGCAGGAGTGGCATCTGTAACGTCTCCAGTAGAAATCAATCCGGAAACCAGTCCTTTTTCTGCAATAATATCAGGAATCTGAGCTAACGCTTTTCCCATATTATCTACCCCCACAAAAGTATTTTTGGTCTTCACTCCTGTAGCAAATGCAGTTGACCCTGGCGCGGAATCTGTAATATAGGCATTAGAAGAATTCGTCTTGGAAAGTCCTGTGGCTTTCATATTAAAAACATTGAGTTTCCCTTTATTCGCAGTAAAAGCAGCATAATATTGTGGCAAAGAAGTTCCGTCCGGGATCAGAAGAATTACATTTTTCACTTTTTTACGGGCTCCGTCTGTTTTATAAGTAGGGGTGTAAGTAGTATATTCTTTTGTGTTTTTATAAAAGTTTTTCGGGATCGTATTCATGAACTTTTTAAGATCAGGAATATGATCTGTATTGATATAATCCACACCCATATCCATTAAATTCACCCAGGCATTAGGAAAATCCGGGGCTCCGTAGAACCTCATCGGTTTTTGCTGAGTATGTGCCTTTTCTACTGCTTTTTTTATTTTTTCGGATTCTTCATCTCTTGGAATGCCTTTTCCGTTCCATTTTACAAAGTCAGGTAAATCTGCACTGAACATTCCAATTCTTTTCAACTGATCAGGAGCATAGTTTTTTTCGAGATCTCCGTCAAAGTAAAGATAATTTGGGTAGTTTTTAAATTCTGCAGGTTGAGGTCTTCCCCCAGTAATCACTATTTTAATATTCTGATTTCCTGTAATCTCAGGATATTTTTTCAGCGTGCTAACCAAAGATACCAGCGAAGTTTTATAATCCTGTTTGATGTCAATCAGTAATTGCAGTTTTTTGCTGGCATCAGGATAGATATTTCCTTTGTTCAGCTTAATCTGTTTTGAGATATTATCAAGATACAGATTTTCCAATGTCCTGTCCACCGAAAGTTCTTTTTCTGTATGAGCAACCCAAAGTTTACCCTTTACCAGGAAAACATCTGCTTCTATGGAACCAAAGTTAGCATAATAAGCCTGCCAGAAAGGAACCTCCTGCATATAATCATTATGAGAATGAGCATTCCCTACTGTATAATTTAAATAATTCTGTGCCTTATTTTGAGAAAAGACCGCCAAAGCCACTACAGCCCAAATTTTTGATAGTTTCATAATACCTGTGAAAAAACTATATCATCACAGAAACTTCTGCAATGATATAGTGGATAATATATAAGATTAAATTTTACCAGCCTTCATTTTGCTTAATGATCCCGTGACTGTTTACGATTTCAGCCTGTGGGACTGCCCAAACATTATGTACAGCTGGATTAAAGTTTCTTGCAGCCCAAACTACCTGTCCGTTGATCCCGTGTAGTGGTTTTGCATAAGCAGCCTGCGCATCTCCCCAACGTACAAGATCTCTGTGTCTGTCTGCCCATTCGCCTGCCAGTTCACAACGTCTTTCATGCTTCATATCAGCCATTGTACATCCGTTTTTAGGAGTAAGCCCGGCGCGGGTTCTGATCATATTGATTTCCTGATCTGCAGATTTCCCCTGCATCAACAACGCTTCGGCTTTGATCAGGATTACCTCGGCATAACGCATTATCGGAACAGCAAGGTCTGTACAAGGATAATCTCCATTGGCACTTACGTGTCCGCTGTTCAGCTGATATTTGAAGGCATCCATATATTTGTTGAACTGATATCCCGTAAGAGAGTTGGTAGAAGCATAGATTCTTTCTTTTCCATTGAAGGTAAACTTATCACCTATTTTCAGGATAGAGGCACTTCTTCTAAGGTCTCCGGTTTCATATTCGTCATACAATTCTTTGGTGGGTTGGAAGTATCCCCAACCGTTGTATTCTCCCCAACCTTTATTTTCAAGCATTACCCCCGGAAGAATACTTCCCCAAGCGGTAAATTTAGGGGTTCCCGGAATTGACCATATGTATTCTGAGCCATAGTTATTTTCAGCTTTAAAAACATCTGCAAAATTGGTCATAAGACTTCTGTTTCCTTTGGTCATTACTTCATTAGCCCAGAATTCAGCATTTTTCCAATCTTTCATAAATAGATATACTTTTGCCAAAAGTGCCCATGCTGCAGCCTTGTGAGGCCTTCCGTAATCTTTTGCAGGAAGTTCTGCCTGAGTAGGTAATAAATCTGCTGCTCTTTTCAGATCATTAACTATATAATTATAGTTTTCTGTTACATTGGCTGCTCTTGGAATCGGATTCGGGTCCGGTTCTTTTGAACGATCGATAATAGGAACTCCAGCTTTTTCGTTTCCATAGCTGTATGCTAATTCAAAATACATTCTGCTGCTCATAAATAGAGCTTCGCCCAGATATTTATTTTTAGTGGCCTGTGAGGTCTGAATATTATCAATATTTCTGATCACTCTGTTGGCAACTCCTATGACGTTATATCTTTTATTCCATTGGGTTTCCAAATCTCCTGCGGCAATATAATTGCTGCTGAAGTTTTTAGCATTATCGGCTTCACTTTTTGCTCTTCCGGTTACCATATCATCGCTGGCATTGATAAACCAGAAAAGACCTCTACCGTAAAATTCACCATCAAATAAAGGTTTATACATTGCATTGGCTCCTGTGACAAGATCGTTTTCAGTTTTCCAGAAACTGGCTTCTGTAGGCGTGCCTTCCGGCTGAACATCCAGTTCTCCTGTACATGACAACAGCATTACGGAGATTCCTGAGATTAAAAATATTTTATTAAATAGTTTCATTTCTTTACTTTTTTGATGTTTTTTAAAATTATAATCCTACTTCCACTCCGAAAATAAATGATCGGGCCTGAGGATATCTACCGGTATCTACCCCGTAAGAATTCATTCCTACTTCAGGATCAAAACCTGTGTATTTAGTGATTGTAAATAGATTGTTGGTGGTTACGTAGATTCTTACTTTATTTACATCAAGCTTTTTGTACAATTCTTTTGGTAATGAGTAACCGATGGTGAGGTTTTTCAGCCTTAAATAAGATCCGTCTTCCACATAGAAATCTGATACTTTTGAGTAGTTTCCGCTTGGGTCGCCGTGTACCAATCTTGGAATATCCGTATTGGTATTCTGAGGCGTCCATGCATTGAGGATATCTCTGTCCATATTATAGTTTTGCCCTGTTCCGCCCGGGTTCAAAGAAATAAATTTCAATCCGTTGAATATTTTGTTTCCATATACTCCCTGGAAGAATACGTTGAGGTCAAAGTTTTTCCATGTCATATTGTAAGAGAATCCGTAGGAAAACTTTGGATAGGGGCTTCCAAGATTTACAAAGTCATTATTGTTGAGAACTCCTGTATTTCCGTCTTTCTTAAGGAATTTTATATCTCCTGGTTTTGCATTGGGCTGAATAAGAGTTCCATTGGCATCTTTATAATTATTGATCTCTTCCTGCGTCTGGAAAATTCCGCCTGTCTTGTATCCATAATAAGAATAAAGCGCATCCCCTACTTTTACGCGGGTTGGTTTCAATACTCCTCTTACCCCATTATCGTTGATAAATATCTCATCAACATTAGCCAATTGCTTCACCGTGTTTTTTAGTTGACTAAAAGTTACTCCTATGGAATAGGTAAAATCTTCGTTTCCTTTGCTGTTATAATTAATTCCCAATTCGTAGCCTTTATCCTGAAATAATCCTGCATTCACATATTGATTATTGTAAGTTGCGGTACTTGGTAAGCTAACGTTAAAGATCTGATCTTTGGAGTTCTTCACGAAATAATCAAACTGTAAGGAAAGACTGTTATGAAGGAATGATGCATCTACCCCAAAGTCGGTCTGTTCAGATTTCCCCCATTTCAGGTCCGGATTGGGACGAGTGGTTGCATAATACGCAATATTCTGAGAAGGATCCTGTCCGAAAATAACGTTATTATCCCTTGTCATCAAAGGGTTAACAGCCTGAGGTGAAATTCCCCCAAGGTTTCCAAGAATACCATAACTTCCTCTCAACTTCAAATTCGAAAGCCATGAAATATCCTGCATAAAGTTTTCTTTTGAAACCACCCAAGCTCCGGAAACAGCATAATAATTAGCAAATCTGTTTTGTTTGGCCACCAGTGAAGAACCATCACGTCTTCCTAATACACTGATGATATATTTACCCGCATAGTCATAGTTTAATCTGGCAAGGTAAGAAACCAACGCCTGCTGATATCTGTAACTGGAAACATCTTTATTGGTATCTGCCGCATTCTGAAGGTGCTGGAAAACCTCAGCCTCACTTCTGAAATCATAAGCTTTTGCTGAAAATCCTTCTTCAATGGTTTTCTGGAAAGTAAAACCTCCCAGGAAGTCAAAATTATGTTTTCCTGCAGCTATTTTGTAGGTAAGCAACTGTTCAGCAAGAGCCGTGGAAGAGTTATTAGACTGATATTCTAAATTGTTGGTATCGAAAATTTTTCCGACTTCCAGCACTCTGTAAGTAAAGTTTTTAATATCTCCAATCCTAAACGTTTGCGAGAAGTTGGAACGGAATTTTAAATCTTTCGCCAGTGTAACTTCCAGATAAGGATTGATCAAAATTTCATGAGTAGGGTTTCGGATACTGATTCTTTTAAGGTACGCCACAGGGTTGATCATATCTCCATAACCTCCAGCCACATCAATAGGCAATCCGGAGAATGCCCCTGACGGAGTGTAAACCGGAACATTCGGTGGATAATACATCGCTGCTACAAGTGCTCCTGTGTAACCGCTTTTGGTATCAGCCGTATTTCCATCGGAGTAGTTGTAATACATATTTTCTCCGATGGTTAACCAGTCTTTTATTTTATGTTCAGAGTTCACTCTAAAATTATATCGTTTGGCCTGAGTATTCAATAAAATCCCTTCCAGGTTTCTGTGATTCATCCCTACAAAGTATCTGGATTTTTCACTTCCACCGCTGAGGTTCATATTGTATTCCTGAATAGTTCCTGTACGGAAGATCTCTTTCATCCAGTCTGTTCTGGTAATTCTTCCATCCGGATATAGAGTGGGATTAAAAGCCGTTGGTAAGCTTCCCAGTTTACCTGCATTTTCATAGGCTTTGTACATCACATCCTGAAATTCAGCAGCATTTAAAGATTCTTTCAGTCTCCATGCCTGATTTAAGCCATATTTCATATCAAAATCTACGGTAAGATTTCCTTTTTTCCCTCTTTTAGTGGTGATAAGAATAACACCTCCTGAAGATCTTGCTCCATAAATGGCTGCTGAAGCATCTTTCAGTACAGAGATATCCTGAATATCATTAGGGTTGATAGAAGGGGTTCCGTTAAAAACCACCCCATCTACAACATATAAAGGGGTTTCTCCGTTAATTCCCCCTAAACCACGAATATTCACTTTGGGAGTACCGTTGGGATCTCCACCTTCGTTCACTACTGTTACTCCGGGAGCTTTGCCCTGAAGCACTTCTCCTACTCCTGACAGAGATCTGGAAGTAAGTTTATCCAGTGAAGCTTCCGTAACAGCGCCGGACACTTTACTTTTTTTCTGAGTTCCATATCCAACCACAACAACCTCGTCTATGGATTTTTCTTTCAAACTGTCTTTTTTCTGAGAGAGGAACATAGGTGAAGCTGAAATTGCCCCAATAAGTAATACCCTACCCGTTAAATAAGTGACTGAGACAGGGACTTTAAATACATTCATGACATCCATTTTGATTAGATGCAAAATTAGAGTAGCCCTTTTCCTTAACTCATTAAGATTTCCTTATGTTTTTATTAAGAAATTTTAGCATTTTCAAATCAGGATCTTTAAAAGTAAAAATATAAATAACTCATTATCAAAACTATAAACAATTAAAGTAATCATTTATATGATTTTCACAATATTTGAGAGATTAACTTTGTTTTAAGTTTAGAATGATTTCATAAACATTCATACGTCATTTGTTCAATCACTTCCTTTCCAGATCTTATTCACATTAAGCTATAATATATATGCAGACTTCATTATTCTTTTTTTACATTTGCTGAAAATAGATTGTACAGAATTTCCTGATATTCAAAGAACAAATTTTGGAAGCTCTGAAGAATTGATAACATTATAAAACTGAACGAATTAAATGACCATTATCATTACAGGAACCTCATCAGGAATTGGATTTGCTTTGGCCGAATATTTTGGTAAAAAAGGGCACAAAGTATACGGATTAAGCCGAAAACATACGGAAAGTCAATATTTTCAATCAATCCCTACTGATGTTACCGATAACAATGCTGTTCTGAATGCCATTGCTGAAGTCTTAAAAACCGAAACCAGAATAGATGTACTGATCAACAATGCAGGAATGGGAATGGTGGGAGCCGTGGAAGATTCCACAAAAGAAGATATTTTGAAACTCTTCAACCTGAATCTCGTAGGGGCCGTTCAAATGATGAGTGCTGTTCTTCCTAAGATGCGTGAAAATAAATTTGGAAAAATTATCAACGTTTCCAGCATTGGAAGTGAAATGGGACTTCCTTTCCGTGGTTTTTATTCTGCTTCAAAATCTGCCTTGGACAAAGTAACGGAAGCGATGAGATATGAGGTTTATCCTTGGAACATTGATGTTTGTTCTCTTCATTTGGGAGACATCAAAACCAATATTGCAGATAACAGAGTAATGACTCAGGTTTCTCAGCCTTATAAAAATGTTTTCGATAAAGTATATGCGCTGATGAACTCTCATGTAGGTGAGGGAACTGAACCTCTGGAAGTCGCTGAGTATATTGAAGCTCTTTTAGGAAAAAATAAATGGAAAGCTCATTATTATTTTGGTAAATTCGGGCAAAAAATCGGAGTTCCTCTAAAATGGATCCTTCCTCAGGGAACTTATGAGAATTTAATGAAGAAATATAATAAACTGGATAAAAATTAGTTGATTGATAAGGTGTATTTTCATTCTGTACGGAATGAAATACGATGAAGATTCTCATTAGTTGTATTGAGATTGCTCATCTCCTCATATTCAGAATGGTAAATTGAAATTACTTTTAAAAATATTTTTTGTTTTCTTCTGCGTTTTTACACAAGCGCAGAAAAAGCATTATTGGCTGATTGACACAGAAACCAAAGTCAGAAAAAAAGTAAAAGATTCTACCTCAGCCGTAAAGTTTTTGGATTCTTTAGCTCAAAACAATTATTTTTTCACTCAATTGAAAGATGTAAAGAAAAAAGGAGACAGTACGGAAATTTTCTATGATAAAGGGAAAAACTTTAACGAAACTTATGTAGATCTTTCAGATTCTCTTGTTCAGAAACTGAAAATCCGGAAAGATTTTTTCACAAAAAATTTAGATTCCACGAAGAAGAGTATTAATAAGATTTATATTGATGACGGTTATTCTTTCAGCAGAATTAAATCAAAATATAAAGGTCAGAAAAACGGTTTTCCTATCGTAGAACTCGATATCAATAAGAATGATAAAAGAACGATCGACGGTTTTGTTGTAAAAGGATACGAAAAAGTTCCGAAACGATTCATGAAAAACCTGGAAAAGGAGTTTAAAGGCAAAAATTATGACGAAAGAAATCTTCTGGCCATCAACAAAAATTTCCAGAGCCATCCTTTTTTAACGTTGGAGCGGCAGCCACAGACTTTATTTACCAAAGATTCTACCAATATTTATTTATTCCTCGAAAAGAAAAAGACCAATACCTTTGACGGGGTTATAGGTTTTGGAAATGACAAATCATCCAAATTTACCTTAAATGGAACAATGAATGTTAATTTCAGGAATATGTTCAATGGTTTTGAAACCGTTAATCTCTATTGGCAGAGAAACCCGGATAAAGGGCAGACTTTTGACCTCCAGGTAGACATTCCGTATTTATTTAAATCCAATGTGGGAATGAACGCCAAGGTTAATATTTACCGACAGGATTCTACGTTTGCCAATGTAAAATTCCTTCCTGCCTTTTATTATCACCTGAACAACCGTAACAAGATCGGGATTAGGGGAACTTTAGAATCATCTACGATTATTGATACTTTATACGTTCAGGGAAAAGACTATAACAAGCAGGGACTTGGGGTTTGGTATGAAATGACTGAACCTACAGATATTGATCTTTTTCTTTACAAAACAAAGATCTCTGCCGGCTATGATTTCTTAACAACTACCTATACCAAAGACAATATTAAAGCCACCCAGAATCAGTTTTATCTGTATGGGGAGCATAATTATCATATCTCAGGAAATCATTTCCTCAATATAAAAGGGGAAGGCCGAATGATGGATTCTAAAATGGAGTTTTCCACCAATGAATTATTCCGTTTTGGAGGCTGGAACTCGCTTCGGGGTTTCAATGAGAATTCCCTTGCCGCAGATTATTACTATTATGGAAGTTTAGAATACCGGTATTTAATTGGAAATCAGGCTTTCTTTGATGTCTTTGGGCAATATGGGCAGCTTAATAACAAATCACTGCAGGTAAAACCCAAGCTTTACAGTGTGGGTCTCGGGTTCAATTTCTTTATTCCTATTGGTCTGATGAGTTTCCAGCTTTCAAATGGTAATGAGTTTGGAAATCCTTTTAAATTTAATGATACCAAAATTCACTGGGGAATTCTGAGTAGATTTTAAAGAAAAGCTTGAATATTTAGGCTAATCTGGCTTTGAAGTTTTTTAAGTCTCATACCGCATTTACCACTTTTCACTTAAGTTTTTGGGAAATCCTAAATTTCCTGCTTCTGTGAATTTTTTATGTAGACCCAATTTTAACCTTACCAACAGTCGGAAAAAGTAAGCTTTTGCAACTGAATACGTTATCTATTTATATACTATATAATAAAGCAAAAGTCTCTATATAAGCCCTATTTTTCACTTTACTTTTATATTAATTATCCCTGTGACAGACTATTAAAATCATATTTTTCTTTTAATATAAGATTAAAGTACAGGTAACAGTACACTGCTAAATTTGCCTTCAAAAAAATGAAGAAAACTCTAGCTACTTTTGCCGTTTTTTTACTTCCTCTTTATTTTACTGCCCAGGAAATTAATATCTCCGGAAATGTAAAATCTGAAAACGGCACTAGTGTTTCCGGTGTGAACATTACCGACAAAAACACAGGAAAGACCGCTACTACAGATGACAATGGTAATTTTACAATCTCTGCCAATCCTAAAGATATTCTTGAATTTCTTGCCCCTGAATTTTCTGTTTATACCGTTGAGGTTTCTTCTAAAAAACAATATTCGGTTGTTCTAAAGAAGCCCAATGAAAAGCAAATTGAAGGCGTCGTAATTACCGCTTTAGGAATCGCTAAGAAAAAGGAAAAAATTGGATACTCTACCCAGGAAGTAGGTACCAAACAGTTTGAAACCATCACAACACCAAGTATTGGAAATTTATTCTCAGGGCAGGTGGCCGGTCTGAATGTTTCTAACCCAACAGGAATGCAGCAGGCTCCGCAGTTTACCCTGAGAGGAAACTCTAATCTGGTTTTTGTCATTGATGGAGTGATTGTGGAAAAAGAAGTTTTTCAGAATCTGGACCCGAATAATATTGAAAATATTAACGTACTGAAAGGAGCTACTGCATCTGCTCTTTATGGTTCAAGAGGGCGTTACGGAGCTATTTTGATCACGACTAAAAGTGCTAAGAAGAAAGGATTCTCTGTAGATTTCTCTCAAAACACGATGATTACGGCAGGATTTACCAATCTTCCAAAAACCCAGACGGAATACGGAAATGGTTCCCACGGAAAGTATGAATTTTGGGATGGAGCTGATGGCGGAGTCAACGATGGAGATATGATCTGGGGTCCGAAATTTGTTCCAGGGTTACAAATTGCCCAATGGAACAGTCCGATTCGTGATAAAGTAACAGGACAGATTGTTCCTTGGTATGGTGCTGTAACAGGTACCCAATATGATGATAAATCAAGATTTGAAAGAGTTCCGATTGACTGGAAATATCATGATAATTTAAGCACATTCTTAAAGCCGGCGGTGATTAATAATAATAATTTTGCCATCAGCTACAGAGACAATAAAGATATCTACCGTTTTTCTGGAAATTTCATGAACTATGATGACAGAGTTCCGAATTCTTACCTGCAGAAATATGGAGTAAATTTCTCTTCTGAAAACCATTTGGGAGATAAATTGATCTTCAATACGAAGTTTAACTTCAACCAGGCTTTTACTCCTAACGTTCCCAACTACGATTATAACCCGAGCGGACATATGTACACCATCCTGATCTGGATGGGAGGTGATGTAGACGGAAAAGCTCTTAAAAACCATATGTGGATTCCCGGACAGGAAGGAAGAGCACAGGCCAACTGGAACTATGCATGGTACAACAACCCATGGTTTGGGGCAGAATATTATAAAAACCAGAATAGAACCAATATCATCAATGCTCAAACCGGATTAGAATATAAAGCCACAAAAGATCTATCGATAAAAGGTAAAATATCGCTTGTTGAAAATCACAGCAAAACAGAAGTTCTCAGTCCATATTCTTATTTCAATTACAGTGCTCCAAGAAGTGGAGGATATATCTTGAGAGATGAGAAAACATGGAATATGAACTATGATGTTCTTGCCACGTATAAGAAAAAGATATCTGAGAATTTTGATTTCACAATTAATGCCGGAGGTTCAACATTTTACTATAAAAACAATAAAAATGAAAGATCTACCGATGGTTTGAAAGTTCCTGAGTTCTACTCTTTTGACAACTCTATCGGAGCCCTGAAAAATTATGCTTATCTAAAAGAAAAGCTAATCTACAGTGCCTATTCAACCATTGACATCGGATTATACAATGCCTTTTTCATCAACGTTTCAGGACGTAATGACTGGTCTTCTACCCTTCCTAAAGCCAACAGATCTTATTTCTATCCTTCAGCATCCATCAGTGCTGTGATTTCGAATCTGGTAAAATTGCCGGAGTCGATCAATATGTTGAAACTTTCTGCTTCATGGGCAAAGGTTGCATATGATTTCCAGCCTTATTCCATCAGAAATTACTATTTGAATAATAAAGGAATTTCCTTCAATGGAAACCCAACGTATTACTATCCTACTACTCTTAATGTAGAAAACACATTGAAACCAGAGCAGACAAAGTCTTATGAATTGGGGCTAAGTGCAGGATTCCTAAACAACAGAATTACTTTAGATGCAACATATTTCAGAACACTGGACTATAACAACATTCTGGAATTCCCAACTCCTGAATCATCAGGTTTCCTTTCCCAATATGTAAACGGTAATGAATACACAACAAAAGGATTTGAAATCTCTTTGGGATTGGTTCCGGTAAAATCGGCCAACTTCACTTGGAAAACCTTAATTAACTGGAGTACGTACGAACAGAAACTGACTTCCATTTATAATAATATGTCCAATTATAATAATATCAAACTGGGAGAAAGAATGGACAGCTATTATGATTATGAATGGCAAAAATCTCCGGATGGAAAAGTTATTCTGGATGCTAAATCCGGAATGCCTACAAGAGCAAACAATCCAAGCAATTTAGGACACTTCAATCCTGACTGGACCTTTGGTTTCAACAACACCTTCAAGTATAAAAAGCTTTCTTTAAATATCGGAATCGACGGAAGTATTGGAGGCGTTATGAGATCGCAGGTGGTAGAAAAAATGTGGTGGGGAGGAAAGCATCCGAATTCTGTAGCTTACAGAGATCTTGAATATGCCAACCCAGGAAAGTATTTCTTCGTTCCGGATGGTGTAAACTATAACCCTGCAACAGGACAATATACTCCGCATACCCAAGCCATCAGTTTTCAGGACTGGGCACAGAACTATCCTTACCAGGCAAGGGTAACGGAGAGCGAAAGCAAAGAATTTGCGAATGTATTCGACAGAACATTCATTAAGCTGAGGTCTGTAGTTCTGGAGTATGATTTCTCATCATTACTGAATCCTAAAGGGATGGTAAAAGGTTTCACAGCCAATATTTCCGCTTACAATCTTGCGATGTGGAAAAAATCCAAAAACCTTTATTCTGATCCGGATTTCCAAATCAGATCAGGAAGAGAAGGAGATGTCAGCAATGATATTCAGGACCCGTCCAGCAGATGGTTCGGAATCGGATTTAATCTTAAGTTTTAACTAAAAAGTAAGTTAATAGAATGAAAAATAATATACTTAAATCAAAAAGTAATAACGGCAAAAAGAATCAATGGTTCAATATAAAAACGGTTTTGTTGGCAGGAGTATTGGCACTAACATCTTGTGAGTCTAATCTTGATAAGATCAATGAAAATCCTAACGATCAGGCCAGTATTGACCCTAAATATCTTTTGACTTTTGTTTCAAAATATACTTTTCAGGTAGATGGAGACAATATGTATGCTTCAAGAATGATGATTGGTACAGATGGTGAAAACTCCTATCAGTATATGAAATGGAATAGCGCCTCTTTTGAAGTCTATACTAAAGCTCTTCTGAACACAGGAAAAATGATGCAGGAAGCAGAGAAAACCAATAACAAGAACTATCAGGCTATCGGTAAATTCTTCAGAGCTTATCATTTTTTCAACATCAGCTTAAAAGTGGGAAGCGCTCCTTATTCTGAAGCAGCAAAAGGTGAAGCTGGAATTACACAGCCAAAATACGACACTCAGGAAGCTATCATGTCCGGAATTTTATCAGAATTGAAAGAAGCTAATGATCTTATCAATACCAATGATAAAATAGAAGGTGATATTGTCTACAACGGTGATGCTTTAAAATGGAAAAAACTGATCAACTCATTCCGTTTGAAGATTCTGATCACGATGTCTAAGAAAACAAAAGTAGGAAATTACAACATCGCGAACGAGTTTGCCTCTATTGTAGGAAGCCAGTCTCTTATGACTTCAGTTGCTGATAATGGCGAACTTAAGTTTGCAGACGCTGCCGACAGCCGATACACGATGTTCAACAACAGTGGATACGGTTCCAGCTTATATATGGCAGATTATTTCATCAATATGTTTAAAGACAGACATGATCCGCGTCTCTTTACTTTTGCTGCACAAACTACAGGAGCAAAAGAAGCAGGAAAAGCGCTTACTGATTTCACCGCATATAACGGAGGAAATCCTACCTCTCCTTATTCCGACAACGCAGCGTTGATTACGGCAAAAAATATCTCCAAGGTAAACGATCGTTTTTATAAAGATGCTACCAATGAACCGGCATCTGTACTAAGCTATTCCGAACTGGAATTTATTCTGGCTGAAGCTACCGCCAGAGGATGGATCTCAGGATCGGCAAAAACACACTATGACAATGCTATTAAAGCCAGCTTCAACTTTTACCAGACGTATGTAAAAAATCCTGGACAGTATTTCGCAGGTTTTGATGTCAATCAGTATCTGGCGACTCCTTTAGTGGTTTATAATAATTCAGATCCTTTACAGACACAGCTGGAAAAGATCATGACGCAAAAGTACATGACTATGTTCCACCAGTCTCAATGGACTTCGTATTATGATTATTTGAGAACAGGCTATCCTAATTATCCATTAAAGGCAGGAGTAGCAGCACCGTTCAGATTCAGATATCCACAGTCTGAATACAATTATAACAGTGGGAATCTAAATGCTGCATTGGCTAACCAGTATGGAGGAAATGATAATATTAACTCTAAACCTTGGTGGTTGCAGTAGAAATCTGATTAATTTTATATAAAACAAAGAAACCGCAGGAAAATCCTATTAACTTGCGGTTTCTTTCTTATTACGATTGAACATGAACAGAAGAGAATTTTTAGAAAAATCCAGCATTTTACTAGCGGGGTTAGGAACTTCAAGCGTTCTCCATCCTTCTATTTTAAAAGCTTTGGCCATTGACCCGACTGCCCAGTCTACTTTTTATGATGCAGAACACGTTGTGATCCTGATGCAGGAAAACCGTTCATTTGATCATGCCTTTGGAACTCTTAAAGGAGTTCGTGGATATCTGGATAAAAGGGCCTTTGTAAAACAGGATGGCCATTCCGTTTTTTTTCAAAAGGAAAATACGGGAAAATATGCTTCACCAGCCCGCCTGGATCTTAGAAATACGAAAGCTACCTGGATGAGCTCACTTCCTCATTCCTGGGACAATCAGCAACATGCTTTGAACAAAGGAAAGTATGATCAGTGGCTGCAGGCAAAAGCTTCAGGAAATAAAGATTATAAAAATATTCCACTTACATTAGGCTATTACAACAGAGAAGATCTCCCTTTTTACTATCAGCTGGCTGATGCGTTTACTATATTTGACCAGTATTTCTGCTCTTCTCTTACAGGAACTACTCCCAACAGATTATTTCATTGGTCCGGAACATTAAGAGAACAACAAAACGGAAGAGTAAAAGCCAACGTTTTCAATGAAAACATTGATTATGATAAAGCCAAGCAGGCCAAATGGAAAAGTTTCCCGGAAATCCTGGAACAACAAAATGTTTCCTGGCGAATCTATCAGAACGAGATCAGTCTTCCTAAAGGAATGTCCGGAGAACAGGAAGCATGGTTAAGCAATTTTACGGACAATCCAATTGAATGGTTTTCAAAGTATAATGTAAAATTTTCAAAAGGATATTATCAGAATATTCCCAATATCATCGCTTATCTGAAACAGGAAATTGAAAAAAATCCTAAAGAAAAAGCCCGCCTGGAGAATCTGATTACCGAATTGAATGAAGATCTGATAAAATACCATCCTGATAATTATTCAAAATTGTCTCAGGAAGAAAAAAATCTTCACGAAAAAGCCTTCACTACCAATGCAAACGATCCGGAATTCTGGAATCTGGAAATCGGAAAAGATGAAAATGGAGAAAGACTGGTTGTTCCTAAAGGAGATGTTCTTTTCCAGTTCCGTAAAGATGTTGAGGAGAAAAAATTGCCATTAGTATCCTGGCTGGTTGCTCCTGAACATTTCTCAGACCACCCGGGATCACCGTGGTATGGAGCATGGTATATTTCTGAGGTTTTAAATATATTGACTAAAGATCCTGAAACCTGGAAAAAAACGATCTTCATCATCAATTACGATGAAAATGACGGTTATTTTGATCATGTTCTTCCTTTTGCTCCACCCATGAATCCTAGCCAACCGGTTGATATGAATGGTAAAGAAGGGGCGGAATATGTAAACAAATCTCAGACGTATATGTCTGACCCAACCCTTAAAGACTATGAAAAAGTAGAAGGAACAGTAGGTCTTGGATATAGAGTTCCGATGATTATTGCATCTCCATGGACGAAAGGTGGCTTTGTTAACTCGGAAGTTTCGGACCATACTTCAGTATTGCAGTTTCTGGAGAAATTCATCATGAAAAAATTCAGTAAAGACGTTCATATAGATAATATCAGTGACTGGAGAAGAGCTGTATGTGGAGATTTGACATCGGCTTTCAATACATCCAATGTAAAAGTTCCGCACATGGACTATATTAATCAGAAAGATTATGCGAAAACCATCAATTCTGCTAAAAATAAACCGGTTCCGAATCTGAAATGGTATTCCGAAAGTGAGCTTCATGACAATTTGCTCGAAATTCAGGAACGAGGGTTGAAACCATCCAATCCGCTCCCTTATGATTTCCATGTGAATCTGGAAAAAGGAAAAATCCGAATGACCAATCTTAAAGAAAACGGTGTTCCTTTGCTGGTTTATGACAGAACGCAGTTCAATAGCAATAATTATCATTTTTCCTATGCTTTATATGCTAAACAGGAGCTGTCACATGACGTACACACCGAAGCATATGACTATGAAGTCTTTGGACCTAATGGGTTTTTCAGAAAGTTTAAAGGAAATACGACTCCTGAGCTAGATGTTAGAATAATGAATAATTCCGGTAAGAGCCAGATTGAAATAATATTCAATCATCATAACAAAGGAAATAGTACTCTCCAGATTGAAGATCTGTACGGAAAAACTCAAAAAAGGATAACATTACAGAAGCCGGAAGAAAAAATAGTTCTTGATCTGAGAAAGAATAAAGGCTGGTATGATCTCAAAATTATTCATGAAGATCATCTGTGGCATTTTGCAGGAAGGATTGAAAACGGAAAAGTTTCTATTTCAGATCCCCACTGGGCATAAAAAGTCTCTAAATATCGATAAAAACCTGTACCTAGCTGTGCAGGTTTTTTAATTGCCAATAGTGAATTATTATTTAAAAATATTCATTACAACAGATAAATAATCAACAATATAAAAAATATAATATATTTTTTTCACATTAAGCTGAATTTTGTTATATTCACTTAACTAATTATCAGCATCATGAAAAAACTAAAATTAACAATTGCAATGTCAATATTTGCAGTTGCCTTATCTGGAAATGTAAGCGCACAGGATACTAATACAGACAACCATACGATCACGGTTTCTATTCCTGAAGTTGCTCTGGTAGACATTGAACCAGCTGCTACCAAAAATATCACTTTAGGATTTACAGCTCCTACAGAAGCGGGAAATCCTATTATTCCGGCTGCAGCGAATACAACGTTATGGCTTAACTATTCTTCCATTAAATCTGTTGCCGATCCTACCCGTAATGTAACGGTAAAAGTAAATGCCATCATTCCGGGAGTAGACATTCACGTCACTGCGGCTGCAGCAACAGGAGCAGGAGCAGGAACTTTGGGTACTTCTGCAGGTCTACTAACATTAAGCGCTGCTGACCAAACCATTATTTCCGGTATTGGAAGTGCCTATACAGGTAACGGAGCCAATAATGGGCATAATCTTACCTATGCACTTGTAGCAGGAAGCGGCCCCGGAGGAGTAGCGGCATATGCAGACTTACAGGCTACAGCCACTACAGTAGCCACCGTCACATACACAATATCAGACAATTAGAATTTAAAACAAAAATTCAATTCTATATTTCAAAAACAAGGAGAAATTGCGTTTCAGTTTCTTCCTGTTTTTGTATTATCTATAATTTAATGACAAACTTTACATGATGATAAAGCGTATTCTTCTTTTGATCACCCTGATTTTGCAGTTCAGCTTTTTACATGCCGGCATTGTGATTCTCAATGGACTTACGCATTCCTACAAAATAGAAAACGGAAAAGTTTACAAAGGGAAAGTTGCGATCGAAAACACCGGAAACAATCCTCAAAGCGTAAAATTATATTTACAGGATTTTAGCTATAATGCGGATGGAACCACTCAATATGCAACGTTACAAACCAATAAAAGAACAAATGGAGAATGGATTAAGTTCAATACCAATTTGATAACGTTAAAAGGTAAAGAAAAAACAGAAGTATTCTATGAAATCACAGTTCCCAATCAAATTACAGACCCCGGTAGCTACTGGAGCGTCATTATTGTTGAGCCTGTAGAAGATATAAAACCAAGCGATAATAAGCCGGGAGTAAGCATTACGTCTATAGTACGATATGCCATCCAGGTTATTACCGATTACGAAGGAGACAAAGCAAAACCAGATCTTAAGTTTGAAAGTGTAAAAGTAGAAAAAGAAGAAGGTAAACAAACTGCAAAAATAGCAATAGCCAATAACGGAAATCTTTACTGCAAGCCAACGGCAACTATTGAAATCTATAATCGAAAAACAGGAGTAAAAGTGGGTACTTTTTCCAGTATAACCATGGGATTGCTTCCTTCTACTTCTAAAACATTTTATATTGATATCAGTAAAGTACCACCAGACAAGTATAAAGCGACCATAATGGCCACAGACGAAGAGGAAAATGCATTTGCACTCAATGTGGAATTAGAAGTAAAAAATGATTAGAACTTGGACATTATTTACAATCCTACTATTATCCCCGGTATTTATTTTTTCTCAGAAACAGTCAGACCGATTGATCAGTAAAAAAGATAGCCTAACACCGGGAATGTCTACGTCTATTCCTTTTACATTAGAAAATAGCTCTGGCGAGAGCAAAATCTACGATATAACCGTTACCACTTCTAGCCCTACTATTTCTCCTATTTTAACGCAGGGAGAATTTCAAATTGCGCCAAACGAAACTTCAGTATATCTCGTTCCTTTAAGAGTTGCTGCTGAGACGGCACAGGGAAATTACTCGGTCACTTTACATATCAAAGACAGAAACAGCGCAATAAGTTTTACAAAAACAGCGCAAGTCATTGTTTCCGGAAACAGAAAACTCTTACTTACCGCATTAGATACTCCTGAATTTGTAAGAGCCGGTGAAACGATACGTTCAACTTTTCTATTGAAAAACAATGGAAATGTCACAGAAAATCTGACTTTGGGAAGTAAAAATGCGGTACTGGACGATGATCCGTTTATTATCCTCGGTCCCAATGAATCTAAAGTAATTACCATCCATAAAGTAACCAATCCGGAGATCAGGCAAAATGAATATCAAAATCTAAATCTTTCGGTATATGCAAAAGACAATCCGAAAGAAAATCAGGATCTGTACGTAAGCACTCAGGTAATAGCAGTAAAACCTGTTGAAAACGACATTTATCACAGGCTCCCGGTTGCAGTATCGTTATCATTTATCGGAATGCAGAATATGGGAGTTTATAATGATGGTTTTCAGGGTGAGATATATGGTAAGGGAACATTGGATAAGGATAATAAGAATCAGGTCGAATTTCATGCGGTTTCTCATAACCCTGTTGAATTTAACTCATTCACACAATACGAAGAATACTTCATCAACTATAAACGGGAGAACCTATTTGTTCATCTTGGAGATAAAACATATTCATCTTCTTTTTTAACGGAATTTGCAAGATATGGTCGCGGAGCTGAGGTCCGGTATAATTTTAACAGAATCAGCGTGGGCGGGTTTTACAATCGTCCAAGATTTTTCAGAGATATTAAGGATGAATTTAATATTTATACTGCATTAAGAATCCGAAAAGAGTCTGAATTATCAGTAGGATATCTCTATAAAGATCCTAGAAAAAATGAAATGAACTTTGGTGACGTAAGACTGGACTCGCACGCGCATCTTCCTTATGCTAAAGGAAAGTTCAAAATTTCAAAAAATATTAATCTTTCTGGAGAATTTGCATACAGTACAACCCAAAAAACGGATGGAACAGCTTATTTACTTCAGGCGGAGGCTATCTTTGAAAAATTCAACGGAAGCTTAATGTACATGAAGGCAAGCCCTAATTTTGCGGGGTATTTCACCAATACCAATACCTTCAATGGAAACATCTATTATAACATTACCAAAAAGCTAAGTGTTTTTGCCAATTATATGCAGGATGCCAGAAATTTCCAGCGGGATACTTTATTGCTGGCTGCTCCTTACAGAAAAAACATTCAGTATGGAGTGCAATATAAGTATCTGTCGAACGGTTTTATCATCCTCAATAATGGTTATCAAACGTATAAAGATCGCCTTGAACCTAGACAATTTAATTATTATGAACGTTTTTTCAAGGTTACAATCAACCAACAGCTGGGAATGTTTCAGGTAAATGTAGACGGGCAATTTGGTAAAACGGACAATTATCTTACTGGATTTAATGGAAATTCAAGTTTTTACTCCGCTAATGTTTCTTTTCAAAAATTCAGAACTTCTTTCAATATATTTGGAAGCTACGCCATCACATCAAGGTATCAATTACAAAACCAGAAAATATTGTATTATGGCGCAAGAATTTTCAGCAGGTTTTCTGATAAAACCAATTTAAGCCTTTACTATCAGAATAATTATATGCCTGAGGAATATTTCCGAGATAGAAATCTGGTTGAAGTCCTGTTCCATCAGCAATTATTTCCGGGAAATGACCTTGATCTTTCGGGAAGATATTCCTTACAAAGAGGTGAAATAGGGAATAAAGATTTTATATTTTCCATGCGTTATACCTGGCGTCCGAATATTCCGGTACAAAAGGTTGCAGAGTATGTGACGTTGTCCGGGAATATTCAAAATCTGGGAATAAAGAAAACGGAAGGAGTCCGTTTGATGCTGGGAAGTTACTTATCCATTACCGATAAAGACGGAAATTTTTTATTTAAGAATGTTATTCCAGGCAATTATTTTCTGGAGATCGATCGTTCAACTACGGAGATCAATAATATTCCAACATTAGCACTACCTGCTTCTGTTTCTTTAACTAATAAAGAGAATATTTTCAATTTCGGATTAACAACTGCAGCGAACCTGAAAGGTCACATTCAGTTCACAGAAAAACAGGACAAGGACCAATCAAACCTCACAGATCTATTGTATAAAAAAGATAAAAAGAAAAAAGAAAGTATTATTGTAGAAGCGGTAAGTAATGATCAAACCTACCGTAAAATATGTGTTGTAGGAGAAGATTTTGATTTTACCTATTTAAGACCTGGTGACTGGACGGTGAAAGTCTATAGAAATGGTCTCGATAAACGTTATAAAATTTCAACCGATAAGTTCCAGTTTACTTTAAAACCTGCAGAAACAAAAAAGCTAAACATTGATGTTGTAAAACAACAAGTAGAAATAAAATACCAACAGGAATCCTTAACAGTAGGATATAATGAAACAAAAAAGAAGAAATGATCTTGATTCGCTCCATATTATTAACTGCGGCCATGATTTTATGTGGTTTGGCATATTCTCAGACAGCATCACTTCCTGTTACAATGACTCTACCTGTGGTTACCTTAATGGATATTGAACCGTCAGGAAGCATCAGCTTAAATTTTATTGCGCCTACTGAAGCAGGAAATTCACTTACGATACCCATCTCCAATACATCAAAATGGATCAATTATACTTCTGCAATCGCTACCGGCGGACTTAGCAGAAGAATTACGGCAGCTACTAATAATACGAGCATACCCGGGGTAAGTATCAGACTACAGGCAGGAGCAGCTACAGGAGCTGGAGGAGGAACTTTGGGAACATCGTCAGGATTGGTTACTCTCAGTCCTACGCCGGTTACTATTATTAGCGGTATAGGAGGGGCTTTTACCGGTAATGGAACCAGTAATGGCCATCAGCTTACGATTTCATTAGTTATAAGCAACTACGCTCTTTTAACAGCGCAAACCAATAATTCTATTTCCATAGTGTACACCATCACAGAATAAAGTTGAACAATGAACAGCATCATAAAAAAATATATATTCATTATCCCTTTACTAATAAACATTTATTTAGGGGCTCAAACCATTAATGCCAGTGGTAGTGGTTGGGCAGTGAGTGTGCCTGCGATAACGGAAGCAGGAAATAATTATACAGGAACCTACGCCAGTGCAACCAATGCAACGGTATTGTCCGGTTCTTTACCAGGTTCTTTCCTAAACTTACTTTCCAGTTCCGGTGCTAAGATTACGATGCATTATACTCCTACTACCTGGAACAGTAATTTACATTTATACGCAAAGAGAAGTGGAGGAACCGCTACCATCAATGGAGTCTGTGTCCTTTGTACTGCAACTATAAATGGTGGAAATACGGCTTATATTGAAATTCCTCAGGGAACATCCAATACTCTTTCAACAATAACTTTCTCCGGAGTTTTAGGACTTGGAAACAGTGTAACCTACTCTGCCATTAATGTCCAATTCCAAATAAGTGGGGTTTCGGTAACAATTCCTGCTGCTTCCTATAGTGCACAGGTTGTTTTTACAGTAGCTGCCAATTAAGAATACATAAGCCGCTTCTTTTTGGAGCGGTTTTTTTTGGATTTACCTGAGATATTTGAAAGAGGTCTTATACAAGAATAATG
>NZ_JBMOUE010000009.1:0-125197 GCF_049319685.1 Chryseobacterium sp. Mn2064
TAAACAGCTGATAAACAAAATGAAAAATTTTAAACATTTGTTTGGAGAAGAGAAATGAGGGATGAACGAGGGTGAGAATTGGAGGGTTTGAAGGGATGAATAGTGCAAAGTATACTCTATATAATAAGGTTTTTGTTTGTTTATAAACCACGGATGACGCGGATTGGCACAGATGATTGTGTTTTATTGTCACGGGGGGAGATGAGAAATGAAGATTTCTTTTACCACAGAAGAAACTGAGCTTTAGGAATATTTTTATGACTTAAGATAGCAGGAAAGTGCTCAGCATTATTGCTGGAGAATATAAAAAGAGATAATTAATATATATCAGCTATGATAAAAGAAGTCTGTTAAACAAACTACGGGGAAAACTTTTAAAATGTATAGGAAATTGAAAAGTAGAAAACTGTGGATCTTATAAGATAGAAAGTCCTGGACGTTGTACGCGTTCCTGCTTTTTGTTTAGAAAAAACGTTTGATCAACAGCTTGTAGGTATAGTATCCGATGAGACATCCAATGGTGTCTGCCACAACATCCAGTGTTTCCATAGATCTGCCCAGTCCCATCTCTTCCTGAAGTATTTCCGTGAGAAAGGCGTAGATCAGAATGATCTGGAAAAAATATGAGAATTTTATTTTAGGAAATGTTGCAATGAAGCAGAATCCAAGAGCTGCGAATATGCTTAAATGTAAAAGCTTGTCGATACCATTGAACATAAACCAATATTCATGGTTTTCTTCTCCGGGCTTCAGAAGCATATAAGTAAGAAATGCCCAATAAATGGGCAATATCTTACTAAATATTTTTGAAATCTTATCCAATGATCGCCTGGTAATCTTCTGCAGAAAGTAACTCAGATTGATCTGCTCCATCAGCAATTTCCAATTTGATGATCCATCCGTCTCCATAAGGATCTGTATTTAACAATTCCGGTTGATCTTCTAATTCTGAATTAAATTCAATAACCTTCCCTGCAATAGGTAAGAATAAATCTGAAACAGTCTTTACTGCTTCTACACTTCCGAAAACATCTCCTCCATTAAGGTCATCATCTACAGTATCTACATCTACGTATACGATGTCTCCAAGTTCTCCCTGAGCAAAGTCGGTAATACCGATTGTAGCTACATTACCTTCGATCTTGATCCATTCGTGATCTTTCGTGTACTTTAATTCTGATGGTGTGTTCATTTTTTAATTTTTATTTTGTACAAATGTATTCAAAAATATACTAGCTTCAAATATTGGATATAAAAAAAGTCCTTCAAAACTGAAGGACTTTTATGTTTGTATCATTTTTAGAATCCACCACCGGAATCTCCAAATGTAAATGTGGCTGAAATACCTGCTCTGATTGTTGATAGCGGGAATGCCGTCGAGATCTTATATTTAGAGGTCATCTGCTCGTAGAAGATTCTAAGGTTCAGATTCTCGGAAACATTATAGTCAGCAGAAAGTTTGATATTCATCAGCTTCTGCCCTCCTGTTACCTGGGAATCATTCAGAAGGATATTCATAATTGTGGTTTTGCTGTCTCTTAATGAAATATCTCCTCTGATATTAAGGTCACTTCCTTTCCCTCTGGTTCCTCTTCCTCTTACATTGGCTGTTCCTAATCTGAAGTTTCGGACAATATATCCAAGTCTTACCACATATTCTGTGTTGGCATCTTCTGTAAGAGTTTGGTTCACCAATCCAAGCACTGTCATTCTGGTTTTGTTATACTGTAAACCAAACTGCATATTGTTTCTCATGGTAACATCTACTCCGATTAGTGGAGAGAATGATTCTACATATCCTACCTGGGCAAAAGTATAAGGATTGATCTTATCTCCAGCATCTTTAATCACTACCCCTGCGCTGTTTACTGCCTGATAAAATCCGTTTGGATTACCATGATAATCTACATTTCTCTGAATACCTGTAGCGGTATACGTTGCGGTGTAACCATGCAGAATATCAAATTTGGTAAACTGTCCGCTAATGATCGGAAGGTTTTTCAATCCTGAATACGTTATTCTCCAGTTTGGCAGTGGGAATCCTGATTTTTTAGGATTTCCCATTGCAGTTACAGATTTCCCTTCCATAGCTGCTCTAAATGCAGGGATTAATACATAAGCATTTCCAATACTGTAATGTTGGGCAAAACCATCATTATCGAGGTTAGCAGTACCACCTAACTGTTGTGATAGGGTTCTCGCGTTTTCTCTGATGGCCTGGTAAATAGCGGTTCCATCTTTAAATGAAGTATTCAACAACATTGTGGTATTAGAATATGTTACCATTTCATTGGCGAACGTAAAGTCTGTATTCGGAACTCCATTATTTGTATAATTGAATCCTGTATGAGAGAAGTTGCTATTATAAGTATGCAATACATTAAGATCTATTCGGAAATCATTTAATGGCATCATCTGTAAATCTGCTCTTAATTCTTTGGTTGACAATCTAACGTATGGATCTGTCATATAATTAGAATCACTCACCCAGCCATTTTCCATTACTGTTCTTCTGATATCTGCCTGAGATCCTAAAAGGAACCCTAATGTAGGACCTCCTAATGTTTGTCCATATCCATACCAGTTTGGTGCAGAAATCAACCCCGGAAGCACTGTACCATTGGTTTCATTATAACTTACATTCAATTGCTTGAAAGAAGTAAGGAAGAACGCAGCACTTTGAAGTGGGGTTAGTTTATTTTTAAATTTATATTTCTTATATCTGTATCTGTTCTTTTCCCATTGTTTTGTAAATACATTATTCAGGGAATCCATTTCCTGCTTACGTTTCTGAAGTTTAGCGTTGATATTTTTAAAATATTTAAACTGCCCGAAGAACTTTGGAAGGTCTGCAGATGCAGTAGCCTGAATCACATTTGTATTTTGGCCAATAGAACCTAAACTCACTTGTTTTTTCTGATCCGGATCATAGAAACCTAGTAATGAAGTAGATCTTGCATTCCAGTTGTATGTAAATCCGTAACCTACTTCTGCATCAATAAAATCCAGATAAGGTAAATATTGGAATGGTAATTTATAGTTTAACTGAACTCTATGGTTATATAATACCGGTCTTCCTGATCTGAAAACATTTCCAAAGATGGATTTGCTATCCATTATATTGGCATCGATATTATCATTGAGGGTTCTTGTCGCTGAATTGATTTCCAGTTTCAAAGATTTTGTAAAATTGAACCCTAAACCATACTGCCAGCCAAAATAGAAGTTTCTGTTTCTGATGGCATCAAAATCACTTCCTGTATTTCCATTTAAGATAGCTTCAACGTTTCTGAACTCAAGTTCGTTATAATTTCTGTCGATTTCAGTTCTAAACGATAGTCTTGTAGGAATAGGATTGAAATTGAATTCTTTTACCCATCTCAAATACTTCGTTGATTTTGCCGTATCGCTAATCATCTTATTGAAAGGCTTCAATACCCAAGGTTTGAAAGTATAGTTGTAATCAACATATCCTCTCAGATATTGTCTGTAATTTCTCTTGGTATAGATATCTCTGAAATAATCATCGTTATACACAGCGGTTACCGAAACGTTTTCAATATCATAAAATTTAGGTTTCTTATTAGGATTCACCCTTTCTTTATGCATATTAACCACTCCAATACTTCTCTGCTGGGTATAAGTTCTTGCCACTTTCTTTAACTGTTCTTTGTTGGCAGCTTTACTAAACTCAACATCGGTATCCAAAGGATTGTATTTTGGATCTTCGATGGTTTGTGAGTAAGAATAGTTCACAGGAATTTTCACTCCGGTTTTTTCAGGAAGGAATTTATCTACATTCACAGCAGTATTAATACTGAATGCAGATTGTGTAGACTGATTTCTTTCTGCCGGTTTGGAATCTATATTTCCAAATCCAACGGATGTATACGATGCATTTGTATTCACCGTTGCAAAATCTCCTAAATTGAAGTTTAAGCTGGCATTTCCTGCATACCCTCCATCATTTTCAACTTCAGAAAGACGAACTTCATTTACCCAAAGAACTCTGTCTATATTAGTTGTACCTCCTCTTTCACCTCCGTTTCTAACTCCTATTACGATCGTTGCAATATTTCCTAAACTTGGACGACCTTTAATATAGATTTTTTTAGAGTTGATCCCTCCATCTGTAGCATTGTCCAGCGTTCTTTCTGTAATTTTTACACCCGACTTATCTCTTCTGATCTTTGCATCAACAAAATTCTGAATGTCAAAGTCTACTTCATTTTCCATTGGCCAGATTTCCATTGGTGCCGTAGCTGAAAGCTTAGTAAGTACCAAAGAAGATTCATATTCATAATAGTTATCGGTAGCATCTGTTCCAAAACGGATAAAGAACTTCGTTTTGTCATCCATTCCAAATGCTCCATTAGCTAACGGATCATGTGCGTGAACAAAAAGCTTCAGCTTTTTGTATCTTCTCATATCTAGTGATGTATTTTTAAACACTCCTCTCGCCTGGCTACTTGGAAGTTGTTTAGTTTTCAGATATAAAGAAGCTTCATTCTGTCTTTGAGCTCCTGCATTCCCACTTAGTACCTGTCTATCGATCCCCGGAGGCAATACATATGGAGGCTGATTTAAAGCATTTTCTTCAATATTTACACTTCCTACTTCAAAATCTGATGTATCTACAACTAGACTTCCTTCATCTGTTGCAGGATCTGGTACAGGAAACTTATAAAGTGCCAGATTTTTAGGATACTTTCTCCAGTCTGATCTTACAAGATCCATGGTTGCGAATCTTAAAGTAGAAGTATCTTCAAATCCTGTTAACATTAATCTTGCAAATCTCACATTGTTCAATACAGATGGATCTGCTGTTCCTTCACTTTTATCATAACTCGCAACAGGAATTCTAAACAGGTACCATTTCACATCTGCAGACTGTCCATTCTGGAAGCTTGCTTTTACTGTTTTTACATCAACAATATTGTTGTTCCCTAATGTCAGATCAGCTTGATTCAGTTTTACCACATACTGGTTATAACTTTCTGTCTGGTCTAGGTTGTAATCTTTATTGATATCTTCCGCATCCGGTGTTTGAGAAGCCACATTCAGAGAGTTTGCTTCTGAGTTTCCGTCTGGGTTTCTGAAATATTTGTAACGTTCAACAACAGATGCTGCCTGACTTCCTGTAAATTTCTCTGAAAGATAAAATACAAAGTCATCTACAGCTGGGTCAACAATATTGGTTACCGGATTTACAAATGTATTTCCGAATATCATAGATTCCTGATCTGAGCTTAATCCATCATACCCAACATCCTGCTGCTTTCTATCCTCGCCTTCAGTAGAGAATGCATATAAGATAGGCGGCTGCTTTGGCTGGATTCCCCAGTTGGAGCTTGTAGTAGAAGTTGGATTTCCTGGAGTTGGAAGACCATTTTCGTAAAGCATTTTTCCATCTTTCAATACGTCTTCAGAAACGTTACCCAAGTGTAATAAAAGCTTAGGATCATTTCCAAGTTTTTTACCATCTGCATAAGGATCCATCATCCAGAATTCAACATATTCGATATTGGAAGTAACGAAATTGGGAACACTGATTGATCTCATAATCCCCGCCCATCTGCTTTGTGCCTGCTCTGTTGCAGTATTCACGTTGTATGGCCCTCTTTCTTTTGGATAGTAAGAGATGTCAAAAGTATTGGTGAAGGTCTGTTCTCCTGCTACAAAATCTCTATTGTTATAAATTTCTGATAGCTGAACTCTTCTTGACGCATGGTTGGAAACTGCCTGAGGGGTAATTCCCGTTGGAGCTTTCCCTCCTACACCCCAGAATCTAGGGTCAATGTTGTACCATGATAGTAGTCCTCTTCCGTAACCACTTGTTATGGCATTATTATCAGGAACTGTACTAAATGGCGGAAGTTTATTTTTTTCCGGCTTTGAGGCTAAACTCCATGCTGCCGGTTCTTTTAATGATATCTTAGAAGTTGTCTGTTCAAAGTCATCAATATAAGACTGATCATTGGTTCCTTTGTTCAATCCAGGTAATAAATACGCAGCTTCCATCTTAAAGTTGATATTGGATGGTGCTTCTGTTTTTATCATGGGAAGCTTGTTGGCAAATCTTGTCAGATAAGGAGCCTGATTGTTGTACATCAAGTTGATCCCCGCCATGGTATTGTTTACAGCTTCCTGCCCATAGTTTACTTTTTGAGTCAATGGTGACTCTGAGTAATTCACTACGGTTCCTCCTAAAATAAAGTTTTCATTAAACCTTCTTTCTAAGTTCAACCCTAAGAATCTTTTTCTTTGGGTATTAAAGGTCAGTTGGTTTTCTAATGAAATATTGATGGCCTGTCCGGACTGTTTTACATTTTCATTGATGATGTTAACAGTTCCCAGCATATAGTCTACTGTATAGTCTACTCCTTCAGTAAGCTGTACTCCGTTTGCAGAAACTTTTACAGATCCTTGAGGAACGTTTACTGCTCCCAAGGAAATACCCTGCCCCTGAACTCCTTTATAACGACCTTCCATGGTGTATCTCTGTGCGAGGTTACTGGAAGTTGCATATTGCTTTTGCTTGGTATAAAGATCCTGGAATACATACTGCGGATCAAAAGTACCTCCAAGAACCTTTTGCATATAGTTACCAAATGGCTGTACTTTGGTGAAAATAATTCTTCCCGTCTCCGGCCGAATTGTAATCCCGTTCACGAAGTCGAAAATACCATCTCCTTTAGTTCCATCCTTATTATTCTGGATATCCCCATTCATATTGAGGCGGTCCCAGTTAAATAGCTTCAGTAGGTTTTGATCTTTTACAGGGGGAATATAATTAATCTTACCTCCTGTATTTTGATCCCTGTAGTAAACGTTTAGAATAAAGCCGTCCTGAGATACCTGTCCTGCATCCATAGAATAGATGTTCTTCATCATCAGGTCCCACATCGGAGAGTCTGTATTTACCCTGTTGTTTACTCTAAGTACCTTAGTAATCAAAACCGGGCTTTCTTCTGAGAATTCCCCGACTTTATATACTTTATTGCTTCCGTTTACGGTATATGAGTATGAAACTGCTAAAAGCTGATTATCATTAAGCTTTTGATTCAATGAAATATATCCTAGCTGTGGCTGGAATGTAAATTCATTGGAATTAAGTTTTCTGGCTTTTGTATTATAAATGAATTCTTCCCCATTATCATAGGGAGTTGTACTTCCCGGAAAATTCTGCCCCTGGAAAATCGTCCCATAGTTTTTACCTGCTTCTCTTGTTCCTGCAACATTTGATACCTGATCATACAAGCCGTTTAAAGAGTTATCCGGCAAAACATCTCCGCCAGCCGCTTCTCCTAGGTCCCTGATCCCGATAATACTTTTCTGATACGCAAGATTACTATTCCCCTGGTCTAATACCCATGCTTCTATTCTGGTGATATTGATGGTAGAATTGATCTGTGGATAATTGAGTAAAGCATCATCATACTTGTTAAGGAAATAATGTCCTATAAAGAAGTGCTGATTATCTTCATAGTCAATTGCACTGACTTTAAAATTATTCATAACACCACCTCCCTGCACAACAATATTACGAGCTTCTCCCTGTTGTTGAGAAAGGACAACGGTTCCAAAAGTTTTTCCCAGCTGGAATTCTGTTTTAACCCCGAATAAGGATTGTGAACCACGGATCAAGCTTGTAGAAAGCGGCATCGTTACGTTACCAAACTCTACTCTTTTGATAATTTTATCTTCTCCCCCAGCATTCGGTTTATCTACTTCTCCAAGACCTTTCTGTTGCAGATCTTTCCAGCTTCCTTTTGCCTGCCATACAAGATTCATTCTATTTTCAAAGGCAAATCCACTCTGAGTGTCATAATTTGCTTTTAACTGAAGGTTCTCTCCTACTTTCCCTAGTAATCCTAACTGGATTCTCTGATCAATATCAAAGGTAAAGCTGGTCCTGTTTTGTGGCAGGATAATTGGATTATCTATTTTTTGATAAAGTCCGGCAAAGTCAAGAGAGGCATATCCTGAAGGAATGATTTCAATTTTATTACCTCCGAATATGGTTTCGAACAACTTGTTGTTGATAAGAAGTGAAGGAATTAACCCTTTTCTTCTGGCATCTGATCTGTCTCTTCTGAAAAGGAGATTGTATTTATCAGATTTTTCTTTATAGTACGCTCTTGTCTGATTGGCGAGCATATATTCTTTATACTCTTCCGGAGACATGGCGACTGGCGGCCCTGTGATGGTATTTCCAATTTTGGGATATACATAGTACATCCCTGTTTTTATATCGTAATAGGCTTCCTGCCTCGTGGGGTCAGCTACCTCATATTGCTTCCTTATGATCAGGGTATCTGTGGTTCTCTGCTGTGCAAAGGCACTCACAGACATACACAGAAACGACAGGAACAGAAATATGTTAAAATGCTTATTATTTGTCACCAAATGTTAAATGTTTTTTAAAATTTGTTTAACCAATTCTTCTACCGATATCTCTGAGTTTTGTTTCAATATTCTATCGGCAAGTTTTTCACTGGTACGTTTAGGAATCCCTAAAACTTCTAATGCAGATAACGCTTCATCCTTGATTTTATTATCCACCATCACAGAAATATTCGCGGCAGGATCGCTGAATTTCTGGACTTTATCTTTAAGATCTACGATAATTCTTTCGGCTGTTTTCGCCCCGATTCCTTTTGCTTTTTGAATCAATGCGCTATTACCGGAAAGTATCGCTGATGCTATTTCATCAAGGCTTAATGTAGACAGCAGAATAAGTGCAGAAACAGCCCCCACTCCGTTAACGCTTATTAACAGATTGAACATTTCTTTTTCTGAACGAGTGTTAAATCCAAAGAGAAGATGAGCATCTTCGCGGATGATCTGCTGAATAAACAGAAAAGTCTGCTGATTCAAAACCAGCGTCTGTGAGGTCATTAAACTGATTCCCACGTAGTAACCAACTCCTTGAACATTGATGACAGCGTAGGTAGGCGTAAGTTCTTGAACAGTGCCTTGTAGAGAAAATATCATTATTAATTTTTAAAACTCCCAAATATAGCAATTTAAACTAATTAATATTTTCATTTCATGCACGAATGCCTTTTAACTTAATTTTTAAATAAGAATTCAAGGAATTAACATAAAAATAAAAGACTCCAAAATATGGAGTCTTTTTGTATATAAACACAAATAAAAGTGTTGATTTTAATGATAAGAAACTGAGCAGATTGTATAGGCTGCTTTTCCTTATTATAAGATTGAGAAATTATTTTTTCTCTCTTCTCTGAGCATCAAGTACAGCAACAGTAGCAAGGTTTACGATTTCGTCTACGCTTGAACGCATCTGAAGTACGTGAACAGGCTGCTTCAGTCCCATTAAGATTGGCCCGATTACCTGTGCTACTTTCATACCTCTGATAATTTTGTAAGAAAGGTTGGCACTTTCAAGGTTCGGGAATACGAATGTGTTGGCAGGTGTTGTTCCCAGCTTGGAGAAAGGATAATCGCTTAAATGATCAGCATTCATAGCAAAATCCGGTTGAATTTCACCATCTACAATCATTTTAGGATATTTTTCGTGAAGAATGCTTACCGCCTTAGCTACTTTTTTAGAAGTTTCAGAGATCGCTGCAAAGTTTTCAAATCCTAACATCGCAATTCTTGGTTCAATAGCGAAAGATTTCACTGTGAATTCTGCCATTTTAGCAATATTTACTAAATCTTCAGCACTTGGGTTCTGATTGATGGACGTATCTGCGAAGAAAATAGGTTTTTTTTCAGAAAGGATCATCATCATTGCTGCTACTTTGTCTACGCCTTTATCTTTTTCAATAACTTCTAAAACAGGACGTAATACTGAGGTATAATTTTTAGAGAACCCTACGATAAGACCGTCTGTATCACCATGCTTAAGCATTAAAGGTCCGAAATAGTCTCTCTGGCGAACGTATCTTTTCGCTTTATACTCGTTCATTCCTTTTCTCTGGCGAAGTTTCCAAAGGGTTTCTCTGTATTTTTTTCTGTTCTCTTTCTGGTCGTCATCACTTGGATCGATGATAGGAACGTCCAGGTTGATTCCGTAGCGCTCCATCTGTTCCTTGATGTATTTTTTATCTCCTAAAAGACTTGGGTAAGCAATTCCTTCTTCATAAAGGATTTGAGCAGCTTTCAATACGTTGTACTCTTCAGCATTTCCAAGGGTAATTCTCTTTGGATTAGCTTTTGCACGGCTCTGCATCATTCTTACCAACTTCTCGTCTCTACCCATTCTGTCTAGCAGTTGGTGCTCGTATTCTTCGAAATCTGTGATTACTTTTCCGGCAACACCGCTTTCAATAGCTGCTTTTGCAACAGCGCTGGATACTTTTGTGATCAGTCTGCTGTCGAATGGTTTTGGAATGAAATAGTCTCTTCCGAACTGTAAACTTTTCAGGTTGTATGCTAAGATTACAGCTTCAGGAACCGGTTCTTTAGCAAGGTCAGCAATCGCGTGTACAGCTGCAAGCTTCATTTCTTCATTAATTCCTGTAGCCTGAACATCTAATGCTCCACGGAAAATATAAGGAAATCCTAATACGTTGTTTACCTGGTTAGGATAATCACTTCTTCCTGTTGCCATGATCACGTCTTTACGAGTTTCAAGAGCAATATCGTAAGCAATTTCCGGATCTGGGTTTGCTAAAGCGAATACGATAGGATTTTCGTTCATGCTCAACAGCATTTCCGGAGTCATTACGTTTCCTTTAGATAATCCTACGAAAACATCAGAACCTTTTACAGCATCTTCTAATGTTTCAATATCTGTTTCAACAATGAAGTCTAATTTTTCAGGAGTAAGATTTTCTCTTTTGTGATTGATTACTCCTTTACTGTCGCACATCAGGACGTTTTCTTTCTTCAATCCTAATGAAATATACAGTTTGGTACAAGCAATAGCTGCCGCTCCTGCTCCGTTTACTACCATTTTCACTTCAGCAATATCCTTATTGGCAATCTGCAAAGAGTTGATCAATGCTGCTGCTGAAATAATAGCGGTACCGTGCTGATCGTCGTGCATCAAAGGAATATTCAATTCTTCCTTCAATCTCTGTTCAATATAAAAAGCTTCAGGAGCTTTAATATCTTCAAGGTTAATTCCTCCGAAAGTAGGAGCAATACCTTTTACAATCTCAATAAATTTATCCGGATCTTTTTCATTGATCTCGATATCAAAAACATTGATATCTGCAAAAATTTTAAACAGAAGTCCTTTACCTTCCATTACCGGTTTTGAAGCTTCGGCTCCGATATCTCCTAATCCAAGTACTGCTGTACCGTTAGAAATTACCGCTACCAGGTTTCCTTTTCCTGTATAATCGTAAACAGTTTCCGGCTTATCATGAATTTCCATACAAGGAACCGCTACTCCCGGAGAATAAGCCAATGACAAATCTCTCTGAGAAGAGTGTGGCTTTGAAGGGATTACTTCAATTTTTCCTTTGGGTTCTGCTTTATGATAATCTAACGCCGCCTGGTTAAAGGTCTTTTCGTCGCGATGGTTTTTACTTGACATAAAATTTCGTTTTTTGTTAAAGGATATATTTAATGTGGTAATCTACTAAACTTTCAATTGGTTTCTGCACAACATGTCCCACATTTAAATTAAGTTCTGCTGCTACAGAACGTAGTATATTTTCATAATAATAAGCGATGGAGCCGATAAAGTTAATTTCAGCATCTTTTGCCTCCTCATAAGGAAGCACCTGATATTCAAAGAAATTTTTCATTTCTTCAAAAACCATGTCTCTGAAATAAGGATGATCTTTTCTCTCGATCACAAATTTGGTAAAATTGGCCAAATAAGCATTTGGTCTTGGCGTATGATACATATTTTTCAATGCATCTTCTACGGTAAGCTGATAATCGGCCTGAAATTCGTTGTGAAGGTCAGAAGGCAATTTTTTCATAAAATATCTGCGCACCAGCTGTTTACCGATAGCGCTTCCGCTTCCTTCGTCTCCGATAAGGAAACCGAGTGAAGGAAGTTCTATTTTCAGATTTTCACCATCAAAAAAACAAGAGTTTGATCCTGTGCCCAGAATGCACACGATAGCTGGTTTTCCGCTGTATGCCGCATAAGCAGCAGCCATCAGATCTTCTTTTACGATAATTTCAGCTTTCCCAAATACTTTGATAAGCTCTTCCTGAATGGTTTCGCAGTTTTTCTTCACACCGCATCCGGAACCATAAAAGAAGACCTTTGTAATTGAGTTTTTCACCGATATCAGATTGCTATTCTTCTGTATTTCAGGAGCGATAAGTTCTCTGTTGATAAAATTCGGATTGAAACCAATGGTTTCAGTTTTCAGAAAAACTTTCTTAAAGTCATCGAGTATTACCCAATCCGATTTAGTAGAACCACTATCTACAATAGCAACCATATTTTAGATTTTAATTTAAGGATGCTAAATTATGAATTTATCTTCAATTAGCGTTTAAAACAAGCTGGAAGCTGTCTAAAATCATTAATGTTTAACATTTGTTTTCTTTTCGTTAAACTGCAAAAGCCAATCTTCGATTTCATCTTCCAGATAGGAAGTCTGTAATACCATCGCATTAATAAAATCATCAGGCACAGGTTCGCCGCTAGAATTTTCAAGATTCCAAAGTTCATTGGACATATTTTCATATTCAGAGTATACTCTTTTGAAGCGGGAATTTTCTTTCTCAAGAGCCTCAATATTTTTCTGTTGAAGCTGGAATTTTCTGTATTTGTTTTGACGTTTCATACAAATATTGTTATCAATTGGTCATAAAATAAGGGAGTCGTATGCTTTCAAACACGCATTACAAGATAGAAAAACCATCAACACAAGGAGTTGAAAATGAATTTATTATCAGGTCGTTACCATATCTTTCTGATTATTAAAATTAGAAATAATTTTAATTAAAAAAAATATTTTAACAACTTTTTTCAGTGTTTAACATATAGTTATAAATTTGCATATTCATATTGTTAAGGATCGTTATTATAAACAGACAAAAATCATTATCGGGAAGCGATATACAGCTGATGGATATTTTTTCTGATATTAAGTTTTCTTAATCACCACAATATGTTTATAGTTTTTTCAGTTTTTATATTAATTGAATGAAAGAAATACTCATACGCCAGAAACAGGTTTTGTTCTTCATCATAGCAGGAGGACTGAGCGCCATTGTAGAGATTGGCAGCTTTAAAATATTCAGTACCTATCTTCCTCAGTTTTTGGCAAGGGAAACCAACTTCCATGGTATACATTATCCTTTAAGCAATATCTTTTCTACCAGTTGCGGAATTATCACCAACTATTTTCTAAGCATCTGGTTTGTTTTTGAAAGAGGAAAACATTCTAAGAAAAAGGAATTTGCTTATTTCATGGCAGTATCTTTTTTTTCAACCTTACTCAGTTTAGCTTTTTTCCAGATTTTCTACAGTTTTATCTTTAAGGATAATATCAGTTTAATTTTTTATACCTTGAGCCCGGAAATGATCAGTAAAATTGCAGCCATTTTGCTGGTTTCCATTCTGAATTATTCGGTAAAAAAGAAAGTAATCTTTAACGGTTAAACGGTGACAAAAATTTTAAACTATCTCTGGAGATTCTGGTTGCTGCTGTTAGCTTTTGTACTAACGGTGGGTATTGGGATCCCTGTTTATATTTTATCTTTTAGTAAAAAACATTATAAATACGCTTATAAGCTCGTCAGGCTTTGGTGTTTTGGAATGTTCTACGGAATGGGGTTCCGATATGATCTAATTCGGCTTTCAGAGCAGGAAAAAGACAGAGATAAGCCCTATGTTTTCATTTCCAATCATACGTCTATTATGGACATTATGCTGACCTGCATTCTGTTTCCTCACCACCCCATCTGCTTTGTCGGAAAAAAGGAGCTTGTAAAGATTCCTATCTTCGGAACGATATACAAAAGGATATGTGTAATGGTAGACAGAACAAGTGCCCGAAGCCGTGCTGATGTATACCGCAGATGCGCAGAGAAGATGGAAGAAGGCAACAGTATTGCTATTTTTCCTGAAGGAGGTGTACCTGATGATACTTCTATTATTCTGGATAATTTTAAGGACGGTGCATTTATGCTCTCTTCCAAACACAACTCTCCTATTGCCGTATATACTTTTATAGGATTGAAGGAAATGTTTCCTTTTGAAAGTGGCAAAGGATATCCCGGAAGAGTAAAGGTGTATTTCAATGGAATCATAGAGCCCAGCGATTCGCCAAAAGACCTGAAAGAAGAGGCTTACCAAGTCATTAAAAAAACGCTCCTGGAGCATTCTATTTAAAAGAATTAATTATATTTGTTTGCGAAATTTTCAATAAAATATGTCAAAAACCAATCAGCCGACTAATTACCCGGCGCTGTACACACTTGTACTTGTATTTTTCTTCTGGGGATTTATTGCTGCCGGCAATAGTATTTTCATCCCTTTCTGTAAAAACTATTTCTCTCTAGACCAGTTTCAGTCCCAGTTAATAGATTTTGCTTTTTATACTGCTTATTTCCTGGGGGCATTGCTTCTGTTTATATTCAGTACCATAAAAGGAATTGATATTATTGGTAAATGGGGGTATAAAAAGAGTATTGTTTACGGACTTCTCCTCTCCGCCATTGGAGCGGCCATCATGATTATTGCTGTGAAAAGCAATGTGTATTACGGAATGCTTGTAGGGCTTTTTGTAGTAGCATTAGGTTTCTCTATTCAGCAGACAGCAGCCAATCCTTTTGCGGTCCTTTTGGGAGATCCTAAAACCGGAGCAAGCCGACAGAATCTTGCCGGAGGAATCAACTCTTTCGGAACGTCTATTGGGCCTATCATTGTTGGTCTGGCTCTTTTCGGAACCACTGCTACGGTAGATGATGATCAGATCAAACATCTGGCATTGGACAAAGTTATTTTACTGTATACAGCAGTAGGTGCCCTTTTCCTTATTGCCGCAGGGATCTTTTATTTCTCTAAAAAACTTCCGGACGGTATCTCTACAGAGCCAATGGAAAAAGCAGGGAAAGCAAGAAAAACACTTATTGCGATGACAATACTTGTTATTCTGTTCTTTATTCCTGTATTCAGCAGCTACAATTCTGAGGAAGCAAAAACCATCGAGAAGTTAGGCAATGAAATAACAATGCTTGAAAACACTTCCAAGAAAGAAACTAATGCAGCAACAGTTGCAGCGTACCAAACCGAAATTACCAAGAAAAAAACAGACCTGGAAACGGTAAAGCATCCATTGGAAAAAACAAGAATGATCTATCTTGGAGGAGCCTTACTTTCTGTTATTATATGCTTGGTTTTTGCCAATACCAGCGCTAAGAAAAACTCTGAAGGTTGGGGAGCAATGAGATATCCACAGCTTGTACTGGGAATGATTGCTATTCTGGCGTATGTAGGTGTGGAAGTAGCCATAGGAAGTAACCTGGGAGAGCTTCTCAGTATGCCTGAATTTGGCGGACATCAGTCTTCTGATCTCGCTCCTTATATTTCTATGTACTGGGGAAGTTTAATGATCGGTAGATGGACAGGTGCTATTGCTGTTTTCAACTTAAATAAACAACAGCAGACGATCGCTACTATTATTGTTCCGTTCATTGCGTTTTCAGTTATTATCGGAATCAATACGCTTGCTCAAAAAGACATGTCTCATCTATACTTTTATGCAATCTGTGTGGCGATTCAGGTGATATTATTCCTGATCAGCAAAAATAAACCAGCGGTAACATTGATTATTTTTGGATTGTTTGGTAGTGCTGCCATGATTACAGGATTGCTTACAACAGGTAATTTTGCCATCTACGCCTTCCTTTCAGGAGGTCTTGCCTGCAGTATTATGTGGCCTTCTATTTTCACTTTAGCCATTACTGGATTAGGAAAATATACTGCACAAGGTTCAGCATTCCTGGTAATGATGATTTTAGGAGGAGGTATTATTCCACCGCTTCAGGGGAAACTTTCTGACATCATCGGAATCCACAGTTCATACATTATTCCTGTAATATGTTTTGTTTATATTACATTATTTGCATATCTGGCTAAAAAATCTTTATTTAGACAAGGAATTAACGTTGACGTTTTAGAATCCGAAGGTGCTCACTAAAAATATACAACATATATATAAGAAGAAGAGATTTTGGGCAGGTGTATTACTTGCCCAATTTCTTTTGTTTTATGGTTGTTCAAAATCACGGTTGATGATTTCTTTTTTTGAACATTTTTTCGAAGTTCAGAAAAGAGTTCATCAAATGCTTTTCAGCTGGTTGCCATTTTCGATGGGAGATGTTTTGTATATTCTATTGGGAATTTTTCTATTCTTCTATCTTATTTCTTTATTCAAAAAAAATAAAAGGAATAATGCCATCATCAAGATCATGATAATCATCAACAGTTTTTATTTTGTTTATCAGATATTTTGGGGAATGCTCTATTTCCAGACTCCTATTATCAAAAAACTGTCTACCCAGAACGAGCCGGAAATTAGCAAAGCAAAAGAACTTGCCCTTCGCTATCTTGAGAAATGCAAAGCAACAAGAGCAAAAGTACATGAAGATTCTAAAGGGGTATTTATGATCTCCAATCTAAAAGCTGTACAACATGAAATTCTTCATCAGCAATCACAATTACCTCCCTATATTTCAGACAAGAAAGCTACAGAAGTTTCTTCCATAAAGCCCAGCCTGTTTAAAAACGTTATGAATTTCACGGGTATTCTAGGCTATTACAATCCTTTTACTGCAGAAGCACAATATAATTCTGAACTCCCTGCTTCTTTTATTCCTTTTACCACGGCTCATGAGAGTTCTCATCAATTAGGGTTTGCCAGAGAACAGGAAGCCAATTTTGTGGGATATCTGATTGGGATAAACTCCAGCAATACGGATTTAAGATATAGTACAGAATTTTTCACCTTAAAAAGCCTATTAAGGTTTATTGTGGAGGAAGATCCTGAATTTGTAAAATCTGTCCTTAGCCATTATTCTCCAGCAATGAAAAGAGATCGTGCTTATGAGAAGAAATTTGTGATGGATCATCAGGGCTGGCTGGACGATTTTTTTGGATTCACCAACAATCTCTTTCTGAAAAGTAATCAGCAGGAAGGAGCTGTTACCTATTCTTACTTTATAGACCTTCTTTTAAACTACGAAAAATAGTTATCCCTGATTCTAAATTAGGATTTCAAACCTGAAAAATTTTAATCAATACAATGCATCAACTATTGTATTGATAAAAAATCTTATACAAATTTCATAGATCAGACTATGTGTTTCAAGAATATAATTAAAAAATTTAATGAAATTCTTAAGGCTTCTTTTGCCTGTAGTGGATATAAAAAAGAATCGTATCAGGCGATACGATTCTAAAAACACAAATGATGAAAAAAAATTTATTACCTTGACTTGTTCCCTCATTCAAGGCGATGTAAAAGTACAATATATTTTATAAATACAAAAACATTTCTATCCTTTTTTAAAACTTTATGAAAACTTTATGATTTTTTAAGTTTATTTGAGTTCATTTACAATTCAATTCAATCATAAACAAAACCAACACATTACGTAAAAGCAGCAAATAAACAGCGTATAACGTACAAAAAAAACAAAAAACAACTTAATTGATTGAAAACAAAATATTCCAGTTATCTCATCCTTTTTATCTTTTAAAAAATTAGAGTTATTAATGGTTTTAATGAAAATATTTCTACAATTTATATTCTTTTTAGAATTCCAAAATAAGGTCATTTTTATGATAAAAAAAGAGTACAATCAAATACTATAATTGTAACCTAGTTTATATAAAAATTACTATCATTTTTTATTTTCAGGTTGATAATCGGGATGGCCTAATTGCCAGAATGCAAAAGCGAATATATCTCCAAGATTCGAATATCGCTGTGCTATGGGTACATTCCCTGAATGACCGCCTTCAAAATCTATTTTTAATAATATGGGGCTGTCAGAAGTATTGGCCGCCGTTAATCTGGCTGCAAATTTTGCAGGCATCCATGGGGTCACTCTCTGATCGTTTATCCCTGCTGTTATAAACGTTGCAGGATAATGAGCTCCTTTTTGAATATGATGGTAGGCATCCATTTCCAAAAGTCCTTTAAATTCTTTAGGATCTTTTATTGTTCCAAATTCTTTTGGTTGGCTATTGATGGCAGCTTCATCCCTCAGCATATTCAGTGCTCCTACTTCTGCAATAACAGCTTTAAACAGGTCCGGTCTTTCAGTCATTGCTCTCCCAACAGTAATTCCTCCTGCACTACCTCCCCAAATAGCGACTTTATCTTTTGATGTATATTTTTCATTGATGAAATACTCTGTACAGTCTATCAGATCTCTCCATGTGTTGGGTTTTGTTTCTTTATAGCCTGTCAATCGCCACTGTTCACCTTTTTCACCCCCTCCTCGTACGTGAGCAATAGCAACCATTCCTCCTTCATTGGCCCATAATAAATACGTTTTAGCAAAAAAGGGAGTACTGGATACTCCGTAGGACCCATAACTGTCTATTAATAAAGGATTCTGACCATTCTTCTTAGTATTTTTATTATAAATTAAAGAAACAGGAACTTCTTCACCATCCCTGGCTTTTATGGTCATTTCTTTCACTATGATATCTTTAAATTCAGGATATTCTGCAACAGGCGCAAGGTTTTCCGGTTTGAAACTGTTTGTTTTTGCATCATAACTAAAGCGCTGTTCTTCATTGGCCCATCCGGAACAAGTGATCCAGATATCAGAGAATTTCTCTCCTTTGCTTTCCAAACTAATATTTCCTGACGGAAAAGGAATCTGAATCTGCTGATCTTTTCCGTCTTTATACAGATACAATTTAGATTCTACCCCGTTTTTTGTTGTTGTATAATAGATACCGTCATTGGTTATCCGATAGCTCTTAATGATCTCCCCTTTCTTCTCAGGTACTAAAACTTCAGCATTCTTAAAGTCTGGATTTTTAATATTGGTTTTAGAAAGTTTAATAAAAGGAGCGTTGTAGTTAGACTGAAAAATAAGATGGTCTTTCTGTACACTTATATTTTTTGCCTGATCATCTGAGTCAGATAAAGGTATCCAGTTATTCTTTCCTTCCAATAAGTCTTTCTTCTTAATAATGAAGGTTTTTCTGTAGGTCTGGAAATCCACCAGCATTCCTATATAATATTGCTGATTCTGATTAAAATTCAAAATCATAGGAAACTGATCTTCTGTCATATGAAGATCAGGATTGTTTTTGGCAGAAAAAACCTCTCGAATAGTATTGGGATTTGTTCCCAGTTTATATAAAACCGTTCGTGTATTCTTATAAAAATCTTTGGATTTAGGATCAGTTACAGAAAAAGCAACGTAGAAAAAACCGGTGTTGTCATCCAGCCATTTTATACCGTCAAACGTAGCAGGCGCTGCATTGGTAATAATTTCGGGACGGATATTCTTTGTTTTAACATCCATCATGATAACATCTGCCATTTCATTTCCTTTTTCAGACATGGAAATAGCAATTTTGTTCCCGTCCCAGCTTGGACTGATATAATTGATCACAAAATTATGGTTGGGCTCAGAACTTTTATATTCAACAGGATCGTACAGCAGTTGTTCCTTTCCTGAAAATCCATCTCTATAATACAATTTAGCGACTTTATCATCTGCTTTTTTCTTTAGGTAGAAATATTTATTATTACCGGATATTACTAAGTCTGACACAGAATGTCCCTGTCTTTTATCAATTTCCAGTCTTTTCTCTGCGTAATAATTTCTTTTAGGAATCCGATTAAGAACGGAATTGGTATAGATAGTTTGAGACTTCATCCAGTCTTTCGTCGAAGAACTTTCCAGATCTTCTAAATTCCTGTATTCATCAGTAATTTTAGTTCCGAAATATTCTTCTGTTATAGGTTGGGAAGGTGCCGGATTGTTTTTTTGAGCATAAGCCGTAATAGCCGTACATAAAGAAAGGCTCAGAAATAATTTATGGTTCATTAGCATTGTTTTCAATTGAATAATATCCGATTTCATGGATTATCGGTCTGTAAAATTAAATATTTTTCCAGCAATTATTTTTTTTCTGAAATATTATCATGCTATATTTTTTAGTCATGAAGAGAAAATAAGGGTGAACGAAAAATATACTAATCAAAAAATTGATGAGGAAATTTTGGCATTCTACTCTTTTATAATAGGAATTTCTATATAACTATCAGTATACCATTTGATATCCAAAGCTTCTTTAGCATCGGCAATGGTTTCTGTACTTACATCTTTTCCTGTACCATAATTTATTTGGGCATCTGCACTTTTCCTGATTCCTAAAATCACTATAAGCTTACTCCCTTTTTCTATCTTTCTTCCTGTAGAAAAGGTATTATGTATTGGAATAGATTCTTTGGCAAGTGGTTTCAGCAATTTCCTTTTTGTATTGTTTTTGGCATAGCTCGCTCGTGCAAAATAATCATGAGATACTTTAAGATACTGCCCGGTAGGTAGCTTTTCATAGAACTCCATCGTAATATCCATATCTTTTTTATTAATGGAAGCCCTTAGTTTTCCTGTAAAATTCCCAATGATTTTAACAGCAGTATCAAAAACATCAGTTTCGAAAATAAGCTTTAAAAACAATTTATCAAAATCACCTCCTTAATCTTGTTTAACTCATCAATAATGCAACAATCTTAAGATTGTTCACCAATTATAAACAAACTTATAAAAGCTTTTCAAACCTTCCATCAGAAAAATAAAATATTGAAAGTCAAATCAAATCCGCCAACACCTGATTATATCTCACTAATTAAAGAAAAATATTTTTGTATATTTAAAACATCTGTGTATTTTAGATAAAAATATTAATATGATTTTTGACAAACTAATTAACTATCTTAAACTCGATAAACAGGAGTTCATATTCCAATTTAATTCCCATCCAAACTACCCGTCAGCACTAGCTTTTAGTGATACACTGAACTTTATGGGAGTTAAAAATGATGCTTATGAACTTGATAAAGAATATTGGGACGAACTGCCTGAAGAATTTATTGCTATTGTCGAAAATTCTTTCTCGCTTGTAAAAAAATCAGGAAGTAACTACTCAGTATATTCAGAAAAGGCCAAAACATTTGAAAAGGAAGAACTTTATAAAAAGTCTACCGATTTCGTTCTTCTGTTCGAAAAATCTGAAAATGCAGAAAGCAAGCTGGCATTCAATTTCAAGCCTATATTATATGGTATTTTTGCTATTGTACTTGCTTACTCATTCATAAGCCAAACCATCTACGAAGCGGTATTTAATCTCCTTTCCCTGGCTGGAGTTTATATTTCATTAGAAATTTTCAATCAGAAATTTGGGAATACTTCTACAGTGATTGGAAGCATCTGCGGCGGTGGCGATGCAGCGGCCCAAAGTGTAAATGCCTGTGATAAAATCATCAAACAAGATAAAACCAGCATTTTAGGTTTAAAGTTCTCCGACTTTTCTTTGATCTATTTCGCGGGACTTGCCATATTGGGGTTATTTTTACCTGCAACAGCTTATCTGGTAAAAGGTTTTACTTTTGTTTCGATAATTGCTATCGGATATTCTGTTTATATTCAGGCTTTTGTAGAAAAAACATTTTGTAGAGTTTGTCTTATTATTATTTCAATTCTGGTCGCTCAGCTTATTCTAAGTATTGTATTCTTTCAAAACCTGTCTTTTGGAATTGGAGCTTTGTTGCTAACAATCATTTTGTGGGCAATTGTTTTTTCAGCAGTGATTTACTTTAATACTCTTCTTGAAGAAAAAGAAACACTTCAAAAGTCTAATGCAAAAAACCTTAGATTCAAAAGAAATTATGAGCTTTTCAAAAGCCAGTTACAACAAAATGATAAAATAGATTTTGTGGATAATCAGACTTTCTCTGTAGGGAATAAAGATGCCAAACTTCGTATTTCCATTGTTTCTAATCCTTATTGTGGCTTTTGTAAAGACGCACACAAGCTGGCTGAAGGTCTTCTGGAAAAATATCCTAATGACGTTTCTCTACAGATGCGATTCAATTATAATCCTGAAAGAACGAATGAAAAGTATACACAACTGATCTCCGACCTTACTCATATCTATCACAATAAATACGAAAAAGATTTCCTTCATGCTGTAGAAACATGGTTTGAAACGAAAGACGAGAGTAAAATTAATGCTCTTTCCGGAGGAGTTGCAACGTCAGAAAACCTGAATCCATTGGTTGAAATGTCCGTAGACAACAGTAATGCAGGATTAAGTTTTACTCCTATCTTTATCATTAATGGTTATCAGTTCCCGGATAAGTATGACCGTGAGGATCTTTTATTCTTTATTGATGAATTAATAGATGATGAAGAGCTTTAGCAAATAAATCTCATCCGGTTAAAAATTTTACTATCTTAGAAAAACAAATCGATATCCGAAAACCTAATAAACTAAAAACTATTGATTATGAAAAATCTTAAATTACTTTCGAGAGAGAATTTAAGGATATTCCAAGGAGGAATCACCCAGGAGTGTGCGAGAATTCAGAGCGAAGCAAGCTATTGCGAGTCTAAAACCAATCCACCTAAAGAAGGAGCTATTAACGCTTGCAACAAATGGTGCTACTACTAGCCACCCATTCATTGAGTTAGAATATTGAATACAATTAAAAATGTCGTCATCCAGTGACGACATTTTATAATGAGAATTAGTTTTGAAGAAATTTCCTTTTTATAAGCAACCAGACACTAAAGACTGTGGTCCTACCTGCCTTAGAATCGTAAGCAAACATTACGGTAAAAGCATCTCTCTGCAACAAATCCGTAATCTCTCTGAAACGACTCGAGAAGGCAGCAGTCTCCTTGGGTTGAGTGATGCTGCAGAAAACCTGGGATTCCGTTCAATGGGAGTCCAAATCGACTTTAATACCCTCACAGAAGAAGTTCCTTTTCCTTGTATTGCACACTGGAACAAGAATCATTTTGTTGTAGTTTATAAAATTGATAAAAACAACAAGGTATATATATCAGATCCCAGTTATGGGCTGATTACCTATACCCGTGAAGAATTCATCAAATCCTGGATAGGGGAAAATGCCAATGAAAATACCGAAGAAGGTATTATTCTGATATTGGAAACAACTCCTTCATTCTTCCAGACAGAATTTGATAACGAAGAAAGTAAAGCCAGTTTCTCTTTTCTTTCCAAATATCTACTGAAGTACAAATCGCTGGTTATTCAGCTTGCAGTAGGATTATTGGGAGGAAGTTTACTGTCTCTTATTTTCCCTTTCCTTACTCAAAGTATTGTAGACGTCGGAATCCAAAATCAGGATATCAACTTTATTTATATGGTTCTTCTCGCTCAGGTTATGCTTTTCCTGGGAAGAATGGGGATAGAAACAATCCGAAGCTGGATTCTTCTTCACCTTTCAGCAAGAATCAATATTTCAATTATTTCCGATTTCTTCATCAAATTGATGAAACTTCCTATCAGCTTTTTCGATACGAGAATGACTGGAGACATCATGCAGAGAATTAATGATCACCATAGAATAGAACAGTTATTGACGAGTTCTTCACTCAATACCCTATTCTCATTGGTTAACCTTATTATTTTTAGCGTTGTCTTATTGCTTTATGATTACAGACTATTCATTGTATATCTTGTGGGAGCTGTATCCTATATCGGATGGATCACCTTCTTCCTGAAAAAGAGAAAAGAACTTGATTATAAAAGATTCTCTCAGGTATCTCAGGAACAAAGTAAAGTGATAGAGCTCATCAACGGAATGCAGGAAATCAAAATGCATAATGCTGAGAAACAAAAAAGATGGGATTGGGAGTTTTTACAGGTAAAACTGTTTAAGATCAGAATAAAATCTTTATCACTAGAACAATGGCAGTCTGTAGGAGGAAACTTCATCAACCAGATGAAAGATATTTTGGTAAGCTTCCTTTCTGCAAAGCTTGTTTTAAGTGGAAACCTTACTCTGGGGATGATGCTTTCGGTACAGTATATTATCGGACAGCTGAACAGTCCACTTTTACAGCTTATCGACTTTATCAAACAGACCCAGGATGCTAAAATTTCCCTTGAAAGATTGGGTGAAATCCATGATAAAGACGATGAAGAAGATAAAAACGAGCACTATGCTACGGATGTTCCTCAGAAAGATCTTCAAATCGTAGATATGTCATTCAGATATATCGGTTCTGATGTTCCTGTTTTTGAAAATCTGAATCTTACCATTCCTTATCGCCAGACGACAGCTATTGTAGGAGCCAGTGGAAGTGGAAAGACAACACTTCTCAAACTTCTGATGAAATTCTACGAACCTGATAAAGGAGAGATTAAAATCGGAAGTACCAACCTTAAAAATGTTTCCCCTAGATTCTGGAGAGATCATTGCGGAGTGGTGATGCAGGAAGGATACGTCTTCAATGATACCATTGCCAACAATATTGCGATAGGTGAAGATCATATTGATAAACAAAAACTTAGACGTGCAGTAGAAATTGCCAACATCAAAGAATTCATAGAAACTCTTCCATTAAGCTACAATACAAAGATCGGAAATGAAGGTGTAGGAGTTAGTGGAGGTCAAAAGCAGAGACTCTTCATTGCCAGAGCAGTATATAAGTCTCCGGAATACATCCTATTTGACGAAGCGACATCTGCTCTAGATGCCAATAACGAGAAAGTAATTATGGAAAATCTTGAGCAGTTCTTTAAAGGCAAAACAGCCATCGTTATTGCACACAGATTATCTACTGTGAGACATGCCGATAAAATCATTGTACTGGACAGAGGAAAGGTAGTAGAAGAAGGCAGCCATGCTGAACTGGTAGATCTTAGAGGAGAATATTACAGATTGGTAAGAAACCAACTGGAGTTAGGTAGTTAACCAAAGAGTATCTACATATAGCGGGATCCGAAAAGCTTATAGAGTAGGAAAATAAAATATTAATTAATCATGAAAAATATAAAAAACTTACCCGAAAGAATCTGGTTGTTTTAAACGGAGGTACTATACTTCCTGGAAACGGATATTGTGGTTCTTGGTGTCTTGGAAGCTGGGCATCATGCCGTATCAAACATTTTGAATGTCCATCAGATGCAGACACTTCTCCACCATCATGGTATGATGGAACCTGTCCTATTATTTAAATTATATTCCCCCTGAAATACGGTGGAAATTTTACCTCATAAAAATGAAAGAAGACGTTTTAGACAATATTGAACTCCGTTCAGAAAGCGTACAGGATATTCTTACCCAGCCACCTCATTGGATGATACGCTGGGGAAACACTGTTATATTTATTATTCTCCTGCTTATCCTTGTGATGAGTTACCTTATCAAATATCCGGAATTTGTTCCGGCTCCTATTATTGTAACCTCTCAGAATCCTCCTGAAAAAATTGAGGTAAGAACAAGCTCAAGAATTGAAAAAATATTCATTAAAGACCATCAGCATGTAAAGAAAAATGAAGTACTGATGGTGATGCAGTCTGCAGCCAATTATAAAGATATTCTGGCATTAAAGCAAATTGTAGATTCTATCAATCCCAACCAGCTTTATTCATTTCCTCTTTCCCAAACTTCAAGATTTAAGCTTGGGGAATTACAGGGTGAGTATAATAGTTTTGCAAAAGCTTTTCAAGACGAAGAACTTTTTACAAGATTACAGCCTTATGCTCCGGAGAATATTGCAACCAGCCAAAGCATTTCTGAAAACAGAGTAAGAATAGCAACTTTACTGCAACAGAAAAAACTGGAATCTGTAAAGTATGATCTTACCAGAAAAAACTTTAACAGATCTCAGGAACTGTTTAACCAAGGCGTTATTTCTGCTATGGAGCTTGAAAATGAAAAGATAAAATATCTTCAGGCTCAGCAGAATCTTGAAAACATTAATATTTCAATCTCTCAAACGGAAGAAGGAATATCTAATCTTAACAAAACAAGAAGCGGAACAGCCATTAACACTGAAAAAGACAGAATTACATACTCTTCACAAACCTTACAACTTTTCGAACAGCTGAGAAAATCATTAAAACAATGGGAACAAAGCTACCTGGTGATATCATCCATTGATGGAGTTGCCAGTTTTCAGCAGTTTTTCGGCGAGAATCAGTTTGTAAAAAGCGGTGAACCTATCATCTCTATACTTCCGGAAAATAAAGAGAAATTAGTGGGTCGTATGTCCGTCCCTACTACCAACTCCGGAAAAATCAAAGCTGGAGAAAAAGTATTGATCAAACTTGATAACTACCGTTTCCAGGAATATGGTATTATAGAAGGAAAAGTACAGAACATTTCTTTAATTCCTGACGATAAAGGAAATTACTATGTAGATGTTGTATTACCGAAAGGATTAAAAACAAGCTATAATAAAAACCTTGTATTCGACAAAGAGCTTCGAGGGAGCGCAGAGATCGTAACTCAGGATTTAAGACTTATTGAAAGGTTCTTCTACCAGATCAGAAAGCTATTGGGATATCAATCCTAATATTGAGCTATTCCATACAAATTATAATACCCTTGAAGTTCGAGGGTATTGTTTTATTCAACAAACACATAATCATAAAAACTACACCAATTATACCATGTTAAACCGAATTTTTCTATTTCTACTGATGAGTAGCTTTTTCACCTCTGCACAGACTCATCGTTTTGTGTACGAACTACAATTCAAAATAGATTCAACTTCTGCAGATTATATTAAAACCAAAATGGTTTTGGACGTTAACCCCAAAGATGTCAAATTCTACGAATATAAGTTTCTTAGAATGGATTCTATAAATAAGGCTAATCAGAACTACGGTTTTAGAACGTGGGGTTTTCAAAATATTATCACAAGAGAACGGAGCTCTTTTAAAAACAAAAATTTTGAAAAATCAGATGACTTATTTGTCTATCAAACGGATGACCCTATGAAATGGAATTTAAGCAACGAGACAAAAATGGCAGATCAGTATCTTCTGCAAAAAGCTACGACATCCTTTGGAGGAAGATCATGGACGGCATGGTTCTGCAAAGACATCCCTTACAATGAAGGCCCTTATAAATTCAGAGGCTTACCTGGATTGATATTCCAAATCTACGATTCAAAAAGTCAGTTCAAATATAACCTGATGGATTCAAAATTATTTGATATGACTTATGATACCACTGGTTTTATAGAAAACTATGCCGGCACGAAACCTTTGCAGGTTAGTGAGCAAATGGTTCAGAAAAAGAAATTGGAGAAGTTCAATGACCCTTTTAAAGAATTCATGTTGCAATTGGACAAACAGCCAGGAGCAAAATATTTCTATAAAAATATACAGATTACGAGTAAAGACCAATTAAAAGCATTAGAGAAACAGGTTAAGGAAACAATGATAAGAGAAAATAATCCAATTGAAATTAACAACGCGATTCATTATAGAAAATAATTCGCAGCTCAATCCTTGTAAACGCTAAAACTAACGACTTAAGATTACAGAGTAGAAGAGTGAAGTGTAATACCCTTTTTCTTATTCGGGCAGCTTCATTTTTTTGTAGAGTCTTTTGCTTTTGTACATGATTGAGAAAAAGAATCTGTAATAAAAAAAGAGAGACCGCAATCACTTGATTGCGGTCTCTTGTAGCGAAGACGGGAATTGAACCCGTGACCTCAGGGTTATGAATCCTGCGCTCTAACCAACTGAGCTACCTCGCCGTTTTGGTGGTGCAAATATAGAAAATATTTCTTTACTACCAAAATTATTTTAACTTAAAATATTCCAAAACATCTCCAACATGATCTGGTTTGCTGATTATCTTGTTGTTAGCATCTAAAATAAAATACGTCGGAGTTGCATGAACATTGTAAGTATCTACGTAACTACTGTTCCATCCTCTCAATTCTGAATCATTGATCCAAGGAAATGCAGCAATCTTTTTAGAATAAGAGTCTTTATCTACATCTAAAGAAAGACCTACAATCTGAATATTCTTTGCTTTAAGATCGTTGTATTTTTCCAATAGTTTTGGAAGTTCACTTTCGCAGTGTGAGCATGTAGAAGACCAGAAAATAACAACCTTCTTATCGGCTTTTACATCGTAAAGAGACTTCGCGGTAGAGTTAACCGGTGACTGGAACTTATAATTAGGAAAAGCAGCCCCCATTTCCACGTTTGCATTAGATTTCAATGTGGAAGCCAGCCTGTCATTGATAGTGCATTTAAGACCCTTTGCAAGCCCAAGGTACTTCGTTTTGAATTCATCCATCTGATAGACATCAAAAATATCAATCAGTTCAGATAAAACAGTCTGCCCTCTTGGTGTTTCAACTTTCAAACGGTCAAGAAGTTTATCTACTGAAGCCGCTACGTTGGTATTTCCTCCTGCATTCAAATAGGCTACCAATACTGGTCTTAGTAATGATGAGCTTTCCAGCATGTCTCCCGACTTGTCCAGAAAGTCTACAATTTCGTCCGGATTTACCTTTTTGGAGGTATCCATCTGGTTTCCTAAAAACTTGCTGTAATTCGTATTGTAATAAGCTATAAACGGATGTTTTGCTGCATCGATTGAATTAGCAGAACCGGAAAGTCTGTCAATCTCTGTTTTCAGCGCTTTTCCAAAGTCTGTATTATCCTTATAATATTCTTTGATCTGACTTAAAGCCGGAAGGATAAGTTCTTTTTTCTGTGAACCTTCCTGCTGCTTACTCATTAGATCATTGGCTTCATCAAGATAGATAACATCTTTAATTTTGCTATTCTGGATATCAAGTTTAAAGCTGATATTTTTATTCTCAGAGATAAAGCTTACAGTATTATTTGACGATGGGAAATAAACTTTCATCATTCCCATATAATTACTTGGATATTTAAAGGTCCATGTATTGTTCTTACTTTGCTCTTTCGTAACAATAATATCTTTCGAACCGTTTAATGTATATAGTATAGCATCCTGATCTTTAAATTCTGCAGGAGTCTGAACTGTAACTGTAAATTGAGCCTGCAGAGCAAATGCAGTTAAAACTGCAGATAGCATATAAATCTTTTTCATAGAGTAAAAATAAAAAAACTCTCCGATTAATCAGAGAGTTTAATATTATTTTAATAAAATTTTATGCTTTTATGCTTTTATACTTCTTTGTATAAAATAAAATCAATGCGATTGCTACAATAGAAAGTACATATACATACATATCAATTGGTGAAGCAGGTGCACCTGGTCCTCCACCTCCGGTTCCACCCCTAGCTGCTGAGGCTGGTGCTGGAGGCATTTCCTCTGCATATGCAAATGACATCACAAAAAGGAAAAGAGCCAATACTAGTTTATTAATAGTCTTCATATTATTATTTTAAGATTTTGGTGTTAACAATTACTCCTTTATCAGAAACCACTTTCACAACATAAGAACTCTTCACTGAACCATCAAGTTCAATTACAAAATCCCTAGATGCATCTACTGCTTTCTTAGAGATAATCAGTTTACCACTCATATCATAAACTTCAATATCTGCTTTTTTCCAGCTTGGATCAAATCTAACTATATAATTGCTAACTGCCGGGTTGTATACAACTACGGTTTTAGACAATGCTTTAGTAGTGTCGTTAGCTGCTAGCGTACCTCTATCAGGTTCTCCATAGTAAAGGTTATAAATCTTAGAGCCTACAGGAACTATAGCGCCCTGTTTAGCTTCCTCCGGATTACCATTAGCCGACTTATAGTAGAAACCTGTTCCTGAAGACAACTGATGTACTCCTGCAGGAATCATTTCAGCATTTTCTCTGATCTCAAATTTGTAAGAAACAATTCTCTGACCAGTAGTACCGTAATCAAAATTATCCATTACGATATTTTTTCCTAAGAAGTTACTTTCGTTAGCTTCGTTGATGTACAGCTTATACTGTCCAGAATAGTTAGGATCTTGTCCTCCATTTAAAGCTTCTTCGTAAGTAATAATACTATTACTATTATCCGTAGCTACCTGCAGTGTAGTTGCATTGGAAATCTGGTGACCTGTTGTTGCATTTGGAGTAACTACATAATATACTCTAGCTACTTCATTACCTACAGCATCTAAACCAATCACTCCTAATTGTTTTACTGTACTGTTGCTAGATTTCAATGCAGATCGGCTAGCATTTACATTATAATCTGTACCTGCAGCTCTAGCTGTATTGCTAAATCTTCTAAGAGTGTTAAAGTTTAGAGTTTGAGAAGTATTATCTCTTAACTTCATCACAAAAACTCCCATTGGTTTTACGATTAGGTTATTAACATCTCCTACAGGAACATGTGTGTTAATATCAAATGTTATTGTAAGTGGATTAGTAAATGTACTTCCTACATTGTTCACATATTGTACAGTTCCCGGTGAGTATTGAACTCCCCAAATATTGGTGATAGCATTACCATCCGTAATTCCTCCATTCTCAACATATCCGATTCTTGATAAATCTAAGTTTGTTAAAAACGGGTTTCCGAATTCATAAATGTTCTTACCAAAGGTTCCTGCCCATAGGCTGTTCGTTTCTTCGAACTGATCCCAAGCGTAAGAGTTGTATCTCTCGTTATAAGAGTTTCTATTATTACCTCCAGGTCCAAAATCGATTCCGTTACCAGCATTCATTAAAGTTGCTGTAGCGAGTGTGGAAAAAGGCTTACCGTTAATATTAAACACTGCGTTAGCTCCCCCCGGAGGAGTGCTAAGATCCAAATTGTTATTACTAGACCCAAGCATATAATAGTTATAAGCTGTAGCAGTTGAAGTAGTTGAAGTAATAGGTTTTGTATCACTTACAACGGTTGCATTATTCCATGCTAAAATTTCATTTTTGGAGTATCTGGTGTTGCTGAACGTTTTATTAAGTTCTCCAGAAAGGCTAGAAAGTACTTTATCGCTAAAAGGTAAACCTATCTGCTGATAGAAATTACCATTACCATGTTTAGCATTTCTGTACTCTTTAGTTACAGTACCCGTAACGTTGGATTGGGATAATCCGTCTACATATAATTGACCATATGTAGAAGTCGCATAGGAACTTGGGGTATTTAATCTTAAAACGATATTCCCTCCATCGGTTTTATCTGCGCCTCCGGTATCAATTGTTTTAAAAGAGTCAGTGGCTGTACCTACAACCATGACATTACCATGTACATCCAAAAGGCCATTACCCCTTGTTTGTACACCACCACCGCTATAAACTAGGGTGCCTTCGCTCACATACATATTAGCGTTAGTGTCAACGTGACATAGAACATTCTGCGCCTGAACAGAATAGCTAACGGCTAAAAGACCTATAGCAAATAAACTTTTTCTCATTGTATAAATTATTTGTGTGTTAATACAATCTTCACCCGCAAAGGTATTATTTTTTTCCAAAAAAAAAAAAATATTTTATCTATTAATCAAAATATTATCTTCTGTCAGTACAATTTCTTTTTCTTCTCCGATTGAAAACATGTAGTCTTCCAAAACTTTTTCAGTGGTTCCTCGTAGTCCTCTGGCACCCAATCCTTTCTCAATAGTTTCTTCTACAATTCTCTCAATGGCGCCATCTGTAATGACCAAATCTGTACCATCCATTTTGAAAAGCTCCACAAACTGATTCACGATTGAGTTTTTAGGCTCTTTCATAATTCTTACCAACGTCTCTTTCGTGAGTTTATCGAGATAAGTAATGATTGGAAATCTTCCTAAAAGTTCCGGAATTAATCCGAAAGAACGAAGGTCGATCGCATTAATATTTGTTAATATATATTCATCTTCATCCGTCTTATTGATCTTTTCAGAGCTGAAACCAATAGCCTGTTTGTTCATTCTTCTTTCAATGATCTCCTTGATTCCGTCAAAAGCTCCTCCTGCAATAAATAGAATGTTTTGAGTATTCACCTGAATATATTTCTGATCTGGGTGCTTTCTACCTCCCTGTGGTGGTACATTTACAATACTTCCTTCCAGCAATTTCAACAGCCCCTGTTGTACTCCTTCTCCTGAAACGTCTCTTGTAATACTTGGATTGTCGGATTTTCTTGCGATTTTGTCAATTTCATCAATGAAAACAATTCCTTTTTCGGCTTTCTCCACATCATAGTCTGCTACCATCAGCAATCTTGAAAGAATACTTTCTACATCTTCCCCCACATATCCGGCTTCTGTAAGAATCGTAGCATCTACAATACAGAAAGGTACATTAAGTTCTCTTGCGATAGTTTTGGCCAATAGGGTTTTTCCTGTCCCCGTCTCCCCTATCATAATGATATTCGACTTTTCAAGCTCTACCTCACGGTTTTCGTCTTTGGCATGAAGCAATCTTTTATAGTGGTTATAAACGGCAATCGAAAGTTGCTTTTTAGCCTGATCCTGTCCTATAACATACTGATCAAGGAACGTCTTGATTTCTTTAGGCTTTTTCAGATCTGCCATACTGTCTGCAGGAGAATATTCGGTTTTGGAAGCGCCGTCTTTTACTATAGCGTGCGCCTGCTCTATACAATTTTCACAAATAAAACCATTCTGCCCAGAGATCAGCATCTGTACTTCACTTCTTTTTCTGCCGCAGAAAGAACATTGGTTTGAGTTCATATTATTATATGTATATGTTAAAGAAAATCGTAAAAAATTACTTTTTTACGATTTTCTGGTTTTTAAGAATTCATAATTGAGTGTTGAATCTCGGTATATTCTTCGTTCGTTAATTTTAATCTTTCATTTCTGAAATTCATGTCTTCCACCTTGTTTAAAGGGATCAGATGAATATGCGCATGAGGAACCTCCAATCCTACGACCGCCACTCCTACTCTTACACATGGAATTGCAGTTTTGATCTTCTTGGCAACCTCTTGGGTAAATCCCCAAAGGTTTTTGTATTCTTCACTTTCAAGATCAAAAATCAAATCCACTTCTTTTTTCGGAACTACCAGAGTATGTCCTTTCACCAAAGGCATTGCGTCTAAAAAAGCTATAAAGTTTTCATCTTCAGCAATTGTATACGAGGGAAATTCGCCATTGATGATTTTTGTGAATATAGTGCTCATTATATAGAGAAGTTAGAGGTTATATATTAGAAGTCAGAAATAAATAGAGTATCAGATTACAGAGAAATGTCTAATACTTCGAAAGAAAGTTTGTTTCCGTTTGGCAGTACAATTTCTGCAACTTCACCAATTGCTTTTCCTAACAGACCTTTTGCAATAGGAGTGTTTACGGAAATTTTCCCTGTTTTCAGGTCACTTTCGTTATCCGGTACCAATGTAAATACCTGTTCTTGCTTGGTAGCATTATTTTTAAGCTTCACTGTTGTTAAGATTGAAACTTTTGAAGTATCTAATTGGCTTTCGTCTATAATTTTAGAAACGGAGATTACATCTTTCAGCTTGGAAATTCTCATTTCAAGCATTCCTTGAGCCTCTTTAGCCGCATCATATTCTGCATTTTCAGACAAATCTCCTTTGTCTCTTGCTTCTGCGATCTGCTGAGTAATTTTTGGTCTCTCTACAGTTTCCAACTGTTCCAGCTCAGCTTTCATTTTCTCAAGGCCCTCCTTAGTTACATAGCTTGCCATAATTTTCAAAATTTAGTTTTGGTATAAAAAAATAATCCGACATTTGCCGGACAATGTTTTCGTGTTGTAATCGTTTAATTTTTACAAATATATAAAAATTTAAATTGAAATGAAAAAAACTTCTTTGATATTATCTATTTTCATTTTATTGGTTTTCAGTAATTTAGCTATAAACTCTTGCTCCACTAGAGAAGATACAGTAAATTGCTTTCCCAATAACCCAATCAATGTAACCTTGAATTTGAACCTTCCGGCATACAACAATTTGAACTATGACAGCGGCTGGATCTATGTGAACGAACAGCAGTCCGGAACCAGAGGATTGATCATTGTTCGTGTAGGGAATTCTTTCAAGATCTATGACAGAAATGCACCTCACATTTGCCCGGATAATAATACAACTTTGGAAGTAAAGGACAATATTGCCATTCTGTGTCCTAAAGATGGAACAAGATGGATATTAAGAACAGGGCAGCCGGAATCCGGAGCCAAGACGTCTTTACCTCCTAAAACCTATACCAATTTCAACTTTGATCCGGCCAGTAAAATTCTAAATGTTTATTATTAAAAAATGAAGATCGTTATACAGAGAGTTTCTGAAGCCAGTGTAAAGGTAGATGGAAAAACAGTAGGAGAAATTGAGAAAGGATTGATGCTTCTGGTAGGGATAGATGAAAATGATGAGAAAACAGATGCGGACTGGCTTGTACAGAAAGTTCTAAATCTCAGGATTTTTGGTGATGAAGACGGTAAACTCAATCTTTCGGTAAAAGATATTGCAGGGGAAATTCTTTGTATCAGTCAGTTTACATTGATCGCGGATTATAAAAAAGGCAATCGCCCTTCATTCATCAAAGCAGCAAAACCCGATAAAGCCGTTCCACTTTTCGATTATTTTAAAGAATCAATTGCTCAATCCGGATTAAAAACCGAAAGCGGAATTTTTGGTGCGGATATGAAGGTATCCCTGATCAATGATGGCCCTGTTACTATTGTGATGGATTCGATTACCAAAAATTAATTCCAAAAAATGAAGAACCAAAAAATTGTTACGGCTTATCTTATCATTACGTTCATTTTTCTTTTTGGAGTTGTTTTAAGCATCTTTGACTATAGTTTTTCGGGATATTATATTGATAAAATTATTAATTGGCTCTGGCTGGCTATGACCGTATTTATCATTATAAAATTTTGGAAAAAGAAGGGTATCAAAATCTATTTCTGGCTATTGATCTCGGGAACTATTCTGAGTTTTTTACCCATGATGATCCCTTTTTTCAGTATGATTCTTTATTTTTCAACCGTTGGATGCAACCAGCAGATTATGTTGAATGACACGTACAGAATAGAAAGAGGTCGCCCCGGAGTAATGTCTAATCCGATGATCACGATTTATAAAAAAGAAGGCATTTTCGAAAAAAAGATTTCCAGAGATCCTTACTTAGCAACAATAGAGAAAATTGTTCCTCCTTCACCGGAAACATATGTTGACGAAAAAACATTACCTATTCAGGGAGCAAGATTAATCAGTGCCAATAACGACAGCATTGGTATTGAATATCAGATTATGAATAAAAAGAAACTCATTTACCACCAAAACAGGCTGAACTGGTTTGACGACAATTAAAATAACATTTCCAGTCTGCCTTTATTAATACAAGACAAACATCTTACCCCCACAGATTTTACCTTCTGTTGGGGTATTTTTTTTCGTATAAAAATTATTTATCAAAACTCACAAAAAAGTGATTTTATTATATTTTTATTATTATTTTTGATACAAACCAAAACACATCACAACCATTTAACAAAAATAATATGAAAACAAAAATTCATTTTTTCGCATTAGCTGTGCTCTCTTCTACCCTATCTTTTGGACAGGAAACCTCATCCAAAAAGGCCAATGATATGAACGGGACAGTGTATGTATGCTTTTCTAAAGGAATCAATTCTGAAAAAATGGCATTCACCAGAAACGCTGAATTGGAAAAATTTTCAAGGGAAAACAAAATCTCATTTACGTATGATCTAGCCTTTACAGATAGTAAATTGGACGAAATGTCAAGAAACAGCCAGGCCATTGGTAATTCGGGAGAATCTGTAGAAAAACTGAAAAGAATCTATAAAGCAGAACTTCCTTTTCAAAACCAGGAATATTCACAGAAAATTATTCAAACGCTGGAAAGATTTCCTGAAATAGAATATGTTTCGGTGATGAGCAGTGCACCGGTAGAGCCTCCTTTAGTGAATATGTTTGTGGCTACACCTGATCTGGAAAATGTACAAACCTATCTGAATGACAATCCCGGAATTAACGCAAAATATGCATGGTCAAGAGGAATTACCGGACAGAATATCAGAGTTCGGGATGTAGAATATGGTTTCTATAAAACCCATGAAATGCTGGCCAATCAAAATTCTATACAACTGGAACCGGGATACAGCCCGAATTCTGGTTTATCAGCCAATAACTATCGTGATCACGGAACCGCCGTGGTAAGTATTTTAGGTTCGGTAAAGGATAATATTGGACTTACAGGTGCAGCTTACAGTGCTTCTGAAATCAAAGGATATATGGAATGGACAACTTTAGGGTATAACCGAGCTTCGGCAGTCAGCAGATCCATCAATGCTTCACAATCCGGCGATATTATATTGTATGAAATGCAGACAGGAGGTAAAGACGGCCAATATTGTCCTGCAGAATATGATAAGGTAATCTGGGATCTTACCAAAGCGGCTACAGATTCCGGAATCATCATTATTGCAGCAGCGGGGAACGGAAATCAAAACCTTGATGATCCTTTTTATGCGGCCTATAATGCAAGAGGAAACAGTGGGGCGATTATTGTGGGAGCAGGCTCACCGAATACAACCCATTCGAAGCTAAGTTTCAGCACCTTCGGAAACCGGGTAGATGTACAAGGCTGGGGAAGCAATGTGTTGGCAGCAGGCTACGGATCTTACGCCAAATATGATAATGATAACAACAGAACGTATAATTATTTCAGTGGAACCAGTTCTGCAACACCTACAGTAGCTTCTGCAGCAATACTTATTCAGTCTTTCTACCGTCAGAATACGGGGCAGAACCTTACTCCGGCCGCGATGAAAAACCTTTTGATTTCTACAGGTATTCCTCAGGGAGGTACAGTGGCTAATCAAAAAATCGGACCTCTTCCGAATGTAAAAAATGCCATCATTCAACTGGAAAGTAAATTCGTAAAACCTGTGAAAACATTAAGTCCGCTAGAAGTTAAAATTTATCCTAATCCTACTTCCAGCTATATTGCTATTCAAAGTAATGAAAATAGAAAACTTGATTTTGAAATTGTAAATATTCAGGGAAGAACGATTATAAAAAATTCGGTTTCATCTGATGAAAAGATTGATATTTCAACATTGCCTACGGGTCAGTATATGATTAACATCAATGACGGAGCGAGAAGAGTTGTAGAGAAATTCACCAAACTATAGAGTAAACAAAAACTCCTTTCAGAAATTCTGAAAGGAGTTTTTTTCGCAAGTTTTATCTGTTTATTTCGCAGGGACGCTGCTGAAATTAAGTGCCACTTTAATGTTCATATCCGAAGAGGTCTGATTTCTCAGTTCATAAACGGTTCTAATGGTAAGACCTGAACTTTTTACAATTTCATCCAGAAAACCCGTATCATTCAAATCCAGATTTAAACTGGAAGTGTTGGTAGATATATTGGATCGGGAAGCTATAAGCCTTTCTCCAGTTCCTGCTGATGAAACATAGATTTTAACAGTTTTGAAGGCGCTCAGATTACCTCCTGAAGGTGATGCCACAGAAATCTTTGCATCCGAGATTCTTACATCTTTAATCTTTGCATTGTTATTTCCTCCAAACCAAGTCTGTACATTGGTAGCTGTTGCGGTGGAAGAAACTTCTTTATCCGCAGGTACTCCCGTAGACACTAAAACATTCGTTGTGTATGGAAACGTATTCTGAACCAGCGACTGTACAGTCCCGCAACTTACAAGTACTGCTGACGCGGCCATTGCTGTTAGAACGATATTTTTCATAATTTTAAATTTTAAACTTCTGTATTTAGTTTGCAGAAATTGTACCAAATTTTAACAAGCTTATTCTACACTTACAGTGAAGCTTCCTTTGGTATTTCCTGAAGCCATATTACTTTTCCCGATAATTAACCATACTTCTCCTTTCCCGGGAGTTTCATAAGTGATATCTCTTCCAAAAGGACCGTCATAGTCTCCGTTTGGCAATTTTATCTGATTGAAGCGAATATTAAAATCTTTTTCTTTTGTTGAAATTTTAGCTTTGATGTTGGGCTTGTCGTAGTGAGTCAGTTTTAAAACCAATTCCTGATTATCGTCGGTAAATGCTTCACCTAAAGTAAATGGTAGCTGGGAAGCATCTGCTGTTCTTACAATTTGTCCTTCTTTTTCACTTCTCATCACTCCTTTACGCAGAACTTCTTTGGTAGCCGGAGCATTGTTAATTATTGAATCTTTTTGTCTTAATGCTACAGAATCTCTTTTATAAGCGGAATCCGGCATTTCTGTTACTACAGCAGAATCTTTACCCGACACTTCAGGAACTGCAGATTCTTTTTTACATGAAAGGATAATCAATGGGATCAACAAAAGGCTTTTTTTCATAATAATTAATTTTAAGAATGTTTCTGTATCATTCTGTTGATCCTTTTAAATGCTAAAACTGTTCCAATTTCATTTAATGATTTACCTTTTTAGGCTGTATATTATCATGATTTCCTGCTTCCATCCATTTAAATGTGAAGTACATAAAATTCAGCATTACTCCCATCAGTAAAGTAACGCCCCATGTTTTAGTATATTCAAGAGGATAAATTAACCTGACAACGATATCATTAAAAAGTCCAAAAGGATTATTGAGGACATCCCAGCTGTTCCATCTCAAAAACCTTCCCAGATATACTCCAAAGCTGCTGATAAAAAGGAAAAATATAATCAACCCGTTCACAACATTCTTTTTACCGTAACTGAAGAGTCTTTTTTCTATGTCATTAAGGCTTATAAAACCACAGATAAGCCCTGTCCAAGCATAGGAAAGAATAACAATCAGATCATACCAGATCGGTATTGAATTTCTGGCTCTCAAATGAAAAAGATCTGTGAGGATATAAGGAGAATTGGGGAAAAACAATATCCAGATGATAATAATGAACGCCAGAGATATTCTACTTTTAATCTTAAAAATCACAATAAAAGAACTTAATAATAAGGGAATCCAAGCCAAAAAAAGATTCCAGTTGAGAAACAGAAAGACTTTTGTTTCACTGATATAATATCTGAAAACAGAAAGACTGAAACAAAATAATGTCATGAATATAAGCAGCACAGTCATTCTGACTCTTGGGGATTCGATGATTTTTTTCATAACTGGTATTATTCTATAGTTTGATAATAAAGGATTTTGGAGAGTTTTTTTTTGCTTCGTTCCCTCTTTATCTTTGCCTGTATCGTTTTTTCGAGTTGCAGATCTTTCTTAGCTTCAGCATATTTCAAAAGTCCTTTTTCACTGAAATTAACTGTTGTAAAGTAGTAATCGACAACGAAATCTTTGCGTTTCATATTCTGTGAGATGATAAAACCTCCCCAATTGATATAGCAGCACACCAAAACAGTCCCGTAGAAATACCACACCATGGTATTGAACAGAAATGCATTTGTCTTTTTCTTCTGAATTTTAATAAAAGTCAGTGCGAGGCCAATTAGCGATAAAGTGAGGAAAGCAAAAACACCCAGTCTTTTGTAAGTAAAAGAATAATGAACAATATATTCATAGTTTTTCACCGCAGCAGATAATACGAGAACAGCATTCAGGAAAATCCAGATTTTTGCCAGAATTTTCATCAAACCTGCTTTAGAATCGAAGTTAAACCCTGATTTGAAATAGAACATGATCACCAAAATGGCCATGATAATTGATAGAATAACCGCATTTACTCTTTCATGGGTTTCTTCGGAAAGCTGGGCCGGGGTTTTAGATATTTCATAAAACTGTTCATAATTGTAAGTGATGATGAAGAAAATCAATAAAATATTCAGACAAAGAAAGGAAATGACGCCGCTCATCCTTTCAGAATCCAGATCCAGGAAAGAATAGGTAGCCTTTGGAATTTGGGAATCTTTCTGAAAATTGTTGCTTATTATATGATTGGTTTTATAAATCATTTTATCTACAGCATAATTCCAATAATTAAAAGCGATAAAAAATCCTAAAACAAAAAGACAGAATACCTGCCATAGGTTAATATCCAACTCATAATCGGTAAAAAGTGAGGCAAAATGATTACTTCCTATAGAATACACTCCAAAGAATACAGAAACCAGCAATAGCGGAATCAAGATGAAAGCTAATGTTTTCTGCCACAATCCTGAAATTTTTCTTTGAGGAAGCCAGCTATCAAAATTTAAAAAGCGACAAAGCGAAATACAGCTATTTACAATAAAAACCGGAGCCAGAAGCAGGATTTTCATTCTTTTATTTTTTGATTTATACGCAAGTAAAAGAAGTGAACTTACAACTGCCAGAAAAGAAGGAAAGTCTCCGTACCATGCAAAAGCAGCTCCCGAAAGAATACTTGTAGCAGAAAGAATGTACACCAGCCTGGTTCTGTTTTTCTTTGGTGTTTTAAAAAAAGTCAGTACAGCATAAATGATTCCCAGAATCCCAAGGTTCAGCCCAATATCCTGATCATAAAAAAGGATAACAAAAAGTAAGGCCGTAAGAAATATATAGTGATGTGTTTTCATGATATTTTAAAATTGAAGGGTTAATGATATTATGATAAAGAGTTTAGCAAAAACTGAAAAACAGGTTCAGGTATACCAATACAATAGGAATATTGACGAGCATCAGCAAAACCGAATTTCCGGAGCTTTTCTTTTCTGATACGTTGCCAAGAAATACCATCAGCTCATATAAAAGAATAAGCAGATTAGCGACTGCTGCAATTACCACATAATAAAAGCCCACTATGACCAGAAAATTGGCCATTGTAATCCAATACAGAAATAGTAAGGAGCTTCCTGCTAAAAAGGATATCAAAAATGTTTTTTCTCCTAACGGGCTGAATTGTATTTTTTTCATAGAATCAGTTTTAATAAAGTACAGCAGTATCTTTCTGGAAAATAAAATCTTTCACATGATCAAAATTCTGCCACAAAAGCTCTTCAAAATCCCAATGATGAAAAGTTCTCATGTTTTGTCCTTTTCGATAAGCCTTGATATAAATTGTTACATACTCAGGTAAAATAATTGTTCCCAAAACAATTGCCGCCAAAAGATGGGCATTAAGCTTTCCGTTTCCCAGCAAAAGATACTGCATCGCGATTTCGTCTTCGAAGTTGGTTCCGCAACCCGTAATCAAATGATGAACATCATGATTCTCCATTTTAGGAATCATAGAAAACCCGTGCTTTTTATAAAACTCTCCCAATTTTCTTCCCAGAGAATCTTCCTGAAATTCAAGCAGCTGTTTTTCATTAAACTGCCATTGTCTTTTTTTCTTTTTAAAGTATTTTCTGTATAACTTTTGAGTTTTATCATACACAAAAAGCAGAAACTGAACGCGTATTTTTTTCATAATAGTATGGATATTAAAAGAAAAGACTAATACCTATAACAGCGTAAATAAATGCGATAGGAATATTGGCAGTCAAAATGAGTATAGCAGTCATACATTCTTTGAATTTTGATGTATCTATAGCACTATATATCAAAAGTCCAAGTATACACAATAAGTTGGCTGGCGCTCCAAAAAAGATTAAAAAATAGCCTGCTCCGGCAAACCAATCATCGTTTGTAATTAATGCTCCTAAAAGGCAAAAAGTTCCCATTGAAAAAAATACTGTGAATACTGCCTTGCCTAGATTTATTATTTTTGAATCTTTCATCATTATTATTTAGAATTAATAGCAAACTTAATTTTAACTTCCTGCAAACGGACTTCCGAAAATACCTACTGCCAGCTCGAGCCAGATTAATGCGAGAGCCAGCAAAATGAAAATAGTAATCAATACTTTCTGACTTTGTTTCTTTATGCTGTTTCTGACCAGATTGATGAGAAAAGCTGTTGTAAAAAGCAACACTCCTGCAATCAGAAAATCTGCTCCAGACAAATTAACTTCCTCAGAAAAAAGATTTCCAACCAATGGAATGGCATATACTGTACATGTTTTTTGTTTATGCATCATCATTTTATTTAATTTTAAAATATAAAGTACTTTGTAATTCAAAGTGAATGTTCAAAAAAATATAGGACTAGCGTCCCAATAATTTTTCCAGAGCATCCAGATGTTCTGTAAATGCCTGTCTTCCATTCTGTGTAACACGGTAAGAGGTTCTTGGTTTTTTACCTACAAATTCTTTTTTAACTTCTATATAACCTACTTTTTCGAGAGCATTGCTGTGGCTGGCCAAATTACCATCTGTAATTTCGAGCAGGTTTTTCATTTCGGAAAAATCAACCCAATCGTTGACCATAAGAACGGACATAATGCCCAATCTTACACGGCTTTCGAATTCTTTATTAAGTTGGCTGATTTTGATCATTTTAAATTTATCTTATTTATTATGAGATAATTAATTGGTACGAATTATCATTTTTCTTTTTAAATTTTCAGTAATATATAGTTATGGTTATAGTTCAATTTTTTTAGGATTACTGAATATGCTTTCCGAAAAAACGATGCAAAAATAAGGATAAAAAAACAGTCCATTTTCTCATACGCTTTATTTTAATTTCCTGGCGAACATTTAACCAGTAAAAAATACAATATGCTTAGTCATATTCATAGCTCCAACGCCTATCAACAATGAAAAAATTGCAATTGATATATATTCCCAGGTACTGATCAATTCACTTTTTTTCTGTGAATAAAACTTGGAAACATTCATCAGTTTAATTTCCTTATTATTGCTGGCTGATTTCAGATCAGATTCTGTCTTAAACTTCTGAACCTCATCTGTTCTGGTATCATAAGAAAAAAACTGATTATCTTCTGTTTTCCCAACAATTTTATTCCCTTTTTCTTCGATTGCTATGACATCCCAAACCACAAATCTGCCTCCTTTTTCAACAATAGATCCTGGCGCATCCAAATCGATAAATGAAAGAGTATGATTATTCTCTAAAGGAACGTGCCAGTCATCTCCAATTCCTATATCAACATTTCTTCTATCAGCAAGTATTGATAACCCAATAAGCCCACCCATATAAAAAGTATACAAAAAGGCAAACGGTGCCATGAATGCCACTACTACTTTAACCCTGCGTCTTTCTTTTTTACCAGCAAAATAAGTAACCACCGAACTTACAATACCAACAATAAAACCAACAATAGACAATAAGAAAAGGTGCAGAACAATGACAAAACCTATCCCCACTATTTATACTTTTTATGCATGATCAGCCCGTATACGATATGCAAAACACCAAAGCCTATTGCCCAGAAAACCAATCCCCAACCAAGTATGAATAAAGAAACTAATCCTAAAATAATTTCAAGATATCCCAGATACTTCACGTCTGTTAAGGTATATCGTTCTGCACTCACTAATGCTAACCCATAAAAAATCAGGGTAGCTGGTGCAACAAAAACAAAAAGATGATGGTAAAGAAGCGCCAGACAAAATAATCCTCCCGCAACCAAAGGCACAGCAAAAGTAACCAACAGGCGCTTTGTAGTAGCATCCCAAATCTTCAATCCTTTTTTTTTGCTTTTATTGGCCGTAAAAACATATCCGCTAAGAACCGCCACTACAAGTATAATAATTCCAATCCATACAAGTTCTCTGACTAATGCAGGGTTAAAAATATTTCTGTTCCCATCAAAATAACTGATCCCTTCCCTTTGAAACACGAAATACACGTAAATGGCACCTATAATAGCCGCCAGCCCGGCAACCACTCCTGATAAACCACTGAGCGAAATAAATCTTGAAGACCGCTCCATCATGGAGCGGATATGTGATAAGTCTTCGTGATAGTTTTTTGAATCCATAAAAAGAACTTTGAATTACAAAGTTATTATTTTTTATCAATCAACAAAATAATTTTATAAAATTCTGAGGAAATTTTTACAAATACATAATTAGAGAGAAGTAAAAAATCATTCTTACCCTACAAAAAAAGCCGATGAACAGATCAACGGCTTTATATTTTTAGAAGCTGAAAATTATTTTGCTCTCAGTCTTTCCTTGATGGACTCAATATTCTTTTTAGCAGAATCTTCCAAGATAAGGCTTGCACTCATATGAATTCTTGCAGGCATCAGGTCATTGAAATGATCCGTTCCTTCCCAAGATACTTTTTTAATCAAAGCTAAAGCATCACTGCTTCTGGAAGCCAAGGTCTGTAAAAATACATCCAACTTCTCATCCATTTCCTGGATAGTATCTGAAACAGAATGATAGATATTGTGTTGCTCTGCCCATTCTGCAGATCTGAAATCGGCATCAATAGCCATTGCAGAGAATTGTGATTTTCCAATCTTTCTTTCTACATAAGGACCGATAACGAAAGGGCCTATTCCCAAATTAATTTCCGTAAGGGCAAGCGCAGAATCTTTGGTTGCGAAACAGTAATCTGCTCCACAGGCAATACCGACTCCTCCACCGGTTGTTTTTCCCTGAACTCTTACCACCACTATTTTCCCACATTTTCTCATCGCATTCAAAACTTTGGCAAACCCTCCGAAAAACTGGGTGGATGCTTCCAGTTCATCAATCGCTAAAAGTTCATCAAAGCTTGCTCCTGCACAAAAGGCTTTTTCACCTTCGCTTTTAATCAGAATGGCTTTCACCTCATCTTTTGCACCTTCTTCAAGGATAGTATGGGCAAGTTTTTCTAAGATAGCTCCGGGAAGAGAATTACTTTTAGGAGTTCCGAATGTAATTTCGGCAATATTATTTTTAATTTCTGATGCTACAAATTCGCTCATTTTCATTTTTATTGGATTCTTACAAAAATACGAAATACCGCTCGTTCCGAGAAACTTAAAGAAGATAAATTTACCTATTAAAAAGAAGTACAGACGTGGTACTACGTAGAAATACGGAGTGTTTAATTTGGTATTTTCTACGCTAGTATCACTTTATGATAAGTTGTTCCTTTGGATAAAGAAATCAACAACCAAAGGCGGAATCTGAAAAGCCTAAAAAGAGTAGGAAAACGATCAACTAAAAATTATTTACCATGGAAGAATACATTGGAATTGTGAAGCTGTTTGCTGGAAACTTTGCCCCTAGAGGATGGATGTTTTGTGACGGAAGCTTAATAAGCATCTCACGCAACAGCGCTTTATTTTCTATACTAGGGACCACTTACGGAGGTGACGGGATAAGCACTTTTGCGCTTCCTAACCTTAAAGGAAGAATCGCATTGGGAGCAGGAAACGTAAATGCCAACGAATTTTATCCTTTGGGAGTAACCGCCGGTACCACACAAACAACACTTCTGGCCTCTAATATGCCAAGCTTGGGAGCAGGGTTTCAATTGAAAGTAAAAAATCAAAATGCAAATGTTGCCACTCCTACTGCTGCATCATCTTTTGCCATTTCAGGAATTCCAAATGGAAGACTTTTTGACCCGGTACCAAGTTATATAGATACAGATCCGGATACAACAATCAATTCAAAATCAATTGCATTTGTTGGACAAAACCTTCCTGTAAACAATATGCCACCATATCTTGGCTTAAATTATATTATCTGCGTAGAAGGGATTTACCCACCACGAGGATAATAGTATAACGCAATAACCTAATATTTAAAAACAACAATTATGAAAAGCACTACTTTTTTAATAATCTGTAGTCTGCTCATTTCAACCTTTTCATTTGGGCAGACCAGCACCGAGACTTTTGAAACTGAGTCTCAAGGAAGTTCTAACTTTACAGACAATGGCGTAATATTTAATATTATTTCATACGCTTCTAATTTTGTAATAGGTATTTTCCCGAATACAGGATGGAGTGGATCAGCTAATGATAACCGTTATATAGACAATTCTGCGAGTGTAGGTGCAGATAATGCCTCTTTCAGTATCAAAACAACTTCGAATTTATTCAAAGTAAACCGTTTTTGGGTATATGTAGCAAATAAGCTTTCTAATCCAGCAGTATCAGGGACTCTTACTGTAACAGGAAAGCTAAGTGGCGTTACAAAATTCTCAACAATAAAAACAACGGGTTTTGCAACCAATCTTGGAACGACCAACGGGTATACCCTGATTGATATGACTAACCTAAACGGACAAAATTATTCGAATATTGTTATTGATGAGCTACAGTTAACCTTGGGAGGTAATTATTATTATCTGGGCTTGGATGCTTTAACCTGGGTAAAAGACAGCAATATTGTATTGGGTACTTCTGAAGCTAAAAGCACTAAAAAAGACCTGACTGTTTATCCTAATCCGACCAATGGACCTGTTTCCATCATCACAGAAAAAGCCAGTGAAGCTAAAGTCTACAGTCTGGATGGTAAAATGCTGAAAACGGTACAAACTCAAAAAGGAAATAATGAAATCAATATTTCAGATCTTCCAAAAGGAGTTTACATCATCAGAACCGCAACAGAATCTACCAAAGTTATTAAAAACTAAGACCGAAACAGAAACCCCGATATTTGTTCCCCTTTTAAAGATTTTAATTTATAACTTCTCAAAGGCTGCTTCATAACTAGGCAGCCTTGTTTTTTTTAAGTTTTACAAGAGACTTTATGGATGGTTTACCTTGTCCATTTATGCAAATGTTCTATCCTTCCGTTTCTTTTTAATAAAGCTTCAAATCTTAGCTTAAGCAAAATTTTTCTACCTTCAAGCGTCCTTGTAAATACAAGTTCAGATTTTCCCACCGCTTTTTCCCATGATTTCTTAAAAAAATCAGCACTTTTCCTGTTCTTAGCAAAGATCTCAGGTACGGGGAAATATTGATCTTTTTCTTTAAAAAAATGTTTTCTCTTTTGCTTTATTAAATATCTGGGATTATCTACTTTTGAAACCAATTCCTGTAAGGTCTGTATAAACTGGGAATTTTCGTATTGAGTTCCTCCTTCCAGATAACAGAACGCATTTTTATTCTTATCTGATGAACTTACAATTTTAAGATTTTCAAATGGGGTACGGATTATTCTTTCATAAATGAGTGCTGATACAACTACTTCAGCCAGAGAATCAATCTGTTTCGCAGTATCTTTACATCTCAAATAGAGTTTGAAAGATCTGTAGAATTTTACTCCGTATACCAGAAAACCGATGCCACCTAACAAAGAAGCAAATATAGAAAAGCTCTTTATAGACCCCATCGACTGCACGTTTCTTAATAATCCTAACAAAAGATCCTGCCAGAATAAAATAAACGAGGAGATCATCACTTTACTGAAATTTCCGGTCATTTTCCCCAGATAATCCATTCTCATCTCATCCATTTCTACCATATTTCCGGAAGGAATTTCTATTTCTTCCACTAAGATATTTCCTTTATCCAAAGCGGTCTTCCAGCGCCGAACCAGTTCAGATCTATTTTCTGCCAGAACAAAAGATTCCTGATTGATTTTGACAATCTGCTCTTTATTTTCGATAATACCGCTATTCAGCCTTTCAAAATTATTTTCAATCGTAGGATTCTCTTTATTGGAAATTCCAACAAAAGTTTTGAATCTTCGTTTCATGATTCCCAGATCCTGACCACCAATGGAATCATGAGAATCAAAACATACCAAATGCCAGATATTACCAGTTTTATGGATATTATCTTTATCTGTCCGGATCACTCTTCCTCTCATCTGGTTGGAAAGTACAAAGGAACTTACAAAACTGGCAAGAATCAGTGTATTCATTTTCGGGGCATCCCAGCCTTCTCCCAATAATGATTTGGTACCGATCAAAACATGAATTTCACCACTTTGAAAAATTTCGGTAATGATATGTACAATATCATGTTTTATCTGCTCGGAAAGGCTGACGATCAAATAATTCTGATCATAGGTAAGCAGAGTGCAGGAAACACCCGAAACTCCTTTTCTGGAACAGAGTTCATCAAATATCTTTTTTGCACTCAACGGGATAATCACTAAACTCCCTGTAAGAACACCTATTTTTTTATTTTGACTATTTTCTCTTCTCAGTTTTTCAAAAATCGGGACCGCCCCTATTTTATCGAGGAGAAGATGATTCTGAGCTTCATTATTCAGATATTCTTTTTTAATAAAATCCGTCAGGATCACCATTTTAAGATCTTCTTTCAAAACTGAAAACTCAAAGTCTGCGATTTCTTTTATTCCCTGAAGTTTACCGATGCTTGAGTTCAGAATTTTATTCAGGTTTTTCGTATTATAGAAACTGATGGTTTTCTGTTCAAAAAAGCCTTTCCTTTTTAAACGGTTTCCCAAATCAGTTCGATGTTCTTCAAAATTTCTAAAGTTGAGTTCATCTACGATCAGATAAAAATCTAGGAGCTCTTCCATCCAGAAGAAATCAAATTCAGGGATATATTTTTGCTGATCGCCAATAATTTCGAAATGAATTTCGGGAATTATTTTTCCTCTAAAATTAAGATATACAAGTCCGGAAGTATAAGAGGATATATTCTCATAGATCCAATCCAAATGCTCCGTAGGATTTTGATAGATCGGATGTTGCTCAATAGCGTTAAGAAATACATTATCTTTTTTAATTTCTTCAAAAAAAGAGGAAGCCTGCGTATGGTAATAATCAATTTTTTTCTGTTCCTCTTCTGATGGAAGCGTAAAGTAAACCAGATCCTGATGAGGGCACAAATCTCCTTCAATCATCAGCTCCGGAACGGATATTTCAACATCGATCGGACCGTTTAACTGAATATATTTCTGCCATTCTGTACCTGAAACATCGAAAGGCGGGGTTGCAGTGAGGGCAATAACAGTAGGATTAATAGTTTTTTTCACCTCCATCAAACTTCTCCACCACGCGTTTTTCAAATGGTGAGCTTCATCCAGAATGAGAGTGCCTACTTTTTGCTTTGCAAGCTTTTTGAGCATTTCTGCCGCAGAAATTTTGGTAGATTTCTCTGATGACTCATCGGATTCATTAGCTTCTGAAACGGAATGTAGTCCCTGATAGGTTGTGACTGTGATAATCCCTGGATTTTTAATATCTGAGGAAATCCATTCCGGAATCGTTTCTGTGTCCAGAAAGAGTTCACAAAACCTTTGAATCCATTGGTTTTTAATGGCTAATGTGGGAGCAACAATCAGAGTAGGTTTCCCGAGTCTGAGCATCATTTCCAGACCCAGCACTGTTTTTCCAGAACCGGGAGGTGCAGAAATATGAAGATGATTGTCTACGAGATATTCATCAAGGTGATCCAGAAATTTTTGTTGATAAGTCCGCCAACTGTATTTGAAAGTAGTATTATTGGGGAAAACGCTCATAAATTCAATTTAATAAAAGCCTGATTCATTAGATTTGGAAAGGGAATGATTTATTTCTTCAAAGCCAGAATGTATTTGTCTATGTACAATTGTTTTTCTTTGGACTTATATTGTTGAATATATCTTGGATGTTCAAGAACTGTCATCTTATCAAACAGGTTTGCTTCTTTGTTTAATTTTGAAATAAACTCGGCATTCTTTTTACCAAGGATGAAAACTTCGGAGGTATCCAGATTGAGACCAATATGTTTCTTCAAAGAATCAATCATGAAGTCTTTTACAGATTCAAACAGTTTTTTGTCATCATAATAATTGGCATTAAGCCATCCGCTCTTTGTTTTTCTGACGATTGCCAAAGGAAATGGGGAATTGATGTAAATATCTTGGTAAAAGATTTCTGCTCCTCCGTATTCTTCAATCATTTCATACATAAATACGGAAGAAACTTCGTGGGTTCTGGCTGATTCCATCTTTATTCCACAAACGCTTTCCAACCTTTTTGTATCGGTAAACGGAACTCCTGTAACACCGGCTCCGTGGCGGCTTGGATTGATCCCTACAATAAATTTCCTTTTCTGGGAATCATTGTAATATTTATGATAAAACTTTTGCATGATTTCCATCGTTTCCGGATTATCCAGATACGGATTCAGAACTTCGAAACCTTCCGGCAAAGCTTCTGAATAGCTCAATGTTTTATTGAATTCAATAACTTGATCTGCAAAAGTTGTATTCATATTTAGTTTTTAAGAAAAACAAAATTTTCAGGCTGATCATCTTCCTCCTCCTCTTCATCACTTAAAGCCAATTCAATATCAATGAACTGAATGTATAAACCACAAATTTCTTCGTTAGCATCATAAGCAAAGTAAACGGGGTAAGTACCATCACCAAAACCACTTGCAAACATGGGAATCTGATAATCCGTGCCAGGAATCGTCCAATTGATCCAGTCTCCAGCTTCTCTCTGATTGTTGGGATAATCTTTATAGCTTTGAGAGAAAAGCCCGGCAAAATAGTCGTCATAAACATTGTCTACATCTATTTCATCCACAAATTTATCTACAAAAGGAAGTACTTCTTTGTCAGTAATGCAACCTAGACCTGCATCCACTCCGAAGCCAAAAAAATCGTCTTCAGCTACATCCTCCAATTCTTCAATTCCTACCAGAGCCTCTCTGTAAACCACGGGTTTTTCTTTGGTAAATTCAACTTTCACCACAGCATACCGGTCTCCCCAATCTTCAGATTTCGTTACCGCAATAGTTACAGGGAAATCGCCTTTCGGTGCCTGAATAAAATAAGGTGATTGATTGGCATTCAAAGAAACCAACGGATCTCTTACCACTATTTTTCCGGAAGGAAGCGATACATTTCCGATTTCCATCGTCTCCATTTTCTGACCCAGAATTTCATTTGAAGTAAAATAGGTTTCCAGGTCTGTAGGGCAAACCAAAATATTTTTCACTTCTTCCCATTTTTGCATCCAGCTTTCGTTCATTATGTTCTATTTTATGATTTAAGTTTAAAGATACTATTCATTTACTCATTGTCAAAATCGTCCTCTGTTTTTAATCCTTTAATAAAAGTTTCAAAATCTTTGGCAAGAAAAGTTTTCTTATAATTATCTTCCTGATCTACATGTACGACTACTGGTTCTCCATCTTTCCCACAATCTGAATAGTCAAGCAGAATCATGTCATGTCCTGCTGAAGGGCAGTCACAGATATAAATACCATCATCGGGATACCCCCATTCTTCAACCATAAAATGACTGCCGAGTTCTCCGCAGACAGAATAAGTTTTCTCTCTTCCTATTCCCATAATTCCTGTGATCGCAACATGATCGTCTGCCCATGAAGTAGCTTCTTCTGTTGGAAAACAATCTTTATCTACCAACCCGCCATTTTGAATCCTCATCAGTTCGATATAAGATGCTGGAAGTTTATAACCAAGCTCTTCTTCAACGGAAGCAATCATTTCATCATCCGGAAATTCTTCAGTATAATCTCTTTGTGAATAGCTGCTTTCATCCCAGAACCCTGTAAAATCAAAGTCTTTAAAAAATTGTAATTCCATATTTTGTTTTAAATAAATGATATTCTTGATGTATTGTAAAGGTAATTATCATTTTTAATAAAACTGTTTCTTCAACTAAGATTTATACAATCCATGCTAAGGTTTAAAACCTTGATATGGGCCAAGCATCATAATATTTTTTGATTAAAGAGGAGATCTCTCATTCTCCTTTTGTGTAAAGTTAGTATTCTAAAGGATTGTAGTTCCTAAATACTTTATAAAAATCTGAGCCTGAGCCTTTATATGGTTCTTCTTCTATAACTTTAAATTTTCCGTCATTGCCTTTTTCTTCTACTATAATTTTATTAGAAACATCTACTCTAGCAAATTCCTCCAGGGAGTCTTTTCTGATTTTCAGAAAGGATGTTATTGTAGAACCCGTTAAAATAAGTGAATTAATACAATTTAATTTTGCATTATATGTTAGATTTGGATAAGATTCTGAATTTTTAATGTGGATAAAACTTTTATTCGTAGGATCATAAACAAATAATGTCATCACTATATTACCTCCTCTCCCAGCAATAGTACTTTGATAGGTTATATCGTTAAACCCGTCGTTATTGAAATCACCGATTTTAACATTCATATCAGATATTCCATCTTTATCAAATTTAAAACTGTTTGTAAGTCTCCAGATGTCAATATCTGTTTTCTCGCCTTCTATCCACTTCTTTTCTGATTTATAAAAATGTATTGATACAAATACATCACCATTGCCTGCATGCCTAAATTTCTCAAATTCAACTTTAGTTTTTCCTTTTGTCCCAGGATTCAAACTATCAACAAATTTCTCTTCAGAAAAATAACCTTCTTTATCAGGCGTTGGTTTTCCTGAACAGGAAAAAAGAAGTAAAGCTGCTAGGATCAAAAAGAAATTTTTAAAAAGTTTCATGATTAAAAAATATGTATGAATTTAGCTATTTATTATCAAATTAAAATCCCCTTCAGTATTAATCTAAAGGGGATTTTTTTATTATTATTTTGAATTAAATCAATCCAAACTGTTGGAAATGATGAGTAAAATGCTTTCTGTGCATCAGTTCCCACATCTCTTTATTCAGCTTCCCGAATACATAGTTCATGTGTTCTGCCTGTGGATTTTCTTTGTAGTAGATCACAAATTTCTTCAGATTATCCATGAAAGAGATTTTTGCGGCTTCCAGGTTTTTGTGATTAGGTTCCGGAAGAGATCCGTCTTTCGGTAAGAACGGAGCGGTAAATTCTTTTGGCATTTTTCTATGATTGTAAAGAGAGTCCTGCCATTTTTCAAGGTTTTCTTCAGGCGTGAAACATTGTTCAGCTTCAGGTTCTCCAAAGCTTACCAATACTGCCTGTTCCAAATGCTCAATCATCTGCTGTGGAGACATTTTACCCCATTGCGGAGAAGTGCTTTCTGTTAATCCGTTAAGCAACTTTTGAATATTTTTCACATTCAGATCGATGAAAGGAGATTGTTTTGCCACCAATGTTAAAATCGTTGCTACACATACGATCTCATCTCTTTGGTTTACTACTTCAACCAGCCATTTTACAACACCGGAAGGAATGTTTCTTCCCTTTACTCCTCTGTTGATTTTTTCTTTTGCTGTTAAATAAACCGTAATGGTATCTCCAGCGTATACAGGTTTGAAGAAGCTACAGTCTTCCAGTCCATAATTAGCAATTACAGGTCCTTTTTTTCCTGAAACGAATAATCCTGCCGCTGCTGAAAGAATGAAATATCCGTGAGCAACAGTTTTGTCGAAGATTGTTCCCGATAAACTTGTTGCATCGGTGTGTGCATAGAAGTGATCCCATGAAACATTGGAGAAGTTAACGATATCTGCATCAGTAACCGTTCTTCCTGCAGTTTCCAGAGAGTCTCCTACTTCTACTTCTTCAAAATATTTCTGGAAAGGATGTTTGTCTGAGAATTTTTTCTCTGCTCCCTGTTGGTAGATTTTAGTGATTGCTTTTAAAACATCCGGTGATCCCTGAATAGCTGTTTTCTGTAAGAAGAAATGAAGACCGCTTAGTCCGCCCATTTCCTCACCACCACCTGCTCTACCAGGACCTCCATGCATCAATGTAGGAAGTGGTGAGCCGTGACCTGTGCTTTCCTTCGCATTATCTCTGTTCAGTACAAAGATTCTTCCGTGCTGGGAAGCCATTTTCCAGGAAGTTTCAGCGATAAAGTTTTCGTCATGAGAAATAATAGACCCCACTAAACTTCCTTTTCCTCTTTTTGCCAATGCAGCAGCTTCTTCAGCATCTTTATAAGGCATTAATGTAGATACCGGCCCGAAAGCTTCTACATCGTGAGAGATGTTTTTCTCGAAAGGCTTGTCATTCAGGAATAATTTTGGACTCATAAATGCTCCATTTTCATAGTTGGCATCTACCAGTTCGTGTTTTCCGTCATAGACAAGTTCTGTTTCTGATTTTAAGATGTTTACTTTTCTCAGAACTTCTTCATACTGTTGTCTTCCCACCAAAGATCCCATTTTGGTTTCTCTGCTTAATGGGTTTCCGATTTTCGTTTGATCCAAAGCTTTAGACAAAGCATTCTGAACATCACCGATTAAATGCTCAGGAACGATAATTCTTCTAATTGCAGTACATTTCTGTCCCGCTTTTGTTGTCATTTCGTTACGAACTTCTTTGATGAATAGATCGAATTCCGGAGTTCCAGGTTTTGCTTCCAGCCCAAGAATAGAACAGTTCAAGGAATCTGCTTCCATATTGAAACGAACGGCATTTCCTGCAATTGATGGAAGTGATTTTAATTTTCTTCCTGTATTGGCTGAACCTGTAAATAGTACGGAGTCTCCGTCCTGTACATAATCTAAAATATTTCCTGGTTCTCCGCAGACTAACTGTACGGCTCCTTCAGGTAAAATTCCACTTTCAATCATATCCTGAAATACCGCATTGGTAAGGTAAGATCCGAAAGGAGATGGTTTTACAATAGAAGGAACACCCGCTAATAAGGAAGTGGATAATTTTTCCAGCATTCCCCAAACAGGAAAGTTATACGCATTTATTTGTACAGAAACTCCTTCGCTAGGTGTTAAAATATGGGTCCCCAAGAAAGTTCCGTTAGCAGAAATCTTCTGAGTGTCTCCATCTACCCAGAATGAAGTATTGGGAAGCATTCTCTTTGCTAATCCTGAGTATGTAAAGAAAGTTCCGAAACCTCCTTCAATATCCACCCATGAATCAACGTGAGTCGCTCCTGTTTTGTATGATAATTCGTAATATTTTTTCTTTCTTTCCAACAGGTAAAGTGCTACTTTTTTCAGCATTTCGCCACGATCGTAGAAAGTCATTGAAGAAAGGTTTTTATATCCTACGGTTCTTCCATAGTCAAGAGCCTGCTCAAAATTAAGCCCTTCGGTATCGGAAACAGCTACCTGCTCTCCTGTAACGGCGTTGTACAAAGGAATTCCACTTCCGGTACCTTCTACCCATTGTCCGTAGATATAGTTTTTTAACTTTTCCATATAGTTTTTTACTTTTTGCTTAAATTATTTTTTAATCAATTTATCTAAACTTTATAAGTTTCCGAGACCTATAAGGTTTCAATCTGTCTTATTCTTTCAGTTAAAAAGTTATTTCGGTTCCTGATATGGAAACATTTTCACTAATCCTTCATATAAGCTTCTGTGAAGAATGGTGGCGTGATTGTCTGTTTCCATCATTTTATATTCTAATGTCCAGTTCTTCTTTCCTGCTTTTTTCAAAACATCGTACAGATCTTCCGCATCTTTTATCATCACCGGATGTTCTCCTTTTCCTACAGAAACATAGACAAACTTTTTAGTATCCGAAGATTTTGAAAGTAATTGTGAAGCCTGTTTTAAAAGGCTTTCATCATCCCACCATAAACTTGGACTGATGATAAAATAATTATTAAACATTTCCGGTTTTTTCAAAAGGATTTCTGTCGCCAAAAGTCCTCCCAAAGACTGACCAAAAAGGTATTTATCTGTTGTTTTAAACTGACTTTCCACATAAGGCTTTAATTCCTTTTCCATGAATGTAATAAACTTATCAGAGTGTCCTGTTGTAGGATAGTCTTTCTGTAAATCTTTTAAATCTGTGTGAAAAGTAAAGTCTCTTTTTCTGTCTACATTAGCAACTCCTACCACAATGGTTTCCGGCATGGAATACATTTGATTAAAGAACTGTACTAATCCTGTTACGTGAATAAAATCTTCATTCATACTGCCATCTAAAAGATAGATCACCGGGTATGACTTTGTTTTATCATATCCTTGTGGAAGATAAATATTCAACGTTCTGTCTTCATTTAACGTTTTGGACTTAATGGTCCTCACTTCTCCTATGGTAAGCGGTTTTGTCGTAACCGTCTGTGCCAACAGCGTACTCCCCACCGCAAACATAATGCTGCATGCAAGTGCAATTTTTTTTATCATATTTAATTTTGAATGGTCATTATTTTACATCATCCCAGATGCTGTAATCCACAATCTTGGTTGGGATCTGCTGAACATATTCTGTAAAAGGCTCACAAGGCAGAATAGCTTCTTTTCCTTCTCTTGCCAGCTCCTGATATAATTTTGTTCCTTCTGTTTTCCAGTGAATCATTTCGTCAGAAACATCTCGGATAATTTTTGCAGGGCTTCCTACAACCAGTTTTCTTGGTTCACATCTAAAATTTGCAGGTACAAAGGCTAATGCTCCGACAATACTTTCGTCACCGATATAGGCTTTGTCCATCACAACGGAATTCATTCCTATCAGACAGTTTTTTCCGATGTGTCCTGAATGAATGATTGCACCGTGTCCGATGTGAGCAGATTCTTCCAGTATGGTTTCTATATTCGGGAAAACATGAAGCGTACAGTTTTCCTGCACATTTGCTCCGTCTTTAATGATAATTTTTCCCCAGTCCCCACGAATTACCGCATTGGGACCAATATATACTTCTTCGCCTATTTCCACGTTCCCGATAATCACTGCCTGCGGATGAATGTAGGCAGTACGCTTTATAATGGGGCGAATCCCGTGGTATGAGTAGATGTTCATAATTTTTTAATTAAAAAAAATAATTTATCAATGTATCAATCTAACAGTTTACCAATAGATGCTTCGACAAGCTCAGCATGACAATGGAATTGTTACATTGATACATTTTTATATTGTTACATTATTGAAAAAGTTACACTTTTTCAATTACCATTGCATATCCTTGTCCGACACCGATACAAAGAGTGCACAATGCATATTTTTTATCCTGCTTCTGAAGTTCCATTGCCGCAGAACCTACGATTCTGGCTCCTGAAACGCCCAGCGGGTGACCAATAGCAATAGCCCCTCCGTTCGGATTTATTCTTGAATCATCATCTTTTAACCCTAAACTTCTTGTTACAGCCAGTGCCTGTGCGGCAAAAGCTTCGTTGAGTTCGATGATGTCCATATCTTCTAAAGAAAGGTTTAATCTTTTCAATAACTTTTGAGCAGCTTCTACAGGGCCAATTCCCATGATTCTTGGCTCAACACCGGCTACGGAAGATCCCAAAATTTTTGCTTTTGGTTTTAAACCATATTTTTTCACGGCCTCTTCACTTGCTAAAATTAAAGCAGCGGCTCCGTCATTCATCCCTGAAGCGTTTCCTGCAGTCACAGTTCCTTCTTTTCTGAAAGCAGGGCGAAGTTTTGCCAAGCCTTCCATGGAAGATGTTGGCTTAATGAATTCATCTTTTTCGAAAACAATTGGATCTCCTTTTCTCTGAGGAATTTCAACTTTTACAATTTCTTCTGCCAGTCTACCGTTTTCCTGCGCTTTTTTAGCCTTCTGCTGAGACCAAAGAGCAAATTTATCCTGATCTTCTCTGGTGATCTGGTGAATATCTGCCAGGTTTTCGGCAGTTTCGCCCATTCCGTCAACCCCATATAATTCTTTCATTTTAGGGTTGATGAAACGCCATCCAAAAGTAGTATCAAACATCTGACTGTCTCTACCGAAAGCTGCGCTTGGTTTTGACATTACATACGGAGAACGCGTCATATGCTCTACTCCTCCTGCAATATAGATTTCTCCTTCTCCAGCAGCAATGGAACGGAAAGCATTGGCTACAGCAGACATTCCTGAAGCACATAGCCTGTTAACGGTCTCTCCTCCAATTTTGTAAGGAAGACCAGCTAATAAAAGCCCCATTCTGGCAACGTTTCTGTTATCTTCACCTGCCTGATTGGCACATCCGAAAATAACGTCTTCAATTTCCTCTACAGGAACTTCAGGATTTCTTGCTACTACTTCTTTAATCACAATAGCAGCCAAATCGTCGGCTCTTACTTCTGATAATCCTCCCTGCAGTTTTGAGATGGGAGTTCTGACATAGTCTATGATGTATACGTTGTTCATAATGCTATTTAGTATAACAATCTGGTAATATAACAGTGTAACAATTCCAGATTTATTTGTTTTTATTTCTTAATTCTAAAACCTTTTGTAAAGTATAGGGTTCATATTTAAACTCCGGACCAAACATTCTTTTGACGTTTTCTTCAAAGGTGGAATCAAACCCTGCTTCTTTTCTTCTTTTATTAACATTTTGGAGATCTTTTACCGGCCATACAAAATTGACAAAGATTTGTTTTCCGTCTTTATCTTTAATCATTTCGCCTTTTCCCTGTGTTCCGTAGATTTGTTCTTTGTCATGATTCATCAGATAGCGGTCTTCCATCATGGCTACCAAGGTAAACGGAATTTCTTTCTTTTTTCCTGCTTCTTTAATGAGTGGTAAATATTTTCCAATCTTGGTGGAATGTTGAATTACATACCAGGCCGCCTGATTGGTTGGTTCTCCCACAAGTGTTTTTCCAGGATAGCCATATTGAGTAATAATACGTTCGATTGTCTTTATATTCAGACTATCATGTTCGGCCACCATTTCCCATCCTCTCTTTTCAAATTCTTTTTGATCAATATTTAAATCTTTCAGGATCTCGTTTCGTTTCTCAGGCGTTGTATCAGAAGTATAAAGCATTCTGAAGCCCTGATCCACCTTCATGATTTCATCCAGTTCTTTTTTCAAAGCTTCGTTTACTTTCTGCTGAGCATTGATCAGAAGTGTTGAGATTCCAAAAAGCAGTGCAATTATTTTTCTCATTATGTTTAATTTGGTCTCTGGTTTTAGTTTTTTATAAATCGGTTACTTTTTTCCCGATTTTATAAACTGTTCCTACAAATTTTGCAATCAGTTCTTTGTTTTGATTGGTAATCTGAATATCATAAACAGCTGTTTTTCTCGTGTCATTCACCAAAATACTTTCTGCTCTGAAAACATCACCTTCTTTTCCAGCTTTGGTAAAATTGATGATACAGTTCAATGCTACAGCAGCATCTCCGCTATTGTTGGAAGAAAATGCCAGCGCAGAGTCTGCAAATGCAAAGGTTACACCTCCATGAACTGTTTTAAGCCCGTTCAGCATTTCTTTCTTGATTGGCATTTCCAGTAAACAATAATTTTCTTTTATTTCAATCATTTTAATATTCATCCACTGGGAAAAATAATCCTGATTGAACATATAATCTGCTACTTGTCTTGGATTCATTTCTGTTAATTATATGTTTGTTATTTCTTCATACAGCTCATCTGATAATCTGTCGTAAACATTCATTGTTTTACCCAAAATGATTTGCTCGTATGAAAGTTGTTCTGAATCTGATGAATTTTCAGAAGGATAGGATTCGTTTAAATCAATCCCATTTTCATTGGCTAATCTTTTGATGAGCTCTTTATATTTTTCATTAAACTTTCCTAATAACTCTAGTCTTTCCTGCTCATCAACAGAGGAGGCTTCCTGAGTTAAATACTGTTTCTCAATTGAAAGTCTGGTCTCCAGCTCATCTCTGAATTCATCTATATTCATACTATTAATTTGAAAATTAAATAATTTTGAAAATTCGAAAATGAAAACCCATTGTAATCAATTTTCAAATTGGTACATTTTCAAATTATCTAATTCATTTTACGAAGTAATGGGCTTTGTCTGTATCTTTCTTCCTGATATTCTTCGTAAAGATTCTGAAGGGTTTCGGAGATTTTTGTATACCCGATTTCTTTACCCCAACTTAATAATCCTTTCGGATAGTTTACCCCTTTCTGCATTGCCAATTCGAGATCTTCGTCATTAGCAACCCCTAATCTTTTCGCTTCAACCGCTTCGTTGATCAGCATTGAAATGATTCTTAAAAAGATCTGTTGGTATAAAGTATCGTCTTTCTGAGCAACAGGTTTTTCTACTCCTTCGCTGTAATCGTAGAAACCTTTTCCTGTTTTTCTGCCGTGAAGTTTTGCTTCAGACATTCTTTGCTGTAGTAAAGACGGTTTGTATTTCGGATCGTAGAAATAATCTTTGTAAACGGTAGTGGTTACCGCAAAGTTAACATCTACTCCAATAAGATCCATTAATTCGAAAGGTCCCATTTTGAAGTTACCCAGAGTTTTCATGGCTTCATCTACCTGTTCCGGTGTAGCAATGTTTTCTTCAACAATTCTCAAGCCTTCTCCGTAATAAGGTCTGGCAATTCTGTTGACAATGAATCCTGGAATATCTTTGGCAATAACAGGCATCTTTCCCCATTCTTTCATGAGATTGTAGATTTTTTCTGCTAATGTATTTTCTGTTAATAAAGATGGAATGATTTCCACTAAAGGCATCAATGGAGCCGGATTGAAAAAGTGAATTCCGATGAAGCGCTCCGGTTTCTTTAGTTCTGCACCCAGAGAGGTGATAGAAATGGATGAAGTATTGGAACTGATGATACAGCTTTCTGAAACATAATTTTCAAGTTCTGTAAATACTTTGGTTTTGATCTCTTTGTTTTCGATAATGGCTTCTATAATGAGCTCACAATCTTTGAAATCTTTCAATTCTGTAGCGATGGAAATATTCGCTAAAATTTCAGTCATTTTTTCTGCCGAAATTTTTTGTTTATCTACCAATTTGGTCAAGGTTTTTTCCAAACCTACCGTTGCCGTTTCTACTTGTTTTGCGTTGGCGTCGTACACCCAAACTTTGCATCCGTTCGTTGCGGCTACCTGTGCAATGCCGATTCCCATGGTTCCGGCACCGATAATTCCTACATTCATTTTTACTTGTACAATGTATTAATGTAAAATGTATTCATGTAAATCGTTTTAAAAATCATTAATACATTTTACATGAATACATTAATACGAGATTTATCTTCCTTTATAATTAGGTTTTCTTTTCTGTAAAAAGGCATTTACTCCTTCAATGAAGTCTTCTGTACCTGCTGCTTCCTGTTGAAGATCTCCTTCCAGCTCCAGCTGTTCTTTCAAGGTGTTGTTGTAAGAATTGGCAAAAGCTTTTTTCGTAAGCTTAATGGCTGCTGTCGGCATATTTGCCATTCTTTCAAGGATTTCCATCGATTTTGGAACGAATTCCTCTTCTGTGAAAACTTCTGCTACAAGACCATGAGCTTTAGATTCTTCTGCAGATAATTTTTTACCTGTAAATGCTAAATAATTAGCCAATTGTCTGCCTAAAAGCTTTGGTAAGAAATAGGTACCTCCAGTATCAGGAATCAATCCGATATTTGAAAACGCCTGTGCAAAGTATGCTTTTTCATTGGCTAAAACGAAGTCTGAAATTAAAGCCAACATTGCTCCCGCCCCTACTGCAGGACCGTTCACTAAAGCGATAACTGGTTTTTTGCAACGGGTAACTTCCATTACCAAAGGGTTATAATAGTCTACCACGATTTTTCTGATGATGTCATGATCGTGGTGTTCTTTGCCTACTACAAAAGCTTCATCCAGATTCTGACCTGAGCAAAATGCTCTTCCTCTTCCGGAAATGGCCACGCATCTTACCGTTTCGTCTTCGCTGCATTCTTTAACAAAATCTCTAAGATCTGATAAAGCCGGCTTCGTAAGGGCATTCATGGTTTCCGGTTGATTAAGATATGCGATTTTAAGCTTTCCGTCAAAATGCGTTTCAATATCAAGTTGTGTATACATAGTTTTTATTAATTTATTATTTAACAACGCACTAATTTAACAATATAAATTAATGTAACCGTCTAATAATTTAACATTCTAACAATTCCTTCGTTATGCTTTGCATAGCCGTAAAGTTTGTTTGGATTGATGAATAACTCATCAATGACATTTAAAATAATCAAAGGGTTCCAGGCAGTCTAAACACTGGTAAGATGCCTTACACAAGGTAGATCCAAATCTGCTGATCTGCTTGGTATGCTCGGAACCGCAACGCGGACATTTTTTCGGTTTCCCAATGTGATGTTCGTCTGCTCCTTTTTCCGGAGGTGTAATTCCGTACACACGAAGTTTTTCTCTTGCTTCATCAGTAATCCAGTCTGTTGTCCAGATCGGAAACATCTTGGTTACTACTTTCGCTTCCCATCCGTTTTCTTTCATCATTTTGATAATATCCTCTTCAATGGTAAACATCGCAGGACAGGCAGAATAAGTAGGCGTAATGATCACTTCGCAGGTATTTTCTCCTGTGATCTGTGCATCTCTTACAATTCCTAATTCCACAATATCAATGACCGGAATTTCCGGATCGGGAATGGTTTTTAATAAATCTAAAAGCTGATTCATATTTTATTTTTTATCAGAATCAAGAATTGCTTTCATTACATTCTGATAATCCAAATTATCTGTTATTCCGTTGTGATACTGATCTTTTAATACAATCAGGCTATCTTCTTTTTTAAAGTTATTTTTAAGTTGTAAAGAGGCTTTATAGTGAATAACCTCATCTTTATCACCGTGAAAAATAACGACTGGTGATTTAACGGTTTTTAAGTATTCACCAGTTTCAAAATTATATTTCAGTAAAAATTTCGGAAGAAATGGGAATTTCTGGTCCATTTCATCTTCTATACTGTAATAAGGAGCCTGTAAAATTAATAATCTTGCATTATGCATTGATGCTAATTTTGCGGCTAATCCCGTTCCTACAGAATATCCCAAAATAATAATTTTGTTTTCCGGATATCTTTTTAAAAGTTCTTTATAAGCACTTTCAACATCCGAGAAAAGCTGAGCTTTGCTACTAATTTTATCTTCACTTTTTCCGTATCCTCTATAATCAGATATAAATGTATCATAATTCATACTTTGATATAGTCGGGCTACTTCTCCCCAGCTTTTTATGGATCCTCCATTTCCGTGAAGGTAAAAGATAACTCCTTTTGGGTTTTGAGCTTTAAATAAAACCGAACTTAAATGCTTCCCATCCTGTGTTTTGATAGATATTTCTTCAAAATCACCGTCAAATTTAAACTTATAGTTTTCTGGTAACTTTTCAGGATAAAAAATAATTTTTTCCTGATAGAAATAGATCCCAACACATAGTATCACATATGCCGTAAGAAAAAAAGCCAATATCCCCAGAAGCATCTTCTTCATAACTTACTACCAGGTACACCCAGGATATGCTCTCTGCATATACTGAAGTTCACAAAGAATAAATCCGAAATACTCTGTATGGTATCCTGTTCTTGATTTTGGCTGCATGAAAGGATTTTCCGGATATTCCAAACCGAAATCTGCAAAATCTTTCTTTGTAATAGCAATGAATTCTTCGTAAAGCGCATCTGCATTTGGAGCAATATTTAAAGCAACCAAATCATCTTCGCCTTCTGTTTTGGCAAAAAGACCTTTCGTATATTCCCAGATATTTTCAATAGCTTTCACCAAACGTTCACGGCTTTCTTCCGTTCCCTGTGCGAAGATTTTCATCCAGGATGATGAATGGGTATAGTGATATCTAACTTCTTTCAAAGATTTTTGAGCAATTGCTGAAAGTTCTTCGTTCACAGAATTTGACAATGCCTCATACATCAGTTTTTGATATACAGACAATACATATACTTTAAGAATAGTCTGTGCATAATCTTCATTAGGAAGTTCTACCCAGTGCGCATTCACGTATTCATGCTCATATCTTAAAAATGCGATATCATCTTCATTCTTCCCGTTGTCTATCACTCTTGAAGCATAAACGTAAAAGTTATTAGCCTGACCTAGTTCATCCAACGCAATATTCGTTAATGCAATATCCTCCTCTAAATAAGGACCTTCACCGCACCACGCAGACAAGCGCTGTCCCATAATGAAACTGTCGTCTGCTAGTTTTAATAAATAATTATATAATGGGTTCATTGTTTAGTAGATTTCAGATTTCAGACACTAGATTTCAGATTGACAAAAAAGTCTAGTATCTGAGATCTCACATCTTGAAGTCTTTTATTAATTACATATTTTTTACGTCGTTAGGAATCTCGTAAAACGTTGGGTGACGGTATAGTTTATCATCAGCCGGATCGAAGAAAGCTTCTTTATCAATTCCTTCTGAAGTCACAATATATTTGCTTGGAACCACCCAAACAGAAGTTCCTTCTTTTCTTCTTGTATAAACATCTCTTGCATTCTGCAAAGCCATTTCTGCTGTTGGTGCCTGTACAATTCCAACGTGTTTGTGAGATAATCCCGGTTTAGTCTGAATAAACACTTCCCACATATCTAAATTTGCCATATTTTAATTTGAGAATTTGAAAATTTGAGAATTAGGTAATTTGAAAATTAATCTGTAATAGTTTCATTTTCAAATCAGCACATTTTCAAATTGATACATTAAATTATATTACTTCTTTTTGTTGTTTCTCTGCAAAAGCTGCCGCGGCTTCTTTTACCCAGGAGTTTTCTCTTTGCGCTTTTCTCTTGGTTTCGATACGTTTCTTATTACAAGGACCGTTTCCTTTTAAGATTTCCATGAATTCATCCCAGGGAAGTTCCCCGAAATCATAATGCTGTCTTTCCTCGTTCCATTTCAGATCTTTGTCTGGAATGGTTAATCCTAAGAATTCAGCCTGAGAAACTGTAACGTCGATAAATCTCTGACGAAGACTGTCGTTACTTTCTCTTTTTACTCTGTAATTCATAGAGATTTTAGAGTTTGGCGAGCTGTCATCATTAGGACCGAACATCATTAGAGCCGGCCACCAGAAACGGTTTAATGAAGCCTGAGCCATTTCTTTCTGTTGTTTTGTACCACGGCACAATGCCATAAGAATCTCATACCCCTGTCTTTGGTGGAAAGATTCTTCTTTACAGATTTTCACCATCGCTCTTGAATAAGGACCGTAAGAGTTCCCCATCAACATTACTTGGTTCATAATGGCTGCACCATCTACCAACCAACCGATGGCACCGATATCAGCCCAGCTCAAAGTAGGATAGTTGAAAATACTTGAATATTTTGCTTTTCCTTCCAGCATATCATCATAAGTAGCGTCTCTGTCTGCTCTGATGCTTCCGTCTCCTAAAGTTTCAGTGGCAGAATAAAGATATAAGCCGTGACCAGCTTCATCCTGAACTTTTGCCAGAAGAGCCATTTTTCTTCTTAATGAAGGTGCTCTGGAAATCCAGTTGGCTTCCGGCAGCATTCCTACAATTTCAGAATGGGCGTGCTGTGAAATCTGACGAACCAATAATTTTCTGTAATCGTCTGGCATTACATCTTTTGGTTCTACTTTATTTTCTTCGTGAACGTATTGAACAAATTTTTCTAAGTCCATCTTTTTTGAATTTGAAAATTAAATCATTTGAAAATTTGAGAATTAGGCAATTTGAAAATTTAAACACGATAATAGCATTTTCAAATTGATACATTTTCTCATTTTCAAATCTTCTTAAACATCATAATTAAGCATCACCACATTGGTTGTAGGGTGACATTGGCAGGTAAGAACGAAGCCTCTGGCTACTTCTTCTTCGGTAAGTGCATAGTTTTTCTCCATGAAAACTTCTCCTTCCAGAACCTGCGCCTTACACGTACAGCAAACGCCTCCTTTACAAGCGAAAGGAACCGGAAGCTGATCTTTCAATGCTTTATCTAAGATACTCTCTTTTTTAGAATTAAGGTGGAACGAATATTCATCATCATCAATGATTACCGTTACCATACTTTCAATATTGGCAATTGCCTTGAATTCATCACTCATTTCCTCCGTATTTTCTTCATCCGGAGCGGTGAAATATTCAAATAGAACCTGAATAGCAGGCACTTTTTTATCTTTCTTCAGATAGTCTGCAATCCCCTTAATCATTTCCGAAGGTCCGCAAATGAAAAAGGTAGCTTCTTTTACATCAATATCTGTATACCTTTCAAACAGTAAATCCAGTTTTTCCGGAGAAATTCTTCCTTCAAAAATCGGGTCTTCATGTTTTTCACGGCTTACTAAATAAACAACTTTCAATCTGCCCTTAAAAGTTTCCACCAACTTATCAATTTCGGCTTTCTTCATGACATGATTCATGCTTCTGTTGCTGTAGAACAAGTAAGCATTTGAATTCGGTTCCTGATAAAGACTTTCTTTGATATTGGATAAAACAGGGGAAATTCCGCTTCCTGCCGCCAAACCTACGTATGTTTTTACGTTTGTAGGGTGATAAGAAGTATTGAATCCACCCATTGGAGGCATTACTTCCAGCACTTCATCCATGTGAAGATGCTCATTGAAGTACCCTGATACTTTTCCGCCTTCAAGCAATTTCACCAATACTTCCAGCGTATTGCTTTTTTCACTTGGAGCGTTGCAGATAGAGTAAGAACGTCTTTCTTCGTTTCCGTTGATCATCATTCGGAAATTCAGATACTGCCCTTGTTTGAACCTGAACTTATCTTTCAGTTCTTCAGGGATTTCCACCGCTACATTCACTGCTTCGGAAGTATCTTTCTGAACTTTAACTGTTTTAAGTTTATAAAATGAATTCATTATTTTTTTAGTATTCTATTAATTTTTCCACCTTCGCACTTTGGCAGGCTGTCCTGAGCATGAACTTTTACTTTCGTAGTAACCCCTACCCTCTTTTTTATTTCGTTTTCTATATTTTTTCCAAAATTTCCGACAAAATTAAAATAATCATCGGTATTGGCTTCTATTTTCTGAGTTTTTACCAATTCATCGTCTATTTCCACATCAATATCCAAAGCGATACACATGTGCTCTTTCTCTACAGGAGTCAAATAGTAATTCGGAACCACTCCTTTTACATAAGAAAAAGCATCTTCGATCTGGCTTGGATATACATTTACTCCCCTTACGATCAGCATATCATCTGCTCTGCCAACGATGGGTTTCATTTTCACCATGGTTCTTTTGGCATTTTCATCGTAGTAAAGACTTGTAATATCATTGGTCCAGTAACGTAAAAGCGGCATTGCTTTTTTGGTTAAAGTAGTAATCACCAATACGCCTTCTTCTCCGAAAGGAACCGGCTGTTTGGTCACCGGATCTAAAATTTCAGGATAGAAATGATCTTCCCAGATATAAGCCCCTCCCTTCTCTTCAAAATCCTCCATGGAAACTCCCGGACCGATAATTTCACTTAAACCATAAATATTGGTTGCATGTACCCCTAATTTTTCTTCAATGTGACCTCTGATGATCTCCGTCCATGGTTCTGAACCTAAAACTGCATATTTAAGACTGATTTCGTCCGCAGTAATTCCTCTTTTTGCAAACTCGTCTGCAATTGTTAAAGCGTATGAAGGCGAGCAGCAAATCACTTCGGGTTTAAAATCTACAATCAGATCCACCTGTCTGGCCGTCATTCCTCCGGAAATAGGAAGAACACTCATTCCTAACATTTCAGCTCCGTAATGAAGTCCTAAACCTCCTGTAAAAATTCCGTAACCATAAGCATTGTGCAACTGCATTCCTGGTCTTGCGCCTGCTGCATGTAAAGATCTTGCCACCACTTCACTGAAAAGGTCTACATCTTCTTTGGTATATCCTACCACAGTTGGTTTTCCCGTGGTTCCACTTGAGCAGTGAATACGTTGAAGTTCACTTTTAGGAACGGTAAACAACCCGAATGGGTAGTTATCTCTTAAATCCTGTTTGTAAGTAATAGGAAGTTTAGCGATATCCTCAATCGACCTTATATCCTGCGGAGATATTTGCAATTCATCAAATTTCTTTTTATAAAATTCCGACTTCTCTCCCAAATAGCTGATCAGGCTGATCAACCGGTCGGATTGAAGCTGTCTCAACTGACCCAGCTCCAGATATTCAACTGAAAAATCCATAAAACTAACTAACATTTGTTAGGTGTAAATTTAAAAAGATTTTGGAAGCTGGCAAAATTTTTATGACTTTTGTCACATTTTGAATGATTCTAAATAACGAGATAAAAGCTAAAATGTTTTTATCGTACAAAATACAAAGTAAAATGTATCAATGATTTTCTTTGATAAAGGCTATGAATGCTGATTTCCCAGCAGACCGAAAAGAATTTTATCTCTTATTTCATCGGTAATTTCATCAGTAGAATCACTGCTTCTTTTGAACCAGAAATAGGAATTATTTAGAGTATGAAGGATAAATCTTGTGGTAAATGATGGCGATTTCAGTTCCCAGTTTTCAGCTTTGTAGATCTCAGAAATCAATTCTTCAACTTCCTGCTGATAATTTTTCCTTAATTCTACAAATTCGGGAAGCCTTTCTTCAAGATGCTTCCATTCGTTAGAATAAATATGGGTAACATCCCGGTTTTTAAGAACAACAGATAAATGCTTATCCAGCAAGAGATTTAGTTTTTCTCTTGGGGTAATATCGGTATTTTTTACTTCCTGAAGCTCATCGAAAAACTCCTGGGCAATACCAAAACAGATCCATTCCAGAATTTCTTCTTTTGAACGGATATGGGCATAAAGTGAGGCTGCTTTGATATTGAGTTTTGTAGCAAGATCTCTTACCGAGCTTCCCATATACCCTTTCTCTTTGAAAAGTTCTACTGCTACCTCTAATATTTTTCTTTGTTTTTCTTTTAGTTCCATATTTCTCAGTTACCTGGAAGGGCTTTACGATTCCGTATTAATCTCAATAAAAAGAGCAGTACAATAAAAATGATCATGAAATTCACGATTGCTGCATCTCTTAAAAAACTGTTGTGGGAATAAAACTCCAATTGTCTGTAAGGTATTTCAAGCTCACGGTCCCGCAAATCTATAAATACTTTGTAAAATGCCGCCGCCGAACAAAGGAACACAAATGGAAAACCTAATACAAGTACATTTAATGCTATCGCAGACAGATTTTTCCGGTTTTTAGCCACAAAAACAAGCAACAGAAAAATGAGTAATTCCGCAAACAAAGCTATCAAAAAATTTTTAAAGTCCGTAAAATAGTCACCGGTAAGCCCTAAAAGCCCTGCATTCAAAACAACCAGCAACAATACCGTAATCAGAGAAATCACCCACTGTTGTAAAGTAGATACCCTGAATGCAATAATAACAGTAGATAAACTGAGCGCCAGATACACCAATACCAGAAGTTGCTCATCATCAAATATCTTTGATTTTCTGCTATTAATGATCTTTCCATAATAATCTTTCAGAATGTATGAATCTACATAAAACTGCTTTGTATCATAAAATTCGTCAGATGGATCAGCTGCAGCATACCCACTGCGATCATCAATGTATACTTCTGAAACAAACGAAGGCTCATTATAAAAATATTTAAACCATAACGAAGTGCTAATATTGGTTTTTAAATGATGTTCTTTGAGCAGAGAAAAATATTCATCCAGTGTTTTTTTGATCTGTACAGAATCACTTTTATAATAAAGCATTCTTACCTGATCCGTATATAAAGAATCAAGATCACTCCCGGAATAATATATTTCAAAGTCATGATTAGCAATCATACTTTTCCATGGGAACAGCCTGCCTTTGTATTCGAAAACATCATTATTTGCGGTATAAGTCATAGAGTCCGGCTGATCTTTTTGCGGAACGACCTGCTGTATTTCTTTCGAATTGCCATCATTGAGCAGGAGCAACCTTCCTTTATAGGCAATTTCAGCATTCTTTTTCAATTCTTCCTGCGAAAAAACATTCATGGCTGCGTATCTGCCTCCATACTTCACGGTAAAAAACGCCATTGTAAAGAAGCTCAGCATAATCAATACGAACAACCATTCTTTAAAAAGGTCATTCGTCTTTTTAGGATAAAATGATTTGAATGCGTTGTGCCTGATATAAAACATAAACCATACAAGAACAATGATACATCCTATAATTCCTATTCCTACAGTAGCGAGATCCCGGTTCGTATAAAAATAAAAATCCTTGTTATGCAGATCCTTCCCAAAATCCTGAAACCAGAAACCTGTAAGAAATGCCAATACATGAAATAACAGTCCTATCAGAATCATATAAGGAAGTTTGGTATTCCACAACAGTGGAAAACGAAGCAGTAATGCTGTATCTATTTTTTTAAACATACGATCTATTTTAAGAAGAAAGCCCGGCTGGATTTTGAAATATCACGGAAATAAACAATATTGACTGCCTGTTCTAAGCAGAACCTGATAAAATCTTCCCGTTTCATTTCTTTATCAAACACCGCCACGAACGTACTTCCGTTCTGCTCCAGAGAATGAAGAGGAAGTTGGGAAAGTTTCCGTTTCAGATCAGAACTATTTTCATCTGTTTCGAATTCTATAATGAGAGATTTTGTCTCTTTCCTGTTCAGATCCTGCTGTTTACCGTTTTTCAGGAAAATAATCTGGTTGGAATTTTTCTCTACCTCATAAAGCTGTTGTGAACTAAGCACTACTGCCAAAGGACGGAAAGGAGAATCTGCGATCTGTCTGAGATCTTCCAAAACCGTTTGCTGCGCAATAATATCGAGATTCGCAAGTGGCTCATCAATCAGAAGAATCTTAGGTTTTCTCAAAAGCATCCGGGCCAGTTCAAATCTCATTTTATATCCTGAACTAAGGTTTTTCCATGCGTATTCCCTGAATTTTCTGAGCCCCAGCCTCGCAATGACCAGCTCTGTAATTTCTACGCATTCAGCAGACGTATAGCCATATGATGCTGCAGCAAATAAAAGATTCTGAAGAAGACTTCCTCTCCATGACAAAGTACGCTGCGGAATATAGATCAGCTTCGAACGAAGATCATAAGTATCTGTATGAGGGAAGAGAAAGTAAAGTTCACCTTTGGTTTCTTTAAGCTCACCGCACAAAGAACGGAGAAGCGTTGTTTTTCCATTTCCGTTTTCTCCTACCAGCCCTACCATTTCACCTGTTCTGATCTCAAGATTCAGCGGTCCCAATGTGAAAGCATCAGAATATCTCTTCTCCCAGTTGTTCATGGTGGTCAGAATATGACGATCTGCCGGTTCTTTCTGTTTCAATTCGGCGATGATCTCAGAGAACAGCTGATTCAATTTTCCGGAAACTTCTTCGGAATGCTGATGGGAATCGTACCAACTCAGAAATGCATTAGTCTTCTTATAAAATGTAATCTTTTCCGTATCAAGCGTAAAGTCGATGATTCGCTTTAATGCATGATCATAATTTCCGGAACTGATCTGATCCGTCACTTCTTCTGTATGTTCCTGAAACGTTTTCATCGGTTTTTATTTCGGCTGAGAAGATATTAAATAATTGTTTTCCCTCCACAATATTAAAACCGGAAATTTTGTCAAGTTAATCTTACATCAAAAATAGCAAATCCGGAAATTATGTCTTATTTTTTTATAAATTTAATAATTGAACAGTTTTTGCGATATAGTCATCGAATAAATGATTAAATAATTGATGGCATTAAGAAACTGAGCCTTAAAATTTGGTTTCTTGATGTTTTTTAAAGCTAAACTTAATACGAACCATTACCAAAAATATATAAAATATGAACTTAAACCAATATACTGTAAAATCGCAGGAAGCCATCCAGGCAGCACAACAGATTGCTATGGAACTGGGCAACCAAAGTATTGAACCTCAACATCTCCTTGAAGGTATCTTCCAGGTGGATGAAAATATATCGCCTTTCTTATTAAAAAAATCTGAAGCAGATGCCAATTTAGTAAGAGAGCGCAACCGTGAAAATTTAGAGAAACTTCCTAAAGTACAGGGAGGAAACATTTATCTTTCACAATCTGCCAATAAAGTGTTGTTGGATGCTCCCAACATCGCTAAGAAAATGGGCGACGAATATGTAACGATTGAACATTTATGGCTATCTCTTTTGGAAACCACTTCTGAAGTATCCAAAATGCTGAAAGATATGGGCGTAACCAAAAATCTATTGGAAGGTGCTATCAAAGAATTAAGAAAAGGAAGCAAAGCGACTTCTGCAAGTTCAGAAGAAACTTATCAATCCTTAAATAAATATGCTAAAAACTTCAATGAGTTAGCAGCAGAAGGTAAACTGGATCCTGTAATCGGGCGTGATGAAGAAATCAGAAGGGTTTTACAGATCCTTTCCAGAAGAACTAAAAACAATCCTATCCTAATCGGGGAACCGGGTGTAGGTAAAACAGCCATTGCCGAGGGAATTGCCCACAGAATTATCAGCGGGGACGTTCCTGAAAACCTGATGGATAAAACGTTATTCTCATTAGATATGGGAGCTTTGATCGCCGGTGCAAAATATAAAGGCGAATTTGAAGAGCGTTTAAAATCTGTTGTGAATGAAGTGATCAAATCTGACGGACAGATTATCCTTTTCATCGATGAAATTCACACTTTGGTAGGAGCCGGAGGTGGTGAAGGAGCAATGGATGCAGCCAACATCTTAAAACCAGCCTTAGCAAGAGGAGAATTAAGAGCCATTGGTGCCACTACTTTGAATGAATATCAAAAGTATTTTGAAAAAGATAAAGCCTTAGAAAGACGTTTCCAGAAAGTAATGGTGGAAGAACCGGATACTGAATCTGCAATCTCTATCCTCCGTGGGATTAAAGATAAATATGAGGCTCACCACAAGGTAAGAATTAAAGATGAGGCAATTATTGCTGCGGTAGAAATGTCTCAAAGATATATTTCAGACCGTTTTTTACCGGACAAAGCGATTGACCTTATTGATGAAGCTTCTGCAAAACTAAGAATGGAAATCAATTCCAAACCGGAAGAACTGGATGTTCTGGACAGAAGACTGATGCAGCTGGAAATTGAACTGGCGGCCATTTCAAGAGAGGGCAATCAGACAAAAATTGATCATCTCAAAGAAGATATTGCTAAAATTTCTGAACAGAGAAATGAGATCAATGCCAAATGGCTGAAAGAAAAACAGAAAAGTGAAGATCTTACCCAGATCAAAAAAGATATAGAAGCTCTGAAACATGAAGCAGAAAGAGCTTCCAGAGCTGGAGATTATGCCAAAGTAGCAGAGATCCAATATGGAAAACTCCGTGAAAAAGAAGATGAACTTGCTAAGGTTGAACTTGAAATGCAGAATCATCAAAATGAGCTGATCAAAGAAGAAGTTACCGCAGAAAATATCTCTGAAGTGATTGCTAAATGGACAGGGATTCCTGTAACCAAATTATTACAGTCTGAAAGAGATAAATTACTGAATCTTGAAGCAGAACTACACCATAGAGTTGTAGGACAGGATGAAGCGATTCAGGCAGTGGCAGATGCTATCAGAAGAAACAGAGCAGGATTGAGTGATGATAAAAAACCTATCGGATCATTCTTATTCCTGGGAACAACCGGAGTAGGTAAAACCGAATTGGCAAAAGCATTGGCGGAATTCTTATTCGATGATGAAAACAATATGACCAGAATTGATATGAGTGAATATCAGGAACGTCACAGTGTTTCAAGATTGGTAGGAGCCCCTCCGGGATATGTAGGATATGATGAAGGCGGACAATTGACTGAAGCGGTTAGAAGAAGACCTTATTCCGTAGTGCTTTTAGACGAAATTGAAAAAGCACATCCGGATGTTTTCAACACCTTACTTCAGGTTTTAGATGATGGACGTCTGACAGATAATAAGGGACGTGTGGTGAATTTCAAAAATTCAATCATTATTATGACCTCGAATTTAGGTTCACATCTGATTCAGGAAAATTTTGAAAATCTTACTGAGGAAAATCAGGATGAAATTGTGGATAAAACAAAAGATGAAGTTTTTGATCTTTTAAAGCAAACACTTCGTCCGGAATTCCTGAACAGAATTGATGAAATTGTACTGTTCCAGCCTTTAAGAAAAAAAGAAATCGGAAAAATCGTTCAGTATCAGTTGAGAGGCTTCAATGATATGTTAGCAAAACGAAACATTATTATGACTTTCACTCAGGATGCGGTAGATTATCTGATGGATAAAGGATATGATCCTGCTTTCGGAGCCAGACCATTGAAAAGAGTAATCCAACAGGAAGTATTAAACAAGCTTTCTAAAGAGATCCTTGCCGGAAATGTGAATGATGGCGACAGGATCACATTAGATTACTTCGTAGAAACAGGGTTGGTTTTCCGACCTACGGAACAATAAAATAGTTTTTTTTCATATACATTATTTTTTGTGGGTAAGTGCTGTAGAGAGATCTGCAGCACTTATTTTTTATATACTTTTACACTAAAATAATACTAATGCCTAAAAAACTCTTTCTTATTACTTTCTTCTTCCTATCATGTTTAGCCAAGGCACAAAAGGAAGCAAAGTCACCATTCACACTCAATGATTATAAGAAAATGCGCGGGGAATATCTCAATGCAGTAAACAGCGGCAATGACGATATAATTTATAAAGATCAACAGTATTATTCCAAAAGAAAAATAGACAGTGTAACCGCCATAAAGTACGAAATACTAAAGCAAGGCTTGATAGAATGGGGAACTCCTGCGTCGGAAATTACAGATGAGATGGTAAAAGCTTATGAATCCAATACACACGTTTACCTTAAACAAGCCTATTTTACCCTTAAAAAGAAAGGATACTATTTTTATCTTTCCAATGATTCAAGATTAGAGATTTTCACGGATAAGAAATTAGAAATACAGTGTGTATTTGAAAAAAATGGCTATAAAGAGATTGTAAAGAATAAAAAATATATCACCGAAAATCAATACTTCCAAAATGGTCATTTGAAAATAACGGACACAGGTTTAAATCCATCTAGAGAAAATACGGGCATTTCAAGGGAGTATGATGCTAATGGAAAACTTTTGCTGACCGTAAATTGGGATACAGAATTTAAATTATCAAAAGATCAGGCGATACAATCAGGTATTGTATTGGGAAAAAAATACTTGATGGATAGCTACAAAAAAAACAATCCAAACCTTAATGATACTGAAATTCAAAATGTGATCGAAATCAACCTGAAAAAAGCAAGAATCACTGCTTATAAAGGTAAAGAATATAATAAAACAAAATTATGGTATCTGGAATATATGACAAATGGATACATCCTTAATGTTAAAATTAAAGATCCATCTGCACAATTAATCAGCATCAATCAAACAATGATTATTGAGTAGTTTTTAATTTGTTTTAAAAATATATCTTTTAGCCGTGAATTATTGTTATATTTATCTTTCATTTGATCACTAACTAAAACAAAATCAGTATGAAAAAATTAAAAAGAAAGGATTTAAAGAAAATCGAAGGCGGATTAATTCCTGCTCTGGCTATGTGTGATGAGAATATGAACTGCCGTAATGGACTCTGCTGCTCAACAGGAATGGTTTGCAGGGATCCCAAAAGATATCCATGTATCTAAGACCAAAACCGGAGAAATCTCCGGTTTTTCTTTTCATAGTTTACCTTTTCTGTACAATCCGTAAAAACACGGTAAAACAATCAGGGAAATTCCCTATTTAATCCTATTTTTTTTTACGAAATTTGCATATTAACTGAGATGTATATTATAAACAACTAAGCTATGAATGCAGAATCAAACAATCCACAACAACCGGGGGTAATGTCAACCAGCCTTATTAAGAATCTGATTGACAATTATCGTCAAAATCACCTGAATGCCATCAACACTAATTTAGGGATAGAAGACGCCCATTCTATATGGTTTGATCTTCCAAAACTGAAAAAATTTATTGCCACGATTGAAGAAGAAGCTCAAAAAACCAATCCAGAGGTTAAAGAAGAAGATCTTGGAATCAGATTCTATTACGCTTCATATCCAAAAATTGAAAACTGGAACATTATGGATTCTCATCCTGTGCCTAAAGAATATGCAGAGAAGCATACATTGGTACTAATACCTACTTTGAAAAAAACAAATGAAAATGGTAAAGAAGATCATTGTGACTTTAATACTCTTAACGCAAATGGAGGTAATAATGCACTTGGATTAAGCTTAGCCAAAAAAGGTGGACCTATAGGACCTTCTGATGACGACGGAACAATTGGAGAAAACAGTGGAACACTTATTCCACCATCTCCCCCATCGGGTGAATCCTATTAATTACTATTCATATTCTTAAAAATAGTATGACTGAGATTCAAAAAATTTTTTCGTCATTCATGTATTGGGGTGAAGCATTTGCTGCTTTAACCTCTTTGATTTATTATAACCGTGTAAAAAAGCAACCCTGGAGATATCTGGCAATTTATCTTATACTTATTTTTTTATGTGAGTCCGCTGTAAAATGGGGAGAAAAACCACTTAAAATAGATAGGATAATTTTTTATAATTACTTTGTGATTCCATTGCAGTTTATATTTTTTTATTGGCTGTATGCAAAAGAATCTTTAAAGAAAGCAAAGCTGTTCTACATTATGACGGGCGTATATATTTTAACATATATTCTCAGGGATCTTTTTTTCCCAGAAAAGAAAATAATTTTTTCTTTCAATTATAATATAGGCTGCCTACTCTTAATGGCTTTGGTAATCATGGAATATTATAAGCAGGTTAATTCATCTGAGATTCTTAATTTCAGTAAAAACAAAATGTTTTATATTAACCTGGGAGTAACACTCTTTTATATAGCTAATCAGCCATTCATGACTTTTAACTCTCTTCTATGGAAATACATAGAAATCTGGGATATTTATTTTATATACTTTCAGGTTTCGGGAGCAGTTATGTATATTTTATTCGCAAGTTCATTTATATGGGGAAAACAGAGCTCTTAATAACCATTATTTCATTCAACATCTTTTTTTTGATGTTTGTAATAGCCGTATTTATATACATTAGAAATTACAGACAGCGAAAAAGAGAGTATTTGAATGAGATCGAAATGAAAAACGAAATTCATCAGAGAGAGCTTTTGGCAACTCAACTGGAGATCCAACAGGCTACCATGCAACAAATCGGGCGGGAACTTCATGACAATATTGGACAGAAACTGACATTAGTAAGTCTGTATGTACAACAGATGCTTTACGAAAACAAGGTATCCGAGGCCAGTGAAAGAATTGATCAGGTTTCACAAATTATTAATCAATCCCTACAAGATCTTCGAAGCCTCTCAAAAACCCTTACGGATGATAATATCAACCAAAAGGAAATTGTAACTTTGATACAGGAAGAGGTGGATAACACCAATTCTTTTAAAAAGTGTCATGTAAGTTTTAAACACAATTTTGATCAATTGGATCTGGGTTTTGTTCATAAAAACATGTTGCTCAGAATCACTCAGGAATTTATCCAGAACAGTATAAAACACTCTCATTGTAAGAATATCTATATTACACTGAGCACTTCTGAGGAAACACTTTGGGAACTTACTATTCATGATGACGGAAGCGGTTTCGATACTTCTCACATCACCTCCAACGGCATTGGTCTTACCAATATGAAAAACAGAGCTGAAATTATTGGTGCCCAGTTCAGCCTTGAAAGCGAAAAAAACAAAGGGACAACACTTAACATCATTTTAAAGAAACAGTCATGAAAAAATCTATAGTCATTGTTGACGACCATGTACTTATTGCCAAAGCACTAGAGGGAATCATCAGTAATTTCAATGAATTTGAGGTGATCTATGTTGCTGAAAACGGAAAGGATCTGATCCAGAAATTTGAAGAAGGCAATACCATTCCTGATATTATTCTATTGGATATCAGTATGCCTATTATGGACGGTTTTGAAACCGCAGCATGGCTTACAAAAAACCATCCCGGTATTAAAATTATGGCACTCAGTATGCAGGGAGATGACACGAGTGTGATTAAAATGATCAAATGTGGAGCAAAAGGCTATCTTCTGAAAAACACCCACCCAAAAGATCTGGAAACAGCACTTTCCAGATTGAATACTGATGGTTTCTTTTACCCAGAATGGGCATCGAAAATCATCTTCTCCAACCTGACCAAAGATCAGGAAGCTGAAGTTGTTATAAAGATTTCAGAACGAGAAAAGGAATTCCTTAAATACACGGTTACAGAACTGAGTTATAAAGAAATTGCAGACAGAATGTGCTGCAGCCCAAGAACTGTAGAAAGCTATCGCGATCAGCTTTGTGAAAAACTTGATTTAAAAACCCGCGTTGGCCTTGCTGTTTTTGCGATTAAAAATGGTTTCGCAAATTAGAATTACACATAAAAATTTTCTATGAAATATAAATAATACGAAATTTTTTACATTTAAAAATACACTAAAAAGTGAAATATAAAATAAATTTTACTTTTTGATTAAAATTCAATATAAATCAAAATACAATATCAAAAACACAACCAAAACACTCATTAAATAACGATTTATTAAATAATTCGTAAAATAATTTGCATATCAATTTCAAATAATATAATTTCACATCCCCAAACCTAAAATATTAACGATATGAAAAAACTATTGTTTGGAGCTTGTATGCTCGGTGTAATGTCGGCTTGTAACAGCGACAACATTACGAATCAAAATGAAGCTCCCGCCAATGAGCCATCAACTACCTCAAACCTTGTTCAAAGAGGTTGTGCTTCTGAAGCTATAAGACAGGAAGCATTAAAAAACAGTCCGGAACTCAGACAGAGATTCGCAACGTTGGAAAACAGTACTGAAAAATTTGCCAATGATCTGAAACTTGGAAAAGTACTTGCTGACGGAACTGTAGAAATTCCTGTAATTGTTAACGTTCTTTACAGAACTTCTGCAGAAAATGTTTCTGATGCCAGAATTGCTGAACAAATTGCAGTATTGAATGCCGACTATTCAGGTACAAACAGTGATGTCACTAAAATCCCTGCAGAATTCAAGCCTGTAAGTTCAGGAGATACAAAAGTAAAATTCAGACTGGTAAACACCGTAAGAAAATCGACTACCAAAACAAGCTGGGCTACGAACGATGGTATGAAAAAAGCATCTACAGGAGGTATTGATGCTACCAATCCTACCAATTACCTGAACATCTGGATTGTAGGAAACATGACCAGCTCTGGACAAACTATCCTTGGCTATGCCACTTTCCCTGAATCTGCAGGATTATGGAATGATGGTGTTGTAATTGGAGCTCCTTATTTCGGTAAAACAGGTGCTTCTTCTCCTTTCAATTTAGGAAGAACAGCTACTCACGAAGTAGGTCATTATCTTAACCTAAGACACATTTGGGGAGACGCAAACTGTGGAAACGATCTTGTAAGCGATACTCCTACACAAACTACAGCGAACTATGGAAAACCTGTGTATCCTCAGTACAATACATGTAGCGGTGTATCAAGATCTATTATGTTTATGAACTATATGGACTATGTAGATGATGGTGCAATGTTCATGTTCTCTGCAGGACAAAAAGCTAGAATGCAGTCAGTAGTAGCTTCTTCAGGCGCAAGATCCGGATTAAGAGTACTTTAAAATTAACATTTTTTAAATATTTAAAACCTATTCCAAGTTGGGATAGGTTTTTTTTATATTTTTACGCCACTTAAACTTGAGGGTCACTACGAATGAAAAAACTAGCATTAGCATCAGGAATACTATTGCATTTATACTGTTATAAAGCTCAGGACACTATCCAGTCCCGAAATCTACAACAAGATCTGGCAGCAATCAGCTCAGACAATATTAATATTGTTCAGGATAAAACTCCTTTTATGAAAAAGGAATGGGTAAAAAAGTCTATAGCTCCAGCCATACTTTTTACGGCGGCAGCCGCTACATGGGGTGAAAAAGAAAACATCCGGGAAGTCCGCAATCGATATCTTCCCACCTTTAAAGCAAAATATGATGACTATCTCCAATACGCTCCCGCCGCCACTGTTTATGGATTAAAACTGGCAGGCGTAAAAGGAAGGAACAATATTGGAAGAGCTACTCTATCTTACGGAACCAGTTTGGTGATTATGGCTATATTGGTAAATTCTATCAAATATACAGCAAAAGTTGAGCGTCCGGACGGTTCTAAAAACAATTCATTTCCTTCAGGTCACAGCGCTATGGCCTTTACCAATGCGAGCTTCCTTCATAAAGAATATGGAATGGTGAATCCCGCCTATAGCATTGCCGGATACGGAAGTGCTGCTCTTACAGGATTGGGACGAAATTTAAATAACAGACACTGGATTCCCGATGTACTTGCCGGTGCAGGAATTGGTATTTTATCTACAGAATTAGGATATTTCTTTATTGATAAGATTTACAAAAACAAAGGTGACAATTTAGGATTTCTATCTAAGATTGAAGGAAATGACAACCCATCCTTTTTAGCTTTAAAAATGGGAGCCGCTTTTGGAACAACCAACTTCCTTAAAGAATCTGAACTGGATGATAAAAAGCAAATTGGTTTTGAAGGAGGATTAGAAGGTGCTTATTTCTTTTCAAAAAAATGGGGTGTAGGTGGAGATTTAAGCTTCAGCAGCTTCCCGATCAAGCCTTTGAGAGTTCCTCTGGAAAATGGAGAAAGTTTTGGTGACTACAGTATCATTACACAATCTTTAGGATTTCTTGGAGCAGGTGTTGGGCCTTACTTTTCTCATGAGTTTTCAGACAACTGGCAGATCATGTTCAAAGCCACTGCGGGATATTCTGCTACGGCGAGTGGAAAAGTTTTCATCAAAAGTGATAATATTGATTCTTCCACGCATGAACTTCCCATAGCCAGATATAAACCCAAACCAGCTTTCCGTTGGAACACGGGTGCTGCTCTTACTTACAAATTCAATCCAGAATTGGGAATTACGCTATATTCTGAGTATAACCAAATCAATTCCTCCATCCGTTATCATTTTAGTGATACCGTTGAAGAGAGCGAAGAACTGGATAATGAACTCAACAACTTAATTGCCAAGGAAAGAATCAATTACTTTACTTTAGGATTGCGACTGACAGCATATTTCTAAGATATTTTTAAAATACTTTCATTTAGAAATAAACAATTTATAGGTGAAACAAAAAAGCTCTATCCATTTGATAGAGCTTTTTTAATGTTATAAAACTTTGCTGTTATCTTCCGGAGTATAATCCATAAAGAGATCTCCGTCCAATTTCACAGATTTTACCTTTTTCTTAATAGGAATAGCCAAATCTGTCATTTTTTGATCTTTTTCCCAAACCGAAGGAGAAAAATGAAGTTTTTCAATCGTTCCATCCTCGTAGGAAATTATGGCATCAAACGGAATGGCAAATCCGCCTACATTTACAACATTCACCGTTAGCAAATCATTCATCTGAGAAGCTCTTGCCACTTTAAGATCAATATAGTTGTTGGTATAAAACCAGTTGTGGAAAAACCAGTTCAGATTTTTACCCGCTCCCGTATTCATCGAATTAAAATAATCCCACGGCACAGGATGCTTCCCGTTCCAGTTATTCATATAATGATGTAATGCTTTCTTGAATAATTCATCACCCAAGTAATCTTTCAAAGCGAGGTAAGATAAAGAAGCCTTTACATAAGAGTTATTCCCATACCCTGCACCACTTACCTGTGTACTCATGGTAATGATAGGTTGATCCTGTTCCGCAGAAGGGTCAGTGATCCATTTTTTCACACGGAAATTTTTGTAAAATTCTTTAGCAGCCTGCTCTCCATTTTCATCAATTCCGATCAGATATTCTAATGTCGTAGCCCAGCCTTCATCCATAAAAGCATATCTCGTTTCATTAATTCCCATGTAGAAAGGAAAATACGTATGGGCAATTTCATGATCAGCGGTTAATCTTGCATCCCGCAGATCGTCAGGAATACTGGTATCATTAATCATCATTGGATATTCCATATCAGCATATCCCTGAATGGCAGTCATTACATTATAAGGATATTCTACTCCCGGCCAGTTTTTGGAAAACCAATCCAGGTTATAGCGCATCCACTCTACATAATGTTCAAAATCTTTTGCTCCGTTTTTATATCCTGCCTGAACGCTGGCTCTTTTTGTTTTCAGCTGAACACTTGATGCATCCCAAACATAATGATTACTCATTGCAAAACAGAAATCTGTAATATGATTGGCTTTAAATTTCCACACATTCCATTTATTCTGTTTTGTTACTTTACCCGATTTCATTTCCTGCTCGGAGGCGATGTGCATTACCTGGTCACTTTTCAAAGAAGCTTTATATCTTTTCAGATATTCCGGTTGCAATACAACGTCAGGGTTCAGAAAATCACCTGTTGCCCAAACCACATAGTTTTTAGGGGCTGAGATGGTAAAATTATAATCATTAAAATCGTTGTAAAACTCCTGTCTGTCCGAGTGAGGAAGCATATCCCATCCATTATAGTCATCATACACCGATATTCTTGGGAAAGAATAGGCTACGTAAAAAGTTTCAGAATCGATCTGTCCTTCTCTCCCACTTTGTACGGAAAGAGGGTACTCCCACTCTATTTTAACCTCGGCTTTGGATTTTGCTTTCAAAGCAGATTTCAGCTTCACTTTTTCAACCGTTCCCCAATCGTCACTATTGATATCGTATTTCTCACCATTTACGATGAAAGATTTAATTTTCAGTCCTGAGGATAAAAAATCTTTGGAAACAAAACCTGATCTCGGAGACTGCGGCTTGTGAAGGTTATTCACAAATCTTATTGCCAGTTCATTAAGATTATCAGGACTGTTGTTGGTATAGGTAATGATTTCCTTTCCCGAAACCACTTTTGTACCTGCATCCACTTTCACTTCTACATTGTAAATTCCCTTATTCTGCCAATAGTTTTTGCCTGGCGCTCCAGAAATATCACGTGTTCCTTTATCAAAGGCTTTCTTTATATTTCTTGGTATATACAGTTCCTGTGCGGAGATCTGCAGCAACGAGACAACCATCAGCATTCCGGAAAGAATTTTCTTCATAACGCTCTTTTTTAAGATAGGTATCAAAAATAGCGAAAATGTGACATTAGAATTTAAATTCTTTTATAATAATGTTTTATGAAAATTCATATTGATTAAATTCCCTAATTATTTTTTACTGTAAATCTATATAAAGAACAAAATATCATAATTTGCATATCTAAAGTGATCACAAAAATTACTGGAAAAACAGTTCTGTTTTTAATTTGATTAATACCGCATTTATAACCGTTCCTGTTCTGCAGCCTTTTTAATTGTTTTCACATTTTTTACGGATTGATTTCCAAAGTTAAATTTCAACGAAAGCGTAAATCCTTGTGTATCCATATAATCCAGGAAATAATTATCCTGATTGGCATATTTTGTACTGACTTTCTGCCTTGTGCTTCGGAAAATATCATTGACGATGAGGCTGCCTTCCAATCTTTTATTGAAAAACTTTCTGTTCATCACAAAATACGCTGACCAGTTAGAAGAAATTCTGAAAGTTCCCTGTATTCCCGGAGAGTAGTAGCGATGCCCTATTTCCATTTTCCAGTCACTGTTTTTATCCAATGTAAAACTTGTAGAAATAGTAGAATTCCAATTCCAGACTTTATTTTTATACAGCATACTGTCTATCCCGGTAAAGTAATTTTCGTTATGTTCCAGATTTTCGGATACGATGATATTCCACCACGGTTTTATCTGAAAGTTCTTATAGAGGTTCAGTCCAAATGCTTCTCCCTTTTCAATATTGGTAAAATGATAAATAAGGCTATTAGTACTTGGTTCCTGATATGAGATTTCCATTGATGGGTAGATTTCTTTTCGATAATAAAAATCCAGATTCCAATTCTTCCATGAATAGGTCAAATTAAGATTATGAACAATGGTCGCTTTTAACTTTGGATCTCCCTGATAGTAGGAAAACAGATTGTAGTAAGATTTTGCAGGGTTCAACCATGAATACGATGGTCTGCTGATTCTCTTTCCATAGGAGAACCCAAATTCCTGTTTATCTTCGGTAGTGTATTGTGCATAAAAAGTAGGGAAAAACTTCCAGTAATCGTTTTTATTAAGTTCATAAGGTTCAGAAACAATTCCTTCGAGAGCTGTTTTCTCCGCTCGAAGCCCTCCTTTAAAACTCCATTTTCCAATATTGTAGGAAAGTGAAGAATATAAAGCAAAATTGTGTTCTTTATAATCAAAAATACTACTCTTTTCTGGTCTGTATTGAAGCTGTCCATTTTCATTATCTGAAAAATCGAGCTGACTGTTGGTTTTCACAAAACTATACTTGGCTCCGGACTCAAATTCCAGTTTATCATTTTTCCATTGATAATCCAATTGGGTAGAATACAACTGAACATCAGCTTTGTTTTGGGTGATAAAATTATCTTCTCGCGACAGTTCTCCGGCAAAGTTCAAATGGGTGATTACATTCTGATATTTGTCGGCATTATTTCCTGTAAAATAATTGATCCACGACAGGCTGCTCTTTTTATTCAGTTTCCTATCTACCTGAAAGCTTAAAGAATTGTTGATAGAGCGTGAACGATGATCATTGATTGTTCTGTATTCAGATTCAACAATATCCTGGCTGTTCAAAATATGAGTAGGAACATCATAAGTTCCGTAAGATTTTGGAGAAAAATACCCTGAATAGTTGAGACTCAAATTGGTCAAACTGTCCAATTCATATTCTACATTAAAGTTCAGGGTATTCTGGTTAGTGTTTTTATCCTTCCTATTCATCATACTTACCCATCGGGTCTGGCTTTCCGGATAGTTGACATAGTCTGTTCCTTCCCGGTAGTATGTTCCCAAGCCTTTATAATAGCTTCCCATAACGGAAAGTTTATCCTTTTTATAATACTGCGAAAGTCCAAAAACTCCTTTTGCATATTGTGTCTGTACATATTTGGAAGATACAATACCACGATAGCCTTCAATTTTGTTCTTTTTCATGACGATATTCAGAACAGCGCTTCCTGAGGCTTCATATTTCGCCGGAGGATTGGTAATAACTTCTACAGATTTGATTTCATCACCCTGTGTATTTTCCAAAAGATTCTTAAGTTCATCTCCAGTCAGCATTACCTTTTTATCATTAATGGTAACAAGAATACCTGTGCTTCCTTTTACGGTAAGCGCATTATTACTGACGCTGACATTAGGGGTATTTTTTAAAATTTCCCAGGCGTTCAGAGAAGAGATATTGCTATTTTCGACATTGAATTCAAGACGGTCGATCTTTCTTTTTACCAATGGTTTTCGTTTAGTCATTACAACCTCTTCTATTTCCTGAGATTCTTTTTTCAGAACAATCTGTAAAAGGTCGGGCTTCTCAAGATCCAACGTCTTTTCGTACAAAGAATATCCTTTGTTTTTTACCACCAACTTTACTGTTGGTTCCGAAATACCTTCCAGTATAAAATTTCCGTTATGATCACTTTTCAATTCTCTGACCAATTCATTTTGTGAATTATATAACAGAATTTTTATCTCTGAAAGTTTTTCATTCTCTGCATTCTCAATAGTACCTGTCAGCTTTTGTTTCTGAGCAAGTATCAACACCGGAAAGCACAGAAAAAGAATAATTTTTCTCATAATGATGAATGTTTTTTTATGAAGCAAAACAAAATTTCGTTTTGTTTTACATTGCAAAATTCTGTATTGAAAGGGAGAATTTCGGTTAATGGAAGGTTAACGCAGGGTTAATGTCCAAATACTGTTTTCAGAAAATTCTTAAAGCATTATCTTTGTTTCAATGGTATCCAAAAGCAAACATCTTATCCTCCTTTTTTCTACATTATTCCTGCTTCTTCTGGGAATTCAGGCATATTTTATGTATAAAACCTATCAGGTGAAAGAAAGAGACATTTACCGTTCTGTAAATAATCAGCTCACAAATTATTCTGATAAGCTGGAGAATATTCATGACGCAAAAGAGGTAAAAAGTGATACGCTTCAACGGATTATCATCAGATACTATAATAAAGAGATCAGCAAAAAAGAATTTATAAGACATTTTTCTGAGGATAGAAAAGAAGTAAGTAAAAGACTGAACAATTACATCAATGATCGTCTCAAAAAAGATGGATATCAAATTTCCGCAAGGATCAGATACACCTCAATCATTCATCTTCCGGATAGCGTTAAGGTGATTAGCAATCCAATCACCATTTTTGAAACAAAAGACCCGGTAAAAAAGCCTAAAGTATCCAGTACCGGAACCTGGAGAACCTCATCCACAAGAGAAACCAAAGGGATAGAAACGCCTGAAAAAAGAGATATCTTTTTCATCACCAGCCAGAGCGATTTTGAAATCCGGAATATTAAAAGTATCGTTTTTAAAGAGTTGGCATTATTAATAATCTGCTGCATCCTTTTGCTGGGCAGTGTCCTTCTGCTCTATATTTTCACCATTCAAAATTTAATTAAACAGAAGAAACAGGTAGAAGTTCTCCACACCGTTGTGGATAATATTTCACATGAATTCAAAACGCCTATTGCCACATTAAAAATTGCCTCAAAAACCCTGAAAAAAGAAATGCGCCCAGAGACTCTTCCTCTCATAGACAGACAGATTTCAAGACTGGAAAGCCTGATGCATCAGCTTCATAAGGATGAAATACCCGATGAAATGAGTCCTGTACAACCGGAAGACTGGAGTTTCTTTATTCAGGATCTTGCTTTTACGTATTCTCAAAACAAATTCAAGCTTGAAAATAAAGTATCACAAGAACTTCCTTTTGATAAAAATCTCATGGAAACAGTGATTAAAAACTTATGTGAAAACAGTGTAAAATATGGAGCTTCCGATATCAATATAAATATAGCAAACCTTTCTGATCACCTGGAAATTGAAATCTCCGATAACGGAAATGGCATGGAAAACAGTGAACTAAAGAATATTTTTGAAAAGTTCTACAGAATCCAGGGCAACAATATCCATAACAGCAAAGGGCTTGGACTTGGGCTTTATTTTGTAAAAAAGATTATTTCAAATTATCAAGGTAAAATAGATGTTTCCAGCCAGCGTGGTGTGGGAAGTACTTTTAAAATATCAGTTCCTTATGAAAACTAAAATTCTTCTGGCAGAAGACGATCCGGATTTTGGGATGATCCTGAAACAATATCTGGAACTGGAAGATTTTGAAGTCAGCTGGTTTCAGAATCCTCAGGATATTGCCACCCTCATCTCTACAGATTTTAATTTCCACATCGGTATTCTGGATGTCATGATGCCGAATATTGATGGTTTCTCACTCGCTAAAATGATTTTAAAGGAAAGAAATGGGTTCCCCCTATTATTTTTAACAGCAAAAAATCAGAAAATTGACCGGTTAACCGGATTGAAAATAGGAGCAGACGATTATATTCCCAAACCTTGTGATCCTGAGGAACTGGTATTAAGAATCAAAAATATATTAAAAAGAGCGGCTCCTGTAACCACAGATCTTCATATAAAAATCGGACAGTATCAACTGGATACCCAGAAGCTTCAGCTTTCCCATCCCAATGGTAATGTACGATTGACTGCCCGTGAGCAGGAACTTCTACTGTACCTTCTGAAACATAATCATACAATGATCACAAGGGATAATATTCTGGATCATATCTGGGAGACCAACGATTATTTTACAGGAAGAAGTCTGGATGTATTCATTAGCAGACTCAGAAAATACTTCAGTAATGATGAGGAAGTAAAAATCCAATCCCTGAGAGGAATTGGATTTGAGGTTGATTTTCCAACTGTTTGATTTCTTTTATAGGGAAAGATTCACAAGTACCGGAAAGTGATCCGAAGGATAGAGAAGGTTTTCTCTTCTGTCGTTGATATGTCTGTGTTTCTTTATTTTGAATCCTTGGGTAAAAATATAGTCAATTCTTTCTTTGGGTACTTCATTCACATTAAACCCGGTGAAGGTTCCTACAGGGCCATAATGCTTGGTTTCCGAATGGTAAAAACTGTCTTTCATATTCTGAGAAAGAATTTTTATAGGTTCAGAATCGTCTGTAAGGTTAAAGTCTCCACTCAACGTTACCGGAAGATTTTTAGGGTTAAGTTCTTTAATCTTTTTCAGGATTAGTTCAGAAGATTTTACTCTTGCCACATTTCCTATATGATCAAAGTGAAGATTCATGGCCAGGAATTCTTTTTTTGTTTTCTTATCCTTGAAAATAGCATATGTACAGATTCTGTTCAATGCAGCATCCCATCCTTTTGAAGGTTTTTCGGGAGTTTCAGATAACCAGAACGTTCCAGATTTTACAACATCCAGTCTGTTGGTGTCATAAAAAATAGCAGAAAATTCTCCTTTTTCTTTTCCGTCATCTCTTCCCACTCCGATGTACTCATAGTTTTTCAATCCGTTTTTGATATCTTTCATCTGTTCTGGAAGTGCTTCCTGAACACCGAAATAATCGGGATGATAATATGTTAATAAATCGGCAACATCCTGTTTTCTCTGTGGCCAGGCATTCTCTTTATCAGATTCTACATTCAGTCTGATATTGAAACTCATTACGGTAAAGTCCTGTGAAAATCCCCATGCAAAAAACACGAGGAACATCATTGAAAGTCTGAAATTCATATGTTATTTTATCAGTAAGAGACAAAAATAAGGCTTCTCTTTGACAAGGAAGTCTTGTTTGTATGATTATATTGTTAAATTAACCATATAATTTGTGAAACGACATTTCAATTTGCAGTCATCCTATGGTTTTGCAGCAGAGGAGGACCAAATATTATTATCCAAATTAGCATCAGGAATTAAAGATTTCGGATCAAGTTTCACCTCGTTGATGGCTTTATTCGAATCTATTTGGATGGTCCATTCTTTATTTTTTTTCCAAACCTCAACAGGTATTTTTACTGTTTTTGCTGTTCCATCTTTAAAAGTTATCCGAACAGTTGTCGGCATTGGAAGCTGTCCTATATTTTCAATGGTAATCTGAGCACCATATTGAGGATCATTTCCCAGATATGTTACATTTTTCACTGCTTGATCTATCTTCCAGTTATTAAAAAACCACCCTCTCCAAAACCAGCTCAGCTCTTCTCCTGAAACATTTTCCATACTGTGGAAAAAGTCCCAGGGAGTAGGATGCTTAAAGGCCCAACGGTCGATATAAGTTCTGAAAGCTTTGTCAAATTTTTCAGGTCCTAGAATCGTTTCTCTTAATATAGATAATCCCGCAGCGGGTTTGTAATAAGCTAAAGTACCAATATTTCCTCCTCCCATATTATCAGGCCCCACCATAATAGGCTCCAGATTATCATTCATAAGAAAATCGGCTTTCAGAGAATTCCCTTTTCTGGAATATTCTCCTTTATTAAAAGCATCTGTTGAAAGGCTGTTGATAAATGTATTAAAACCTTCATCCATCCAGGCAAACATTCTTTCATTAGATCCCACGATCATTGGAAACCAGTTGTGACCAAACTCATGATCGATTACTCCCCAAAGCCCAGATCCTTTTGAATTCATGTGACAGAAAACAATTCCGGGATATTCCATTCCGCCAGCATTTCCTGCTACGTTGATGGCTGCCGGATAGGTATATTCATACCACTTTTCAGAATAATATTCTATAGAAGCCTTGGTATATTCTGTAGACCTTCCCCACTCGCTTTCAACAGGATATGCTGAAACAGCCAGTGATTTCTTTCCACTTGGCAAATTAATTTTTGCTGCATCTAAAATAAATCCTGCAGAAGATGCCCACGCAAAATCTCTGGCCTGTACAATTTTAAATTTCCAGGTTTTGGTTCCGGAGGGTTTATTTTTCGTAATTTCAGATTCTGGCCGTATCATTACAGTTTTATCACTGTTTCTGGCCTGATTCCATCGGTTTATTTCTTCTTTACTGTATACTCCTTTCTCATTTAAAAGTTCTCCTGATGCTACTACATAATGGCTTGCCGGAACTGTAATATTGGCGGTGATATTTCCATATTCCAGATAAAATTCTGAAGCGCCTAAATAAGGAAGGGTATTCCATCCCATTACATCATCATATACACACATTCTTGGGTACCATTGCGCTACGGTAAAAATTCTGCCATTTTTCGTTTCCAGGATTCCCATTCTGCTAGAGCCATAATCAGGAGAAACAAAAGAATATTCAATCGATATTTTGGCGACGCCTCCTCTTGATTTCAGTTCTTTTGGTAAATCAATCTGCATCCTTGTATCGCTAACTGTATATTTTACATCTTTACCATCAAGCTTTACTGATTTAATGGTATATCCCCCGTCAAAATTTTCACCATTACGTCCCTTTCCACTACTATATAAAGCAGTTACAGCGTTTCCACGAGAGTCTTTTGCAAATAAATTTTGATCCAGCTGCAACCAAAGAAAACTTAACTGATCCGGACTGTTGTTGGTATACGTAATTTCAGCAGTACCCGTAATCTCTTTTTTGTCCTCGTTTAAACTTACGTCCAAATGATAGTCGGCAGAATTCTGCCAATAAGCATGTCCGGGTTGACCGCTAGCGGAACGGGTTTCGGTGCCTGTCTGTGGATAAAAGAAAGGTTTAAATGCTTCTACATAATCATATTTTGGAGCTTGCTGCGCGTAAGTAAATCCTGAAAGAAGAAAAGCACTTACTGCAGAAAAGACTGTCGGAAGTTTATAATTCATAGTAAAAGTTTTGTAGATAGGTAAAAAAACCTCCCGCGATTGTTACAAATCCGGGAGGTTTTTATCAGTATTATTTCGTTTAGTTTGATTTTTTCGCTTTGATCATTGCTTCCAAAGCATCCCACATTTCACTTGAGATAGCTTCCAGCATATTGAACTCTCCTGCTCCCTGAAGCCATTCTCCACCATCAATGGTGACAACTTCCCCATTCATATAAGCGGAATAATCTGAGACAAGATACGCTGCCAGGTTCGCCAATTCCTGATGTTCTCCTACTCTTCTTAATGGAACTTTCTTTTTCATATCGAATTTTTCCTGAAGATCCCCTGGAAGAAGTCTGTCCCACGCACCTTTTGTAGGAAATGGCCCTGGAGCAATCGCATTGAAACGAATTCCGTACTTAGCCCATTCTACTGCCAATGATCTTGTCATGGCCAATACACCTGCTTTTGCACAAGCTGAAGGAACTACATAAGCAGAACCCGTCCAGGCGTAGGTTGTTACAATATTCAGAACTGTTCCCGGAGATTTAGAATCGATCCAGTGTTTTCCGATGGAAAGGGTACAGTTTTTTGTTCCTTTTAAAACAATATCCAAAATAGAATCAAAAGCGGAGTGCGTCAGTTTTTCTGTAGGAGAAATAAAGTTTCCTGCAGCGTTGTTGAGCAGGATATCAATTTTACCAAATTCTTTTAAAGCAGCTTCTTTCATTGCCTCTACTTCTTCCCAGTTTCTTACATCACAAGCTACACAAAGAACCTTTCCGCCTGTTTCATCTTCCAGTTCTTTTGCTGTCGTTTGAAGTTTTTCCAGATTTCTGGAAGTAATCACCACACTGGCGCCCAGCTCCAGAAAATATTTGGTCATTGCTTTACCAAGTCCGCTTCCGCCTCCTGTTACAATTGCTACTTTATCTTTTAGTGCTCCTTCGCGCAGCATCGGTTGTGTGTATATGCTCATAATTTAATTATTTTAATAAATATATAATATAAATTCTACAGACTGAGAAAAGATTCTCATAGAAAATTAATGATACTTGATATGTAAATTTAATATAATTATTCTTCCTGTCGTTTTTTTAAATTATGCAGGAGATAGTAATGAGAAAAAAGCCGTTCCACAGATAGTGAGACGGCTTCTTGTTAATATTGAAATATGATTTATTATGAAGTGACTGTTCCTTTAAAAGAAAGAGTCTTCGGAGTTTTGCTTTCGCTGGTTGTAACGTTTACTGTTTTCATAAACGGACCTGCTGCAGCGGCGTTATAACTTGCTTCTACAAAACCTTTTTTCCCTGGCTGAATAGGTGTTTTTGTATAATCTGCTGTTGTACATCCGCATGAAGGCGCTACATTCTGTATGATGATCGGCTTTGAACTTGTATTGGTAAATTCAAATCTGATGATTTTTGGTTTTCCCTGAGGAATGCTTCCCACGTCTATAGATTCTGACTTCCATTTGATAGCATCAGCAACCACTTTTACAATAGAAGGAGCTTCTGTAGAGAATACATTTGCATAAAATGGAGAGAAAGCTAAAACTGCTAAAACTGCTGTAATTTTTAATTTTTTCATGAGTATAAATTTTAATGGTTAAGGATAATGAACTAAGGCCCTATCCTTTTTATTGATATAGCAAATATAAAACAGAAAACAGCAGTCACTTGTTAACCGCTGTCAAACATTTGTTAACAAGTTGTTAATGATAAAAGATTAATAGATATTTTTGGATAATATTGTTCTGGAAAAATGAAAATCAAGAAACTCAATATTATTATCACGTTAGGATTTGTAGCTATTATTGGAATTTTAATAGCTCAGCTCATGTGGACCATACAGGCTTACAACCTTGAAGATAAAAAGTTCAACCAAAAAGTAAATATTGCATTGCTTGAAGTAGCAGAAAAATTATCTGGAGGAAAAAATTCTTTTACTGAAAACCCTGTACAGAATATTGCCAATGATTATTACGTAGTTAATATTAACAATGAATTTCACCCCGTTGTTCTGGAATATTACCTGAAAACAGAATTCACCCGTTTTCAGATCAATACAGATTATGTGTATGCCTTATACAACTGTCACAGCGACAAAATGATCTATGGAAAATATATGTCTACGCATCAGGAAAATCCCAGTAATAAAGTCATCAATTTCCCGAAGCATAAGAACCTCATCTATTATTTTTCTATTCGTTTTCCTGATAAAACCACTTATCTGATCAGTTCATTAAGATTTTGGTATGTGCTTACTTTTGCACTTATCATTATTCTTTTGGTGTATGTGTATTCTATTTACACGATTATTCAACAGAAAAAATTCTCAGAGCTGCAGCGTGATTTCATCAATAATATGACGCATGAATTTAAAACTCCTTTGTCCTCAATCCTTTTAGCATCAGAAGCGCTCAACAAACAGGATTTGGTAAAGGAGAATACGAAGCTGCAAACCTATACTTCCATTATCATCGATCAAAGTTATAAACTCAACAGTCACATTGAAAAGATACTGAATCTGGCCAAAAATGATGATTATGGACTCTCGTTAAAACCTCAAAAAATAATATTACTTCCATTTATTCAGGAGATTGCGGATGCTATGCTGCAAAAAGAAAAAGATCTCAATATCCATATAGAGATTGACAGCGGTATTGCAATCATGGCCGATGAGTTTCACTTTACTAACATCATTTATAATATTTTGGATAATTCCATCAAGTATTGTGAGACACAGCCTACGATTATTATTTCTTCCTATAAAGATTCAAAAGGGCTATATTTAAAGTTTAAAGACAACGGAATGGGGATTCCTGTTAAAAATATTCCTCATATTTTTGAAAAGTTTTACCGCGTAAATACAAAAAGAAGTGAAGAGGTGAATGGTTTCGGATTAGGATTATTTTACGTAAAAAAGGTTGTACAGCAGCATAACTGGAAAATTTCGGTAGAAAATAATACAGACAGAGGAATTACCACTACCCTCTTTTTCCCGTTTTAAATTGAATAAGTAAGTATGGAGAAATCTAAAATTTTATATGCAGAAGATGATGAAACAATTGCTTTCCTTATACAGGACAGCCTGGAAACTTATTATGACATCAGCTGCTATTCGGATGGTAAATCTGCCGTTGAAGCCTTTAACAGTAATACTTTCGACATCTGCCTTCTGGATATTATGATGCCTGAAATGAATGGTTTTGAAGTAGCACAACACATTCGTAGCAAAAATTCAGACATCCCTATCATATTTATTTCGGCAAAAGCTTTGAAAGAAGACCGCATCAAAGGTTTGAAAATAGGTGCCGATGATTATCTGGTAAAACCATTCAGCATAGAAGAACTGATTCTGAAAATTGAAGTTTTTCTGAAGCGCTCAAAGAAAACCCATACCTATTCCAACAACTATAAAGTAGGCAAATACGATTTCGATCCTAAAAATTATACCTTACAGGACGCCATCAGTACCATTACTCTTACTCAGAGAGAGTCTGAACTGCTTTTATACTTTATCCGTAATAAAAATACGGTTCTGAAAAGACAGGACATCCTGAAAGCCATTTGGGGAGATGATGATTACTTTATGGGGCGCAGTCTGGATGTCTTTATTTCAAGGCTGAGAAAAGTATTGGCCGATGAGCAGAACATTCTGATTGAAAATCTTCACGGAATAGGGTTCCGCTTTTCTGAAAAGCATCAATATTAAACGAATTTCATGTAAAATAAAGCAGTAAATGATGATTTTAATTAATTTTAACCTTTGAAAATTTGTCATTAATGAAACATCACAAGACCTCTGTTTTTCTGTTTCTTTTATTTTTCAGCGTACACTGTAATGCTCAAAAATTTGAAAAACTGATACAATATGTCCATCCCCTTATTGGGACCGAAAAAATGGGACACACTTATCCTGGTGCCACTTCACCTTTTGGAGCCGTACAGCTGAGCCCGGAAACAGATTCCATTTCCTATGAACTCAACGGAAAGTACAATGGAGAAGTTTACAAATACTGTGCAGGCTATCGTTATGAAGATAAAACAATTGTAGGCTTTAGTTCTACACACTTCAGTGGTACGGGGCATTCCGATTTAGGAGATTTTCTTATTATGCCTACGATAGGAAAATTACAGCTTAATCCTGGTACAGCTTCCCATCCTGAAAGGGGTTACAGAAGTACTTTTTCACACCAGAATGAAACAGCAGAAGCTGGATATTACAAAGTAAAACTGGATGATCATAATATTTTAGCAGAACTCACAGCAACCTCAAGAGTGGGTGTTCACCGCTATACCTTTCCAAAGTCTGACCAGGCTCATATCATTCTGGATCTGATGGCCGGAATTTATAATTATAATGGAAAAAATGTTTGGACCTACGCTCGTGTAGAAAACGGAAATACTGTAACCGGTTACCGTCAGACCAATGGCTGGGCGCGAACAAGAACGGTTTATTTTGCCATGAAATTCTCAAAGCCTTTTAAAAATTATGGTCAGCAAAACTATGATGGAAAGCAGGTTTATAATGGGTTTTGGAGAAAATTTGATCAAACTAAAAACTTCCCGGAAATTGCAGGAAAAAATCTAAAAATGTATTTCGATTTTGATACTCACGACAATGAAGCTATTGAAATCAAACTTGCTATTTCCCCGGTAAGCCAGGCCAATGCAATGGAAAATCTTGAAAAAGAAACAGGAAATCTGTCTTTCGATCAGGTAAAAGCTCAGACACAGGATATCTGGAACAAAGAACTGAATAAGATTATCATCAAAGGTTCTGATACAGAAAAGATCAATTTCTACACTGCCATGTACCATACTTTTATCAACCCTACAACCTATATGGATGTGAATGGGGAATATAAAGGATTGGATCAAAACATTCATAAAGCAGACGGTTTCACTAACTATACAACATTTTCTCTATGGGATACTTATAGAGCATTACATCCATTCTTCAATATTATTCAGCCTAAAAGGAATAATGATATGGTAAGATCGATGATGGCTCATTATGATCAGTTCTCTATGAAAATGTTACCTATCTGGTCGCATTATGCCAATGATAACTGGTGTATGAGCGGTTATCACAGTGTGAGTGTGGTAGCAGATGCTATTATCAAAGGAAATTATAACGGTGATCCTAAAGAAGCGCTGAAAGCCTGTGTAGAAACAGCTAACAAGAGAGATTATGAAGGAATTGGACAATACATCGACTTAGGTTATATTCCCGCCGAGAAAAACGGAACTTCAGTTTCAAACACCCTGGAATATGCTTATGATGATTGGGCTATAGCTCAACTGGCCAAACATCTTGGGGAAACCGAAATTTACAACCAGTTTATAAAACGTTCTCAAAACTGGAAAAATAATTTTGACCCTACTATTGGCTTTATGCGCCCTCGCCTGGCTGACGGAAGCTTTAAAAAAGATTTTGATGTTTTAAGTACTCACGGGCAAGGTTTTATTGAAGGAAATTCCTGGAATTACAGTTTCTTTGTTCCTCAAAATCCAGATGAACTTATTAAAATGATGGGAGGAAAAAAGAAATTCTCCTCAAAACTGGATGAACTATTCAGCATGCACCTTCCAGATGAATTCTTTGCAGATACAGAGGATATTACACGAGAAGGAATCATCGGTGGATATGTTCATGGAAATGAACCGGCCCATCATGTGGCCTATCTTTATAACTGGGCAGGACAGCCATGGAAAACTCAAGCTCAGATCCGTCGTATCTTAGAAATGCAGTATAAATCGACTCCTGACGGATTGGGAGGAAATGATGACACCGGACAAATGAGCGCATGGTATATTTTAAGCTCCTTAGGTTTTTATCCTGTAGCTCCGGGTTCAGAAGACTATTCTATCGGAAGCCCTGCTGTTGACAACGCTGTACTGAATTTGGAAAATGGAAAAGTCTTTGAAATTGAGGCTATCAACCAGAGTCCAAAAAATGTATATGTTCAGAAAGTTGTTTTGAATGGTAAGGAGATCGAGAATTTTACGCTGAAGCATTCTGAAATTATGAATGGTGGAAAACTGACTTTCTATATGGGAAGTAAAGCAAAAAAATAAAAGGTTGAGACGACATTCTTAGAAAATAAAAAAAGCGGTATGACTACCGCTTTTTTTTATTTATTGATTTGAACATTTTTCTTTGAACAATTTAGTTCCCTCTGTTTGTTCTAAATCTGTCAACCTTTTCAGTGCAACACAGGCCACATCTATTTTATTCTGGGCTAAAGAAATTCCTACCACATTGTATAAAGCATCTGTATTTGTATTGTCATACTCATGGGCTTCATTAAAAAACTCAATTGCTTTATCAAATTTATTATTATTAATCGCTTGTACTGCTTTACCAAAACTTTGTATTGATCGCTTTTTATCTTTTACATAAACAATAAATTTTTGTACAAAATCAACATTATTCTGACCAAAAAAAGAAATCTTCATAGAATTAGTTTCACCTTGGCCTTTTTTTAGTTTACTAGCATATTTATAGGGAATAATAATTTTATCAATTTTTTCAAATCCATAAAGATCCCATTCATTGTAACTTTTTTCAAAAGTACTTTTGAAAAGGTCGATACTTTTTTGTTCTTTTTGAAATCCTTCTTCGTTATTAATTTCGATTTTAATTATTTGTTTTTTCGGAAAAATTAAGATATTTCCTTCGAAAGCAAGGTCATGAGAATATTCCTTTTTTACATACATATCTAATAAATCTGAGATTACGTTTCGTTTTAATGAAGGTGTAAAATCTTTACTAGCTACAACAGAGTCTTTATTATTCTTACTTAAAAAATCTTCCACTAAAATAGATCTATTTACAAACCATATTTTTTTTATTTTATCTGGTGCATCTATACCTTCCACTTTTTGTGTTACAATCAAAGAATCCGAAGTCAATTTTTCAATTTGATAACCTGCTTCCTTAGAAGTTCTCATTAACCTTTTATCTAATTTAAAATCTAAACAACTCTTCCATTCTAAGAATACTGGATGCGTATATTCACAAAGAGTATTTCCATTAATTTTCCACAATAAAATATTTGAATCACGTACTGTTAAATCTCTACTTCCGTCAAGCATACTAAATTTCACCCTTACCCAAGATGAATTAGAGAGCAACTGAGTATTAACTTGTGAATTGAGTTGTAATGAAACAGACAGGAATAGAATTAATAAAAATTTGTACATAGAAATTAGCTATTATTTTTTTCGGTACAAAACTACATAAATTCGGACCATCTAAAAGGTCATAAAAGAACGATAAACATCATATTTATAAAAAAAATTCCACTATTTCAAAATAAAAAAGCGGGCTAAAGCCCGCTTCTATTATATGCTCATGATTTCCGAGATTTTACGGAATCAGTTACTTTTCAATTGTTCTTTCCAGTTCAATTATTCTACTTCAAAAAGTAAACGTTCTCCAAATTTCTCATCGGCAATTTTTCCATTCTCATATACAAGATGTCCGTTTACGAAGGTATGGGTAACTTTAGAATGAAAATTCATTCCTTCCAGTGGGCTCCAACCGCATTTATATAACAAATTGTCTTTAGAAACCATCCAGTCTTCATTAAGATCTACCAAAACCAAGTCTGCCTTATACCCTTCTCTTACAAACCCTCTCTTTTCCACTCTGAAAAGGATGGCTGGGTTATGTGACATCTTCTCAACGATTTTTTCCAGAGATATTTTTCCATTTTTATAATTCTCAAGCATTACAAGTAAAGAATGCTGTACCAATGGTGCTCCTGATGGGCATTTTGTATATACATTATCTTTTTCTTCTGCAGTGTGAGGAGCATGATCTGTAGCAATCACATCAATTCTGTCATCAAGAAGAGCTTCCCAAAGAGCATCTTTATCTGCCTGAGTTTTTACTGCCGGATTCCATTTGATCAGTGATCCTTTTGTTTCATAATCTTCATTGGTAAATGTCAGGTGATGCACACATACCTCAGCAGTAATCTTTTTATCTTTTAACGGAATATCATTTCTGAAAAGTTCCATTTCCTTCGCTGTTGAAAGGTGGAATACATGAAGCCTGGCTCCTGTTTTTTCAGCAAGTTCTATCGCTTTGGAAGATGATTTGTAACACGCTTCTTCGCTTCTGATCAAATGGTGGAACTTTACCGGAATATCATCTCCATACTCCTCCATATACTTTTGAGTATTGGCTCTGATGGTTGCTTCATCTTCACAATGAACGGCAATCAGCATTTTTGTATTGCTAAAAATATTTTCCAAAGTTTCAGGATTGTCAACCAGCATATTTCCGGTGGATGATCCTAAGAATAATTTGATCCCGGGAACATTTCTTGGATTTGTTTTTAAAACCTCTTCAAGATTGTCATTCGTACCTCCCATCATAAAACCATAGTTGGCATATGCTTTCTGAGATCCAATTACATATTTATCTGCAAGCAATTCCTGAGTAACGGCATTAGGAACGGTATTCGGCTGATCAATAAAACTGGTAATTCCACCAGCAATTGCAGCTCTTGATTCAGTTTCGATGTCTCCTTTATGGGTAAGGCCCGGATCACGGAAATGCACTTGGTCATCAATCACTCCCGGAAGAAGATATTTTCCGGAACCATCAATGATCTGATCTGCATTTTCAGCTATATCAGCACCTATTTTAGAGATTACATCGTTTTCTATTAGGATATCGCCTTCAAAGATTTCTCCTTCATTGACGATTTTTACGTTTTTGATAAGAACTTTCATTTCAATTTATTTCCCGGTAAAATTAAGATTTTAAGTTTTAATTAACCTCAAAATCACAAAACGAATGCTGAAAGTTTTACATTTGTAAAAAATTTCGACTTTGTATAAAAAACTATTAGGACAGACAATCATCTACGGAGCGGGAGCTATAGCGCCAAGAATCATTTTATTTATTCTCAATCCACTTTTGATCTATAAAATCCCGAATGAAGGTTTTGCTATTTTTACCCAGCTGTATGCCTGGATTTCATTTGTCAATATTATTCTTTCTTTTGGTTTTGAAACAGCCTATTTCCGGTTTTCAGCCGAAGAAAACAATGAAAAAAAGACATTCAATACTTCCTTCTGGTTTTTATTTTCAACATCCACGGTTTTTCTGGCATTATGTTATTTGTTCAATCAGTCGATTGCAGATTATACGGGGTATCATGACAATCCCGAATACATCAAATGGTTTGCAATGATTGCCTTTTTCGACAACTTACTGGTCATTCCTTTTGCGTGGCTGCGTTTTCATAATAAACCTATTAAATATTCAGCAATAAGAGTTGCTCAATCCATATTTCAGGCTGTTTTTACCGCAGCATTATTCTTCTGGATTCCTGAAAACATTTCAAAAAGCTTTGGATTAACCCAAAATGTGGATTATCCGTTCTTCAGTAATCTGGCAGGAAGTGCATTAGGTGTTCTGCTCTTATTTCCTGTTATATTAAAGGTAAGATTTCAGTTTGTTACGTCCTTGTTTGGTCGTATGATCAAGTATTCATTTCCTCTCATGTTAGCGGGTCTGGCATTTATGGTGAATGAAAATTTTGATAAATCTTTTCAAAGAAACTATATCTCAGATGAAGAAGCCGGTGCCTACGGAGGATGTTATAAACTGGCAGTACTGATGACCTTATTTGTTACCGCTTACAGAATGGGTATTGAGCCTTTCTTTTTTAAACAAATGGATAAAGGCGACGCCAAGAAAACCTATGCTAAAGTGGCTGAGTATTTCGCATTCTTTGCCTGTGCGGTTGCTTTAGGAATTATCGCCAATATTTCATGGCTAAAAGCCGTCTTTATCCCAAACAAATCGTATTGGATTGCTATAGATATTATTCCTATCATCGTTATTGCTAATCTTTGTTTCGGAATTTATTACAATTTTTCCACATGGTACAAAGTAACAGACAGAACGAGTGTAGGCACAGTAATCTCTTGGCTTGGAGCCGGAATCAATATTGCGCTTAATCTTTTAGCCCTAAACTATTATCACAGTATGATCGGTTCTGCATGGGCTACATTCGGAGCTTATGTTATCATGATGATTGTGTCTTATATGCTGGGGCAGAAATACTATCCTATTCCCTACAGAATGAAGAAAATGTCTTTCTTTTTGATCCTACTTGGAATTTTCAGTTTCATTATTGTAAAGTACCTTCATTATAATATCATCACAAGTAATGTATTATTCTTAATCTTCGCCGGAATTCTGGTTTATTCTGAAAAAAACATGATTTTATCAAGAATCAGAAAGAAGTAAACTTTGGTCTTTATTTTGATGCTCAACAAAACTATCGTTCATTTAAAAAGATATAAATCATACCATGACAAAGGTTTTAATTACTATCTTTAACCTTAATATTTAACTAACTAATAAAACATCTTTTATATAATTTATGAAAATTATTGTTCCTATGGCTGGACGTGGTTCCAGATTACGTCCCCACACACTGACAGTTCCAAAACCGCTTATCCCTATTGCCGGTAAACCCATCGTGCAGAGATTAGTGGAAGATATTGCTAAAGTTGCAGGAGAAAATATTGAAGAAGTAGCTTTTATCATCGGAGATTTTGGACCAGAGATCGAAAAGTCTCTTATTCAGATTGCGGAAAAACTGGGAGCAAAAGGAAGCATCTACTACCAGAATGACCCTCTTGGAACAGCACATGCAATCAAATGTGCAGAACAATCTATGCAGGGAGATGTAGTAATTGCTTTTGCAGATACCCTTTTCCGTGCAGACTTCGTTTTAGATAAAAATTCAGATGGAGTGATCTGGGTAAAAAGTGTAGAAGATCCTTCTGCATTCGGAGTGGTAAAGCTAGACAACTACGGTTTTATAACAGATTTTGTAGAAAAGCCTAAGACTTTTGTTTCCGATCTTGCTATTATTGGTATCTATTATTTCAATAGTGCGGAAAAACTGATGGAGGAGATCAACTACATCATGGAGAACGACATCAAAAACGGAGGAGAATATCAGCTTACTACAGCATTAGAAAACCTTAGATCGAAAGGGGCTAAATTTACTTTAGGAAAAGTAAATGACTGGATGGATTGTGGAAATAAAAATGCTACCGTAGAAACCAACAGCAAAATTCTTGAATATGAAAGAGAAGAAATGACGCATTACCCAGCTTCTGCCGTTATTGAAAATTCTCTGATCATTCAACCTTGCTTTATTGGTGAAAATGTGAAAATTTCGAATTCAAAAGTTGGTCCGGGGGTTTCATTGGGAAATAACACGACTGTTGTGAATTCCAATATTGAGAACTCTTTGATTCAGGAGAACACAAGAATCAACCACGGAAATCTTTCCAATTCTATGATCGGTAACTCTGCTCAGTATTTTGGAGTTGCCAGAGAAATTTCTTTGGGAGATTATTCTGTTTTAGACTTCCTTTCGAAGTAATTAAGACCAGATTTTTTTTAATCAAATAAGATAATTGTCAGGCCACACAAAATGTTTTGTGTGGTTTGGCGTTAATATTGCTCGGTTTTTAATCAAAAAAGATAAATAAATGAAAAATTGGATTCCACTCTTTTTACTACTTCTTGCTTTAACTTCCTGTAAAACCCGTACAGCTGTTCAGAATGATAATGCTAATAATGGGAAGGACAGCATTGCCACTACAAAAGATAATGGAGATCCAAAAGATGTAAATGAGCCGGTGAAAGACAAATTCTCATTTTACGAGCATGTGCTGGTTCCACCAAAGTTTGAACAGATTAAAATCGACAGTAAAGTACGTGTAGAAACCGGAAGTTATGTTCCTACCTTAGATGCAACGATCTATATTGAAAATGATCAAAAGGTTTGGATGAACCTGAGAGCTTTGTTCATTAATGCAGCAAGAGGAATTGCAACTCCGGAAGGGATAAAAGGCCAAGACAAAATAAATAAAACATATATCGATTCTGACTTCGATTATCTTAATAATCTTCTGAACGTTAACTTCATTGATTATAAATCGTTGGAAAAAATCCTGCTAGGCCGCACGTTTGTAAAAATCAATGACCGCCAGTTTAATCTGACACAAAATGCACAGGGGTTCAAAATGACCTCCAACACCAATCAGAAAATCGTCACCGACGAGAAAAACAGAGAGTATAAAATAGAACTGCAATACGACACCAATTACGATTTGCTGAGCGTTAATCTAAAAGATATTTTATCCTCAGATGAGCTTGATATTTCTTATAGCGACTGGAATGAATATAATGGAATTCGCCTTCCAAAAAATGTTAAAATAATTATAAAAGGTTCAAAATCTAGTCAGATTTTACTGGAAAATACGAAATTTGACTTTTCGAGGATGGAAACACCTTATTCTGTACCATCCAGTTATAAGAAAATTGAGATTAAATGATTAAAAAATTTAGCTTTTTAATAGGTGTTTTGATGTTTGGACTGCACCAGGGACAGCAGAACAAAGAACAGCTGCAGAAGCAGAATGCCGAACTTAAAAAACAAATTGCACAAATAAATACCGATTTAGCCAAAACAAGAAGTGAATCTAAACTTTCTGTTGCTTATCTCTCCAGTGTCAATCAAAAACTGGTTTTAAGAGAAAAGGTCTACAACAATACACAGAAAGAAAAAAGATTCATTGAGGACGATATATATCTACGTCAGCTGGAAATCAACCGTCAGAATAAAGAACTGGCTGTGTTGAGAAAAAACTATTCTGAGGTTTTGGTGAACGCTTATAAAAACAAAGGAGTACAGAACAAAGTAACGTTTATCCTTTCAGCCAAAAATCTGGGTGAAGCTATACGAAGAGTTCAGTATTTAAAACAATATTCAGATTACCAGGATAAAAAAGCTGCTGAAATTACTGATGCAGCCAATCAGATCAAAAAAACCATTGCTCAAAAGCAAAATTCTGTAAAAGCAAAAGAAACACTTCTGGTAAACCAGCAGAAGGATTTGGCCACCATCAATGTAGAAAGAGCACAGAAAGAGCAGCTTGTAACCGAATTTAAAAAGAACGAATCTAAGCTGACTGCTGAACTGAAACAAAAACAGGTTCAGTCTAAAGCTCTTGAAGGACAAATCAGAGCCATCATTGCCGAGGAAATAAGAATTGCCAAAGCTGAAGAAGAAGCCAGAAGAAAAGCTGAAGCAGAAAAAATACGTCTAGCCAAGATTGCTGCAGAAAGAGAAAAAGCAAGAATTGAAGCAGAAGCTAAAGCACGTGCAGAAGCTCTTGAAAGAGAAAGAAAACTCGCTGAAGCTGAAGCTAAAAGAGCTGCAGATCTTGCTGCCAAAAGAGCTGAAGAAGAAAGAAAACGTAACGAAGAAGCAGCCAAAGCAGAAGCCAGTGCAAGAGATGAATCCAGAAGAATTGCGGCTAAAAAAGCATCCGACGAAGCTAATGCAAAGGCTAAAGAAGCTGCGGACAAACTTAATGCTGCAAGAGCTGCCGAGCTAGCACTTGCCAAGAAAAAAGAAGAAGAGAAAAAAGCTGCCGAAAGCAAAGCAATGACGAGCTACGGTGTTTCTACAGCTGCCGGAAATAATTTTGCAGACAACAGAGGTAGACTCGGTTATCCAGCAGACCGTGCAGGGCAAATTACACACCGATTTGGAAGACAGCCACACCCTGTTTTCAAGAATATTACGGAAGAAAATAATGGGATTAAAATTTCGGTTCCTTCCGGTACAAGAGCCAAATCTGTATTCCCGGGATCAGTATCATCTATACTGGCTAATAATGATGGAACAAAAACCGTCATCATTAAACACGGAAGCTATTTCACCATTTATTCCAACTTAGGAAATGTAAGTGTTTCCAAAGGACAGCAGGTTTCTTCAGGGACTCCTGTAGGTACAGTAGCTCAGGATTTTGATGGAGCTTACACCCTTGATTTCCAAGTATGGAACGGAAGTACACCAGTTGATCCATTAGGTTGGATTTCCTATTAAAAAAAGTGTAACTTTGTAAAAATTTTAAGAGATGAATACACTCACAATACTTGCCTTATCTTGGCAACATATCCTTATCGTAGCAATACTTCTAGTATTACTTTTTGGAGGAAAGAAAATTCCGGAACTTATGAGAGGTGTAGGTTCAGGAATCAAGGAATTTAAAGATGCTGTAAAAGAAGAAGACAAACCAGGTTCTGAAAACAAATCGTCTTCCAATACCACCAACAATAATTCTTCAAGCAACTAAAAAATTCCTTAGAATTAATGAAATTTACTGAGACTGCATGGAAAGTCTTCAATCAATCTATTGAAGACTATCACGTGTCTGATGACGTTAACGCTCTAATTAATAACCCGTTCGAAAAAGACAGTTTGGAACGGATTTTGTATGCAAAGAACTGGATTGATACCGTTCAATGGCATCTGGAAGATATTATTAGAGATGAAAATATTGATCCGGCTGAAGCTCTTCAACTCAAGAGAACGATAGACAGCTCCAATCAGAAAAGAACTGATCTGGTAGAATATATAGACAGCTGGTTCCTTAATAAGTTTGAAAATATAACTCCTCAACCTGAAGCAAAGATAAATACGGAAACTCCCGCTTGGGCAGTAGACAGATTATCAATTCTTGCGTTAAAGGTCTATCATATGTCAATGGAAGCTAACAGAGAATCCGCTTCTGAAGAACACAGAAATAACTGCCAGGCTAAACTGGATGTTCTGCTTACTCAGAAAGAGGACCTTTCAACTTCCATCGACCAGTTGCTTGCTGATATTGAAAACGGTAATGTTAAGATGAAAGTATACAAACAAATGAAAATGTATAACGATGAAAGTCTTAACCCAATCCTTTATCAAAAAGGGCAACAAAAATGAAAAGACTAGTTTTTTTTGGAGTACTTATTATACTAACATCTTCCTGTGCAACGGAAAAGCTTAACCTTTCTCCGCTGTCAAGCAGCTTTTATAGTGATACTAAAGGTTCAGATTCTGACCGAGGCTCAAAAAAGAGTTTTAATATCAATATCAAAGAGAATGTAAATGCTTCTGAAATTTCAAACATTATTTCTACATTTCCTAAGTTTAAAAACGATGGACTGAATGATGAGGTAACCAATTTGAAATACAGCCTTCAGAATTATTTATATGCGATTGATGCCAACAACTCTGCAGGAAAGAAAAGAGCACTGAAAAGCTTCGAAAAATCATACAAAAAAATTCAAAAGCAAAGACAAGGTCTCGGCAAAGATGATGACGAAGTTCTCAACAGATATCTGGTTAGATTAAAAACCAATATCTCTGTAATTGAAGATGCTTTACCAGGAAGTTAAAAACTAATTGAACGATTATCAATGATTAAAATTCAGGCGGAAGCCAATGTTCCCACAGAGCACGGTACTTTCCGAATGATCGCTTTCTCTGAAAACGAAAACGACTGGATGCCTCACATGGCTATTGTCGCAGAAAATACAGATTTTTCTAAACCTGTAAATGTTCGTTTCCACTCAGAGTGTATTACCGGAGAAGTCTTCCATTCAAAAAAATGTGAATGCGGCCAGCAACTTGATGCGGCTATGAAATATATCCACGAAAATGGTGGAATTATCATCTACCTTCGACAGGAAGGACGAAATATCGGAATCATCAATAAGCTTAAAGCTTACTCTTTACAGGAAAAAGGTCTAGACACTGTGCAGGCTAATCTTGAACTGGGATTACCGGCAGATGACAGAAATTTTGGAGTGGCCATAGATATTCTTAACGTATTGGATGTAAAAGATATCAATCTTCTAACCAACAATCCGGAAAAGGTAAAATATGTAGTTGAAAGTAATGTACATCTTAACTCAAGAGTTCCATTACAGATCCCAGCCAACGAAATAAGTAAAGGCTATCTTCAGACAAAAAAAGATTTCTTTGGACATCTTTTGGATGATAATGATAACTAAAATATAAATAAAAGCTTCAGAAAATTCTGAAGCTTTTTTATTGACAAATGACTTTCTGCAAAATATATTCACATTTATTTTTCCTTATAGATTCACTTTCAAAATAGTAACGAACGAATTCTGAGATTCATACTTACGTCGCAATTGATATATAAATCAAAAGCTCCAGGATTTCTCCTGGAGCTTTCTTTAATTATAAAAAACTGAAAAGATATTTCTAAATTATTTGGCATTGATTGTCTGCACTTTGCTTTCATCAAGATTATAATATTTCACTACAGCATTGTAGTCGCTATAATCTACAGCAGGTTTAGCACTTTTAGCGGAAGCAGACTTACCAGCATTAGCATACACTAATACAATTCTAAAAGTCTGGTTATTCAGATAAGTACCTGCTTCAGAAGTAGACAATGTAGCAGGGTCAACACCCTCTGTGAAAATCTCCACCTTTTGGCTATTAAATAGGAAATTATATTCTAACTCTCTACTACCAGCTAAGTAATATGTTTTAGGGATAAGCTGCCAAGCGTTACTTGATGCAGGATCTTTTCTATAAACTAATACTACGTCAGTATTCTGAAGATTAAGCAATTCAATATGTGAATAATTATTTGAGCTGTTCAAACTAACATTTACATCTTTCATTACAGGAAGGGTATCACTGTCTCCCGGATTAGGATTTACCACAACAGGATCATCATTACGGTTATCACAGCTATATGATAATAAACCAATACCTGAAAGCAATATAAGGGGAAGAATTTTTTTCATTTCTACGAATGTTTAGTTATTATTTATATTGCGTATTCAAATCATATACCAAAAATTTCAAAAACATTGTTTTCGTCGTTTTTTTAATCGTATTTTTGTTCTTATTCAAAAAAGTCATGAGGAAAATACTATATACTTCACTCTTTATTGCAGCATTGATAAGTAATAAGGTAAACGCCCAGTATCAGCCTAAAAATGCATCCAAAGAAGATGTAAAAAAGGCTCATCAATGGGTAGATAAAACGTATAAAAATCTTTCTCAGGATGAAAAACTAGGACAACTTTTTATTGTTGCACTTTATACGAATAAAGGAGAAGAGTACATCAGCCAGGTAAGAAATATTGTTAACAACGATAAAATTGGCGGTCTGATCTTAATGCAGGATGATGCTGCAAGAGAAATCAATCTGGTTAATGAATTTCAGCAGAAGTCTAAAATCCCTTTGATGATCGGAATGGATGCAGAATGGGGATTGTTCCAGAGAATTGCTACCGCTTATAAATTTCCTTGGGCAATGACTTTAGGAGCAATTCAGGATAAAAACCTGGTGTATCAGATGTCTGCAAAAATAGCCGAAGATTGCCATAGAATGGGGATCAATTGGGATTTTGCACCCGTTGTAGATGTAAATACAAATCCCGGCAATCCTATTATTGGGAACAGAAGTTTCGGTTCTGAAGTAGATAATGTGATCAGCTCTGCCCTATCCTATTCTAATGGATTACAGGATAACAATATATTAGCTGCGATCAAGCATTTTCCAGGCCATGGAGATACCAATACAGATTCTCACCTTGATCTTCCGGTAGTCTCTCATAGTATGGATCGACTTAATGCTATTGAATTGGCACCTTTTAAAGCTTTGATGAATAAAGGAATCGGAGGTGTAATGGTGGCTCATTTATACGTCCCGAGTTTAGAATCAGGCAAAGGAATTCCTGCTTCCGTTTCCAAGAATATTATCACAGGCTTATTGAAAGACAAACTTGGATACAAGGGGCTAATCATTACAGATGCTTTAAATATGGGTGCTGTAGCCAATAAATATAAACCCGGAGAATTGGATGCAATGGCTTTCAAAGCAGGAAACGACATTATGCTTTTCTCACAAGGTGTTTCTGAAGGAAAAAAATTGATTCAGAAGGCAATCGACAAAGGAGAAATTTCTCAAAACAGAGTCGAAGAAAGTGTAAAAAAGATTTTATTAACAAAATACTTCCTTGGACTTACACAATATACACCCAAAAATCCTGAAAACATCAATGCTGATCTCAATAATGATACTCATAAAATATTGGTTCAGAATCTTTATTCGAATGCATTGACTTTACTAAAGGACGAGAAAAAATTGCTTCCTCTGACCGGAAAACAGGTGTATTACGTTCCTCTTGAGGAAGCACCTTATCAGACTTTTGCCAACAGATTGGGAGCTAATGTCACTCTTAAAAAAGCAGGAGAGATCAGTACCATTCCAGCCGGCTCAAAAGTAATTGTAGGTTTCCATAAGGATAATTCTACAGCTTATAAACCTTATAAAATCTCTGCTGAATCTAAGAAAGTTCTTGCTGATCTTAGCAAAAATCAAAATGTCATTCTGAATGTATTCGGAAGTGCCTATGCTTTAAAAGATATTGATATCTCTACAATATCAACAGTACTTGTTTCTTATGAAAACAATGACGACTCTATGAATGCCACTGCGGACGCTTTAAACGGGAAAACAAGAATCTGGGGAAAACTTCCTGTACTTGTTAACGATCAGTTGAAGCCGGGAATGGGATTGAACCTTAACCCTACCGCCTCAATAAATACAAAATAACAACATCAAAACAACAATAATCCAATGAAAATAGGCATACTTTGCTATCCAACCTACGGAGGAAGCGGAATTGTAGCAACAGAATTAGGAATGTCCCTTGCCAACAAAGGATATGAGGTACACTTCATCAGTTCTGCACTTCCTGCAAGGCTAGATATTACCAATCCTAATATTTTCTTTCACAGGGTCAATGTTCAGACTTATCCTCTGTTCCAATATCAACCTTATGATATTGCGTTGAGCTCTATGATCTACAGGGTTGTGAATCTTTATAAACTGGATCTGCTTCATGCTCATTATGCCATCCCTTACGCATATGCTGCTTTTACAGCTAAACAAATGCTTCAGGAAGATAATAATGACATTCCTTTGGTAACAACACTCCACGGAACAGATATTACGCTTGTAGGACAACACCCAAGTTATAAACATGCGGTAGAGTTTTCCATCAACCAATCTGATGCGATTACTTCAGTTTCTGAAAGCCTGAAAAAAGATACCCTTCAGTTTTTCAATATTAAAAAGGAAATCCAGGTCATTACCAACTTTATTGACAATTCTGAATTTGACGACTGTTCCGAATGTCAAAGAACGCAATTTGCTAATCCTGACGAGAAAATTCTGATTCACGTATCGAATCTTCGGCCGGTAAAACGTGTGGATGAAGTACTTCAGATCTTTAAAAATGTAGAAAGAAAGGTAAAATCTAAACTGATCATCATTGGTGAAGGTCCGGATATGGAAAAAGTAAACCAGTTTTTGGAAGAAAATCCTGAACTGATTTCTAAGATCCGTTTGTTAGGAAAGGTGAATGATCTTTATAAAATCCTACAGCTTTCGGATGTATTTCTACTTCCGTCTGAACAGGAAAGTTTTGGTCTCGCAGCTTTGGAAGCAATGGCGGCCTATACTCCGGTGATCAGCTCCAATGCGGGAGGAATACCTGAAGTGAATATTCAGGGAGAGACCGGTTACCTTGCTGAAATAGGAAATGTAGAAGCTATGAGCAACTACACGATAAAACTATTGAGCAATGAAGAACTTTTAACCAAAATGAAGCAAAACGCGAAAGAACAAGCGATAAAATTCGATTTAAAAAATATTCTTCCTATATATGAAAAAATGTATAGAACAACGATAGAAAAATTTAAAAATGAGTTGACGAAAGTATAATATTTCTATTATATTTATCGTCACACTATGACGGAAAAACTACTTCAATATCTTTGGAACTACAAAGTTTTCAAACATTTCGACTTCAAGGATATTGAAGGGAATTCCGTTGAAATTATCCATTTCGGGAGATGGAATAAAGATGCCGGACCAGATTTTTTTGATGCTAAAGTCAAAATCAACGGGTTAGTTCTGGCAGGCAATATAGAGTTACACATACGTTCTTCAGACTGGATTTTCCATCATCATTCTGAGAATCCCGATTACCAAAACATTATCCTTCATGTTGTATTTCAGCATGATTTAGAAATTCAAGAACTTAGCCAAAAGAATGTTTCCACGTTGGAACTCAATGATTATATTGATAAGGATATCCTCTGGAAATACGAAAAGTTAATCCATGAAAATCAGTTCATTGCCTGTGAAAGCATTTTCAATATAAATAAAATACCTGTTCATTTTCATGAAGAGAACATCCTAAAAAAACTGGAAGAAAAATCTCAAGAACTTGAACAAAGTTTAGCTCGTCATAAAAATAATTTTGAAGCGGTTCTCTTTCATAGCCTTGCCTATTCTTTCGGATTAAAAATAAATGCCTCAATTTTCAGGCAAGTAGCGGAAAGCATCGACTTTACGATTGTTAATAAAATCAGGCAAAATCCGCATCAGCTTGAAGCACTTTTATTTGGAATCTCAGGATGGCTGGAGCATCCCAAAGATGATCAGATGAAAATATGGAAAAGAGAGTTTGAATTTGTTAAAGCAAAGTTTTCTATTCCCGATCTAAAGCTGCATCCGAAGTTTTTAAGGTTAAGACCTCCTAACTTTCCTACGCTCCGTTTATCTCAACTCGCAGATCTGTATTCTAAGCATCAGAATTTATTTTCAAAAATAATTTCTGCTCAACATACTGAACAGATTTATGAGATCTTTACCTCTATTAAAGCTTCTGAATATTGGGATTCCCATTTCAATTTCGGAAAAATTTCAAAAGTACAGCCGAAAACGTTAAGCAAAGATTTTATAGACCTCATCATTCTCAATACAATTCTTCCTCTCAAGTATACTTATCACCGATATCATAACGAAGAAATTGCAGATGAAATGATTGATTTCTATCAAAATATTCCTGCGGAGAAAAACTCTGTCATTCAGAACTGGAAGGAACTGGGTATAAAAGTCACGGATGCTTTAGAAAGTCAAAGCCTGATTTATCACCATAAAAATTCATGTGAAGAAAAAAATTGCTTAACTTGCAGTATTGGATTTAAACTTTTAAAAGAATCTTGAAATGCTAAGCAATATCCGTCATAAAATGGAGCGAGAATGGTTTGGAGTACTCACAAGAACGGGCGCTAAACTGGGAATTCCTGTATCTAAACTGAGGATCTTCTTTATCTATTCTACTTTTGCTACCGCAGGATTTTTCTTTCTGATTTATTTAGGACTCGGATTTACGATCTGGATCAAAGATATTTTCATTACAAGAAGACCAAGCGTTTTCGACTTATAACATCATGGAATTTTTACCGATTACTTCAGCAGAAGACCATAGAGTAAAGGAAATCTATGCTTCTTATACGACTACTTTTCCTATTGACGAACAAAGAGACAAGGAACAATTCGCTGGATTGTTTTCCAATCCTCATGTAAAATTCATGTCTGTTGTTCACGAATCTGAAACTGCTGGTTACCTTATCTTATGGGAGCTCAGCTCTTTTGTTTTTGTAGAACATTTTGAGGTATTTGAATCTTTCAGAAGTAAAAAACTAGGCTCACAAATTATGGGGTACTTATTGGAAAATTACCCTCAGATTATCCTTGAAATTGAACCTGCAGATTTAAGCGAAGATGCATCAAGACGTTATTCTTTTTATCAGAGAAATAATTTCAGCCTGATAGACACCACTTACATTCAGCCAAGTTATGGCGTAGGAAAACGTTCTCTAAACTTATGGCTTTTGGCCAATTATTCTCCCGACAATGTTGAGGATTTGAAAAAAGAGATATGTGATACTGTGTATCCTTAAAATATACAACGCCGGAAATTAATCATTCCGGCGTTCTTTTTTTCATTTATTGTTAGTCCAGCCATGTTGATCAATTCACCTCATATTCCAGTTTTATTGTAATACTGGCTTCTTTTTCTTTTGAAGAAGTATTAAAAGTTCCGCCATAGGAATAATCTTCATTAGAATTCGGTGCAGTGATCTGAATGACTCCCATGGTTGCTTTTTTAAGATTTCCCAGGCTGCTTCCTGAATTTTCAGCAATCTTTTCGGCACGTTCTTTAGCATCTTTTGTTGCACCTGCAATCATTTCCTGTTTTACAGTCGCCAGTTTGGTATAAAAATAAGCGGGTGATGAAGACGTAAATTCAATACCACGGTTGATGATTTCGGTGATATTTCTGGAGAGATTTTCAATTTTAGCAACCTCCTTACTTTCAATAGAAACTTTCTGAGTAAGGTTATATCCGGAGAATTCACCCTGTACATAATTTCCGTTCGTATCGTTATAACTTCGGAACTGCTTCTGGATATCTACAGAGGAAAAAACAATCTCGTTTTGCTTTATTCCTTTTGAAAGCAGATAATCGTTGATCACTTTTCTGTCCAGCGCCAGCTCATCATAGGCTGATTTCAGATCCATATTGTTTTTGGAAAAACTTCCGGACCACGTAATAAGATCAGAGGTAAACTGTTTAACCCCAAGACCCGTAACGGAAATGGTATTTTCAGATTTGTTTCTGTTTTTTATGGCATTTCCAAGAAAGCCGAGACCAAGGACAAAACCCAGGGCTCCTACTGCTACCGCAATAATGTTTTTGTTCATAAAATTTGTGAATAGAGATTGGTTATACTTTACATTATATCAATTTCCATTCCAGAATTTTAAGAATTCTTTAACATAATCAAATCATGATTTTTTATGACTTGGCATTCTTTAATCTTTCTAGAAAAAGGGGAATTGTTTCTTCCATTCTCAGCATTACTCCCGAGAGATTTTTGGCTTTCACATACGTTCTTACCTGTGGTTTTGCCAGGAATGAAAATTCTATGAACTCTGAAATTCTTTCAGCTGGAATTCCTGCTTTGGTAAAATATTCGTTGTCTACTCTATTCCGAACCCAAAGAATATGCTCTTGAAGGTCATCATATCTGTATTGTCTTTTCTGTCGTCTCGCCTTTCCGCTGATCAGGTCATACATTCCTTGCACATTAAGATTTCCAAGAAGGATAGGCAAAAGGACACTTTTCACTTCCGCAGGTCTTTCTCTCATCTTTCCTACAGGTTCCGGAAGTCCTACTGCATTCTTCACCTGTTCTGCTTTATCTACTTTTGCTACAATCCTGGAATCTTTCTCAAGATCTCCTGTCAGTTTTTTGACAATCTTCACTTCTCCAACATCTTTGGGAATCTGAAACAACGTGATTGACAATTGATAGTTGACTCCATTTCTAAGCACTTTTACTGACGCTCTTTTGAAATCTTCTTTTACAAACCTCAATTCATCATTGGGATTCGCTTCAATGGAAAATAGTCCTTCGGAGTTGGAGTATACTTTTTTATCAGATGATATATTAATAATAGTAACAGCGCTTAAGCTTTCTCCATTGTCATCCACTACTCTTCCGCTTATAGTCTGTTGGGAAAATAAAAAGACGTTGCAAAGAAAGCTCAGGAGAAAAAGAGCCTTCTTCTCCCAACTGATAGCAATGTGTTCTTTCCTATTTTTCAATTTTGATTTTTAATCTTTATTATTAAGCGTTCCTTCAAGATTATTTAGTTTTTTGTATTCTCCAAACGCTACCTTAATTTCAAATTCCACAACATCATCTTTGAAGTTTTTGCGGTATTTCTTAGCAAGCAAGCGGGTTTTATTAGCATATAAAAGAAATTTATCAATCTGTTCATCGTCCATTCCATATCTTTTCAGAAAATCTAAATTAATGTCTCTTTTTACCCTGGCCAGAAAATCCTGTGTTTCAAAATAATTGGCTTTGGTAATTTTGGGTTGAGTTGCCTTATTGATCAATCCTGAAAATGCTTTGAAAACACCTAATAAATCTACCTGCCCGGCTTTGAAGTCGTGTCCTGTAAACGTTTTTGAAATCGTGTTATTAGGCAGAGGTTCATTAAGAGGAGTATACATATAATCGGACATCTCAGATTTTAAATTCTGCACCTTACTGGATTCATTAAGATGTTGACTATCTTTTGCCAGATTTCCTGTGGGTTTATATTGTATTTTTACTTCCGGAATTTCAATTTCCATTCTTTGAAGAGAAATCGTCAAAGGAGTATCGAGGTCTTCTTTCGAAATTTTCTTACTGAAACGATAATATCCTTCTTTCACAAACCTAATCTCATCATTTTCTAACACTTCAATCTGAAATCTTCCCGTATCATCACTCTGTACTCTTTCATTATTGGTAAGATTGACTATTAAAACCGGATTGACCTCTGCTCCTCCACTCTTTACAATCTTTCCCGAAATCTTTTGTTGAGCTAATATCAGTGAGCCAACAGGCATGAGCACAGTACACAAACTCTGTTTTACATATCTTTCCATGATCACCTATCTTTGGGTTTGTGGCGCACGGTAAGAGGAAATTCTGTTTAGGACAAAACGTTGAAACCTATTCAGATCTGCATCACTGCAAAATCCGTATTTTAATATTTTTTTCCTTTCAAAACCTCCAGCAAATACATAATAAATAAAATGATCGATCAGTGGTTTTTCTATTTTAAGATCTGTAAAATAATCATCCCCAAGGCTTTTTCTGATATAACTCGCCAAGTCGACATCATCCCATTTATCTTTCGCTTTTCCAATACTGAAACCTTCCCCTTTAGGTTGTACAAATTCACCGGGTCTGGCAGCCAGAATTCTCGGATCTGACTTCTGTTTAATATAGTTTGCCATGTCTGCCGCCAGTTTCTCAACTTTTTTAGGCTTATTATAGGCTTTGCTATCAATTTTCAAATTTCCGGTAAGACCTTGCTTCACTTCTACTTCAGGAATCTGAATAGTCATCCGAACAAGACTTACATTCATAGGAGCCTGTATATTTTCCAGTGAAACTCTTTTTGTGAGACGTTCATAGCCCGGTTTTACAAAGCGTAATTCATCGCCTTGCTTTCCTGAAATCATAAAATGTCCGTCTCTGTTTGAAATGACCATTTCGTCTGTCCGGATATTGATCACATTTACATCCTGCATCTCTACTCCGTCTTCAGAAGTGATCTTACCAAAGATATAAGTCTGGGCATGCGTGTGAATGAAAAAAATGAACGATAAAAAAAAGAATAGTTTAAGCTTCACAGGTTATTTTTTATAAAGCAAAGCTAAAATTATTTTTAAATTTTACCATAAGTTTAACCACAGTTAACGTGTTTTAATATTTCTTTTTAATTTTTTATCCCTCAAACTGTTAAATACACAATCCAAATTGTTAAAGTTTCATATAAATTTTAGCTAACTTGCAGTCTCAATTCTCTTTTTTAGCAATGCAAAATTCATATACAGTCATCAATGCTTCCGCTGGGTCGGGGAAAACATATGCCCTGGTTCAGAGGCTTCTGATGATCTGTCTCCGTTATCCTAATCAGCAACAATCGATAAGGAATATTCTTGCTCTTACTTTTACCAACAAGGCAGCCAACGAGATGAAGGAGAGAATTCTTTCCTGGTTGGGACATTTTTCCACGTCTGCATACGCTGAGAATATGGATCTTAAAAATATTCAGAAAGCTTTTGAAGAACAGGGTTTAAAAATTACAATAGATGAACTTCATCATCGTTCCAAAAAACTTCTTGATTATATTCTCCACAATTATTCAACATTGAATATCGGGACTATTGACCGTTTTAATTCAAGACTGGTAAGGAGTTTTTCTTATGAATTGGGATTGGCTAAGAATTTCAATCTTGAAATTGAAGCAGAACCCTATCTGATTGAGGCCGTTGATAAAATGCTGGATCAGATTGGTGAGAATGAAAACATTTCTAATTCTTTCATGGATTATGTGGATTATAGTCTTGAAAACAATGAAAGAATCAACCTTAATAAAAACCTTTACGACTCTGCGAAAGAGTTTGTAAAAGATATTCATTACGAACACCTGAAAAACAATAAAAGTTTCGATGATGAGAGTTATGACAACATAAAGAATACGCTCCGTAAAGAAATCGTTCAAAATAAAAAGAAGTCTGCCGAACTTTCTGTACAATCTGTTGAACTCTTTAAATCCAGAAATATTGAGATTGAAGATTTCGCTCAAGGTAAAAACGGAATCGGAGGTTTCTTTACCAAAGTGATCGATTTTTATCAGCAAAAAAGAGCAGGTTTTCCTTTCCCAACTACTCAGGAAGAATCTGTTATCAACAATTACAGAAAGGGAGCTTCTTCAAAATCAAAGCACAAGGAATCTGAAATTTTCGAAATCCTTGATCAGTTGCTTGAAAACAGAATGCAGCTTATTCTTCTTTATATCGAAACACAAAAGAAAGAAAAAATCCTGTCTGCCCTTCTCCCTTTAAAGGTAAATAAGGATATTCAGGATGAACTTCAAAAAATTGAAGAGGAAAACGATCTTGTTCTGCTTTCAAAATTCAATATTCTGATCAATGAAAATCTAAAGAATGAACCTTCAGCTTTTATTTATGAAAAAGTAGGAGCACAGTTTCAACATTATTTCTTTGATGAGTTTCAGGATACCTCTGAGCTTCAATGGCAAAATTTTGTACCACTGAGAGATCATAGCGTTTCTACAGAATATACTTCATTTACATTGGTTGGAGATCCTAAACAAAGTATTTACAGATTCCGTGGTGGAGAAAGCAAACTGATGCTTGATATCATCAATAAAAAGGAATTTTCGCCCAAGCAGGCAGATCTTCTTGTTTTAAAGGACAACTGGAGAAGTGCCAGAAATATTGTACAGTTCAACAATGAGCTGTACCGTTATCACTCTGAAAATCTGGAAGAGGAACATAAAAATATTTTCGGATTGGATGCGGAACAAAATCCTAAGTCTAAAATAGATGGCCGTGTAAAAGTAAACCTGATTGAAAACCTTACCAATGATGAGTTTTATGAAGATACCTCAGAAAGAATGCGGAAAGATATTCAGGAATGTCTGAACAATGGTTTCAAGTTTTCGGATATTACGATTCTTTGTCGTGGAAATTTTGATATTTTCAGTTATTCACAAAAGCTTGGGAATTTAAAGGTAAACTATGGCGGCGAGGAAACGAATATTAAAACCATTTCCGATAAAGGCCTTACGCTGGAACTCTCTAACACACTGAAGGCTGTAATTGAGTTTCTGAGATGGGAAATCAACCCTAAAAATAAGCCCTGCCTGATCATGATGATGTATCATCTGAATACTTTGGGGAAAATTCATATGGCAGATTTCACTCTGGAGATGAAAGAAATTCTGGATATTGAAAGCCATGAAGAGATTCTTCAGTTTTTACAACAAAAATATTCCCTGCAGCTTAAACAGGATAATTTTCCGAGATTCAATCTCTACAATTTTATAGAATATTATATTAATGAATTTTCTGTAGAAAACAAGGAAACTGACTTCCTCCTAAACTTTTTGGAAATGTTATTCAATTTTACACAAAATGCGGGTGCCAGTACAAAAGAGTTTTTGAAATATTGGGATGAAGAGGCTTCTTCTTACACTATTCAGGCTTCGGAAAATATTGATGCGATACAGATCATGACCATTCACAAGTCTAAAGGGCTGGAATTTCCCATTGTTTTTATTCCTATGATGAATAAGAACCGGGATAATGAATTTACCAACTGGTTTGAAACGAATGAAAGTAATGCTTTAAAATCGGTCAATATCAATCAGTTCAGTAAAAATTTGGAGGTGTATGATACGGAAATTCAGTCGTTTAATAAGAAAAATTCTTATAAAAACCTGGTTGACAGACTTTGTCTTCAGTATGTAGCCACGACCAGACCTGTTGAGCAGTTGTTTTTTTATCTTCAAAAAGCTAACAAAACTTCGAATAATCTTGAGCTTTTGGAATTTCTTCAAACAAAAAACACAGAAAATGCGGATGAGTTTGATGTATATGAAGTAGATCCTGAAATGCTGAAAAAGCATTCTAAAACAAAAAGTTCTTCTTTCAAGACTCAAAATATTCAGAATCTGAAAAATGTTAACGAAAAAAGTACTTCGATCAAAATTGCCACTCCTTCCAAAAATTATCAGGTAAGAAATAAGAAAGTAAGAATCGGGCTCTTTGTTCATGAACTTTTATCGAAGATCAATACGGAAAAAGATATCAACAGAGTGTTGGAAGGTTATGCATTGGAAGGCCAGATCACACTTGAAGAGCAAATAACAATACAGGCTACCTTACAAAATATTGTAAAAACGTATCAGGAATTCTTTGATGAAAAATGGGAAGTGATCAATGAAAAAGATATTATGATCTCTGAAAGAGGGGAAAGTCACATTTTCCGACCTGACAGGATTCTAAAAGGGGAAGAAGGCTATATTATTATTGATTTTAAAACGGGAGCTCAGAAAAGTAAAGACGAAGCTCAAATTGAAGGTTATAAAAACATTCTGGAAAGGCTAGGTAAAAAGGTTTTGAAAACTCAGATTATATATCTCGAGAGTTTTAATTCTTAAATAATATAAAAGTTAATTATATTTAATGTAATAAAACTAACCAATATTTCAAATGATTTATTATTTTTATTAATACTAAACAACAATACACCTATTGATTTTCACTAAATATGAAAATATACTTAATTTCATTTATTATAAGTTTCTTGATGATGGCAATTTCGGGGGTCGTCATATTTAATATTCTTGAATGTATAGATCCTCCGGTTTCAGAAGAGGGACATGTCTATATGCCTACAGAAAATATAGTAAAATCTTTTTTTTCGAGTCTTGTCCTAGCAGCGGTTGTTTTTATTTCAGCAATTAAAATACAACGCCATCAACAGAAAAAAAATCCTTAGTATTGGCGAAAAACAAGCTTTTAAATTTTAGATTAAGGTTCACTACACTCCATTACGTCACTCATTATCAATCCATAAACAAAACCTAAAGATATAGTTTTGAAATAAAACAAAAAACCGCTATTCCATTTTGGATAGCGGTTTTTATATTTTAGAGATTTCCTGTTTTTAAGCAGTTGTATTTGGAGTAAATACTCTCTGAGATAATTCCTGATCAAAAAGATATAGCGCTGATGGATTATCACACACCATTTTAATTTTTGTCACATACTGAGAAGCGCTCGCTTCTTCTTCCACCTGCTCATTGATAAACCACTGCAAGAATGATGTAGTTGCAAAGTCACCTTCTTCGTTAGCATTTTTTACAATATTGAAAATACTTTTAGTTACTATCTTCTCATGTGCCAATGCTTTCTCAAAAATATCTGTTGCACTCTCAAACTCATGCGGAGGTTTTGCAATTTCCCCGATAATGATTTCCCCGCCTACATCATTTAAATAATCAAACATTTTATCTGCGTGCATCAATTCTTCTTTGCTTTGTACTCTGAAGTAGTTCGCAATTCCATCAAGGTCTTTTCCTGAAAACCATGCAGACATTGAAAGATAATATTGAGCGGCGTATTGTTCGTGGGCAATCTGTTCGTTAATTAATTTTGCAATTTTTTCGCTAACCATAAGTATTAAATTTATAGTCAAAAATAGGGAATAAAAGCCCGAAATCAAAAGTTTTACGGAAAATTAATACAAAAAGGATGGAAAAACTCCCATCCTTTTCACATTAAAAAATCAAAATTACTGTCTATTATTTTACATCAGGTGTAGCAGTATTCATCGGCTTTTTCATCATTCTTCTTTCTTTCATGGCTACTTTTTTCTGCTCCATTTTTGCATCTCTGTCGGCCTGCCATTTATCATATTGTTGAGGAGTAAGAATTTTTTTCATGTCAGCATCCATTTGTACTTTTTTAGCTTTCATTTCTTCAATCTTAGCCTGTCTGTCTGCTCTATTTTGTTCAAACTGCGCTTTCATTTCTCCTTTTCTTTTATCTTGAAGAGCTTTTATCTGAGCCACCTGAGATTGGTTAAGATTAAGGTCTTTCTGCATTTCTGCCAAACGTTCCTGCTGTTTTTGCTCCATTCTCTGTTTCATCTCAGCAGCTCTTGCTTGCCTGTCTTGTGGAGTTGTCTGTTGTGCCATTGCAAAGCTTCCCATTCCGATAAGTGCTATTGCTAAAACTAATTTTTTCATCTCTTAAAATTTTTATTAATTGTTGTTATATCTTTTTGATAATGAAAAAAAACAGAAGTTAAATTAACATAGTCACAAATAATGTTAAATTTTAACACAAATAAAATAAACATAAATAAAAAAAAGGACAGATTATAAAAACCTGTCCTTCACACCACTTAAATATAATATATGAAAATTAATTCTTAACTAAACTGGTCCTAAATCCGCCACGACTGTTTTGGCTAGGAGCAGAACTTTCAGATTTTTGTCTGAATCCACCTCCATTGTTTCCTCGGAAGCTTCCATTGTTTTCTCTTACAGGAGCACTCTCTCTTCTTACTTCTGCATTTCCTCTAAAACCGCCTCCATTATTACCTCGGAATCCTCCGTTATCTCTTGAAGGTGCAGGAGTATTTTCCGGTTTTGCATCACTGTTTCCACGGAATCCTCCAGTGTTGTTTCTGAAACCTCCATTATTATCTGAGTTTGCTCTGAAACCTCCTGTGTTATTTCTAAAGCTTCCATTATTATCATTTCTGAAACCTCCATTATTATTATTTGGATTACGGAAGCTCGAATTATCATTATTTCGGAATCCGTTATTGGCTCTGCTATCTCTTCTGACAATATTAAAAGTAGGATTGTCTACTCTACGGAAACTCGATCTGTCTACTCTGTAGATATTGATATTGATATTTCTATATCTTGGCATTACAGCATATCTCGGAACGTAATATGTTCTTCTATAGTTTTGGAAGTAAACAATCGGGCTAGAACCTCTGTAGAAATTGTTCTGAAAAACAACAAATACTCTTGGTCCTAAAATTCTTTCTAAAGCATAAAATCTATCATAATACCATCTATCCGGATTGTATCTGTAAAAATTATCCCAAGCGGTGAAACTTGCATACAGATTATTAAGTCTCATAATTTGATCTACCTGCCAACGGCTTAATCTATTCTGCACGAAGAAGCCATTCCAGTCGATATTAATAATACTGTTTCTATAATCGTTATAATAGCTTTGGTAATAATTGCTCGGGTAATAATCCTGAGGATAGTTATAATAATAATCATCAGGGAAATAATTTCTATCATCTTCATCTGAATAATATCCTCCATTCTGAGAATACCCATCATCACCCCAACCATTATTCGGATACCCCTGAGCAGACATCAAAATGCCTAAGCCGAGAGCTAATCCTAAAAATATTTTTTTCATCTCTATAGTTGTTAATTGGTTAATATATAGCAGAATATCTCAATTCTATCTTTTTGATTCAAATAAAAAAAAGAAGTTAAATCCTTAGATTAAACTTCTTTTAAAATATCTTTAAGTAATTGATAATCAATTGTTAAATTTACACTCTTCCACTGTCTTTTATCCAAGCACCAATTTTTTCATTGAATGTTTGCTTTTCTTTCAGGTCTTCGAGCTTTATATGCATTCTGTAACGCCAGTAATGTGGGAAAACTGCCGGATTATTAATCCTTTCATTATCTATTTTCTTATTTGAAAGTTCCTGATCGGTTGCCAGAAATTCCTGGATAGGGAAAATAGCCAACATAGCCTCATTATACAGATGCTGTTTCATAATAATTTCAGCTAAATGGGGACTTAGGCTTTCAGGAGCTTTTCCATACTGAACCAGCTGTTGGTTGAAGTATTTCTGTGTTAACGCAGGATCTTCTTTCCACCATTGTCTCAACGTTGAACTGTCGTGAGAAGAAGCTGTAACCACATTCATATAATTAGCGCTTCTCGGATCGTAGAACGGAATATTCTCGGAAGGCATACGCTGAACCTTCAGGGCTATAATAGCCAGTTCGTCCATTACAACCGGTACACATGCCGGAACCATTCCTAAATCTTCTCCACAGATGAGCATTTTGGTCGCATTTAAGATGACTGGAAGCTTCTCCATCGCTTTTTCATACCACAGGTGATCCTGTCTTCTGAAGAAGTAATCGTGATAGAGGTCATAAATACTCTTTTGCTCCCCTTCTGTAAGATATTTATATGATTCTGTATTATAGACATTAAATCTTGGGTGATAAACTGTTTTACCGCCTCTTTCCTCTGTTAAAAATAAAACATTGGCACAAAGGGAGATCAGTTTCTCTTCAAGAGGACCCCGTGGATTCTTCTTAAAGAAATCTGCCAATTTTCTTTGGGTATCAAATTCTACTTTGAATGAATAGGTACCATCCTGATTATTGTCGATAAATTCAAGAGCTTTTCCACTTTGCTCACCAAAAATTTCCCATAAGATCTGTTTGTTGATAAACGGTTTACAGTATCTGTTAAAATTAAATGGAATCTGCAGCGCTTTGAACTCATCTGCAACAATAGGAACAGCTGGATAAAAATATCCTAAAATCCCTTGAGTTGCAGAAATCGGCATTCTCCAGATTCTGAAAAAACCAAGGATATGATCAATTCTCATGGCATCAAAATATTGCTCTAATGCTTTGAATCTGTTTTTCCACCAACGGTAATCATCTTCTTTCATGGCTTCCCAGTTATAGGTTGGGAATTCCCAATTCTGGCCAAGTTCTGTAAACTGATCCGGCGGTGCTCCTGCCTGGAAATTCATTCCAAATAATTCAGGTTCTGTCCACGCTTCAACTGAATATCTGTAGATACCAATCGGAAGGTCTCCTTTTAAAGAAATTCCTAATTTGTGGGTATAGTCAACAGCATCTTTCAATTGTACATGGAGCTGATATTGCACCCATGCGTGTAGCATCGAAAGATCATAGTCTTTACTTTTAGTCGTAAAAAGCTGGGCGATTTTCCCTGCAATATACTTTTTATGAGTTTTCCAATCGTTGAAGTTGGGAGTATTATATTTATCTCTTAATACGCAGAATGCGGCATAAGGAATAAGCCAGTGCTCATTGTCTTTGATAAAGTTTTTGAAGTTTTTGTCTTTATAGATTTTATCTTTCTGGGTATTGAAGACGGCATTTAAATACTTCCATTTTCCTGTAATCATTTTCTCATAATCTATCAAATCAAGAGCATTTAAATTCTCTTTTTCAACAAGATACTCACTAACTAATTCTTTCGGTAAAGAAAAATCAAGCTTTTCCAATGAGATATACTGAGGATGGAGGGCATATACTGATACTGCTGCGTAAGGATAAGAATCCGTCCAGGAATAGTTTGCTGTTGTGTCATTAATCGGAAGGATCTGAATAATTCCAAGGTTGGTCTCTTTAGACCAGTCAGCCAGTTTTTTAATATCTGAAAATTCTCCAACTCCGAATCCGTCCTCACTTCTCAAAGAAAATACCGGTACTGCGACTCCTGCATCATGGTACATCTGGTAAGCCTTAAATCTAAAATAATGATTGGAAACAATCTGCAGAACATCTGGCAGCGGATTGGCTGTTGTGAATCTATTTTCTCCTGTTTCAACATCAATTACCCTTTTTTCTTTAAGATCATAAATACAGTATTTGAACTGAATTATTTCATTTTCCGGGATCTCAACAGATACTTCCCAAAGACCGAAATCTGTCTGGGCTAAATGAATCACTTTTTCGTAGTCCCAGCTTCCAAGGGATACTGTATTTCCGAATAATACGATTCTCCAATCCGGATTGTAGATAGGAGCTTCAATTTTAAATAAATGGGTATGTTTTTTTAAGATGGGAGCTTTTTCAGAAACGAAATCATGTAGTTTATTGTAAAGAATTTTATTGTTCAGATAATTTTCCGGAAAATTCTTGTTATTCCATTCATCAAAAATAATAAACTCCTTATAATTGTGGGGAAAATTAAGATGATGCGAAACAAATTCTTCTCTTAAAACATTTCCTTTTTCATTGACAACACGGTATAAGTAGGTGATTGATTTTGAAAAATAATCTACTTCTGCCTTCCATGAACCATTCTCTGCATAAAACATTGTGTGGATATGAACCGAAGTACCTTCTTCACCAATCACTAGCTCAAGATTTTCTCCAGCCTTTACAATATATCCTACATTAAAGTATAGCTTCATCTATATTTTTTTATAAAAGTACATTTTAATATCGAAAAATAAAACTTATTAAATATCAAATAATCATTAAAAAACCCTTCCAACACACTTGAAAAGGTTTTAATGAATTCAATCTTTGGATATTATATTTATTGAATGTTGAAAGAAACAGATTACCTAGTAACCAAAACTTTTTTATTCAATATCACTTTACCAGTATCATCAGTAATGCTTATAATATATGCGCCACCAATGAGTTCTTTTAAGTACACTTTTTGATCAAGCGACCCCTCTTTCACAGATAAATTTTGGTTCATTATATTTTTCCCCGACATGTCGAAAACATTAAGTTTAATATTTCCTTTTACCTTTTTATTGTTAATATGCACATTGATAAAATGCTCATCAATTCGGGTTGGATAGATATCAATATTCGTCAATGTATTTGCTGCAGCAGCTTTATCATTGATGAAATATTTACTAGCAAAATCATAGATATGCAGTCCTTTTTCACCTGGTAATTCTTTTGCATCGAGAGTCTCAAGATCTACCTCATATAAAGCAGCTCCTTTTGCGCTTCCAATCACAACTTTTCCCTGTGCATTTACCGCTGAACCATTCACAGAATAGTTATCCGGAATACCGGAAATTTTACCTACAAATTTTGCCTGTAAATCTTTGGGAGAAACTTTGAAAACATTTCCTGAAGCAGAAAAAATATAGAAGTTGTTATGGGCATCAACAACCATATCTCCTCCAAATCCTGTCTCTATAGCAGTAAATGAATTTTTACCATTGGAAATATCATCCTTAATAATTCCCAAATCGTTCACCACATATTGGTTACCTTTCTTACTGATTTCTAACAATTGCGTTCCGGCATTATTTATAGCATAAATATTTCCGTTATATCCCGTTGCCATTCTTGTTATATGGGAATTGATATCACAAGAAGATACTCTGGCAACTGTATTCTCTACCAGCGTAATTTCTTTTGTCTGTGGATTGAATACATAAATGTTAGAAGAAAACATCGGCATATATACCAAATTATTATTAGACGGATCATAAGCCAATGCTGCGATTGTCATTGCTTGGGAATGATTATAAGAAGTTTTATCTTCTGACAAAACGGCTCTTCTCTCCTGAGAAAATACTCTAGCAGAAGATTCTGCTGTAAATAGTTTATCTTCTGAGATACCATTAGCAACATCAATTACACGAAAATCATTAAAGTTTATACTTTGGGTGTCTTTCCCGGCAATAGCAAAGAAATCCTGTTGGGCTTGTGCATTAACACCTAAGAGTAATAGTAATAGAGGGAATAAATGTTTTTTCATAATATGTATATTTTAGATTCGTAAGCATTTTAGTATGACTAAGTTACGCAATTTCCATAAGAAAAAACAATAATTTCATCAAATTAAAATGAATTTTACAACGAATTATTATTAATGATACAATTATGATAACCAATATAAGATAATCCTAGCTAGATTGTAATCGTTATGCTAAAATTACCAATATTTATTACTGAAGAAAAAGTAATAGATTGGTTTGTCCTCCTACAGAGTGAACAGATAAA
>NZ_JBMOUE010000010.1:0-60506 GCF_049319685.1 Chryseobacterium sp. Mn2064
TCGGGGCGGCAGGATTCGAACCTGCGACCTCCTGGTCCCAAACCAGGCGCGATGACCGGACTACGCTACGCCCCGATGGAGTCATCACTAGCGAATTTTATTTCGCTTATTGATTTTGTAAAATATTCCACCTAACAGTGAAATAAAAAAACTCACAGCGTGTTGTGAGGTTTTTTGTGAGCGCGAAAGGATTCGAACCTTTGACCGTCTGCTTAGAAGGCAGATGCTCTATCCAGCTGAGCTACGCACCCATTGAGTAGTTTTGAGAAAACTACTAAAACAGTCGGGGCGGCAGGATTCGAACCTGCGACCTCCTGGTCCCAAACCAGGCGCGATGACCGGACTACGCTACGCCCCGATAAGGCCATCATTAACGAATTTTACTTCGTTTTTGCGGTTGCAAAGGTACAATACTTTTTGAAATAAAAAAATAAATTGAGCGGTAATTTTTAATTAATTTTTCATGAATACTTTTTTGTTAAATTTACTGAATTAATAACCATTGATTTAGAGCTTTTAGAAAATAAAATTTTTTTTCTGATTTCTTTCTTCTTTCTTTTCAATTGAATGCTCATTTGCTAAGGATAGAGCTATTTCAATAATGGTTTGTATAAGGTGGATTTTTATACAGAATGGATTAATGTGTATGCAATACAAAAGTAGAGCAGGTCATATTTGTTATATACTACCTTTATTCATAGGACTAAAAAAGTTGAAAAAATGAGAAAAATAATTACTGTAAGTATTATATATAATGATTTGATAATTAATCAGTATTCCAATATCAACAATAAACAAAATAAGTAATGAAAAAAGTGTTCATTATTTTAGTTTTTTTGTTATGTAATTTATTCATTGGAGGGCAAACTCCTGCTAGAAATACCCAATATGATAAATTACAAACATTTTTAAAAAACGACAGTTTAGCCTTTCAACAGTTTTTAATGGCTAAAAGATGTTTTTGCAGGGATAATTTTTTGACACTTGATGAACGTAGAATTGGGAAGAAATCTAATAACTCTAATAAAGATTTATATGAATTATCTCAATTATTAAAAAAAAGCGGATATATCTTCTTTGTGGCTATTGATGTGCAAAAATTAATCACTTTTTTAAATATCAATTTGACTAAGGAATATACTTCAAGCATTGGGCGTATTAGCGATGATGGTAATAGGGTGAATAATAAAAATATATTATGTGAAGCCATTTCATCACAGACTAAGCATAATTATAATCAATATGTTAGCCTCATTAATAATTTAGATAATTATGCAAGACCTATGAATAAAGGGAGTGTTTTTCTTAAAGAGGAGACCTATTTGGATAATTTATATTACTATTATCCAGGCAAAAAAGAACGCTGGTATAATTTTAATAATGTTCATAAAGTTATGGATACTGAATGATATGATAAATTTATATGTCATAATACCCATGACTATCGGGGGAAGTTGTGTCAGAAATTCAATTAATTCGTCATCATTTTGAATACTTACTCTTTTTCATATTTAAATTTAAAGTTTTTTAAACCACAAACTTTATCTTTCAATGGATACATTTTGAGGGAAGTTTGCACAACTTTTTCATAGGATAACAAAAAGAAAATAGATGAAAATATTATTAAATAATAAAGATTTAGGAATAAGTTATATAAAATTAACAAGAAATGAAAATATTATTGAAGACCAATTATTAATGAAAGTTAACGGGTTTTATCAGCAAGATATTTTAGACTTAATTGAATATAAAGGTGATTTGAGTATCGAAGTAGAGTCTAAAAATAGTGAGGCGTTTTCTTTATATAAAACTACATTCATTACAAATTATATTTTTGCATTAGACGAGGATGAGGTTAATGAGGATATAGTATTGAACGTTAATATGATGAATAATGAAAGTATTTTAGGTGGTGGTTATAATCAATATATTGTTGATGTTTTCTATAACTGGGATAATGGCATTGAGATTGACTGGCTTACGATTAAAAATGTGGAAATGAAAAAAGCATATCTTACCGCTTGCTATATCTGGAATTATAGTTTGTTTGAAATGAAAAAAATCAGTGAAGTGCATATTGATGGTAAATTAATTAATTGCACAGAAGATATATATTATCAGCTTGGTGAATTATTAATGGGTAAGAGAGGTTATTTTGGAAGTAATTTAGACTCTTTAGAAGATTATTTAATTGATATTCAAAAAAACAATGAGATAAATATAAGTATAGTATTTAGTGATGCAGAATGTATAATAAAAAATGCAAGTAAATATTTTTTTGACACCCTTGTTTATTTATTAAAAAGAGCAGGATTTAAAGTTGAAATACTATAAACACAATAAAATTCTAGTTCTCCAAATTTGGAAGATTTTGAGGGAAATGAAAAATAAAGATTTTCCAATAGGATCAATTAAAGATTCAAGTCATGCTGATAGAGTTTTAGTTCCAATTGGAAATAATGGAAAAGCAGCATATCAAGTAGGTAAAAATGGAACAGTTAAATTAAAAACAGTATTAAATGCTAAATAAAATAGTCGTTAAAATAAGCGAAGATGACAAATCTGTGGGATATATATGTGTGCCTAACGAATTAGATGAAGATAAGGAAAAGGTGAAAAAAACTATTGAATTATCAAGTATAATTGATTACGAAGGAGTGTCTGTATATTTAGATTTTAATGAAGATGGAGTTTTACTTGGTATTGAAATTGTAGGTTAACTCATACTTTTACTTTTAAAAACAATCAACAAAAAACTCAGGTTTGGACTTAGAAATTATATCCGTTGGGGAAGATTACAATATTACTAATTCCAGTACTCAGCCTAATCCGTTTTTTTTATTTACCATTCGAAGCAATCAATCAGAATACTATAATAACCACATAAAACCATGATCAAACCAATTAAAAATACATACCGTTCTTTTTCGGACTCGGTCATAAAAGAGATTGAATACAAAAAGTTGGTTGAAGGGACCACTTGTATCGTAAGTACTTTAAGCTACAATTGGCTAACTTCAGAACATGACGAGATCAGTCTAATATTTGAAGACTGTGTTTTCTTTAAGTTCTTTGAAAGTAAAAGAGTCAACAGCACTGTAATTAGTAATGCTCTGTTGGAAGAATCTGATGGTATTATTGTTTTCGATTTCTTCCCTTTGTATTATTCGGAGGATAAAATATTGGAAAATCCCAATTCTGAATTTATAATCAAATCAAAAAGTCTTAAAATGATTAAATATTAGGACTACATTTTTCTTGTAAGGCAAGCTTTCATTCCTATATTTGCCGGATGAAACGATTAATGTTGATGTATGTATTTTTTCCGGTATTTATATTCTCACAGACCACCGGAAAAGTGATTAAAATTTCAGACGGAGATACCATTACGATTCTTTTAGAAGGAAACCAGCAAAAAAAACTCAGATTGGCCGAAGTAGATTGTCCCGAAAAAGGACAGCCGTTCGGAAAAAATGCCAAGCAGTTCACTTCTGATAAAGTATTTGGAAAGACAATTAGCTTTGTGGAGACAGATACCGATCGTTACGGACGTTCTATTGCCAAAGTATATTATGATAATGGGAAATACCTTTCACGAGAGCTGATAAAAGCAGGCTTTGGATGGTGGTATTTCACTTATTCTAAGGATGCTTCCTTGGGTAAACTTCAGGAAAATGCGCAGCAGAATAAAAGAGGTCTCTGGCAGGATGTAAATGCAGTGGCTCCCTGGGAATACCGAAAAATGAAGCGTGACCTTAGAAATAAAAAAGCAGAAACAGGAAACAACGAAACAAAAACAAAAAGAGTGGCCTAGAACACTCTTTTTTTATTTTTATTTTAAGATCAATACTATTTTATCTTTCCTTTTTGTTGATAAACAGATAGAAGCTGGTGGCTGTGAATATAAAGATTGCCGTAATATTACAGTAATCCAGTCTTTCAAAACTGATATTCTCACTCAGTAAATGTTCAAGAGATCGGTATCCGCCTGTAAAAATTAAAAAATCGGCGAAGGCTTTCTGTTGAATAATGGTGGTAAAAAGAAGCATGAATACTCCAAAACCGATAGGGTAGATAAAGTTTTTGAAAAGCAGGCTCAAGGTCAGTTGTACCATAGAAATAGCAGAAAGAGTAATCAGTAATTTAAGAAAGATATAAAAAATAACCTCTCTGAAATCATAATTCTGAAACCCAAGAACTGGAAAGGCAATGCTCAAAAGATACCCGCTCAATAAAAACGCCAGATAAGAGAACAGTACGGCAAAAAATACCGTGATCTGAATAAATAAAGCTTTTGAAAAAAAGATCTTCGATTTGGAAATGGGAAGGGTGAAAAGAATTTTATAATTATTATTCTTGGTCTCAACATCGCAGCAGGCATGCACAAAAAGTGATACAAGAATAGGAAAAAGAAGGTAGAAAAACATAAATACACTTCTGCCTAATGTCATTTTCCACGGATTAATAGTGCCATCACCGGTATCTATTCCAGAACTGATTGTATCATAAGCAATATAAAGATCAATACCGAAAATAATAAGAACGGGAAGAAGCAGAATTCCGAAAATCTCTTTATTTTTGGAAAGCTTATACTGCTCCGATGAAAAAGCTTTAGAGAAAGTATTGGTATTAATCATTTTTCCTGGAAATTAAGTTAATGAAGATCTGTTCTAAATTGGCGTTTTGAGAATCTATATCATAAATCTCAATACCATTCTGAATCAGGTTTTTTAAAAGAAGGTGAAAGTCTTTATCATCATTGATTCTGACCGAAATTTTATTCTGGCTGTTAAGGGTTGCTGTAAAAAATTCCTGCACAACAGATAATGCTTTCTCCGGTTGATCGATTCTCAAAACAACATCTTTTTCAACCTGACTTAAAAGCTCATTCTTTGTGCCCTGAAAAACCATCTCACCACCTTCGATAATTCCGATATGAGTAGCTGTTTTTTCCAACTCACTTAAGATATGGCTCGAAAGAAAAATAGTTTTTCCCTCATCATTCAGGTGCTGAAAAAGCTTTCTCATCTCAAAAATTCCCTGAGGATCAAGTCCGTTCAGAGGTTCATCCAAAATCAATAGCTGGGGATCATGAAAAATGGCCATGGCAATACCCAATCGCTGTTTCATTCCCATAGACAGAGCGCTGGCTTTCTTTTTCTTTTCCTGATGAAGATCTACCAGTTCCAAAACTTCATCAATCCTTTTTTGCCCTTTTCCATAAACAATATCGAGGTATTTCAGATTTTCCTGGACAGTCAGTTTGGTATAAAAACAGGGCGATTCGATGAGGTTTCCAGTCGTAGAAAGTATTTCTGTCCGGTGTTGTTTTAAGCTTTTATTTTGAATGAAAATAGGATCACCATTCACTTCCAAAAGTCCCAAAAGAAGTTTTATTGTTGTCGATTTTCCAGCCCCATTCCTTCCGAGATAGCCATAAATGCTGCCTTCCGGTATCGTAAGATTGATATTATTTAAAATCGTTTTCGATCCTATAGTATAACAGAGATCTTTTGTCGTAATACTGTTCATTATTTTTTGATGGGGGTTAAAACGGTATTGGTGTCAATGTAAAATATGCCGTCAAAGAATTGGCTCCATTTCTTTTTCTGATCCACTCCCTGGTTGATGGTAGATACAAATTCCTTTTTTAAGAGAGAATTTTCAGGAATGCTTCTCAAATCAATAAAAAAGTAAGGTGTTTTCATCGCATGAAATGTATTTTCGATCGCAAATTTTCCGGGCTTGTTGAAAAAACTTTTATTATCATTTAATTTGGCGTAGGACGAAAAATCAACCATGTAAGAAGCTTTTCCGTACTTTTTCTTAATATAAGAACCTAAAGGTGTGTATTCTTTATTGTATGGGGCGGAAAAAGTGTGAATATTGGCACACCATACTATAATCTTTTGATTAGGATAAACGGAATCGATCTGATGGATGAGGTTTTGGGCCATTAAAGAATCCCGGAACTGCATACTAGGCATAGACCCGGATTTATATTTCCATGTCTTAGTTAAATTGTTTCTGATATCATGTAAATATCTGATATATATACTGTTTTTATTATTCTTTTCCAGTTTTAGAACAGCTTTTTCCAGTTGGCTAATCTCATTCAGAAGTTCATTTTTCTGATTTTCTTTTAAATTTCTTTTGGTATAACCTTCGTACATGAAGTATTCAATCTTATCCAGATGTTTGTTGAAGAGAGGATAACCTGTAAGGGAAATAGTATTTTTACTTAAAAAATCTTTCAACAGTTTACCTCTTCTATTGTAAAGCGCGTCTCCGGAAAACTGGATATCAAACCCGCCAATTTCTACGGGGTGTGTGGTAGTTTTTGTTTTTTGATAATAAGTAATCAGGGGCTGTGTTTCTTTGTTATTCCACCAGAAATCAAAAAGTCCAACACTTCCTATGGAATCTGACGAAATGTTGAGAGAGTGGTTTTTCATCTCTTCATTCATCATCCACATATCATATTGCCCTGCTTCATACAATACGGTGTTGTATCCGAGATTTTCATGAAGATATCGAACCAGTCTGCTTTTGGCCTGCATTGTTGCCCCATCATAATGAATGTTCTCGCCAAGCATTATAATTCTATTATCTTTCAACACGGAATCAAGGAATTTTAAATCCTCATTTTCTGTCGTTTCCATAGAGATACTTTTGATGGGGTGCATATACTGCTGAACTTCCTGAAGAAATGACTGTTTCTCCTTTTCAGGGATTTCTTTAAACACAATGGTATTCAGACCAAAAACTGCAATAAGACAAATTATAAATAAGTAAAATATTTTCTTCATTCATTAAAAATTGTACAGTTTTTCGATATAGATTTGTTTTTGTTTTAAATGTAATAAAAAATGATGGTTTTCTATGAGAATTGTTAATGCAGTTGTCCAAAATAGTACCAAATAGAAAATAAGGTCAATTCGTCACATGGTTGTGCTTTTGAAAAATAAAATGTGTTATCAGTTGGGATGAAACAAAAAAACTCACAAAAATATGTGAGTTTCTATTGAAGGATTACTTTTCTTTAATCTCTATATCTTTATTCTAAGGATTGGCTTTTACAGCATCATACATCATAGCATCTTTCTGCTGATCAGTATAATCGTACTTATAATTGTAAAATGAGGCTTCCCAATCTCCATAACCAACATTGGGGATAATGATGAATTTCTTTCCAAAATCTTTTGCTGAGCTTTTTACTGCGGCAGAACGATCTCCTTCTGATTTTTTATCGAAAATATCCGCAAAATCGGCGAGGTTATCACCCAACAATAAGACGATTTCATAATTTTTAGCGATATCTTTTCTTCGGTTTTCTTTACTGCTTTCCTTTGACCTTAGGATAAGATGATCATCTCCTTGGATAGGGAAGTTGTACTTTTTTAAATTTTTCAATGTTCCTGCTCGTTCCTGTTCAGTACGGTTCGTGATGTAGAATACCTGAATGCCTTTATTGGCTGCATATTGGTAAAACTCCTGCGAACCGGTAAGAGGTTTTGCGATTCCTTTTGCAGTCCATTCTTCCCATGTTTTTTGATCGTAATTCTTACCCATTTTTGAACGCTCAACAGCATAGTAGGAATTATCCAGGAAAGTCTCATCAATATCAGAAATGATGGCTAGAGGTCTTTGGGGATTTTTAGCTAAAGCTTCATCAAGGCGAAGTTGAGCAATATTATAGGCTTGCAAACATAGTGCTTCATACTCGGCAGCTCTTTGCTGATAAAATGCCGCATATATTTTTCCATGATGCCCAAGATCTTGGTAAGGTGTATTCTGGGTTGATGTCTGTGAAATTGGAGCTGTTGTTTTGCAGGATGTGACCAAAACAAGCAGGCAGCTTGCGATAATGATATTAAAATTTTTCATTGAATTAGACTAGATGAGAACAAAATTATAACAATTTGAGTTTTACTGCAATTAAGTATGGGTTTTATTCAGATAGGATTTTTAACATATTTGAGAAAAATGAACAAGAGTTCTCAGAGGTAACCCTAAAAATCTTAACAATAAGATGAGTATTAAAAATAAGGAAGCTCACAATATTTATTGTGAGCTTCCTTATTCTTGAAAAAATTATTATCGAATTAATTCTTTACTTTTTGTAGATCTAAATCCTGAAAGTCATAACTGAAATCTATCTCTGGTGAAATGCCTTTCATCTTGATGCTTTGCCCTTTGCCTTCCTCATCTAAATTAAATATAGCGAATGCATCACAATTCATATCTTGATACTCCCATTTAATGGCAAAAGTATTGGCTTTGTAGAAACTCATGGGCCCATTTAGTTTAGGTGAACGATGAGACTTAAACCATAGTTGATTTCCTTTTAAGAAAATTTCTACTTTTCCAAACCATTTATCTTCATACAAACCGATTAAATCTTCGTTTTTTAAAGTAGTGTTTTTTGCTTTGCTTACGGTTTCCCAAACCTTTTTGGTTACTGCGTCTTCGGATTTTTTCTGAGCTTGAAAATGAGCCGCATATTTATCTACCCAGCCAAAATCATTTAACCCTAAATAGCTGTCGATAATCGTTTGACTTACCGAAGAGAAAAGACCAGATCCCCCATTTTCCGTGTTTGTTAAAATAACAACACCTAAATTTAAATCAGGAATCATCGTAACAATAGAAAGCATTCCTGGTAAACCACCGGTATGCGAAACACTTAAATTTCCTTTAATATCGGATAAACTCCAACCTAATCCATATCCACTGAAATGTTGGTTGTATCTTGGGTTAGAATTTGTTCTTTCAACAGTATGTATCGTCCACATTTCACTTTGTCTTTCCTCGGTGAAAAGCTGTTTTTCTAAATTGGTTCCGTATTTACCTTTGTTTAGCTGAGCGAGCATCCATTTAGACATATCATCAACGTTTGATACGATTCCTCCTGCAGCACCATTTACCATTGCTCCATATAGCGGTATTTTTTTTATAGTACCTGATTCTGATGAATGTGGAGAAGCCATTGTATTTATATCTTTTAACTGATTAATAGAGCTAAAAGAGTTTTTCATTTGTAGAGGCTCCAGGATTCGTTTTTGGATAAAATTTTCCCAGGTCATTTTGCTTACTCTTGCCGTTACTTCACCTGCCACTAAATACAACTGATTATCATAATCAAATTGTGCCCGGAAGCCTGAAACAGGAGTGAAGTGCTGAAATGATGTTACAACATCTTTAATAGTAAAGTCTGTGCCGTCGGGAAACATCATTAAATCACCTGCTCCTAAGCCAAGACCGCTTCGATGACTTAGTAAATCTTCAATAGTGAAATTTTCTGTCACATAGTCATTGTACATTTTAAATTCAGGAATATATTTTTTGACTTTATCAGTCCAGGAAATTTTGCCTTCATCTACTAGAATTGATAGGGCAGCCGTAGTAAAAGCTTTACTGTTGGAGGCTATTTCAAAATTTGTATGCTCATCAACAAGTAGTTTACTATCTACTGATTTTATACCATAACCTTTTTTATGAATTATCTTTCCGTCTTTTACAATAGCAACGGCAGCTCCAGCCACATTAAATTTCCCCAGTGCATTTGTCACCAGTGCATCTACTTCTTTAGGATTTATCTGGCCAAATACATTGTTGCTTAAAAGTGCTGTAATCGTTGTGATGACAAATAAATGTAATTTGATTTTTTTCATAATGAATTATTAGTTCTCATTGTTTTAGTTTTTTATGCCTTGGCAGCCAATGAATGGCTAAATGTAGAGCTTAAAAAGGTAATTTACAATCAGAATCTTTAAGTATTATTCATTATGTATTTTAAAATTTTATCAACTTAAAAGCTTTGGTGAGCTGTCTACTTGAGATGGGGGAATTGAAGTTGATGAAGTGAATTAAGACGTAATTAAAAGAAAAGGGAGATATTGAAGCATATAAAAACAAAAAACCTCACAATAAAAATTGTGAGGTTTTTGTGAGCGCGAAAGGATTCGAACCTTTGACCGTCCCGATTACAAATCGGGATGCTCTATATTTTTCTGCTGTATTAATTTTTCGATTTTAATTTTGCTTTTCCAGTTTTTGATTTCCCTCTCTCTGTTATAAGCATCCTCTTTTGAATTGAAATCTTCTTTATAAACAATAATCCAGTCTTTAGCTTTTGATGTAAAACCTTTATGTTCTGAAAGATGTCTTCTTAGCCTTTCCTGTATATTATCACAAGAATGGCCAATATAATATTTGTTTAAATGTATAGAATACAGAATATAGCAACAACACATAGGACGAATATAATGAAAACAAAAAACCTCACAATAAAAATTGTGAGGTTTTGTGAGCGCGAAAGGATTCGAACCTTTGACCGTCCCGATTACAAATCGGGATGCTCTATATTTTTCTGCTGTATTAATTTTTCGATTTTAATTTTGCTTTTCCAGTTTTTGATTTCCCTCTCTCTGTTATAAGCATCCTCTTTTGAATTGAAATCTTCTTTATAAACAATAATCCAGTCTTTAGCTTTTGATGTAAAACCTTTATGTTCTGAAAGATGTCTTCTTAGCCTTTCCTGTATATTATCACAAGAATGGCCAATATAATATTTGTTTAAATGTATAGAATACAGAATATAGCAACAACACATAGGACGAATATAATGAAAACAAAAAACCTCACAATAAAAATTGTGAGGTTTTGTGAGCGCGAAAGGATTCGAACCTTTGACCGTCTGCTTAGAAGGCAGATGCTCTATCCAGCTGAGCTACGCACCCTTGAAAGTTGTTTTTGCTTATTGAATAAGCTCATTAAAAAGTCGGGGCGGCAGGATTCGAACCTGCGACCTCCTGGTCCCAAACCAGGCGCGATGACCGGACTACGCTACGCCCCGAATATATAGAAGAGCGGAGGGTAAGGGATTCGAACCCTTGCGACACTTTCGCGTCGACAGTTTAGCAAACTGCTCCGTTAACCACTCCGGCAACCCTCCTTTTTGTTTATTTTTTAATGATCGTTGTTCCGTTATTGCGAGTGCAAATATAGAACAGATTTCTTTATTTACCAAATAAAATTCAAGAAAATTTTGTGTATTTTTGAAGTAATAAACCATTCAAAAACCAAACTGATGCGTAAAACATTATATATCATCGGATTAAGCACTTTTGTTTTTTCATGTACTTCCCAACAAAATGTGAAAAAAAATACATACAAACCGAAAACCCCGGTAACACAGGCAAAATCGACCGTTGAACCCCAACAGCCGACTGCTCAAAAACCAAAAGTAGTTTCCGATCATGGAGTCGACTTTTTTACAACTAATATAGCAGACCCTAACAAAAATGATAATACGGCAAGCTATGGTTCTATCGTATCTGCAAAACCAGGTGGATATAAAGTGGTGAAAACGTATTTTCCAGCCATTGCACAAAATTTCAGACAGCGTTACTTAATATTACATTATACAGCATTACCGGACGATAAATCAATTACAGTTCTTACCCAGCAGGCTGTAAGCTCTCATTATTTGGTTAATAATACCGGAGATAACGAGATTTATCAATTGGTAGATGAAAATAAACGTGCTTACCATGCAGGAGTAAGTTCATGGAGAAACGATAAAAACCTTAATGATACCTCAATCGGAATTGAAATCGTAAATGCCGGTTATTCTGCAGACGGTACAGGAAAAAGAATATTTGCCCCATTCAGTGATGAACAGGTGAAAAAAGTAGCAGCTTTGGCAAAGGATATTGTCACAAGATATCAGATTCCTGCAACCAATGTTCTGGCGCATTCAGATATTGCTCCTACAAGAAAACAGGATCCTGGTCCAATGTTCCCATGGAAAAAACTTTACGATGAGTACCAGATTGGGATGTGGTATGACGAGATGGCTAAGCAAAACTTCTTTACCATTGCACAAGCGGATTTTGCCACAAGATATGCCGATCCATCTTTTATTTTCCTTGTTCAGACGACGTTACAGAAGTTCGGATATGGATTGGATCTCAGCGGAAAGTGGGATGATGCCACTAAAAAGACAATCGAAGCCTTTCAGTACCATTACCGCCCTCAGAATTATGATGGAATTATGGACGCTGAAACCTGGGCAATACTACAAGCTTTAAATCAAAAATATCCAGTAAAATAATTCAAATTAAAACGCATCGGTTAGATGCGTTTTTGCTATCTTTAAACGATCAAAAACAGTAAAATATCTGTAATGGAAAATTTCAGAAAAGAAAGCGATCTATTAGGCGAACTGAATGTGCCTTTAGATGCTTATTATGGGGTTCAGACACAAAGAGCTATCAACAATTTTAAGATTTCAGGACAGCTTTTGTCTTCTTATCCGGACTTTATCAAAGGTCTGGCTTTTGTAAAAAAGGCAGCAGCGAAAACCAATTATGAATTGGGACTTCTTGAAGAAAACTTGTATTTCAAAATAGCTGAGGCGTGTGATGAAATTGTAGAAGGGAAATATCATGACCAATTTCCGGTAGATATGATTCAGGGAGGAGCAGGAACTTCCATCAATATGAATGCGAATGAGGTTATTGCCAACATTGTACTGGAAAAACTAGGGAAAAACAAAGGAGAATACGAATTCTGTTCACCTAATGACCATATTAACCTTTCTCAGTCGACAAACGATGCGTATCCTACTGCAATCAAAATGGGATTGCTGCAGATGAATATTGGACTTGTAGAAAGACTTGAAAAAATTATTGCTGCTTTCCGTGCAAAAGGGCAGGAGTTTCATGATGTTATCAAAATGGGGCGTACGCAGCTTCAGGATGCCGTACCAATGACTTTGGGACAGGAATTTGAAGCATATGCTGCTACTTTGGAAGAAGATATTTCCAAACTGAACAATAATGCCAACCTTTTTGTAGAAGTAAATATGGGAGCTACTGCTATCGGAACAGGATTAAATGCTCCGGTAGGATATGCAACGCTTTGTGCTAAAAATCTGGCACAAATTACAGGATTCCCTATTGTTTCTGCACCGGATTTGGTAGAAGCGACTCCAGATACTGGATCTTATGTAATTTACTCTTCAGCAACGAAGCGTCTTGCTGTAAAACTATCTAAGATATGTAACGATTTAAGATTACTTTCATCAGGACCAAGAGCAGGTCTTTTCGAGATCAATCTTCCGCCAATGCAGCCGGGATCATCTATTATGCCAGGTAAAGTAAATCCAGTGATTCCTGAAGTTGTGAATCAGGTTTGTTTTAAAGTATTCGGAAATGATCTTACGGTAACTTTTGCTGCAGAAGCAGGTCAGTTACAGCTTAACGTAATGGAGCCGGTACTTTCTCATGCGATCATGGAAAATATCAATTTCCTTTGCAATGCTTTAGATACGCTTCGTGATAAATGTGTAGTAGGAATTACTGCCAATAAAGAAATTTGCCTGAATATGGTGAAGCACAGTATTGGTATTGTAACGGCTCTTAACCCATATATTGGTTACAAGCAGTCTACGCAAATCGCTAAAGAAGCTTTGGAAACAGGGAAAAGCGTTTACAATCTTGTATTGGAAAAAGGAATCCTTTCTCAAGAAAAACTTGATGAAATCCTTGATCCTAAAAATATGCTGAAACCGCATAATAAATAAAAAAACAATAAGTGGTAAATGATCGATATAAGGTCATTTATCACTTATCATTCATCATTTATACTATAATTCGTGAGGTTTTTAATTATAATTCCTGCTCATAACGAAGAAGACAATCTTTCATTTACTCTTGATTCTTTAAAACAGCAACACAGCAAAGATTTTAAAGTAATAATCGTGAATGATGGTTCCATAGACAAAACTCCTGAAGTAATCCGAAGATACACGGAAACGGATGTGCGTTTTGAAACCATCAATCTTCAGAAATCTCAACATCAGCCAGGTTCTAAAGTGGTTCATGCATTTAAAAACGGACTTCAGACTCAAAATATCAATGAATTTGATATCATCTGTAAATTCGATGCCGATATCATCTTACCGGAAAATTATCTGGGAAAAATAGAAGATGCTTTTAAAAACAATCCGGAATATGGGCTTGTTGGCGGACTGTTATACGTAGAAAAAGATGGACAGTGGGTATATGAAGGGAATTCCAACAAACACCATGTGAGAGGCCCGATGAAAGCATATCGTAAAGAATGTTTTGTTCAGATGGGTGGTTTAAGGGAAACTTTAGGCTGGGATAACATAGATTCAATTCTGCTTGAAAATTTAGGATGGAAAGAGGTTGTTCTTCCAGAACTTCACGTAAAACTGATTAAAGTAAAAGGAGCCGATTACACCATTCGTCCTGCAGATTATTACGGAAGATATTTTTACTTCTTAGGACTGAACAGGTTTCTGGCTTATATTGCCTCTTCAAAAGAAGCGATGAAAAGCAAATCTGTTTCATTTTTCTTCGATATTATTAAGGCTTATGAAAACTGCAGATCACAGAAATTAGAACTGAAAATTACCAAAGAAGAACAAAAATCTATTAACGATCAACGTTGGAGAATGTTGAAAAAGAAATGGTTGAAGAGATAGAATGTTTTTTTTATCATTGTAAATATTCATCAATAGAAGCAGTTTTTAACCCGTTTAATAAAAAATAAAATCCATTGGCTTTAGCCAAAACTTATAAGATTAACTCCCGAAAATTAGTGAAAAAAATAGCTTACATAGAAATCGATACCCATGCAGAAATTGCCCAGGCTTTCATGGATATGATGGAAGACTCTCCGGATTTTTCGGTAGACTATTATTTCTCAAAAAGAATCAAAAATCAGGTCAGTCATAATGATGAAGATGTATTTTTGTCGGATAGTTCTATGATTCTGGATCAGTTAAAGGGAAAAAAATATGATCTGGTTGTTATAGGAACGGTGCATCGTTATTTTAATACATTTTTAGCGATAACAAGGAAATACAATACAGGAATTATTACTCATAATCTTAATTTCATAAAAGCTTCAAAGCTGGATTTGATGAAAAGTATTTTCAAAGGAGATATTATTTTCAGATTAAAGCTATGGTTGAAAGAAGGGTTATTCTATAAATCCAAGGTTTATAAGACCTCTAGCTCTCTTTTTGTATTGGATGAAACATTGATTTCAGAGAGATATCAGTTTTTGCCACTGTTTTATACAAGAAATTTTGACAAAATAAAAAATGAAGATTTTGTAGTAGTGATTCCCGGTGGTGTTTCGCAGAAAAGAAGAGATTATGCTTATATTTTTGAAACCATTCAGAAACTCAATACAGATAAGCCTTGCCAATTTGTGTTCCTTGGAAAGGCAAGCGGAAATGAGTTGAAGCAACTTGAAAATCTGTCTAAAAAACTCTCTAAGAATATTGAAGTTATTTACTTTTCTGGAAGAGTTTCTTCCGAAGAATTTGAAAAATGGATGCAGAAAGCAGACGTTCTATGGTGCCCGATTCAGCAGGATACAGAATTTTTCAGCATGCAAGAAATCTATGGCCTGACTAAAATGACAGGAAACCTTGGTGATGCCATTAAGTATGGAAAACTGGCTGTTTTTCCAAAAAACTATCTGTCAAATCTGGAATTTATTCTTCCAGAAGAAGAAAGCATTCTTGAGCAGTGCGGTAAATTATCACTGGTCAATTTTGATTTTCAAACAAAATATAGTAAAAAGCAGGTTGTAAAAAATCTGGAAAGTATTTTGAATAATCTTACTCAATAATTACGCTTTTTTGATTTTGTTTTTCACGAAGGTACCTGCTCAACTAAATGTTCCCAGGCACTATCAGATGGGTGTTATCGTTTCTGTGTTATGCTGATTTCATATTATTATACAATACTCGGTTAATCTGATTGTATGATATTTACGAATGTGATATTTTTTTACTTAAACTTAAAAATACTCTTAATAAATTTCATATTTAGATATTCTTCAATCGGGAAAATCTTGGTGAAATAATTTCCGATATAGATCAATATCAGAACAACAGAAGGTTTGTAGATCAGATTGATGAAATTATTGTTGAAATCCGGCAGTACAATCGCTACAGTAATAGCAAGAGTACAGATAATGGAAACAAATATCATTTCAATGGTAAGGGGGGAAACCTTAAAAACAATATAATTGAAAGCGATCTTGATAACATTGTATATAGTAAGGGAAATTGCTGTAGATAGTGCAATTCCAATCAATTTTAGACCCGTATTTTTGATGAAATAAAAGTTCAGCCCAATCGTTAAACCAGCCAGCAAAAGCATGATCAGAATATTGAATCGGTAATATTTTGAAAGTGAGATGATATTTCCGTTAAATCCTGTTGCCAGATCTACCAATACAGCGGATCCCCAGATCCATATTACCGGTTCATACTCTCTGAGCATGGTTCCGTTTTTAGGCAGAAACTGAGTCAGATAAGGAAACCCTACCATAATACAGGAAAATAAAACTGCTCCCAAAAAATAAAGCGTTAATGAGGTTTTTTTATGAAATCTGTCCAACCCTGTCATATCCCCGTCGGCAAGGTTTTTACTGATAATAGGAGCCGAAATATTGAATAATCCCAATTGCGGTATTGATATCAGAGAAATCAAAGCATACAGAACAGAATAGATTCCGTTTTCTTCCATTCCCATGAATTCTCCAATCATAAAACTATTGATAGCTAGATAGTTACCAAAAGTTCCCAGAAATCCGAAGAAGCTATAGTTTAGAAATTCCTTCCAAAAGTGATCTTTCTTGAAATAATCTGTACTAATGTCAAACTTTATTTTTTCCAGCTTATTGGTGTAATATATATAGCCAAAGAGCATGAGCGTAAATACTCCGAAGAAAAAAGCCAGCGCAATATTTTGAGATAAAGAAAAATAGAAGAAAAGACAGAAAGCACCCAGATTGGCTATTTTAGGAAAAAGATTGTCAAAAATATTAGAGACAACAATTCTTTTATAATTTGAAGTGTATTTATTGAAAATAGCACAGAGTGATAAAATTAAAATTAAGGGTAAAATAATTTTTTTAATCTTCCACGCTTCCGAATGTACAAATTTGGGATAAAAATAGGGGAGAATAAAAAATACAGTAACAAAAATGAGAAAATTGATCAGAACCGTCACAAGAGATAGTGAAAGCATATTCTGATTTTTTCCTTCTTTCTGCAAAGCATTAAAAAACTTTACATTCGCATAAGAAATACCAAAAACAACAAAAGGAACGAGCATTTCTGCGGTTTGCATACTGTAGCGCAACTTTCCGTAAAATTCAAAGTCATTCGGGAAAATAAATATTGCAGAAACTGTGCCCAGCAAAAAACCAATATAACCGATAATGGAATATTTGAAGCCTTGTCTCGCTACTACACTCATAAAGTTGTTTTAAATGTTTTTAGGTATAAAAATGATATTGTTGATGTACTGAGTTTTATTTTTTTCGTCGTTTGTGTTTTGCAATAAAATGTCTTCAGTAAGTGTTTCTAGGGTGAAGCTGTTTCTGTTTAGATATTGAGCTTCGTATCCCCAGTGTATTACTTCAGATATTTCATTCCATATTGGTGTTTGGTGGTGTCTTTGTTCCATTTCAACCATTAAAGTAGGCTGAAACTTTTTGATGGTTTCCTTAGCGCCCCAAAGGGTTTTCATTTCATTTCCTTCAACATCTATTTTGATGAAATCCAGTCTGTTGAAATGTTCCAGTGCTGCCCATTCGTCGAGCTTTATTACTTTTACTTTTTCAGTATAGCTTTTTTCTTCGCCTTTTTCCTTGTAAGAAGTATTTAAAGTACCACGGGAAGCAATCGTTTTTCCATTGATGATGGGAACTTTAAATTCCGCAATCATATTTTCGTCGGAAAGTGCAAGAGGGAAAATCCTCATAGCAGGGAAAAGTCTTTTTAAACGACGGTAAAGTTTCTTGTTAGGCTCAAAACCATAAATATTTTCATGATCCAGCTTGTTCTCCAGTTGATAAAGGAAACTTCCTACGTTGGCACCAATGTCTAGTATTACAGCATTTTTGGAAAGGTATTCTTTGATCCATACCAGTTCCGGCTCTACATTGCGTTCCGAAAAATTATCTTTATTAAGATTGTTTAAGCTCTTAAAATATCTTTTTTTGTAAAAACTCGGACTTATATATTGTAGCTTTTCTGCGATTTTTTGGTATAAAGACATCCTTAACTTTTTGACGAACAGCAAAGATAAACAAAAAAGTAAAACTTATCTTAAAAAATATGAATTATAATGGACTGATTTTCAATAGGAAATATTTTTAATGGGTTTTGTAAAAAGCTGTTTTATAATGAGTTTTCAATTTGTCACAGAGACGCTTCTATACCCCTGGCAAATTATTGGGATAATTTTACAAACCTACAACCTGCCTACAAACATCCATCCATAAAGATCACTGTTTAAAAATTATATCACCAGCAAGTTCATCGAAACCGACATAATTGAATAATAAAATTTAAAACATTTACCACATATTTTCACCGCAGCTTATAGCTATTCTCTCAAAAATCACCCCCAATCATCTGTGAGAATCCATGTTATCTGTGGTTAAAAAAGACCTATTCACAGAAAATAAATTTAAAGAAAAGGACATTCAAAAATCACCCCAATCATCTGTGAAAATCCGTGTCATCTGTGGTTAAAAAAATCTAAAAAAAAGGAGCATTCAAAAAGTCATTAAACGGTTTGATCAGTTTAAAAACCTTACTCATATTTTGTACTGCATTTTTATCCAAGACCTCTTCATCTTTTAGCGGATAAACCACAATAAAATTTTTAAGCTTTAAATACTCTGCCATCGGATCTTCCTTTTCAAAACCCTGAGGAACCTTTTTGAGTTTATCATCCTGATCCAGTTCCGGAAAATGCTTTTTAAAGTCTTTATGATTGATAATTTTGAGAAAATCCTCGCTGTACAAAGAAATTTCTTTTCGAACTTCTTTCAATACGGAAGATTCCGGCATGTAAATTCCACCTGCTAAAAATGATTTACCTGGTTCCATGTGGAGATAATAACCTCCTTTCTGATTTCCTTTTCCCATTCCCAAAGAAGCTCCGAAATTGGTTTTATAAGGAGATTTGTCTTTTGAAAAACGCGTATCGCGATAAATTCTGAACAATGATTTTTTACTGTCGATTTTGGCAAGCTCTTCATCGAAATCTGACATTTCTTTAATGAGCTCATCCAGAAACGAAACTACATTTTGCTGAGCTTCAGTATACAGATCTTTATTTTCATTAAACCACTCGCGGTTATTGTTTTTGCTTAACTTTTTTAGGAAATCAAAAGTTTTGGAAGAAATACTTGCTGACATATTTTGTGTAAGTGTTTTTTTGATTGCAAATTATTTGCTAATCAAATGTACAAAAACTATTCATATCTCAATGCTTCAATCGGATCTAGTTTGGACGCTTTTAAAGCCGGATAATAACCAAAAAACACGCCGGTAACAGCACAAACAATAAATGAAATAATAATAGAAGATTCGGTAATAAAAGTAGGCCACGACAGAAAGAACGTCACCAGCTCTGATGAAAGAATGCCCAAGATAACCCCAAGAATTCCACCTGTGATACTAATCATGACAGCTTCAATAAGAAACTGATATAAAATATCTTTCCCTCTGGCTCCAATAGACATTCTAAGCCCAATTTCTTTTGTTCTTTCCGTAACGGAAACGTACATGATATTCATAATTCCGATTCCTCCCACAATAAGCGATATTCCTGCAATGGCAGATAAAAGTACGGTAAGAAGCTGACTGGTAGAGCTCATCGTAGAAATAAGTTCAGCCTGAGTTCTTACGCTGAAATCATCATTACTTCCATCAGTCGGTAATTTGTGTTGTTTTCTTAAAATCTCGGAAACCTGATCGGTAGCCTGGTCTGAAGTATTTTCATTCGTAGAGGAGGCATAAATAGTCTGCACATAAGTAATTCCCAGAAATCTTCTCTGAACAGTATTGAATGGAGCAATGATCACGTCATCCTGATCCTGGCCGAAAGCATTGGATCCCTTAGCTGCCAGAATGCCAATAACTTTCATAGGAACTTTATTGAACCTTATAATGGCTCCTATTGGACTTTCACCATTAGGAAACAGATTGGTATACACCGTTTGACCTAAAAGACAGACTTTGTTGGATGAAGACACATCTTTTTTAGTAAAAATATTACCCTCAGCTACATTCCAGTCTCTGATCTTAAAATATTCTTCATTGACACCCTGAAGCTGGGTAGGCCAGTTATTGGGTCCACTGATGGATTGCCCGTTGGTTTGTACCGCAGGGGAGACATAAGATACATCCGGAGCCCCTTTGGAGATAGCATCGGCATCTACTGATTTTAAGGTTTGTAATCCTGAAGCACCAATTCTCGCCCCTCCCGATACATTAACATTACTGGATGGACGTATGGTGATCATATTCGATCCCATTGAAGAAAGCTGATCACTGATACTCTTTTTTGAACCTTCCCCAATAGCTGTCATTGCAATAACAGAAGCTACTCCAATAATGATTCCAAGCATTGTTAAAAATGCACGAAGCTTGTTTCGTAAAAGAGCTTTCCAGGCAATTCTGAAGAGGTTTGAAAGATTCATAACAGTGTTTTTTATTTAACTATTTATAATCATCGTTAACAGGAAGGTTTTCTAAGGCCTCTTTTGCCGACTTTATATTGTCGTTTTGAACGTCTTTAATAACCTTTCCATCCCGCAAAGTGACAGTTCTGCTACTGAAAGTGGCAATGTCCGGTTCGTGAGTTACAAAAACAATGGTTCGACCCTGATGGTGAAGATCCTGCATCAATGCCATAATCTCATAGGATGTTCTTGTATCTAAATTCCCCGTAGCTTCATCCGCAAGAATCATTACGGGTTCATTCACTAGAGCCCTGGCAATAGCTACTCTTTGCTGTTGACCTCCCGACATCTGATTGGGTAGATGATCAACTCTGCTTTCCAATTTTACAGCGGCTAGGGCTGCTAATGCTCTTTTATGACGTTCCTCAGTAGATACTTTCGAATTGTAAAGAAGAGGGAGCTCTACATTTTCTCTTGCTGTAGTTCTTGGTAAAAGATTATATGACTGAAAAACGAAACCTATTTTTTGATTTCTCAAGATTGCAAGTTCATCACGGTCAAGATTTTTAATATTGACACTATCCAAAATATAATCACCGCCTGAAGGCTTATCCAGACATCCGATAATGTTGAGTAAGGTCGATTTTCCTGAGCCACTGCTTCCCATAATGGTTACAAATTCTCCTTTTTCTACCGAAAATGTAACTCCTTTTAAAGCATGAACAATCTCTTCACCCATCTTGAATTCCCTTTTAAGATCCATGATCTCCAGAATTTTTTCTGTCATACCTTTTCTTGTTTAAAATTGAAAATGAATACTGGAACTTTCAAACTAGAAAGTTTTCTATCGCGGTCCGCCACCGCTTCTGTTGTTATTGCCGCCACCTCGTCTTTGAGGCATGAATGGACTTTTTGCCTGTCCATTGCCGGAACTTTTTTTAGAAAGAACCTTATATCCGGTAATAATGTTGTCGTTTTTATTCAATCCTAAAACAACCTGTATTTCAGTATCGTTGTCCATTCCTGTTTTGATCCTTTTGCGGGAAATTGTACTGTCTTTTGCAATAACCCAAACTCCAGCTTCATTTTTCTTTTCTGTTCCTTTACTTTTGTTATGGTTTTTCCATTGCCCTTTTTCATGTTTTTTACCGTTAGCAAAAGGTGAATTAACTTTATACTTTTTGATGATCAGGCTGTCTGGTCTGAAACTGGTCGCTGCAACAGGAATTTTCATGACATTTTCTAAAACCTGAGTGTAGATCGTAATATTGGCGGTCATTCCCGGTTTAAGTTTTAGTTCGGAGTTATCTGCATTAATGATGGTGGTATAGTTGACTACATTAGACGATACGGTAGGATGAAGACGGACTTCAGAAACCTGTCCGTCAAATGTCTCATCCGGAAAAGCATCCACGGTAAAAGTCACTTTCTGCCCCACCTGAACATTTCCGATATCTGCTTCATCCACCGAAGCTCTTACCCTCATCTTGGTCAGGTCCTTGGCAATACTGAAAAGGGTAGGTGTACTGAAACTTGAAGCCACAGTCTGCCCTTCACTTACGTTTCTGTTGAGTACAGTTCCATCTATGGGAGAATAGATGTTGGTAAGAGAAAGATTTTTATTGGCTGTAGAAAGCTGTGCCGTTACAGATCCTACCTGAGCTTTTGCAATGTTGTACTGATTGTTTGCATTATCGAAGTCAGCCTTACTGATGGCGCCAACTTTATAAAGCTGAGACTGTCGGTTGATATTAATTTCGTTATAAGCAAGATTGCTTTTCGCATTCTGTAAATTCGCTTTATACTGCTCTGACTGAAATTGTAAAAGATCGGGATCTAAAGTAGCCAGAAGTTGACCTTTTTTTACCGTTGAATTGAAATCAACATAGATGTTTTTGATGATTCCCGATACCTGCGTACCCACTGCAACAGTATCTACGGGTTGAATGGTTCCTGTAGCGGTAATAGAATTGGAAATTTCACCCATTTCAGGTTTTACGGTTTCCAGCTGAATCTTGACTTCTTTTTCTCTAATGAAGAAAAACCAGACTGCACCTATCATAATGATGCCGCCCACAACCCAGTACAACCATTTTTTATTCTGTGTTTTCATAGCTTACTTTAGATTTATAGGGTTACCTGCATAAAATTCGTAGATCTGTTTATTGAGAACTGCAGTGTATTTGGCCTGCAGATAATTTTGAATAGACTGTATATAAAGAAGTCTCTGCTGCTGAAGCTGTACATAATCTATACTGCCTATTTTCATCTGTGCATTCATGATGTCGTAGCTTTGTTGATAGAGATTCATTTGTTTGGAGGCAGAGTCAAACTGTGATAAAGCATTTTGCAGGCTAATGTAGGATTGTTCTACTTGTTGATTAAGGACTGTTTTGGTATTCAATAAATCCAGATTGGCCTGTTCGATAGCAATTTTTGATTTTTCAATCTGGGTTTTATAAATTCTGTTATTATAAATCGGAATTCCAAGGCTTAAACCGATGGGCATATAAAAATTGTTTCCGAGCTGATTAAAATAGTTTCCGTTTCCATAGGAATAATTGGTGGAAATATTTCCCGTTAGATTTAAAGTCGGTTGTATAGAAGCTTTAGCCATTTTTAAGCTGGTATTTGAATTTTCAACATTCAGTTCTCCATATTTTACTTCAGGGCGTTGGTTTTGTGCTAAATTCTGTACCTCCTGTAAAGATTTCAGTTGGTCATCTACTATAATACTATCGGGTTTTGCAATTTGAAAATCATAATTCGAAGGAAGTTGAAGGATTTGCTTTAAATTCACAATACCAGTCCGTAGCGTATTTTGAGCAGATGTTAAATTATATTCATCTTGGGCAACCTGTGCCTGGATCTGAAGATAATTGAGTTTCGAAATATTTCCAGCTTTATAAAACTGATCTCCCTGTTTCAATTGAGTTTGGGTTGTTTTTAGAACACCTTCCAAAGAAACAATATTTTCCTGAGTCATCAGAATATTGAGGAATGCCTGAGTAATATTCAGCGTAATATTATTTTGTGCTTCCTGTACGGACAAATCAGCCATCTGAACGAGCAGATTTTTTGAAACTTCATTATTTTTAATATAACCTGCATGATAAAGTGTCATGGAAGAATTGGCTCCGATACTTTGAGACTGGGCGCTATTGAGTTGAAGTCCATTGCCACCATTCAAAGCCACAAGTCCCTGAGAAACGGTTCCGCTCAGATTGGGTATTTCGCGTCTTTTGCCTGAAGAAGGTCCTGTTCGGCAGATTTTTTTGAAAGTCTTAGCGAATTGATCGAAATATTGTTTTCTTTTGCATACTCGATGCAGTTTTCCAATGTCCAGCTGACCGGATAGTTGGTCGTCTGTGCAAATATTTCGAAACCCATAAAAGTGAATATCAGAAAGAAAAATTTGCGTTTCATGGTTTTATTTTTGAAAATTCATAAATAAGACAGAAAAAATCAATCCAATTTAATAAAAAAAAATAATGTTTAATAATTTTTTAACGTAAAGCTCGTTTTTTTGGAGTTAATTTTTTAAAAATTAAAAATATATTAAAGGATTCTGAATTTAACTTTGGATATTTAAAAATTTATTCAAAAACAAATCAAATATTTGTTGTATCTTTGCAAAAATTTTAAAATAGTTAATGAATTTATTTACGGAAACCAATTTAAGTCCTGATATCCTTAAGGCAATTGGCGAACTGGGCTACGAAAGCCCAACAGAAATCCAAAAACAGACTATCCCTTTTATTCTTTCAGATATTCGCGACTTGATCGCACTTGCGCAGACAGGGACAGGCAAAACAGCAGCGTTTTCGCTTCCGATTTTGGATATGATTGACGATACGAGTCGCAAAATCCAATTATTGGTGCTTTGTCCGACACGGGAATTATGTCTTCAGATTTCGAAGGACATAAAGAATTACTCTAAGTATATGAAAGACATCAAAACTACTGCGGTTTATGGTGGAAGTAGTATTGTAGAGCAAATGAGATCTTTGAAGGATAAGCCGCAAATCATTGTGGGAACTCCAGGAAGAGTAATTGATCTTATCAACAGAAAGGCATTAGACTTTTCTGCTATTCATTGGTTAGTATTAGACGAAGCTGATGAAATGCTTTCTATGGGATTCAAGGACGAATTGGAAACCATCTTAAGCGAAACTCCGGAAACTAAACAAACTTTCTTATTCTCGGCAACGATGAATAAAGAGGTGGAAAGAATTTCCAAAAATTACCTTACAAAACCTCACCGTATTTCAGTAGGTTCTATCAACGAAGTGAAGAAGAACATTACTCACGAATACTATGTGGTAGGGTACCGTCAGAAAAAAGAAGCGTTGAAGAGATTGATCGATGCAAATCCTAACCAGTATTCTATTATTTTCTGTAGAACAAGAATGGAAACTCAGGAGGTTGCAGACTTCTTGATGCAGAACGGATATGCTGCTGATGCTCTTCACGGAGACCTTTCTCAGGCACAGAGAGATACAGTAATGAAGAAGTTCAGATTGAAAAACATCGATATTCTTGTAGCGACAGACGTAGCAGCAAGAGGATTGGATGTAAACTCTCTGACGCACGTTATTCACTTCTCTTTACCAGATGATCCGGAAGTATTTGTTCACAGAAGTGGAAGAACCGGTAGAGCAGGTAAAGACGGTATTTCTATGGCTTTAATTAAGCCTGAAGAAAGCAGAAAACTGAAGCAGATCAAATCTGCAACGAAAATTGAAATTAACGAAAAATTTATTCCTACAGGTGATGATATCATCAAAGCTCAGGTAGGTGGTGTATTCGAAAAATTATTGACGGAACACGAAGATCTTTTCGAATTTGACGATAGCTTAATTCCAGATCTAAGCAACTTTACAAAAGAAGAATTGGTACACCAGTTACTACAGTTCCAATTGAAAGACCTTGCTTTATACTACAAAGATAAGCATGATCTTGTTGAACAGAAATTGAGCAACAGAGATGATGATTACTCAAGAAGAGATCGCGGACGTGACAGAGATCGAGACAGAGGACGTGATAGAGACAGAGGAGATCGCGGAAGAGACAGAGAGCGTGGTGGAAAGCCAAGAAGAAAAGATGAAAATATGGTTAGATTCTTCTTCAACCTTGGTAAAAAAGATCACTTAAAGAAGCTTGATGTTTTAGATATTATCAACAAAGCAACTGCTGGTGGAAAAACCAAGAAAAGAGCTGAAATCGGTGATATCGAGATCTTAGAGAAATTCTCTTTCTTCGAAGTTGAAAAATCGTTTAAAGACAATGTTTTAAGCAATATTCAATCTATGAAATTCAAAGGGAAAGATATGAGAGCTGAAGTAGCTAACTAATCCCTTTTTTAACCATACAAAACCGACAGTAATGTCGGTTTTTTTGTTTGATATTCAGATGGTAAGCTAATGTTAACAAAACTTAATGTTATATAGTTTCATGGGCGATCCTTTTTTAGGAAATTTGCACACGAATTATAAATACTAAAAAATGGGAATTGGTAATATTTTCCACGCTTTTCAACCAAAAGATAAAATCTTCTTTGTACTTTTTGAAAAGGTAACTGAAAACCTAGTTGCAATGTCTGAGGAATTCAACGCAGGAATCAAAGATTTCGATCTTAATGACGATTCAATGTTGAAGAAAATGAGTGATTTCGAACACAAAAATGATGAACTTACTCACGAAATCTTCGTAGAACTGGGAAAAAATTTCATTACACCTTTTGATCGTGAAGATATTCACACACTGGCAACAGGATTAGATGATATCGCCGATTATATCTACGCTTCTACAAAATATATTTTCTTATACAAATCTCCGGAGATGAAGGCTTACTCAGACTTCTCTTTACTGATCCACAAAGCTTGTCTTGAAATCCAGAATGCAATGAAGAATCTTAAAGGATTCAAAAACATGGAGCAGGTGAAAGAAGCTTGTATTAAAGTAAACTCTATTGAGAATATTGCAGATGACCTGCTTTCCAACTCAATGGTGGAGCTATTTGAAACCAACGATGCCATCAACATCATTAAGGTTTCTTCTGTATTGAACTATCTTGAAATCGTAACGGATAAAGCAGAAGATGTTGCCAATACAATTGAGAACATCATGATTAAATACGCCTAAAAGATAACAATACATAGCAAAAAATGGAATTTCCGATTTTACTTGTAGTTATTATTGCGTTGGCGTTGATCTTTGATTATATCAATGGTTTCCATGATGCAGCCAACTCAATTGCAACTATCGTTTCTACAAAAGTTTTAACTCCATTCCAGGCTGTACTTTGGGCGGCACTTTGGAACTTTGCAGCTTTCTTCTTAGCTGCCTATGTTATTGGAGAATTTAAAATTGGTAATACAATTGCCAAAACAGTTAATGAGAATTTTATCACCCTTGAGGTTATATTTTCCGGTCTTGTGGCTGCTATTGCCTGGAACCTTCTTACATGGTGGTTCGGGATCCCTTCATCATCATCGCATACGCTGATTGGAGGTTTCTTAGGTGCGGCTCTTATGCACGCTTTCATGTTAGATTATCATGATGTAGCTGCAGCACAGCCCAATCTAGGTCTTTGGGAAACCATTAAAGAAGCTTTCATCCAGGTTACCCACCAAAGTGTTGTAAAGTTTGATAAAGTGATTCCTATTTTCCTTTTTATCTTCCTTGCACCTTTTATCGGGATGTTGATTTCAATAATTATTACATTAATTATTGTTCACCTTTACAAAAGATCAAACCCTCACAAAGCAGATCAGTCATTCAAGAGATTGCAGTTGGCTTCTTCAGCATTGTTTAGTTTAACACATGGTCTGAATGATGCTCAGAAGGTAATGGGTATTATTGGAGCAGCGATCATTTTCTATCACGTAGATATTATTCACGATCCTTTATATTTAAATATTGCATCAGGAGAGCGTTTCAACTATTTTGCTCAGCACTATCTATGGGTTCCTCTTGTATCGTTTTTAGCAATCGCTTTAGGAACAATGAGTGGTGGTTGGAAGATCATCAAGACAATGGGAACTAAAATTACTAAGGTAACTCCATTGGAAGGTGTAAGTGCAGAAACAGCAGGAGCAATTACTTTGTTTATTACAGAACACCTTTCTATTCCTGTATCTACAACGCATACTATTACAGGATCTATCATCGGGGTAGGATTAACGAAAAGAATCTCTGCCGTAAGATGGGGAATCACGGTAAGCTTACTTTGGGCTTGGATATTAACCATTCCAATTTCAGCAATTGTAGCAGCAATTACTTACCTTTTGGTAGCATGTTTTTCTTAAGATAAAATTTAAACTTATCATAACAAACTTTGTCCATTTGGGCAAAGTTTTTTGTTTTATAAAGCCTCGAAAAATTGTATTTTTGTTCAAATTAAAAGATTTTATGGAATTTTTAGACAGATACCAGCAGATTGTTGCGGACGCCATCAATAAATATACCTTTAAAGATAAACCTTCGGAGCTGTATGACCCGATGAACTATATTATTTCTCATGGTGGTAAACGTCTTCGCCCTATTATGGTCCTAATGGCTTGCGACCTGTTCGGTGGAGATCTGAAACAGGCCATAAAACCTGCTTTGGCGATCGAGTTTTTCCATAATTTCACGCTTATTCATGATGATATTATGGATGAAGCTCCTTTAAGAAGAAATAAACCTACTATTCATACTTTACACGGAATTAATGTAGGAATTCTTTCAGGAGACGGGCTGATGCTTAAAGCATATAAGTTTTTTGAAGACCTTGAACCGGAGATTTTTAAAGCTTGTATCAGAATCTTTACTCATACAGGACTTTTACTATGTGAAGGACAGCAGTATGATATCAATTTTGAAACTCAGGAAAATGTGACTTTTGATGACTATATCAGAATGATTACCTATAAAACAGGAGTTTTGAGTGCTTCTTCTTTTGAGATCGGAGCTTTAATTGCTAGAGCTGACTTTAAAGATGCAAAAGCTATTTTCAACTTCGGAAAGCATATCGGAATTGCCTTCCAGATCATGGACGATTACTTAGATGTATTCGGAGATCAGGCGCAGTTCGGGAAAAAACATGCCGGAGATATCTACGAAAATAAGAAAACTGTTCTTTACCTTTTGGCAAGAGAACACGCAACAGAGGAAGAAAGAAAAGAACTTGACTACTGGTATTCTAAAAAGACCGAAAACGTAGATAAAGTTTATGGAGTAGAAAAGATATTCAGAAGAACAAAAGTGGATGAAAAAGCATTACGTCTGATTGAAAAACACAACGAAATTGGACAAAGCTATCTGAAGAAAATTGACATTCCTGAAGAAAAGAAAAAGCCATTTATAGAATTGGCAAACTACTTGCTGAGAAGAGAAAGTTAATATAGGTAGCAGAGGGTAGGTGGCAGGTAGCAGCAATTTACCTGCAACCTATTTCCTGCAGCCTAACCCCTATACAATGAAATTCAGAACCGAAGTTGATATCCCCGTATCAGAGAAAAAAATCGAAATTGAAGATAAAATATTTTCAATAGGATCATGTTTTGCCTCAGAAATGACAGATTTGCTGAAAGACGGACAGCTTCAGACTCTTAATAATCCCTTCGGAACAATTTTTAACCCTTTTTCTATCGGTAATGCGGTAAACAGACTCCATGACTCCGCATTTTATGAAGAAGAGGAATTGATTACCTATAACGATGAATATATTTCCTTAGATCATCACACCAGTTTTGACACCCGCTACATTCATCAGACTTTAGATAAGATCAATAAAGAAATTGAAGCCGGAAATGCATTCCTTCAGGAAGCCGACTGGATTATTATTACCTATGGATCTTCATTCATCTATGAGTTTACTCTCAAACAGAAGCTCGTAGCCAATTGCCACAAAATTCCGCAGAAATTTTTTGAGAAAAGACTGCTTTCTCATCAGGAACTTACTACTTCAATTTATCAGACTATTTTAGACCTTAAAGATATCTGTAAAGAAGGTGTCCAAATCCTGTTTACCGTTTCACCGGTAAGGCACACCAAGGATGGAATGATTGAGAATCAGTTGAGCAAATCCAAACTCATCACAGCCATTCATGAGTCAATTTCTCTGTTTGAAGACTGCCATTATCTGCCTGTTTACGAAATTTTAATGGATGATCTGAGAGATTACCGTTTTTATAAAGAAGATATGATTCATCCCAGCACTCAGGCGGTTAATTATATTTTCGATAAGTTTGGAAACTCTTATTTTTCTGGAGAAACTCAGAATTTTATAAAGGAAAACTTTAAAATTATCAGAGCTCTGGAACATAAGACTAATGACGCAAAAGATCCTAAGTTTATCGAATTCAGAGAAAAACTGGATCAAAGAATTAATAACCAAAGAACTAAAGTTAAACATAAAATATTTTAAAAAACTATGGCCGCTATTAAAAATATGGAGGGCTTAACCAATGACCAGATTAATCACGAGTTACAGAGAGGAGCAAAGTTTGTTGTTTTTCAATATACCATTTCAATTATTATAATGACTTTCAAAAGAGGAAGTGATATTTATTTTGTGAAGGCCGATGAGTCTACGGTAAAGTACAGCTGGAAGTATTCTATTCTTACCTTCATTTTAGGTTGGTGGGGAATTCCTTTCGGACCCATTTACAGTATTTCTTCCTTATATCGAAATATGAATGGAGGGAAGGATATCACAAGAGAAGTATTGAATCATTTTAACGCACAACAAACCGCATAAAAAATATACCATAAGGTTGTAAAATAATTCAGAATGATTGATTTCACGAGATTGGACTATCTGAAAGATGGGAACGAAAGACAGAAAAGAACGTATGAAGTTCTTCTTAAACATCGTATTTTTGAGAAATTAAAGGATTATTCGCCCATTTTGGCAGGAACCATTCCTATAGAAATTGATATTGAAACTAGTGATCTGGATATCATTTGTGAAGTAGATCCTCGGTTAAGAGATAATTTCCTGAACACGATAGAAATGAACGGCTTAATCCCCTCTGATACTGATTTTACTATTGAAAATATGGTGACTAGAGGAAAAGAATGCATCGTCGTGAATTTTACATTAGAAGAATTTCCTATTGAGATATTCGGTCAGAATCAACCTGTCACACAGCAGAATGCTTACAGACATATGGTGGCCGAATACAAAATATTACAGGAAAAAGGAGAGGAGTTTAAACAAAAAATAATAGAGCTTAAAAAACAGGGAATCAAAACAGAACCTGCATTTGGAATGCTGATGAACCTTGAAAATCCCTACGAAGATCTGTTAAAATTATAAAAAATGATTGATACACATACGCACTTATACGCAGAAGAATTTGATGAAGACAGAAAAGAAGCTATTCAGAGAGCTTTAGATAAAGGAATTTCTGAATTTTATCTTCCAGCCATCGATTCAGAGTCTCACGAGAAAATGTTGCAGCTGGAAACAGAATATCCAGGCCAGATTTTTTCCATGATGGGGCTACATCCATGCTACGTAAAACCGGAATCCTGGGAAAAAGAACTTGAAATTGTAAAAAATTATCTTGATCAAAGACATTTTCCTGCGATTGGAGAAATAGGAATTGATCTTTACTGGGATAAAACTACTTTAGATATTCAGGTAAAAGCCTTTGAGCAGCAAATTGAATGGGCGATAGAAAAAGACCTTCCTATTGTGATCCATACAAGAGAAAGCTTTGATGAAACATTCGAGGTTTTAGAAAGGAAAAAACATCCGAAACTGAGAGGAATATTCCATTGTTTTTCAGGAAATCTTGAGCAGGCTCATCATGCCATCGATCTCAATTTTATTTTAGGAATCGGTGGAGTAGTGACTTTTAAAAACGGAAAAATAGATCAGTTTCTGAACGAAGTTCCTTTAGATAAAATCGTACTGGAAACAGATTCTCCTTATCTCGCTCCCGTTCCTCACAGAGGAAAAAGAAATGAAAGTTCTTATCTCGATCTGGTAGCTGGGAAGCTGGTAGATATTTATAACACTGATTTTACGGAGATCGATAGAATCACCACAGAAAATGCAAAGAAACTGTTTAAAAGGGCATAAGGAACAGTAACATAAGGTTATTCAAATAAAAAGCTTTCCAATCGGAAAGCTTTCTTTTATTTTTTTCTGGTGAAATTCTTATTCTTAGGTTTTTTAAATCCTACCGAAGCACCTGCAGCAGGCTTTTTACGGTTGTTGTTAGACCTGGGTGCATTACCGTTACCTGGTGTTTTGGGTTTTCCACCACCTGCAGCCATAGGTTTGTTATTAGAATCCCTTTTTTGGGCAACAAGATCATCAGTATGGAAAGGATGATCCTTAATTACCGGAATTTTTTTACCGATAAGCTTTTCAGTATTCTTTAAGTTCAAAAGATCAAGTCCGTCTACAAAGGAAATAGAAGTCCCCTCAGCTCCGGCTCTTCCTGTTCTTCCGATTCTGTGTACATATGTTTCAGAAACATCAGAAAGTTCAAAATTGATGACGAATTTCAGTTCATCAATATCAATTCCTCTTGCAGCAATATCAGTCGCGACAAGAACTCTTGTTTTTCCGGATTTAAAGTTATTCAAAGCATTTTGTCTCGCATTTTGAGACTTGTTACCGTGAATCGCTTCTGCAGAAATATTGTCTTTCTGAAGTTTTCTGGCAATCTTATCCGCGCCGTGTTTCGTTCTTGCAAAAACCAATACAGAATCTGAAATATCATTCTGAAGAATATGAGAAAGCAAATTCAGCTTGTTGTCTTTTTCTACAAAATATACAGATTGTTTGATCGTATCTGCGGTAGAAGAAACAGGTGTAACTTCCACTTTTACAGGATTATTAAGGATAGAGTTAGCCAGCTTCTGAATTTCTCCCGGCATGGTTGCTGAGAAAAATAAAGTTTGTCTTCTCTGAGGTAAAAGCTTAATGATTCTTTTTACATCATGTACGAAACCCATATCCAGCATTCTGTCTGCTTCATCCAAAACAAAGATTTCAAGATTTTTCAGGCTGATAATTCCCTGAGCAATAAAATCAAGAAGTCTTCCCGGAGTGGCTACCAGAATATCAACGCCTTTTCTCAAAGCAGCTTCCTGGTTTCCTTGTTTTACCCCTCCGAAAATAACAAGTTGTTTTAACTGAAGATATTTGCCGTAAGCATTAATGTTTTCCTCAATCTGAATAGCCAGCTCTCTGGTTGGCGTAAGGATTAATGCTTTTATATGTTTATTGGGAATTTTATTTTTGGATAAATTCTGTAGAATTGGAATAGAAAAAGCGGCTGTCTTTCCTGTTCCTGTCTGCGCACAACCTAAAAAGTCTCTGCCTTCCAGGATATCAGGAATAGATCTTTCCTGAATAGGAGTTGGAGTCGTGTATCCCTGCTCCTGGATTGCTTTTGCAATAGGTTCTATTAAGTTTAAGTCTGTAAAATTCAAATGAATTATTTTAAAATTTAAATAAAAATTCCTTCAGTCTGAAAGAATTACATTCTGCAAAGGTAGTCTAAAAAAAATTAAGAATTTAATTCCTCTTTTTAATGCTTATTTATTACAAAAAATGACCGCTCAGGGTAGAGCGGTCATTTTATTGATATAAAAATATTCTTATTTGAATCTATATCCTACACCGGCCTGTAAAAATCCTATTTTCACAGGGAATGTATTGTTTTTGTTGACCTCGATAAAATTGAAATTGTATCTTGCATCTACGAAAAACTTATCATTAAGCTTGTATTCTGCTCCAAGAAATGGAAATAGGTTTAAGGTTTTTACTCCCTCATAATTCCTTTTGTCAGTTCCAATTATAGAATTACTGCCTTCTACTTTTGTTGAGATATTAAATCCAATATTCATCCCTACAGAAGCAGAAAGGTTGGGAATGAAATAATATTTCAAGGAAATAGGCACTTGTATTTGGTGGAATTGGTAATTATAAGTGATATCTCCTATATTCGATACGTCATTTCCTATGAGTGCCACTGCCGGATAGGCAACTTTTCCACCAAGCTGAGTATAAAGAACTTCTGCCTGTAATCCAAATGTAGAAGATAGGGGCTGTTCCGCAACTATCCCTATATAAAAATAAGATTTGGAATCCAGCTTATTATCAAAAATCTTCATTGAGGACAAATTGTATCCCCCTTTCACTCCGAAGCTGATAGAAGATTCAGTTTTTGAAGATGGTTGAGTCTGTGCATTCATGAAACCTGACAAGGCGAATAGTGAAGCTAAAAGAATGTTTTTCTTCATGGTTTTGAGTAAATAATGATTATTATATTTTTATAAAAAAATAATTCCTCCCAAAAGAAGGAATTATTGCACAAAAATAATCTAAATATTTTTAAATGGCCTATTCTACCTTAGTCCATTGTTGATTTTTTCTTAGGTTTTCAAAAAACTGATACACTTGCGAAAGTTTTTCACTACCATGTTTTCCATAATCTTCCACGTTCTTTGAAGTTCCGTCTGCGAAGTTAATTCTTAAGTAAGAGGTAGGAAGGTCGGTGATGTTTTTTGTTCCGTAGTGATCATTCAGACTTTTTACATTCAACCCATCCAATAAAGTGATCAACTTTTTGTAATCTTCTTCTTTAATCGTTCCTTTAAAAGTTCCTTCGCGTGGTTTTGAAAACTCATCTTTTGAGGGTTTATCATTAAAATTAAAATGTTCTGCCTCAAAAACAGCAGTTCTATCCTCGTTAATGGTCATTTTAAAAACAGGGCAGAATCCAAAGCATGGAGTAGCTTCATATTCTATTTTAGAATACTTTGACTGTACTTTCTGAGAAGTGGTACATGACACTAAAAATATAAATGCACAAAGCGTTAGCAGGTATTTCATAATTTTTTCAATTTGAAAGGAGCTCTCAATAATTGTTCCAAAAGATTAAATCTTTTTTTATTTGTGTGAAAAAAATTTAGTAGTATAAAAAAACAGCCTCGGGAATGACCAGAGGCTGTTGATATTTTGTTATCGGATACTTCCGTAAAGTATTATCCGTGCAATTGTTTCCAGATGGCGTCTTTAAGCTCCATAAGACCTTCTCCTGTAACTCCTGAGAAGAATAACGGTTGTTTATTTTCCGGAAATTCAGCAGCGATTTCTCTTTTAAGCTCATCATCCAGAAGATCGGATTTTGAAACAGAAACGATGAAATCTTTGTCCAAAAGTTCAGGGTTATATTCCTTCAACTCGTTTTCCAGGATTTTAAATTCGTTGAAATGATCTTCGGAATCGGAAGGAATTAAGAATAAAAGAATAGAGTTTCTTTCAATATGTCTAAGGAATCTGTGTCCTAAACCTTTTCCTTCTGCTGCTCCTTCAATAATTCCAGGGATGTCGGCCATTACAAAAGACTTGTAATTTCTGTAATCTACAATTCCAAGGTTAGGAGTAAGCGTTGTAAAGGCATAATTAGCAATTTTTGGTTTTGCTGCAGAAACAGAAGCCAAAAGGGTAGATTTTCCAGCATTTGGGAATCCAACTAATCCTACGTCTGCAAGAATTTTAAGCTCGAAGACAATATAACCTTCTTCACCTGGTAAACCTGGCTGAGCATATCTTGGCGTTTGGTTTGTTGAAGACTTGAAGTGCTCGTTTCCTAAACCACCTTTTCCACCGTGCATCAGGATGATCTCTTGTTGATCTTCCATAATTTCACCGATGATTTCACCTTCTTCATTTTTGGCGATAGTTCCTACGGGAACATCAATATAAATATCAGCTCCGTATGCTCCGGTCAGCTGGTTTTTTCCTCCATTTTCACCCCGTTCGGCTTTTACGTGACGGGTGTATCGAAGGGGAAGCAAAGTCCATTCATTAGCATTTCCTCTCATGATGATATGACCTCCACGACCTCCGTCGCCTCCGTCAGGACCACCTTTGGGGATATACTTTTCACGGCGAAGGTGGGCAGAACCAGCACCTCCGTGTCCGCTTTTACAATGGATCTTTACGTAATCTACAAAGTTTGACATATTTTTTAGGGTTTAGGCCTTAGGGATTAGGGAATAGATATTTAACTATGCTAAATCCTAGTCCCTAAATCCTAAATCCTTATTTAATTTTCTCTACCTCAGCGAAAAGTTTTTGGGAAATCTCATCAATTTCTCCAACACCGTTTACCTCTACATATTTCCCCTGCTGCTTATAAAGCTCGGCTACTTCTGCTGTTTTAGAATAATATTCTTTAATTCTGTTTTCAATGATCTGTACATTGCTGTCGTCAGTTCTACCACTGGTTTCACCTCTTTTCAGAAGTCTTTCCACCAAAAGTTTGTCTTCAACTACCAATGCAAGACAGATGTCGATCTTGTCATTAAGCTCTTCTTTAACGATTGTTTCCAAGGCTTCTGTCTGAGCAGCTGTTCTTGGGTATCCGTCAAAGATAAAACCATTGGTATCGGTAGGTTTTCTAAGCTCATCAATTAGCATATCTGTTGTTACCTGATCCGGAACCAATTCTCCCTTATCGATGTAAGATTTAGCCAATTTACCAAGTTCAGTGTCGTTTTTCATGTTGTATCTGAAAAGATCACCCGTTGAAACCTGTTTTAAATTGAATTTTTCGATTAGATTCTGAGCTTGTGTTCCTTTTCCACTTCCTGGAGGGCCGAACAGAACAATGTTTATCATAAGTTTGATTCGCTGCCAGCCTTAAGTTATATACTGTTGGCTTTTAGCTTTTTTAAGTTAATATTTTACTTTTATTTCGATTAAATTTTAAAGCTAACAGCCAATAGCCGATAGCTAATGACAACAATTAATGGTTGATTTGTCCGTCTGCCAGTTGATACAGATTCGGTAGGTTTCTTCCTAATTCATCGTAATCTAAACCATATCCAAGTACGAATTTGTTTGGAATTTCTTTTCCAATATAATCCAGCTTGAAATCTTTTTTGTAAATCTCAGGTTTCAATAAGAAACTTGCCAGTTTTACAGATTTAGGACGTTGTGTTTCTTTGAAATATTTGAAAAGACTCTCAACCGTATTTCCTGTATCTACAATATCTTCTACAAGAATGATGTGACGGTCTCTTACGTCTTTTGTAAGCTCCATTTTCTGGTAAACAATTCCCGTAGATTCAGTTCCTACATAAGAACTCATTTGAATGAAAGCAATCTCGCATTCTCCTGGGTAGTATTTTAAAAGATCTGAGAAGAACATGATTACGCCATTTAAAACGCCGATGAAAACAGGAACTTCATCCTTATAATCTTCATAAATTCTTAATGCGGTCTCTTTTACAATTTCCTGAATTTCGGCATCCTCTAAATAAGGAACGAAAGTTTTGTCGTGAACTTTAATGCTTTCCATAAAATTTTTAGTAGGCGGCAAAGTTACGGATTTTTGATTTTTGATTAAAATCTTTTTGTGTTTAATCCCGGATTTGTGCTATCTTTGTTCTTTTAAAACCCGAAAATACAGAGATGTAGGATACAATTTCTTTCAGATTTTATCAAACAATAGCCGTTGAGTTATTGGTGTTTAACCATTATTAAGAAAGAAATCATGATTTTATTACAAAATATATCCTTTGGGTTTCCGGGAGGAAATCTTCTATTCAATCATATCAATATTACGATACCATCTCACGCCAAATCTGCTTTGGTTGGGAACAATGGCATGGGAAAATCTACCTTGCTGAAAATTATTGCAGGCAAAATACAGCCTTTGGAAGGAAATATCAACATCAAAGGTGACGTTTTCTTTGTTCCTCAGATGTTTGGAAATTATAATCATTGTACCATTGCAGAATGCCTGCAAATAGACGGTAAACTGAATGCTCTTCAAAAAATTACAAATGGAGATGTAGACGAAGTTTATTTCGAAATTCTGAATGATGATTGGGATATTGAAGAACGCTGTCAAAAGGCTTTAGAACATTGGGGATTGGATGATTTTCCTCTCCATCAGTCTTTGGAAACTTTAAGCGGAGGGCAGAAAACGAAGGTTTTTCTTGCGGGAATTCAGATCAACCAACCTGATGTTATCATTTTAGATGAGCCTACCAATCATTTGGATATTGAAGGTCGGAAATTATTATACGAACTTATTGATAAAGCAGAAGCTACCGTTGTCGTAGTAAGTCATGACAGAGCATTGCTCAATCTGGTGGATGCAATTTTCGAAGTAAGCAATCAGGGAATTTCAACGTATGGAGGGAATTTTGATTTTTATGCTGAACAGAAAGAAATTGAAGTTGAGGCATTACAAAATGATATTCACGCTAAAGAACGGGCATTGAAGAAAGCTAAAGAAAAGGAGCGTGAAACTTTGGAAAGAAAGCAAAAGCTAGATGCAAGAGGAAAGGGAAAGCAGGAAAAATCGGGAGTGGCAAGAATTATGATGAATACCCTCCGTAATAACGCTGAAAAAAATACCTCCAAATTAAAAGATGTTCATGCAGAAAAGATTAGTGGAATTTCCGGGGATCTCAGAGAATTGCGTTCCTCACTGAAAAGCTCCGACCAGATGAAAGTTAACTTTAATGATTCGGGTCTGCATTTAGGAAAGATTCTGGTTACTGCAAAGGATCTCAATTTCAGCTATGGAAAAGAAAATCTTTGGAAAGAAAATCTTAATCTTGAAATTGTAAGCGGAGACAGGGTTTGCATCAAAGGATCCAATGGGTCAGGAAAAACAACTTTAATACAGCTTCTGTTGGGAAATAGTAACCCTTCTACAGGGATTCTGACCAAAGCAGTATTCAACAGTATGTACATTGATCAGGAGTATTCTTTGATCCATAATGAATCCACACTGTATGATTTTGTGCAGACTTTTAATGATAACGGAATGCCGGAGTCTGAAGTGAAAACATTATTGTCGAGATTTCTATTTGGAAAAGATACCTGGGATAAAAAATGTGGTGCTCTTAGCGGAGGAGAACGTTTACGGTTGCTTCTCTGCGGACTTTCGATCAGCAATAAAGCTCCTGATATAATCATTCTGGATGAGCCAACCAATAATTTAGATCTTCAAAATGTGGAAATTCTTACTAATTCTATCAAAGATTATCATGGAACATTGCTGGTGATTTCCCATGATGAGAAATTTTTGGGGGAAATTGAGGTAAAGAAGGAGATTGTATTAGGATAATAACAATATTAATTCCAGTTGTTATACCGTAGAAATTTTTTGATTTGCTGAATTTCTACGGCATGACAATAATTATTTCACTTCAGATAAGGTCCAGTCAAGATATATGTTGGTATTGATAAGATCAACAAGAAGATCTTCAAGTTTCTCGCAAAAATGACTTTTTAATAGGAGAGGGCCTGCCTTTAAAGCTTGTTCCAATTCTTCTTTAGTATAATAATAACTTTCATTGTTCTTGTCATCATAGCGGGAAGAATCCCAAATTTTATGTTTTAGAAGAACTTTTACAAAATCTTCAATGATGAAATCCTCAAATCCTAATTCTTGATCATCAGTAATCTCATTGATGATCAGATTGTATTTGCCTTCCCAAATATCATAATCTTTGTGATAAATTCTAATGAGCCTTTCCTTGTTTAATTTGCTGATTAAATGAACATGGGCAGCTATTCCTAATGAAGCACTTCCGTAAGGAATGACTTTTTTGCTTCTTTTTAAAACGAACAAAGGGCCTGGTCCTACATACTGATCTCCAAATCTTCCGGTTTCTAAAAACTTTTTAGATTGGAAGTGAAAACGAAATGCATCTTCGGATTCTACAATATCATCTTCGAATATATCAACATCATCACCTACATTCTCTAAAAGGTAGTCTCTGGCTATTTTAATAAATTCGTCTCTTGAGTTTTCCAGCATTGTATTTTTTGTGTTTTTATAAAGGTTACTTTTTTGTTTTTTTTATCGCGTCCAGATAGATTTTCTTAATGCTGTTCTTTTCCTCCTTCTCACTGATGTTTTCAAGAGCAGGCAGTAAGGTAGCATTGTGATGGGTTTTCAATTTCAGGATTTCCCCTAGCGCAAATGCAGCACTCCAACGCACTACAGTTCCTTCATGAACTGTATTATCCAAAAGGTTGGTAATGGCTTTATCCAGGTTTTCAGGAAATAAATGGGCTGTATTGCCTATTACTTTGGCGCTTTCCCATCGTATTCTGGGTGCTTTTTCGGTAAGAGTTTGTATGACAAATGAAAATACGGTGTCATCCGCTAGAGTGGGATTTTGTTTCGTAGCATATTCCAAGGCTTCCACGCAGGTTGCTTTTATGGGATCTTTTGATTTTTCAGCAAAAACGATCAATTCATCAGTGGGTAAGGTTTTTTCTAAGATCCATTTACTGATGATCTCTACTTTTTCTTTTGATTTTATAGTTTTGTCTTTTATAAGTTCTTCTATGGTCATTGGGATGGATTGTAATTTTTTTTCAGCGTTCTAAAATAGTAATTCCTTTTATATCGTAACCTTTCTCAATTATTCTGTTGGTATATTTTCCTGTTGTAGTATATTCAGAATCATATCTATCTTTTGCTGTACATCATGATCTCCGGAAATTTCAAGCAAAGGGGTATGGGTTGCAGACAGCCATTCGAGGTGCGCTTTTAAGGTTCTGTTGGCAATACCGGTATTGTGATCATAATCTGCAGCCCAGTCTATGAATTCCTGAAATTTCTTTGCTTTTTCAGGATGATGAATAATTTCATCGCCATATCTTTCGTATTCTCTTTTTTTCAATCTTTCCAATCTTATTTCGGGAGGAAGGTAAAGAAAGACAATCAGGTCGAAAGCAGGAAATATATTTTCACCCCAATTGATCATTGATCCCCCGAAGATCCAACTGTCAGTTTCGTGAAGTTTTTGAGAAATAGTAGTATTTCTTATCTCTGGGTTTTGTCTTTCTGTGAAGGGAATGGGTGTTTTAAGCCAGAAAAAATCATCACTGTCAAAATATTCAATAGCAAGTTTTTGGGACAATGCTTTTCCTAAGGTGGTTACGCCGGAACCTGAGGCTCCGAAAATATGTATTCTCATGATTTTGTTGTATGAATCTATAAATCCGGGGACATTTTTAATGGATTGAAATCCATTCGTAGATTGTATTGAGCACTTTTTCCCTTATTTCCTCATTAAGGATCTCATGGCGCATTTCAGGGTAGATTTTTACTTCTACATTCTGAAAACCATCTGTTTTTAATTGATCAACCGTATGCATAACGCCTTTTCCAAAGTCACCGATAGGATCATTCTGCCCGCTTATAAATAAGACAGGAAATGATTTTGCAATAGAAGAAGCCCAATTCCTCATTGTAGCTTTTTTATAGATCGTAAACAATGTATAAAAAGCATTGTTGGTGAAAGGAATACCACAAAGTGGATCCCGTTCAAAATCTTTTCTGTTTTTTGGATTTATACTCAGCCAGCTGGTCGCACTGAAATCTTTATCTTTTTTAAATTGTTTGTTATTGACCTTCGTAAAAACAGAATTCAAAAAAGTACGAGAACGTGGAGCGATGGTATTGGCTAAAGATAAATAACCTCTCAATACATCTATTCCTGGTAAAGGACCGCCGGTTCCTGTAATAACGGCTCCGGAAAACTTATGGCTGGCCCTTTGAAGAAGGCAACGGGTGATAAAAGATCCCATAGAGTGTCCCAAAATAAAATGAGGTACCTCCGGATATTGCTCTGCAAGATAATCTGCCATCACTTCTGCGTCCGCAACAAGTCTTTCATCAGGTTTATCAAGCTGGAAAAAGCCAATCTCTTTTTTCTCTTTGACAGATTTTCCGTGTCCCAAATGATCATACGTCAATACAGCTATCCCATGAGTTGCAAAGTATTCTGCAATCTCGGCATATCTTCCGCTGTGTTCCTGCATCCCATGAACAATGAGTAAAGTGGCTTTGGCTGTTTCCGGAGAGAACAGAGTGGAGAAAAGCTGGGAATCATTGTTGATTTTTGATGGTAGGTAGGCTGATGTTTGGGATAATGGCATAAGGACTTTTTTAGGTGCTATTCAAAGTTAAGGAATAAAAAATCGTTTTTGAATAAACAAGAGATGTTCTATTCTTCTTTTTTTATAGATATAGTCCATAATTTTTTTTCCAGATTATATTTCTTTTGTACACTTAGATTAGTGATAGTCCAGCCAAAATCGGTACCGCTTTTATCCATAACATGTAATGTATACGTCTTGTTCTTTTCAAAAAAGCAGTCTCCATAAAACTCAGGACACTGTATGATAATTGGAATATTTTTATCGGGGTAGTTTTTTAAGTTTGAATTTATAATTTCAAACTCAATAACGGTAGCTTGTGCAAGATATCCACAACCCGGAGATAAGATAACCTCGTTAATTATTTTTCCGGTTATTTCATATTTGCGTACTTTATTTTCTCTTGTTGAAAAACTTAAAGAGGTAATCAACAGAAATATAATAGATAAGTGAACTAAAGTATTTTTCATAAGTATTTAAAGTATTAAGTAAGCTTATTCTGAAAGTGTGAATCTACAATGAGGATGTTTAATAATCAGTTCTGCAAGGACGTCGGAAAAATGGTTGTAGCAAAATCTATCTTCCAGAGTGATGGGCTTTTTCTGAAATTTTTCCACAAGCTGTTCCTGAGTGTAATAATTATACGAACGTTCCTGATTTTCATCGGTGATACGGTATTGAATTCTGTTTTTCAGGAGAAGTGAAATAACCTGATCTAGATCTTCTTCATAAATTTCCGTGATAATCAAATGATATCTTTTGTGCCATACGTAATAATTTTGCCAGATATCATAGTTCTTATAGTAGAGTCTTATAAGTCTTTCTTTGTTCAGTTTATGAGTTACATCAACCAGAGCTTCCTCATCACTGGTACCGCTGCCGTATTCGAATATTCTTTTATCATTCTTAACAATAATAATTGGCCCTTGTCCTACAAGTCTTACCTTTTTATCTTTTGCCTGATAATAGAACATAAATAGTTCATCATGGTCTTCAGTAAAGATAACTTCAACATGATCACCAACAGTTTTTAATACATATTCTTGGGCTATTTTAAGAAGTCTTTCCGTTGAATTTATTTGCATTTTAGTTTTTTTGTCACCACAATAATACAGAATAAATCATATTAATACTTTCATTTAAACGGTTTCAACCTTATGATTTTCACCCCAACTCAAAATAAATTTCCTCTATAATTTGGCCGTCATTTTTTTTAAAAGTAATTTTGCATGAATCTAAAAACAAAAGTAAAATATGTCAACTTATGTAGTTGTAGGTCTTCAGTACGGAGATGAAGGCAAAGGAAAAATCACGGATGTTTTATCAGCAAAATCGGACTATGTAGTACGTTTCCAGGGTGGAGACAATGCTGGTCACACGGTTTATGTGGGTGATGAAAAATTCGTTTTGCACCTTCTTCCTTCAGGAGTTCTTCAATGCAAAGGGAAATGTATCATTGCGAACGGAGTAGTGGTAAACCCTAAATCTTTTATTAAAGAAGTTGGTCAGATCGAGAGCAAAGGCTTAAGAACAGATCACATTTTTATCAGCAGAAGAGCGCATGTGATCATGCCTTACCACATCCTTTTGGATACTTACCGTGAAGAGGAGCACGGAGGAACTCAGATCGGAACTACCAAAAAAGGGATCGGACCTTGCTATGAAGATAAAATTGCAAGAGTAGGGATCAGAATGGTAGATCTTTTAAATCCTGAGATTTTAAGAGATAAAATTGAGAAAAACCTAAAAGTAAAAAATTCTCTTTTTGAAAAATATTACGGGAAGCCGACATTAGACGTTGAAGAAATTTACAACGAATATTTGGCCATCGGAAAGCAGCTTCAGGACAGAATCGTTGATACTGAATTAGAACTGAATGAAGCGATCAGAGACGGCAAAAACGTTTTATTCGAAGGAGCTCAGGCGTTAATGCTTGATATTGACTTTGGAACTTATCCATATGTAACTTCTTCTTCTCCATCTACAGGAGGTGTTTGTTCAGGAGCAGGAGTTCCGCCAACATCCCTTCAGAACCTTATTGGGGTAGCTAAAGCTTACTGTACAAGAGTAGGAAACGGGCCTTTCCCATCTGAATTAGATAACGAGCTGGGAGAGAAGATCAGACAAATTGGAGGAGAATTCGGAGCGACTACAGGAAGACCAAGAAGAACAGGTTGGTTAGACCTTGTTTCTTTAAAGCACGCTTGTATGATCAACGGGATCAACAACCTTGTGATCACAAAATTAGACGTTCTTACAGGAATCGAAAACCTGAAAGTAGTAACACATTATAAAACTGAAGACGGAAAAATCATCGATTATTTCACTTCTTCAACAGAAAAATTATACAACTACGAACCAATCTATCAGGATTTACCAGGTTGGAGCGAAGATATTACAAAAGCAAGAAGCTATGATGAACTTCCTGACACTGCTCAGAAATACATCGAGTTTATTGAAAAATATTTAGGAATCAATGTATACTTAGTTTCTGTAGGACCAGAAAGAAGTCAGAACATTATCAGAAAAGAATTATTCTAATAGTTCTTTGAATATGCATAAAAGCTCAGGCCATCAAAATGATGGCCTGAGCTTTTTTATGATAAATGGTGTAGGTTATTATTTTTCTGTATCAATTTTTAAGGTCTATAAATGTTAAAATTGATACTTTATCATGAAATTTTCTAATATTATGTTGTTTTGATAATTTTTTGGCAGATGATTTGATATTGAAACATTGCTTATCGATAAGAACTAACAAACTAATAATCTTTTTTTTAACAGTTTAAATAGTAGTAGTGATGAAACACCATAACCAAAACCAGGAATTTCGTTTTAACGAAGTTCTTTTTGAACACCGTAACAAAGATTACGGAGCTTATGTATTAAGAAACGAATCAGATAAAATATTAACCAAAGCACTTTTTGTAGGAATAAGCTTAATGGCAGCAGTATCAATTACACCATTTGTGATTTCTGCATTTAAGATAGAACCTACTGCAAAAGGCCCAGGAGGTGTTATAATTGATTTTGTACCGGAAATAGAGGAGCAGGTTAAACCGCCAGTGAAAATTACTCCCGTAGCACCTCCAGTATCTTCCAATAAGAAAACATTTGACAGTACAGTGCCTACGCCATCAAGTACAGCTCAGGATAATGTGAAAAAAGATCCCGTTCCTGATGATGCTGTAGCAGGGTTTGTCGATCATTTTAAAGGAGATCCGGTAACACCTAATACACCTAATGTTCCAACATTATCAGTAGGAACAGGTCCTGTAATCAATACTCCGCCGCCAGTAATTTCTGATCCGGTGGATAGAAGTAAAATTTTGGAATCTGGAGAACTAGGTGTAGAAGCCAGTTTTGTGGGAGGAATAGATTCCTTTAGAAATAAAGTAATGAGCAACTTTGATGGTTCAGGATTCGAATCAGAAGATGTTGTAAAAACGACAGTCACCTTTATTGTAGAAATGGACGGTACGATCTCAGGGGTAAAAGCTAATGGAACCAATGCCGACTTTAATAATGAGGCAATAAGAACAATTAAATCAATCTCAAACAAAGGAAAATGGACTCCTGCTAAAAACAAAAAAGGAGAATATGTAAGAAGTTATTTCAAATTTCCTATCTCCATGAAGTTTGATTAATTGATCCTGAAAACAAAAATTGAATAGTTATCCACAAAGATTTTTTTTTGTGGATAATTTTTTTAATCGTTAAAAAGCTTATTAACAGTATTTTAACTCAATTTTAATTTTCACCATTCATCGAGAGCAAAGAAAAAAGTGTATTTTTGAAACTTAAAGTTCGAATAATGGCAAAAATCATAGGTATTGCTAATCAAAAAGGAGGAGTTGGTAAAACAACAACCGCCGTAAACTTGGCAGCAGCATTAGGAGTATTGGAAAAGAAAATTTTGATCATTGACGCTGACCCTCAGGCGAATGCCACATCAGGTCTTGGCGTTGAAGACGTTCAGTACTCTACATATAATCTATTGGAGCATAGCGCAGATACAAGAGTTTGTATCAAAAGAACTGCTACCCCAAATTTGGATATTATTCCGTCTCACATCGACCTTGTAGCTGCCGAAATTGAATTGGTAGACAAAGAAGATCGTGAATATATGCTGAAAAAAGCATTAGCCAGTGTAAGAGACGATTATGACTATATCATTATCGACTGTGCACCAAGTTTAGGTCTTATTACCGTAAATGCCCTTACAGCGGCAGATTCTGTGATTATTCCTATCCAATGCGAATACTTTGCATTAGAAGGACTTGGGAAACTTTTGAACACCGTTAAAAATGTTCAGAAAATCCACAACAAAGATCTTGGGATAGAAGGTCTTCTTCTTACGATGTACGACAGCAGACTGAGACTGTCTAACCAGGTGGTGGAAGAAGTAAATCTTCACTTCCCTGAAATGGTTTTTGAAACCATCATCAGTAGAAACGTAAGATTAAGTGAAGCACCAAGTTTTGGAGAAAGTATCCTGAACTATGATGCCGAAAGTAAAGGAGCTGTTCAGTACATTCAGTTGGCTGAAGAAGTTCTTTTGAAGAATGAAAATTTAGTAAAGAATTAAATTAATAATAAATGGCCAATGAGTGATGGTTAGTCATCGCTTCTCAAACATCATTTATCAATTATATCTATGAAGGACAAAAAAAGAGCTATGGGCCGCGGTTTGGGCGCCATTTTAAGTGCAGAATCCAAAGCAACAATCAATTCCGCTACCGATGAGGGAGCAGATAAGTTTGTAGGAAACATTGTCGAAGTTGCGCTTGAAGATATTTATCCGAATCCTACGCAGCCGAGAACTTATTTTGATGAAAAAGCATTAAACGAACTTGCACAGTCTATTACAAACTTAGGTGTAATTCAGCCGATTACCTTAAGAAAAGATGGTGAGAAATTCGAAATCATATCCGGGGAAAGACGTTACAGAGCAAGTAAAATTGCAGGGTTTACGACTATTCCTGCCTATATCCGTTTAGTAAACGATCAGGAGCTTCTTGAGATGGCTCTTGTTGAAAATATCCAGAGAGAAGACCTTGATGCGATAGAAATCGCTTTAACTTATCACAGGCTTTTGGAGGAAATTGGTCTTACTCAGGAAAATCTGAGCCAGAGAATAGGGAAGGACAGAAGTACGATTACCAATTCTATCAGACTATTAAGATTAAATCCGGATATTCAGAACGCCATTAGAAGTGGCGAGATCTCCGCAGGTCACGGAAGAGCAATTATCAGCCTTGAAAGCGAAGAAGATCAACAGGTTCTGTTTGAACTTATTATTAAAGAAAAATTAAACGTTCGTCAGGCTGAGCAGGCCGCTGCTGCCCTGAAGAATCCAAAGTCTCCCGCTGCCAAAAAAGCAAGTGTGGAACTTTCCAATAATTATAAAAGAGCCCAGAAGACAATTGCAGACATCCTTGATGTAAAAGTTGAAATTAAAACTTCTGGAAATGGTAAAAAAGGTAAAATTGTTCTGGACTTTAAAAATGAAGAAGAGCTGGAATATATTTTATCCCACATTAAATAAATGAAGAAAATATTTTTCACATTTTTCTTGTGTATTGCTGCTATAGCTTACTCACAAGTTAATCCAATTGATACCGTTCGGATGCAAGCTCCTCCGAAAGCTGAACCTCCTGTCTTAAAACCAGGGAAAACGGAAGCCAAGATTATTGAAGACCTGGAAAAGGCCAATGGCCCAACCAAAAAAACAATAAAGCTTAATCCTACAAGAGCAGGTTTGTATTCAGCTGTACTACCGGGATTAGGACAATTCTACAACAAAAAATACTGGAAAATTCCCATCGTATGGGGAGCTGTAGGAGCCGGAGTAGGAATTGCTGTTTGGAACGACAATCAATACAGAAAATACCGTGAATATTATGTGGCGAAACTAAATGGTACTCCTAATGAGTTTGTAGACAGTCATCCGTTTTTAGATAAAAAGGCTTTAGGGAATGCTCAGGACAGAGCTAAAAGACAAAGAGACTATGCCATTGCCATTACAGGATTAATTTATATTCTAAACATTCTGGATGCCGTAGTAGATGCACACCTTTACGAAAGCCGCCACGACCCGGATCTTAGTTTTAAACCTACGATTATTCAGGATCAGTACGGATATAGCGCGCCAAAAACAGGACTTAGTCTAAGTTATAGATTTTAGTTACAACATATAAACAGGTAACCGTTTTTATACGGTACATTATAAAAGAAAAGCATATGAAAATAGCATTAGTTGGTTATGGTAAAATGGGGAAGATCATTGATGAGATCGCACAGAAAAGAGGTCATGAAATAGTGGCTCGCCTGAAGGAAACTCCAACTGCTGAAAATCTTAACAATCCGGATGTTGTCATAGAATTCTCTCTGCCGGAAGTTGCATTTGAAAATATTAAAGCCTGTCTTCAAAATAAGATCCCAGTCATTTGTGGAACAACAGGTTGGCTGGATCAAAGAGCGGAAGTAGAACAACTAGCTATAGAAAATGATACTGCATTCTTATATGGTTCTAATTTTAGTTTAGGTGTTAACCTGTTTTTTGCTTTAAACGAAAAACTGGCAGATCTTATGAAAAACGTTGATGAATATTCTTGTCAGTTAGAAGAAATACATCACATTCATAAAAAAGACGCTCCAAGTGGTACCGCTATCTCTATAGCAGAAGGTATTATTCAAAATAACCCAAAATTTGAAGCCTGGAAGTTGGAAGAAACACAAGGCAATCAGCTGGGGATTTTTGCGGTAAGAGAAGATGAGGTTCCGGGAACCCACAGCGTATATTACAGAAGCGAAGTAGACGAAATCGAGATCAAACATACTGCTTTCAACAGAAACGGTTTTGCATTAGGAGCTGTAGTGGCTGCGGAATGGATCAAAGATAAAAAAGGAAACTTCGGAATGAAAGACGTTTTGGGCCTTTAATTTGTAACAAAATCTTTATATTGCATACCAATAACAGGAAATGATGAATAGTGAATTGTAAATAGCATAAAAGCTGTGGTCATTTATTACTCATCATTTTTATCATTTATATCATAAGAATAGGCACAAAAAATTATGAATTATTTTTTAACTTATACAGTGTATGTCCTCATTTTATCAGTATTGATGGGGATTTCAACCTGGAAGATGTTCAAGAAATTGGGGTATAGCCCTTTATTTGCTTTTATACCTTTCTACAATTATTTCATTATTCTTAAAGAAACAAAACATCCGAAATGGTGGGCTATTCTTTCCTATCTTCCGATTGTAGGACCAATCATGATGTCTGTTTTTCACCTTTATTTGGTGAAGAAGTTCGGGAAAACACTTTTCAAAGACCAGATTCTTACGGTAATTTTGCCGTTTATTTATATGGCAGTAATCAACTATTCTAAAGATTTAGAATTAGAAGATGAAAATGCCGACAATCTGTTCCTTACAGATGAAGAGAAAAACGATAAAAAGAAAGATACATTCGTGGGTTCAATTACCTTCGCGGTAGTTTTTGCAACCATCATCCACGTTTTCGTAACTCAGCCGTTCGGAATTCCTACAGGATCAATGGAGAGAACATTGCTGGTAGGAGACTTCCTTTTCGTAAATAAATGGAGCTACGGATATAGATTACCAATGCGTCCTGTGGCAATACCTTTCCTTCAGGGTACCATTATGGATACAGGGCAGAAAGGAAATCCAAAAGATGACCCGAAATCTTATGTAGATGCTGTAAAACTTCCTTACACAAGAATTTTACAATTCAATAAACCTCAAAAAAATGATGTCGTTGTTTTCAACTATCCTCAGGATTCAGTTCATACGGCAATCGACAGAAAAGATCCTTATGTAAAAAGATGTGTGGCGACTGCTGGTGATACTTTTGAAATGAGAGCCGGAAGACTTTTCGTGAACGGAAAACCGGAAACCGTTTTAGGAGATCAGGAAGTACAACACAGATACATTGTAACTACAGATGCTCAATTAGACATTCCAAGTTTATATAAAGCTTATGGTTTCCTACCTGTTCAGGAGGTACAGCAGAATGACGGAGGCTTTATTTATGGTTTCCAGGGCTTAACTGATAAAACGGCTAAAGAAATTAAAGAACTTCCTCATGTTCTTACTATGAAGGAAGAAATTTATCCAAAAGGAGAAGCTGCGGTATATTACAGAGACGAAGCTAAAACTAAAATAGATACAACACAATCTATTTTCCCAATCAACAAACCTTGGAATCAGGATTGGTATGGCCCTCTAAGAATTCCTAAGAAAGGAGACGTGGTAGCCATCAATCAGGAAACGCTTCCAATGTACCAGTGGATTATTTCTGAGTATGAGCACAACAGCTTAGAGAAAAAGAACGGAAAAATCTTCATCAACGGAAAAGAAGCTAACCAATATACCATTCAGCAGGATTATTATATGATGATTGGAGATAACAGAGATGCTTCATTAGATGCGAGATTCTTTGGTTTTGTGCCTGAAGAAAATATCGTTGGAAAGCCTATGTTTACTTGGATGAGTGTACAGGGTGTATTCTCAGATGCCAGCTCAACATATCAGGCTCCTAAAAAAATCCGTTGGGAAAGAATGTTCAAAGCAACCAATACCGGAGAAGCTAACAAAACTTCTTACTGGTGGATTGCAGCGATGATTTTGATCCTGTTCTTCGGATGGGAATATTTCATGAAATTATTCAAAAAGAAAAACACAGAAGAATAGTGTTTAAAAATAAAATATTTAATAAAGTCCTTCTAACAGGAAGCTTTATTGTAACTCTTTTTATTATTGCAAAACTCTCCGGGGTTTTGCAATATGCTTTTGTACCCACAGCAGGAAACGAACCTAACATCAAAAGAAAATCGTTCGTTTTTATGAGTAATATCTTGCCTTATGAGAAATTTACCATGCTTGCTTACAATCAGAATAACCCGAATTATCCTGGCGGAGTATACCTGCAGAGACTGATAGGAGAGGAGAATGATATCGTCTTGATTAAAGACGGGAACTTATACGTTAATAATGTTTTAATAGACCAGTTCAACGTTAATCATTCCTATAAAATAGATAGGGCATATGCCAACGATCTTAGTCTCAAAGGTGTTGATGATCATGAGATCTTTCAAATGAATGAAAACGACTTCATTACTCAGCTAAGCGATAAGGAACTTAATAACAATTTTACCTACGAACGATTTATCAATCAAAATCCCGATCAGGACATTATTAAAATGTATCACAAGAATTGGAGCGCAGATAACTTTGGACCTCTTAGAATTCCACAAGGAAAACTGTTTTTTTTAGGAGATAACCGCAATGCGAGTTTGGACTCCCGTTTTTTGGGATTGGTTGACAAAAAAGAGGTTGTAGGAAGAATATTTTATCCTAACAATTAGAATTTATTATTATGCAGAATATAGTATTACCGGTATTTTATATGCCACCGGTTTCATGGTTTTCAGTGTTTTTAGATGCTGAAAATGAAGTTGTATTGGAACAATTTGAGAACTTACCCAAACAAACCTACAGAAGCAGAGCCAATATCTATGGCGCCAACGGAAAACTGTCGCTTATCATTCCTATGGTTCACAACGGAAAGAGAGTAATAAAAGATATCGAAATTTCTTATAGAGAAGATTGGAGAACCCTTCACTGGAAATCCATTAAAACAGCTTATCAAAGCTCGCCTTATTTCGAATACTATGAAGATAAATTCAGGAAAATATATGATCTTAAAGAAAAGTTCCTTCTTGATTTTAACTTAAAGGGGCTGGAGATCATCCAACAGATACTTAAAACAGAAAAGGCACACTCTTTGAATGAAGAATATATCAGAAATCCTGAAGCTGTTGATTTCAGAGAGAAATTTTCTGCCAAGCAGTCTTCAGAATTTGAGATGGAAGAATATTATCAGACTTTCTCAGACAAATTCGGGTTTCTGGAAGATTTATCGGTTCTGGATCTTGTGTGTAACAAAGGCCCCGAATCTTTAGCTTACATAAAAAAAATAAAACAGTCGTATTAATCGCTGCAAATAACAACTTCAGTAATAAAGCGAGTTGATGTATCGGTTGAATATGATTTTAATTTAAATATCAACATATGAAAAAGGTATTATTAGCTGCCGTTTTTTTAGCAGGTTTTAGTTTTTCCTTTGCACAGGAAACTAAAACTAAAAGTATTGATCCTAAAGAAGATAAAGATCTTATGACCTGGTATCATAAAGATTTTTCCACCTCAAAAGTATATGGAGTAAATACCGCAAATGCTTATAAGTATTTAGAATCTAAAGGTTTAAAACCCAAAACTGTCATTGTTGGAGTTTTGGACAGTGGTGTACAGGTTGATCATCCGGGATTGGTAAACAATATATGGACAAATCCCAACGAAATTCCGGGAAACGGAAAAGACGATGATGGAAACGGATATATTGATGATGTACACGGCTGGAATTTCTTAGGAGGAAAAAACGGTGATGTTGATATCGACAATATGGAGGTAACAAGAGTCGTTGCCAAATACAAGCCCGTTTTTGAAGGAAGCGATTACACCAGTAATAAAGCAAATCAGGCCAAAATGCCGGAAGAATTTGCAATGTATATGAAGGCCAAAGAACTTTTCAATAAGAAAAGCGTGGAAGCACAGCAAGGTCTTCAAACCTATACCATGATTAATGAGCTGATCCCAAATATGGTGAAGCTTTTGGGAGGAAAAGAGGTAAATGCACAGACAGTAGCTGCAATAAAAGCTCCTACTGAGCAAAGAGACGCTATTGCTCTTGATATCTTAGGCCGTTTATCCCAAAGCCCGGAATTTAAAGGTAAATCTTCTGCAGAATTCGAAAAAGCTGTAAAAGAGCAGATGAAAGAAGCGATCGACTATTACTCTCCTCAATCTAAGCAATACGATTTAAGCTACGATACGAGAAAAGAAATAGTAGGGGATAATTATGATGATTATTCCGAAAAAATCTATGGAAATAACCATTACGAAGGCCCTGATGCAGAACACGGTACTCACGTAGCTGGAATTATTGCTGGCCTTCCTCAAGGAAAAGAAATCCAATATGGGGTAGCATCCAAAGTGGCGAAAATAATGTCTGTAAGAACTGTTCCTAACGGTGATGAAAGAGATAAAGATGTAGCCAATGCTATCAGATATGCTGTAGATAATGGCGCCAGAATTTTGAATATGAGTTTTGGTAAACCACTTTCTCCAGGTAAAAATGTAGTTTGGGACGCATTCAAATATGCTGAAGATAAAGGAGTTCTTTTGGTGAAAGCTGCGGGTAACGAAAATGAAGATGTAGCAGAGCATTTAGCATATCCTACCAATTTTAAAAACGTTAATGATGAAAAACCTTTTGTGAATAACGTAATGGTTGTAGGAGCAAGTACCAATAAAAATAACGAGCTGAGAGCCGATTTCTCTAACTATAACAAGAAAATGGTCAATGTATTTGCACCGGGAGAAGAAATCTATTCAACCGTTCCGAAAAACGAATACAAATACCTTCAGGGGACTTCTATGGCTTCACCCGTTGCTGCCGGAGCGGCTGCCGTTTTATTAGCATATATGCCGGATCTTAAACCTTATCAGATTATAGAATCTTTGGTGAAAAGTAGCAACCCAAGTACAGCCAATGGATTTGCCAACTATTCTCAAGCAGGAGGAGTGATTGATGTAAAAAGAGCCGCAGAATATGCCTACACACACTTTTACAACGATAAAACACCTGCAAAAGTAACTAAGCCTTCGAAATCCGTAAAAAAGGCTGTTAAAAAATAATTTATCTTCCTGTGTTTAAGGAGAAACCATAAAAAGTCCGAATTTTTTCGGACTTTTTATTTTTTATTTTAAATTTTGGCACGGTTTTTTGTAACTTTATAGTAACAAAATAATAAACAACAAAATGAAAAAGTTACTACTTGCAGGGATGTTAGCAACATCACTTTTTGCAGTGTCTTGTTCCTCAGTGAATAAAGCAGCTACATCTCAAAATCAGAGAGGCGATTTCCTTAAAATGAAAGGAGATTGGCAGATCGTGAGCGTAGATTACGATAAAGGGTATAAAATTAAACCTTTTGACGAAGGTGCAGATGCACAGTGTTTTGTAGGAAGCCACTGGAGATTAATTCCTAATAACTGGACAGGGGCGTATACTTTAAACGGAGGTGGAAATTGCCCGGCATTTACACAGCCTATCAAATTTGAAGTAAAAGACGGTAACACGTTTATGTTTAAAAAAATTGCTGACGGTACAAAGGCAAAACAAAATACAGCAGGTTATACACTGACTTTGATTAACCAGACTACAGATCAGTTTTCACTTCAGCAAGATGTTCCATTTGAAGGAGGTAACGTAAAAGTTGTTTATAACTTCCAGAGAGCAGGAATGAAATAATTTATCAACATAAAAGATCAAAAAAAATGAAATTTACTAAAACATACGTAGGAGCCCTTTTCTTGTCATCAGCATTATTATTGACAAGCTGTGAAGCGGTTCAGAATTCAAATCATCAACAAAGAGGTACCGCTGTAGGTGTCGCTTCAGGAGCTGTACTTGGAGGTATCCTTGGAAATAATGTTGGTAGAGGTGGAAACGGTGCTATCGGTGCTGTATTAGGAGGTATTATTGGTGGTGTTGCTGGAAACGTGATTGGTAACAAGATGGATAAGCAAGCCAGAGATATTAAAGAAACTTTACCAGGAGCTCAGGTAGAAAGAGTAGGAGACGGTATTAAAGTAACAATGAACGAGAGTATTGTGAACTTTGCTTTCGATTCTTCTAATCTTACTTCTACTGCTCAAACCAACCTTAACAAACTTGCTCAGGTATTGGCAGATAACCCGGATACAAACATCAACATTTACGGTTATACAGACAGCGTTGGTAAAGATGCTTATAACCTTGCCCTTTCTCAAAGAAGAGCAGATGCAGTGAAAGCTTATCTATCAGGAAAAGGAGTAGCATCAGGTAGAATGTTCACAAAAGGTGAAGGTAAAAATATGCCGGTGGCAAGCAATGATACAGACGAAGGAAGAGCAAAAAACAGAAGAGTTGAATTCGCTATTACTGCAAATGAGAAAATGATTAATGATGCCAAGCAAGGACAGTAATTAATTTAACATATAAATATTTTCGTAAAAGACCGCCACGGCGGTTTTTTTTGTATTTTTATGGTTGGAAAATTTTGAATTTACTATTTTTGCATTTGAAATAACATAAATGAAGAAATATTTAAAGCTGCTCCGTGTAGAGCAATGGGTGAAAAACCTGTTTGTATTTGTCCCTTTGTTCTTTTCTGGTAATATCACCAACTTTGACCTTCTCACTGAAAGTGTTTTCGCATTTGTTATTTTTTCACTTGCGGCAAGCGTGGTTTATATCCTGAATGATTACAATGATATTGAAGCCGACAGAAAACACCCTGAAAAAAGAAGAAGACCCCTCGCTAGCGGAGCTATTTCAAAATCAAAAGCCATAGGAATTCTTATTGGTTTAGTGATTATCGATACCGTTCTTGTATTTTTAGCACAGTTTTATTTCCATCAGCCGTTATGGAAATTTGCTACCATTATAGGATTTTATGTGGTAATGAACTTAGCATATACTTTCAAACTGAAGCACGTTCCTATCATCGATATTTTTATTATTGCCATTGGATTTGTACTCAGAGTTCTTGCAGGAGGCTATATCACGGGGATCAGTATCTCACAATGGGCTATTTTGCTGACTTTTGTACTGGCACTTGTATTGGCTATAGGAAAAAGAAGAGGAGAGCTTATCAATGCACAGGTTTCAGGAAAGACAAGAAAAGCATTGGACGGGTATAATGTTCAGTTTGCAGACATAGCGCTTTCCATTTCTATTACGTTGGCCATTGTATGTTACCTTATGTTTACCCTGTCGCCAGAAGTACAGGCAAGATTCCATGAGAGGGTTTTTTATACCGTTATTTTCGTAGTTTTTGCACTATTGAGATATCTTCAGCAGACTCTTGTTTACAACAGAACAGAATCTCCTACAAAAATTGTTTACAGAGACCGCTATATACAGGTTACACTATTACTTTGGGTGGCCACATTTTTAATTCAAATTTACTTTAAAAAATGAAGCCGAACTTCACACAGAAAGTTACTAACTGGGGCAATTTCCCGGTAGTAGAAAAAGAAATGAGATCTGAGGACAGCTTCAAAAGAATAAAAGATTTTGTACTCAACCACAATGAAGTGATTGCAAGGGGAAATGGAAGATGCTACGGAGATGCTTCATTGGGGGAATCTATATTTTCTACCAAAAAATTAAATAAATTCATCAGTTTCGACCGCTTAAACGGAATTATAGAATGTGAAGCTGGAGTACTGCTATCAGACGTACTGGAAATATCGGTGCCGCAAGGCTACTTCCTGTATGTAACTCCCGGAACAAAATTCGTTTCTGTAGGAGGGGCTATTGCTTCCGATGTTCATGGAAAAAATCACCATGCTGAAGGATGCTTTTCAGAATATGTCATCGATTTTAAACTGATGAATGAAAACGGAGAAATTATTACCTGTTCAAGAGAGCAAAATTCCGATAAGTTCTGGGCTACAATTGGAGGAATGGGTCTTACGGGAATCATTCTCACAGCAAGATTTAAACTTAAAAATATAGAATCAGCTTACATCCGTCAGGAAAGTATCAAAGCTGAAAACCTAGATGAAATTTTCAGACTTTTCGAAGAAAGTGAAAGCTGGACTTATACCGTAGCATGGATCGACTGTCTGCAGAAAGGAAAAGATATCGGAAGAAGTATCCTTATGAGAGGAGAACACGCTTTTCAGCATGAACTTCCGCAAAATCTACGAAAAACGCCTTTAAGACTGAAGAAAAAGCTACAGCCAATCGTTCCTTTTTATTTTCCGGGATTTGTATTGAATGCTCTGACTGTGAAAATATTCAATTGGCTTTACTATAAAAAACAGTCTAAAAAAGAAGTCAAAAACTTTATCGATTACGAAACCTTTTTTTATCCTTTGGATGCCATTAATGATTGGAATAAGATCTATGGAAAATCAGGGTTTATACAATATCAGATGGTGATTCCCAAAGCAGCAGGAAAAGAAGGAATGAAGAGAATTCTTGAAACCATTGCCAAAAGTGGAAACGGATCATTCTTAGCGGTTTTGAAGCTGTTCGGAAAAGATAATCCGGAAGCCTACAACTCGTTCCCTGTAGAAGGGTATACATTGGCGTTGGACTTTAAGGTCAATTCAAAACTGAAAAAACTGGTAGATCAGCTGGATGCTATCGTACAGGAATTCGGCGGAAGAATTTACCTTACCAAAGACAGCATGAGCAGATCTTCACTCACCAATTATCTGAAAAATATTCAAAATCCTAAATTTGTGTCTTTACAGCACAAAAGAATCATAAATAACAACTCATAATGATAGTTCTGGGAAGTACGTCCGAAGTGGCACAGGCCTTTGTAGAAAAAGCACTTCAGGAAGGAGAAAAGTTTGGAAAAATTTACCTTTTTACCTCAAATAAAGAAACTACAGAAAGATTTGCAAGACACATTGATGTGAAATTTCTGCAACAGTCTGAAGTAATCGAACTGGATCTTACAAAAGATATAGATTACAATAGATTTGATACCATTGATTCAAATGTATTGTTTTGCGCCGTAGGATACTTAGGAGAAGGAACAGAGGAGGGTTTGTATGACAACAAAAATACAGAGCGTATCATCAGTATCAATTACGCTAAGCTGGTTCCTGTGATGAACTATTTTGCCCATAAATTTGAAAACAGAAGATCTGGAACCATCATTGGGCTTTCATCAGTAGCAGGGGACAGAGGAAGACAGAGCAACTTTATCTATGGAAGTGCCAAAGCTGCCTTTACAGCCTATTTAAGCGGATTGAGAAATTATCTTTTTGATAAAAAAGTACACGTTCTTACCATAAAACCAGGATTTATGGCAACCAAAATGACCGAGGGTCTGCCGTTGAATCCAAAATTAACAGCCACTCCCAAACAGGCAGCAGCCTGTATTTATAAGGCCTTCAAAAAACAGAATAATGTGGCATATGTTTTGCCTATTTGGAGTATTATAATGATGATTATCAGGAATATCCCTGAGTTTATATTCAAAAAATTAAAGCTTTAAGAACATGAAAAAATTGTATTGTTTTGATTTTGACGGCACCCTCACGTATAAAGATACCATGTTTATGTATCTTAAATTCTACGATTCTACAAAATACCGAATACAATTTTTAAGACACGTTCCCCTCTTTATTCTGCTCAAGCTTAAACTGGCTGAAACAGAAAAAGTGAAGAAAAGCTTTATCGGTTCTATTTTGAAAGGACAAAGCCAAGAAAAAATCGAGCAAAAATCTAAACAGTTCTTTGAACATCATTACCCTAAAATTGTAAGGGAAAATGCCCTTGACTTTATAAAAAATATCGATAGGAATAATATACAGAGTTTATTGGTAACTGCCTCCCTGGATATCTGGGTGAAGCCTTTTGCTGATGAACTGAAAATGCAGCTTGTTTCTACGCGAGCCGAGTTCAAGAACGGTGTTTTCACAGGAAATTTTATTGGTAAAAACTGTAACGGGAAAGAAAAACTGGTAAGAATTAAGGAAGAAATCAACAATTCTAAGTACGATAAAATTATTGCTTTTGGTGATACTTCCGGAGATCGCCCAATGTTGAAATGGGCAAATGAGGGACATTACCAATTTTTTCATTAATTTTGGGAGGTAAAAGTGTTAAAAATGAAAAGCCTGTTAATTGCATTAATGGTAATTGTAATGTCTTGCGCAAATGTGCCGGCTCAAAAGCGTATTTCTATGCAGAATAAGGCAGAACTTCTTGTTTCCGAAGCTCAGGGAGGTACAGATCAACCCAGCTTTGCCATCATCAAAAACAAAAAGGATTTTCGAAACATTATAAAAGGAGCTTTAGGAATGATAGAGCTGGAGAAAGAACCTGCCATCAATTATCCTAAATTTCCGAGCAATAAAAAGGTTGTCGTGTACAACCTAGGACGCTTTACGTCGGGAAGTCATAGAATAACACAGATCAAAAACGTATCTGTGAAAAACAATGTGCTGTACGTAGAAGTCCCTGCAGGAGAGCCTTCCGGTGGAATGGAAATTCAGGTCATGTCCAATCCCTGGATTATTTTTGCTGTTCCTGCCAATTATCAGTTTACCTCAGTAGAATTAAAATATTCAAAATAAGAATGGATAAAGTATATTTAGATAATGCCGCAACCACTCCGCTTGCAGAAGAAGTTATAGACGCAATGGTGGGCACTATGAAGATGAATTTCGGAAACCCGTCTTCAACGCACAGCTTTGGCCAGGAAGCAAAAATCCTTATTGAAAATGTAAGAAGACAGGTTGCAGACTATCTTCATGTAACTCCGGCTGAAATTATTTTCACTTCCTGCGGGACCGAATCCAACAATATGATCATCAAATCCTCTGTAGAACATTTGGGTGTACAAAGGATTATCAGCTCTCCTATGGAACATAAATGTGTTTCTGAAAGTGTTCTGGACATGAAAACCAGAAAAGGAGTAGAAGTAAACTACATCCGTCCAAACGCACAGGGAGATATTGATCTGAATAAATTAGAAGAATTATTAAAAGCTTCAGATAAAAAAACACTGGTAAGCTTAATGCACGCCAACAATGAAATAGGAAATATCATCGATATTAAAAAAGTAGCTGAACTTTGTAAAAAATATAACGCTCTTTTCCACTCAGATACGGTGCAAACCATGGCTCACATGAACCTTGATCTCTCCGATATTCCTGTAGATTTTGCTTCTTGCAGTGCCCACAAATTTCACGGCCCGAAAGGAGCAGGATTTGCCTTTATCAGAAAAGCAAGTGGTCTTAAAGGTATTATTACCGGAGGACCTCAGGAAAGAAGTCTTAGAGCTGGAACAGAAAATGTGGCCGGTATCGTAGGGCTTGGAAAAGCATTGGAACTTTCTTTGGCTCATATGGATGAATATACAAACCATATGCAGGCTATTAAAGACTACGCTATTGAAAGACTTTCTGCCGAAATAGAGGGTATTAAATTCAACGGAAGAAGTGCAGAGAAGGAAAATAGCCTTTACACCGTTTTAAGCGCCTTATTACCCTATAAAAATCCTTTAATAGGGCTTCAGCTGGATATGAAAGGAATTGCCATTTCTCAGGGGAGCGCTTGCTCTTCCGGAGCTTCTAAACCTTCTATGGTAATGATGATGGTACTTTCCGAGGATGAAATGGACCATTGTACGCCGTTACGTATCTCTTTCAGCCATATGACTACCAAAGCAGATATCGATGCTTTAGTGGATGCGTTAAAAGAAATCTCAAAAGACTACACTATAGAAAAAACTAATGTTGAGCATAGATAGTCTTATGATGTAAAAATCGTAATTTTGAGGACTCAATCAAGAGAAAAAAGAATATAATATTAATTAAAATAAAAGAGACAAAAAATGGCTTTAGAAATTACAGACAGCTCATTTCAGGATACGGTTTTAAAATCAGACAAACCGGTATTAGTAGACTTCTGGGCAGTATGGTGCGGACCTTGTAGAACACTTGGACCAATCATCGAAGAAGTAGCATCAGATTTTGAAGGTAAAGCAGTAGTAGGAAAAGTAGATGTGGACAACAACCAGGAAATCTCAATGCAGTATGGCATTAGAAATATCCCTACAGTTCTTATTTTTAAGAATGGGGAAGTAGTAGATAAATTAGTAGGTGTAGCTCCAAAAGAGGTAATCGCTGAAAAATTAAGCGCTCACTTATAAAAAATAAAGTTTGATAATGAATGCCTTCCGTGATTGGGAGGCATTTTTTTTGAAAATAATTTGCAGGTATTAAAAAAAGGTGTAATTTTGCAACCACGAAAAAGAAACGACGTTCTTTCACAAAAATGATCCGGTAGTTCAGCTGGTTAGAATGCCGCCCTGTCACGGCGGAGGTCGCGGGTTCGAGTCCCGTCCGGATCGCA
>NZ_JBMOUE010000011.1:0-26676 GCF_049319685.1 Chryseobacterium sp. Mn2064
ATGGGTGCGTAGCTCAGCTGGATAGAGCATCTGCCTTCTAAGCAGACGGTCAAAGGTTCGAATCCTTTCGCGCTCACTAAAACCTCACAATAAAAATTGTGAGGTTTTTTGTTTATATTTATTATAATCGTTCTATGTCTTGCTACTATATTCTCTATTTTAATCAAAAAGTAGATCCCTAAAGCAGAGAAATCCAATTATCATTTTGACACAATTTGTTTTTTTGTCAAAAATGATTTATTTTTGTATCCATATTTTCAACAAATGTCATCTCATACAGAACAAGATCAACTTTCACAACAAATCCTGGAGACCGCTTCAGGGCTATATTTGAAGTATGGTTTAAAGAAAGTAACGATGGATGATATTTCAAAAGCTTTAGGCAAAAGCAGAACGTCAATTTATTATTACTATAAGAATCGTGAAGAAGTTTTTCAGGCTGTCCTGGAAAATTTAATCAAGGAAGTTATTACTGAAATTGACTTCAATATGAAGAAAAGGAACACATTCGAAGGGAAAATTCAGGAGTTTTGTTTGGCTAAAGTAAAAACATCGGAAGAAAGATCTTCATTTTTCCGAGCTATAGAGGCAGGTATGGATAATGAAGAAAAATCCAAACACATTACCGATGCACACAACCGAATGATGGAAGCAGAAAGAACTCTTCTCCTTAAGCTGTTTGCAGCAAGCAGTAATGAAGGAGACATCCCAAAAGTTTCGATTGAAGAACAGGAAACCATTATCTTTATTCTACAGAGCAGTATCCGAGGAATAAGGCGAGAAATGGGTCTAAAGAATAATTTTGAAAACTTACAGGCAACAGTAAATACACTGACCTCTATGGTTATTAAACATATCCGTTAAAATTTTTTATCTCAATTTTGACAATTTTACATTATTTGTCAAAAAGTTTATTTTTAAAATATGGACAAACTTAGTAATATAAGCACCTTTCGGGCCTTCAGAAGTACTAACTATACTTTATATTTCTTTGGCCGTTCTGTGTCTCAATTCGGAACATGGATGCAGCGTACAGCAGTAGTATGGGTCGTTTACAGTATGACTCAATCTCCGTTCATGCTTGGGCTCACCATTTTTGCTGAACAGTTTCCTTCCTTTCTTTTTTCAGCATTCGGAGGGGTGGCTGCAGACCGGTACAATCGCTATAAAATTATACAGATCACTCAAATTTTATCGTTAATTCAGGCCTCGTTATTGGCATTTCTGGTGATGACAGGACACCAAAATATATGGAGCTTTCTGATACTGAGTGTTTTTCTTGGAATCATCAATGCTTATGATATTCCCGCCCGTCAGGCCATGATCAATGAAGTGGTGACTGAGGACGAAGATCTCCCAAGTGCGCTTTCTCTGAGTGCGGCGATGGCAAGTATCGCAAAATTAGCTGGCCCTGCCCTTTCCGGAATTATATTACAAAAATTTGGAGCGGGAACCTGTTTTTTGATTAATGCGGCAAGTTTTGCAGCTGTAATGATTTCCATTTCTCTGATGAAAGTAAAGGTCATTCAAAAAAAATCTAATAAAAAAGGAACTTTCACTGAATTGGCAGAAGGTTTCAAATATCTTAAAAAAGAACCATCCATAAGTTTGGTTATTATCATGTTGGGAATTACAGGTCTTCTGGTCCTACCTTATGATACATTAATTCCGGTGTATGCTAAAGAAATTTTTAAAGGAGATGCAAAAACTTTCGGCTACATATCCAGTTTCATAGGAATAGGAGCCGTGCTTGGAACAGTATTCCTGGCTTCTATGAAGAAAGGAGCTTCTATGAGAAACATACTTATTTTGAGCACAGTCATTCTCAGCATCGGGTTAATATGTTTTTCTTATGCTACCAACTTTTACTGGTCTATGTTTTTCGCAGCTCTTACAGGTTTAGGAGGTGTAGCCCAGTTTACGACCTGCAATATTATTGTACAATCTGAAGTGATCCCAGAAATGCGATCCAGAGCGATCAGTATTTTACTGACTGCTATTTTTGGAATGCTGCCTTTAGGAAGTGTACTTATCGGGTTTATTTCAGAAAAGATTGGAGCTCCTCAAACCTTATTATTGGAAGGTATTGCAGGTGTTTTAATCGCTATTATTTTCAGAAAATTATTATTTAAATATCATAAAACGCGCAAGGTTGATGAACAACTGCTAGAAGAATCTGAGGAGCAATTCATTAATAAAATATAATCAAAAATGGAAAAAGTAAAAACAGCATTATTGGTGATGGATATGCAGTCATCAATTTTAGGTACCTTATCTGACGCAGCATCTTTAATTTCCAAGACACAGGAAGTGATCAAAACGGCTAGAGCCCGCCAGATTCCCATCATTTATGTTACAGTCGGCTTCAGACAGGGAATGCCAGAAATAAGTGCCACTAATAAAATATTCTCTTCAATAAAACAGCATATGATGGATGTTAATATGAAAGAGTGGGTAATGATTCATCCTGAGCTTGCTTCTGAAGAAGAGGATATTGTAGTGACTAAAAGGAGAATCAGTGCTTTTACAGGAAGTGATCTTGAAGTTGTATTAAGAGGATTGAACATTCAGCATCTTGTTTTAACAGGGGTTTCTACCAGTGGTGTTGTTCTGTCTACAGTAAGAGAAGCAGCGGATAAAGATTATACCCTTACGATCATTGAAGATTGCTGTAAAGATGGAGATGAAGAAGTACACCAACTACTGATGAATAAGGTTTTCCCAAGACAGGCTGAAGTGATTACAGTAAATAACTGGGTAAAATAAAGGTAAGGTAAGTAAGTTTAAATCCATAAAAAATCCCTCAAAATTATAGCTTTGAGGGATTTTTATTTTTAATAAAAAGATTATTTCAGCTTATATGAATTTCCGTTCCAGAGATAGGTTTTAGAAGAGTTTTTTTTCTTCTCACGATCTTTATCATCTACCTCCATATCTTCCGTTCTTAAGATAAATGCATTGGGAATTCCTCCTTTATCATTGGGGAAAATATAGCGCTCATCATGATAAAATACTCCAGCATCTATAATATTGGTTAGTTGTGGAAGAGCAATCAGTTTTTTGTCTTTAAAAAGAACATACTGATCGTAAGTGGCAATACCGCAGGCATCACCGGAAACCATTGCTCTTAGAGTGAATTCGACATTCTGAAGTTTATGCCCGCTTTCGATATTGAAGCCTCCACTGTTGAGCTCCTCTCCTTTTCCGGTATCAAAATACACCTCATCAATCAGAGTATTTCCTTCCATGGCTTTTATTCCTGCAATGTTCTGCTTTTCGAAGCCATCCGATCCTTTACTTTTCTTATTTATGGTTTTGAACAGCCCAAAAAGAAAATCATATCCATTCTTGTTACGATATCCTACACAAAGATTTCCGCCCCAAACATATCCTTCAGAGGTTACGGCTCCTTTTTGATAAGAAATTTTATACCAATTGGCCTTTCTTTCTCCCAATTGTAGAACAGGAACGGTTTCTTCTTTCTTAAGAATCATTATGGACTGATTGGTCTGCAATGAATCTAAAATCGGTGAGTTCGCATCCGGTGATTTTCTTACCCTCGTCCAATCTGTAAAAATCTTCTGGGCTTTATTCTCTTCAAACCCAAAAACACCATCTGCATATACTTCATTCTCCTGTGCTGTAAAAAATTGCAGCAGCAGTAAAAAGAAAGCGGTCCATAAAGTTTTCATATTTGTTGTTTGTTTTTTATTATTTTTCAAGCAGAAGGCTCACCCATTCTTCACGTTGTAACTGTTTTTTCAGTTCAAGGCCGCTTTCTTTGCATACTTCCAGAATATCCGCAACATCAAAGAAACAAAGTCCTGACAACAATAGTTTTCCCCCTTCATTCAACACAGATACATAGGTTGGAATATCTGAGATCAGAATATTTCTATTGATATTGGCCAAAATAACATCAAAGTTCTCTTTGCCCAAGTTATCCGCTGTTCCCTGCTCGATATCCAATTCTACATTGTTTCTTACAGCGTTCTCTTTTGAGTTTTCTACAGACCATTCATCAATATCAATCGCTTTAGTATCTCCTGCTCCCTGCTGTTTTGCGTAAATCGCCAATACAGAAGTTCCGCATCCCATATCCAACACTTTTTTATCTTTTAAATCAAGATCCATCATCTGTTGAATCATCAGGTGAGTGGTTGGGTGATGCCCTGTTCCGAAAGACATTTTGGGCTGAATAATAATTTCATGCATTCCCGGTACAGATTCGTGAAACTCGGCTCTGATCAACACCTTATCATCAATATTGATGGGTGAAAAATTCTTTTCCCATTCTTCGTTCCAGTTGATGTTCGGCATTTCTTCGAAAGAATATTCAATCTTTACATTTTCATTTTCAAAGATGGGAAGTGCTTTCAATTGCTCTTCCTGAAATAAATCGGTCTGAATATATCCTAAAATTCCATCAATTTCTTCTGTAAAGCTGTCAAAACCTATTTCTATAAGTTCTGCCATTAAAATTTCATTCCAAGGTTGTAATGGAGAAATTTTGAAATTGAATTCTAAATAATTTTGCATATGAGTAATTTGCTGCAAAAATACTAATGTTATTATTGCTAAAAAAATAGAAGTGATAAGTTTTGGCTACAGCTTTATAAAAATATACAAAAAATAAAGCGGACCAAAGCCCGCCTATATTGAATTCTATCGTTGAAAAATTTCAAATTCTTATGGATTGGTAGAGAAAATAGAACCATTGGCAATTAATGCTCTTCTGTTCATTTTCAAAATATCTCTTACCCATTCTGCGAAATCTTCCGGCTGTAATACTTTATCAGGGTTTCCATCTGTAAGCCCTCCCTGGATGCTCATATCTGAAGCAATTGTACTTGGAGTAAGGGTAATAACGCGGATATTCTGTTTTCTCCATTCTGCCATCATCGATTGAGATAAAGAAACAACGGCTGCTTTTGAAGCGGCATACGCTGACATATTAGGCCCTCCTTTTAATCCTGCCGTAGAGGCTACGTTTACAATATCACCTTCTCCTTTCGCTTTCATGAACGGATGCGCTGCTTTTGCTGCATAATATACTCCGAATAAGTTGGTCTTAATGACCTGCTCCCAAGTTTCGGAAGGCATTTCTTCAATGGAGCCAAAATCTCCAATCCCTGCATTGTTGATTAAAATATCAATTCCTCCCAATTGTTCTGCTAAAGATTCAATTCCCGCTTTTACCTGAATTTCATTGTCTACTGAGAAAACTGCGTATGAAGAATTTACCCCTAATCTTTTAATTTCTTCAACGGTCATTTTAAGGTTTTCTTCATTTCTTCCTGTAATAGCAACGTTTACTCCTTCATGGGCTAAAGCCAGTGCTACAGCTTTACCTAATCCTCTTCCACCACCTGTTACGATGGCATTTTTTCCATTTATATTCATAGTGATTATACTTTTCTTTATACAAAGTTACGAAAGAACATTTTTACGGAAGATTACAGAGGGATATTTAATAGTTTTTTAATGGTTTTGGAAAGATTAAAAGATACTTATCCTTAAAAAAAGAAGTCTGCCTTTTTATGAAAAGACAGACTTTTGTATGAATAATGAATAGACCTATTATTTATTCTTCAGTTGTTCAGGAATATTGGTGGTTACAAAACCGATACCCTGATTTTTTAACTGATCATATACTGCAGCATCATTTACCGTCCAGGAATTTGTGATAAGTCCCAATGCTTTAGCTTCTGAAATCCAGGTTGGATTCTTTTGGAAGACACTGTAATGATAATCTAAACCATCCAATCCTTCTTTCTTAATCTGCTCCGGCGACAATTCTCCGTTCAGATACTGTACTTTAAAAGAAGGTGCCAGTTTTTTAATTTCTTTACAGATATTCAGGCTGAAAGAGATGAATTCACTTTGAGATTCCAGCTTCATGTCTTTGATCATTTTGATTGTTTTCTGCGTGATCTCGTTTTCTATTTCCGGAGTTTTAGCAGGCTTTATTTCTACGATCAGTTTTACGGAAGGATCTTTTTTACCTTGCTTCAAATAATCTTTTAAAGTTGGAAATTTTTCTCCATTAGATAATTTTACCGCTTCCAGTTCTTTGAAAGTAGCGTCAGAAATTTCCATATTCCCATGATGCTCATCGTGGTTAATGACCAATACTCCATCTTTTGTCATTCTTACATCAAACTCAGACCCGTATACTTTTAGTTTCTGGGCATTTTCTAAAGATTTAATAGAGTTTTCCGTTGTAGGAGGCTGAGCCTGGAAATATCCTCTGTGTGCTATGATCTGGGTTTGTGCTTTCATCAAAACTGTACTTAAAACTGCTAACCCTAAGATAAAATTTTTCATAATATAATTTAGATAATTAAAATAAAGTTCGGGAACTTTTTGATAAAGGTAAGTATTAATAAAGTGGTAAACCACAAAAGTCCTATTAATAAAAGCTTTTGTGGTTTAAAATATTCAGTCTTTTCTGTTAAAAAGTATATTTTGCTCCGATCTGGATCTGGTATGGGTTTCCTGACAAAGGAGTAAGACCGTTTCCGCTGACATTTTTCACATATTCAAACTGTCTGGTATCCGGGTTGAATCTGGTTACTTTGTATAAAGAAGTGTTTCCATACGATTTGTTTACTCCCCATTCTTTATTCAGGAGGTTGGCTACGTTGAAAATATCTACTGATAATTCAAATGCTCCTACTTTATCAAATTTCAATTTCTTTGCAACACGTACATCCCAAACACCGAAGAACCCGTTTTTACCACCGTTACGTTCTGCAATTTTGCCGTTGTATTCGCTGATATAGTTTTTCAATGCCTGTCCCACCTGCGGATCATCCAAAATAGTTTGGGCAATATTTGGGAAGATATACGCAAGATCATTAGAATCTACGAAATCTCCATTGATATTTCCTCCTGCCGTTGCAGAGAAACGCGTCCCTCCAAGTCCTGAATATCTGATACCTAAAGTAAATCCGGCCACAGTAGGTGAGTTACCATAGATAACCACTTTGTTTCTGAACTGATTATCAGAATACGTCATTCTTAAATCTCTAGGATCACTTTGAATCATAGTTGAAAGTGTTGCAGAGTTCGCTACGTTTCCATTGTAAGAAGTATTATCTTTAATATCAGACCATGTGTAACTTGCTGTAATCTCACCATCTTTCCAATAACGGTAACTTGTATCCACTACCCAAGAGAATTGATTTACCTTACCATCACTTACAAGTTCAAGTACTCTTCCGAAGTTGTTGTTTATTCTTCCCTTCTTCCAGTCAAAACTTACTGTTTTACTATTGTCATTATTGGTAATTGCACTTGTTGGAATAAAGACTCCTCTACCACCCTCATTATCCAAAGTGAAGAATGGGCTGCCCACCATATTTCGGTCATAATAGTAATAGTTGTTTCTTCCCAGCGCCATATATCCTGCAATTCCTACTCTGAATCTTTCGTTAAAAAAGTGGGTATAGGAGATATTTGCCTTATAGATAATTGGAATTTTTGCATCTTTCCCAGTATAGTTAATCGTTGGAATCTGATATTGTGCCAATGAAGGAACGTTTCCATAATCATTTCTATAGTTGATAAAATCCGGGAACGGAACATCTTTACCAGTGACATCCACAGTAGCCAGATGTTTACCATCGAATACAAGGTTGTTGATGATCATATAATTATTAATGTCTGAAGAGAATATTCCCGCTCCAAACTTCACGAAGTCTTTATTTTGCTCGTTGATATTCCAGTCAAACTGAAATCTCGGTTGGATAACAAATGATTTGATCTTATTATCGGTTCTGATTCCCATTTCATCATACAGCTTCTGATTGAATTCTGCTTTCGGATATCCTCCATAATCTAATCTTAAACCAGCCATCAAATCAAGACCTTTTGCAATTTTGGTCTGGAACTGCCCGTATACTCCAAGATTCCAAATATTAGATCTTACGGAAGGATCAGCCACCAAAGGAACTTCCCTATAAAATCTGTAAGGAGTCATCGCTTCAAAATTACTCATTCCCTGGAAATGGAATCGTCCGTTCACTTCACTTCCGTAGATCGATTTTGCCGTAGTATACATTAAATCGGCTCCGAAAGTATATTTCACTTTATCAGTATTGTAGTATAAATTATCTACTACCTGAAATACATTGTTTCTAAAGCTTTCCTGCCCAAAACGGTGCCCCCCGAACTGAATATTGGTAGATCCTACGCCTGGAGAGGAAACACTTTCAACAATAGCTCTCGGAACAGGTTTTCCTAATTCATCATTCTGGTAACTGTTCTGGAATGTGTAAAGATACTGAGCTTTTAATTCGTTGGTTACATTAGGTTGCAGATTTGATCTTAAAGTTAACAATAAACTGTTATCAAGGTTTTTATCATTTCCGTACGATTCGAAGAAATTGATGTTGGTATTATCAATCAATCCGTTTTTATTAAGATCATAAGTAAAATTATTTCTAAGGGTTAGCAAATGTTTCTCATTGATCTGCCAGTCTAAACGCAGGAATGCAGCATCCGAGTTTCTTACCTTATCAAAAGTTCCGAACTGGGGTGTATTGCCTACTCCATATTTCGTTCTTGCAATATCTAAGAATTTGTCTAGCGTTGCTGTCGTAGTACTGAATCTCTTCTCATCATCCGGCGATTTGATATCAGCAATAATCAAAGGTCTTGAATCCAACTGATGATCCCAGGCTACAAAGAAGTGTAATTTATTTTTGATGATAGGTCCCCCCAATGAGAATCCGAACTGAGAGGTAGAGAAATCGTTCTGTCTTTTATTTCCTCTGATATCATATGGACTGGAAAGCCAGTTGGTTCTTAAATATTCCCACGCACTTCCGGAAAATTTATTCGTTCCGGATTTGGTAACGGCACTTACTGTACCTCCTCCACTTCTTCCAAGGGTAACATCGTATTGATTGGTGATGATTTTAAATTCACGCACAGCTTCTATGGAAATAGAAAAAGGGGCACCACTTCGGCTGGTAGTCGCTCCTGCTGACGTTGGGTTCTTAGCTGTCATCCCGTCGATCGTAAAATTGGTAGAAGATCCCAGTTGTCCTGATAAAGTTCCTCCATTTTTTCCACTCAAAGGAGAAAGTTCGGCAAGATTGGCAAAATTTCGTCCGTTTACAGGAAGCATACTGATATTCTTTGCAGAAATAGCGGTAGCCGCTCCAAGATTTCCGATCTTGTTTTTAAGATTTCCGGTAATTTTTACTTCTTCAATGTGTTTTTCACCACTCAAATCCATGTTTACCGTTACCTGATCTCCGAAGTTTACATTGTAACCTTCTTTTTTATCGTCATTTACAATGACAGTATAAGGACCACCCAGAGGAATTTCTTTAAAGATATACTCTCCTTTTGAATTGGTTTGGGTTTCTGTTTTGAATCCGGTAGACTCATTGATAATCGTTACTTTCACTTTTTCCTGAGCCGTACTTCCCGGTCCGGTTACTTTCCCTACAATAGATGCCTGTGTAGTCTGTGCGTAAGCTATCGTTCCAAGTCCTAAAAACAATAATCCCAGTACAATCTTTACTTTTTTCATTTCTTCTGAAGTCTTTATATTAATTTTTTATGGTCATTAGGGGTCTCTGCTGTAATCATGCTGACTTATTATTGAATGCAGAGGTTTTATTTAAATAAGATGTGCAAAGGTATCTTGACTTTAGGAGCCGTCTGTTTAAGGGAGTTTTAACATTTTTTTAAATAAATTGGAATATGATGTTAAATTATTATAAACATCCACTTTATTCCCTACAGAATCAGTCTATTGGATGGTATTACACATTTTTAATATTCCTGTAATATTTAATTCTGTTATTTTTTAAATGAGATTACTTTAGTTATTTTTGCTAAAAAGATAGAATAGCAATGTCTGAAAACATTCAACAAAAGATAGAACAGCTCCGCAAAGAGCTTCACCAGCATAACGAAAATTATTATCTTCTGGATACTCCAACGATTACAGATTTTGAGTTTGATATGCTTCTGCAGGAACTTCAAGGTCTGGAAGCCCAGTATCCCGAATTTTATGATGAAAACTCTCCCACCGTACGTGTAGGAGGCGGAATTACAAAGGTATTCCCTACGATTCAACATAAATTCAGAATGTATTCACTGGATAATTCTTATGATTTTGACGATCTGGAAGACTGGGAGAAAAGAATCATCAAAACGATTGATGAACCCGTTGAATTTGTTGCTGAGCTGAAGTATGACGGTGCTTCTATTTCTATTCTTTACGAAAATGGAAAACTTACCCAGGCGGTGACCCGCGGTGATGGTTTCCAGGGAGATGAGATTACACCGAATGTACGTACAATCTCAGATATTCCTCTGACGTTGAAAGGCGATTTCCCAGCTCAATTTTTTATGCGTGGAGAAATTTATCTTACCAGAAAAAACTTTGACAAAATCAATAAAATCCGTGAAGAAGAAGGCCTTGATCCTTTTATGAATCCTAGAAACACAGCAAGTGGAAGTTTGAAAATGCAGGATAGCGGTGAGGTGAGAAAGAGAGGATTATCTTCTGTCCTGTATCAGTTTATTTCTGAAAATATCCCGGCAGAAACGCATTGGGAACTGCTTCAAAAGGCTCAAAGCTGGGGTTTCAAAACATCTCAGCAGGCCAAATTATGCAAAACACTGGATGAGGTAAAGGAATTTATCACTTTCTGGGATACGGAACGTCATAATCTGCCATTTGAAATTGATGGTATTGTTTTAAAAGTTAATTCTTTACAGCAACAGAGACAACTTGGATATACGGCTAAGTCTCCGCGTTGGGCTATGGCTTATAAGTTCAAAGCTGAAAAGGTGGAAACTGAGCTGCAAAGTGTTTCTTATCAGGTAGGAAGAACAGGCGCTATCACTCCTGTTGCTAACCTGAAGCCGGTTCTGCTAGCGGGAACGATTGTAAAAAGAGCGTCTCTGCATAATGAAGATATCATCAAGAAGCTGGATCTGCATGAATGCGACTTTGTATATGTAGAAAAAGGAGGAGAAATTATCCCCAAAATTGTGGGAGTAAACACCGAAAAAAGAACGGAAGAAAGCAAGGAAATCGAGTATATCAAAAACTGTCCTGAATGTGGTACAGAATTAGTAAAAATTGAAGATCAGGCAATTCATTTCTGCCCGAACGAACTGCATTGTCCGCCACAGGTGGTGGGTAGAATGATTCATTACGTTTCCAGAAAAGCTCTGAATATTGAAAATCTGGGTGGTGAAACGATTGAACAACTGTACAGGGAGAAATTAATTGAAAACCCGGCTGATTTTTATGCTTTAACAAAAGAGCAGCTTCTTCCTTTGGAAAGAATGGCGGAAAAATCTGCTCAGAACATCATTACCGGAATTGAAAAGTCTAAAGAAATCCCTTTTGAAAAGGTATTATACGGAATCGGGATCAAACATGTTGGAGAAACGGTTGCCAAAAAGCTGGTAAAAAACTTCCCAACGATAGAAGATCTGAAAAATGCTACCGCTGAGGAACTTTGCCAGGTTGAAGACATCGGGGCTAAAATTGCAGTAAGCATTGTTGAGTTTTTCCAAAATACAGAAAATCTTCTGATGATCGAGCGTTTAAAGTCTTACGGAGTACAGCTTGAAAAAGGAGAAAGTACCAATGAAGTTTTGTCAAATGTTCTGGAAGGAAAAGCTTTCTTATTCACAGGAAAACTTTCTTTATTCACGAGAGAACAGGCAGAAGAAATGGTAGAAAAGCACGGTGGAAAAAATATTTCTGCAGTGTCCAAAAACCTCAACTATCTTGTGGTAGGAGAAAAAGCAGGAAGCAAGCTGAAAAAAGCGCAGGACATCGGAACCATTGTCATTCTTGATGAACAGCAGTTTCTGGATCTGATTGAAAAACAATAAAAAATAATAATTTAATCTGTAAAACTGATATAGGCTGTGATAAATTCCACAGCCTTTTTTGTATAATTTATTCTATAAAAAACTAAGATTCAACAATATATCAACGCTTAAAAAAAATAATAAATTATTCATCTAAAAGATTACATTTGCTTTGTATTTATAATCAAATACTAAAAAAACTAAAACTCAATAAACTAATCCATGAAAAAATTTTACTCAGTTATTCTCATAACTATATTTTCTGTGCTTCAATCACAGATTATTAATATTCCTGATGTTAATTTTAAAAGCTTACTGGTTGCTAATATCCCTTATATGGCAAAAGACATTTATGGGAGTAATACGATTATTGACAGTAATCATGACGGAGAAATTCAACTTTCTGAAGCAGCCAACATCAGTCAATTAAATTTTGATTTGTATAATATGCCTAATTATGCTGCTCTTTTTAATAACGTCGTTTCAACGGAAGGGATAAAAAGTTTTACCAACCTTCAAAAGCTTAGTATAGATAGTTTTCCGTTATTACAATCTATGGATCTTAGTAATCATACAACATTGTATGATCTCAACATCAGCAGATGTTATGTTCTTTCATCGGTAAACCTTCAGGGATGTAGTCAGTTGCATGATCTGGATATTTTCTTTAGTAATATTCCTTCTATTGATCTTTCGGGATTGAATAACTTATACGAAGTAAATATAACACAATGTCAATTGTATACGCTAAATTTAAACAATAATACTAACCTTAACAGCCTGACTTTAACTTCAAACAAACTTCAGACGCTTCCTTTAAACCAAACACCTAATTTAAAATTTTTGGGTATTGCAGGTAATCAGTTTATCGCTCTTAACTTTGGTTCTTTTTCAAAGCTGGAAACATTAAATTGTACTTATAATAAATTTACAACCATTGATCTTTCTCAAAACGCGCAGCTCATCACTTTCGGATGTGATATGAATCCCAACCTACAGTCTTTATTTATTAAAAACGGTATTAATAATTTTAGTCCTAATTACAGTTCAAGCTTCACGGGCACGCCAAATCTTGTTTATATATGCGCCGATGATTTTGAAATAAATTCTGTGAATTCACTTTTACCCGCTACAAGTTCTTGTGTTGTCAACTCTTATTGTTCATTTACTCCGGGAGGAACATTCTATAAAATCCAGGGTAATACAAAAGTTGACAGCAATAATAACGGATGTGATGCCAATGATCCCACTAAAGCTTTTCAGAAGTTCACCATTACAAGTTCAGGAACCACGGGAAGTATGATTGCCAATATTTCAGGAAACTATTCTATTCCAGTACAAGCAGGCACTCATACAATAACTCCGGTTCTCGAAAACCCTGCTTATTTCAATATTTCTCCGGCAAGTTTTACAGTTAATTTTCCCACACAAACAAGTCCTCTTACCCAAAACTTTTGTTTGACTGCTAATGGAAATCATAATGATTTGGAAACGACTCTTATTCCTGTAACAGCTGCAAGGCCTGGTTTTGAATCAAAATATAAACTCGTCTATAAAAACAAAGGAACTGGATCTCAATCTGGAAATATTACCTTTAATTATAATAATAATTTGACAACTTATCAAAATGCTACCATTGTTCCAGACTCTCAATCCGCGGGTCTTCTAAACTGGAACTACACCAATCTTCAGCCTTTTGAAGCGAGAGAAATCACAGTCACTTTAAAATTAAATACTCCAACACAAACTCCCGCTTTAAACGGCGGTGATATTCTGCATTACACCGCCCAGATTAATGGAGCTACAGACGAAACACCTGCAGATAATAATTTTGTCTTAAACCAAACGGTTGTCAATTCTTTTGACCCTAATGATAAAACCTGTCTGGAAGGAACTTCCATTGCCCAAACTAAAGTTGGAGATTATGTTCATTACCTGATCCGATTTGAAAATACAGGAACTGCCAATGCACAGAATATTGTGGTGAAAGATGAAATTGATACAACCAAATTTGATTTATCTTCATTAACTCCGTTAAATGGCAGTCACAATTTTGTCACGAGAATGACAAGTCCAAATGTAGTTGAATTTATTTTCGAAAATATCCAGCTGCCTTTTGATGATACTCATAACGTCGGATATGTGTCATTTAAGATCAAGACAAAATCTACTTTAGTTGCCGGAAACAGCTTCAGTAATACAGCTAAGATCTACTTCGATTATAATGCGCCTATCATTACCAATACTTTTACTACTGCGGTTGAAACAACATTAGCCATTTCTGAACTGAAAAATGATAAAAGCTCAATAAGTATTTATCCTAATCCGGTAAAAGAAACCTTATCTATCCAATCTAAAAGTGAAGTGACTAAGGTTGAAATTTACGATGCAGCAGGAAGAATTGTGACTTCTACAGGAATAAAAGGAAATTCTATGAATGTCTCTTATTTGCCTAAAGGAAACTATATTATAAAAATGTTTACCAAGGATAATATGATGGTACAGAAGTTTATTAAAGAGTAAAACAATTGGATAACAATATTTTATAAAAAAAGCTGCGAATGATGTCCGCAGCTTTTTTATGGTAAAAGAAGTTGAAAATCATCTATAAAACCGGCAGTCTGAAGTAAAACGTACTTCCATTATTCAGAGAACTCTTTACCCCAATTTCTCCATGTTGTTTTTCTATGAAGTTTTTTGAGATCGCCAACCCTAATCCTGTTCCGTTCTGATGCTCTCCGGGAACCTGAAAATAACGGTCAAAAATCTGACGATGGTATTTTTCATCAATACCGCTTCCCGTATCGGTAATGCTAAACTGAATCTGCGCATTCTGTTTTTCAACAACAATCCGTATACCTTCATCCTGAAAAGAATGTTTCACGGCATTCGTCAAAAAATTATTCATGACCCAAACCGTTTTGTCAAAATCTGCTGCTACAAAATCGTTGTCTTCAAGGAGATATTCTGTACTGATGGAGATATTTTTCTGTTCGGCCAGTTTTTCAACATACTTTACGGCGGCCTGTACGATTTCTTTGGGAGAACATTTTTCTATCGTTAATCGAATATTTCCAGATTCTACCTGAGAAAGATTTAATAACTCTCCTGTGATATCCAACAAGCGCTGACCATCATCGTTGATGCTTTTCAACAATTCCTGCTGCTGTTCATTCAATGCTCCGAACTTTTGATTTCCAAGCAGCTGTACGCCCATTTTTATTGCAGAAATTGGAGTTTTCAGTTCATGAGAAATAGTGGCGATGAAATTGGTTTTAGCAAAATCCAACTCTTTGAATGGTGTAATATTTCTCAACAAAATTACTTTTCCGATGTATTTTTTCTCTTTTTCTCCAGTTTTTACAATGTTGATAGGGATGATATCCTGTTCAAAATAATTTTCTTTATTCTCCCGAACTATTTTAATGGGTTCTGTAATGGGATGATCTATATTTTTAAGCAGCTCGCGCATCAGATCATTATTGATAGCCACTTCATGAGCGGTTTTTCCTATAATTTCTTCTTTACGGAGATTCGTAATTTTCAGGGCTTCATCATTGATCATGTAGATAAAATGATTTTCATCCAGTCCAATAACCGCATCATGCATATTATTCACCAGAGTTTCAATTCTTTTTTTCTCCATCAGCTGTTGAGAAAGGCTGCTACTTTCATATTCCTGCAGTTTTTCTGCCATCACATTAAATGATTCTGCAAGGCTGCTAAACTCTTCACTTCCTTTAAAATGAACTCTTTCACTATAATTTTTATCGGCAATCTGTCTGATACTGAACGTAAGCTGATTAATAGGTTCTGCAATGGTCTGGGGCAGATTGAAAAGCAGCGTAAAAGCAATCAGAAAACATACAGTTCCCAAACTGACAATCCAAAAGGTTGCATTTTCTGCTGTGATGATGGCAATATCACTCTTGCGTTCTATGCCTTTCATATTTAAAGACATAATTTTTGCCAGATCTTCTCTGATGAGCTTTTCTTTACTGTTGCTAGGCTCTTTCAGATAGCTGTTGAAGTGTAGGTTCAGTTTCTGGGTGGCTTCTTTTTCTCCAAATTCGGTCAGATTCTTTTCCTGCAGCTTGTTGTTTTTCTGAAAATCGGCTACTGCAATAGCACTGTCTGTACTGATGTTATCCAGTGCCAAAAGCATATTTTTAGAAAACTCCAGGCTGTTGTAATTGGCCGTAAGGATCTTTTCTGTATCAGACTTTAGCTTATTAATATATACAGAACCGATCACCGAAAGCAGAACAATCAGCAGAAATAAAAGGCCCACGCCTAAGGTAAGTTTCGTTTTAAGTTTCATTACTTTTAAGATAAAATAATAATATCTACCTGTCTTTCATTCAGTCTGTTCATCAGGGTATAAATCCAGCTATATCCCAACAGACGATGCCAGAATCTCGCATGGGGTTTACCAATGCAGACTGTAGTGATATTATGAGCAATCACATATTCCAGTATTCCGTTGTGAACACTGCTCTCTTTGATACGGACAACTTTTGCGCCCAATTCCTGTGCTAAATTAAAATTATTAATCAAATACCGTTGCTTATCCAGTGCTATTTTTTCAGGATTTTCTGACGGTTTCTGAATATATAAAACAGTCCACGGGCTATTATAATAACTGGCTAATCTTGCAGTTTTTCTGATGATGGTTTTAGCAATTTTCTCGTTGCTGCTGATACACGCCAAAAACTTTATAGGTTTAAAATTTTCGGTTTTAATTTCAGTTTCCACTTTTCTTTCCACATGGGTTGCCACCTCCTTTAGGGCAAGCTCGCGAAGCTGCAGAATATGTCCGCTTTGAAAGAAATTACTGAGTGCCGTCTGTATTTTTTCTTTTTTATAAATTTTACCTTCCTTCAATCTTGTTAAAAGCTCATCTGCGGTAAGGTCTATATTCACCACTTCATCTGCCATAGCAAGAATTTTATCCGGAACACGTTCTGAAACTTCTACTCCGGTGATTTTCTTTACTTCTTCATTCAAGCTTTCTATATGCTGGATGTTCATTGCGCTGATGACGTTTATTCCGTTATCCAGAATTTCCAGTACATCTTGCCAGCGTTTCTTATTTTTAGATCCTTCTACATTGGTATGGGCAAGCTCATCTACAAGAACAACCTCCGGATGTTCGTTGATGATGGCCTGCAGATCCATTTCTTCCAGACTTTTTCCTTTGTAAAAGACTGATTTTCTAGCCACTTCAGGAATTCCTTCTGCAAGGGCTACCGTTTCCTCCCGGTCGTGGGTTTCAATGTAGCCAATCTTTACATCAATGCCGTTTCTTAGCAGAGAATGGGCTTCCTGAAGCATACGGAAGGTTTTCCCCACACCTGCACTCATTCCGATATAGATTTTGAATTTCCCTTTACGGGATTTCTGAATGAGTTCTAAAAAATGTTTTGCTGATGACATTGATTTTATCCTTTTTAATTTTACTTTAAACACTTTTCTCTGTGTCTGAATTGATTACTAAAACCAAACTGCAAGACTTGTGGTAATGAAAAAGTTTCCCTGTTTCATCTGGTCATTATGTACAAAAATGGCATCTTTGGAAGTTAAACCTCTGGCCTCTGTACGGAATACTACGTTTTTCATTACGGTATAATCTACATTCACAGAATATCCGAAAGTTTGAAATCCATTAGGAGTTTGCGTATTGATGATAACTCCGTTTTTATCATTGTAATATTCAAGTCTTCCGGCAAGTGCCCATTTATCAGCCAGTTGATATTTCATAAGAATATTCGGAGTGTACCAGATGTTGTACTGTTCACTTCCTTTTGCTTTCTGCTCTGCTCCTACATCAAATCCTAGTACAGTAGAAAATCTTTTTGTCAGCTGAAAAATTCCATGCAGATCGTGAAAATACCGCATTCTTTTATCATCCTTATGTTTATCATTTCCTATGAATGAACTGCTGTTTAGGGTTATTTTATCATTAGGTTTGTACGTCACCTGATGACCGAAAGAAAGACTTTGATTTCCTTCCTGCTTCGCAATTCTCTGCCAACCGTTGAACACCAGCCCACTTAAAAACCATTTTCCACTATCTGAAGTGTAAGATATTTTGGCACCTGTTTCAAAGTAAGGCGAATTTTCGGCGGCCAAACTTCGTGTCAGGTTGATATTATCTTTTCCTATAGCACTCTCCCAACCGATATGGGAAGGCATAATTCCCGCATCGATCCATAAATTTTTATTTTTGGAAACCTTGATTCCAATGTTGGCTTCATTTACATAACGCAACGTGTTTTGCTCTGCCGTCAGATTATCCTGTGCGTAAACTCCTGCCATGAGAGCCAAATTAGCACGAAGCCTCTCACTCTCATAAGATGCTTTTATTAAGCCTAAGTTAAGATTTACTTCATTATGTCTGTTATAAGAATACAGAAAGTTTTGGCGAATATGATTGGAAGGTTCATTAAAATCGTAGGTATAGAAGAGTTCTGCATAAGCAGAAAACTTTATTTTGGGGCTTTGTTTTACGGAATCAGACATTTGAGCCTTCGGAAAGAAAATTCCTAATAGGATTCCGATAACAATATACTTTTTCATAGTTATTTTGATCGTTATTTCATCAGTGATATTATTACAGCCTAAACATTACCGCAAGGGTAAATCTGCTGTCTGATTTTCTCAGATCGGGTCTCCAGGAATCTACCGGAGTATCGATCCATCCATCTGGACTTGTAGTTCCTTCTCTTCCTGCAAAATACGGAATATTGCTTTTTCTGAATCCATATTCTAGTCTGAAGGTAACAAATTGATTGGGCATAATATCAACCGTTGCGGTTCCCTGGAACATTTTAAGTTTTTCTCCGGCAGCAATAGCATCGTTGAAATCATTATTAGCAACAGGTGATGGAGTAAATGCTAAATAGGCTCCCGGATTGGAAACGGCATCTGCTCTTAAAGTTAAAGCTATTTTGTTGTGGTGAAACCAAAGTCTGTTGGCCACAGAAGTACCGATCATGTAGTTGTCTTTAGCTTTTATCCCTCCTCCACTCTGAAAGCCATAGTGGTTGTTGATACTGAAAGCCGCCTGCGACAATCCATCGCTATCTTTATTCTTATAATATCTTGCTACAATACTGTGGTCATGGTGAAATCTTCGTACTCCAGGGTTATTTCTGGTATCCTGTCCGTTAAGATAAAAATTGGCTACAAGCTGTAAATTTTCATTAGGACGGTAATAGTTGGAAACTCCCAATCCTAGTCCTGTATTCCAGGAGTTGTAAGTTTGCCATCCGTTCAGCACCCAAATTTCTGTTTTGAATTTCTTAGAAGGATACGCCTGAATTCTGGCTCCCTGAAAATAAAAAGGTGTAAAATCACAAACCAAACTTCTCTGATAGTTCCAGTTTTCTCCCAGAACATAACTTTCCAGACCAATATAACTCATAAAAATACCTGCTTCTACGTTTAACCCGTGCATTACGTTAAAATGATACCCAGCTGCAGCTTCACGAATATATTTTAAATTGCTTCCGCTTGTATTTTTCCCGTGATTCAGCGTTCCGTCCTGATCCTGAACAATAGATCCCATCTGACCAAACTGCAGCCATAAACGCCCTATCACATTTTTATAATTGGTTTCCAAACCAATACTGGCCATATTGATGGTTACTTCATTGGAACGTCCGATCGCTGCGGAAATCGTATGAGTATTATCTTTGGGACGGTTAAAATCATAATTGTAGTAAGCATCCACATAAGTTACCCCCGTAAGTATAGTTTCTCCATTTTTATCTTTTAAAGTTAAAGGGAAATCCGTTTGGCGGTTCTGTCCGTTGATCCATGTCAAATCGTATCCGTCAAAAGGAATTTTTGAATCCGTTTTTGCTACTAAGGAATCTTTAGGCTGAGCAATTACCGAGTCTTTTTTTATTTCCTGAGCATTCATAAGACTTAATGCGCTAAATCCAAGAAAAAATGCTGCTTGAAAAGTTTTTGATTTCATTATATAAATGTTGATGATAATGTATTAATTGAGTAATGTGGAATACGCTTCCCTTTGATATTGAAAAAATGAATCCTGTAATCTGTAGTTTTTGGATTAAAAAATAAGAGCTGTTTTAATTTGATCTTTTTACAACTTACAGTTCAGAAGGTCAGAAAACAGAATTCATTTTCTATTGAAGTTCTCTTTTGTTGACTGTTGAAATCAACGTATTGAAAAGAGTTTTTTGAAGGTCTATTGAATTTATTTTATCTGATCCAAAGCGATATTAAGCTTCAGAACATTTACCTTTGAAGGCCCGAAAAATCCTAAGAAAGGTTTTTCCGTCTGATTATTGATTAAGCTTTTAATCTGCTCTTCTGAAATGTTTCTCGTTTTGGCAATTCTTTTTGCCTGATACAAAGCTCCTTCTTCAGAAATGTCAGGATCCAGGCCACTTCCACTTGCCGTAACCAATTCTACAGGAACTTGGGTATTTCCCATCTCCGGATTTTCTATTTTCAACGTGTCAATTCTTTTCTGTACAATGTCCAGATATTCTTTATTGCTTGGTCCTTTGTTACTTCCCCCGCTACCTGCTGCATTATAGTTAACCGAAGAAGGGCGGCCGTGAAAATATTTTTCGGATTTAAACTCCTGTCCGATATTAGCATAGAATTTTTGTCCTTTATAATGAATAATTTCTGCATTTCCTTGGGTAGGTAAAACTTTTGCACCTATGTATACAATCGCCAGATAAATTCCTACTACAGCGAGCATTACAACAGTCAGCCTGAATGCTGAAACAATATGATTTTTCATTTTTTAAATTTTAATAGAATAAACTGATTACCAAATCAATAAGCTTGATCCCAATGAAAGGAACAATGACACCTCCCAAACCGTAAATCAACAGGTTTCTTCTTAATAATGCACTTGCACCAATCGGTTTATAAGCTACACCTTTCAACGCTAGCGGAATCAGGAAAGGAATAATGATCGCATTGAAAATTACCGCTGAAAGAATGGCTGTTTCCGGGCTATGAAGATTCATAATATTCAGCTTCTGAAGCGAAGGAATGAAAGTGATAAAAAGTGCCGGAATAATGGCAAAATACTTCGCAACGTCGTTCGCAATACTGAAAGTTGTTAGGGTTCCTCTTGTCATCAGTAACTGTTTCCCGATTTCCACAATTTCGATCAGTTTTGTTGGATCGTTATCAAGGTCAACCATATTTCCAGCTTCTTTTGCTGCCTGGGTTCCGCTGTTCATGGCAACTCCTACATCAGCCTGAGCTAAGGCCGGCGCGTCATTGGTACCGTCTCCCATCATGGCTACCAGTTTTCCTTCCTGCTGTTCTTTTTTGATGTAATTCATTTTATCTTCAGGTTTGGCTTCTGCAATAAAATCATCCACCCCTGCTTTTTCTGCAATGAATTTTGCAGTCAATGGGTTATCTCCTGTCACCATTACGGTTTTCACCCCCATTTTTCTAAGTCTTTGGAAACGTTCCTGGATTCCAGTTTTAATGATATCCTGAAGCTCTATAACTCCCCATACTTTTTCATTAACCGCTACCACGAGAGGAGTTCCTCCATTTTCAGATATTTTGGTTACTGCGTCCTGCGTTTCCTGTGGGAAGATATTCCCTGCTTTTTCAGTCAGTTTTTTTATTGTATCGTAAGCTCCTTTACGGATTCTTGTTTCTTCAAAATCGATCCCTGAAGTTCTGGTTTCGGCTGTAAAGTCGATGTAGACAGGATTAGAAACCCACAGATCTTCAGATTTAAGCTGGCTGAGTTCTATGATAGATTTTCCTTCCGGAGTTTCATCTGCTACCGAACTTAATGCTGATGCTTTAATAAACTCATCAAGCTGAATTCCTTGTGCAGGGTGAAATTGTGTCGCTTTACGGTTTCCAATAGTAATTGTTCCTGTTTTATCAAGTAAAAGCACATCGATATCACCTGCTGTTTCTACGGCTTTTCCACTTTTGGTAATGACGTTCGCTCTCAGTGCTCTGTCCATTCCCGCAATTCCGATTGCAGAAAGCAGACCGCCGATTGTTGTCGGAATAAGGCAAACGAAAAGAGATATAAATGCCGCTATAGTAATCGGAGTCTGCGCGTAGTCTGCAAAGGGCTTTAAAGTGAGGGTAACAATAATAAATGTAAGAGTGAATCCTGCTAAAAGTATAGTTAATGCGATTTCGTTGGGTGTTTTCTGTCTTGATGCTCCTTCTACAAGGGCAATCATTTTATCCAGGAAGGATTCTCCCGGTTTGGTAGTTACTTTTACTTTTATTCTGTCTGAAAGTACTTTTGTACCTCCTGTAACAGAACTTTTATCTCCTCCTGCTTCACGGATCACAGGGGCACTTTCTCCTGTAATGGCAGACTCGTCAATGGTTGCAAGCCCTTCAATAATCTCACCATCCATTGGAATCTGATCTCCGGCTTCGCATAGAAAAATATCACCTAATGTCATTTCAGCAGACATTTTCAGAACTGTTTCTACCTGAAATCCAGGTTTGTTCTCAACTACCAGTTTCGCGGGAGTTTCTTCTCTTGTTTTTCGAAGGGTATCGGCCTGCGCTTTTCCTCTGGCTTCTGCAATAGCTTCAGCAAAATTGGCAAACAGAACCGTGAAAAATAAAATAATAAATACTAAAAAGTTATAGGAAAAGCTTCCTTGGGATTTATCACCAGTAAGGCTGAACATGCTTACGATAAACATGACAATAGTTCCGATCTCCACCAGGAACATTACTGGATTTTTAAACATAATTTTCGGATTCAGCTTTACGAAGGACTGTTTGATGGCTTCGTTTACCAAATCTCTCTGAAATAATGTTTGTGATTGATTTTTCATTTTTTTGAAAGAGTTTATATCATTGTCAATCAATAAGAACCATCAAGGTGAACTAAATTGATAAGGAATGGAAAATATTAAAGTGAACGTTTCAGTAAGTGTCAGACTAGCTTCTTAATTTCTTCAGTTTCCTTAATGGTTGTGTATTGATCTTAATTTTTAATGTTCATATTTATTTAGAGAAGTATTGAATCTGCTCTGCAATAGGTCCTAAGGTCAATGCAGGGAAGAAAGACAACGCAGCAATAAGAAGGATAACCGCCAGTGTCATGAATCCGAAAGTTGCTGTATCGGTTTTCAGTGTTCCTGAACTTTCCGGGATATATTTTTTCTGTGCTAATAAACCAGCAATCGCTACAGGACCGATAATTGGAATAAATCTTGAAAGTAGCAATACGATTCCTGTTGAGATATTCCACCACGGAGTATTGTCACCAAGCCCTTCGAAACCTGATCCGTTGTTGGCTGCAGAAGAAGTAAACTCGTACAGCATTTCACTGAAACCATGGAAACCTGGGTTATTTAGTGTTTTTGCTCCAAACTCTGGTAAGTAAGCAGTTAAAGCTGTTCCTGCAAGAATTAAGAAAGGGTGAAATAAAGCAACGATCATTGCGATTTTCATCTCTTTGGCTTCAATTTTTTTACCCATAAATTCTGGGGTTCGTCCTACCATCAAACCGCTTATGAATACGGCGAGAATGATAAAAATGAAATAGTTCAGAATACCTACGCCACAACCTCCGTAGAAGCAGTTGATCATCATGGCAAGGAGTTCATTCATCCCCGAAAGAGGCATTGTACTGTCGTGCATCGCGTTTACAGAACCTGTAGAGATTACAGTGGTTGCAATACTCCAATAACCGGATGCTGCACTTCCAAAGCGGATTTCTTTACCTTCCATAGCTCCGAGGCTATTATCTGCTCCCATCTTTGTAATTAAAGGATTTCCTCCTGTCTCATTAACAATATTAGGAATGGTAAGTGCCAGGAATCCGACAGTCATAACCGTAAAGATCACCCAGGAAAGCTTTCTTTTGTTTAGATAAAAACCTAATGCAAAAACTAATGCAAACGGAATGATCATTTGGGTAACCATTTCTGTCATATTTGTTATATAATTAGGATTTTCAAGGGGATGCGCTGAGTTGGCTCCGAAAAATCCACCTCCATTGGTTCCCAGATGTTTAATGGCTACAAATGCAGCTACAGGTCCTCTGGAAACATCAATTTTATGCCCTTCCAATGTTGTAATATGATCTTTTCCCTGGAAAGTCATCGGACTTCCGTTCATAGAAAGAATAAAGGCAACAATAATACTTACAGGAAGTAAGATTCTGATCATTGATTTGGTAAAGTAATCATAAAAATTACCCAGTTCTGTAGTTGTTTTTTCTTTAAAAGCTTTGAAAAGAACAGCCATTGCCGCCATTCCTGTCGCTGCTGTTACAAACTGTAAGAACATCAGATACATCTGGCTCAGATAGCTCACTCCTGTCTCCCCCGAATAATGCTGTAAGTTGCAGTTTACCAAAAATGAAATTGCCGTATTAAAAGCAAGATCAGGTGACATATTGGGATTTCCGTCTGGATTTAAAGGAAGCCACGCCTGATTCAAAAGGATAAGAAGTCCTATAACAAACCAAACGAGGTTAATCGTCAGCATGGCATACATATTCTGCTTCCAAGTCATCTGACGGTTGGGATTAATTCCCGATATTTTATAGATCAACTTTTCAATCGGTACAAAAACCGGATCAAGAAAAGTTTTTTTGTATCCGTAAACATTAGCGATGTATTTACCTAAAAATATTCCAATAACTAATGTAATAGCAAACATTGCTATAATGCCTAAAATTTCTGTATTCATGACCGTTTAAAATTTTTCAGGTTTCATTAAAACATAACAGATGTACACAAAGGCAAGTATTGAGAGGAAAAATAAACTCCACATAATTTATATTCTATCAAAAAATTCAACTGATTTATATAAAAGCCAAAACAGCACTGCAAACAGCAGAACTAAACTTATAAGCATCATATCTTGATCATTAAGGTTAAAAGAGTAAATAATACATACGATACAATCAGCAGACTAATAGTAGAATGCTCCCGTTTTTTGAACGTTTTTCTTGAAGTTGTCATTTTTAAATATTTTATTCAATGACTATATGCCAAATTAAAGTCCAATTGAATAAAAAACAACACAAACAACTGACAACCAATATATTAAATTAAAAACCAAACCATACCAAAAACAAAAAAGCCTATCAAAATGATAGGCTCTTTATTAAAATGATAAATGGTTTATTTCAATCCGTATTCTTCCAATTTACGGTATAAGGTTGCAATCCCAATTTCCAGTAAGCGGGCCGCTTCTGCTTTATTTCCCTTGGTGTATTGCAATACTTTTTGGATATGAACTTTTTCTAAGGATCTTATACTTAAAGAATCACATTCTTCAACATTTTTTTCCGAATAGTGAGGAAGGCTGTCAACGTCAAGGATATTATTATCCATTAAAATAAGGCTGCGCTCTATAGCATTTCTCAATTCACGGATATTCCCTTTCCAATCATTTTTTTCAAGGGCTTTATAGTAGTCGGGAGTTACTTCGATGGATTGTAAGTGCAATTTATGGGAAAACTGGTCGATAAAATTTTTGGCCAGCATTTTCAGATCTTCTTTACGCTCACGAAGTGCCGGAAGGGTAATTTCGAAAACATTCAGCCTGAAATAAAGATCTTCCCGGAAATTTCCCTGTTTGATTTCTTCTTCAAGGTTTCTGTTGGTAGCGGCAATTAATCGGAAGTCTGATTTAGAAACTTTTGTTTCTCCCATTTTGATAAATTCCCTGGTTTCAAGAACTCTAAGAAGTTTTGCCTGAAGCTCGATCGCCATCTCTCCAATTTCATCAAGGAATAACGTTCCTCCGTTTGCTTCCTCAATTAAACCTTTTTTGTCTTTTAAAGCGCCTGTAAAAGATCCCTGTTTATGACCAAACAGCTCACTCTCCAGAATCTCTTTACTGAATGCAGAACAGTTGATCGCAACGAAGTTATTTTTACTTCTTTCACTTTTTTCGTGAATAGCATTCGCAAAAACTTCTTTTCCAGTGCCCGTTTCGCCAGTTAAAAGCACTGCGGCATCTGTTAAAGCTACTTTTTCCGCCAATTTCTTAGCTTGCAATATAGACGGAGACTTACCAATTATCTGGTCAAATCCTTTTGATACAGTAATTTGTTGAACAATCTTTGATCTGTTATCTTTCACTCTATCCAGAGCTTTGTACACCAGCGGAATAATCTTATCATTATCATCACCTTTTACCAGGTAATCGTAAGCGCCGTTCTTCATAGCCTGAACTGCATCTGTAATATTACCAAATGCTGTCATCAAAATGACTTCAAGATAAGGATATTTAGACTTGATTGATTTTACAAGCTCAACACCAAAGGCATCAGGAAGACGAACATCGCTTAGCACAACATCAAAATCGTACTGCTCCAGCATTGTCATTGCAGAACGTGCTGTAGAAGCTTCTTTCACGTTAAAATTCTCTTGGGAAAGGATCATCCCCAATAGTTTAAGGAGCTTGATCTCATCATCGATGATCAGAATGTTTCCGGACATTATCATTATTTTTGGAAAACTAGTACAAACTTATTGAATTTATTCGAGTAAAATAGGGTTATAGAAGGAAATAGTTTCTTAAAAATATCTGTTGAAATTTAAGAGCTTCATCCCGCTATCCATTTATACTCCTCGCTCCATGCTTTCCCTTCCAGATCCTATCTCCCAATCTTGCTGTGGGGTAACCATTGCTATCGGGGCTAGACGTAGTCAAACATCATATTTTATGTTCAGTATATAAACAAAAAAAAATCTCACACATTACTGTATGATAGATAAGTTTATCCATTATCCATACTTTGATTATATAGTAGTTCTTTAGTATATATAACAAAAAAAATCTCATACATTA
>NZ_JBMOUE010000012.1:0-5416 GCF_049319685.1 Chryseobacterium sp. Mn2064
GCATCAGGCCTTAAGCTTATTGCTTTTTAAGCGATAAAAACTTTCACAAAGACAAAACCTTCGCTGCGCATAAAGTACTTGTCATTTCATTATATTATAATTTTAGATATAGCAACCAAAGGCTATAAATCTACGGGTAATTAGTACTACTTGGCTATGACATTACTGTCTTTACACCTATAGCCTATCAACGTCGTCATCTACAACGACCCTTAAAAGATGTCTCATCTTGAGGCGAGTTTCGCACTTATATGCTTTCAGTGCTTATCTCTTCCAAACGTAGCTACTCAGCGGTGCACCTGGCGGTACAACTGATACACCAGAGGTTTGTTCAATTCGGTCCTCTCGTACTAGAATCAAGCCCTCTCAAACATCTAACGCCCGCAATAGATAGAGACCGAACTGTCTCACGACGTTCTGAACCCAGCTCGCGTGCCACTTTAATGGGCGAACAGCCCAACCCTTGGGACCTTCTCCAGCCCCAGGATGTGACGAGCCGACATCGAGGTGCCGAACCTCCCCGTCGATGTGAGCTCTTGGGGGAGACTAGCCTGTTATCCCCGGAGTACCTTTTATCCTATGAGCGATGGCCCTTCCATACGGAACCACCGGATCACTATGTCCTGCTTTCGCACCTGATCGACTTGTAGGTCTCACAGTCAAGCACCCTTATGCCATTACACTCTACGCACGGTTACCAAGCGTGCTGAGGGTACCTTTGAAAGCCTCCGTTACTCTTTTGGAGGCGACCACCCCAGTCAAACTACCCACCACGCAATGTCCTTCTAAAAGAAGTTAGGCTCCAAGTAAGTAAAGGGTGGTATTTCAACGTTGGCTCCACAAACACTAGCGTGCCTGCTTCAAAGCCTCCCACCTATCCTACACATTACTTACTCAAAGTCAATACGAAGTTATAGTAAAGGTTCACAGGGTCTTTTCGTCCCATTGCGGGTAATCGGCATCTTCACCGATACTACAATTTCACCGAGCTCGTGGCTGAGACAGTGCCCAGATCGTTACACCATTCGTGCAGGTCGGAACTTACCCGACAAGGAATTTCGCTACCTTAGGACCGTTATAGTTACGGCCGCCGTTTACTGGGGCTTCAGTTAATGCCTTCGGTTTAACCCTAAGCACCTTCCTTAACCTTCCAGCACCGGGCAGGTGTCAGACCCTATACAGCATCTTTCGATTTAGCAGAGTCCTGTGTTTTTGATAAACAGTCGCCTGGGCCTCTTCACTGCGGCCAGCATTGCTGCTGGCGTCTCTTCTTCCGAAGTTACGAGACTATTTTGCCTAGTTCCTTAGCCACGACTCACTCGAGCACCTTAGGATTCTCTCCTCGACCACCTGTGTCGGTTTTGGTACGGGTTGCTTCACTTCGGCTTTTCTTGGATCAGATTACACTACAGCAGCTTCGCCCGAAGGCTAGGCCTTGACTATTCCGTCAGTCTCCAGCAGCTACATCCAACCGTCCCCTTTATTCGTGAGCAAGTATGGGAATATTAACCCATTGTCCATCCACTACCCCTTTCGGGTTCGCGTTAGGTCCCGACTAACCCTCAGCTGATTAGCATGGCTGAGGAAGCCTTGGTCTTTCGGTGAGCAGGTTTCTCGCCTGCTTTATCGTTACTTATGCCTACATTTTCTTTTCTATCCGCTCCACAATACCTCACAGTACTGCTTCGGCGCAAATAGAATGCTCTCCTACCAGATGTATCTAAAATACAAATCCATAGCTTCGGTAATATGTTTATGCCCGATTATTATCCATGCCGGACCGCTCGACTAGTGAGCTGTTACGCACTCTTTAAATGAATGGCTGCTTCCAAGCCAACATCCTAGCTGTCAATGCAGTCCAACCGCGTTGCTTCAACTTAACATATATTTTGGGACCTTAGCTGTTGGTCTGGGTTCTTTCCCTCTCGGACATGGACCTTAGCACCCATGCCCTCACTGCCGTAGAACATTTATTAGCATTCGGAGTTTGTCAGGAATTGGTAGGCGATGAAACCCCCGCATCCAATCAGTAGCTCTACCTCTAATAAACTTATATACGACGCTGCACCTAAATGCATTTCGGAGAGTACGAGCTATCTCCCAGTTTGATTGGCCTTTCACCCCTACCCACAGGTCATCCGAAGACTTTTCAACGTCAACCGGTTCGGTCCTCCACTCTGTGTTACCAGAGCTTCAACCTGCCCATGGGTAGATCACAAGGTTTCGCGTCTAATCCTACTAACTATGCGCCCTATTCAGACTCGCTTTCGCTCCGGCTCCGGTACTTAATACCTTAACCTCGCTAGTAAAATTAACTCGTAGGCTCATTATGCAAAAGGCACGCCGTCACAGCATTACGCTGCTCCGACCGCTTGTAGGCGTACGGTTTCAGGTTCTATTTCACCCTTCTATTCGAAGTGCTTTTCACCTTTCCTTCACAGTACTTGTTCACTATCGGTCTTTCAGGAGTATTTAGCCTTGGAGGATGGTCCCCCCATATTCAGACAGGATTTCACGTGTCCCGCCCTACTCATTTATCATCTATATATACCTTTCGAATACTGGGCTATCACCATCTTCGGCCGTTCTTTCCAGAACGTTCTTCTAAATATATAAAGACTTTTGGGCTAATCCGCTTTCGCTCGCCACTACTTACGGAATCTCTTCGATTTCTTTTCCTCCGGGTACTTAGATGTTTCAGTTCTCCGGGTTTGCTCCTCTTACGAGGTAATACATCTTCAATGTATTGGGTTGCCCCATTCGGACATCTGCGGATCAATTCGTGTGTGCCAATCCCCGCAGCTTTTCGCAGCTTACCACGTCCTTCTTCGCCTCTGAAAGCCTAGGCATCCGCCATACGCCCTTAACGATTTCTTTCCTATTGGTTACTCAAGCGCTTTATGCGCTCGGTTTTCTCTTTGTGATGTCTTTACCGTTAATGTCAATGATCTTAATTTCTTCTTTTCAGTCTGATGAACAATTGTTGTTTTTGGCTCCAATCGTAACTTTTAAATCAAACTTCCAAAACTGTGGAGAATAAGGGAGTCGAACCCTTGACCTCCTGCGTGCAAGGCAGGCGCTCTAGCCAGCTGAGCTAATTCCCCCTCTAGGTGCTGTAGGCTATACGCTATAAGCTTTAGGCTAAATGCCTACTGCTTAAAGCTTACCAGCTTACCGCTTTAATTAGTAGTCTCGGGCAGGCTCGAACTGCCGACCTCTACATTATCAGTGTAGCGCTCTAACCAGCTGAGCTACGAGACTTTGTTTTAGATGTTAGATTTTAGATATCAGATGTTAGACTAAATCTAACTCCTAATTCCTAACTTCTTTTCTAAATCTCTTTCCCTATACTAATTTCTAGTGGGTTTTGTATTTTTTTATATAATCAACCAAACAAAAAACTAAAGCTAGGCTTTAAGTAAGTATAATGTACTTGCGTACTAATTTTGTTTAACGTCTAAAGACGCTCTAAAATGAGATGTTCCAGCCGCACCTTCCGGTACGGCTACCTTGTTACGACTTAGCCCTAGTTACCTGTTTTACCCTAGGCAGCTCCTGTTACGGTCACCGACTTCAGGTACCCCAGACTTCCATGGCTTGACGGGCGGTGTGTACAAGGCCCGGGAACGTATTCACCGCGCCATGGCTGATGCGCGATTACTAGCGATTCCAGCTTCATAGAGTCGAGTTGCAGACTCCAATCCGAACTGAGACCGGCTTTCGAGATTTGCATCACATCGCTGTGTAGCTGCCCTCTGTACCGGCCATTGTATTACGTGTGTGGCCCAAGGCGTAAGGGCCGTGATGATTTGACGTCATCCCCACCTTCCTCTCTACTTGCGTAGGCAGTCTCACTAGAGTCCCCAACTTAATGATGGCAACTAGTGACAGGGGTTGCGCTCGTTGCAGGACTTAACCTAACACCTCACGGCACGAGCTGACGACAACCATGCAGCACCTTGAAAAATGTCCGAAGAAAAGTCTATTTCTAAACCTGTCATTTCCCATTTAAGCCTTGGTAAGGTTCCTCGCGTATCATCGAATTAAACCACATAATCCACCGCTTGTGCGGGCCCCCGTCAATTCCTTTGAGTTTCATTCTTGCGAACGTACTCCCCAGGTGGCTAACTTATCACTTTCGCTTAGTCTCTGAATCCGAAAACCCAAAAACGAGTTAGCATCGTTTACGGCGTGGACTACCAGGGTATCTAATCCTGTTCGCTCCCCACGCTTTCGTCCATCAGCGTCAGTTAAAACATAGTGACCTGCCTTCGCAATTGGTGTTCTAAGTAATATCTATGCATTTCACCGCTACACTACTTATTCCAGCCACTTCTACTTTACTCAAGACCTGCAGTATCAATGGCAGTTTCACAGTTAAGCTGTGAGATTTCACCACTGACTTACAGATCCGCCTACGGACCCTTTAAACCCAATAAATCCGGATAACGCTTGCACCCTCCGTATTACCGCGGCTGCTGGCACGGAGTTAGCCGGTGCTTATTCGTATAGTACCTTCAGCTTTCCACACGTGGAAAGGTTTATCCCTATACAAAAGAAGTTTACAACCCATAGGGCCGTCGTCCTTCACGCGGGATGGCTGGATCAGGCTCTCACCCATTGTCCAATATTCCTCACTGCTGCCTCCCGTAGGAGTCTGGTCCGTGTCTCAGTACCAGTGTGGGGGATCACCCTCTCAGGCCCCCTAAAGATCGCAGACTTGGTGAGCCGTTACCTCACCAACTATCTAATCTTGCGCGTGCCCATCTCTATCCACCGGAGTTTTCAATACCAAATGATGCCATTCAGTATATTATGGGGTATTAATCTTCCTTTCGAAAGGCTATCCCCCAGATAAAGGCAGGTTGCACACGTGTTCCGCACCCGTACGCCGCTCTCAAGATCCCGAAGAATCTCTACCGCTCGGCTTGCATGTGTTAGGCCTCCCGCTAGCGTTCATCCTGAGCCAGGATCAAACTCTCCATTGTATGTTTGTCTGACTCACTCAAAGTTTTTTAACGCTTTAGTTTTTCCTTACTTGGTTGTTATATTGTATGTCAATGATCTTTATATCTTTCGCTTTTCAACGAAGCAATCTTTCTGTCAGTGTCGCTCCGTATTTGCGAGTGCAAAAGTAAAACTTTATTTCGTAATGACCAAATGTTTTTGAAGAAAATTTTAAAGTTTTTTTGTTAACCTTAATCCCTCTCTAACCCTTAATCTCTAACTCCTGCGCTCCCTGTAATTGGGACTGCAAAGATACAAACTCTTTTTTGTCTCGCAACTTTTTTATTAAAAAGTTTTGAAGTTTTTTTCGTCGCTATCTTTTTGAAGTTATCTTGTTCTATGCTTATCTAAAAGCTCTCCTGCGCTACCGAATCTCTTTCGTTTTTCAGTGCGGCAAAGATAACAACTT
>NZ_JBMOUE010000013.1:0-1039 GCF_049319685.1 Chryseobacterium sp. Mn2064
TACCGAATCTCTTTCGTTTTTCAGTGCGGCAAAGATAACAACTTTGAACAACGCAAAACAAGTTTATTTAACATAAAGTTTACAACATCATAACAATTGTGGGTAAATGCCCATTTTAAAACACTGATATATTTACACTTAAGTACTTATTAACACTTATCCACAATAACTATCTAAAAATATATGCGTGCAATAAACAGGTAAAACTTAATGAGTAGAGTTTATAATAGTTAATAAAAACAGCTCTTATTACACAACTCATAGATACTATAATTACCTATTATCTATTAAGCCGTATGCTTTAGTCATATTAGATTATCAAAATTCTATAACAATTTTGGAAGATAAAACCAGGCATATATAAATACGAGTAGTTATCCCTTCAATAGACATCTCTATAGAAGTATAGCAAAGATAGAACTCATCTTTTATATCTAAATTTTAAGAAGGATAAAGTGTAAAAAGTGGATACTCATTAAAATGGAAGCTTGCCCCATATTCCATAGTATTATTAAAGGTTATAATTAATAAAATGAAGAAAGGAGATAGAAAAAATCAGCCAGGTCTAATTCTCTTTTAAAATATAATACTCTTAAATGGTAAAACCAAAGTCAGTAACATCTTAGAAAATAAGATAACCTGATGAGATCTTAGTATTTAAATAGGATCACGGTTGAAGAGAACCTTAATGTATAAGTAATCTATTGGGTTTGGTCTCCTACGGAGTTAAGAGTTTGATGGAGGACTGATCAAGTAATAAGGGTAAAGACGGTAAAGATTATATCAGGGTTAAAAAGAGTATGTACATACATCAATATCACTTGGATTACTCATTAATTAATTATCATTATTTCCTATTAACGATTCTCTAACGCCTAATCCCTGCTGTCTAACATCTGGATATATATTATAGACTATTTGGGTTTGATATAGTAATGTGATATGTTGATTATACAGTAGTGTTTAGTATATATAACAAAAAAAATCTCATACATTACTGTATGAGATTTTTAAAAATAAAATAAAAACTGGCGGCGGC
>NZ_JBMOUE010000014.1:0-398 GCF_049319685.1 Chryseobacterium sp. Mn2064
TGATCCGGTAGTTCAGCTGGTTAGAATGCCGCCCTGTCACGGCGGAGGTCGCGGGTTCGAGTCCCGTCCGGATCGCAGAAGTTTTCTCAATTTCTTTTTAAAAAAATTGATCCGGTAGTTCAGCTGGTTAGAATGCCGCCCTGTCACGGCGGAGGTCGCGGGTTCGAGTCCCGTCCGGATCGCAGAAGTTTTCTCAATTTCTTTTTAAAAAAATTGATCCGGTAGTTCAGCTGGTTAGAATGCCGCCCTGTCACGGCGGAGGTCGCGGGTTCGAGTCCCGTCCGGATCGCAGAAGTTTTCTCAATTTCTTTTTAAAAAAATTGATCCGGTAGTTCAGCTGGTTAGAATGCCGCCCTGTCACGGCGGAGGTCGCGGGTTCGAGTCCCGTCCGGATCGCA
>NZ_JBMOUE010000015.1:0-230 GCF_049319685.1 Chryseobacterium sp. Mn2064
TAGCTCAGTTGGTAGAGCGTCAGCCTTCCAAGCTGAATGTCGCGGGTTCGACCCCCGTCTTCCGCTCAAAAAAATCATTGTAAAAGGTGATGCTTTTTAACACTGAAATGTGTAGAGTAGAGTTTCTCAATCGCTTTCAGTCTAAATATTAAATGCCTCCATAGCTCAGTTGGCCAGAGCACGTGATTTGTAATCTCGGGGTCGTGGGTTCGAATCCCTCTGGAGGCTCA
>NZ_JBMOUE010000016.1:0-224 GCF_049319685.1 Chryseobacterium sp. Mn2064
GGTCGAACCCGCGACATTCAGCTTGGAAGGCTGACGCTCTACCAACTGAGCTACTTCCGCAATTTTGTTTCCAAAACTATTGGTAAACGCTGTGCAAAACTAAGAAAATTAATTTAATCTTGCAAGTTTTTTAAAAAAAAATATAAAGTGGGGAGAGCAGGATTCGAACCTACGAAGCCGAAGCAACTGAGTTACAGTCAGTCCCATTTAGCCACTCTGGAATC